>CAYVCQ010000018.1:0-102701 GCA_964450405.1 uncultured Leptospirales bacterium | reverse complement strand
TTCTTATTCTGCTCAAGATAATACATTGCGATCTCACTGTCGAAGTGACCGATGTTGCAGACAATTGCGTTATCCTTCATCTTCTCCATGTGAGCGCCAGTTATAACGTCCATGTTACCTGTAGTAGTAACAAAAATATCACCAATAGAGGCAGCCTTATCCATTGTTGTAACCTCATAGCCTTCCATTGCAGCCTGAAGAGCACAGATCGGATCAATTTCTGTAACAAGAACTCTGGCTCCAAACCATCTCATTGACTGAGCTGATCCTTTACCAACATCTCCATATCCGGCAACAACAACAATCTTTCCTGCAACCATAATGTCTGTTGCTCTCTTGATTCCATCAACAAGTGACTCACGGCAGCCGTAGAGATTATCAAATTTAGATTTTGTAACAGAGTCGTTAACATTTATCGCAGGGAAAAGAAGCTCTCCATTTTTCTCCATCTGATAAAGTCTATGAACACCGGTAGTTGTCTCTTCGGATACTCCGCGGATATTCTTAACGTTTGCAGTCCATCGTGTCGGGTACTTCTTTACACAATGTTTGATACGATCAAGAATTATCTGCATCTCTTTATGTTCAGGATTCTGATCAAGAAATTTGATATCTTTCTCAGCTTTGTAGCAATAGTGGATAAAAAGTGTAGCGTCTCCACCGTCATCAACAAGAAGATCAGGACCGCTTCCGTCAGGCCATGTGAGAGCCATCTCTGTACACCACCAGTATTCTTCCAGGGTCTCACCCTTCCATGCGAATACAGGTGTTTTTCCGTCTTTAGCAATTGCCGCTGCTGCATGATCCTGTGTTGAGAAAATGTTGCAGGACGCCCATCTTACATCAGCACCAAGTGCTGAAAGAGTTTCAATTAAAACTGCAGTCTGAATTGTCATATGAAGACTTCCTGCAACTTTAAGTCCTTTAAGCGGTTTTGTTTTCCCATATTTCTCTCTTACAGACATCAGGCCGGGCATTTCAACCTCTGCAAGTTCGATCTCTTTTCTGCCCCAATCGGCTAAGCTTATATCTGCAACTTTATACGGCAGTTTTGGTGCAAGATCTTTAAGCTCTTCATTCGTCATTTTAATGCTCATCTTTTTTCTCCTTGTTATATTATCTATCTGGTTCGTTTTAAAGTAAAAAATGTATTAACAATAAACCGGTTTTACTTAAATCTGTCATTCCGGTTTTGCAAAAGCCTTACCTGTAAATACCGGAATCTCATTACAAAACCAGTTGTATGGGATACCGGCATTCCGTTACACTACAGCCGGCATGACAGAGAGTTAACTCTCTTTAATAACACAAATTCTACCTTACAACAGTACCTGATTAAATTTTCTCCGAAACATAAAGCATAACTTTCAAACCATTTGCTGCAGTGAAACTTTTTGATTTTTTAAAACTGAATCCACTTCCGTTTATCCAGCTCTTCACAATATCCGGAGCAAATCCAAGCCATCTGTGACCGTGAGTCCCTCTTAGCGATTCATCGCTATGCCTTTCAAGCTCGGCGATTACAAGCCGCCCTCCGCTTCTTACAATTCTTCCAGCCTCCGCTATTGCAATTGAAGGATCATCAAGATAATGAAGCACCATATTAATCACAGCACAATCCGTCTCTCCATCTCTTACCGGAAGATGGGCAAGCTCACCAAGTCTAAGATCAAACTTCTCTCTCCCCATAGACTTGAGATACTTACCGGCTTCATCAAGCATACCCGATGAACGGTCTACACCGATTACTTTTTCAGATTTTGACAGAAGCAGCCCGGTCAACTCGCCGTTCCCGCATCCCAGATCAGCAGCGCATTGCGAATTACCTGCAAATTTAACGATCTCTGAATTGAGATCAAGATCTCCAAGAATTTCCCCTCTTATCTTTTTCCAGTGCGAGGCGATTTTGTTAAAGTACTCTTTCCCCTTCTCTCCGCGTTCTTTAAAATACCTGTCAAGACTGGAAATATCCAGTAAAAATAACTTTTCATTTTTCAATCTTGAATCGATGAGCCGTATAAGCTCACCTGAAAAACCGCCATCATCTGCCTTGTAAAAAACCCATAATCCGTCTTTTCTGGAAAAAATAAGAGATGAGTCTGAAAGTATCTTCAGATGACGTGAAATTCTCGACTGCCCCATATTCAATATGGATACAATTTCATTTACATTCAATTCCTTCTTATGAAGAAGATTTAAGATTCTAAGTCTGGTCTCGTCGGAAAGGGCCTTGAAATAGTTAACTGTTTCCATATATCAATATATCCTGATATAGTTATATAACAAAATAACCTGATATCAGTCAAGTTTTTTAACAAAAAAAGGGGTCAGAGCCTGAATTTTTTATATTCAGGCTCTGACCCCTTTTTCAAACATATATTTTTACAAAGCAATATAGTACTTAAAAATAATTCACAAATACAATCATGATGTAAAGAATAAATCAGCTATACATCAGCCATCCCGCTTACGGCCTTCTCTGTATCAACCATAACATCCATGGCATTTTCATGAATATCGTACGCATTCGCCGCCATCTCTTTGATCTCATCAACCATTTCGTTTAGGATTACAATGAGATCCTCCAATGCCTGAGAGGTTGACTCAACGGCAACTTTCTGTTCATCAGTAGCAGTACCTATTTTTTTAGCCAGTGAAATATTGTCGTTCATCTGTCCTATTATAATCTTGATGTACTTCTCCTCTATGAAAATACTCTCCTGAAGAAGCTGAATCTTATGCGCCCCCTGCCCCATGTGAGCAATCATTTCACGCATCATCTCGGCGGTTTTCTGAATTACAGAGACTCCGGCAACTGTATTCTTTGAGCTGTCCGAGAGAACTTTATTGATCTCCTTTATACTCTCCTGAGTCTGAAACGCAAGCTTTCCGATCTCATCGGCAACAACGGCAAATCCCCGGCCAGCTTCCCCTGCACGCGCTGCCTCTATCGAAGCATTGAGTGAAAGAAGATTTATTTTATCTGCAATATCAACTATCAGATTTACAGTATCACCAATCCTTCCGCTCTGCTCTTTAATTGCAAAAACTGTTTTCTCAACTTCCATAAGCTGTTCATTGGCAACTGTACTTTTATCTGACACAGATTGTATGTCTGTGTATGTCTCGGCTAGATTCTTTTTTGTCTCCACCTGGATGTGCTGAAACTCCTCCACGATAGATTCCATTTTTACATTTCCATCAATCTGAGTTACAGATTCAAATGCGATCTGTTCCGATGAACCCGCCAGCTCCTCCATGGTAGCTGACATCTCGGAGAAACTCGAAGCCTGACTCTCCATCTTCTGATTGAATCTGTTTATCAGCGCATTCTGAGCATCGACTTTCTGAAAGAGGACATTCATTTTTTCTTTAATAATTGCAGTCATGGACATCTGCGCATCTGCCTGTTTTTTTATATGTACAGTCTGTTCGATTGATCTCTCTTCGTATTTAATAATGTCGGGTATATTTCTATATGTAATCATCATGATTACAGCCATTGCAATGAGGAAAAATACCTCACGCAATACAATTATACCCGAGGTAACAGCAACTCCGTTTACGCTGCTGTCCCAGTGATATTCCGCACCATTTATATATGCCAGATACAGCACCAGAATCCAGTTTAAAACAGCTATTGTGCTGAAAAATTTATAAAGAACAGGCTGGTAAAACAGATATAGCATAACAACGAACAAAATCATCAACGCTGTGCTGTTTGTTGATTGAACCGCAAAAGTCCATCCCTCTTTAATTGCATAACTGTACTTTACAGCCACGGGAGCTGCAATACTTGTGAATCCGAGAAACCATGGAATAATATTCACTTTTAGCCCGCGACTCTTTTTAAAATAAATAATAAAAGCCAGAACCAGGTTAATTGAATGTAAAGCAGCAGTAAGGAGTATCGCCTGAAACCGCACCCCTGCGAGATATTGGAAAAATACCGAAAAGAAGAAAATAACAATATATGCCAGAATATAATAATATGCTCCACGTTTTTCCAGATGTTGTCTTGCGGTAAGATTTATACTCATAGATCCTCTTTTTCTAAGGGATGGCTGATATTTTTTTGCCTGTTCAAATATACGACTAATGGGACGGTTTTGTAAAGAAAAAATTTAATTTTTTATACACATAATGGGACATAAAGTGCATAATCACCTGAGCATTGGGGACGTTAAGTTGTGAAAACAAGTCCGTTGATCAAATGGTGCAGCCGTATGACGGGGAGATTTTAAGCAAAGTTCTATATCACCCATTTACGGCTTTTTCTGTGTCGACCATCACATCAACGGCATTCTCCTGAATTTCATGTGCCGCCTGAGCAAGTTCCTTGATCTCATTTACCATTTCGTTGAGTATTATAATTAAATCTTCAAGAGCCGAAGATGTGAATTCAACTGCAACCTTCTGTTCATCTGTGGCAGTTCCGATTTTCTTAGCCAGAGATATATTATCCTTCATCTGCTCAATAATAATCTTTATATACTTCTCCTCAATAAAAATACTCTCCTGAAGAAGCTGAACTTTGTGAGCACCCTGCCCCATATGAGCAATCATTTCCCGCATCATCTCCGCAGTTTTCTGAATTACAGCAACTCCGTCAACGGTGTTCCTTGAACTATCCGAGAGTACTTTATTGATCTCTTTTATACTCTCCTGTGTCTGAAACGCCAGCTTCCCGATCTCATCGGCAACAACGGCAAATCCACGCCCGGACTCTCCGGCACGGGCCGCCTCAATCGCCGCATTAAGTGAAAGAAGATTTATTTTATCAGCTATATCAACTATGAGATTTACAGTATCGCCAATCTTGCTGCTCTGTTCTTTTATGGCAAAAACGGTTCTTTCCACCTCCATAAGCTGTTCGTTGGCCACGGTACTTTTATCTGATACAGCCTGAATATCGGTGTATGTTTCCGAGAGGTTCTGCTTAGTTTCTATCTGAATATTCTGAAACTCCTCCACAATGGATTCCATTTTAACATTGCCGTCAATCTGAGTTATGGATTCCGTTGCAATCTGTTCCGATGAACCTGCAAGCTCCTCCATCGTAGCTGACATTTCTGAAAAACTCGATGCCTGACTCTCCATCTTCTGATTAAATCTGTTTATAAGTATATTCTGAGCATCAACCTTCCGGAAAAGCACATTCATCTTCTCTTTGATTATTGCAGTCATGGACCTCTGTGCGGCAGCCTGCTTTCTCAGCTGATCGGTCTGCTTTTCGATTCGCTCTTCATATTTTGTAATGTCAGGAATGTTCCTATATGCCACAAGAAGAACTACAGACATTACCATTATTATAAAAACCTCTCTAAAAAATATAACTCCTGAATTTAGAGGGATTCCATTCATGTGAGAAACAAAATAAATTTCGGCACCTTTCTTATATGCAGCATATAAAAACAGATTCCAATTGATAATAGATAATAAGGCATAAAACTTATAAAGTCTTGGCTGATAAAAAAGATAGAGCATTACGGCAAATCCTACCATCATTATTGATGTGTTGGTTGATTGAAGTGCAAAAGTCCAACCTTCATGGCGGGCATAGTTGTACTTTACCAGAAGAGGGGCATTTACGCTTATAAATCCAATAAAATACGGAATAATATTTGATTTTTTCCCGTTTTTTTTCTTAAAATAGATAATGGAAGCCAAAGTCATATTCAATGAGTTGAGAACAATCCCTGGAATAATTTCTTTGAAAGGAACGCCGGATAAAAACTGCAGCGTAAAGGAAAAAAGAAACAAAATCCCGTAAGCTATAAGATAAAAAAAGGCTCCTCGCTTTTCGAGATGCTGCCGTGCTGTTAACTCTATACCCATATACCCTCTTCAGCGGAAATATAATAATGACTCTTCCACACTTTATTATCGGCAAAAGCGTATAATTTCTTAAAATATATAAACAAGAGAATAAACCTGTACCGGAATTCATGTATTCACGACTGCAATTTATCGGCTTAAAATATTTTAGTATTATTGAAAAATATTTTTCATCTAATCCAAAATGTTCCAGATTCCTGATTAAATTATTGACACCGGAATCTAATGTGACATAATACATCATATGAACAGATTATTCTCAAAACTAACATCTCCGGGGTCAGAGCCTCTTTCAAAACATGCCTTATCAAAGAGTCTGCCTGAAAGTATAGAATTTATCACGAAATTAAAAAAAAATTGTAGATTCGGAAACAACTTAAAATAGAAAATGGCATCATATAATAACATAAAGGATAAAACTATGAACAGCAGAAACCATAATCAGATTATAATCGATTCACAGATAAAGCCGGAGCTCTCGGCAAATGCCGTTACCGTTCTTGAAAAAAGATATCTTATGCGTGACAGTAAAGGAGACATAATCGAAACAACTGAAGGATTATTCAGGAGAGTTGCCGGATTTGTCGCAGCTGCAGATGCTTTTTATGGGGCTGAGGAAGGTGAAGTTAACAAAACCGCATCGAGATTCTATAATTTAATGGCTGAACTTAAATTTATGCCGAACAGTCCTACTCTTATGAATGCAGGAAGACCCTTAGGGCAGCTTTCTGCGTGTTTTGTTCTTCCTGTTGAAGACTCCATGAATGGAATTTTTGATTCTCTTAAGAATATGGCGCTGATACATAAAAGCGGCGGCGGAACCGGTTTTTCATTTTCAAAACTAAGACCTAAAAATGACATGGTGAGCAGTACCGCCGGTGTTTCCAGCGGCCCGGTTTCATTTATGAACATTTTCAACTCTGCAACAGAAACTGTAAAACAGGGCGGTACCCGTCGTGGAGCAAATATGGCAATACTCAATATTGACCATCCAGATATTATGGAATTTATTCAGGCCAAGTCCGATCTTTCGGCATTAACCAACTTTAATATATCCGTTGCTCTTACCGACAGTTTTATGAATGCAGTTAAAACAGGCGAAGATTATGATCTTAAAAATCCGAGATCTGGAGAAACTTGCGGCAGATTAAATGCAAAAAAAGTATATGACCTGATAACTGAAATGGCATGGAAAAACGGAGAACCGGGAATAATCTTTATTGATAAAATCAACCAGTACAATCCTATTAAAAAAGTTGGACTCATAGAAAGTACAAATCCATGCGGAGAGCAGCCCCTCCTCCCCTATGAGTCATGCAATCTGGGATCGATAAACCTGAATAAAATATTAAAATCAAACGGTAAGAAAGTCGAGATAGATTTTGATCTTCTGAGAGAGATTACCCGCGACGCAGTGCATTTCCTTGATAATGTTATTGATATGAACTCATACCCTCTGAAAGAAATTGAAGATAAAACCAAGGCTAATAGAAAAGTTGGTCTTGGAGTTATGGGTTACGCAGATATGCTTATAAAGCTCGGAATTCCCTACGACTCAGAGGAAGGCGTGTCAGTGGGCGAAGAGATAATGTCGACAATACAGAGTGAATCAAAGAAAAAATCTGAAGAACTTGCGGAAATCCGCGGAGCATTCCCTAACTTCCATCTATCGGACTATGCTGAAAGGGGAGACAAGCCTCTTCGTAATGCCACAACCACCACCATTGCTCCAACTGGAACAATAAGTATTCTTTGTGATTCATCAAGCGGAATTGAACCGCTCTTTGCACTTGCATATGTAAGAAACGTTATGGATAACAATAGACTCATCGAATCAAATCCTGCATTTGAAGAAGCTGTAAGAGCACTTGGAGATAAAGTAGATTTTACAACTATCATGGAAAGAATCGCCGATGAGGGTTCTGCCCATAACATCGACGAACTCCCCGAGAGTATTAGAAATATTTTTGTTACCGCACACGACATATCGCCGGAATGGCATATAAAAACACAGGCTGTTTTCCAGAAGCACCTGGACAATGCAGTTTCAAAAACTGTAAATTTCTCACATACTGCAACAGTCGAGGATATACGAAAAGTATACAGCATGGCATATGAACTTGAATGCAAAGGTGTCACAGTCTATCGGGACGGATCAAGAGACAATCAGGTACTGCAGATCTCATCATCACCCCAGGAGAAGGAAGAAAGCGAAGAAAAAACTGTAATGTATAAAGCTATCGCGCCACGACCCAGACATGAAGTAACCTGGGGCGCCACCAGAAAGATGAACACCGGATGCGGTTCTCTTTATGTAACAATCAATGAAGATGAAAAGGGTATCTTTGAAGTATTTGCGGCCATGGGGAAAGGAGGAGGATGTGCAGCCAGCCAGACCGAGGCAATAGGACGTCTTATATCTCTTGCTTTGAGAGCAGGTGTCGAGAAGGAACAGATTGTCAAGCAGCTTAAAGGAGTACGATGCCCTAACCAGTCATGGGAGAAAGGTGGAAGAATATATTCATGTTCTGATGCCATAGCAAAGGCTATTGAAAGATATGCAGGAATTGATAACGCAAAGAGTGAAAATATACTAGAAGATACTGCGAAGTTTATTGCAGAGACGAACGGCAAGGGGCACGATAACGTTGTTACAGGCGTATGCCCCGACTGTCATGGGCCGCTTGAATTTGAATCGGGATGTTCAGTATGCAGAGGCTGCGGATTTTCACGATGCGGCTGATGTGAATTAGATCGTATTACTTTATAAAAACCTCCGCCCCCTCTGTCGCGAAGCGACATCTCCCCCATGAATGGGAGGAGAGTCTATAATACATGTTTTCTGCTGTCCTTTCCCCATTCATGGGGAAAGGTGCCCGATAGGGCGGATAGGGGCGTAAAATAACTCTGCCTGGTTTTTGCTAGTTCACCTTAATAACTTCAACTTTCCCTGCAAGCTTATCCTGTTTCATTCTTTCTACAAATATTTCTGTGTTTAACACAGGTTTTGAAAAACTGATATTTATACTTAGATTAATTTCAGGAGCAACGATTCTGCATTTTTTAAAAAAAACGCTTTTATCTTTTCCTATATTCGATTTTAAATATATTTCGATTTTATTTCTGCTCTGTTTATGTATAAGAAGAATCTTTTCAGGAACATCTCCTTTAAAAAAAATATTTTCAAAATATTCATCGTTCTGAATAATCAGATTGTATCCCTTTTCTTTTTCATCATAAAGGCATTTATACATAACATACTTATCCAGCAGGGGAATACCCCCGGTTAGAAGAGTATACAGCAGCTTGTAATCTGTTTTGAAGCCGGTATATGATGAAAGATCAATTTTATTTACATCATCAGTGAGCAGTTTTTTTTCTGCAGGATAGAAAAAAAATAATTTTTCAAGTTCCCTATACGCCTCCATGATTGGACTTTGAAAAACATAATCAAAAACTGTAACTTTATAATAGCCCTTTTTATCGAAGGTAACCTTCCCCTCTACACGGAATTTTTTTTCACCGGAGTTTCCATCTGCAGAGAAAGAAGATGAAATTGTATTGGGAGATGATGTATTTATCTCATTTACACGTGAAAGAAATTCCTTTGCCTTAATATTTTCAGCCTCGCTAAGTTCCGGCTTAGGCACTGATGAGCATCCGGAAATAAATAGAATTAAACTTACGATTAAGATACCGGTTTTATTTGCCATTTTTCTGTTCTCTATACATTTTTATTTTCTCCTCTGTTGCCGGGTTTTTGTCCAGCTTCATTGCCTTCTCCCAGTAGTTTACTGCTTTGCTTTTATTATCGAGTTTTAAATATGTATCGCCAAGATGATCATACACAACAAAATCCGGTATCCCGGCTTCTTCAAGTTTTTCTTCAGCCAGCAGAAGATTTTTTAGTGCTGAGTTATAGTCCCCTTTTCTGTAATATATCCATCCAAGCGAATCGAGATATGCTCCATTCTCCGGTTCGAGCTCCAGAGCCTTCTGTACAAGAGTATACGCCTCATCTATGTTTCTATTTGTATCCGCATACAGGTATCCAAGATAGTTGTAGGATCTTCCGCTGTTATTATTATAACTGATTGCAAGCTTCAGATTTTCGATAGCCTTATCAATTTCCTTAAGCTTCTCGTTTGCAACGGCTAAATAAAAATAATAAGTCTCTTCATCTTTCTTGATAGAGATCGCCTTAAGAATATTATCTCTGGCGCTGCTGTTTTTACCTTCCCAGATTTGAACCATCCCTCGGAAAAAATAAGCTCCAGGATTTTCAGGATCAAACTTAATAGCCTTTAAAAAATAATCTTCAGCTCTTGCGTATTTCCCCTGAGTACCGTAAATATATCCTATATGAATAAGTATATTTGTCTCTTTCGAATAATTGTAATATTTGTTGTAATAGCTAATAGCCATGGAGTAGTTTTTATTCTCTTCATGAGTTCTTGCTAAAAAATAAAATATATCGCCGTTCTCTTCACTCTTCAGCTCAAGTGCTTTATAAAACAGGTTTTCTGCAGCATCAAACAGATTGTTTCTAAAACATATAGATCCGGCTGAAATGAGAGTTTTATATGCCTCCGTCTTATCCTCTCCCTTGAGTTTAATTCGCGCAGCCGCGATATATGGAGCAATCAGATCTTCACGGTATTTCAATACCGAATTTATTATGGTTTCAGCTTTTTTTGTTTCCCCGGTAAGTTCAAGGTACAACCCCTGGGCAACTAAACCCTCAAAGGTTCTTGATCTTTTAGTTTTTGAAAGATATTCCAGAGCTTTGTCATTTCCGTTTATGTAATAGATGCTGCCCAGAATATATTCCATAATCACATCGCCGGGAACTTTCTTCAAATAAATCAGCGAATATTTTTCTGCCGCGGTTACATTATAAGATCCAAATGCAGAAAGCGACATCATATAAGCTGTATTCTGATTTGATTCATTTAAATCATATGCTTTACTGAAATAAGAAAAAGCCTTTGCATGCTCATTTTTTGAATAATAAATATATCCGATATTATAGTAGGAGTTTTCCAGATAGTAACTTGCAACATCCCGGCTCTTCGAGATAAAGATCTCTCTTTCAAAATATGAAAGAGACTTATCCGGCTCATTGAGATATTTATAGTAGTGAACTCCGAGAAGATATAACGCATAGGGCTCGTCGGGATCGGCAGCAAGATACTTCTCAATAACAGCCGCCGCATCCTTGTACTCCTTTCGATCCATCATAATGCCGTAAAGTCTATTGTATGGAGGAAAATAGTTCTTCTCTTGTTCAATTGCATTTAATGCGGCTTTTTCAGAAGAGGCAATATCACCTTTTAAAAAATAAATTTCTGACAGCTGATAATAAACTCTCCCTAAGGCATCGCCGGAATTTTTTGATAACTCAAGCTTCTCAATTGCCTTGTCGAGATAACTATTTTTTTCCTCCGGTTTTTCACTCTGAAGAGCAAGATTTTTAAAATACAGAGCCTCGCTATATAATGCCGCTCCATCTTCAACGACAGCGCCTTCAGCATATAAAGTTATATTGATGCATGAGAGTAACACTACTGATATAAGCATGATAATTTTTTTCATCTGCTGTTTATGCCCCTTTAATAAAGCTCTGAACAGAATAATTCTGTTTTTCAATCTGTCAAATAATTAAACTAAAGAAATTACTCAAAATCCGTATCCTGATAAACCGGATTCAGATTGCATTTCCCACGATCCTATGGCGCGGGGAAACATTTTCTATTTTATCTTTTCTATTGTGCAGTCTTTTGCATCTGCATAATTCTTTGAGGTTTTCTTTCCCTTGAAGACTCCTCCGCCGGGAACAATTTTAAACTTTTCGGTTGAATATCCGTTTGTCCAGACTATAACAAGAGCATCACCTTCGACATGCCAGCTGTCAGTATTGTCCACTTGAAGAGTTTCAATACTCTGATAGCTGTAACCAAGTTTGCCGTCAGGTTTAAATATTACATAATATAATTCCGGATCACCGCCGGGTGCTTTAATTTTCCAGATAGTATCATGATACTGAGAAGGGAGCGACTTATCAGTTTCTAAACCACGCCTTCTGTTTAATGAATCTATACCTGGTTCAATTGAACTTTCATCAGTACTTTCAATACCCGGTTTGTATTTATATACCTGCATTCCTTCTTCAATATCTTTCAGATTTTTTTTATATTTACTATCCAGCCTGCATTTTACAATTGTAAGCATTGGAAAAACAGCCTTTATAATTACAGGATTACCCTCAATTCTTACGTAAAGCTTATCCCCCATATCAATCTGATACTTACTATTACCGGTATTGACCACAATTTCACCGGTTAATTTATTTATCGATCCGATTTTACCAGCGATTTCACCATCAATTGCATAAGCAGCTGATGATAAAAATAAAACTACTAAGAGCAGGGCAAGTCTCCGCATACTCCCTCCTGAGGGAAATTCATATAACAATAAGATTCAGTAAAAACATGGACTATGTCAATAAATTACTCTTTAAAAAAATTTTTTTTGTGTAACTGCGGAAAATCCGTCATCCTTCGTTTTTCGCCTCGCAGGTAGTGTGGCGAAAAGCAGTTTCACCGTAAGTTATGTATTCTTACTTTTTTACCCTGGAAAAATTAAGTGAGAATATCAATAAACAGTTTTAATTCTTTTAATAAATTCCCATCTTTTCTTACAAAGACCCGGAAAGGTATTCGTTTATCATGATTCTAACAGGATAAAATTCCATAATTTAGATAGTTATGATAAATAAAATTTGCAAAAGTTACAGTTATTGAGTATCTTCAAAGTACCTGTTTTAAATAAAGATAAAAGAGCAGCCAAGTTATAAATGAATTCAGTTTACAATAAAAAACTTACAATTCTGGCACTTGATGATGATCCTGTGGCGAGAGAGTATATTAGAATGACTCTCAAAGATCATGGAGATCTTTTTCTTGCAGGGAGCCGGCAGGAGTTTTTCCAGATTTTAAATACAATGATCCCGGATATTTTTCTTCTTGATGTAACTATTCCGGACGGAAACGGAATTGACCTCTGCAGTGAACTGAAACAGAATTCAAGTTTCAGTGACTCTTTTTTTATTATGCTTACCTCAAGGAGTGACAGAGAGACGATTGAAAAAGCCTATTCATCCGGTGCCGATGAATATATCCGCAAACCGTTTATACAGTATGAACTTGTTTCGAAAATTCATATCATTAATCATATAATAATTGTTAGAGACAATCTCCGAAATGCCTACCAGACCCAGCTTGATCATAATGTTCAGCTATATAAATTAAGTAATTTTGTTAAAAACGGAATTATGGCAAAGGACAAAGAAGAGACTCTCCGGAACGCCGAGATTCTTCAGTCGATGATTGACCTGACATATATTGAAATAGTTAAAGTCCGGGGCGGGATTCCTCTCAGCATAGTGCAGAAACAGATAAAAAAAAATATACCCGAGATTTCCTTTAAAGAGATTGAAAAAGAGGAAATCATCTTTCAGAATATAGATCATGAGATTAAATTTTTTAAATCAAAAAAATCAAATCATGATATACATACGGCCATATTCTCTGTAAAATTCAATAACGCTGTCTATGGCTACATACTCATTCAGCGCCTTGAACCATTTTCCCAGAACGACAAAGAGATCGTATCCCTTTATCTTGATTATACAAATCTTATCAATGAAAGAATTTCCTCCCAGGGTGAACTCTCGCGAAAGAATGAAGAGTATAGAAAAGAGATAGATATAATACGAAGACTTGAAGTTTCTAAACTCCCTGACTTTAAGCTTATCCAGGGATTTGATACAGCTTTTGCTTTTATGCCGGCTCAGGAACTTTCGGGTGATTTTTTCGACGGGTTTTTTCTTGACGATGATATTTATCAGATTATTTTATGCGATGTTTCCGGTCATGGAATTGCTTCTTCATATGTGGGCAATCAGATCAGGACTATGTTCAGGGAAAAATCCGCTCCAGGCAAAAAGCCCTCTGAAATAGTTAAAGAAATAAATTCCCAGCTTGCCGTTGATCTGCAGGAACTCAGATATTACTGCACAGCCCAGATAGTTCAGATATACTTTGACACAAACACAATACTCTTCCTCTCTGCAGGACACCCCGAGGCGATAGTGCAGAAAAAAAACGGGAAAGAGGTCACTCTTACAAAATGCAAGAGCCCGGTGATTGGGCTTTTTGAAAACGAAGACTATATCGATGAGATAATAAATATGGAAAAAGGGGATCTGCTTTTTCTTTATACTGACGGTCTTATAGAAGAACACTCTTCAGATTTCAACTCTATGTACGGATTAAACAGTGTCATTGAAAGTCTTAATGACGTCGAGGAGATGACTTCAATCGAAAAGATTCATCATTGCCTTGGAGACTTCTATGAATTTAACGGATACCGTCCTCAGAATGACGACATCACTCTTATATGTATTAAAAAGAATTAGTCACTTTTCTTAAATGCGCTAAGTCTGAAATCTTCAATAACCTGTGATGCATATTCTTTAATTTTAAAAACTGCTCCGTACCCGGTAAGATCCCTGAAGACATTAAACATTCTTTTTTTTCTCTCCTCATCGATGAAAAGCTTCTGAAAAGAAACCGGATAGTTCCACTCATCTCTTCCTGAATCAATTATGCCGTCACAGAAATCAATTATATCATGCAGAAGAAATCCGCTCTCTTTGAGATAATCATTGCTGTCCTTTTCAACTTCTATATCTTTTACTCCGATTCTGTTGAGCATCAGAATATGATCTGCAATACGTTTAGGATGAAGATTCCCTCGAGGTTCAGCTAAAAATAAAATCCGATCCTCAAGTGCATTGACACCGCTCTTAAGCCTGCTGTCGGTGATTACAATTCTTAATATAGGAAATAACTCCATTGATAAAAATGTCAAAGCTCCGTACAAATAGGAGATCTCCATTCCGCACTTCGGATGAAAAAATATCTGCGGATATTTTTTTATTCTGGCAGCATTCTCTTCAATAATTTTATCTACTTCTTTTGAGAACGAGTTATCCTTCGCTTTCTTTTTCTTTTCATAGCTCTCTTTAAGTTTTTCAAAGGCGGAAATCTCCGCAAGAATAAATCCCTCCATGTTCATTCTGCTTTTTAAAGCGGAGGATAATCTTTGATCAAATGCATTAAGATCAAACCACTTTGGACTATGTTTATCAGAAAACTCCTTGTATCTGTCTCTGAGCTTTTTAACAAGTTCATTTACTTCATCTCTGTTAAGGGGCATCCGATGTCTCTCTGTATGAATTTTTGTCATGGTTACAATGCTTTTATTTATATGTTTATGCTGCGGAGATGTCAAGAAGAATATGGGATGAAGATCTAGAACACAATGTGCACTGTCCCGCCCCCTCTGTCACTACGTGACATCTCCCCCATGAATGGGAGGAGAGGAAATACTGAATATTCCGTATCACACCTTGCTCCATTCATGGGGAAAGGTGCCCGATAGGGCGAATAGGAGCGGAGAGAAGGTCTCTCTACCGTCCCTCTATTGATGCATAGTGAACTGCAATTTTGGTAAGCTCCGATGAATTATCAATTGAAAGTTTTTCGCGGATTTTCCTTCTATGGCTCTCCATTGTGTTTACATTAATTCCCAGTCTTGCAGCTATTTCATTTCTTTTATAACCTTTACCGATAAGCTGAAAAATTTCTAGTTCCCTGCTGCTTAGAAGATGAATATCAAACTTATCCTTATCCGGTGAACCGTAAATATGTTTTGTTGCGATTTTATTTGAGATTGAATTGCTGAGGTATATTTTATTTTCCATTACCGATTCAATAGCCGACAGAATATTTTCTGCAGCCTCCGCCTTGGCAATATAACCCTTTGCTCCTGCTTTTATTGATTTCTCGGCATATAGAGTCCCGTCATCCATAGACATTACAAGCATTTTAAGATGAGGGAATCTTCCCTTCAATGCACCAACAAGTTCTATCCCGTCAATATCTCCCTTAAGCTCTATATCAATAATTGCAAGATCGGGTTCTGTTTCCGATATAATTTTTATCGCGCTGTTTGCGTCTTCAGCTTCGCCGCAGATGGTGAATCCGGCATCCTCTTCAAGAATACTCTTCAGTCCCTTTCGTACAATCGGGTGATCATCAACCAGTACAATTTTCATTTTTCAACCTCCTCATCAGTGCCGTAAAACAAAATCCCTCGTCATAAGTCCCCGCACCCCCGGAGGGGGCAAAGCAATTTAATCCTTGCCCCCTCCGGGGGTGCGGGGACCGGAGCGGAGCCGGTGATTCATTTTCCAATAAACGTTATTTTCAGTTCACTTTTATTGACACTACGAATCCGCAGTCATCATCACTGCGCGCTGAAAACTCTGCATTAATCAGATCTGCTCTGTATTTCATTATACTCAAGCCCATTCCCTGATCTTTATTATCAGTTTCGGTTCCGCATCCGTCATCCCTTACAGAAAGATTAATCCCGGGTGAACCAGTTATTGTTATATAAATATTTTTTGCACCGCTATGTTTGACGGCATTTGTTACAGCTTCCTGTGTTATACGGTATAACTGCGACGAGACGAAGTCATCTTCAATATCGACTGATCCATATGACTCAACTTCACAGTTAATGTTGAACATATCCCTTGTGCTTATAGCCAGCTGATCCAGAGCCATAATCAGTGTATTATGCTGTATTGTGGCAAGAGGAAGTCCCTTGGTTATCTGCCGGCACACCAGAGTTGCGTCACGCACCAGTTCGGAAATTTCACTTATTCTGTCAATTATTACCGGTGTGGAACCGTTGAGCTGATTTTTTACTGTTTTAAGCATAAAACTTACACCGGTTAGTATCTGCCCGAGACTGTCGTGCAGTTCATGTCCTATCTTCTGACGCTCTCTTTCACTTATATCAATTACTTCACGTTCAAGTTTACGGAGATCATCTCTGGCTATATATAACTCTATAATTTTACCGATTCTCTCTGTAACTGTATCAAAGAAGCCTTTGTCTTTATCATCAAAAAATGCCCTTATACAATCTGTATCTTCATTTGTATAACCGATAGTTATTTCTCCAACATTGTTTCCATTGATCAGAAGGTTGTGTTCGATAATTATTTCTGAATCCGTAAAATGATTTGAAACATACTCTTTCCCGCCATAGGAAATTACCGCATATGAGCAATCGGGATAACTTAATGCTTCCGGTATTAGAAGTACAATTTCAGAAAGAACATGATCGAGAGTCCCTCCCCCATCCTCCATAATTCTCGAGATGTTATACAGACAGTTGAGCTCACGAAGAAGTTTTTCCTTTTCTGCGAGTAAAACTTTCATCTGCTCTTCAGATTTTTTGCGAAACGTTATATCTGTAAGAAGTCCTTTAAATCCGCGAAACACGCCGCCGGAAAATATAGGGCTGATTGATGAGCGGAACCATACATTATCTCCTCTCTTTTTTTCCCATTTAAATTCCTCAAAAAATGATCCCCCCGCAGCAAGAACTTCGAACTGATCCCCACCTCCGGGAAGATCCTCTTTTATAATAAAATCATGAAAAGATTTTCCGATTATCTCTGCCGGTGTAAAATCTGTAAAGTGTTCAACTCGCGGACTTACATATGTAAAAATACCCGATTCATCTACAGAAAAAATTATATCATTTATATCTTCAACAAGGCTTTTGTAATTCTCCTCACTCTCCCGGGTTTTTTCATGAGCTTCATAAAGATCAAGAACCATCTCAATTGATGAGAGTAGTACATATTCTCCGGAATTTTTAAGAGCGTAACCATATCGTGTTACATCCCGGACCTTCTCAACCATTTCGCGTTCAACATGCGCTGTTAAAAAGAGAACAGGTAAAATCTTTTCAGATAATATCTCCTGTGCTGTTCTGATCCCGTCAATATCGCCGCCAAGATCTATATCCATAAGCAGAAGATCTACTTTATTATTCAGAGCAACATCAATAGCCTTTGCGCCACTCATTGCAGTAATAACACTGTATCCGTTTTTCTCAAGCATTACCTTACTTGCAAGACAGGTTATGGCATCATCTTCAACCAGCAGTATTATTTTTTTTTCGGGATTCATTTCTGCCTGCCGTTCAATCCGGACTTGCTCTGTTCAGGTTTAAGCCAGCGCTTCAGGAGCTCATCAACTTCCTTCATCTTTATCGGTTTAGAAATATAATCATTCATTCCCGCTTCGATGCACTTTTCTCTATCTCCATCCATTGCATGTGCAGTGAGGGCAATAATAAGTATATCCGGATTAATTACTCCGGCATTTCCGCTTCTTATCTCACTTGTTGTCTGGAAACCATCCTTGTCAGGCATCTGGCAGTCCATAAACACAACATCATACTCACTTTGTTTTAATGCCTCTATACACTCGAAACCGTTTATTGCCATATCTGTTTTATATCCAAGCTTTTTCAGCATTGAATTTGCAACAAACTGATTTGTTCTATTGTCTTCAACAAGGAGTATGGATGCAGATTCTTTGCCGGCATATCTACTGCCATCAGAATCCTTCTCTTTCACCGCGGATTGGACCCGATCCTGTTTACGGAAAACAACGGTAAACCAGAACAATGATCCTTTATGCTCACTGCTCTCAACTCCAATCACACCGCCCATAAGCTCTACGATTTTTTTTGAAATGGCCAGACCAAGACCTGTACCTCCATACCTCCTGCTCATGCCGCCGTCAACCTGCGTAAAGGGTATAAAGAGATCTTCAATATGTTCCTCGGGTATACCAACCCCTGTATCTTTAATTTCAAATTTCAGCTTAACATCTGATTCACTTTCATCGACTAGCCTCACTTCCACATCGACACGGCCCTCAGAAGTAAACTTTATAGCATTGTGAGAAAGATTTGTTACAACCTGTCTTAACCTGCCTGAATCCCCCCTGAGAGAACACGGTACCGCCTCATCAATTTTAAAATTAAATTCAAGATTTTTTTCTCCCGCTTTTACTGCAAGCATTTCAACAATGTCGTACATTGCTGTCTGCAGGTTGAAACTGTTTATATCCAATTCAAATTTATGAGAATCAATTTTTGAAAGATCAAGGATCTGATTTATTATACTCAGAAGATTATCTCCGCTGCTGCGCATAATATCCACGTAATTCTTCTGTTCACCGGTGAGTTCAGTTTCAAGAAGCAGACTTGTTATTCCGATAATCCCGTTCATCGGAGTCCGGATTTCATGACTCATATTGGCCAGGAATTGACTCTTTGCAATATTTGCAGCCTCGGCACCAATGGCAAATTCGTGTGACCTTTCAAGTGCTGCTTCAAGCTGTTTGTTTGTTTCAAGAAGTTCATCCTCTGCAAGCTTTCTGGAGGTTATGTCAATGACCGAGATCATTCCTGCGGGTTTACCTTTAAAGACGATGGTGTTCCCTTTAAGTGAAACCCATTTCTTTGTACCGTCTTTTGCTGTTATTGAAAACTCATATGACATGCTGACATTCTCTGAAAGCTTTCTCATTAATTCCCTTTCGCGGATGAAAGGCTGATATTCCTCGTCTACAAATTCCCAGAAATGCATCTTATACAGTTCATGTTCGGAATAACCGGATATCTCCACACCAACAGGATTAGAGTAAACCCAGAAGTTCCCCTGATGAATCATTATCGCAACAGGTGAAGACTCGGTAAGAGTTCTGAATTTTTCTTCGCTTTCAAATTGCGCATTATTTGTTGCTATAAGTTCTTCATTGGCTGCTTCAAGTTCCTCCATTGTTGCGTGGAGTTCTTCGTTAAGAGTAAGAAGCTCTGAATTCTTTTTTTTCAGTTCTTCAACAGCATGTTTACGCTGCGTAATATCTTCGGCAATTCCTGAATAACGGAAAACGTTTCCATTTTTATCAAAGATCGGACTGCTCCTTGCCCTGATCCATCGAACCTCGCCATCATCTCTCACAATACGGTACTCATATTCAAAAGGTAATGGTTCAGATTTAATATCTTCATGAATTTTTATTAATCTTTCTTTGTCATCGGGATGTACAATATCCATGAATGACCATGGATTGTTATAGAAGCTCTCGCAGGATCGGCCCCAGATGTTTTCATATGAAGGACTAACGTAAACTATTGATTTATCATTTTTATCGCGAAGCCAGAATACTTCTTTCATGCTTTCAGTCAGCTGATGAAAATTTGCTTCGCTGATCTCAATTTTTTTTCTGGACTGGAATAGCTCGATTGCCATTTCAATTGAAGAAAGAAGAAGATCCTCTCCGGATCCTTTTAGGACATAACCGTATCTTGTTATGGATTTTATCTGATCAAGTGTATTTTTACTTGTATGAGCGGTGAGAAAAATAATCGGGAGATCTTTTAACTCTAGAATTTTCTTCGCTGTTTCTGCGCCGCTCATTCCTGAACCTAGATTAAGATCTATCAGCGCAAGATCAATACTATCACCATTCTTAATTGCTTCAATTGCCTGCTCACCGTTTGAAACACTCTGGACTTCATAACCATTGCGTTTCAGCATTGTCGATTCAGTGAGAGCGATTACTATTTCATCTTCAACAATTAGCAGTTTTCTATTTTTTTGGTTGTCCATTCAAGTTCCCATGCTGCCAGGTTTCAATCTGATGCTGAAATCTTATCTAAGAGTTAATTCTCCGGAATTTGTCATTCCGGTTTTGCATCTTCCGTGCATGGAAATACCGGAATCCCATAGTAGAATTTGTTGTATGAGATGCCGGCATTCCGTTACACTACAGCCGGCATGGCATAGAGTTACTTTCAGATAATATCCAATGATCCCCTACTCCAGTTCCTTGGCATTCTTTATAAGCTTCGGCACATCAAGAATGTATGCGACTTCCCCGGTGCCGAGAATTGTCGATCCGCTTAGCCACTGAAGTTTGCTGAATATTTTACCCATAGGTTTAATTACTGTTTGGAATTCACCGATTAGATCATCTACAACAAGGCCGATTTTTTTTCGTGAATACTCAACTACTACAACCTTAGGTTTTTCCGGTTCTCCGCCCGACTCTTTAAAGAACTCGCGCATCCTCATAAAGGGGAGAACATCCCCTCTGAGATTAATATAATTACCCCCCTCTTTCGAGTCAAGTTCTTCTTTGTGTACCTCTGTACATTCCGTTACCATATCCAGTGCGAGTACATAAAACGAATTGGCAATCCTTACCATAAATCCGTCAATTATCGCCAGGGTCAGAGGAAGATGAATACGGACAACAGTTCCTTTACCCTTTTCGCTTTCAAGAAAAACATTTCCGCGTAAAGACTCTATATTCTTCTTAACTACATCCATTCCGACACCACGACCGGAGATGTTTGTAACCTCCGCCGCTGTGGAAAATCCGGGATGAAAAATAAACTGGTAAAGTTCGTCATCGGTAAAGACCTGGTCAGGTCTGGCAAGTCCCTGCTCCACTGCTTTACTTAAAATTCTATCTCTGTCAAGACCCTCTCCATCATCTGAAACTTCAATTACGATGCTTCCGGTTTCATGAAACGCATTCAATGTAATAGTACCAAGTGACGATTTACCGGCCTTTGCCCTATCCGCCGGCATGCCTATCCCATGATCCACTGAGTTTCTTATAAGGTGTATCAATGGATCGGAGATTTTATCTATAAGGGTTTTATCAAGTTCAGTATCACCGCCGATAATTTTAAGCTCAATGCTCTTTCCTCTTTCCCGGCTTAAGTCGCGGACAACGCGTTCAAATCTGCTGAATGTTTCTCCAATGGGAACCATCCGTATCCCCATCGTACTGTCCCTTATCTCTTCAATAAGTTTTGACATATCTGTAACAGCTTTTGCGATTCCGATTTTATCGTCAGACTCGGTAATCTGTTTTACATTTGAACCTGTTATCACAAGCTCGCCTATAAGATTTATAAGATGATCAAGCTTCTCTGCATCTATCCGTATAAGTTTATTGTTGTTCTCCTCTCTCTTTTTTACATTCTCCTGTTTGGTGAGAGCGGCTTCCAGTATATATTTCTGAATCATCTTCTCTTCGACAAGTATATTACCCACAAGAAGTTCCTCCGGAGCTTTTCCTTTTGTAACAGATAAATCTGACTGCAGTCCCAATGCCTTGTCAAGCTCAGCCTTAGTCAATGACCCGATCTCAAGAAGCATATCTCCTATCTTCATAGGTTTTTCCGGAAGCGCCTCTATGAGTTTGACATAATCGTCAATACTTGTGTTTGGAGGGAGAATTCTTATATCACAATCATTACTTACAAAATCAAAAACGTCCTCTATATCCTTTTTCGTCATGGTGCTTCTGAAATCCATTTCAAATCCGAGATAGCAGAGATCGGCTATCATCTCATCTCCAGCGGGCATATCCTCATAAACTGTCTTAATATTCTGTATTTCACCCTTTTCACTTAAGTAACTGATAAATGAATATGGATCAAGCCCATCCCTGAAAACATTCTTTCCAAATCGCAGAGAAATATGCCAGCAGTCGTTACACACATGCAAATCATCTCCACAAATCTGCGGTGTGTCTTCAAAAATCTCATATTTAACAACGGCCTCTTTCTTTTTCTTTTTTTCAGATAAAGGAATGAAAGAATTAAGGCGCTCCAGAAGCAGCTTAAAGAGATTTTCTGTTTCTCCATCAAGGGGAATTTCCTCTTCACTTTCATAATGATCGAGGAGTAACTGTATAAAATCATGACATTCAAGAAGTAGTCCTATCATATCCGGAGTTATACTGACTGCTCCATTTCTCGCACAGACTAGAAGATTTTCCAGGACATGGGTAAAGTCCCCGATACGCCCAAATCCGAACATCCCGGAATTTCCCTTGATTGTATGGGCAGCTCTGAAAATTGAATTAATCGAATCTTCATCAGTGCTCTCTTTTTCCAGAGAAAGGAGCGATATCTCCATTGAATTAAGAAGTTCCCTGCTCTCGGTAAAATATACATTTTTAAAATTCTTTTCACTATTTTTATCAGCCATGCCGAGCCTCCAGGTTATATCATCTCTTTATACAGAGTGAAGATTGATTTGAGTCTGCGGCTGGTTTCAGTTATTCTGAAACTCTTCCCCAGTATACCGGCTTCACGCTTCAGGAAAATAAGAAGCTGAAATCCCGAAGTGTCCGCTTCATCAACCTCGGCAAGATCCATTGATATACCGGAATTGGATTTCAGCTCCCCTAATAAAAATTTTTTAAGTTTCTCCGCCGAGTAAACAGTGATCTCACCGGTGAGAGTCAGATGCATCACACCGTTACCCATCTTACTTCTTACTATCTTTAGTTTCATATCAAACCTTCTTTTCTATACCATTTTATATTACAAAGAGTTTCTTAACAGCATCGATTAACTGATCGGGCTGAAACGGTTTTATCATCCACGCCTTTGCTCCAGCCTGTTTACCCTCGTTTATCATGTCGCCGCTTGCTTCAGTTGTAAGCATTATGACCGGAGTATGGTTATATTCTTTATCCTCTTTAATTTTCTTCAGCAGAGTAATCCCGTCCATTTCTGGCATATTAATATCTGATATAAAAAGTCCGATGGAGTGTTCTCTCATTAACTTAAGGGCATCAACACCGTTTGATGCTTCAACCACTTCATATCCGACACTCTTTAATGTAAAAGAGAGAGACTGTCTTATTGCATTTGAGTCATCCACAACCATAATTTTTTTTGACATTTTGTCCTCCGGTTTCAAAGAATATTTTCATCATTATCTGATAGTTCTTCTATATTTAGTATACTCTGCACCTTTAAAAGTATAACAAACTTGTCTTCAAGCTTTCCTATACCTTCGACAAAATCAGATCGTATTTTGCTTCCGATTTCCGGTACAGATTCAATATTGTTTTCATAAAGTTCGGTTACAGCTTTTACCTGATCGATCATTACACCAATTGGAATCTTATGACTTTCATCATCTATCTCAACAACAACGATTGATGTTGTTCCTGTTACAGCGGATTCCTTTCCGTAAAATCTGGAATGAAGATCAATGATAGGCACAACCTCGCCTCTCAGATTGATTACACCCTTTAAAAATTCCGGAACTCTCGGTATTTTAAAAACCTGTTTGTATTCAATTACCTCTCTTACTTCACTTACCTGAATACCGAAGAGATCCGATCCCAGTGCAAACGTAAGATAGAGCACCATATCACCCGTCGCCGAGACGTTCTTCAAACTGTCAATATCAATGCCTGCGACAGACTCTTCACCGGTTTTTAACATTTCGTCCATTTTATCACCTTCCCTTAAGCCCCCGCACCCCCGGAGGGGGCAAAGATTTTCTTTTTCAATAATACAAACTTTAATACATAAACTAACAAGACCCCGCCCCTATCCGCCCTATCGGGCCCCTTTCCCCATGAATGGGGCAAGGGGTACATGAAACTTCCTCTATCTCCTCTCCTCCCATTCATGGGGGAGATGGCCAGCGGCCAGAGGGGGCGTTTTAACCCTCGCACTCCCTGAGCACTGCACCCGCTATCGAATCCAGCGGAAGAATCTTGTCAACTGCACCAAGTTTAATAGCTTCATTAGGCATTCCAAAAACCACACAGGATTTTTCATCCTGGGCTATATTATATGCACCGGCCTCTTTCATTTCAAGCATTCCCCGGGCGCCGTCATCACCCATTCCTGTCATTATTACTCCAACTGTATTTGCTCCGGCAAATTGCGCAGCTGATCTAAACAGTACATCCACAGATGGACGGTGCCGTGACACAAGAGGGCCGTCTTTAACTTCAACATAATATCTTGCACCGCTTCGTTTAATAAGCAGATGTTTGTTCCCCGGAGCGATTAATGCCCTCCCGCGGAGAATTGTATCATTATTTTCAGCCTCTTTCACTTCTATATCGCATATTCCGTTAAGCCGTGTGGCGAAGGCCTTGGTAAAATTTTCCGGCATATGCTGTACTATTACTATTCCCGGGCAATCCTGGGGAATTGCTTCGAGAAATATTCTCAAAGCTTCGGTTCCGCCGGTTGATGCACCCACTGCCACTATTTTCTCTGTTGTTCTAAGCATTGCACTTCCTGTTGGACGCGGCATTATTACATCTGCAGTCAGTTTAGCCGCTGGTTTAATTTTATTCCTTAAAGGAATACTCACCACTTTGGACTGCGCAGCAGCCTTAACCGCGTCGCATATTCTTATTTGTGATTCCTCTATAAACTGCTGTACTCCCATTTTAGGCTTGGTTATAATTTCAACAGCGCCATACTCAAGAGCGCGTAGAGTAGTTTCGGCGCCGATTTCTGTAAGACTTGAACACATAACAACCGGTATAGGATGCTGTGTCATAATCTTCTGCAGAAAAGTAATCCCGTCCATGCGGGGCATCTCCACATCAAGAGTTATAACATCGGGAAGTTCTTTTTTAATCTTCTCCGCAGCTATAAATGGATCACCCGCTGTATCAATAACTTCAATTGCCGGATCTGACTCAAGAATCTCCTTCATCACCTGGCGGACAACAGCCGAGTCATCCACTACAAGAACTTTAATTTTTCTATCCATCTAGTTTATCCTATTAAAGCAAATGTTAAAAACTAAAAATTTGACTTCTAACGTGCACTCCCGGTTCCGGCCCCCGCACCCCCGGAGGGGGCAAGGCATTAATCTTTGCCCCCTCCGGGGGTGCGGGGGCTGAAAAGTGTGGGGCTGTGAGAGTCTTGTATCACCCCTTCGGCTTCTTGTACACCGTTGGCCCTGCCGGAATAAAATCATTGTTAATTCCATACAAAGTCTCGGAACTTCCAATGAATAGATATCCGCCTGGAACCAGATGCTTATAAAACTTTTTAAAAAGCTCCACCTGTGTTTCTTTATCAAAATATATAATAACATTGCGGCAGAAAATTATATCCATGTTCATCGGCACATTAAACTGGTTATCCATTAAGTTGAGCTGTTTAAAAGTTACTCTCTCACGTAGCGGGGGAATAATTCTAAAGAGCCCGCTTTTGTCACCAGTTCCGCGCATAAGATACTTCTGCCGCATATAGTCCGGGATAGGCTCTATTACACTCTCGGTGTATATTGCATCATATCCGGCCTGTAAAACCTTGGGCGAGATGTCCGTTGCCAGGATGCTGAATTTACTCTTCATGCCGTTAAAGAATTCCGACATTACCATTGTAAGAGTATAAGCCTCCTGACCGGTTGAACATCCCGCGCTCCATATATTAATCACTTTTCTCTCTATAAAATTTTCCGTTAAAATGAGTTCCGGCAATACCGTTTTTGTAAGGATATTGAAATGATCCGGCTCACGGAAAAAGTCCGTTTTATTTGTAGTTACAGCATCGATCATTTTATTAAACTCTTCGCTCTCCCCCTTTTCACTGCAGAGAAAATCGTAGTAGTCTTTATACGATCTAAGTCCATGAACTTTAAGTCTCTTCATGAGTCTTGATGTAAGCATAAGTTTTTTAACCGGAGGCATCTTAATTCCAAGTCGGTTATATATGAGAGTGCTGAAAAGAGAAAACTCTTTGTCGCTCATGGTAATTAAACCCGTTCCGGGAAACGCCTCTTCCAAACTTGTGTTTACATTGTCAGGCATTTTGCATTAACCTCCTTCTTAGATTTTGCTACGACAGTATCAGCCACCTATCTGTCAACTTCCGCCCCTTCGCTAATCCCCCTAACCCCCAGAGGGGGCACAATTAACGGGTTCTGTTTCCACCCAACATGCTCTCAAAAAACTCTTCCTTCTTTGCCCCCTCCGGGGGTTAGGGGGCGTTTGGTGTGGGATGACGTTAAGTGCCATATCCCTGAGTTTATCGTCCCCTAGTATCTCTCAAACCCGTCGTCAGAACTCATATCCAGAGTTACTCCAGATCCTGCGTCTGCTGAATCTTCATTTCCATATTTTTTATTTCCGCTTTTATGACCACCTGTAACTATATCTTTTATAGTACTCCTCTTGGCACTAGTATGTGCTGCCGGAGCTCTATGAACTGTAGATCTTACAGATGAAGCTCCGCTTCCGTTACTATTTACTTTAAAGAATGCTGCAGATGTTTTAAGCTGTTCCGCCTGGCTGAGAAGTTCTTCAGTTGTTGAAGCCATCTCTTCGGTAGCTGCGGCATTCTGCTGTATACCTTTATCGAGCTGTTCAATAGCCTGTGTTACCTGTGTAATTCCATTTGCCTGTTCAGAACTCGAAGCGTTTATCTCCTGAATAAGTTCAGCAGTTTTCTGTATTTGAGGAACGATCTCTTCTATAAGTCTTCCCGCTCTCTCGGCAACTTCAACAGACTGTACCGATAGATTATTTATCTCTTTAGCTGCGTTTCCGCTTCTTTCAGCAAGATTTCTAACCTCTCCCGCAACAACGGCAAATCCCTTACCATGATCTCCCGCACGGGCTGCCTCAATCGCCGCGTTAAGGGCAAGCATATTAGTCTGAGCAGCTATATCTTCGATGACTGCAATCTTCTCAGCAATACTTCTCATTGCCTTAACAGTTTCCATAACTGCAATTCCACCCTCCTGGGCATCTTTGGAGGCTTTTATGGATATTACAGCGGTCTGCTTGGCGTTATCGGCATTCTGTACAACAGAACTATTCATCTCTTCCATTGAACTGGAAACTTCTTCAACACTTGCAGACTGTTCGTTTGCACTCTGAGCCATCTCTTCAGCTGATGAACTCATCTCGCCGCTTCCTGTAGCAACCTGGTTGGCCGCAGACTGAACATCGATAGCTATAGTTGTAAGATCTGCCACCATCTTCTTCAGCGCCTGCATCAGTTTATCCTGTGCGGATCGTTCAGTTACCGTAACCATAAGATTACCTGTAGCAATCTCCTCTGCAACATTTGTAATAGTAGCCATCGCATCGATAAGCATATTAAGATTATTCTTGATCTCGTTAAAGTCTCCATTGTAGTTATCTGTAATCTTCGCGGGGATATCACCTTTAGAGATTCTATCCACATACTCAGCAGCAACATTCAAAGGCCCGATAACTGAATCAAGTGTATCGTTTACACCTTTTACTACCGCAGCATAATCACCCTGGTGTTTTGAAGCATCTGCGCGTGTATCAAGTTTCCCATCAACAGCGGCTACAGAAAGCATTTTCGCATCCTTCACAAGTGCATTAACGGCATCTATAGCCTGATTCAGATTATTTTTTATAGCGTTAAAATCGCCATTGTAAGTATCAGTAATTTTAGAAGGAATATCCCCCTTGGATATTCTATCAACATATTCGGCCGTCACATTGATCGGAGCCACAAATGCATCAATCAGTTCATTGACACCTTTTACAAGTTTACCCCAACCGCCGTCAAAACCTGCCGCATTACCGCGAGTGTCAAGTTTGCCATCTTTAGTCGCCTGGATCAATTTATCTGTTTCAACAAGAAGACCGTTCATTACATCAATACATGCATTTAAATTGTTTTTGATCTCGTTAAAATCTCCATGATATGTATCTGATATCTTTTGAGGAATGTCACCTTTTGAAATTCTATCTACATACTCTGCAGTAACATTTATCGGACCTACAAAGGCATCAATAAGCTCGTTAACACCTTTAACAAGTTTACCCCAACCGCCGGCAAATGTATCGGCATTACCACGGGTATCGAGTTTACCCTCTTTTGTTGCATCAATAAGTTTACCGGTTTCAATCAGCAGCCCGTTCATTACATCGATACATGCATTAAGATTATTCTTGATTTCGTTAAAATCGCCATTATAAACATCTGTAATTTTCTGAGGAATATCACCCTTGGATATTCTATCAACATACTCTGCTGTAACATTGATCGGGCCTACAAATGCATCAATCAGTTCGTTAACACCTTTAACCAGTTTACCCCAACCGCCGGCAAAAGTATCGGCATTACCGCGTGTATCGAGTTTACCCTCTTTAGTTGCTTCGATCAGTTTACCAGTTTCTTCAAGCAGCCCGTTCATTACATCAATACATGCATTTAGATTGTTTTTAATTTCGTTAAAATCACCGTTATATTTGTCTGTAATTTTCTGAGGTATATCACCTTTGGATATACGGTCAACGTACTCCGCTGTAACATTTATCGGACCTACAAAGGCATCGACTATATTATTAAGTCCTTCACCGATTGCACGGAATTCAAAGTTTATTGTCGCGACATCGGCTCTTGTATCAAGTTTTCCATCAATGGTAGCCTGGGTGAGCATAGAGACCACTTTCAGAAGACCTCCTATAATACCCGCGATATTTTTCATAATTACAAAGGTAAGAATCGATGCAAATATAATGGCAATGGCTATTAGTGTGTACATTAAGGTTATGGCTGTGTTTGCCATGACTGTGTTTTCTTCCGCTGTTTTTTTTGCCAGATTCTTTTTTAGTTCAACCTGAACATCTATCTCCTCAATAATTTTTCTTGCTGCAGCACCACCCTCTCCATATAAAATTACCGCTGCCTCAGCTTTTTTATTCTGTTTAATCAGATCCATCATTTTTAACTGATGAACTTCATACTCTTCTAAATCCTTTGTCAATTCAGCAAATTTCTTCCGCCCTTCATCAGTGAGGATAGCCTTTTCATAATTTGCAAGCGTCTTGGTATTCTCGTCAAAGAAACCCTGCGCCCGTTTTAAAAAATCTGCTGCCGCTTCGGGTTTGTCTGCAGCAATCGCATCTCTCAGATTTACTCTTATCCGGTGAAAGTTCATCCCCACGTCACCGATCTCTCCAAGCGGAATTGCCATTTTTTCATAAAGCTTTGTATCAGCATCATCAATTTTTCTGATATTTACCGATCCTACAAGTCCTATTGCACCTGCAATTACTGTTAAAACTACAAATCCAGCCAGCACCTTTATTCCGAGCTTCATATTCTTCAACATCCTGTTCCTCCAAACCCTTTATATTACTTAAACTTTTATTAGTTCCAATTTTTGTTGAGACTCATACCCGTATTGCTTTTATAAAACTTTCATCCCCTCTTTACCCTTCAGCCCCCTAACCCCCGGAGGGGGCAAGTATTAATAAGTTCTGTCCCCCTGCTACTTGTTCAATACAACACTCTCCCTACTATGCCCCATCCGGGGGTTAGGGGGCGATGGGTGCGGGTTGACGTTAAGTGCCATATCCCTGAGTTTATCGTCCCCTAGTATCTCTCAAACCCGTCGTCTGAACTCATGTCCAGTGTTACTCCCGATCCTGCGTCTGCTGAATCTTCATTTCCATGTTTTTTCATTCCCTCTTTATGCCCTGCTACAATATTTTTTATTGTATTTTTCTTAGTATCTCCATGCCCGGCAAAATGTGCTGCCGGAGCTCTATGAACAGTGGATCTTGCAGATGAAGCTCCGCTTCCGTTACTATTTACTTTAAAGAATGCTGCAGATGTTTTTAGCTGTTCCGCCTGGCTGAGAAGTTCTTCAGTTGTTGAAGCCATCTCTTCGGTGGCTGCGGCATTCTGCTGTATACCCTTATCGAGCTGTTCAATAGCCTGTGTTACCTGTGTAATTCCATTTGCCTGTTCTGAACTCGAAGCGTTTATCTCCTGAATCAGTTCGGCAGTTTTCTGTATCTGAGGAACTATCTCTTCTATAAGTCTTCCCGCTCTCTCGGCAACTTCAACTGACTGTACCGATAGATTATTTATCTCTTTAGCTGCGTTTCCGCTTCTTTCAGCAAGATTTCTAACCTCTCCCGCAACAACGGCAAATCCCTTACCATGATCTCCCGCACGGGCTGCCTCAATCGCCGCGTTAAGGGCAAGCATATTAGTCTGAGCAGCTATATCTTCGATGACTGCAATCTTCTCAGCAATACTTCTCATTGCCTTAACAGTTTCCATAACTGCAATTCCACCCTCCTGGGCATCTTTGGAGGCTTTTATGGATATTACAGCGGTCTGCTTGGCGTTATCGGCATTCTGTACAACAGAACTATTCATCTCTTCCATTGAACTGGAAACTTCTTCAACACTTGCAGACTGTTCGTTTGCACTCTGAGCCATCTCTTCAGCTGATGAACTCATCTCGCCGCTTCCTGTAGCAACCTGGTTGGCCGCAGACTGAACATCGATAGCTATAGTTGTAAGATCTGCCACCATCTTCTTCAGCGCCTGCATCAGTTTATCCTGTGCGGATCGTTCAGTTACCGTAACCATAAGATTACCTGTAGCAATCTCCTCTGCAACATTTGTAATAGTAGCCATCGCATCGATAAGCATATTAAGATTATTCTTGATCTCGTTAAAGTCTCCATTGTAGTTATCTGTAATCTTCGCGGGGATATCACCTTTAGAGATTCTATCCACATACTCAGCAGCAACATTCAAAGGCCCGATAACTGAATCAAGTGTATCGTTTACACCTTTTACTACCGCAGCATAATCACCCTGGTGTTTTGAAGCATCTGCGCGTGTATCAAGTTTCCCATCAACAGCGGCTACAGAAAGCATTTTCGCATCCTTCACAAGTGCATTAACGGCATCTATAGCCTGATTCAGATTATTTTTTATAGCGTTAAAATCGCCATTGTAAGTATCAGTAATTTTAGAAGGAATATCCCCCTTGGATATTCTATCAACATATTCGGCCGTCACATTGATCGGAGCCACAAATGCATCAATCAGTTCATTGACACCTTTTACAAGTTTACCCCAACCGCCGTCAAAACCTGCCGCATTACCGCGAGTGTCAAGTTTGCCATCTTTAGTCGCCTGGATCAATTTATCTGTTTCAACAAGAAGACCGTTCATTACATCAATACATGCATTTAAATTGTTTTTGATCTCGTTAAAATCTCCATGATATGTATCTGATATCTTTTGAGGAATGTCACCTTTTGAAATTCTATCTACATACTCTGCAGTAACATTTATCGGACCTACAAAGGCATCAATAAGCTCGTTAACACCTTTAACAAGTTTACCCCAACCGCCGGCAAATGTATCGGCATTACCACGGGTATCGAGTTTACCCTCTTTTGTTGCATCAATAAGTTTACCGGTTTCAATCAGCAGCCCGTTCATTACATCGATACATGCATTAAGATTATTCTTGATTTCGTTAAAATCGCCATTATAAACATCTGTAATTTTCTGAGGAATATCACCCTTGGATATTCTATCAACATACTCTGCTGTAACATTGATCGGGCCTACAAATGCATCAATCAGTTCGTTAACACCTTTAACCAGTTTACCCCAACCGCCGGCAAAAGTATCGGCATTACCGCGTGTATCGAGTTTACCCTCTTTAGTTGCTTCGATCAGTTTACCAGTTTCTTCAAGCAGCCCGTTCATTACATCAATACATGCATTTAGATTGTTTTTAATTTCGTTAAAATCACCGTTATATTTGTCTGTAATTTTCTGAGGTATATCACCTTTGGATATACGGTCAACGTACTCCGCTGTAACATTTATCGGACCTACAAAAGCATCGACTATATTATTAAGTCCTTCACCTACACCGCGGAATTCGAAATTTATTGTTGCGACATCGGCTCTTGTATCGAGCTTACCGTCAATAGTGGCCTGGGTAAGCATAGAGACAACTTTAAGAAGACCACCTATAATACCCGCGATATTTTTCATAATTACAAAGGTAAGAATAGATGCAAATATAACGGCAATGGCGATAAGAGTATACATTAAAGTAATAGCGGTATTAGCCATTGATGTATTGTTGTCTGATACTTTCTTGCCATTTTTCGAGTTCCATTCTTTCATAATATCAAGAGTACCCTGCACTTCTTTTTCAACAGGTAATTGGACTGTAATCATTAAATTATATGCTTCAGCATTCTTATTTGCTACACCTAACGCAATAATTTTGCTATTTATCTCACGTAATCTTTTTTGTCCATCTTTGAATTTTAGAAAATTTGCCCGATCAGTTTCATCATCGATATTTTTTTCATATGCAGAACTTGATTCATCTATTTTTTTTCTTAACTCAGCGATCCTATTCTCAATTCTGACGTTTTCTGCGGCATCAGTTGTCAGAAGCAGGTTGCGAAGCTGCGTGCTGACCTCCTGAATATCAGCACTTGCATCTCCGATAAGTTGAATACCCTCTACCACGTTTTCGTACATGTATGTATCGGCATTGTCAATTTTTTTCAGGTTAACAGTACCTACAATTCCTATAGCACCGGCAATTACAGTTAATGCTACAAATCCTGCCAGTACTTTCATTCCAAGTTTCATATTCTTAAACATATTGCCCCTCCATCTTCTGATATACTAAATAATTTATCTTGCTCTACCTCCCCACTCTCTTTCAGGAGAGGCTATTCCTCTGCACCCGTGTCTGTTATAGGCCGGGGGGAGAAGTCACCTGTACTGCCCTACACTTAACCCCATACCTGTACGTATATTATCCAGAGACTTTCTTAAAGCAATGCCACATCCATCAAGCAATGGTTCTCCATGTCCGAAGTATATCGCCTTCACTTCCCGTCTGCTGAGTTTCTCCATTGCTCTGATAAAATCCTCTTCGTATGTGCTGTCTGTTGATCTTATTATAACCGGTGTATCCCCGGAGAACAGAACACCCTCAGCCGGACAGTATAAACAGATTGAATCGGTACTGTGACCCGGTGTATGTATTACTTCAAAATATTGATCACCCATTCTTATTGTTTCACCATCTTTAAGAATTCTGTCCACCCCTTCGAGCGATTTAGACCAGGCGTAAACTCTGGGATTGAAAATAGTTTTTACGTTCTGTAACATAGACGTGTGATCATAATGATTATGTGTAAGTACAACTTTCTCAACAGGTTTCTTTCCAACACCGGTTGAAATTTCGAAGATTATCTCCAGCGCACCCAGATCACGCCCAACATCTACCAGTGTATTTACATCATCCATCGCATTCCATGTGCCTGTCACCAGATACACATTTGAAGTATATACTTTACTATGCTCCGTCAGATTATATATCTTCATGATCATCATCCCTTCTTTGCAACTAGACTTATATCTGCCTCTTTACCCTTCAGCCCCCTAACCCCCAGAGGGGGCAAGTATTAATTAGTTCTGTCCCCCCGCTACTTGTTCAATACAACACTCTCCCAACTATGCCCCCTCCGGGGTTAGGGGGCCGGGGGGTTTGGGTGCCAGTAGTTCGACCGTCACACTACCTTCTGAAAAATCTGCGCATTAGGAACCACCTGTACAAAGTGACCCTCCAGTTCCTCGGGCATCTTCTGTGTCTGTTCAGAGACAAAATATCCACCGTCTATAAGATTGTCATAAAACATTTTTATAACTTTTATCCGCTCTTCATATTGAAAGTGCAGAAGAACATTCTTGCACATAATAAGCTCAAAGTCATGAGATACCGGTTTAAAAGAAAGAAGATCGTGTTTATGGAATTTTATAGATTTTATCATCTCGTCGGAAATTTTATAAATATCCGCTCCTCCATCAACCTTGGAGAAATATTTGTAGAATATTTCTTTCGGAATTCGATCAAGCTGGTCACGGGGATACTCTCCGCTTTCAATTATCTTTTGAAAAAGGTTACTACCGTCTATATCTGTTGCAAAAATTTTAACATTACGAAACATCATATTTCCCATATTTTCGCGGAGTATAATTGCAAGCGAATACGGTTCAGGACCCATGGCACAACCGGCATCCCATACTTTTATATGTCTTTTTGTGCGGAGTGTGGGGATCGCATAATCGCGGATCATTTCCAGCGTCTGCATATCTCTAAAAAAATACGTAAATGCCACTTGTTACCTCATTTAGCTTTAATCAACAACAGTTCTTCGTCGGTTAGAATCTTGTCCACATCAAGAATGATCACAAGCTTCTCTCCGAGTTTACCTATACCAAACACCGAATCTTTATCGATCTCTGATGCGAAGTGCGGAGTATGCTGGACGTCATTAATCGACATATTAGCAACATCAGAAACCGAATCGACAATGATGCCGCAGATCACTTTTTTTACATCGATTATGATTATAACTGTTTTCTGATCGTATGCCTTCTCTTCAATTTTGAATTTTATCCTCATGTCAATGAGCGGAATAATTATACCGCGCAGATCGATTACACCTTTCATAAATGGCATTGTATTTGGAACCTTTGTAATCTGAGGAATGTTCATTACTTCCTGAGCTCTCCTCACATCAATGCCGAATAATTCATCTTTAATCGAAAAAGTCACATACTGCCTTGTGGAGGTATCTTCCGTTTTTGAGGCCTGTTTTTTCTGTTGGCTTATTGCTGGCATAACATTTCTCACATTAAATGGAATCGTTTGTGATAATATATACCTGTAATAGCGGGATCGGCAATCACACGAACGTGATTAATTTCAGTCACGAACGTGTTAGGCCGGCATCACACGAACGTGTTATGTTTTAATTTGTAGTTGTTGGTGTATTATGTAGCATTGCGGACCGCAGATTTTGCAGATGATTAGAGAATTCTCTTGAAGATGTCTGAACATTGATTCGCCTGATTAAAGGATTTTCCTGATTACATGAATAATAACTCACTCAGCAATCATGAAAATCTTATAATCCTTCAATCAAGGTTCAGACAATTGTTTATCTTTTATTCTTTTTATCTCTTTCTCAGAAAGGCCAGTAATCTCAGAAATTTTTTTTACTGACATTTTTTCTTTTATTAAATTTGCGGCCGTTTCGAGTTTTCCTTCGAGTTTTCCTTCCTGAACAAGTTTTTCCCCATATTTTTTTATTGATGTTCTTAACATTGATTTTACCTCACTTAATTCCTTTATCTCTTCAACAAGCTCTTGCCTGTCATCAAACATATATTTAAACCAGTTGATAAAAAGCGTTATCTCATCCGGTTTTTCCGTTTTTAGCAATTCAACTACTGTGTCAATTTCTTTCTGAAGTTCTTCACCGGAACAGTTTTCTGTATAAAATAAAGCTGCAACTGAATTTTTCATTTTTTTCAGAAACTCTTTACCGAATTCATTCTCCGCAATTTTGTAGTATTTAAAATGCGGGATATAACGATCCGGTATTGAACTCTCTATCAATTTATTTAACTCTTCAGGTGCTGTCCACTTCTTTTCGCCATTGTAAAGCATCAATGGAAATACAGATGGAAGCTTTTTTAGCCTGTTATTTTTAAGAAGATCCTGATAAAGTTCTGTAATATATCGGAGCATCCGCAAAGACATAAATCTGTCAACAGATGACTGAAATTCAAGAAGTATAAAAATGTAAACATCTCTGCCCCTAAATTTAGCCTTATAGATTATATCGGATTCTCTTTCAACAAATTCATCTGAAACAAAGCTTTTATCTAATCTTTCAACAGTGCTGTATTCAATTTCATTTATCCACTCTTCATTTACAAAACCAGTGAGCAGCTGTCGTAGAAATTCATGATTTGAAAAAAGCTTTTTGTAACCCGAATCGTATACGTTGTGTTTTTTTAACATTTTTTCACCTCAATATATATACGCCTGGGGGGGAGGTATTTATAAAAAAAATTTTCTTTAAGACTATTTTTTCATAATATTGCCGATATTTTTTTACAAGGGAGCGAGGTAATTAGTCTAATCGTGGTAATCTTTTGAATCATAGAAATCCTGTTCTGACATCTGTCTGAACACAATTATGGGGATTAAGGGATTTTCACGATTAAATTGAATACTTTTTCTATAACATGGAATCTTATCGAGCAGTTGAATTTCCATCATCGAAATTCTATGAACGCACCGTTCAATACAAGGGAGCGAGGTAATTAGTCTAATCGTGGTAATCTTTTGAATCATACGAATCGTGTTCAGACTACTGCCTGGACAAAATTACTTAGCTACGTCAAATTCAATAATAAATTTTGTTCCTTCTCCCCGCTCAATCCTGACTTTACCGCCAATCTGACTTGAAAGCATTCCAACCAGATTAAGTCCAAATCCTGTTGAGCTTTCAAAATTTATTGATTCGGGGATTCCTTTTCCATTGTCATGAATTATTATTACAGCATGATTGTCTTTGAGCTCTGCTGAAATATTTATCTCGCCGCTGTTCCTGCCGGAAAATGCGTACTTCATAATATTTGTAATAAGCTCATTCACAATAATTCCAATCGGAAATAAAATTTTTGCTCCTAATATAAAATCGCCAATGTTTTTTTTAACGCTTACGATGTTTCTGTTCGGAAAGTTGGCTATTATTTCACTCACCAGCGGTTCAAGATATGATCTAACCGACATTTCTTTGTAACTATGCGAACTGTATAATTTATCGTACAACACCATCATACTCTGTACACGGTTTTCAGCATCCTGCAGAGCAGCTGCGGCTGATGGATCTTTCAATCCCGACCCCTGAAGATAGAGAAGTCCCTTTATAGTATTCATATTGTTTTTAATGCGGTGGTGCACTTCCTGAAGGAGGATTTCTTTTTCATTAAGAAGATTTTTTATTCTCGCTTCAGATTCCTTTCTCTCTGTGATGTCCTCCTTAACTGCGGCGAACTTTTCAATATTTCCTTTCTCATCAAATATTGGAGATATGACCGCAGATTCCCAGTATGAGGATCCATCCTTGCGAATATTATTAAATTCACCCTTCCAGTTTTTGCCGGAGGTAATTGTATCCCATAATACTTTGTACTCTTCAGATTTAAAATAATCCGATTTCAGTATACGTGGATTATTCCCTATAAGCTCATACCTTGCATATCCAGTTGTCTGCTCTGTGGCAGGATTTACATATTGAATTGCACCGCTGGTATCTGTTAAAACAATAGATACAGGACTCTGTTCAACAACGTAGGAGAGAGAGCGGAGTACAGCTTCTATATTTTTACGTCTGGTAATATTCTCGTGCGCCACAACAACTCTTACATCACCATTGTATTCAAACCTTGTTACCCGTAGAAAAAACCAGCGTTTTTCATCGGGAGCATTACAGGGATATTCCAATGAAAATTCATCCACATTGCCGGATATAACAGCGCGGATACCATCTGCAACTTCTCCCGCCTCATCTGCATACTCCCCTGCTGCTGATTCACACACCTCAAGATAATTCACTCCTTCACAAAGATATGTTAAATCCTGCGAGTTCTCCATGGCGAATTCACGCCATGCACGGTTTACCGAGATGATTTCACCATGACTGTTTAAAATAGCAATGTTTGTCGAAAGGGCGTCAAGCGTAGCCTGGGCAAAGAGCTCTGTCTTTTTTAATTCATCTTCCGCGTGCTTATGATCAGTAATATCGGTGAGAAAATTCATCGTGGCAGGTTTACCCTCCCATTCAATAAATACTGTATTTATTTTTACCCATCTGATCACATCATCAAAAGTTGTTATTCTGAAGATATACCCTGACTCTACACTTTCACCATTAATCCGCTTTCTATGATTTTCAATAATCATTGGCCGGTCGTCTTTATAAATCAATTCTATGAAAGGTCTCTTTTTGAGTTCCTCTTCTGTCAATCCTCCGAAGAGTTCAACGGTCATTCGGTTCATGAATTTCAGCATTCCATCCTGAGCTATTACAAATGCCTCATTGGCTGTATCGAGTACCTGTCTGTATTTTTTTTCACTCATCGCAAGAGATTCCGAAGTTCTTTTTTTATCAGCTATCTCCCACGCTACATCAGCAAAAAACATTACAATCTGAATATCCTCTTCGTTATAATCCGACTCCTTGTTCCCCACTCCAAGTACAGCCACTATTTTATCTCTGCGGAATATGGGAACTACAAGCTCGCGGATTACCGGGGCATGCCCATCCGGCAGATCTTTACGGCGCGGATGAGAGGCGTAATCATTATGAATTACCGGTCGCCGTTCACGAATAGCATCAACCCATATACCAGCCTGATCTATACTGTAATGACTACCCTTCCCCTCTGCTTTGCAGTACTCCTTCATTGTCCGGGTTGACCATCCCTGAAGAATCAGTGTCTTTTCGTCTTCCCCTACAAAATGATAGAATCCAATCGGGCTGGCAGATATTTCAGTCACCTCATCCAGAGTCTTCTGAAGCACCTCGTCAAGTGAATGGTCTAAAGAAAACTGCACAAGTCTGAGGCGGGCATCGAAAATTTTCATGGTTTTTTTTATATCTGTGGTATCCTGAATAATACCAACTATACCTGCGGGTTTTCCCTGTGAATCATTAAACGTAGCCTTCCTGAAAATTACATCGTGTATCTCACTGTGTGCATCCTTCACGTGGCTTTCATATACCTGTTCTCCGGGATTATCAAAAAGTTCTTTATCTTTGAGATAATAAGTTTCTGCCAGGTCAGGAGGTGCAATTTCAAATACGCTTTTACCTATAAGTTCGTTCTCTTCCTTTCCGTAAAATGATGTGAATGCCTTGTTAACACTGAGGTATCTGCCTTCTGTATCCTTGGTAAATACAGGGATTGGAATAACATCTTTAACTGCATTCTGGAACTCCGCCATATTTTTTAATTTTTTATTTGCATCAAAGAGTTCAAATGCCATCTCTATAGATGCCTGCAGTACAAAGTCGCCGGAACTTTTAATCACATAACCATAGCGTGTAATTCCGCGAACCCTCTCCACCATTTCCCGCTCGGAGTGAAATGTGAGAAAAACTACTGGAAGATTCTTCACCGCCAGTATTCTCCGCGCAGCCTCCGTACCATCGATTCCCGGACCAAGATCGATATCCATTAGTATAAGATCTATATCATTTTTAACTGCAAGTTCAACAGCCTCTTCTCCGTTATTTATACTTTTTATACTGTAGCCGAAACTCTTAACCGACTGCGATATCGCAAGTGCAATAATCTCCTCATCTTCAACAAGGAGTATAGTTTTATTTATTTTATTTTCAGACATTCCATTTTCCAGTTTTACAATATAGGTTTTTACCAGAATATCTAATTGCAGCAACCTTATGCTGCTCAATAGTCCCGGGGTTCTTTTTAGTATAATGTATTTTCAGGAAAAATCAACAGAATGTTTGAGGTAGATTTAATTCGTACTCTCTCTTCGAAAAAGATGGCAGGGCTGCTTCTCATGGGTTTGTTTTGAATTGTTTTAAATGAAACTAAAATTATACATGATATTTCCTTACTTAAGAAATTTCATGTTGGACAGGGAAAAAGAACAAACGAGGATATTATGTACAAAATCGCCACCGCAACTTATCTGAACAACAACCTTACTCTGGATGAAAAATTCAGTTTTGCCGAAGGCCAGAAACTAAAAATTATTATTTTTGATGAAAAAAAAGGAAAAATGGATAATTTTTTAGAGTTTGTAAACCATAACCATTTTAACCTCCCTGCTGATTACAAATTTAATAGAGATGAATTGAATGAACGATAAGGTTTTTATTGATACCAATATCTGGATATACCTTTACAGTCAGGAAAGCGAAAAAAAAATAAAGCTGAAATATTGATTCGCAGCCAATTCGATAATATAATGCTAAGCTCACAGATACTAAATGAGATTTATAACGTTTTGAATAAAAAATTAAAATCAGCCATACACATATAAAAGAAATTATTGTGGAAACTATAGCTAATTTTGAAGTTACCGAAATAGGGGCTCTCGATGTTTTAAAAGCAATGGACATTAAAGATAAATACGGTTTTTCTTACTGGGATTCTCTTGTTATTGTTGCTGCACTGGAAAATGGGTGTAAAATACTTTATTCTGAAGATATGCAACACCAACAGCTGATTGAAGATGTTTTACAAATAGTAAATCCTTTTTTGTAATAGTATTACCCTCTTCAAAACTCTATCTTAAAATGCTTATTTAGTATATCTGATAAATCATTAATCATGAATGGTTTACTTAAACTTGCTGTAAATCCGAATTCGTGAGGATTTACAATAACCGGATCGTTAGGAGAACCGCTTATGGCAAACACCGGGATATCCGGGAGTAATTTTCTAATTTCAGAAATAACAGCCTTTCCACCCATCCCGCCCGGAATTAAAAGATCGAGAAAAATACCTGAAATTTTTTCTTCCCCGTTCTGCTTCTCTTTGAAAAAAGTGAGAACCTCTTCACCGTTTTCCATATGAATTACATCATATCCCATTGACATAAGCATTTCAGAAAGGGAGTCCCTTATGCACTCGTCGTCATCCATAATAACAATGGAACCGTTGCCGCTGTGCCAGGAAACATCCTCTTTTTCAGGAAGCTTAATATCATCCGCAATTGCAGGGAGGTAAATTCTAACAGTGCTCCCTTTCCCGGGTTTTGATGCAACATTTATAGTCCCGCCATGACGGGTTATTATTGAATAACTCTTTGCCAGACCAAGTCCATGACACGATATCTTGGTTGTAAAAAACGGATCAAAAATTTTAGAAAGTATTTCCGGTTCCATCCCGGCACCCGAGTCTTTTATTGAAATCTCTATATACATACCAGCAGGTAACGAGGCCATTTCATTTTCACGAAGTAAAACATTCTTCGCCGAGACATCAATGATTCCGCTTTCAGACATTGCCTGACGCGCATTAAGTATAACATCATCGATTACCTGTGATATCTGATTTGAATCGAAATTACAGAGCTTAAGATCTTTATCCAGATTAAATCGGCATATAATATCTGAACCGGTTAAGGCAAACTGCACGTTATCTCTAATTATAGGGAGAAGATTGCCGTCTTTTTTTAAAGGAGCACCACCTCTTGAAAAAGTAAGCAGTTGTCCCGTCAGCATCTTTGCTCTCTCACTCATATTGAGCGCTTCGGATAGATATCTGGAAACATCCGGATTGTCGGCCTTTTTCTCTGCAAGTTCAATATACCCGAAAATACCGGAAAGAAGATTATTGAAATTATGAGCTATACCTCCGGCAAGAATACCAAGAGATTCAAGTCTCTGGTTCTGCATAACCTTTTCATTAAACTTAAGCTTTTCCTGTTCGATAATTTTACGTTCCGTAATGTCACTCATCACCGCGCGGCAGTTCAATACATCATTTTCACCATAAGCAAGCGTTGTCTCTATACTCACCCAGAAAAACGTATCATCGTGTTTTTTCATTCTCAATTCAAAGAGCCGTTTTCTTCCATTCTTAAACAGCTCTTTCTGATTCAGATAGAAAATGTCCTGGTCTTCATGAATGATAAAATGCGTAAAGGGTTTTTTGCATAAAAAGTTTCTTCTGACACCTAGTAGTGATGCTGCTGGGAGGTTAGCTTCCAGAATATGACCTTCGCTGTTGATAGTAAAGTACCCCACCGGAGCAAGATCATACAGATCAAGATACCATGCACGGGATTTTTCAAGCTGCTCCTGAAGCCGGCGCAGCTCAATATTCTGCATTTCAAGTTCTACCTGATGAACCTCAAGTTCATGTATAAGTCTACGCGACTCATCAAGTGATAATGAACCTATTTTATCTTCAAATTTATGCTGGTTATCTTTAACCTGCTTTTCCGCAAGCTCACGCAGAGGTTTTTCAGGTTTTTTCTCTGAACAGCATGGAGCATCGGAAGAAGCATTTTCTTTATTATTTTTATTTATATTTTTATCACTCATAAAAACACTCCAGACACTAATAACTTATAAATAGAAATTAAATTATCAATAAAAAAATGGTAAGTTGTTACATTTTTGTATAAATACTGCTAATTGGGGCATCTTTTCACACCTCAAACTCAAGCACAAAGCTGGTCCCGACACCACGTTCAATTTTTATGCTTCCGCCGATCTGTTCTGTCAGCATACCCACAAGATCAAGTCCAAAACCCTTAGATTTTTCAAAACTTACCGATTCAGGAATACCGACTCCGTCATCCTGTACCACAATCTTCACATGATTTTCTTTTATTGAAGCAGACAGAGTAATAACACCGCTATCTCTTCCGGTAAATGCATACTTCATCATGTTTGTAAAAAGCTCATTCACGATTATTCCCAGAGGCGAAAGTGTATTTATATTTAGTATAAAGTCTTCAATGTCAGTTTTTACTTTTACAATTTCTCTGTTCGGGAAACTGCCGATAATTTCATCTGCAAGCGAGGTAAGGTAATCTTTAACAGAAAGCTCCCTGTAATTATCGGTACAGTAAAGTCTGTCGTAAAGCATAATCATGCTCTGTACACGGCTTTCGGCATCTCTCAGCGATGCTGTCGCGGAGGGGCTCTCCTCTGCTGCTATCTGCAGAGTAAGAAGTCCCTTTATTGTATTCATATTATTTTTAATGCGATGATGAACCTCTTCAAGAAGAAGTTCTTTCTCTGCCAGAAGATTTTTTACTTTATCTTTTTCGGTCTTACGTTCTGTTATATCCTTTGTAAATCCAAGGAAACGTGTATCGGAGAGTTTAACCGCATCTACGGACCACCACCTCTTGACACCGCTCTTATGGAGAAATATAAACTCCCCGCTTGAACTCCCCGTTTCTTTTAAAATACTAAAGTGAGTAACCCCTGCTTCAGCAGACTCTGCTGGAAGCATATCAGGGATTGACATTTTAAGAAGTTCCGATTTTGAATATCCGGTTATCCTTTCCGCTGCAGGATTTATTTCAATATAATGTCCATTTTCATCGGCAACAAAAACTCCATCGGGTGAGTTGTCAATGTAGCTGCGGAGTTTTTCTTCGCTTTTACGCAGTGTCATTTCTGTACTCTTCAGTTCGGCAGTGCGTTTATCTACACTGATTTTCAAAGCGAGATTCCAGATAAAAAGAATAACTATTAGAAGAACAATACTTCCTGCTATAATAAAAAAATAACGGGGAACCCGGTCCACAGACAAAGATGATCCATACCATTTGGTTTCGATATTTTTATACTCATCTTCCGATATCTGCTTAAAGCCTTCTTCTACAATCCCGAGCAGATCACTGTTACCTTTTTTTACCGCACGGTGAAACTGACCGACATTGAGCGGTGCAGATTTTTTGTATTGATCATGAATCCCGAATTTGTGAAGAAAATATCTTGCAGGGGGGGAGTCCACCACAAAGACCGAAACCTTTTTTTCTCTGGCAGCACTTATTATAGCCTCATAACTGTCAAAGAGCATCAGATTTTCAACACCGCTTCGTTTAAGCACATCAACCGCATCATCGCCCTTCTTCACAGCAACGGGAAATCCTTTCAATGATTCGGCATCGGTTATTCCTGAAATTTCGTTTTCAAAGAATATCGGCACTTCAAGATTCGCATATGGTTTTGTAAAATCGAGCCATGCGGAACGTTCTTCTGTTTTAAATATTGTATCTATAACATCAAACTCACCGGCCTTCATACCGGCCATGGCCCTGCCCCAATCCATTGCAGTGACCTCGGCCTTTATTCCGGTTTTATGTTCCCACAAACGCCACTGGTCGATAAGAATTCCCTGCAGAGCGCCGTCGCTCCCCTTAAAGACATATGGCGGATAGTTGTTGTCCATTACTATCTTTATGGATTGAGGACGTGCTTCGGCAATAGATTCGCCGGCAGGAGAGATAACTGCAGCTGTCAGGATCAAAAATAGAAATAAAAAGAATAGTTCTGTTGTTTTCATAAATATGATCTCATTTTAAATTTCCAGAAGGAAAATATTTTTTTACCGCTTCCAGAATCAGTTCCGGTTGAAATGGTTTAAATATCCACGCACTGGCTCCCATGAGCCTCCCTTCTGTGATAATATCATCATCAGTTTCAGCAGTGAGTATTATTACAGGTATGGTCTTACTGAGATCATCTTCCTTTAAAACTTTGAGAAGAGTTATCCCGTCAATCCCGTCCATATTCACATCAGATATTATAAGGCCTATTGAGTTCTCTTTCAGCAAATTCAGAGCTATAAGACCATTTGATGTATCCAGAGTGTCGTAACCGGCACTCTTTAAAATATTTACCAGTAATTCTCTTAATTTATCTGATTCATCTGCTATCAGTATCTTCTTTGACATCTTTTATCCCTTTAAAATTTACCGGATACCAGAGAAAGCTCAAATCTAAAATAATTAACTTTTAAACAGATTTACGCCCTGCCTTCTCTAAAAGCCTGCAATATAGATATAACATAATTATTTTTAATTTAATCTATTTTTCAGTAAATGTCAGTAATAATATCACTATCTTTAAAAAAATATTGTTGGAGTTACTACGATAAAGGATTATCTTATTATTTATTAAAGGTGAAAAATGAAACCTACTTTCAATATTCATATTGGAGAATATCACGCAAGCAATACACCTGTTATTATTTCTACTTTACTCGGACCATGTGTGGCAGTATGCCTTTATGATAAGGTAAGAAAGATAGGAGGTATGAATCATATTCTCCTTCCGGGAGGTGCTCCTGACAGAGTTGATATCATCGACTCAAGGTACGGAATTAATGCTATGGAACTTCTCATCAATCAGATGATGAAACTTGGCGCGGACAGGTATAAATTGACTGCAAAAGTTTTCGGGGGAGCCGCGATACTCTCTGCAATTTCATCAGAATTCAATATGGGAATGAAAAACGTAGAATCTGTAATTTCATTTCTGGAAATAGAAAAAATTCCTATAATCAACTATAATTTCGGAGGGGTCGATTCAAGGCGGATTTACTACCATTCAGATACGGACGAGGTTCTGATAAAAAGAATAAAATCCAGAGAAGCCTCAACGGAAGACTCTACAACTATGGAACGACGGCGCGAAGTTGAAAGACGGATAAAACAAACTCCGGCTGTTATATACTTTGACTAAGTAGCGTTTTAATTTTTCATCAAACAACAAACTTATCCTCACCGGCCGAAGAGACTATCGAAGTATCAAATTTCAGGAAAACCCATGTACCATTACATTGAGTTTTTGTCTCACTCTTTATCCAGAGCCAACCTTAACAATTCAAACTCATGCTGTAATTTCGGCATCAGTTTCTTCAACGATTCAAGATCACCGGATGCACCGGATGTCTCCAATGCAGATGCTGCATCGCGCATTGCTTCGCCGCCGACATTGGCGCTTGCTCCCCGTATTTTATGAGCCTGATGTCCCGCTGCTACGGCATCTCCGTTGCTGATTTCGTTAAAAAGATTCTCTATCTGTGCAGGCATATCCGCCAGAAACGCTTTGCCGATTTTAACAGCAAGTTTTTCGTCTCCCATTAATCGCGCAAGAAATGAAGCTTTGTTAAATATCGGCGTCAAAGAACTGCACTCCTCAACAGATGGTGAATTATTATTTTCAATTTTGTTCATGTCAATGTTCTCCATTAAATTCTCCGGATTTTGAGAGAGCCATTTTTCGAGCATTTTAAGAAGATCATGAAGCTCAACCGGTTTGCTGAGATAATCGTCCATGCCGGCATCAAGAGCATTATGCATGTCACCCTTCATTGCAAGAGCCGTCATTGCTATTATAGGTATACTGGGATTTAAAACTTCTGATTTGATATTACGGATACGGCGTGTTGCCTCAAATCCGTCAAGCTCAGGCATATGGCAATCCATAAGCACAAGATCGTACTCAATACTTTTTAATGCCGTGAGGACCTCATAACCGCTGGCCGCAATATCAACTCCATTGTAGCCAATTTTTTTCAGCATTTCCACGGCAACTATCTGATTAGTATAATTATCTTCCGCCAGGAGTATCCGTGATTTTTTATTCAGGATCGCACCGGCGGGCTTTTGAATATCCGCAATTGCTTTCAATGATTCCTGAATCTGATCTGCATTTTGCTTTTCAAAGATCGCGGTAAACCAGAAAATTGAACCTTTCCCTTTTTCACTCTCGACACCGATGGCACCACCCATCATCTCCGCAAGCTGCTTTGATATTGTCAGGCCAAGACCGGTTCCTCCGTACTTACGTGTAACAGAGTTGTCCGCCTGAATAAATGGTGAAAATATACTCTCCTTTTTATCAGCGGGGATACCTATACCTGTATCGCTGACGCTGAAACGCAGGCGCACCCAATCTCCAATATCCTCCTCCATAACAATCCGAAGTTCAATCATTCCTTCTGCGGTAAATTTTATCGCGTTACTTAAAAGATTCAGTATTATCTGCCGCAGCCGTCCGGGATCACCACGGAGATACTGTGGTAAATCTGGATCTATCTTTGATTCAAGAGCCAGTCCCTTTTCTTCAGCTCTAACTGTCATTAATTCTACTGTATCATCTATGATATTAGTTAAGTAAAACTCTACAATTTCAAGATCGAGTTTAAAAGCTTCTATCTTGGAAAAATCAAGAATATCATTTATCAAAGAAAGCAGCGCCTCACCGCTTGAGCGTATTATCCGTGCAAATTTTTCCTGCTTAGCATCAAGCCCGGTATCTAACAGAAGATTCGTCATACTGATCACACCGTTCATCGGTGTGCGGATTTCATGGCTCATGCTGGCGAGAAATTCTGATTTTGCCACATTTGCATCTTCAGCTTTTTTTCGCAGTATTTCCGCCTCTTGAACTGATTCGGCAAGCTTATCCTCAACCTGCATACTTCGAGTAATGTCCTCTTTCACAGCCAGAAAATGAGTTATTGTACCTTCATCGTCCTTGACTGGTGAAATAACTGCAGACTCCCAATATGTTTCACCATTTTTTTTCTTATTATGGAAGGCTCCGTACCAGTTCTCTCCCAAGCTAATGGTTTCCCATAATTGTTTGTACTCTGAACCGGAGGTCTCTCCTGTTTTCAAAATATTCGGATTTTTGCCCATCGCCTCTTCAGCGGTGTAACCGGTTGTTTTCTCAAAATTCGGGTTAACAAACTCAATCTTACCGGATGCATCGGTTATTACCACGGTAAAGGGACTCTGTTCAATCGCCACTGAAAGTATACGATTCATTGCATCTGTTTTCTTTTTTTCCTCCTCCATCAATTTCCGGCCGGTTATATCACGTTGAATAAACAATATGCCGGAGGGTTTATCCGGTGAATTATACATTATGCTTGAATTAACATTTATAAAGAATTTACTCCCGTCTTTTTTAATTGCTTCATATTCAAGTATACTCTCATTTGTGTTCCCTGCAATCAGACTGCGGTTATTTTCAATAATTAATTTATGAACGGAAGGATCTATAAAATCAAAAATCGATTTGCCTAATAATTTGTCTTTTTCAGCAAAATCATAACCATACATTTCTGCCAGTTTTTCAGATACGAACTCCAGCTTCCCGTTCAGAGATGACATCCCGATACCATCCGGCGAAGCTGAAACTATTGCTTTCCATTTTTCCGTACTCTGCAGCAAAGCCTTTTCGGCCTCTTTGCGTCCTGTGATGTTACTCACGCTTCCGATTAAAGACTCAGGTTTTCCATCAGCATCGTGTAAGATAGTGAATTGATCGTGAAACCACCGATACTGCCCGTCTTTATGTTTAAAGCGATATTCCACCTGGTATTCCGATTCTAAGGATCCGGAAAAAGAATCCGCAACTATGCGTTCTATCTTTCCCCGATCATCCGGATGTATCAGACACAACATAGCATCCATTGAGAGTTCATTTATTTCTTCAAAGCTATATCCGGAAATCTGTGCAAATACAGGACTTAAATACTCGTAGCTATTTGTCTTAAGATCGCGTTTATACGAAACGACCATCGAATTCTCGAGAACTTCACGAAATCTTTCGCGGCTGTCGAGCAGTTCTTTCATTTGATTATTCAGATTATGTTCCAATTCAACTATACGCCGGCCAACCCCTACCCGTGCCAGAAGTTCACCCTCATCATACGGTTTAGAAATGAAATCATCTGCACCGGCATCCAGTACGGTAATAATGTCCGCCCTGGAGTTTTTTGCCGTCAGTATAATTATATAAGGAAGCCGCCCTGGATATTGAGATCTTATTCTGCGGCATACTTCAATACCGTCTATTTCAGGCATGAACCAGTCAAGAATAATCATTTGCGGTGGATCGGCCTGCATCAGTGCAGATAAAACCCGGGTTCCGTTTTCCACAGCTGTTACTTCGTAGTGTTTTTTTTCCAGCATCTCAATCAGCATAACACGTGATATTACTTCATCTTCTGCGATCAGTACTCTCATTATTATTTACCATTGCTTCATAACTTACATTGAAAAGATAACATCTGACGATAAAATCCTACTTACTCACATTAAATGATATCGTACATTCCACCTTTATTTTAGCTCCGCTCTTGATGTCAGAATAATCATTAATATTATTAATCGAAATATTCCCTCCATCTTTAGTTATTATCTTTTCCGCCAGAGTAAGACCAAGCCCGTAATCAAGCGTTTCATAATCATCATTAACAGTTTTATGCAATCTGAAAAACGGTTCAAACACCAGGTTTTCATAACCTATTGGTATTCCCTTAAGACCTTTTTCCCCGCCAGATATATCATTAATAACAGAGATATTAAGTGTTTCATCCTGTACAAGAAACATGACAACAACATCCGATCCTGCGGGTGAAAATTTTAATGAATTGATAATGATTTCTTCAAAGGCTTTTAAAAAGAAATTCATGCTTATCTCTATATAAAAGTCTCCATAAAATTCTTTTTTATCACTAACCATCACATGATGTTTTCTTTCGGCAATTTGAGAATTCAGCTCTGCTATCTTTTTTAAAATTATATCGTGCAGCTGAGATAAAGATATTCTATCAGGCTCATGTTTACTTGTTATTATTGCCGTCATATCTCCAAAAGTCTGGAGAGCCTTTTCTGCCGATAACGCATTCCCGATAATCATTTCAAAAAGATTTTCATCAATTTTGTAAAATTTACCATCTTTAACTGCTGTTGATTTCATCAGAGACATTAGTGTTACCAGACCGCCGAATCCGGAACCCTGATTAAAACTTGTAAGAAGACTCTCAAAAACATTAGCTCCCTTCGATTTAGCATCCCGGTTTAAAATTCTATCTTCGAATTTGTACCACTCCAGATTATTCTCAAGCCGGATCACCTTTTCCCTTTGAGCTATTTCAAATGCACGTTTAAGATCATAAGCTTCAAATGCCCGGTTGAGTTTTAAAAGAATATCATTCATGTCAACAGGCTTAAGAATATAGTCATAAACTCCCTTTTTCATTATATCAATCATCAGCTCCGGGTCGGTATGTATGGTGGTAACAAAAATAACCGGAGGTATCTCGAAAGCATTAAGATGTCCGATCAATTCATTTCCATCCATACCGGGCATATCAATGTCGGTAATTACAATCTGTGCAGGATTTTCTTTATACTTTATCAGGGCTTCATTTCCATCTTTAACAGCATCAACCAGATAGCCCCTGGAGGTAAGAAACTCAAACAGCATAATCCCGGTACTGACATCATCCTCGGCGATTAAAATTCTTTTCTCTGACATATATATCCTCACAATTAAATTTTCTTATAAAACTGAAAGACCTCCTCCCCCCTAACCCCTTTCTCCTGAAAGCCCCGCACCCCCGGAGGGGGTGCGGGGCTTTAGAGGGGGCCGGGGGTAGAGATGTCACACATCAAACTCAAGAACAAACTTTGTACCATCGCCTCGTTCAATCCGGATATTTCCGCCGATCTGTTCTGTCAGCATACTTACAAGCTGCATTCCGAAACCGGTAGAATCACTAATATTCACTGATTCAGAGATACCGATACCGTTATCCTGAATCTCAATTGTAACATGGGACTTGTTTTGTGAAGCAGATATTTTTACTACTCCGCTTTCTCTACCTATAAAGGCATACTTCATCATGTTTGTAATAATTTCATTTACTATTATTCCAAAAGGGAACAGGATATCTGCTTCAATCATAAAATTATCTATTGACTCTTCTACTCTGACTATACCGCTGTTTGGGAAATTACCGATTATCTCCTCCACCAGAACGGGAAGATATTTTTTTATCGAAAGCTCTCTGAAATTATCTGAACGGTAGAGTTTATCATAAAGCAGCATCATACTCTCCACACGCCCCTCAGCATCCTGAAGAGCAGCAATTGCTGAAGAGTCCTTCATCGAATCAGCCTGCAGAAAAAGAAGCCCCTTGATTGTATTCATATTGTTTTTAATACGATGATGAACCTCTTTAAGAAGCAGTTCTTTTTCTTTAAGAAGTGACGCAATCTGCTCTTCGGAAATTTTTCTTTCAGATAGATATCTCCGGATCAGCCTCATCATAAGTATAAGACCTATAATGCCTGTTACCCACACTCCGCTGTACCCGATGAGGAGAACCCGCAGCTGAGCTTTATACGCATCATTAAATGAATTCCACGGTATAGATACACTGATACCCCCGCGTATATCACCCTCTTTATAACCCTGTTTAGCATGACAGCGGAGACATCCGGCTTTTGTTACTAAAGGGCGCATAAGACGGAAATATTTATGATCTTTCAACGAAGCAATAGTCAGAGTCTCGATTGTACCCTTCTCGAACTCCATCAGGGATTTCCTCTCCCACTCGTCGGGTGAGTTTTCCGGTCTTATAGGGTTTAAACTGGTTATATGCCCCAGAGTTCCTGACTTTTTTTCAGCCAGTTCATACATCTGACGTGTCATATAGGAGGGATTCATCAATGTCAGTTTTTTGCCGGAGGGTGTTACAATATCTCTCTCGGGAATTTGAGTAAGATATTTGTTCGGCTGAGTAGAGTCAGTAACAGGAACATAAACGCCTCCGTGACCCGTGGCCCAGTCTCTGAAGAGAACATCTTTATTGTAGCTGTCCCGGGCTACGGTATGTGCAATCTCATATATTGAAGTAACCTGCTGATGGTAATTCCATGCACCAAGGAGAATAATCATGATGGTCCAGAAGATCGATGCAGAATAAAACATCATCCCTGTCCATGTGTCGTTTCTTTCTATTTTTAAATCAGCCGACGATTTCATACTTATACAACCCGCCCCCCTCTGCCCATTGGGCATCTCCCCCATGACATGAACGGGAGGAGAAATTATATTGTAAACAGATGCAGCTTCTTAGCGCGCTGCGAAGCTACATCATCGTCACACATCAAACTCAATTACAAACTTTGTCCCTTCGGAGCGGTCAATACTGATACTTCCTCCGATCTGTTCTGTCAGCATACTTATAAGCTGTAATCCAAATCCGGGGGAATTTTCAAAATCAATCGCTTCTGATATACCACTACCGTTATCTTTAACAATAAATAATGCATGATTATCTTTCAGTACAGCAGATACAGTGATAAGCACATTTCTTTTTTCATCCACTGCATACTTCATAATATTTGTCAGCAGCTCATTAATTATTATCCCAAGCGGCTGGATTTTCTTTATTTCTAAAACAAAATCATCTATACGTTTCTCAACCTTCACCATTCTGCTGTTAGGGAAATTTGCCACAACCTCATCCACCAGAGATGGAAAATAATCAGCAGCTGAAATCTCCTCGAATTCCTGAGACTGATATAATTTATCATACAACACCATCATACTATGAACACGGCTTCCGGCATTTTCTAGCGCTTCGATTGCTGCCGGATCTTTCAGTGAATCGGCCTGAAGTGTAAGGAGGCTGTTTATTGTATTCATATTATTTTTAATGCGATGATGAACTTCTTTAAGTATAAGCTCTTTTTCACCGAGGAGTTTTCTGATTTCATCCTCGGCATGTTTTCTTTCAGTAATATCAAGAATAATAATTCCCAGCAGTGAACACGCACCCTGTCTCTCGATGCGGAATTTGCGCGTCTCCAGTTCACGGGTGACTCCGTCTTTACTTACCCATTCCTCATCGTATTGAAGATATCTTTCGGCGAAGGCGCGCTCATCATTTTCACGCATAGGTTCGGATACTTCAGGAGGAAAGCACTCCTCCGGAGTTTTACCAATCCATTCCTCAACAGGAAATAGTTCGCGAATGCGACGATTTACATAAACAGGTCTAAGCTCCGCATCTTTAATCATTACCAGCCCTGGAAAATTATCCATTAGCGCGCTAAAGCGGGCCTCACTTGTAACCAGTTCTTCCTCTATCTTTTTGCGCTCGGTAATATCACGAAAGATCGACTGATAGGTTCCATCAGGCATCATCCTGGAACGCATTTCCACAACCACCTCTGATCCGTCCGGGCGGACAAGCACCCTGTCATTAACCACAATATCCCCTATCTGTATCAGATCAAAACGGAAGGGGCTTTTATTAAGACTCTCCGGTGTAAAAGGGAGCATTGTTATATGTTTTCCCGTTAGATCCTCTTTATTCATCCCGGTTATTCTGCACATACTTTCATTTGCATCTGTTACAATCCCTTCGTGAGAACCAAGTAGTATTCCATCAACAGCAAGATCTAAAAGAACACGATATCTGGACTCACTCTCTTTAAGCGACTGTTCCACCATCTTCTGCTCAGTCATGTCATAACTGAGTACAGCAATTGATGTAACTTGTCCGCTTGCATCAAAAACAGGGGAGTAATTCACCTGAATCCACCGTTTTCCCGATGTCAGTTCAAAGGTATTTTCGTAAGAAGCCGATTTTCCCTTTTTCACTTCGTTGATATATTTTAAGGCAAACTGATAATTCTTTTCACCGATGATTTCTTTAATATGGTTCCCTATAATTTTTTCGCGGGGAATTCCGAATGATTTTTCAAAGGCAACATTTACAAATTCATACTGCAATGTTTCTGCATTTACATAAGCGATATACCCCGGAATGCTGTCTGCAATTTTCATAAATTTATCATTGAGATTTCTAAGTTCAGCATCTGATTTTTTGCGCTCGGTTATATCCATTATCTGAATAAGAGAGTTTGCTTTACCGGATGCATCATAATATACCGCACTCCGCACATCGCCATAACGCTTTTCTCCGCTTTTCCTTACAAATGAAAACTCATAGTGAGACGGAACATCTTCACCACGCTGGCGGCTTTTATATCTTTCAATAGATAATTTCTTACTCTCTTCTGATAAAAGAGATGAGAAATCCTTCCCTAGAATTTCATGTCCCTCATAACCGGTAATATTGCAGAACTCTTCGTTCACATAAATATATCTGGAACTGTCGTCAACAATTGCAACACCAACATGAGATTTCTCAACTACCGAACGGAATCTGTTTTCATTTGTCTGAAGCTCCTCACTTGTACGGATAAGCTCTTCATTAGCCGCAGATAATTCCTCGTTAGCAGCCTCCATCTCCTCCATTGCCGAATTCAGTTCTTCGTTTTTTGTTTTAAGTGTTTCCTCAAACTGCTTACGCTCTGAGATATCTCTTGTTATTGATAATATATGCGGCTCATCTTTAATTTTAATAACACGGGCGGACATCAGGGCTGTTTTCAGGGAACCATCTTTACAGCGGAATAATGATTCAAGGTTCTCCACCACTCCCTCTTCAGTTAAATACTTTATTAGCTTAACCCTGTCATCCGGCCTTGCCCATATTCTGATCTCAGATGAAAGAACGCCTAGAACATCCTCCCGGGTATAACCTGTCAGCTGAGTAAAACCATCATTTATTTCGACATATTCACCATTCATTTTATTTATGTTAACAGAATCGGGGCTTGTCATAAAGGCAGAGTGATATCTTTCCTCACTCTCTATCATTGCATTCATACTCTCTTCTGTAATCCGGTTGGCATCAAAAAGATCAAATGCCATCTCGATAGTAGAATTCAGCACAAAATCACCGGAGTTCTTTATAACATATCCATACCGGGTAATGCCGCGGACTTTTTCCACCATTTCCTTTTCTGAGTGCGAGGTATGAAACACTATCGGGATATTCCGCCGGGCAAGTATCTGTCTGGATGCCTCAGTGCCGTCAATTCCGTCACCTAGATTTATATCCATAAGAACAAGGGCTATGTCTTCATTTTCCACGGCAAGTTTAACGGCTATTTCACCATTTTTAGCAGAAATTACATTATATCCGAACCTTTTCAGTGCCTTTGAGGCAATTATAGATATGATTGCCTCATCCTCAACAAGAAGTATGGTTTTTGCGGATTTTTCATTATTCATAAAAAACAGACCTTATATGGATATTCTATGTATATCGAATTTAATATAGTATAATTAATCTCCGTAAACAACCGAATTATAAATATAATTGTAATATTTTGCCGGAGGGAAAAAGCAATCAATCTCAGAATAAAATGAGTTTCGGGATGAGAGGAGATGGGTGATGATTAAATTTTTTGTTTAAACATTGTTTTCTCATGTGACTGTTGCGCCCCCTCTGCCCTTTGGGCATCTCCCCCATGAATGGGGGAGAAATGACAGGAATTATTTCGTATTTCCCCTTGCCCCATTCATGGGGAAAGGTACCCGACAGGGGGGATAGGGCGTTACACATCAAACTCCAGTAAAAATTTTGTCCCCTCGCCGCGTTCAATCCTGATACTTCCGCCGATCTGTTCTGTCAGCATACTCACAAGATCGAGTCCAAAACCCTTTGATTTTTCAAAACTTACTGATTCAGGAATTCCGATACCGTTGTCCTGTATTACTACAATCGCGCGGTTATCTTTCATTGAAGCAGATATAGTTATCACACCCGAATCTCTCCCGACAAACGCATACTTCATCATGTTTGTAAGAAGTTCATTTACTATAATTCCAAGTGGTGAAAGTGTATTTATATTCAGAATAAAGTCTTCAATTTTAGTTTCTACCTTTACTATTCCCCTGTTCGGAAAGCTGCCGATAATTTCTTCAGCAAGTGCGGTCAGGTAGTCTCTAACTGAAAACTCTCTGTAGTTTTCGGTGCAGTAAAGTCTGTCGTAGAGCATAATCATGCTCTGTACGCGGCTTTCGGCATCGCGAAGTGATGCTGTGGCGGATGGATTTTCCTCTGCTTCTATCTGTAAAGTCAGAAGTCCCTTGATTGTATTCATATTATTTTTTATGCGGTGATGGACCTCTTTAAGCAGAAGTTCTTTTTCTGTAAGAAGATTATTTATTTTATCAGTTGCCTTTTTCACCTGAATTTTCATAAGCAGAATAAAAATTGAACTGGCGGCAAGTATAATTCCAAAAATAATCAGAGCTTTATATATCCAGCCGGGAATAACCTCAACCGTCCCGACCGAACCGAGCAGCCATTTTTCCTTAGCCCGGGCTAGAGGTGAATTTTCCAGATATTTCCACTCGTTTAGATATTTATCCAGAATAAGCATTAAATCGTTGTTTTTGCCTTTGGAGGTAGTAAAAAAAACATCAAGCGGGCTGAAGACAAATCCTGTTGATTTCAAATCGTATTTTCTCAGAACCTCCTGCTTGACTGCACCTGCGGCAACACCTGCTTCAATCTTTTTATCTGCAATTGCTTTGAATACATCTTCATAACTCTCAAGCTCAATTATCTGACACCTTAGATCAAACTTTGACGACAACTCCTTAAAGTTTTCGGCAAATATATCCCCTTTCAAGACACCGATAGTTTTGTATTTAAAATCAAAGAGACTGCTTATCCCCGATGTCTTACCTGTATATAACTCGCCCCAGAATGTCCTGATAGGAGTTTTCCCGTAATCCATATATAGCGACCGCTGAACCGTGTAGCCTACATCGGTGAGCATATCAACCTCTCCCGATCTTATCCGGTCCAGTCCATCCTGCCATGTACCGGGAACAAATTCAAAACGGATATTCTCTTTTTTACCAACCTCTTTCAGAAGATCAACGTATAGTCCATTGATACTCCCATCCTTATCCCTGAATATCAGCGGATAATCATCAAAAGCGGCAACTTTTATAATGCGCTGTCCCACAGCAAATGAGTATTGGAACGCAAACAGGAGTGTGATGAGAATAATTTTAAATAAGTAGTGCTTTTTCATGAATCTGTTCCGCCCCCTCTGGCCGCCGGCCATCTCCCCCATGAATGGTGGAGAAATGATAGAAAATATTTTGTATTATCCTCTGCCCCATTCATGGGGAAAGGTGCCCGACAGGGCGGATAGGGGCGTCATAAATCAAACTCCAGAATAAATTTTGTCCCCTTGCCGCGTTCAATCTTTATGCTTCCTTCGATCTGCTGTGTAAGCATACTCACAAGCTGCAGTCCAAAACCGGATGAATTTTCAAAATCTATGGACTCCGGCATCCCGATGCCGGAATCGCTAATTTCAAAAACCACATGATTATCTTTACATGCTGCCGTTACTTTAATTAGTCCATCTGACTTTCCCGGATAAGCGTGCTTCATTATATTTGTTATAAGTTCATTGATTATTATCCCGAGAGGCTGTAGCCTCCCGGCATCAATAATAAAATCATCTATTGTCTTTTCTATCTTCACAGATCTGCCGACTGAAAAATTCGCCGCGATTTCATCTATCAATGAGGGCAGATACTCACTGATAGAAATCTTTGTAAAATTGACAGACTGGTATAGTTTATCATATAAAACCATCATGCTGCGTACCCGGCTTCCGGCATCGTCAAGGGCTTTGACCGCAACAGGGTCACTCACAGTATCGGCCTGCAGAATAAGAAGACTGTTTATAGTATTCATATTATTCTTTATACGGTGATGTACTTCTCTGAGAATTATTTCTTTTTCTGCTAATAATTTCAGAACCTTATCCTCTGCAAGTTTTCGTTCAGTTATATCTATGGTATAACCTGCTAATAATTTTTTAACCTCAGAGATGATTGGTGACTTAATTGTGATATAGCTTCTGCCATTAAGCTCCTCCTCAAGTGTAAGAACCTCCCCTTTGGAGACAACATCCCAGTCATCTGCGGTCATCTTTACTGCAAATTCATGAGGGAACAGCTCCTCCATATCCTTACCGATCATTTCAGAGCCAGGGATTCCAATCATCTCAATAAAATTGTCGCTTGCCTGCAGCACCAGACTCCTTGTTGAAGACACTTCTTTGATATAAGTATAAATCGGCGAGTGCGCAATAAATTCAGAAAGAAGTTTATTGGTTAACTGAATATCATTATCTGCCACTTTACGTTTAGTAATATCAATTACGATAGCAATATGATAATCAGGTTCATCTCCAGGCTGCCAGATTGGAGAGACAGTTAAATCAACCCATACAATGGAACCATCTTTATGGTAGTACCTCTTTTCCATTGTGAAATCTCTAATCTCTCCGGAAATAAGACGTTTCATATTATTCAAATCTGCAGTAATATCATCCGGGTGTGTGATAGATTGAAAATTTATTTTTGTCATTTCTTCAACGCTGTATCCCACGATATCGCCATATTTCCGGTTAACCAGAACAAACTCCCCTGTTCTGGAATTGATCATAGCTATACCCACTGCCGCCTGTTGAAAAAGAGCTCTGAACCTTTTTTCTCCGATAAGCAAAGCTTCGTCCATTCTCTTCCTTTCGGAGATATCCATACCTACACCGGTGAAATACTTTTTACCGTCAACTGTCAGTCGAACTCCATTTGCATAAATAAATATTTTTCCCCCATTCTTAACGCGCATCAGGGCTTCGACATCGCCGTATCCGGTTGTAAAAACTTTTTTAACCGCTGCCTTTACTTTAATTCCATCCTCTGCATCAAACAGATCAGAAAGAGTTAAATGAGATAATTCCGCTGCAGAATAACCGGTAATCTCTTCATATTTTTTATTCCATCGGACAAGATTATTCTGATCATCATAGACATAGAGAAATCCCGGAAGACTTTCCAGAAGCGCTTCAGTAAAAATCTTTTCAGCAAGAATAACCTTTTCTTTTTGAAGAAGATCCTCACTTGCTGCAATAAGTTCCTCGTTAGTGGCAAATAATTCTTCGTTAGTCGCTTCCATCTCCTCCATTGCCGAGTTCAGCTCTTCATTTTTTGTTTTGAGCTCCTCTTCGGCAAATTTGCGCTTAGTAATGTTATAAGCAATCTGCATTCCGCTTGTAATCTCTCCCTTACTATTGCGCACAGGCATAACCTGCTGGTTATATACATATTCACCATATTTCATTTCGAAGGAAAATACTTCTCCCTTAAGAGCCTTTCTGAATAATGGCTCAAACATCTCCACAACATCAGGCGGATATGCCTCCTGCAGAGTTTTGCCAACCAAAAGAGATTTGTCAAAACCGCTTTTAGATATCTCTTCCCCGCCTGCGACCTGATAGCGAAGTTCATGATCAAAGAGTAAAATAGATGTGTCCGGGATTGAATCTACAAGAAGGCTATATCTTTGTTCACTATCCATCACCTTCTCATGGGAGGAAAACATCTCAAATGCCATTTCAACAGATGACTGCAGTACAAAATCTCCGGAACTTTTTACTACATATCCGTAACGGGTAATGCCGCGGACTTTTTCAACCATTTCACGTTCGGAGTGGGATGTATGAAATACTATTGGTATATTTCGCACAGCAAGTATCTGCCGGGCTGCCTCTGTACCGTCAATTCCTTCGCCAAGGTTTATATCCATGAGAATCAGATTTATTGCTTCGTTTGTCGATGAGAGTTCAACAGCTTTTTCGCCGGTATTTACCGTGATTACCTCGTAACCAAAACGTTTCAGGGCCTTTGCGGCAATTATTGAAATAATCGCCTCATCCTCTACAAGCAGTATGGTTTTTAAAGCTTTTTCACTATTCATTGAGACAAATCCTCTTATGGGAAATTTAGAGCACGCCAGTTTTAATATAGTGTATTTATCGCGAATAAACAACAGAATTAGTAGTTTAATTAAGTTTTTATATTGTAAAAGATAAGTATTTTAACCGCCTCGCCTTTTCAGGAACTTCGTGACATCTCCGCCAAATCCCCCCCGCACCCCCGTAGGGGGCAAAGCAATATTGATAAAAACTTATGATTTTAATAAATAAAATGAATAATTTTATAAACAAGTCCCCCTCCGGGGGATTTAGGGGGCGCCGGGGAAAGGTGCCCGAAGGGCGGATAGGGGCGGACGGAAAAGGGCTGGAGTTTTACACTTAAAGATAGATTTTCAACATCTTATCTATAGAGACTTTTTCTATAGGTTTAGAGAGATAATCGTTCATGCCGGCTTCAATACATTTTTCGCGGTCTCCCTGCATCGCCCCTGCAGTCATTGCGATTATTGGAACATCTCTTTTGTCAGAGGCTAAATTCCGGATACACCTTGTTGCTTCAAATCCATCCATTATAGGCATCTGGCAATCCATAAATATAAGATTATACGTTATTATCTCCAGAGCCTTAAGGGCCTCCACTCCATTGGCAACAACATCGACACTATACCCGGATTTTAAAAGGATCGCCTGTGCAACCTTCTGGTTCACAATATTATCCTCAACAAGAAGCAGCCGGGCTTTCGGTCCTACATTTTCACTTACAGTATGGCGTGTAATAATCTCATCTTTATTTTTGTCCTCACCTTCAGTTATGTGCATAATGTGAACAAGAGAGTGATACATATCGGACTTCAGCACCGGTTTTGTCAGGTATGCTGCAAATCCGATCTCTTTCATTTTTTTCGCATCACCGCGCTTACCGCCCGTAGCGAGCAGAACACAGTGAGTCTCTTTAAGATTAACATCACTTTTAATTTTTCTTCCAAGCTCCGCGCCATCCATTCCCACCATCATCATATCTAGTATTGCAATAGTGAATGGAACTCCCCCGCGCTGTGCCTCATTTAGCGCCTGCAGCCCCGCATCGGCGCTGTCAGTTAGAAGATACTCGGTTTTCCACGAGGATAGCATCGCACCCAATCCTTCACGGCTGATAAGATTACCGTCAACCACGAGCACTTTTACTCCGCTAAGATCGCCGGTTTTTATCGATTCAGGTTTTTTGTCTGATTTCTCAAGTTCTGCAGTAAACCAGAATTTTGAACCTCTCCCCTCTCCGTTTTCATTGAAAGATGCCGGACTAATTACGCCGATCTCTCCCCCCATCATTTCTGAAAGCTGTTTAGAGATGGAGAGCCCAAGACCGGTTCCTCCGAATCTGCGGGTTGTGGAACTATCAGCCTGTGAAAATTTCTGGAAAAGAAGCCCCTGTTTATCCGGTGGTATCCCAATCCCGGTATCGGTAATTGAGAAATACATTACACAGGATTTTTCACGCGTCTCTTTAACAACACAACTTATTTCAATTTCGCCGGACTCTGTAAACTTCATTGCATTTCCGGTTAAATTCAGCAGTATCTGTCTCAGCCGTCCGGGGTCACCCTTTAGATACACAGGTATCAACGGGTCAACGGTACAGATCAGTTCCAATCCCTTTTCGCTTGTCTGATTAACAAGTACCGCGGCGAGATCCTCTATCAGCGATCGGACATTGAAATCTACAATTTCAAGATCAAGTTTGCCCGCCTCTATCTTCGAGAAGTCCAGTATGTCATTTATAATTGCCATGAGAGTATTGCCGCTGTATTTTGAAAGCTCTGCAAATCTCCGCTGTTCATCCGTAAGTTCTGTATCGAGAAGAAGGTTTGTCATGCCGATAACTCCGTTCATCGGCGTACGTATTTCATGACTCATTGTGGCAAGAAATTCCGATTTAGCCTTAGTGGCCGACATGGCTTCAGCGGCCATTGCTTTTGCTCTTGCAGTCGCCTCTTCGAGAGCTCGATTAGTGAGGTTCAGTTCCATTTCTGTATTGATTCTGTTTTCAACATTCACCAGCATTTGAGCAAAAAGCTGGAGCAGCGCAATTTCAACATCGGGATATTTATGAAGTTTCTTCACCGAGTCAAATCCTATAAAACCGATACATTGACTATCCATCATCATTGGAATTGTAAGCAGACTTTTTATCCCCTGTGTGATTAAAAGGTCTTTCAACTCACCCTCCGGAAGATACGATGCATCCTCAATGTACATAATATTGCCGCGGCTGTGTGTCTCCACCCAATCGGGAAACATTGCGATAGGGGCGTTCTGCATTTCTTCTATCCGTGACTCTACACCTTCTCTGCACCATTCATATCTGTTAGACATAATCTGTTCGCTGAAATCATAACCGAAAACATAACACCTGTCAGCGGATACAAATTCACCAAGTTCTTTAAGTGATTCGTTTATCGTATATCCCACCTGATCAATAGGTATATTAATATAGTTTGACGACATGTCCATGAGCATTTTCTGCATTATTGTTTTCTGAACAAGAGCATCTTCAGAATGTCTTTGAGAAGTGATATCCCGGAACGACCAGACCCTACCTACAACTTCGTCACCGATTTTCTGCGGTTTTGAATAACGCTCAAACACTCGTCCATCGGCAAGATTAAGTATGTCAAGACTCGATTCCTCGGGATGCGCATATAACTCCACAACTCTGTCCAGAAATTCATCCCACTTAGCCATTTGAGACACCACGTGGTTAAGAACCTGGTCTTTTACCTGAGTTAACTGCAGCTCCTCAGGCACCTGCCAGAGATCGACAAATTTCTGATTCCATCTCACCACATGACCATTGCCATCCACTACGAGAATTCCATCGGCAGTTGATTCCAGAGATGCGTTAAGCATTGATAGAGATGATTTCAATTCATCTTCAACCTGTCTCCGTTCAGTGATGTCACGTGTGGTTCCTCTAAAACCCGAGGGTTCTCCGGATGAATTTTTTATCAATGAGGCTGATACCTCAAGCAGCCTGATAGTTCCGTCCTTTCTAATAATTTCATAGTCAAACGCGCTTATTGTTTCACCTGTTTTAAAAATATGATTATACGCATCAAAGACTTTTTTTGAATTCTCTTCATTTGCACATTTCCGGTGGTTTAGACCTTTCATCTCATTTTGTGAGTATCCGAATATTCTGCAGAGTGAATCATTAAAAAAAGTAAATGTGCCGTTAAGATCTACTTCATAATAACCATCTTCAATATCTTCAAGAATAGTACGGTATTTTTCTTCACTTTCCTGCAGCGCCCTCTCGGCCTGTTTACGTTCGTTAATATTTCTGGTTATTCCAAGAAACCCTGTAATTTTACCATTTTCATCAATTAAAGGTGAGGCGCTTATCTCCATCCAGAGCGGGCTTCCATCTTTGCGGAGATGCTCTGCGTCCAGAACAAGAGTCTTTTCCACAGCTGGTCCTTCTAAATATTTTCCGAAGAACTTCATAACTCTCTTTCGTGTTTCAGGAGTAAAAATACGATCCATGGTGAACCCGACGGTTTCATCGGCTGAATAACCGAAAATCCGTTTTGCAGATGGTGAAATAAAAGTATATGTCATAGTTGGCAGATCGAATGTCCAGATTATATCGTTTATGTTTTCCACAACCAGGCGATAATATGACTCACTTCTATTCATCTCCTCTTCTATCTTTTTTCTTTCCGTTATATCAATTAGAGACGCAATGCTCTTCTTAGTCCCGGGTACCAGCTGAATTTTAAGGAGTACGTCTCTCACTTCCCCGGATTTTGTTATATACCGGAATTCATATGAGTTTAAAATCTCATTATGAGATCCCCTTCTATCGTGGTGCCGCTTAACCATCTGCGCCAGATCATCGGGATGAACAAGATCTGTCCACTTCATCCGGCCGATTATCTCATCGCGTGAATACCCGGTATAACGGATAAATTCTCCATTAGCCATACTGATTGTCATATCATCTTCAATAAGAATCATAAGAGTACCGGTATTCTCAAACATAGTCCGGTAAAGCGATTCGCTCTCAACCAGCTCTCTGTTTGCGGTAATCAGCTCCTCATTGGCTGCTTCAAACTCCTCACTTATAGCTGACACCTCTTCAATTTTAACCTTCAGCTCATTTTTAGCTTTTTTCAATTCCGAAATATCTATGAGTGATGCAATACTTTTATTGGTTCCCGGAAGCATGGTAATACTTATATACATAGTGAGCAGTGTTTCATATCCGGTTTTAAAATTAAACTGGTATCTATTCAGTGCTGCATCGGGATTTTCACGACGAAGTTTATGCTGGGCCTTCATCTTTTCCAGATCATCTTTATCTACAAACTCCGTCCAGCTTTTCCTGCCTTCAATTTCACTTCGGGGATAACCGGCTATACGGGCAAACTCATCGTTAACAAGTGTAATCGTTGTATCCTCATCAATTGTAAGGAGAGATGTACCGGTATTTTCAAAGAGCGCACGATAGTGCTCTTCTCTTTTTTTTATACTTTCATTTGCTTCAAAAAGTTCAAAAGCCATTTCAATGGATGAGTTCAAAACAAAGTCCCCGGAGCTTTTTACCACATACCCGTAACGGGTAAGTCCGCGGACCTTTTCAACCATCTCCCGTTCGGAGTGGGACGTATGAAAAACTATCGGGATATGTCGATGTGCAAGTATCAGCCTCGCTGCCTCCGTACCATCAATACCACGACCAAGATCTATATCCATAAGAACCAGATCTATCATTTCATTAGCAATGACAAGTTCCACAGCGCGCTCACCGGAAGCAGCTCTTAATGTATTATAGCCGAATTTCTTCAGCATTTTAGCAATAACAATGGAGATTACCGCTTCATCCTCAACAATAAGGATTGTTTTTTTTAATTCATCAATATTCACTAACTCAACTCCATTATTATTTTACGGATATATATTTTTCAGATATCATCAAATTCCGAACTCCAGAACAAACCGCGTTCCCTCTCCACGTTCAATTGTTATACTTCCGCCGATCTGTTCAGTGAGCATACTTACAAGCTGCATTCCGAAACCCATGCTGTTTTTAAAATTAACCGATTCAGGCATACCGTTTCCGTTATCTCCAATTACTATTACAGCTTTTTTATCCTTCCTTGAAACAGTGACGCTTATCACTCCGTCATTTCGTCCCTTGAACGCGTACTTCATTGAGTTAGTAATAAGCTCGTTCACAAGCATTCCAAGTACAGAGAGAATCTTTGCATCAAGAATAATATCATCAATCTGAGTTTTAATTTTCACCGAATTTTTCTGAGGGAATATTCCGACTATTTCATAAACAAGGTCAGGCAGATATTCCTTTAGAGATACCGCACCGGTATATTCAGATCGATACAGTTTATCATACAAAACACTCATGCTCTGTACACGGCCGGCAGCATCAAACAATACACTTTTTGCCGCGGGCGTCTCCTGCGCATTGGCCTGCATATTCAGCAGAGCACCTATGTTGTACATATTGTTTTTTACACGATGGTGAACCTCTTTAAGAAGTATTTCTTTTTCACTGAGCAGGCTATAAACAGTTTCTTCTGCCAGCTTGCGATCGGTGATGTCAGTGGCGGAGAGAATGCAGCTTCCCCGGTCATCTGAAGCTAAGCCTTCTATATAAATAAATGCTGATATGTCATTTTCAATTTTTACTCTCACTTCACAAATCTGCCTTTCTTTAAACATGAATACTTTACGTAAAAAATCCTCAAACACCTTTTGTGACTCGCTTGTCAGAAAAGATTTGAACTTGCCTTTCAGCAGACTCACAGATTCCATGCCGAACAAACCTGCTCCGCTGCAGTTCACATCGCAGATAGAGCCGTCAGGCAGGAGGGTAAAATATCCGGTACCGGAAAAATCAAAAAACGCTGCGAGTTTTGCGGCATTGGATTCAGCTGCATCTCTTGACAGACGCATTTCTTCAATCTGAATTTCAAGCTCCTCCAGACGCTTTTCAAATTCCTGCATATGTTTTTCCATTTCAGATCCGCCCCCTCTGGCCGCTGGCCATCTCCCCAATGAATGATGGAGAGAAAATATAAAATACTAAGTATACTCCTTTCTCCCATTCATGGGGAAAGGTGCCCGTCGGGCGGATAGGGGCGCAAGGTTTTTAGAAAGAGTTTCCGTTTCATACCTCAAACCCGAGAACAAACCTTGTCCCTTCTCCACGCTCAATTCTTATACTCCCGCCGATCTGTTCTGTCAGCATCCTGACAAGATCAAGTCCAAAGCCTGAAGATTTTTGAAAATTTATCGTATCGGGTATACCGATGCCGTTATCTCCAACAATTATTTCTGCATGATTGTCTTTCAAAGAAGCGTATATGGTTATAAGTCCGCTGTCTCTGCCGGTAAATGCATACTTCATAATATTTGTAAGAAGTTCATTTATAAGAATTCCAAGAGGAAAGAGGGTATCAGTTTTAAGTATAAAATCATCAATATTTTTTTCAATTTTCACAATCCCTTTATTCGGGAAGTTGCCGATAATTTCATCTACCAGCTCCGGAAGATATTTTTTTATTGAAAGCTCCATCACATCGGACGAACGATAAAGCTTGTCATACAATAACATCATACTCTCCACACGGCTTTCCGCGTCCTGTAGAGCAGCTACAGCCGAGGGTTCCGTAAGTGTATCTGCCTGCAGAAATAGAAGACCCTTGATGGTATTCATATTATTTTTTATACGATGATGAACTTCTTTGAGAATCAGTTCTTTTTCATCAAGGAGAGATTTTATTTTTTCCTCTGATTTTTTTCGTTCGGTAATATCTTCCTTAATTGCAATATAGTTTGATATATCTCCATTATCATTTATAATCGGTGATATGATTGCAGACTCCCAATAGAGTTCGCCGTTTTTCTTTTTATTCTGAAAATTTCCCCTCCATACCTGACCCGATGTTATAGTTCCCCACAATTCATTATATACAACAGCCGGAGTATTCCCTGAACTTAAAATTTTAGGATTCTGCCCGATTACCTCTTCAAAAGTATAGCCGGTAAGATTTACAAACTTACGATTTACATACTCAATTCTCCCGTCAATACCGGTAATCACAACACTAGCCGGGTTTTGCTCCACCGCCACGGAGAGTTTGCGAAGTTCCTGTTCCGCCAGTTTACGTCTGTTCTCATTTTCAATCTCCCGATCAACCCTTTTAATAACACCGGGGAGAAAATCCAGATAGTTACTGTCCTTAATAATATAATCCCGTGCTCCGAGTTTCATCATATCAACGGCAATTCTCTCGTCGCCCTGACCGGTGGAAATAATGAATGACGGAAGAGTATTTTCTTTTTTCTGAAGTTCAGCAATAAATTCCTTTGCGTTCATATCGGGGAGGGTGTAATCAAGAAGTATTATATATGGGATCTCGCCGGATATCCATGCAAGGGCCTCACCAGCAGAATAGGCACATGCAGTTACATATCCGTTTTCATTCAGTATATCTTTAATTAAGTCCGCAAGTCCTTTGTCATCTTCAACAATGAGAATTTTCATTAGTATCTCCTGGATACCTTTAATAATAAATTATATCTCCCCGCCGCCTGAGGCGGCGGGGAGAATAGAGTATTTTCAGTTACTAACGTATAGAAATAAATACTTATAATATATTGAATTTAAAACAGGAATTCAAGAATTAATAACTATTTTATTCCTGCCTTCATTTTTTGCACTATATAGTCTTTTATCTGCGGTTTCTATTAGCTTTCCCACAGAAATATCATCAAGTTCCATACTTTCTGATATTCCGCAGCTGAATGTAAAACTGATCTCATTTTCATTATAGAAAAATTTTTTATTTCTTACAACATTTAAAATATGCTCTATTTTCGACAAAGTCTGTTCTTTATTTACATTCTTTGAAATAATTATAAACTCCTCCCCGCCATACCGTCCATGTAAATCGTAGGGTCTGAGGTTACTGCTGACAATATCAGCGAACTCCCTGAGTATTAAATCTCCAGCCTGGTGGCCATAAGTATCATTTACAACTTTAAAGTGATCAATATCTATAATTGAAACTGTAAAATTATTTGACTCCCGAAGAAACTCTGACACAAGAACCTCAAGTCTTTCAAATATATATCTTCTATTGTAAATATTTGTCAGTGGATCGCGTATCGAAAGTTCCTCAATTTTTTCATACATTTTTCTTTTCTCTGTAACGTCCATGTATATACCCAGCATTCTAAGAGGCCTGCCATCGGCTTTCCATTCTATGACTTTACCCCTGTTCAGGATCCATACCCATCCGCCATTTTTAAACTTCATACGGCTTTCATGCTCAAAGAATTCCGATTCACACCTAAAATGTTTTTTCATTAGTTCATTTGATTCCAGCAAATCATCCGGATGTGATTTCTCAATCCATGTTTTAACAGTAACCGGTTTTAATTCTTCAATAGTATATCCAATAATCTCGGCCGAACGATCATTAATAATTACCTCACCGGTTTGAACATTCCATTCCCATGTACCCAGCCGGGCGCTTTCTATTACATTTTCAAGACGCTGGTTCTGCTCTTCGAGTTTCCTTTCATTTTCTATCTCCCTGTCAACTCTCCTTATAACCTCCGGGAGCATATCAAGGAACTGACTGTCTTTTACAATGTAATCCCTGGCACCAAGCTTCATCATATCAACGGCAATTCGCTCATCTCCCTGACCTGTGGTGATAATAAATGACGGCGAAGTGTTAGTGGTTCTTTTTAGTTCTGTTATAAATTCTTTAGCGTTCATGTCCGGAAGAGTATAGTCGAGAAGCATAATATATGGAGTTTCCCTGGATATCCATTCATTTGCTTCACCTGCAGAACGAACAGTTGCAGTCTTATAACCGCACTCTTCAATTTTATCCATAATCAATTCTGCAAGTCCGGCATCATCTTCGACGATAAGAATTGTCATATCTTCACAACCTGAATAAAAAGCCCAAGCCTTCTCAGTGTCTCGGCAAATTTATTAAAATCTACCGGCTTGGTTATATACATATTGCATCCAAGTTTATAGCATTCCTCCACTTCACGGGGATCATCTGTGGTGGTGAGCATCATTATCGGGATTTCCTTCAGATCATTGCTCCCTTTCATTTTCTTTAAAACCTCAAATCCATCCATCAGCGGCATATTGATATCAAGCAGCAGAAGATAACTTTTGCCTTTATCTCTCACCTCTCCATCTCCGGTTCCCGATAAAAATTTCCAGACCTCTTCTCCGTTAGGGAACCGTTTTGTTTTATTACAAACTCCGGCATCGGCAAGCCCTTCTTTAATCAGCTCGGCGTGACCATCATCATCTTCTGCAATCAGTATTATCAGCTCTTTATAATCTGCCATATTTCTGCCTCGCTTTTAATTTTCAGTTACCTTGTACAAATCACTCAATTTTATATAAAAGGTTTTTCACATATCATTCCAGTGTTGCAATTTGTCATGCTGAGCCCGTCGAAGCATAGACGTTTACTGTGATTACCCTTCGACAGGCTCAGGGTGACAAAATATTACTAAGACTTTAATACTCTCCAGTTATTCACTAAACTCATACCTCTGCAGTTCTACAAAAAATGCACTTCCTTTACCCGGTTCGGATTCTACTCTTACCTTTCCATTATGTTTTTCAGCAATTCTCTTTACAATGCTTAGACCTAAACCCTCACCCGAGTCGGCCTGACTTGAATCGACCTTGTAAAAAATATCCCATATTTTTTCAAGATGCCTTTGATCAATTCCTGATCCATTATCTTTTATAGAATATACAATTTTCCTGAACTCAACCTGTGCGGTAATCTCTATATGGAGTTTCCTGTTATTATCGCGGTACTTTACAGCATTACCGATGATGTTCGAAAATAGCTGATTGAGAAGGTTTTCATCTCCATAACATGGTGGAAGATCTGAAATTGTTACTCCGGCGTTTAACTCGGTCAATTGGAAATTATAGTTTCCAATGATTGTATTAAACAATTTATTAGCATCAACCTGTTTAATCGTCATCAGGCTTCGACCAGTGCGTGATAAATGCAGAAGACCGTTCAGCAGAGTATCCATTTTCGTTACGCTTGTAAAAATATAATTAAGTGACTTCGGGATCCCTTCCTCGATAATTTTATCTATTCCGGATTTTATCTCCGGAGCAAGAGATGACCCGGAGATAATCTCTTTTATTGAGTCGGCCTGTTTCTGCAGACGACGGCTGAACCCCTGAATGTTTACAAGCGGCGACCGCAAATCATGTGATGCTATGTAGAGATAGTTTTCAAGTTCTTCATTCTTGGAAAAAATCTCATCCTGCACCTCCCTGATACTGGTAATGTCTGTTGTGATAGTGGCAAAATGATTTTTTTTAGGCGAAACTGCAGATATAGAAAAATGCTTATCCATAGGCTCAAAGTATGTTGTGTATTCGTAGGATTTCCCAGTCAATGCGACACGTGAATATTCCGTAAAAAACGGCGGAGTTTCTGTCTGATATAAATCCGTAGCAAGTTTTCCCACAGCATCTTCTCTTTTAATACCGGTAATTCTGCTGAATGCATTATTACAATCTGTTATCCGGTAATTTACCGCGTCACCGGATTCATTAAAGACCAGTTCATGGAGTACCACCATTTCGGTCATTGAACCGAACAGTGTACTCAGCTTCTCTTCACTTTCGCGCAGAGCATCCTCTGCATGTTTCCGGTCGGTGATGTCGAATTCAATACCATCAAAACAGATTGAACCATCATCAAGCAATTTCGGAATTGAAACCAGGTAAGCCCATCGGATATTTCCTGATGGTGTTATAGTCCGCAGCTCTGTTCTAAATGTCGAAACCGTTTTTATCGCAGCTTCTTCCTCTTCAACTAATCTGCTCACATCATCTTCGTGTACTTTCCTGTATATAAGTCCGGGATCAGCCATACCCTCTTCCGGAGTTATCCCATAGAGAATTTTTACTGAATCGCTAAGATAAGTGAATTTCCGTGATCCATTCTTATCAATAAGAAGCTGATATATCATTCCGGACTGCATGTTATTGTTGATTGAACGGATCTGTTCTTCTCTTTTACGAAGTTCCTCCTCTGTCTGCTTGCGTTGAGAGATATCTCTTGCCGTCCCCTCAAATCCTATGACTGTACCGGCATCATTACGCAATGGAACGGCGCTTGAAGTATGCCAACACCACTTTCCGTCTATATGCTGTACCCGATATTCAATTCCTTCCTGCCTTTCCCCGGTTTCAATTACCTTATTCAGCCATGCAGTACAAGCCGGGATGTCTTCAGGATGGACAAAAGGTATAAAAGATTTTCCCTGAACCTGATTTATCGGATGTCCAAGCAGTTCTGTCCAGGCAGGTGAAACGAAGGTGAAGATCCCTTCGGATGTAAGAGTATATATAATGTCGTGACTGTTTTCTACAAGCTGACGAAACTTCTCCTCGCTATCATGCAGCGCTTTCTCAATCTCCTTGCGTTCGGTTATGTCTGTTGCTGTGGTGAGATTCAGTATTACCTTTCCTGTTTCATCTTTTATCGGATTTGCCTTTGCAAGAAAATACAGAGCTCTATCCGGCAGAGGGACGTTAACCTCCAGTGACTGAGTTTCCCCGGTTTCAAAAACTTTTTTATTTGCCGCCTGTCTATAATCAGCTTCCGCTTCAGGATAAACGTCCCAGAAAGTTTTCCCGATAAAATATTCAGGAGTCTGTCCAAATGTAGAGGCAAAGACATTATTTGCAAACTGATACTCCCCTTTTTCATTTACGCAGAAAACCACATCGCTTGTATTTTCTATCAGTGAACGGTATTTCAATTCACTCTCGCGCAAAGCCGCCTCGGCCAGTTTCCGTTTTGTTATATCATGAGCTACGGTAAAGCGATACTTTTTATCCTGAACATTAATATTTTCGGAAGACAACAGCACATGTTTAACTCCACCGTTCTTCGCTATTAATTCGGTTTCTGCATTTGATACCTTTCCGTTACTATCAGCTTTGAGCAATACTGCATTTATTTTTTCTCTGGTTAAAATACCTAACTCTACAGCTGTTTTTCCGATTACTTCTTTTCCCTCAAATCCAAGCAGATTGTAAAATGCTTCATTGACTTCAATATATTTGTTATTCTCCAGATCACTTAATCCGCAGGCGGAAGGATTGATATGAAATAGTTTTGAAAACTTTTCCTCTGACAATCTGACTTTTGAAACATCCTTGGTGACTCCGAAAATTGCAGGTTTACCATCCCAGAATCCATGGGAAACTCTTGTTTCAACGGGAATCTGAATACCCGATTTTGTAGCGATAGGAACAGGGCAAAACTCTGCTCTACCTGCCAGCATTTCTCCTACAATTCTGGCGGCTTCATCACGGCGTTCCGGCGGATGAATCATAAGGACAGGCTGCCCATAAAGTTCCCGCATTGTATATCCCAGACGATGAATCACTGTAGCATTTGTATAAATTATTTTCCCCTCTTCATCCAGGACAAAAAGGAAATCATCAATTGTATTAAAAAATGTTTCATAATTCTGGTGAGTCTGTTCTAATAAATTTTCAGCCAGTTTTCGATCTGTGATGTCACGGGCCACACTGATAAAATGAGGAACACCTTCCATAGTGAAAACTCTGGCTGACAATATACCATGGCGTTCTATACCATCTTTACGCACCAAACAGATCTCCATGTTATCACAAAACCCCTTTTCACTCAGCTCTTTTATAATTCTCTGCCGGTCCACGGGATCTTTCCAGAAATTTATTTCCATTGAAGATTTTCCAATCAGCTCTTCTTTTGAATAACCACTGAATTTACTAAAAATTTCGTTTATTTTAACTAAATGATTATCGGTCAACCGGGTGATCGAAACAGCGTCAGGACTGGTATTGAAAATAAGTTCAAGGTTTTCCTTGTCTTCCCGGTTTTCTGCATTCAGCCGCTGATCCAGCATAATGATAAGACCAAAGGTCAGCAGAATACCGATAACAAATAAAAACAAAAAAGAAGCCGTCTGCATAATTGTCGGAGTAAACAAGGTGCTTACGGGATCAACAGTTAAAGTCTCCAGAGAGCGGAAAGAAAAAAAACAACCCTGAATAAGAAATATTGCTGCGGTAAAATTTGCCGAGGCCGTAACAGAGCTGACCCTGTTAAAAACGATAGACTGGAAAATCATAAATGAAACCATTCCAAGAATGCCGTATATTATTACTGTCCTTGCTGTTATACTATCATTAAAGTAGGTAAAATACAGAAAGGATAAAAGAAAAACCGGAAGTATTATAAAAATAATCCCTCTATTTTCTTTCTTGTCAAAGAACCGCATTATTCCTATGTACAGGAAAATCTCTCCTGACATGATCAGTACATTTGCAAGGATAATTGTGATCATCTTTATTAAAATAATTCCGCGGAAAAAAAGAAATGAATATCCTATCGCCATTGAAATAAAACCGAGGAGCCACCATCCAACACCCTTGTAGGTTTTATTGACTTTGTATTGAAGAAAAAGGGCAATAACCTGAATAATATTAGTGATGCTGATAATTATGATAAGTGTATGAATATCAATTTTCATATAATATCTCCAGTATACCTTTTGAAACGCCCCGGGGAGAAATCATCTCTCCAGGATACAAAATCCCTAAATCAGTGGAAGGTGATCTGTAGATAATATATCCAACTTTATCAATATAACAAAGATTTTTTTATGATATCCTTTAAGAATCATTCAGGCAGTTCTTTTGAGGGAGATTAAAATAATCCGGCAGGAGATGCAGCCAGGTAAAACACTATGAGGCTGCATAATTATCACACATCAAACTCAATTACAAACCGTGTCCCGTCTCCTCTTTCTATCTTAATATTACCGCCAATCTGCTCCATTAGCATTTCCACAAGATCAAGCCCGAAACCCGTTGACCTTTTAAAATCAATCGCCTCCGGTATTCCGACTCCGTTATCCTGTATTATAATTTTTACGCGATTATCCTTCATTGAAGCTCTTAGATTTATTACACCACTGTCTCTTCCTGTGAAAGCATACTTCATCATATTAGTAAAGAGTTCATTTACTATTATTCCAAGCGGTGAAAGTTTCTGTACATTCAGAATAAAGTCATCAATCTCTGTTTCAACTTTCACTATCCCGCGGTTTTGAAAACTGCCTACAATTTCCTCTGCCAGTTTCTGTAAATAGTCTTTCACAGAGAGTTCACGATAATTATCAGTGCAGTAGAGACGGTCATAGAGAAGAATCATGCTCTGAACGCGGCTTTCCGCATCACGCAATGATGCCGCTGCTGATTGATTTTCCTCAGCGGATAACTGTAGAGTAAGAAGTCCCTTTATAGTATTCATATTGTTTTTTATACGGTGGTGTACCTCTGATAGAAGCAGTTCTTTCTCGGTGAGTAGAGTCTGAACTTTATCCTCGGCCTTCTTAAGACTTGTAATATCTATAAAAGTACATACAACCTGCCGTACTGTACCATCATCGTTTAACTGCGGTTCAGCATCCACCAGCAGCCATACCCGGCCATCCGGAGCAGGCCTGTAAACTCCCATTATAATATTATGAACCGGCTTTCCGGAAGCAATTGCCTCTGGTACTGGATGAGTATGTCCCGGAAAAGGAGTGCCATCTTCATGAATGACATTCCAGTCCGGATCGTAAGATGTCTTTCCTAAAAGCTGATCTTCGCTCAGTCCCAGCAATTCAAGAGCTTTAGGATTACTCATCAATATCTCAGCCTTAGGCCCCTGAAGAAGCACCCCAACCTGCATATCTCGCACCAGAAAACGGAATTTCTCTTCACTCTCCCGCAATTCGACGCTGACAGTAATCAATTCTTCTGTGGATGCATCCATCTCCTCCAAAGACTGGTTAAGCTCCTCATTGATTGATTCAAGTTCCTCGTTCTTCTTCTTGATCTCCGACTCTCTCTGCATAATTTTAGCTGTAGCTCTCTTCACCTGCAGTTTCAGAAGAATAATAAATAAAAGCGCCACGGCGACCAGACCGGTAGTTATATCAATTATTACACATAAATCCTTTTTTTTCTCTTCGGCATAATACTCCGGTGAATGCGATGAAAAGTTTTTTATATATATTATCTCATACTCACCGGATGACTTTATCTCCTTGAGCCGTTTATTTATAAACTCCACCAGATCGGGCCTGCTTTTAGCTATTCCAAATGGTACACTCTGAGGGAACAGACCATCGTGCTGAAGTATAACCTGCCCCTCCAGATTGCTTTTTAATATGTAATATTTTACAACCTCCGTAATCTCTACAAAGGCATCAATCCGGTTTTCCTTCAAAGCTAAGATCATCTGCATATATGTTTCAAAAACCTCATAGCTGGCAGCCTTCAGCTGATCACGTACAATTATCTCGCTGTAATATCCTTTGACAGCGCCAAGTCTGTATTTACCCAGATTATCAAAAGTAATTTTTTCCGTATTTCCATTGGTAAAAACACCGTAATACCTTGTATAAGTATCATTAGTAAAATAAACCTGTTCTGCTCTCACCGGTGTCCTCACTAGCGGACCGCAAATATCCAGTTGATTACTTGTAGTTAACTTATAAATTTCATCCCATGTGTAGCCATATTTTATATCCAGTTTATAGTCACCTTTTTCGAAAATCAATTTGATCAGGTCTATCTCATATCCCTGAGCAATATTATTAGCCATGTATGAAAAAGGGGGATAATCAGAATCAAAACCAAAAGTGACCGTTTTTCCTGAAGCATGCAATGCTGCTCCGGATAACATCAGATATGGTAAGATAAAAAATAATGTGAACTTTATCTTTATACTATTCATTGCCCGGTACTCCTGTATATTTAGACTGCTTTAATTTTGCCATAGAACACTGTAATAATCCGACCTCATCTCCCAACGGCCCCCCAACCCCCCGGAGGGGGACTTTAAGATAGTAAAAATGAATTAATTCGCCTTAAAAAATATTTATCAACCTCTTCTTTTAAGCCCCCCTCCGGGGGGTTTGGGGGGCCTGTAAGATTTGATCTACACTGTAATCCCATAGCGCACATGGGGCGATTCATCATCACACCCCGAACTCAATTACAAACCGTGTCCCCTCGCCGCGTTCAATTCGTATACTCCCTTCGATCTGCTGTGTGAGTATATCTACAAGCTGCATCCCGAAACCTGACGGTTTTTCTGAATCATATGACTCCGGCATACCTTTTCCATTATCCTGAATTACAACTGTGGCTGTTTTTCCCGTGACCTTTGCAGTTATTGTAATTAAACAGCCGCTTCTTCCATCAAAAGCATGCTTCATTGAATTAGTTAAAAGTTCATTTATAATTATACCAAGCGGCTGCAGTATATTTACACCAAGCATAAAATCATCAATCTGCTTCTCTATTTTAACAGACATCCTTCCCGGAAAGTTTGCCAGAATTTCATCCACCAGCGCAGGAAGATATTCCCTGATCGACAACTCTTCAAAATCTGTTGAGCGATATAGCTTGTCATACAAAACCATCATGCTCAGTACCCGGCCCTCGGCATCAAAGAGTACATTTTTTATTTCAGGATTCTCCTGATCATCGGCCTGTATTCTAAGCAGATTTGTAATGGTATTCATATTGTTTTTTATCCGGTGATGAACCTCTTTAAGAATAAGTTCCTTTTCCCCAAGGAGTTTTAATATTCTGTCCTCGGCTTTTTTCCGTTGAACAATCTTCCACACGGCATCCATCATCAGGTTCAGCTGACGGATGTCGGAGTCTTCATAATCACTCTCTTTATTTGCAACTCCCACAACTGCCACTATTTGTTCACCGTTGAAGACCGGAATGGTTAGATATTTTTTCAGCGGATTGTGCCCCTCCGGCAATCCCTTTCTATAAGGATTGGGCGCTTCGAAATCATTTACCAGAATTGGGTTTCTCTGTCTAACTGCCTCACCCCACAGACCGGTTTTTTCCAGCTGATAAATTGTCTGTTTTTCCACAACGGCGCATTGAGCCATTACCTCTTTTGACCATGTATTCAGAGCAAATTCCTTTTTATTTTCATCATAGAAATATATGTATCCAATTTTACTTCCGGTAAGCTTGATCGCTTCATCAAGCGCAAAATCCAGCAGATCCTGAATATTTTCAGTTGAATGCTGATTGATTTTTAAAAGACTCTCCAGCCGTGCTTCGTCGAGTTTAATCTCCTCTTCAACCTTTTTACGGGCAGTGACATTCCGGACATTAACTACCACACCCTGAATATCAGGGTTATCAAGCTGATTAGTTCCCCATCCCTCCAGATATACCCAGCCTCCATTTTTATGTTTATGACGGTACTCTGCTCCACCCTTACCTTTGGTGATAATTTCTTTAAATGCATTAAGAGTATTTTCCTGATCATCGGGATGAATCATCTCCTGAATAACTGATATGTTCATCAATTCATCAGGTTTAAATCCAAGAATCCGCTCCACCGCGTCACTGACAAAAAGCTGGTTCCCCTCAGCATCAAGAATTGTTATTGAATCTGTTGAACTTTTTATCAGCTGTTCAAAACGCCGTTTGCTCTTTTGCAATTCTTCATTTTTTGCTTTAATCTCCGCCTCGGACTCTTTCTCTCCGGTAATGTCTTTAATAACAGGTAAAAAATATAATGGTTTATTATTTTTGTCCCGGACTACACTTATGCTGAGCTCACCCCATATAACAGAGCCGTCTTTTCGGAGATAGCGTTTTTTAACTTTAGACGAGTCTACTTCCCCTGCAGCTAACTGTTTCAACTCATCCATTCCAATTTCTAAATCTTCAGGATGCGTAATATCTGCAATTGTTCTGCCAATCAGTTCATCTTCGGTGTAACCTGTAAATCTGCAGAAGGCGTTATTGCATTTTATAAATTTTTTATCAAGATCAACAACAACGGATCCTATGGGAGATTGAGTAAAAATACTGTGGAATTTTGCTTCACTCTCCATCATTGCTTTCATTATCTTTTCGTTACTGCACTTTGCTTCAAACAATTCGTAAGCCATCTCAACAGTAGACTGTAGTACAAAATCACCGGAGCTCTTTACAATATATCCGTAGCGTGTAATGCCGCGTACTTTATCAACCATTTCACGTTCCGAATGTGAAGTATGAAAAACTATGGGAATATTCCTTACTTCAAGAATCTGCCGTGCCGCCTCGGTACCATCAATGCCTACTCCAAGATTAATATCCATCAAAACAAGATTAATTGACTCATCATTCGAAGCAAGCGCAACGGCCTTCTCTCCCGAAGTTGCAGTGATCACTTTGTATCCGGATTTCTTTAACGATCTGGATGTAATAATTGAAATTATAGCTTCATCTTCAACGATAAGTATAGTTTTCCCGTTATCAATGCTCATTGTTTACTTCCCATGTTTTTTACTCTTTTCAAATCTCTCCGCCCCCTCTGGCCGCTGGCCATCTCCCCCATGAATGGGAGGAGAGTAAATACAAAATATTCCGTATACACCTTTCTCCCATTCATGGGGAAAGGTGCCCGGAGGGCGGATAGGGGCGTATCAATCTCACACACCGAACTCAATGACAAACCTTGTCCCGTCACCACGTTCAATTTTAATACTGCCGCCGATCTGCTCTGTCAGCATACGTATAAGTTTCATTCCAAAACCTGTTGAGTTCTCAAATGTTATCGACTCAGGCATACCTGCACCGTTATCCGATATAATAAAAGTAACAATACCCTTTTCAAGAAATGCTGATACTGTAATTATCCCGCCGCCTCCGGGAAAAGCATACTTCATTGTGTTGGTTAGAAGTTCATTGATTATTATTCCAAGCGGCTGCAATATCTTTACATTTAAAACAATATCTTCAATTTTTTTCTCTACCTTCACCGCACTGCCGCAGGGAAAGTTTGACAGAATTTCATCTATTAGAGGATGAAGATAATCTTTAACAGATAGTGTATTATAATTATCAGAACAGTATAATTTATTATACAGCAGAGACATGCTCTCAACACGGCTCTGTGCATCTTTAAGAATGGCTATAGCTGTCTGGTCCTGTATTGAATTTGCCTGCAGAAAAAGAAGCCCCTTGATTGTATTCATATTATTCTTTATACGATGATGTACTTCCTTCAGAATCAGGTCCTTCTCTTTAAGAAGATTTTGTACAGTCTCCGCCAGTTTGCGATCTGTGATAACATCAAAAACTGCTGCAAAGTATCCTTTTCTATTACTATAAACTGACAGACTGTACCATTGCTGCAATGATTCGATAAATATTTCCTTACGTTCAGGCTTTCCAGTTTTTGAAACCCGACCGTAAACTTCTAATATTTCCGGATCCTTTTCCATGTGACCCGGAATTACCTCGGATAGTTTTTTCCCGATCACACTTTTCAGCCCTGTCAATGATTCGAACATACTGTTTACTGCAAGATATGTGAGGTCTACAGGATTTTCGTTTTCATCAAATTCCATCTGACAATAGGCAAACCCGTTAAGCATATTCTCAAAGAGTGACCGGTATAATTCTTCACTAACCTGTAATCTGCCTTCATCCTGCTTCCGTCTGGAGATATCTTTTATAATAAATGTTGTCAGAGTTCCCGATGATGCAATTCTCCGGGAGATACTGATCTCTGCCGGAAATATTACTCCATCTCTCCTCCGGATATCGGCCTCAATAACACCGGATTCAGGTTCTTCCGGAAATGTATCTGGAAAAACAAGTTCTTTAAGTAAAGATCCGATCGCCTCCATGGAAGAATAACCCGACAATCGTTCCGCTGCATTATTCCACAGCAGAACTCTGCCCTGCTGATTAATTAATACTATACCATCTGAGGCTGAATCTATAAGAGCTTTGTAATTCTCTTCCGCTTCGGCAAAGATTGCTGAAAGAGCTGTTTCGTATGTAAAATCTCCACGCCGGATAGCGTTGTAAAAATTAACGACACCGAATAAAATACAGCTTATTCCGGTATACTGTGCAAACCGTCCAGCCCATCCAATGGGTGACCCGACAGCTTTCTGAAGAAGCACTCCCGTCAGCCCGATGGCAACCAATGCAAGCCCTGTGGAGTACCATTGCAGCAGTTTCTGTCCGTTTCTTTTAAAAAGTATATTGAAAATTATTGAAGAGAGAGTAAAAAGAACAATTGCCGATCCGAGTACAACTCTCCCTGCAAAAGTCGGACCGATACCCTGTTCGATGAAATGCGGTGTGCGATTATTAATCACTTCGTAATAAATAATACCAAGAATTGAGATAATACTCAGTATAAATATTGTCATTATCAGTTTGCGGTGTTTTGAGGTGTCCCGTTCATGGAGAGCAATAGAGATTGATGCACCTGAAGCATGCAATAAAGAACAGAGCAGAACTGAACTGTTATAAATTGTAATTGTTAAATTTGGACCCTCTGATTTTCCAATAAACCAGCCGGAGATCAATCCCCCCAGTCCAAGAGCGAACATACCGCTGCTGAGAAAAATCAGCAGATCTTTTCCCTGGCTTTTGAGATATGATTTAGCTGCAAGATATGCCAAGATAAATGGGATAAATGACAGGAAGGTTGTATTTAATACCGGGAGTAAATAGCGCGGTTCGAATACAGTTCTGATATCCAGTATTTTCAAAGAGAGAACGAGCATTGAAAAAAAGATAACCAGCAGCATTAAAAGATGTCTCGCCAGCACTCTATTCATTAGGTAACCCCTCAATTATAAGTGTCTGATTCACATCATTACACCCCGAACTCAATGACAAACCGTGTTCCGTCACCGCGTTCAATTTTAATACTGCCGCCGATCTGTTCTGTCAGCATACCCACAAGCTTCATCCCGAAACCTGTGGAATTTTTAATACTGATCGCTTCAGGGATACCAATACCATTGTCCGCAATAATAACATTTAAAGTATTGCCTTTAAGCTTAGCTGACACCTTAATTACTCCGTCATCTCTCCCTGCAAATGCATACTTCATGGTATTGGTTAGCAGTTCGTTGATGATTATTCCAAGAGGCTGCAGAATTTTTATGTTTAAAACAGTATCATCCAACTCTGTTTCAACTTTCACAACGCTTTTATTAGAAAAATTCTCTACAATTTGATTAATCAGAGATGGAAGATACTCATTAATACTTAACTCATTAAAGACCGGGGATTGGTACAATTTATCGTACAAAATCATCATACTCTCTACCCGGCTTTGCGCATCAAGAAGCACATCAGCCGATTTAGGATCATCCAATGAATTTGCCTGGAGATACAGCAGCCCCTTGATTGTATTCATATTATTTTTAATACGATGATGGACCTCTTTAAGCAGGAGTTCTTTTTCAGTGAGCATCCCCCGTATTTTCAACTCGGATTGTACAATAACATTCTGTGATTCTCTTACCGTATTCAGTGCATCAGTTAATTCTGATTTTTCTTTTAAGAGTTTCATTTGTAAATCGTTTACTTCTCTATTTAATTCAAATAATCTCTCATTAAGTAAAAGCATCTGTTTTACATCAATCTCTCCGGTAAGCAGCAGCTGTTTATTCCTTCTAAATACCTTCGCCTGAATCGAAATATTTTTTGAAGAATCCATACTGCCGAAGGTTATAAATCCGCTAAAAATAAGAGTGTTATCGGAAACAATATCCGCTATTGATTCGAACCTGGGATTTATAAAGCTTTCTTTTGGAGAACCCTTGAAAAAAAATTTTATCGCATCATTTGCAAATAATAAATCTCCATCTACAGAAAAGAGAGCAATACATATTGTATTACTTTTTTCACACGCGGCTTTTATCTCCGGATTCCAGAGCTGCCATAAATCTGATTGAAAACTCTCTTCCATTTGTCAGTGCCTCGAAAATTCCGCTTCAAGTTTTTCATCGGAGAGTTTTACAAACAAAGGGATATTGACCTGCATCCATTCATAGTAAGGAATAATTTCCGATATTGCTTCAGTAGAAAGATTCTGTCTTATAATCTCTATCCATAAATTCAGCTGAGCCGCCCAGTAATTCGTAGTAAACCCGCGACTGCGATAAGCCCGGAACACCCAGAGAATTGTTTCGACTAAGACCTCCGGGCTGTATTGATTAAAAATCGAAGCCATAAACCGTGCATGATTCGAATGATTGTCGCGCATCATATCCAGATTATTCTCTCCGACTATTTCCATAATATCTTTGCGCTGTGACATTAAACTGTTCATTTTACTCACAAGTATTTCACTTTTACCGGTATAATCCGACGCAGAGGAATTTGAAACCTGCTTCAGTTTTTGAGCAGAATCGATCAGATCTTTTTTATTCATTGTACTTCCTCTGAAATTTTAAATTTACAAAATAATACATTCCGTTTTATCATTATATATATCTTAACTGCTCATAAACGGATGGAATTTTTATTTCACTCCCGGTTTTTAAGTAGAGACCAGTTATAATATACCCGCGTTATTTTTTATAAACTCCTCTAAAGAATATAAATCATCAATGAAGGTGACATTATTAAATTTAAGAAGAATCTCCTTACCCCCGTCTCTGAAACCCTGACCTCCGGTTATTACCGGTAATTCCGGAAAAACCGAACGGATCCTGAAAAGCATATTTTCGAGGCTCGATAAATTAAAATAAACGCTCAGTGAAAGAGCCAGCATATCGGGTTTCATATTTCTTATGTATGTTATCAGATCATTAACCGGCATGTTTGCTCCGAGAAAAAAAGTATCCCAGCCGTTTTTCTCAAAAAGATCAGCCACCATTCTTAAGCCGACCCGATGCTCTTCTTTTTCAGTGCAGGAGAGAACAATTTTTTTCCCGATCTTACCGGAGTACGCGGCATCTATATAAATATTATTCAATATAAATTCAGTGATTGATGTTGCAAGATGTTCAGTAGCGACTGTTATTTTATTGTATTCCCACATCTCGCCCACATGATAAAGTGAAGTTTTTAAAACCTCTTCATAAAGCTGAATGTAGTCCGGATTGCGATTCATATATTCAAGCGCATACTTTAAACATTTATTCCTGTCTCCGCTTATCAGTGAATCGATATAATCTTTCAGTCCTTCTGGAGTTTTACCATCAGACTGTTCATTATTCTTACTCATCGGGAAATCCTTTTTAATATCATCCTCATACCCCGAACTCAATTACAAACTTCGTCCCGTCACCGCGTTCAATCCTTATACTCCCGCCGATCTGTTCTGTAAGCATACCCACAAGCTGCATGCCGAAACCTGTTGAGTTTTCAAATGTTACCGATTCCGGAATACCAATACCGTTATCCTTAATGATCAAAACTGCGCGGTTATCCTTTACTGATGCAGATGTTTTGATGACTCCGCTCTCTCTTCCTTTAAACGCATATTTCATTATATTAGTAATCAGCTCATTTAAAATTATTCCAAGAGGGACGAGGGTCTTTGCATCAAGGAAAAAGTTCTCGATATGATTTTCAATTTTAACAATTCCGCTATTCTGGAAATTGTTTACTATTTCATTTATCAGTGAAGGTAAATATTCCTTAACAGAAACCGAATTTACGTCATCCGATCGGTAAAGTTTGTCATAGAGCACCATCATACTCTGAACACGGCTCCTTGCATCGTTGAGCGCATTAACTGCAGAGGGGTCATCCACTGCGTCTGCCTGGAGAGCAAGAAGGCCGTTGATTGTATTCATATTGTTTTTTATACGGTGATGAACTTCCTGTAGTATCAGTTCTTTCTCTTTAAGAAGTGATTTTATCTTCTCCTCAGCGTCTCTCCGTTCAAGCTCACCTGCCGCGCGGATAGCAACCATTTTCAAAATAGATTCGGCAAGATGTGTATTTTCAAGTTTTTTCCGGCTTATAACAGCAATAAGACCGATGGCTTCACCGCTGGAGCTCCAAAGTGTAACACCGGCATAACTCTCGGCATTCATATCCTGCAGAACTTTATCTTCGGGAAACAGACCGCATATATTTTCTTTAAATACACAGATTGTTTTACCTGCAACATCACCGCATGGAGTATCCCTCAGGGTATACTCCACATTATCCTCAAACTCACCGTTATTGTAAACTGCCACTGTCCTGGCGGATAGACCTTCACCAACCAGTCTGTCGATACAGACATAATCCATTTCAAGGGTCTCCGCAAGATACTTCGCCAGAGACTGAAAGAAATCCCTTCCCCCCGATAAAGGCGAACCGCTTACTATAAGAAAAAGCTGTGTATCCTCTATTTGTTTTGATTCAGTAATATCGTGAGAGATTATAACTGCTCTGGAAAGTCCATCCTGGCCGATATATACACTGCCCCGACAATCAAAAGTACGGTAATTACCGTTCTTGTGCATAAATCTCCACTCTCCGGTAAACATTCCGCCAGTTAATTTGAGCGGTTCATATTTTGCAAATGCATCTTCAAGTTCGTCCGGATGAATTTTTTCTGCAGAGGCTTTACCCAGAAGTTCCGAGGGACTATATCCAAGAATGTCCTCATATCTTTTACTTACAAAAGTATATATTCCATTTTCATCTATTTCGCAAATCAGTTCACTGCTGTTTTCGATTACTCTTTCAAGTTTACCCTGATTGTTTCTTAGTTCAAACTCGGCATTTTTGCGGAGAGTTACATCACTGAGTGTCCCCACCATACGGAGAGCCTTACCTTCAGTGTCCCACTCAACAGCTTTACCACGTGTACAGACCCAGAGCCAATCACCGGACTTCATCTTCATTCGCAGATCAATATTGAATTTTTTTCCGCTATCAACGCTGCTCTTTAAATCATGTTCTACACGATCTATATCATCGGGATGAACAAGAGTTCTCCATGTATTATAAATCGCTGGAAATTCACGATCGTTATATCCCAGCATTTTATAATACTGACTGCTGAAAAATGCGGTTCCATCAGATGTATTCCAGTCCCAGATTCCATCATCAACCGCGGTCAGGGCCATTGAGTAAAGCTCTTCGCTTATGCGGAGTTTTTCCTCTGCCTGTTTAATTGCTGATATATCCCTTGATACTCCCAGTACACTCTCAACTTTCCAATCCTTTGAAAATATAGGAGTAACGCGCCAGTCAAGTGTAACCCTGCCATCAACTCCCTCCCATCCAAAAACTGCACTTTGTGATTCTCCGGTATCAAAAACTTTCTGAATCTTATTCTCCCATAATTCACTCAACTCCGGATCATTACCTAATTCCCGGTGTGTCTTTCCTGTAAATTCCTCCCGGGTTTTACCGCTTACCCTTAATGTTGCTTCGTTGGCATATATATGTCTTTTCTCCTTATCGTAAACCATAATGTAATCGCTGCTGCTTTCTGCGAGGCTCCGGAATTGCTCAAGGCTCAGCTCCAGTTCGTGTTCTTTTTCATAAAGAGTCTGATTAGCTCCAATAAGTTCCTCGTTGATTGTCTCCATCTCCTCAATGGAAGTTTCCATCTCTTCAATAGATGAATTTAACTCCTCATTCAGTGCACCGAGTTCCTCATTCTTAACTTTAATCGCTTCTTCTGCCAGTTTGCGTTCAGTAATGTCCATGGAGAGTAAAAATAAACCTTCATCGGCCGGCTGGATTCTTAAATCGAACCATCCTTTTGTACCATCATTGTAGGTGAATTCGTTCTCCATATGCTGAGGTATCCGTTCTTCCATAACCCGTTTGAGAGTGGCAAACATTTCTGTATTTTCAATACCGGGAAGTACATCCATAATTTTATGACCTAGAAATTCCTCTTTAGTCTTGCGTCCCTGTGCGGCTGCGGAATCGTTGATATAAAGAAAACGCCAGTCGAATCCTAAAATCTGAAAACCCTCAATAAGATTATCCATGCTTTTGGTGACCATCTCTTCGGCTCTTCGCAGCGCTTCCTGTGATCTCTTCTGCTCAGTAATGTCCTGTATCACCCCCACCACACTTAGAGGATTCCCTTTTTCATCTCTTTTACAATACGCCATCGAATGCATTATCCGGGGAGATGAACCATTGGCGGGGTGTACATTTATCTCGATATTATAAGGTTTATTATTGTTAATTAATTCCAGAAGTTCATTATGCACACGCTCCCTGTCCGGAACGCAAGCCTCCACTTCTTCAATATTCATATCATTATTTTCAGAGGGTATAAGTCCATAGCATTCAAATGCAATATCAGAAGCCCAGATCTTTCCTGTGGAAATATCAAATTCCCAGTTACCAATCCGGGCAATCTTCTGAGCTTCTATTAAACGGCTCTCACTAACCGCCAGGGCCGCCTCGGCAATCTTCCTTTCAGTAATATCTGACAGAATACAATGAGTCTGCTGAAAGCTTCCATCATCTTTATTGCTTATGCGACCCTCAAATGCTATGTATCTTCTGTTACCGTTTTTATGCATCATCTGAAATTCGGAGTGTATCTTTCCCGCTGCTTTAAACATAGGGAACCGGTCGCGGAAAGCTTCAACAAACTCCGGTGCAAGAAAATCTCCAAACCACTTACCCGTGATCTCCTCCCGGCTATAACCGAGAGTATCAAGCCATGTCTGATTAACCTCTAAAAAATGTCCATCCTCATCAAGGGACTGGTACCCCAGCGGCGCCTTCTCAAACAGACCGTAAAAGTGTTCTTCGCTGGACTTCATTTTTTTATGAGCCTCTGAAAGTTCAAACGCCATCTCGATGGATGATTGAAGCACAAAGTCACCGGAACTCTTTATCACATATCCGTAACGTGTAATACCGCGAACCCTCTCCACCATCTCACGCTCTGAATGAGAAGTGTGAAACACTATGGGAATGTTGCGTATTTCAAGTATCCGCTGTGCGGCAACAGTACCGTCCATTCCGCTTCCGAGTTCAATATCCATAAGTATAAGATCTATTACCATACCTGAAGCGGCAAGTTCAACGGCCTGCTCACCGGATGATGCAGTTATAACGTTATAGCCGAATCTCTTAACAGTTTTGGTTATAACAATCGAGATTATCGCTTCATCCTCAACAAGGAGTATGGTTTTAGTGTCAATATTATTCATATTTGAAAATCCTGTCCGGTTTTCAGAGTATATATTTATTCAATATAACAAATTAAACTTCGAATAACAACAAAATTCAATCACACGATCGTGATTTTTATCAGACACGAATGTGTTAAAAAACATCACACGTTCGTGTTATATTTTAATTTTAGTAAAAGAACTCCCCCCTCCCCTGAAGAAGATGGAGTTCTTCTTTATTTGTTAAAAAACAACCATGAATAATTTCCTTGACAGAGCTGAAATATTACATATAATAAAAAAGACATTATAATCTTAGGAGTTCCTGATGATAACACCTAATAAAACTGAAATTAAACAAAAGCTGTCGACGCTAACTGAACTTTTTAATACTTATCATATATCGCGAATAGGAATTTTCGGATCCTTCGTCCATAACACTCAAAACGAAAAAAGCGACATTGACCTTATTGTCGACTTTAAAGAACCTGTTGATCTTTTTGCATATGCTAATCTTACCGATAAACTATCACAAACAATGCATCAAAAAGTAGATATGGTAACAATAAACGGTTTGAAACCAGCATTACGCAATAAGATCCTGAGCGAGGTTGAATGGATTGAGGGAATATAAACTTTATATAAATGATATTAAACAATCTATAATTAAAATTCAGGATTATACTTCAGGGCTATCAAAAGCTGAATTTAATAAAGATACAAAAACATATGATTCTGTTCTTCATAATCTGATGGTTATTGGAGAGGCTGCCGGAAAAATACCTGATGAAGTAAAGGAAAATAATCCGGATATAAACTGGAGCGGAATAATAGGAATGAGAAACATAATTGCTCACGGTTATTTTATCATAGATTCTGATATTATATGGCTTACTATAAAAGAAAGATTGCCCGAACTATTATTACAAATTGAATCTATAAATTAGCGAAAAAAATTACCCCACACCATTCTCTTCACTACAGCCCGCACGAAGCCTATCGCTGTTTTAAATAATTGCACATGTGGTCCAGTCTACTGTCCCGACACCAGTCTTTCCGTAGTTGAAACGGCATACATCTCCCCGGTATCATCAAGTAATGCAGTTGAGATCATTGATATATTTATAATTCTACCATCTCTGGTAATTCTTTTTGTAATATATGGTTCGATAGTTTCAGAACGGCTGAGCTTCTGTTCCATGGCAAGCGCTTCGCTCTGCAGCTTTTCAGGTATAAGCTGGCGGACATTAAGCTTCAGCGCTTCAGATTCACTCCAGCCGTACATTCTTGCTGCTCCCGGATTCCATGAGGTTATACGGCCCTCAAGGTCGTGCACAGTTATAGCATCGTGAGAATCTCGCACAACAACAGCCAGGCGAAGAAGATCTTTGTTAGCATTACTGAGAGCTTCCTGCGCTAACTTCAATTCTGTAATTTCAGAGAAAGTAATAACTGCTCCTTCAATAACATTTTCAAGTGTTCTATATGGAAGAATACGCATAATATACCACCTCCCCTCTGTGGTCTGAACCTGAATCTCTTTTGTTTTTAAAGTATTCAGTACCTCCTGTGTATCGCTCAGCAGGCTGGTATAACCGGTAAGATTGGAAACGATATGACCAACGGGCCGTCCGAGGTCGCCGGGGATCAGATTAATAAATTGTGTAATAGCCGGTGTAAACCTTAGAATCCGGAGACTGTGATCAACAAAAATAGTCCCTATGCCTGTACCGGCCAGCAGATTGTTCATGTCGTTATTAGCCCGCGACAAATCGCAAACCTTCGTTTGAAGTTCAGTGTTAACAGTTGCAAGTTCCTCGTTAACAGACTGCAGTTCCTCCTTCGATGTCTCAAGTTCCTCATTTGTGGACTGCAGCTCTTCGTTTACCGACTGCATCTCCTCATTTGATGATTTGAGTTCTTCATTTGAAGTTTCAAGTTCCTCGTTGGCGGTCTGGAGATATTCCTCTTTGATCTTTAGTTCATGTTTCAATTCAGCAATACGATCATCTTCACCGGCAAATTGCGCAAATATGGGAAGATTTCCTGCTTCGCCGTCAGCTGCCGGCACAGGGGCTTCCTCAAGTACAACAAGATATAGAGGAATATCTGTCATTGTTTCATGCTTTGTCTCAACGGGACGGACGGTTAGATTTACCAGTGTAAAATGTCCGTTTGTTTTAACGCGAATTCCCCCGGAGCGGATAATCTCTTTTCTCAATGCTGCGTTATGCAGAGCAGCTGTTAATTCCTGGCGCAGACCATCTCTGGCCATTTTTAAAATATTATTAATTCCGCTCTCTCCCTGAGCAGGTTCAAGATACATTCCGGTGCGGCCATGCAGATAAAGAATATCTCCATTTTCGTTGATAAGCGCTCCTGCCGGAGCAATCTGCTGTAAAAGGGTCTGTTCGGTTATTTCCCTTAGCGGAGGTTTTGAATGAACATTCCTCTTAAAGATATTCTGAGTTACAGATCTGTCATAGCCTGACTCTGAGGGGAGAAATTTCCCGTAGGAAAAACGCGATGTGCTGTGAATATTATCTCTCCGTCGGAAAATCTTCTGCTTCCGGTCAACCGTATCAAAAAGATCGCCAAACTCACCGACAGTTTCAGATGTTCCAAGAAAAAGAAATCCATCCGGCCTTAAAGAATAATGGAATAAAGGTATAACCCTCTTCTGAAGATCAACCCCCATATAGATCAGCAAATTCCGGCAGCTTATAAGATCAAGCTTTGAAAAAGGCGGTTCTTTGATAAGATTCTGCTCTGAAAAAATCAGCATGTCACGTATAACTTTATGTATGCGGTACGAACTTCCATCGGTACCCGGAATAAAATACCGGGCCAGACGTTCAGGTGTAATATCGGCTGATATACTTGCGGGATACAGCCCCGACCTGGCTACTGCAATCGACCGGCGGTCAATATCTGTTGCAAATATCTGCACCATGTAACTCTGCTTCAAAGTTTCCATATATTCCTGAATCAGAATAGCTATGGAATAAGCTTCCTCTCCCGTTGAGCATCCCGGGAGCCATACACGGATTGATGCTCCTGCGGTTTTTTCATGAAATATTTTTGGTATAACCTGCTTCTCAAGAACCTGAAAGGCTTCCGGATCACGAAAAAAACTTGTTACTCCAATCAGAAGATCACGAAAAAGTGATTCAACCTCATCCGGTTTATGCTGCATAAATCTCACATATCCATCCATTAGATCTATCTGATTGACTGCCATTCGGCGTTCTATTCTGCGAGTAATTGTAGTGGGCTTGTACTGAGAAAAATCATGCCCGGTCTGGGACCTGAGCAGTACAAAGATCTTTTTCAGCGAGTTCTCCATTGACGGTTCCGAGACAGAGATATGATTGCTGAACTTACCGAAGGCATGTTTTACATAGGCTAGTATTTTTTCCGCCATCTCGGCAGGAGGGAGTTCATAATCCACAAGACCTGTGCTGAGAGCGCTTCTAGGCATACCATCATATTCGGTAGACGCAGGAATCTGCGCAATAACCATCCCCCCTTCACCTTTAATCGCGCGCACCCCCAGTGTACCGTCGCTCCCAGTGCCGGAAAGAACTACACCAATTGCCCTTTCATGCAGGTCCTGAGCAAGTGATCTGAAAAAGAAATCAACAGGCAGCCGCTGTCCGCGAGGTTCTATAGGCTCCAGCAGCTGGAGTGTACCATTTACAAAAGCCATATCCCGGCCGGGAGGTATAATATAAATGCAGTTGGGTTTAACAACCATTCCATCATTAACTTCAAACACCTTCATCGAGGTATAGCGGCTGATAAGATCGGAGAGAAGACTTTTGTGGTCAGGCGCAAGATGCTGCACCAGAACAAAGGCCATACCCGGATCGGAGTCGGCAGGTATTGCAGAGAAAAACGCTTCAAAAGCCGCCAGCCCCCCCGCAGATGCCCCGATACCCACAATGGGGAAACCATGCATTTCATCTGAAGTGATTTCAGAATTTTCAGATGATTTTATATCTTCCGTAAAATTATTTTTTCTAACTGATTTATTCTTTTTCATTCAAAACCTTCTTATTAATAATCCCGGACCACAGATAGGTGCAGATATACCACTTATGGGACACTGTTAGGTATGATTTCGCTGATAAAAGAGGAGTGTGTAAAACACACTCCATCATCAACGTAATCTGCGGTCCAATCAGCGTCATCAAACCATCATCTGCGTAATCAGCGTAATCTGCGTAATCCGCGGTCCTATTCCGCAGCCATAACAACTATTCTGAGACTGAGCTTCCCTTCAGTATCCTGCATCGCAGCGCCCTTCAGATGAACATGAAAAATTTCCCCATTTGGCCGCTTCATCTTCAGATCCACTAATGGATGTTGATTATCCGGCGGCAGGTTCCCCTGAGCCGGGTCAGTCACACAAGCATCTCTTACTTCTAAAAGATGTTTACGGTATAAATAAAATATATCCTGATCATCTATATATATAATTTCGGTAAAAACCTTATTTATCAGGTCGCTGCGGTTTACTCTGAGCATAACTGCAGAAGAAAGATTAGCTTCCAGAATCTCTCCCTCTTCATTAAGAGTAATGCAGCTTACCGGAGCCAAATCGTACAGGTCAAAATATTTAAATCTCAGAGCATCCAGCTCATCCTGCTTCTTTCGAAGTTCTTCATTCTGCATTTCAAGTTCAATCTGATGAATCCGCAGGTCCTCTTCAATCAGTTTACGTTCAGTTATATCACGACGTAAAATAACAAAATGAGATCCCGCCGCAGCACTGCTTTTTCGTGATACAGAAATCTCAAACCATCGGACTCCTGCCGGTACTGTCATTTTAAATTGTCTGCCGAAGGAAAATCCTTTTTCGTCAGCTTCCATAATAGCAGACATGATAACATCAGAAATATCAGTCTCTACAATTTCACTGATTTTTTTACCGATCATCTCGTCAACAGGCCTGTATAAAAGTTCTGCCCGCGGGGAATGGTAATCATAAACATATCCGTCAATCCCCACCTCATAGAGCAGATCAGGGAGAGCATCCAGTGTACCTTTCAGCTTATCCTTTATATCTTTTGTCCGTTCATTAGCTTCAAAAAGTTCAAATGCCATCTCTATAGATGACTGAAGTACGAAGTCCCCTGTATTCTTGATCACATATCAATACCGGGTAATACCGCGAACTCTCTCTACCATCTCGCGCTCGGAATGTGAAGTATTAAACACTATTGGTATATTCCGTGCAGCAAGCATATGCCGCGCTGCCTCGGTGCCGTTCATACCCTTGCCCAGATCAATATCCATAAGAACCAGATTTATATCTTCGTTTGAAATGGCAACTTCAACTGCACTCTCTCCTGAAGATTCAGTTATAACATTATAACCGAATCTCTGTATGGCTTTAGACATAACAAGCGAAAGTACAGCCTCATCTTCCACCAGAAGAATATATTTACAGTCATTATTATTTATTGCCATATACCATATAGGTTTGATTGCGCTTTATTAATGCTAGCATACAAAATATCGTAAATCAACTTAAATTATCTGCTTTGATATTTTTTTTATTATGGGGGGAGTTTTTTACTGGATGTTCTTGGAACTCAGTTTGAAGTAAATTTTTATATTTCTATTTTTTTACCGCACATTTATTCTCTGAAAACTAATTTTTTCAAAAACCATGCCAGAGTTTTAATTATCAGAAATATAATATTGATTACTCAACTCATGGGACCATATGGGAAAATCTATAATTTTATGCTTTACTTAATTAAAATATTGAATTCCGCTGAAACTCTCATTATATTACTTAAGGGAAATAAATGAAGCCTTCAGTTAACATCCATATAGGGGATTTCTACTCAAGCAAAACTCCGGTTATTATTACTACAATTCTCGGTCCATGCGCTGCAGTGTGCCTCTTTGATGCAGATAATAAAATAGGCGGAATGAACCATATACTCCTTCCCGGAGACTGCCCTGCAGCAGCTAATACCACCGATTCCAGATACGGAATAAACGCCATGGAACTGCTTATCAATCAGATGATGAAACTTGGTGCAAACCGTTATAAACTCACCGCAAAGGTATTCGGAGGAGCATCCATTATGTCCACCATCTCTTCGGCATTCTGTATGGGTATGCGGAATATTGAATTTGTTGTGGATTTTCTACTTGTGGAAAAAATTCCAATTACTAATTATAATTTCGGAGGAGTTGACTCAAGAAGAATATTCTACCACACCGACACAAATGAGGTGCTGTTAAAAAGGATTAAATCAAAAGAGCTCGTTGACGAATTTGCCCATATTAAAGAGAGACGGAATGATCTGGAGAAAAAAATAAGAAAGACCTCTCCAGCGATATTCTTCGACTGACAATCCAATCTATACTCCCGGTTTAAAAATAATCTCCACTACAGTTCCGTTATCTTTTACAATTCTTACAGTACCTTTTATCTGCTCTGTCAGAGCAGTAACAAGATTCAGACCAAATCCGCCGGATTTGGAAGATACAACTTCGTCAGAAACACCAATACCGTTATCCCTGACAGAGATGCTTACAGCATCATTCATTTTTTTTACAGAAACTTTGATCATCCCATCGCTTCCATCGGGAAACGCATATTTAAAAGCGTTGGTAATAAGCTCATTTATAATAATCCCCAAGGGGAAAAGAATTTTTGTATCCAGTACAAAATCTTCAATATCCTTTTCAATCCTCACCTGTCTGGAATTTTCAAAGATAATAAAAATCTCATCAATAAATTTTTCAAAGTACTCTTTCACCGACATTTTGCGGTAGTCTTCCGATCTATAGAGTTTGTCATACATGATCATCATTGCCTGAACACGGCTCTGCGCGTCATTAAGAGCAGTTACAGCAGCACCATCTTTCATCGAATTTGCCTGAAGCAAAAGCAGCCCTGATATTGTGTTCATATTATTCTTAATGCGGTGATGTACTTCACGCAGCAGAAGATCTTTCTCAGTAAGGAGAGATTGGATCTTTTCCTCTGCAGCTTTACTTTCAGTAATGTTTATATTAGTTCCAACATATCCTGAAAGCCCGCTTTCCGGATTATATATCGCCGCAGCAGTTCCATTAATCCATACTGTTTCCCCTTTTTTATTCACAAAGCGGTAGTCAAAACTCCAGCGTCCATTACTCTTAACCGATTCGTACCACTTTTCTCCAATACTATCTTTATCATCAGGATGCAATGCATTCATCCACCCTTTACCCTTTGCTTCATCCATTGTAAGGCCGGACATTTCAAGCCAGCTTCTATTAGCATAAACGCAATCACCATCTTTGTCGGTAAAGTATATCCCGGCCGTACTGCTCTCTGTCAAAGCGTTAAATTTAAACTCTTCATGAAGAATTTTCTTCTCCAGCATCCTCCGATCTGTTATATCCTGTGCCATAACCAGGATTGCGGGGCCATCAGAAAGATTAATAGGAAAGAATGTCGCCTCTGTCAGACTACTACCACCATCCGGCCTTACAAGTGTAAGCTCCATCGGAGGATTGTTTTCGCCATTCAACAGTCTTACTGTTCTTTTAGCTATCTCGTCCATATCTGACGAAGAAACAGTTCTATCAAAGTCCATTCCTACAATTTCACTGGAGTATTTATATCCAAGCCTCACCAGCGCCGCGGAGTTGGCATAAATATATTTTCCATTTCTTATAAGAAATATTGATATAGGATTTTTCTGAATAATATAACGGTATCTCGCCTCACTCTCTTTCAGAGATGTCTCTATTACTTTACGTTCTGTGATATCGGCAATTATACTGTCATATTCAATTAATACATTATCAGCATCATAATGCGGAACCGGAGTATTTCTCACCCACACCACAGATCCGTCGCGGCAGTTAATACGGTGCTCGACAGGAGAAAAAATTCCCTTGTTGATAATATCCGATGCAAATAATATTACACGCCCTCTATCGTCGGGATAAATCATTTTGTACCACAACTCCGGATCGTATAAAAAGTCATCCGGAGTATATCCCGTAATGGCCTCGCAGCCCGGACCATGAACTGTCTTTACTGGAATTTTATTTTCGATATAAACAGTGTAAACATATCCGACCACAGAATCAAACAGACGTTTGTACCGCTCATCCTTCTCCTTTAAAAGAACTTCACCTTTTTTGCGGTCAGTAATGTCTTCAAAAACTGTAGCAAAATAACCCCGTTCAGGAGAATAGGCTGTTACCTTAAACCATTTATTCAGACTTTGTGAAAAATTTTCAATAGTAAGCTGTACACCGGTAAACGCAACCTGGCCATAAGTCTCAATCCAGTACGGTTCAATATCGGGCATCAGCTCAGTTACCCTTTTTCCAACTACATAATCAGCGTCTAAACCGGTATGCTTTTCAAATGCAGGGTTCACTTCAAGAAAAATATAGTCCACGGGATGACCATAGTCATCAACAATAATTTCATGAAGGGCAAAACCATCTATCATACTTGCAAAGAGATCTTTGTACTGCTTATCTCTTTTACGTAATTTTTTCTCGGCAATTTTTCTTTGAGTGATGTCCCTGCCCCCCAAAACACTCCCTGTAACACCACCTGTATCATCATAAAGATATCTCCCGGTAACCTCAAACCAGAGATATCTTCCATCTTTATGCCTCAGCCTTAATTCAGTTAAACCCTCTCCGGCATAACATATTTTCCCCATCTCTTTAATATCTTTTTCTCTGCTCGATGGATGACCTAGATCCGGAGACCATTTACCTATAAGCTCATCCGGTTTATATCCCAGAACTTTAAGGAAAGAGGGTGATACATATTGATAATAATTTTCCCTGTCAAGCCGCGCAACCAGGTCGACCATATTATCTGTAATTTCACTAAGACGCGCCTCGCTCTCCTTATGAAGATCGAAGAAACGGTCACGTTCCGATAAAGTCTTTGCAAGTTTGATATTACTGTAACTGAGTTTGGAAATTATATTCAGAAGTTTTATGTAGAAGGACATTGCGTTAAAAACTCTGTCTCTCCCCCATCTTGGTACACGCTCCAGGGCTGCGATGTACTCCTTTTCGTTAAACCCGTACTCCTTCGCCTGTTCCCGGAACAGATCATAATCAATAACATCATCTTCAAACAGAAACTGCCCCAGGAAAAGATTGCCCACATGTTTTCCACCCACAACGACAGGAGTGGCCATATCCCACATGTTATTTTTGCATTTATACAGCTTATATGTTCCGGGAGCTACATCTTTAGAAAATGTAGTATCGCTCTCAATACAGTGCCGGCATGAATCAGGATTAACCCTGTGAAATTTTGTACATATATCCTGCCAGCCCGTCTCAACTAACACCTCACCTTTGAGATCAACGATGGCCATCCCCATCTCTGTAATATAATTAAAATCCTCCATGATCGACTGAATTGTCATTATATCAACAATATCACCGAGCTCCAGCTCACCTATATCTCCCTCGGGAGAAAGAATGATATCGAGTTTGGACTTTACACTCTCCTCGCTGGCGCGGAGATAATCCGCAGAAGCCTTCAATCTTTCATGAGATGCAAAAAGTTCAAACGCCATGTCGATGGATGATAGAAGAACAAAGTTCCCTGAATTTTTTATTACATAACCGTAGCGGGTTATCTCTCTCACCATCTCGACTACTTCCTGCTCGGCGTGAGATGTAAGAAAAACTATAGGTATATTGTGCAGCTCAAGAATCTGACGCGCCGCCTCAGGTCCGTTTATCCCCAGGCCTAAATCTATATCCATAAGAATAAGATCATATGAAGTGTCGGTTAAAGCCATTTCAACGGCCCTTGCACCGTTATTTACAGTTATTACCTCATAGCCCCTTTTCTTGAGCATTTTAGACGTGGCAATAGAGATGATCGGCTCATCTTCAACAAGTAGAAGCTTTTTCCCTTTTCCGATCTCCATATCACCCTGCTCCGGGAATATTTTACGAAATATGCAATAAAATCGGAATATAACAGAAATTAAGGAAATTGTCAAATTTATCCGGAAAAAATATGCCGCTCCGGGCGTGCCCCTGAAGCGGCTTTTTGTGACTGGAAATTACATCTATGCAATAAATAAGTATGTGGCAGACTTCAGGGTCAGGCTTTCCGCTCCAATCCCGCCCCGCCGGAATGTTAAATTCTCCCCCCTTATATAAATAATTATGTTACAGAATGTTCAGACCCCACAAAACCCGGAGCGTGATTTCCACTACAATCCTTCACGCAGTGTGTAACGGGTAAACTCCTCTATATAATTTGACTTTTATTTATTGTTTTGTATTATATTAATAGTTTCTTTTTAGCTAATTCCGGAATGTTGGGATAATTTACATTCCTATATCCCCCTGTCCCCCGGAGGGGGCACGCAGGAGGAAAATTATTAGTGAATTTATGAATCATAGCAATATTAAAACACCTGCTTATATCGTTGAGCTTGCAAAAGATTTTCGAAACAACATGACCGTATCAGAAGAAAAATTATGCCCCCTCTGGGGGATAGGGGGCGAAGATAGGGGGCAGAAAGGTTTGAATTAAATTAATTATTATCCCAACATTCCGGGAAGAGCCTTAATTTCTTTTCTAAATATAATCAAATATCTACGGTGAGGATTTATATGAATTTTTATTTGAAAGTTTTTTCAGTTTTTCTTGTATCACTTTTTGTTTTTACCGGTGGTATGCTATGGGCTGCGGGCGATCAAAAGGTCGGCATCATTAATCATGTTGATAAATCAAGCGGTGAAATTATCGTCGGTTCCCCATCTGCTGCCACTGAACTGCAGATGGGTGATCAGTTGTACTTCCGGATTGACGGTAAAATTGTTCTTCTAAAAGTTGTCTTCCCCATGCAGACTATAGCAAAATGTAAAGCAGAAGGGAAAAATAAAGTTCTCTGGATTAAGGCGGCTCAGGGAATGACAGTTTACCGATACTCGAAAGCTTCTGAAGAGTCTTCCTCTGATGAATCGACGGATAAGACTGCAATAATAAAACCCGCAATTGATCCGGCATCTGTAGATGTCGGCGATCCTGTTTTTGCTCTCTGGACTGACGGGCATTTTTATCCTGCAAAAGTAACCGCTGTTAACGGAAATTTAATCTCAGTTTTCTATCCGGACAACTACAATCATACCGTTACTTCCGGCGGATACATGCTTAACAGGCATCAGTACAAAGCAGGAGATAAAGTTATTTCCATGTGGACCAATCTGAAATGGTATCCTGGTACTATCGGCGAAGTGAATGGCAATAAACTGTTTATTCTTTATGATGACGGAGATAAACTTCTCGTAGAACATGGCTGGGTTGTGCCGCTCGATATTTATCAGGGCAGAATTAATCCTTAAACTAATCTGTCTAAATGTTTTGCATAGTCTGAATTTGATCAAACGCTATTAAAGAAGCTGCGGCGTCATTGAATGCTGATTTAGCCTCATTTCAGCATTCAACAGTGCAGCCATAAGGACTGCAGAATAAATAATTTGGATGATGATAAAAAAGGGTGCCGACCGGGCACCCTTTCAATAATCTAAACTAAAAAATTTTAAATGAATCAGTTTTTGTAAACTTCAACTATTTCAGTAACCTCAATAATACCCGGACCAAAGGACGACTTATCCTTCTCTTTAATCAGTTTGCCATTGAGCTTAACCTTTGCACCCTGATATTTTTCCTTAAGCTCTTTCACCATGGACCCTTCGACCTGGTAAGTATCACCATTCTCTGCCGTAAACGCAAGATATGTATGAGGTTCATTACCCTTTACAGATATTACACCTTTCATTTCACCCATGCACGATACCAATATTATAAATGCTAAAAACGGAATCAGATTTTTCATAACTACTTGACCACCACAGTAAGTTTTACTCCATCAAGCATACGGAAAGTTTTTGTTCTCATACCGGTCACAGAAGATTCTTTAACGTAAATATTTGATCCTTTATTCATTGTGGCTGAACTATAGTTATTCAAATCGGTTGTTGAATACCACTTTGGTTCATTCCACAATCCAAACGAATAATTAAAAAGATTAATTGATCCGAGATTATATGCAACAGAATTTATTGTGCTGCTAGTGGATGCACCAGTATTGTATTGAAATTTTCCAGGTGAACTGATACTTGTGTGATCTGAGAGAACAACGGCAGCGCCCCAGTCTCTCATAAGATCACCCATAGTTATATCGGCTGCTCCGCCATGAGCTTTTACTGCTTGAACAACATCTCTATAATCACCATATACACTTTGACCGGAGACACCTTTAACAATATCCTGAAAAAGCGTAGCACCTCCGTAATTCCGTGCCAAATATGCACCGAATGCATATGATATTGAATAGCTATTATAAACATTACTTCCTGTAAGCCATACTGGAAGCGAAACATCATTCCAATAATTAAAACGGGGAAGCCTTCCATTTGTATTACCACTTGTACCGGCACCCGCTGTACCGTATGCAACACCTCTTGGTCCATTCACCTGAAGTTTATCTGCAAGCAAATCTTCAGTTACCATTGAACACATTTCATTTATCCATGAATCTGTACTTGTAATACCATTAAAAACATTCTTCTGATAAAAACTTATCATATGCTGAAACTCATGTGCAAGTGTTGAGATAATCTCCGCAGGCATTGGGTCTGCAATATCCCAACCTCCGGACGGTGTTGCATACATTACAGCATCCATATAAAACATTATTTTTTCATTAGAATAGGATACAGAATTTGTCCCGGTTGATTTGAAATTATCCTTTGACCAGAAAAATCCAAGAACCCCACCGGTGGTACTATTGTCTCCATCAATATCATAAAGGAGTATATGAATATTATTGTCAGCAGCTATAAGATTCGGATATCCGTGAGTTCCCCATTCTGCTCCATATATATTTGTAACCCAGTCATATACATCATTATTAGCACCTGCTGTTAAAAATTTGGCTGCCATTGCATCCACCATGGTCTGTGTAATATAATTGGCCTTCACTGGACCTGCAACCCAGGCAGACCAACAATCATCGGCTACCCAGATGTTCAATGTTTTTGTTCCAACAGTAACAACTGCCCGGCAGTGCGATGGAATTAGATCTGATGTTGACCCATTCATAAAGCTGATAGAATCATTTACAGCAGATTTCATAGGAGGTGATATATTGATGCTCATTGAACTATTTCTTCCGGTATCTTCAGTTTTCTCTGCACCGGCATATTTCCAGGGATTATTATTAAACTCTGTTATTTCAGGTTTACCTCTTTGCAGACTGTTGGATATATCAGAAGTTGAACTCTCTGAAAATGAAGGTCTATCCAGTGAAAAATCTCCATCATCCACCTGATCCATGAAATTTGCCACGAATGAAGGAGAGGTTTTATCGGCAGTAAGATTTGTATTGGTAAATATATAATATACTGTTTTCGGTGTACTGCCTACATCCAAATTATGAGTTATTTCTGCATTCCCCGATGTAGCAACCTTGAAAACTTCATTTGTTCCGCTATAGGTGTCTGATTGTGAAACAGCTACATACCGTATTCCACCATTAGTGCTGCTATCATTTCCCCGGCAGCCGATGTTTGCAGCAATTGACAGAATAACACCTGATATCAGCATCCTATATATTTTTTTTTGATAATTTTTAATGTTCATTGAAAACTCCCGGCTGATGTTTTATTCCGTGTATCAGTATTAATTTAATCTATATTTATGCTAAAACCACTGATTTCAATATAAATATAAAATAAAAATCTATTCATTCCGCTATTATGAAAGTCAACCTGTATATAATATTGTTACCAATAAAACGCGAATTGCTGGTACATTATTGTTTTACTCAACATTTTTTTAACTTTAAACTGTAGAATTATGCGGATATATGGGGCTTTCGATTCTTCAACTTTTTATGTATTCTATTGCGGGAAATAGACTTGGTGTAATCTGATGTTAAAAGAGCAGTATTGAATTACATATAAAATAATTTATTGTTTTATATGTAATAGATTTCCAGTAAAAAAAATATAAATCCCCCTGCTATATTTGTTTAATGGAACGAATGTAAGGTTTTACAAAATTTGCGGATGTATATTCCGCTAAAATAGATATTTCTTTTCATTAACCTCTCCATTCATTAGATAGGAGACTATTACTACGATGTTTATAAAAGAGAAGATTAAGACATCCTTTGTGTCTCAACAGGTGTTCATTGTGATAACACTGTCAAGACGGAGAGGAAGCCCAAAAAGCGGGGTTTTAGCACAACGGCCAGAGAGGGGGCGGAGAGCAATACTGTTTCTCTCCATCTATAAAATTCAATTTTTACAAACCCCCCAATTCCTGTTTAAAACTTTAGTCCTCCACCAGAACCCCGTTCTGCCAGATTCCCTCCTCTACAATCCCGTCCGGGTATGTCATTTTACCCTGACCTGAATACTCATCATCAGCCCATTGCCCTGTGTATTTAGTGCCGTCTGCCCATGTATATGTACCCTGCCCGTTCCGTTTGTCGTCTCTATATACACCAACGTATTTTCCGCCGTCGGGCCATGTCTCGGTGCCAATTCCGTTCCTCTGGCCGTCTTTCCATAATCCTACATATTTTATCCCATCGGGATATGTCATTGTACCCTTTCCGGCGTAATTTCCTTCTTTCCAGTCGCCTTCATATTTTGTTCCATCTCCCCATATATAGGTGCCCTTTCCATCAAATTGACTATCTTTAAATTGACCGGTGTAACTCCCTCCATCCTGGTAGGTCATATTCCCTTTACCATTCTCACAATTGCCGCTTACACATGTTCCCGGGTCATTAGCCGCTGCTGCACCCGGGTCATCCCCCTCCTCCTGCGCAATGAGCAATGTAAATGACATTGTAACTATAAATAAAACGGCTATTAATTTTTTCAGCATAGTGTACGCTCCTGTCCCTGTAATGTAAAATCTTCATTTAATATACATTTATTATTAAACAATTGCTATAGGTTATTGAAAAAAAAATTTCTTATCCTCCAAAAAAAATTCTTAAATCATCAGGATGGGCATTTTTCTGTTTACTGAATATCTTGTCACTGCTCATTTTTTGGTGGCAAAATATAACATGTCCTCTCTCTGCCATTGGCCGGAAGAGGGTGGTCGAGCTCCAGTTTTGAACCAGTTTTCCAAACAAAAAAAGTCATTACAACTTTAATTCCGGTTAATGTCCGGAGGGAATAAGCTGAAATTAAGTGAGAATAAAAAATCGGAGTAATCCGCTTCCAAGATCCTGCACAGATTTCATTTAAGTTTTAAGTTTAGTTTTTCTTGTAATCATTTAAGTACCTGATTAATTAAATTAATAAATTATCAACAATTTAATAAAAAGATTGACTTGATCAAATGCTCTTTTTTTATATCCTTAAATTTGAACTAAATTCAAAAACAAACAGGAGACATTTTTAAATGAAAAAAATTTCAATGACCATATTTTCAATAATGATAAGCCTTTTGCTTACTCAATGCTCAGGTACTTCAAGTAGTAGTACTACACCAGCAACTATAATTCCACCGACCACCCTTAATACAAATATTGGAATGGCTCTTGCTACTGCAATTGACCGTTCAACCGGAGCTTTTCTTACTTCAGGCAGTTTAACTTTAAACTCGGGAACACAACATTTTACAGGTACTCGCACTTTAAGTTCTGGGATTTATTCCTGGTCATTCACAGTATCTAATTTAGTAGGTTATTCTTACACTTATTACAATGATCAGGATGTCCCCGTAACTGTATCAGTAAATGGATCATTCACACTTTCATCTGAAAGGAATACTGTTTCAAACACAACAAAATATAGTTTATCCGCCCCTTCTTCATTAACAGTAACTTACGGGGGAACAGTATATACAATAACAGCTATGACTTATAGTCACACAATATTTCCAAACACCACAGTTAGTATACTGGGCACCATTACAGTCAATGGTGGCACACTTGAAAACTTAAGTTTTGCTGGAATAAACAATAATTAAAGCTATATAGAATTGTTTTAATTCTTAACTGGCTGCCCTGGGATATGGGCAGCTTTTTTTATACCTTTTTCAAATAATATAATTGCCACTCCGAACTGATCTCTTTTAAGATCAGCTCCCTAAAAAAAGTTCGAATGCATACCTGTCTCGAATCGGGTGAGGTCATAAAATTTCTATCCAGTTATTTTTTTTCCAAAAAAACTTGACAATTTTTACCGCACTTTGTTCATTTAATTATTCTATAAGGAAAACATAATTAATGAAACCCATTTTGAGCAAAACCCCTACTTTATTTAACCTCGTACTCGTGGTCGTGGTGGTCAGCTCATGCACATACCGGTTTATACCGTAGGGTAAGTT
>CAYVCQ010000017.1:0-106152 GCA_964450405.1 uncultured Leptospirales bacterium | reverse complement strand
AAATGCTGAACATGTTGCAACAATGAAAAAGCATGGAATAGAACCGATCGATATGGTTGTTGTAAATCTATACCCTTTCAAAGAAACAATTTCAAAACCGGACTGCACATTCGAAGACGCAATCGAAAATATTGATATCGGCGGACCAACAATGCTCAGGTCTGCCGCAAAAAATTTTCAGAGTGTAACCGTGGTTATTGATCCGGCCGATTATAAAACTGTTCTCGAAGATATGAAACACAGCAACGGAGAAGTTTCACGTAAAACAAATCTTAAACTGGCATATAAAGTTTTTAAAACTACATCAGAATACGATAAGATGATTTCAGATTATCTCAGTGATAAGATTTAAAGCTGATATTTAATTATATCTATTCATAGCAGTAAATGCGGAAACAGAATTGTATTTTTATACCGGATCATCTGAGATTGCAAAGAATCAAATCTCAGATGATCATTTAAATGATTAAGTCAATCAAAGTTTGATAAAAGGATGGTATAAAAATGCCTCATATAGTTCTGGACAATATAGATTCAGTAAAACATGCCTTCGATGCAATAACACCATTTGCAGAAAAAATAGAAAGCGGTATACTTAAAGTAACAGATAAGTATATAAATGCTTCGGGTCAGATTGCACTGGTGGAAGCACTAGCCATTGAAGATGGCAAAAATCAGAACTTCTTCATCCAGCTTTCCCAGAAAAAATCAAGCCTGACGGTAAGGCTTCTCCCCATGACAGACCCAGAAAAAACGGATGGAGTTAAAACCATTATGGCAATCATTGCAAAGAAGATTAAAGATAATTGTGAAGATGCCAGTTATGGAAAAACTAATCTGCAGGATTTTTTAATAAATTGAATCAGTATTCGATTCCCTTTCGCGCAATGATACCCGAGCTGTAATAATGTTTAATCTCATTCATCTCGGTTACAAGATCGGCTAATCTGATCAGTTCGGCAGTGGCTCCGCGGCCGGTCAGAATAAGTTCAACTTCTTGAGGTTTCATCATTATCAATTCTATGATTTTATTTTCAGGAACAAGCCCGAAAGAGGGAAGGTTTAATATCTCGTCGAGGACTACTATACTGAATCTGTTGTTTTTTAAAAGTTCCCCCGCTCTAACTAATCCCTTTTCTGCAGAAAGAAGATGCTCTCTGTATTCTGCGGAATTTCTATCTTTAATAAAACTGCTGCTTCCAAACTGTTCAAAAATCATTATGTCTTTGAATTTTTCAGCAGCATGAAGCTCTCCGGTATCCTGTCCCTTCATGAACTGGATGAATGCGGATCTGATCCCCCATCCGGCGGCCCTGAAACATAAACCCATGGCAGCTGTAGTTTTTCCCTTGCCGCTGCCTGTGTATATATGGATTAAACCCTTTTGAACCACGCTTCAGTCCCGTACATCGATTTTCTGATCGTAGCGCTCAACGTTTTCAATTTTTACTTCAACAAACCATACAGGAGGTGATCCTATCCCCTTTGTTATAAAAAATTCCTGATTCTTTACTATGTCTGTGAGAGTGGTCTTCGCCAGTTCTGGAATGTAATCAGACGAGATATCAGTGGTGACCGGAATCATTTCGATACCATATGCATCGGAATCAGATTTTTTTATATTAAATCCGGTTTTTAAATAGAATCCGCTGGCGCCCTGTTTTTCAAAAACGTCCATTATCTTTTTATCTTTAACTTTCACCCAGAAAGAAATTTTTCCGTCCGATATTAATGCTCTGCCGAGATAAGATGTTCCGGAACTTTTAGATAGTCCGCTCTGCATGGACGTAATAACATCAGCAACATTATTCTGAAGAGCCTCTTTCTGCATAATTATAATCCCTGTGTATTCAGAAAAAGTCTGAAGAAGTTTTTCAGGCGTTACCAGAGATTTAGTGTGAAAAACCTCATCAAGTGATTCCGGAGGTTTTACATATTTAGGATTTTTACTGTTCGATGATAGAACTCCCTTTCTCCATTCATTATAGGCCGCAATTGAATGAAAGATCCTGCCGCGCTGCAGATATATGTCGTGCCTTGTGCCTGATTTATCGAATACACGCTGATGATATGAAATGCTGAAGTTTTTTCCTTTTGTGAGTGCTGACAATCTCTCGATGTCGGTATACTCGCTGGCTATTCTCCCGGCACTTACTACATTAATATGAATATCTTTTTTCTTCGCTTCAACTGCAAATCGTTCAGGGACAAACATTCCGTCAAGTTTTGAATTGTTTATGATATAAATTTCTTTTGAGGCGTTAGTTCTCCATTTTATATTTTTTAAAGTGTAATTCAAAAGAGTTGAAAACTTATCCATGCTGCTCCCTCCTCCGGGCTGGAGCGAGTTGAGTTTTTCATTTAATTCTTTTATTGAGTTCTGGTGCATAGTTAGAGATTCAAAGGACTTCCGCTCGGAGAATGGAGCGAGGTAAATCCGTGTATCAACATTAAGCCTGCTGATAAGAGATGCTGAAAACTCGGAGATGGAACTGCGGACATCACTCCACTCATCGCTCATATTGTAGGAGGAGTCGAATAGAAAAACTATATCGGCCTGTGATTTACCGGTTACTGCCTTTTTAGATGAAAAATTTATAAGAGTATCTTTAATTTCAAGCTGAACAAGCTTATAAATGTCGCGGGTAGTGTTATTATTTCTTGAAAGGACTTTTCTATCTTTTACTGAGTAGAGTACATTGTCGAAGGAAAACTCCCCTTTATTTTTGCTTATTGAACCGAGTAGAATGTATGTAAGATTATATTTTATACCGAATGCATTCAGATCCTCGGCATCAACTGAGCCTTCAGGATTAATACCAAGCTGCTTCATCCCGATATCCGCCTCCTCGGGAGAAAGAACCTCGGTGTCCTTCATAAGCAGTATCCCCAGGGAAAGCATTCTTGCATACTCCTTCCCTGAAATTCTTGAATCAAAAGCCTGATCTCTGTAGGGGAGAACCGCTATTGATGCAAAGGCCTGAGCTGCAGAAATAATCAAAAGAATAAGAATAAGAATTTTTTTCATGTTAATTTTCACTTTTAAAAGTTTTATGTCGGATTAAACCAATTATATTCTAGCAGGTAAATAAAATTCAAGATAAATTTTGTAACTCATTGCGGAATGTTGGGATAATTGACTACCTATATCCCCCTTTCCCCCAGAGGGGGCACGCAAGAGGGAAATTATTAGTGAATTTATGAATCATAAAAAGAATACGATAAATATAGGGATAATTCCTAATGAGTATTTGAATCGATACATTGCGGATTAAAGATGAAGATATATTAAATAATGTTGGAATTGTAAAAGAAATGATAAGAATAAAAGTAACAGCTATATAACTGATATACTCGGTGCCCCCTCCGGGGGATAGGGGGCAGGAGGGTTTGAATTAAACTAATTATTATCTCAACATTCCGGAAAGAGCCAATTTTGTATTGTAGAGATGGAAATTAATTTAAATCCTATAAATCATGGTTAAAAATCCTCATTACTAATAAAATAAATTTGACATTACCCGCAGGTGGAGTTTTAATTAAATTACAGAAGTTTTTATACTCGGGAGGGGTATAATTATGAAAATAACAACGGATGTTAATTCCGCCGGTCTCAGGCCGACAGGAAATGTTTCACCACGATCATCTACCGACAGCCGCAGCATTAATGTATCAGATGCAAAAATAGCTCAGGATATCATTGTAAAGATGCAGAGGGATAAATCCTACATCGATGCTCTTGCAATTGCTCAATCTTCAAGGGAGCTCGTGCAGAAGGCAATGAATATCTCATCGAGACTTATGTCGCTTGCATCTGAGGCTATGATTACCGGGCGGGTAAACATGGATGAGGTGTCGAGTCAGATGTCAAGTATTCAGGGTTCAATGGGAAATTACGGGGAGAGTGTATCTGTCCCGGTTAGTGAAGGAGCACCTCCGGTTAATGATGTTAAGTCGAAGCTGGATGAAAGCTTTGCCTGGCTAAAGGATAAGGCCGCCGAGCTGATTGCAGGAAAGCCTGTTGCAAAAAAAGAATTTGAGCCCATAGACATGAATCTGAAGAAAGTTGCTTCGGAGATTGATGTAAAGATTAATTCGTACAGGGCGGAACTCGGAAGTTCAAAAAAAATTGAGGATTTTAATTTTAATTATCCGGGATTGAATAAGAACACATCCGATCTGATTGTCAATAACTCCGGCAAGGCTCTTGAGGCGCAAGGTAATATTAATAACGAAATGGCTGGAAAGCTGACGATGGCATGAAAAAATAATTAATCAAAAATAGTAAACTGTGTCAGATTCCCTTCTCCGGGCGGAGAAGGGAGTTGTTTTTTTGTCTCATATGAATTTTGTGCAGCAGTATTGGTCTGATAATTACTATGTTCAGGTCAGTAAACCGGCGCAAATAGTTTTAACCCCGCTCAGTGGCGTATCATAGATCACAATTCTACGGTGTTATGTCTTACTCCCGCACTGTGAATAATTATTTTATCTCCGGTTAATAAGGAATTGCATAAAAAATAACTAATGATAAAAATTTTATCTTGACTTTAAATTAATTTCAAATCAATAGTATTAAAATTAATCGTGTATATCTTCACCGGTCCGGATTTTGTTCATGCTGAAATCCCAGACATATCCTGTCAGGGAATCAATTATAATAATGTAGAATATAAAATGACTTCTTTTAAGAAAATTAAATCAGAAAGAAAAGATAAAGAAATTAATCAAATTTATTTTAAAGCTAAGCAGAATTTTGATGAAAAATTTTGCAATTCCGCTTTAAGTACATTTAATTCAATTTATAAATTCCACTCATCTTTACAGAGTAATGAATTATTTAAACCAATGAAAATAAAAGACTGTTATACATTAACTCTTGCAAATGCAATAATAGAGAAGCTTAAATCGGAAAAGATTATTGCCGGTAAAGGTAATTCTCTCCCTGAATCTTTTTATGATGAGATTGCTGAGACGCTGCTTACTGAGAATAGCGACAAGGAGCTGATCATAATATTTCTCAAACAGATGTCTAATATTATGAAAAGAGGCGGTCTTATACTCTTTAACGAAAAGACAGCAACAGCATCTGAGAGTTTCCAGGATAGAGAGAGTCTTTATTTAAGACTTCTGGAGTCATTCTGGAATGAAACAGAATGGAGTGAAATATTTCCATCATCCCCCGAAGCAGCTGATAAACTCCATGAAAAAAGAAATATTTTTGCAGAATTGATACAGGGATTCTACACAGAAGTCAGTGTGGAGGATTTAGCAAATGATTTCTTTGAGATGACAGATATTGCAGAGAGGAATGATTATTTTATGATTTCATTTCTTGATTTCTATCTGATTGCGTGGCTTAAAAATTTTGGTATTATAGATTATTCCAGCAGGAATAATACTGAAATAATCTATCTTTCAATCCTGGATTACGGAAGAGAAATTCTCAGGAAGATAGTCTAAAGATTGGAGACGGCGGGACTCGAACCCGCGTCCTGCAGCATACCCCTATAGCGTCTACATGCTTATCCTTTTCATTTAATTTAAGTCAACAAGCCGGGAAAAGGCGCCGTATTGTAAACCTGTCCCCCTTAATTTCGCCATCATCCCGGGAGCACTGAATCAGGCTATCCTCAGTAATTTTATGCCTTTGAACCTCCCTGAGGAGCAAAATGTTCATCGACAAAGCAGGTATTAAGCTGCTAGTGCAAAATTATTGTTTGCGATTAAATGTTTTCTGTCACGATTAACGAGGTGCCAGAACACTCGGCATGCAACTATAGAACCACAACTGCAGTCGAAACCAGATCGTCCCCTGCAATACGCTTTCAAAGAACAGATGAAAAGCTGATTTAATATTTGTCAATAGATTAAATCATGATTAAACATAAACATCATATAACTATCTATTCCCCCTCGCCGTAGGCGCGTGGGAAGGAAATATTTACATCTGTTTATGAGTAGTTAAAATAAATCATAATTGACATTTCTTATAAATCTGAGTTATCTGTAATATTAAATTGTTACAAGGAAAATTGAATGTTTAAAACTATCCGTATTAAACTTATATATATGTTATTGCTGATATTTGTTATTAATCCGCTATTTCCGGTAAAATCCGCAGCAGAAAACGTGTTGCCTGTGAATTTTAAATCTTTAAGCGGTAACTGGGATCTGCTTTATGGTAATGATTACGGTTACAGTTTTAAATTTTACAAAAATTATAAAGCAGTAGTGATTCTCTATCTTAACTCCAGCTCAATTATCTTTAAAGGAGTCTATAATATCGAAAGCGGTGATTCTATAAGAATTAATATCTCGGAGATGAAAAGAGAAGAGAGTGTAAAAAATATTGATTTAAAGAGCGGATTTTCTAAGGCTAAATCCTCTCACTTTATTTTTAATACCCGTATTACTAACAGTAACGGGAAAAAGAATCTTGAATTAAGACCTTTAACAATATTCATTGATGGAAGCGATTCTGACGGATATTTTGAACCCTTTATAAAACTCGATTATTCGGGCAAATAATGGTTGTTGAGAATTTAAAATTTAAAAATGAGCGCGGAATTGAGCTTGCTGGCAGAATATATAGTAAAGAAGAGAATTACACGTCGGGTGTAATCTTCAGTCACGGTCTTTTTTCCAGCAAAGACGGTTATAAAATAACAAGAATGGCTGCTGCAATAGTAAATTGCGGGTATGCACTTATGACTTTCGATTTTACTTTTTCGGGTGAATCTCAGGGGAATATTTCGGATATATCTGTCGCAGAAGAGGTCAATGATCTTAAAGCTGCGGTAAATTTTTTTAAAAGTAAGGGTATAACAAAAATTCACCTTATGGGATCCAGTATGGGCGCTGCTGTTACAATTCTCACCGCATCACTGGGGCTATTCGAAATTGAAACTCTGATACTTATAGCAACTCCCCTCAAGTTTTCTGAACTTATTCCTGAAATAAAAAAAAGTGATTATGAATCTCTTGATCCGGAGGGGTATACATCATTATCCGGTATTATGGTGAAGAACAGATTTATTAAAGAATTATTTAAAATCGATATGATTGATGCGGTAAAAAAGATAAAAAGTCCCTCTCTCCTTGTTCATGGCAAACTGGATAAAGTTGTGAGTTTCAGTAATCACAAAATATTTCGTGAAAACTGTGTGCCGGAATGTGTGTCGCTTGTTATTGAAGATGGTGATCATAATCTAACAAGAGAGCAGGATATTGATGTCATATCTGCAGAAGTAGAGAGGTGGCTTGGAAAATTTAATGTTTAAATATTTTTTAATTACAATTGGTTCAACTCAGGTAATGATTGCTATGCTTGAAGCTCTTTCCCCTCTGAGAGCTTTTTTAATGTGGAGAAAATGGGTGTCGGATAGATTTTTCCCTATTCACGGCCTTGTTTTGATAGTGGTCGGACTCCCGCTGACCTTTTACAAAGGGTACATGTCATCTCTGATTTTTTATATAGGTCTGGTAATAGTTTTTACTGGACCATTTATTATTTTATATCCGGAAAAAATTCAAAAAGTTTTCAATAATTCCGAGATAGTTTTTACTGATAAGGATATTAGAGTAATGATATATTTAGATGCTTTTTTCAGGTTTAGTGTAGGGGTTATTTTTCTCACAAGCTGCTGGAAAACCTTTTTTCCGTAAGGGGGTGAAAATCTTAATCCGCTACGGAAAAATCAATCCTCCGAAAATATAACGGGCTATTTTATAATTGACACAAATCTTTTTAAAACAATAATAAAAAAGTCGGATTTTTCAGCTTTATCAGAGAAAATTTCTCTCTTTAGAATATAAAAAACAGTGTCTGGAGTTAAAATGGAATTTATTAATGTTTCTCAAAAAATATTTTATAAAGGGAAAGTTCACAGCAGTTCAAGTTGTGAAAGTGATTTATTTAAAGCTGAGAATATACTAAGTGATAAAGGTCACTGGTGCACAAAAAAACGCAGTGCAGCTATCAAAGAGTATTCAATAATAGATTTTGAAAAACAGGTCCCGATAGATTATATAAAGATTACTGCATCATCAGGCGGATCATCCACTTTTCCTAATGGTTTTCGTCTGGAGGGGAGCAGTGACGGTGAGGCATGGACTCTGCTTTATAGTGAAGCTAATACATCTCTTGATGCAAACATACATGAAGTACACCTTCCTCTTGCAATGATCAGGTTTCTGAAAATACTGATTACCGATCCCGCAGTAATAGGTTCCAATTATTATTCCGAGATTGGTAAAGTTGACGCAGGGATTTTTGGTATCGAAGAGGTTAAGTCGAGCAGTTCCTTTGAAGGAAATTCTCCTGATAAATTATTTGATGCTGATCCTAAGACTTTCTGGGAATCGGCTCAGAATGCAGTCAGTGTAATGGAATGTATAAATATAGATTTCGGGAAAACCTTTTGTATAAACAGTATTCTTCTTGGTTCGATTGGAGATGGTTTTCCTGAGAGTTTTCATGTGGAAACTTCTGTTGATAATGAAATATGGATAACCCTTATCCATGAGAAGGATCTTGATGCTGAAATCGGCAAAAAGTATTTATGGGAAACTGATATCAGACCCGCAAGATTTGTAAGATTTGAAGCTCCGGGAAGAAGGCTGATCAACGGCAAGTACGGATTGAAAATATCTGAAATTTCTGTTTCGGCAGCTCCGGTAAATCATCTTCATACACATACAATCGGAGATATTGCTCCCCACGCATCGGTGTTTCATGCTGGTATGGTGAGACTTGCCAGAGACGGGGAGATTGCCCCAGGGAAAGTTGTTCAGTCAACAGATGGGCGGCTTAGAGATGCCTCAACTGTTTTTAAAGGAATAGTTCAGTTTTCTAACGGCTCTGATTCAACAGCGGGACTTGCTGTTCAATCAAATGATCCCAGACTTCAGCCTGCTTCAGAGCTTCAGGCAGGAATTGTACGTCTTGCATATAACAGAGAAACCAGCGAGAATGCTGTTGTTCAGTCGAGTGATTCAAGACTACAGCATGCAACAGAGGATAACTTCGGAATTGTAAGAATATGTCAGGATGGAGAATATAAGGAACATTCTGTCGTTTCGGGTAATGATTCAAGAATTCAGAAGGCTACAACCACTACGGATGGAATCTGCAGACTTGCGGATAATGGCGGAACTGAAATTGGAACTGTAGTCCAGGCAAATGACCCCCGTTTAATGGATGCATCTTATTACAATAAAGGTATTGTGAGACTTGCTGAAGATGGAGAAGTTTCAGATGATGCAGTTGTGGTGTCATCTGATAAACGTCTGAAGGATGCAACTTCTAAAAATAAGGGTATAGTTGAACTTGCTGAAGATGGTGAAGATAAAGAGGGAGTTGCAGTTCAGGGAAGCGACAGAAGGCTGAAAGAGGCAACAACAGAAGTGAAGGGTATAGTTGAGCTTGCTGAAGACGGAGAAGATAAAGCGGGTACGGCAGTACAGAGTAACGACAAAAGACTTAAGGATGCTACAACATCTTCTAAGGGTATAGTTGAACTTGCTGAAGACGGGGAGTCTGCTTCAAATGTAGCGGTTCAGGGTAATGACAGAAGATTAAAAATGGCATCAGAGTCTTTTCATGGAATAGTAAAGTTTGCCTCTGATGGATCTGCCGAGCCGATGACGGCAGTACAGGGAAATGATAAAAGACTAAAAGATGCCACAACGCTGGGAAAAGGTATTGTTGAACTGGCAGAAAATGGGGAAGAGAAAGAGGGTGTTGTTGTACAAGGCAACGACAAAAGATTGAAAGATGCAACAACATCGAGCAAAGGTATAGTTGAACTTGGTGAAGATGGTGAAGATAAAGATGGAGTTGTGGTGCAGGGCAACGATAGAAGGCTTAAGGACGCCTCTGTATCAAATAAAGGGATAGTGGAACTGGCTGAAAATGGTGAAGATGCGCCGGGTGTTGCAGTACAGGGTAATGATAAAAGACTTAAGGATGCCACAACAGCTTTTAAGGGTATTGTAAGGCTGGCAAATGACGGTGAAAACAAAGAAGGTATAGCAGTTCAGGGGAGTGATAAAAGACTTAAGGATGCTACGACTATAAGTAAAGGTATTGTTGAGTTTGCTGAAGATGGAGAGGATGCCGGTTTTGTTGCAGTTCAGGGTAATGATAAAAGATTAAAGCCGGCGTCAGAAAAAGATGCCGGAATTGTAAGATTTGCAAGCGATGGTGAGAGCGGAAGGAACCTTGCAGTTAAGTCGGATGATATTAGACTTCATGATAAAAGGGAGCCCCTACCTCATGTACATGATTATGCTCCTGTTATGCATGAATATGCAAGCCATGTGGGAACTATAAAAGTAAAAGAAAATATAAGTGAGCCGTTCAGCGAAATTACACCTCCATCTGACGGATCATCAGTTATATACGGAAATAATCTCTCTGAAAAAACATGTGCAATCGGTGTAACAGGAATAGCAGGAGTTTCTGCAAAAGAAAAAATTAATACTTATGGTCTTCTGGGTCATAGTTCGCATGTCGGGGTCAGAGGACAGTCTTCAGGGAGAGATGGTTCCGGTGCAGGAGTTATAGGTGCTTCAAGATTCGGCGCAGGGGGGATCTTTTCAAGTGAACATGAGTATTCTTTGATTGCCGATGGATCCGGCTCTATTCTGAATAAGTTTGATGATAATCTTAAACTTTCAGGAAATGGAAAAGCACTTCTTGTATCAGGAACATCAGAGTTTGCAGGTAAGATTTTAATTAAAGGTGACGGTAAAGAGAAGGAGTTTCCCGGAGGAGTGGCCGAACTTTTTGAGGTTGATGAGACAGAGTATGTTGCACCGGGTGATCTGCTAATTGTAAGTGAAAATGGTGATTCTATACTTTCCAAATCTAAAAATAGTTACAGCAGATCAGTTATAGGGATTGTATCTGGAAATCCGTATATAGTAATAAACAATAGTGGTAAAGAGGAGAAACTGTATCCTGTAGTTCTTGCAGGAAAGGCTCTCTGTAAGGTTGACGCAAGGAATAATCCTGTTAAGCCGGGTGATCTTATAGTTGCATCCGATACCGCAGGATGCGGAATGGCAGGTAAGATTGATTCATTTGATAAAGTGGGAACTGTTATAGGAAAGGCACTTCATGGACTTGCTGATGGAATAGGTTTAATTCCGGTGTTTGTTATTCATTCGTAGAAATCCCCCCGTTTCGCTTCACTCAACATCCCCCTTAATAAAGGGGGTTATAATCTTCGTGAAGTAAAACCTCCTTTATTAAAGGAGGTGGCCGACAGGCCGGAGGAATTAAAGCATTGAGATTATGAAAAGTTCTTCTTGATGAAAGAGTTAATCAGGGATTCATCTTCTTTAAAAGCTCAATTTCCGCTTTATTAAATATTGTATTGGTATATTCATTTAGATCTTTTGATATCGATTTGCTTATATAGATTATCTTTCTGCAAAAAGGTTTTTTCTCGTAACGGTCAACCCACATTATGACAACGGTATTTTCAGAATCCCAGGCAATTGCTCCCTGGTTATCCTTAATATTTTCACCGGAATGCTTTCCGTATTTTTTTTCAATTTTTTCATAAACTTTATCTTTATCAAGATAGGGAAAATTCATGGAAACATAGAAAAGTTTACCTTCGTCTTTTTCCTGAGTTGTTTCAGGCTGTTTGTCGGCAGGAGGCGTTGTTTCCTCTTTTTTTACAGCAGCGGCATCTGTTGAAGGCTCCTTGTAGAAGAAACCATAATAATATTGCATCTCTTTATCTTTTGAGATAATTATTGTTTTTTCATCAGTATAGGATAATACACCGCTTATTTTCTGCCGCGCATCGGAAAGATACATTCCCCATGTGACATTACCGTAGCCATCGGGAATTTTTTCAATCTGTCCGTCGGTCTTTTCCGGCTGAGTTGTATCTTTATTCTCAGATTTTATTTCTGTTTTGGTGGTATCTTTCGGGTCAACTTTCTCTGCAGGTTTAACCTGTGCAAAAACTGTTGATGTAAGAATAAGTATAAAAAGCAGTACATTTAATCGGCGCATAATAATCCCTCTGGAAAAAAAGCTTTAAATTGCTGTTTTAATTATCGGCAGATTTGATATTAAGAGTCAATTTTTTCAGATAATTATTACTTTTGCAATATAACTTTTTCTTTATCAAAATTGATAACTTCGCCTATCAGATATGGATTAATTCCATCAGTTTTAAGTTTGTCCATTGCATTATCTGCGAATTCTTTACTGATAAAAATCATCATTCCTATGCCCATATTAAAAGTGGTGTACATCTCTCTCTCTGAAATTCCACCATCTTTTTCCATAACATTAAAAATTGGAGGAATGGGATATGAGTTTTTTATCAGTTTAACTGCAGCGTTTTCAGGGAGTATACGGGGGATATTTTCATAAAATCCTCCGCCAGTAATATGAACAAGTCCTTTAATGGGTACTCCGGAATTCAGGGCGGAGTGGAGAGCTTTGACGTAAATTTTTGTCGGGGTAAGCAGAACATTTCCAAGCTCGTCATTGAGATCATTGAGCTTTGTATTTATACTATATTTTTTTTCTTCGAAGAGCAGTTTGCGTACTAATGAATATCCGTTTGAGTGAATACCGCTTGATGGAAGCCCGATGATAAGATCACCTGCAGCGATACTCTCGCCGTTGATAATTTTTTTCTTGTCAACAACTCCCACTGAGAAACCGGCGATATCATAATCATCTGCATCCATTACACCGGGGTGTTCTGCAGTCTCTCCACCCACAAGTGAACAATCTGACTGAAGGCATCCCTGGGCAATACCTTTTACAACATCAACAAGTACATCCTCGCGCAGTTTTCCGCATGAGATATAATCTAGAAAGAAAAGCGGTTTTGCTCCGCTTGTTACAATATCGTTAACACACATGGCAACAGCGTCGATGCCGATGGTGTCGTGTTTGTTCATCATCTGGGCCACTTTAAGTTTGGTACCAACACCGTCAGTTCCGGAGACAAGAACCGGCTCGTCCATGTGTTTAAAATCTGCAGCATATAAAGACCCGAATCCGCCGATGTCTGTAAGAACATCCTTTGAAAATGTACTCCTGACAAAGGGAGCGATTTTCTTTACAAAACGGTTACCGCCCTCAACATCTACGCCTGCATCTTTATATGTTATAGCCATTGTGTATCTCCTGAAATTGATTGTATATTGTGTAAGAAAGTTTTATTCAGTAAACTGCTTTTTAATATTTATGTCAATAATGTAAAATGCCGGTATATTTTTCGACATATTTTTTGTATTTTATTGTTTAATTGAATTTTCTTAATGCAAAATAGTTATTATAACATTTCCTGTTTTTTGACCTGCTTCGACATATTTTGCTGCCTCAATAATTTTTTCCAGCGGGTAACTTCTATCAATAACCGCCTTATACTTTCCAGCCTCCAGAAGTTCTTTGAAGAATTCAATATCAGCCTTACTGTCCTTCGGAATAGGGAATAAAACTTTTTTCCCGCCGAAGATTGGAGTTAACAGCGCCAGAAAAATATTTTGAGCTAAAAAACCCAGTTCTGTTGAAATATAAATGCCTCCCGGTTTCAGCAGCTTTTTGCATTGGAAAAAGGAACTCTTGCCTACCGCATCAATAACTACATCATACAGCTGCCCGGTCTTTGTAAAATCTTCTTTTGTGTAATCAATGACATCATCGGCACCGAGTGATTTGACCAGTTCAAAATCTCTGGTATTGCATACAGCTGTAATGTCCGCGCCATAATATTTACAAAGCTGTACATGCGCTGAACCGATAGATCCCGTGGCGCCGTTTAGCAGAATTTTCGGGGTATTACTGAAATCTATTTTTCTTATGTGAGACATCGCAAGGAATGCTCCGTCACAAATTGCAGCAGCCTCTTCATAAGAGATATTGGCCGGTTTAATTGCTATTGAACCATCTTCGGGGAGAGAGATGTATTCCGCATGAGCTCCGAAATTATAAGTGCTCAATCCGAAAACCTTGTCACCTGTTTTGAATGTTGTTACATTATTACCGATAGCTTCAATTTCTCCCGCAAGCTCACTTCCAAGAATTGTTTTTTTTGGTCTTAAGAGTCCATGAATAGGGCGTATTATAACTGGATATTCAGGCTTCCTGAATCCGCAGTCTGTTCTGTTTACTGTTGTAGCATGAATTTTTATAAGAACTTCGTTGTCCCGGGGAACAGGTTTTGGTACATCCATAAGTTGAAGAACTTCCGGAGCTCCGTATTTTGTGTATACAATTGCTTTCATTAGATTCTCTGTTTAACTCCATTGATGATATATCATTTCTATATTAACTATTATGTTCAGGGGATGCATCATATAGATAAGTATGTTACATTACAATCGTCATTGTCAATGAATATAACATTTCATAAGCAGTTACATTCTCAGAACAGGATTACGGAGATTCAGGGGATTTATAGAATTAAATAGAGAACTGTTTGTGAATCATAGAATTCTGAAGAAAATTAAATTTTGTTTTCGAGTATTGTACACATTTTTTCATTAGTAAGGAAAGAGATTGTTAGTCTAATCCTGAAATCATCCAAATCATTGTGCAGATTAAGAGGTGTTGTAATTAAGTGAAAACTACTTTTTTATTTTTTCTATCTCTTCCACTTCCATTCCTGTAATCTGTGCAATTTTCTTTACGGGCATTTTCTCTTTTAGTAGAATTTTGGCCGTTTCAAGTTTCTGCTTTTGTATACCTTTCTGTATACCCTTCTCTATGCCCTTTTGCATTCCATCTCTTTCAGCTTCCTGCGCTAATTTTTTTATGGATGTTCTTAACATTGATTTTACCTCTTTTATTCCTTTAACTTCCTCAACAAGTTCCTGATTATCCTGGAACATGTACTTAAACCAGTTGATAAAAAGAGTCACTTCTTCAGGCTTTTCAACTTTCAATAGGTCGATAATTGTATCAATTTCTTTTTGCAATTCTTCACTGGAGCAGTTTTAAGTATAAAACAGAGCACCAACTGAATTTTTAAGAGTCTTTAGAAATTCTTTGCCGAATTCATTTTCTGCTATTTTATAATATCTGAACCCTGGTATATACTTCTCCGGAATTGATTTCTCTATAAGTATATTTAATTCTTCAGGAGCTGTCCACCTCTTTTCACCGTTATAAAGCATAATCGGGAAGACCGCAGGCAGTGTTTTTAAATTATGATTTTTTACGAGATATTCATATAGTTCGACGATGTAGTGAATCATCCGCAGAGACACAAATCTATCTACTGTGGATTGAAACTCAAGAAGTATAAAAATGTAAATATCCTTCCTATTGAATTTGACTTTATAGATTATATCAGATTCTCTCTCTGAAAATTCGTCAGAGACAAAACTTTTATCGATTTTTTCAAGGGTGCTGTACTCGATGTTGTTGATCCACTCTTCATTGACAAAACTTGTAGGAGTTGCCTTACCATTTCATGGTTTGAAAAGAGTTTTTTATATCCGGAATCATGCGCGTTGTGTTTTTTTGACATATATATATCCTCGATATATATACGTTTGCCGTGCGAGTTAAATGAAATTTTTTTGTATTGTATGGGAAATTTTTTAACTTTACAGCTGCGGTTATTTTATTAAAAATAGCAGTGTAGTTAAATATTTCGAGGTAAACTTTGTGGATATAGATTTGAAAAAACTTCAGAATGGTTCGGATATACGCGGAATTGCGATTGAGACTGGTGATGAGAAAATAAATCTCTCTCCGGAAATAGCTTCAATGATCGGTTCAGCCTTTGTTAAATGGTTATCTGAAAATAAAAAAGCTGATTCGATTAAACTTAAAATCGCTGTTGGTATCGACTCAAGAATTACCGGTCCCGTTTTAAAAGATGGAATAATATGCGGGATAGTAAATTCCGGCGGAACAGCATTTGACTGTGGACTAGCCTCTACTCCTGCAATGTATATGAGTACAATTATCGAAGAGTTCAGCTGTGACGGTGCGGTGATGATAACCGCCAGTCATCTCCCTTTTAACAGAAACGGATTTAAATTTTTTACATCAAGAGGCGGACTTGAAAAAGATGATATAAAAAAGATTCTTGCCATTGCATCTTCTGAACAGCCTTTTTTTGAAAAGTCACCTTCTTCTGAAAAAATTAATCTTATGGATAGATACTCGGAGATATTTATAGATAAAATCAGAAAAGGGATTAACAGTAAACTCAATTATGCAAAACCTCTGGAAGGGATGAAGATTGCCGTTGATGCGGGAAACGGTGCCGGCGGATTTTTTGCAGAAAAAGTTCTTATTCCTCTCGGAGCAGATACTGCAGGAAGCAGATTTCTTGAACCGGACGGAAGGTTCCCTAATCATGAACCGAATCCGGAGAACAGCAGGGCAATGGATTCTATCAGAGAAGCAGTAATACAATCAGGTTCCGATCTTGGAATAATATTTGATACTGATGTTGACCGCGCTGCTGTGGTGGACGGGTCGGGTGAAATTATTAACAGAAATACTTTGATAGCTCTGGCTGCGGCAATAGTGCTTGAAGAGCATCCCGGCACGACAATAGTTACGGATTCAGTAACCTCCGATGGCCTTACAGTTTTTATTGAAAAAAATCTAGGGGGAAAGCATCATAGATTTAAACGGGGATATAAAAATGTAATTAATGAGTCGATCCGGCTTAACAATATTGGCGAAGAGAGTCATCTTGCAATTGAGACCTCCGGTCATGGCGCGCTGAGGGAAAACTTTTTTCTTGATGACGGAGCGTATCTAGCTGTAAAAATTATTATCATGGCTGCAAGACTTAGAAGTGAAAAGGGTAAAAGTATTATGACCCTTCTTGAAGGATTGGTTCAGCCTGCAGAGGAGGAGGAGTTCAGGATTAAACTTCTCAATGATGATTTTGGACCGCAGGGTGAATGTATTATTAAGGGACTGCAGGAATATGTAAACAGAATTGATGGATGGTCTATTGCTCCTAACAGTTTCGAAGGTGTAAGAGTTTCATGCAGTGCAGAGAATCAAAAGGGATGGTTTCTTTTAAGACTTTCTCTCCACGATCCGGTGCTTCCTCTTAATATTGAGTCTGAGGTGACCGGGGGAGTTAAAGAGATAACGCGTAAAATTGCCGGTTTTTTAAAATCTATAGAAAATATTGACTATAACAAAATTACAGAATATATTGCAGATTAAGTATTTGTACACCAACCGAAGATAACTATAATTTCCCCCGCGTCTTAGGGGCGGGGGAAATATATATCATCTTCAGTTTTTGAGCAGATATCATATAAACGGAGAGAGAAATGAAATATTTAATTATTGGAGCAGGCGGAAGAGAACATGCAATAGCATGGAGGCTGCTTGATGATGGTAGTGCTTCGGAGATTTATGTAGCGCCGGGCAATGGCGGAATTGAAGATAAATACAGAGTGAATATACAGGCTGATGATTTCGATGGTATAAGCAGTTTCTGCAATAAGAAAAAAATAGATCTTGTTGTGATAGGTCCGGAAATTCCGCTGGTACACGGGCTTACAGATTTCCTCGAAGGGAAAGGGATCAGATGTTTCGGACCATCAATGAAAGCGGCAATGATTGAAGGGAGTAAACTTTTTGCAAAAAGAATTATGGAGACCTATAGTGTTCCAACGGCGGGTCACTGGGATTTTACCGGGAGTAAATCTCTGATTGAATTTATTGAACAACAGAAGAACTATCCCCTTGTGATTAAACTGGACGGATTAGCTGCGGGGAAGGGTGTTGCAATTCCTCAGAATAAGACTGAGGCTCTTGAATTTATTGAGGAGCATGTAAAGCCTCACTCGCGAGTTTTTGTAGAAGAATTCCTTGAAGGGGAGGAGGCTTCTCTTCTCTCAATATCGGATGGAGTTACCGTGATTCCACTTGTAGCTGCACAGGATCACAAAAGAGTCTTTGACGGAGATAAAGGGCCAAATACCGGAGGGATGGGCGCCTATGCTCCGGCACCTGTGGTTACGCCTGAGAGAATGAAGTTTATTCAGGAAAAAGTTCTTCAGCCTGTAATTGACGGAATGAGAAGTGAAGGTATTCCGTTTAAAGGGATACTGTATGCAGGAGTAATGATCAGCGGAGATAAAATTACTGTTCTTGAATTTAACGCGCGATTTGGAGATCCTGAAACTCAGGTAATACTTCCGCTGCTCGATGTAAAACTGGGAGATCTTCTGAATGCTGCAGTTAACGGAAAACTTGCTGATTTCGATTTAAAATTTAAACAAGCCCATGCAATGACAGTGGTCGTTGCTGCCGGCGGTTACCCGGGAAATTATGATAAGGGAAAAGTGATCACCGGATTTGATAATGTCTCAGATAAGCTTATGGTGTTTCATGCCGGGACAGAGAGTAAAGATGGAAAGATTGTCTCAAATGGAGGCAGAGTTTTAAACGTCACCTCAATAGGAAATACTTTGAAAGAAGCACAGCAGAATATATATGATGAGATAGGAAAACTTGAGTTTGAAGGTTCGTTCTATAGAAAGGATATCGGGTACAGGGCGCTGTAAAACTGTAATCAAAAAGCGGAGATGTAAATTCATGTTGTTCAAAATATACCTTCCCCATCTTTTCATGGGGAAGGTGCCCAAAGGGCGGATGGGGCGGAGAGTTAATTAAGCAGTCAGTTTTAATTAACAGAATTATAAGTGAACTTTCCGCCCCCTCTGGCCGCTGGCCATATCCCCCATAAACAATGGTGGAGAAAAGTTGGATACTAAATTGTATTTTCATAAAGCCTGTTAACAGGAGTTAAAAATGAAAAAGTACCTAATCCCTCTGTTTATCATAATAGCAATCAGCGCCTACGCCTCTGACAAAAACGAATACTACACTATTATTGAAAAAACATTCCAGAATAAAAATTATGCCGATGGTATTAAATCTCTCGAGCAGGCAATCAGAGAGTTTCCGGAGGAAGCAAATTTTCATTCAAATTTAATTTTCATGTACTGCCATGACAGGAGGTTCGGTGAAGCGGTAAAGCATGGAGCTCTGGTTATCAAAAAATTTCCAGATAATAAATATATCTCCGATGGCTACAGGTGGGGACTTGTAGGTCTGGGGTGGGAGGAGTTTAACTCTAAAGATTTTACAAAGTCTGCTAAAACATTTAAAACAGCTGATGAAAAGTTTCCAGAAGACAGAGAAATACTGAATGGTTACGGCTGCGCCTTGCGCGAACTGAAAAAGTATGAAGAAGCAATTGTTGTGCTTGAAAAGGGATACAGAAAATATCCGGAAGACAAGTATCTGAAAGAGAATCTCTCCTGGAGTTATTATTATTTATCAGATATGACAAATAAAAAGGGAGACGATGTAAAAAGCGAAAGTCTGTTGAAAAAGTTTTTTGAACTGGGTGATAAAAATAATCCGGATGTGTGGGCAAATTATCTGTACAAATGCAGTCATCTTAAACTTTACGATGAAGGTATTACATTACTCCCTGAGGCACAAAAAAGATTTAAGGATCACGTTGAAATTTACAAGGCCGGTTACTGGTTGTATTATAACCGGGTAAGTGAGAATAAAAAATACGGTGAATACAATGAGATGATTTCCGGTATAAAAAATCTCTGCACTTATTCATTATCGAAAGACATAATATACGATAACGGAATGAGTTATTATCAGATGGCGCTGAGTCTTTCGCATATCTGCATATCTGATATGATTTCACAGATCTGTCCCTACTGGAAAAAATTCAGTGAGGATGAAATGAAAAAGTCTTATGTGCTTCTTGAGCTCTTTAAAAAAAATATGCCCTCAGAACTGAAATTTATTGAGCACAATTTAACTGGAATGATCTTATACAGAGAAGGGCGTGTAGATGAAGCATATGCAGAACTGGAAGCGGGATACAGTGAGGCCTTGAAACTCCCCTTTGCTGCAAAATATAAATATAGTGAACCGGTTTATATAATGGTTCCTTTAAAGGGATATATTATTTCAGCAAACGTTGAGAGCCGGAAATATATAACACATATGGGGCTGAACCGGAACTGCTATGATTTTTCCGGAGCTGTAGAGGATGGGAGCCAGTTGAAGAAAGGGATCGATCCGTATAAGAGTAAGCTGTCCGACTGGTATGGTTTTGGAAACTCTGTATACTCTCCGATTGATGGAGTTGTTTCTGAAATGGAGAATAATTATGATGACAGTCCCCCGTTTCCAAGGAGTATGAAACACGGGAATTTTATTTACCTCAAAACTGAGGATGGTTCGATATATAATTTTTATCATTTGAAGAAGGGTTCTGTAAAAGTTAAAAAAGGGGATAGGGTTAAGCGGGGCGAGATGATTGCACAACTTGGAAACTCTGCATCGACATCTCCGCATCTTCATTTTGGTGTTTACTCTTCTGACTGGATTGTATCGCGTCCTGTGTTTTTTATTAACTACACTTCGATTAAGGATGGTACAAAAGAATTTAAAAAAAGCGGGCAGCCGGGGATTCTGAATGAGAACTATGAACTGATTGAGGTTAAATAAATATGATAACCTTAAAAAGATATGTTTGTTTTACTTTTTAAAAAAGAATTCTATTATTCTAATGAGCTCAGGAAAGTTTACCGGTTTAATCAGAAATCCAAGAGGTTGAAGACTCATGGCTTCTTCCATTAGTTCGGTATCTGAATATCCGGTGGCGAAAATAAATTGGACTGGATTAGACAATTTTTCTTTAATTATTATTACTGCTTCAATTCCGTTCATTTTTCCGGATAATCTGATATCCATCAAAATAACATCAGGGTTTGAATTAATGGCAAAATTTACAGCTTCTTCACCGGAGGAAACACTCTTTAAGACATTATAACCTTTGCGTTTTAGCATGGTTGTCATGAACATTGCTGTCATTGCCTCATCCTCAACCACGAGTATTGATATTTGACTCATATTAAATTCTTTCCTCGTAGAAATTATCTCTGAACTTTATTGTCCATTTTATTCCAGAGGTATTATCTAGTTCTATATTTCCTTTCAACTGATATTCTACTATGTTTTTTACTATCTGAAGACCCATTGTTTTTAAATTGTCTAAATCAATTTTTAAACCTTTTCCGGAACCATTGTCAGAGATACTAAGCTGAAATTCATCTTCTGCATTAACACATAAGTTTATTATTAGTTCACCTTTCTTTTCTCCCGGGAAGGCGTGCTTTGCAACATTAGAGATAAGTTCATTGACTACAAGACCGCATGGAATTGCTGTATCAATAAGTACTTCAGTATTTACCATATTATCGGTTATTTTAATTTTATCATCGGATAATCCATATCCGGAAAATATATTACAAGTCAATTCCTTCAAATAATCTTTAAGAATCAGTCTTGAAAGATTCCCGGATTGATAGAGTTTTTCGTGAACCAGAGACATTGCTCTGATACGGTTTTCCATTTCGCGTAAAACTTCTTCCAGCTTGATATCTTCTGAAAATATTGTTTGGAGAGAAAACATCGATAAAATAACCTGCATATTGTTTTTAGTACGATGCTGTATCTCTTTAATGAGATCTTTTTTTTCTGTTAGAGATTTTTGTAATGCTTCAATCGCTTTATTGCGTTCGGTTATATCCTGAATTATACAATGAACAAGTTTTTTATCAAAATAATTAATAGGACTGCAGAAAACTTCTACATCGCGGATAGTTCCGTTCTTTAATATCTGCTTTGAGATTATATGACTTTTATTTTTTCCAGATAACATATCATGCCGCATATCCAGTAATTCTTTATCAACAACGCTGATATCTGCTATAGTTTTTTGAATAAAAATATCCCTGGTGAATCCATAGTAATCAGCAGCAGCCGGATTCACGTCAACGATCGAACCGTTCGAAGGATTGACAATAAGCATTACCGCGTAATTGTTTTCAAACATGCTTCTGTATCTGGACTCGCTTTCAAGAAGAGCTTTTTCTGTTCTTATCTGTTCGCGTTTTACATCTCTATGTTTTAATGCTTCTTTAACAGCGAATGAAAGTTTAATTATGTGTTCTTTCATCACATAATCTGTTGCGCCGTTTTTTATACATTCAGCAGCGATCTCTTCATTCCTTGTTCCTGTAAGTATTATAAATGGGAGAGAAACGTCGAACTCTCTGGCTGTATTCAAAGCGTCCATTCCGTTAAACTGCGGCAATGAGAAATCCGATATCACCAGATCAGGATTAAATTCTTTAAGTGCGGAAATAAACTGATCATTTCTCTCAACTCTGATGGATTGGAAATTTATTCCGCTTTTAACAAGTTCTAATTCAGCTAATTCCATATCATAAATCAGATGTTCAATAAAAATAATCCGGATTTGAGTATTTTCATCCATTCTGAACCTCATATTTGGGGATAGTAAAATTGAATATGGCACCCTTACCGGATTGACTTTCTGCCCATATTTTCCCTCCATGTCTTTTCACTATCTGACGTACTATAGCAAGTCCAACACCTGTTCCTTCATAATCCTTTTCGTTATGGAGGCGTTGGAATACTCCAAAGAGTTTAGCTGCATGACTCATTTCAAAACCTACGCCATTGTCTTTTATAAATAGTATATAATTTTCTTTGTCCTCCCCGTAACCGGCGGTTATCACCGCATGTTCGACATTCAAAGTATATTTAACAGCATTTGATATAAGATTCGTGTAGATAATGCGGAGCATAGATGAATCTGCCCGGACTTCCGGAAGTGGTGTAAGATTGAAGACGATATCTCTTCCTTTTTTTTCAAATTCAAAATCTTGTATAACATTTTCAACAAGCAGATTGAGATTAATTTTCTGCTTAATTAACTCTTTCTGTCCAAGACTGGAATAGTATAAAAGATCATCTATCATATTTGTCATTTTAACTGAAGACTCGATAATTACATCCAGATAGTGTTCCCCTTTTTCATTTAAAACTTTCTCAAAGTCAGATTTCAGAAGCAGCGCAAAACTATTTATATGGCGGAGAGGCGTTTTGAGATCATGCGAGACGGAATACGACAAGGACTCAAGCTCTTGAAGAGCATTTTCCAGTTGTATTGTGCGATCTCTAACTCTGTGTTCAAGATCACTATTCAGTTGGGTAATTTTTTTCTCAGCAAGTTTTCTGCTGTTAACTTCATTCTCAAGCTGAAATACTTTTTTTTCTAATTTACTGAAGAGTACTTCATTATATTGTCTAAGAAACTCAGCTTCCTCCCCGAGAGGTTTCGAGGGTAAGGTTTGATCTCCGCGCATATATTCTTCAAGAGTTTCCCGGATCATTTTTTCCAATATCTCCGGTTTCTGCGGTTTTATGATGAATTTATCAGCACCAAGACTGAGCGCAAACTGTTCATCTTTAGGTTCAGTATATGTTGCAGTATAGAAAAGGAATGGTATCTGTTTAAGTCTTTCATCTTCTTTGCATTTACGGCACAATTCAAAGCCGTCCATAACCGGCATAAGAATGTCCGAGATAATTATATCCGGAAGTTCTTTTGTTATAAGTTCTAGTGCCTCCATACCATTTTTGGCAGAGATGACTCTATAGCCCGATCCCTTCAGGATTGATTCCAGAAGATAACGGTTCTGAAGATTATCATCAACTATCAGTGTTTTATTCATGCTTCTTCAACCTCATTTATTTTCTTAGGAAGATAATTTTCTATCTGTTGCGCGAATGATAGGGGATTAATCGGTTTTTCAATATATCCGGTACAACCTGATTCAAATGCCTTTTCACGGTCACCGGTCATGGCATATGAGGTTACGGCAACGATAGGTATTACAGAGAGTTCGGGATTACTGCGCAATGCCCGTGCAACTGTATAGCCATCCATTTGTGGAAGCTGAATATCAAGTAGTATCAGATCAGATTGAATCTGACCTGCAAGATCTATCCCCTCCTGGCCGTCATGAGCCCTTATAACTTCGTAGCCCTGAGCATTAAGAATAAAATTAACCAGATAGAAATTTTGATCGTTATCTTCAATATATAAAATTTTTGTTTTCATAAAATACTCCTTTTTACTGGAAGTTTAAAAATAAAAATACTCCCTTTCCCCCATTCGCTTTCAACATGTATCGAGCCTCCCATCATGTCGAGTAATCGTCTACATATAGAAAGTCCAAGGCCTGTTCCCTCATACTGCCGATTTAAACCGATACTAATCTGCCTGAATGGCTTGAAAAGGTCATCCATGTCTTCTTTTTTTATTCCTATCCCCGTATCCTTTACACTTGCAACCAGATATTCATTCTCCAGCGAACAATTTACAACAATGCTCCCATGTTCGGAGAATTTAATAGCATTGCTTAAAAGGTTGAGAAAAATCTGTTCCACTCTTCTACGATCACCATTTACATCTCCGATATCTGGAGAGATAATAATCTCAATCACGAGGCCTTTCTTTTCTGCCAGTGGTTTAACTGTTTCTGCAACATTTTGAACTGATGTAAAAAATTTGAAGGTTTCATTTGAAAGCTCAAGCTGACCGGCTTCAATTTTTGATATATCCAGAACATCATTTATCAGATCCAGCAGATGCTCTGAACTGTTAAAAACCATGTTTAATTGTTTTTTCTGCTCTTCATTTAGTGGCCCGGCCAGTCCTTGTAATAGTATTCCGGAAAAACCGATTATTGAATTAAGAGGGGTTCGCAATTCGTGCGACATAGTGGCAAGAAATGCGGATTTAATTCTATCTGCGGATTCAGCCGCTTCTTTGGCGTGCTCAAGTTCACTTGTGCGGCTGGCGACAATTTGCTCAAGGTGATCACGGTAAATCAGTAATTCTGTAATAGCCAGTTTACGCTCTTTTTCTTCGCTGTAAATCTTTTTTACCATGGCCTGGAATGATCCGGCAAGGCTCCCTATCTCTCCTCCTCTCTCAATTTCAATCTTCTGATTTAGATCACCTGTTTCGGTTATTTTTTTGCTTACATCTGTTAGGGTTGAAAGAGGTTTGATAACATCATAATTGATGAGAGTAATTGTGATCACACTGAGCAGAATCATGGCTATCGTGGAAAAAAAAACAATTTTTAGAATCAAACTGAATATTTCATGCCGTATAGAGCTTGATGGTACAAAAGCGCCGATTTTCCATCCAAGTTCCGGTGAAGTGTAGTATACAAAATATCTACCGCTAAGAATCAACAATCCTTCGTTAGTATTCAGAAATTTATCTGCCTGCTCATTCAATTCATCACGGATATTACTGAAGAGACGGGAGGAATCCCTTGCGGCGAGAATGATTCCTTTATTGTCGGTAAGAATCATTTCCCCTTTTCGGCCGATGTCAAATCCGGAAATGTACCTTGTTAAATTTGAAAGAGTTATATCTGCGCCTACAACACCAAACACTCTGTTTTTAGAATCGAGCAATGCAGTAACTATACCGATGTTAACATCCGGAGTAGTTACTGATTTGTATGGATCTGTAACTACGATATTTCCTGAATGCGCTTTAGCTAGAATATACCAGGGCCGGGTGCGCGGATCGAACACAGAAGGCTGAGCTCTCTTATGCGACCGTACAAAACTGCCGTTTTCACGACCCATGTAAACGGAGTTAACATTTGGATGAGTCAGGCGGTAGTCATTGAAAATATTAATTATTTTTTGTTCATTTAATCCAATTGAATATCTGAAAGTCTGTTCAGAGGCATGAAGGAAATTCGTAAAGTCTGCATCATCGCGGTTGAGAACCTGTTTATTAAGAGATAACTGATAAACATCACTTTTTACATTTTCAATTAAATTACTAATTGCGAAATTAATATGCTTCATCTGATTTATTGAATCTGTTGAAAAAATATCCAGATTCTGTCTATACAGTGACAGCGGCAATACCACTCCAATAATTAACAGTACAAGAATTGATGCGGAAAAATAAATGATAAGAATTCTTGATCTGAGATTTAATGAAAAGTATAATTTTTTAGTTGAAGTAAGCAATCTTCATCTCCATACAAAGTTCATTATTTAAGATACAAAACGGTTCTGATAAATCGGGAAGTATGAATCATATAGCTTGAATTATTATAACGATGTTGAGTATAAATATCAAATTTTTAGTAGGTTAATCTATGTTTTAATCATTTGAAGAAAAGTTCAGTAAAAGTAAATATAGGTTATGGTTTTAACCGGATGAAATTATTATTAAATTTATTATTTCATTAAAGTTGTGAATATAAAATAATAATTTGACAATATTCTCTATTTTTGTAACTTATTAGGAGTAGCCGAACTAATATTTTAAGTGAGGAGAAATGGGGTCAAAGAGAGATGAACTCTTTGCAGCATATGAGAACCTGTTGAGGGTTCGTGGGGAATGTGCGTGTCAGATCAGCAATGAATGTACTGTGTCGGATTTAACAGTCAGACAGATAGAGTACCTGAAGATTATTGATAATTACAGAGATATCACCTTTAGCAGATTAGCTGATATTACAAGAAATTCCAAACCAACGATCACAGAGATGATTAATAAGGTTATTCATTTTGGCTGTGCAATAAAAGAGAAGTCTTCTGATGATGCCAGAGTTTCACATATTCGACTGACAGATAGAGGTAAGAAGATTGCCCGTCATGAGGCTATGACCATGTACAGGGTAGTTGACAGGATTTTAGCCTCGCTTGATGAAAGAGAAATTGAGTTGTTGATATCTCTTTTCATGAAGGTAAAATGATTTATTATTTTAATTAGTTGATTAGGTAAAGAAAACCTAATCAATACGGAGGAGAGCAATGGAGAAAAAAAACACTCAAAATGCATTTATCATCCCAACATTTAAAACGGTGCTGTTTCCGGGAATGGAGACTAAGGTGAGAGTAGATAGATCACTAGGTGACAGCATAAAGAGATTTCGCGACAGCAATGTAATAGCTCTTTCAATAAAGGATGGAGCAGATAAAAAGAATCTTCACAAAGATGATTTTTATTCTGTCGGAACAACACTTTCTGTAGAAATTGTAGAAGAAACCGAAAAGGCTTATCTTCTGAGTATTAGAGCTGAAAACATAATTTCGGTACATGAAATATTTCTTGATAACAGGATCTTTACAGCAACTTTTTCTGATCATCATGTTACCAATGATATGACTGATATGGAAGAGACTGCACTTCGCAATAGAATAAAAGAGAGTATAAGTGAAATTGGTAAAAATTTTAAGGGGGCAGAGACCTATGTACAATATGTAGTATCTCTAACCAGTCTTGATGATATTATTCTTACAGTTCTTCCATACATGAATGCCTCAATTTATGAGATGCAGGAACTTTTGAATGCAGATTATCTTAAGGAAAAATATATAGCATTCATTGAACTATTAATGAAGCATAAAGAACGTATTGATTTTCAGATTGAGTTTGCTGACAGGTTAACAAAGAAAAACAGCAAACAATATCGTGAGGCAATGCTGCGGGAACAGCTTAAAGCAATTCAGGATGAACTCAATGATGGAAACGAATCTATTTCAAAGATAGAAGACTATAGAAACAGAATCAATGATTCTTCAATGCCTGATGACGTAAAAAAGATTGCTGTAACAGAGGTCAATAAGCTTGAGCTAATGGGACAGAGTAATTCAGAGTCACACGTGGTTCGTAATTATCTTGATCTTCTACTTGCTCTTCCATGGAAAACTGAAAAAGTTGAAGACATTGATATAAATGCTGCACGTGAAATTCTTAATAATGATCACTATGGATTAGATAAGGTAAAGGATCGAATTATACAGCACATGGCAGTAATGAAACTTAAAGAGGAAAAGCAGGGCTCAATCCTTCTGCTTGTGGGCCCTCCGGGTACGGGTAAGACCAGTCTTGGAAAGAGTATTGCCAAAGCTCTTAATCGTAAATATGTAAGAGCCAGTCTGGGAGGAGTTAGAGACGAGGCTGAGATTCGCGGACATAGAAGAACTTATGTTGGTGCTCTACCGGGAAGAATCATTAATGGTATTAAAAAAGCTCAGAGTAATAATCCTGTTTTTGTTCTTGATGAAATTGATAAGCTCATGACTTCTTATAGCGGTGATCCTGCAAGTGCTCTTCTGGAGGTTCTTGATCCTGAACAGAACAACAGTTTTTCAGATCACTACCTTGAGGTGCCATATGATCTGTCCGATGTATTTTTTATTGCTACGGCAAACACGCTCAGTTCAATACCCGCGCCATTGCTTGATAGAATGGAGGTGATTAATATTTCAAGCTATACGAACAAGGAAAAGTTCAGAATAGCAAAGGATCATCTTATTCCGGATATCTTTACAGATCATGGTATGACAAAGGAGATGTTGTTAATTGAAGATGATGCGGTTGAATCAGTTATTGATAATTATACCCGTGAAGCTGGGGTTCGAGGCTTGAAAAAACAGTTAACTTCAATTGTCCGATATGCGTCAGAAAAGGTAGTTACAGAAGGGACTGATCTTCCAATAAGGGTGGATGCAAACGCTCTTCAAAAAGTTCTTGGCAGAGAGGTTGCTCATCACGATGACCTTCGAAAAGAAAATCTTCCCGGTATAGCAACCGGTCTTGCATGGACACCGGTCGGCGGTGAAATTCTCTTCATTGAATCAATATTTATGAAGGGGAAGGGGAACTTGTCATTAACTGGTCAGTTAGGCGATGTGATGAAGGAGTCTGCAGCAATTTCCATGAGTCTTATCCGTTCGCGTTTATCTCATTTGATTCAGGATTTTAACTTTGCAGAAAATGATATTCATATACATGTCCCATCGGGTGCAACACCGAAGGATGGCCCTTCTGCAGGTGTAGCTCTCTTCACTGCATTGGTGTCATTGATTTCAGGTAAGGCCATAAAGCCGAAACTGGCAATGACCGGAGAAATAACATTGAGCGGTAATGTGCTTCCAGTTGGTGGAATTAAGGAAAAGGTGCTTGCGGCGCATCGTTCCGGAGTACGGCAGATTATTCTCCCGCTGGAAAATGAAAAGGATCTTGAAGATATTCCTGAGGATGTTCGACGGGAAATAACATTTATACCTGTTGAAACAATTGAGGAGGTTGTAAAGGCTGCACTTGACATCAATCTGACAAAACAGGAATTCCATTTTGTGGATTCAGGATTTAAAATTCATGACAGTATAACAATGTAGAGATAAATCAGTCAAAAGAAGATCAGTAAAAACGGAACATTGTTTTTGCTGATCTTCTTTACACCTCCGTTAAGAAGTTTTATATTAAAACTTTTGTATTGAATAATTATGGTCAAGGTTGCACTCTGTTCGTATTTAATTTGTATAACTGTACAGAAATAATAAAGAACCTGATCCAGGAAAAATTTTATAACATCGATTTAATTCTAGTGGAAGTTACATGGATCGGGCTACTTATTTTTTCAATAATGCTTTGGATTTGTTGCAATTTATAAAGACATAGTGTATTTTGAAAGTGAAAGTTTTAACAAAAGCCCTCAATGTTGATGTATATTCAGGATATAAAGTTAGTTATCAAGTATGCGGGGCATGTTATATATAGTTATATGATTTTTTAAAAGAGGTCGGTTATATAAAATGAAAACAAAATTTATAATCTTAATATTTCTGCTTCTTGGCGCATGTACAAGGTCATGGAATGAACCTCTGAAAATTGTATTTATCAACACAAATAATGTCTGGAATATGAATACAGACGGGTCAGAGAAAACACAACTGACATTTAGCGGAATCAATAATTATCCGGTATATTCACCTGATTGCGAGAAAATTCTGTTTGTCAGAAATTTGACACAGATCTGGATTATGGACGCTAAAGGTTCGAATGAACAAATGGTCATTGATAAAATACCCTTACAAGTGACATCCCCGACTTTCTCACCTGATGGAAAAAAAATCACGTATGTTTGTAATTTTAACTTTATATGGATTGTCGATACTGATGGAGGGAATGACCATGAAATATTTAATAACTCAGGGAACAGTTGTAATTTTCTATCCTGGTCACCCGATGGTAATTGGATTCTTTTTCAAAGAGGTGCCGGTTTAACGATGTTTAAAATAAGCGCTAACGGAGGTGCACCTGTTGATCTTCTTACTGGCGGGAACAGGGGCTATAGTTATTCTCCTGACGGAAATCTGATAGTTGGAGTAAATGGAAGTGGCGGCGGATTTATAGAAATATTGTCAAACCAGGGAGTTTCTTTAAGAACATTCAATACCGGAGTGTTTTCAACTTTCTTCAACAACCTGGATGCAGCATGGTCACCCGATGGTCAGAGAATTGTTTTTGCAGATAATACCTCTAATATTTACATTATGAATAAAGATGGTTCAGGCCTAAGTCTGATAGCTACATCTGCAAGCCTCCCTTCTTTTCAGGGTAAGCCCCGTTAAACGGGGCGAATATATCGTTCAATTACAGATGTTGCATTTAAATTCCGGAAATATTTATTATGGTTCTATAACAGCTGAGAGTACGTTAATGTTAGATATTAATAAAGATAGTAATGGAATCCTTGCTGTGATCAATTACATACGTATGATTATTTCTTGACAGAGAATCTGATTTTGCATCACTTTGTAGATCAATTTTTTGCAGTTTTCCGGATCAAAACTTTTACTGTTAATAATTAATAACTAACTCTGGATAATGAATATGAAAACCGGAATCAGAAACTCAGCACTGGTACTTATTATTTTTTTAACATGCCCACTCTCCGCATCAATTAACGCAGAGCTGTTCACATCTTCAGCTATGGGTGGAGATCTTGGTCATACTTACGGAGGTGGCGGATCACTGTCCTGGAGTATAACCGAAGAATACGGTTTTATAACCAGAACCTATATGACAACAAGAGATGAGAAAAGATATTCCGGCGGTGCACAGGTGGATATAAGATATGAATATCTGGCAAATTTGTATGGCATGGAATTCTATATACCAGGGACGTTTCTTGATAATTACCGGCTTAAATGGAAAAATTCCGTTTGTTTGGGATTTTCAAATACAAAGGTTGATGCGACAGGTTTAACCGTTTCAGAATGGGGATACGCTTTTTTTCTCTGCACCGGGCTGCAGTATGTGTTTTACCAGCACTTCTCCCCGTTTATCGAAGCGGGATGGTACTATTCTTCTTATAACGATACATTCCGCGAAGCAAATATTCAGGGCGCACAGATCAATATTGGAGTAAGATATTCTTATGACAGTTCAAAGAGTATAAGTTCCGGTTACTGATATTTGCGAGCAAAATAGATTAGGGGGCAACCACCAGGCTGAAGGGTTGCACGTCTGCTTCAGAGACGGATATTAAATCACCGGTAGTGGCGTTGAATAACGATATTTTATTTGCACCAGAGTTTGCTATATATAGGATATTTAATCTTGCATTAACAGCTGCCCCGTTTGGAGAAGCCAGAGTTGGAAAAGTTCCAAGGATTGCCCCGGTTGTAGCATCTAAATAAGTTATAGTATTTGATGTGTAATTTGTAACGTAAAGAATATTTGCTGCAGGATTCAGGGCAACTCCCTGAGGATTTGTTCCTGTTGTGAAAGACGAATTGACAAGATTTCCGTTGACAGGTATTCCAGTTGTAGCATTAAAATATGTCACACTTCCTGAACCGTAATTAACAACATAAAGAATATTTGCAGCAGGGTTAACAGTCAGTATAACAGGATTGATTTGTGTGGGGAAGCTGCCCATGGGCGCCCCTGTAGTTGCATTCAAAAGTGTTACGTTATCAGTGGGATTTGTATTCGCGATATAAAGAATATTTGCTGCTGTATTTACCGCTACTTGATTCGGATTAGCTCCTGCAGGAAAGCTTGAATTAGCAAGTGTTCCATTAATATAGGCCCCGGTAGTTGCGTTAAAAAAAGTTACTGTAGTCGTGCCGGCATTAATAACATAAAGTATATTTGCCTCTTCATTTACGGCAATGCCATAGGGATGAACGTCTGTTGCGAAGCTTGAATTGGCAAGCGTGCCGTTGAGATATGCTCCGGTTGCGGCATTTAAAAATGTTACTGTTTGTGGAATTTCATTTGTAGTGTAAACAATGTTCTCGCTTAAGTTAAGGGCAATACCCTGCGGATTAAGTCCTGTTATGAAGCTTGACTTGTTAAATGAACCGTTAAGATAGGCGCCTGTTTTGGCGTTATAGAAAGTAATAGTGTCAGAGCTATAATTAACAGCATAGAGTATTGGCCTGGATTTTTTTGCAAGTTCATACAAATCCTCTTTTGAGCATGTTGTTAACAGTGCTGTTGCCAGTAATACTGGTAAAATAATTCTGATTATTTTTTTTATTTTCATATTGGAGACCTGTTTAATAATTTACATTATAATCAATTTCATGGCAATTTTATTAATTATGCCGAAATTAATCAATCAGTTCTATACTGTTTATGCAGAAAAATCCCCTCAGTTCTCATGTATATTCATAAGTTTTTTGTATTTCTTAGTCAGCTCTTTCAGAGTGGAAGCTCTTTCACAGTCGGGGAGAGAGTCTGAGAAAATTGCCCCGTAACTTTTAGTTTTAATTCGGGAATCGAGTATAGCGACAATTCCTTTATCTGTACCTCTGCGTAAAAGACGGCCTGCACCCTGTTTCATTTTTAGAACAGCTTCGGGAATCTGCAGATAGACAAAGGGATTTTTTCCCGCCTCTCGAAGTCGTTCAAATTTTGCTTCCATGATCGGGGTATCTGGAACTGCAAATGGTAATCTTGTAATTATAACTCCCCGAAGAAGATCCCCCGGAAGATCTATACCCTGCCAGAATGAGTGTGTACCCATAAGAATAGATCCCTCATCATTTATGTAGCAGTTAAGTGCTTTAGACGGGCTCATGCCGTCCTGGGAGTATATTGTATTATCGATTCTGTTCTCCAGAAGTTTTTTTACATTCTTTAACATGCTGTATGAAGTAAACAACAGAAGGCAGTTCCCGTTTAAAAGATTAATTATTTCGGCTGAGGCGTCAGCTACTGCATCGGGAAAAGTCTTTTCGTCAGGGGATGGAAAATCCCCCGCCAGGTAGAGAATCATCTGCTCCCTGTGATTGAACGGCGAGTCCAGAACCTTTCCGCTTCCCCGTTCAAAACCGATTGTTGACATAAAAAAAGAAAAATCATTCTTAACCGAAAGTGTCGCAGAGACAAAAATTGAAGACTCATAAAAAGAGAGAACCTCCTGTCTCATAATGTCATTTATATTTACCGGGCGCCCGGTGAGAAATATATTTCCCAGAAGCTCCCGGTCACTCCGTTCTATCCAGTAAACATAATTTTCGTACGAGAGATTAAGAAATGACATGAGCGATTCGCAGTAGGCAACAAGTCTGTTGCGAGCAGGGTCAAACTCAATGCGGAGATCCTCCTCCTCGAAGTCCTGTTCGGCCATTTCCAGAATTGCAATGAGGCGCTTCATCTGTTCGGTGAGTTTTCTTCCCTCATTGCTGGTGGTTATAATTCTTCTTACAGTTTCAGTGCCGAGAAAAAGATTTCTCATTTTTTCGAAAAAGATCTGCGACTCCTTTGCTATAAGTTCCACACACTGAATGGCATCTTCGCGAAGTTTGCTGCTCTTGAAATTATTTACTATTCCGTATTTTCCTCTGAGATAAAATCTCTGCAGAAGATTTATCAGAAAATCGTGATCTATGGAAAAGCCCAGCTGACGTGAGGCGATCGATTCAATCGAATGAGCTTCGTCAAATATTACAGCCTCGGAGACCGGAAGATAAGATTTTCCCGAGGCAATATTGGAGAAAAAAAGATAGTGGTTCATCACAAGAAGATCCGCCTGCGCCCATTCTCTCCGCGCAGCCTGGAAAGGGCAGACTGTGGTCATGGGGCATCTCTGCTGGTCGCAGGTTTCGGAATCTCTCCCTATATCATCCCACAGATGGCCCGGCATCTCTGCATCGAAAAAAGTGAATATTCTTTTTTCTTTAAAGAGATTGCTTAACCGGTTAAAATGAACCATGTCGCTTTTTTCAAAATTACCTTTTTTTAAAAGACGTTCGAATCTTCTCCTGCATGGATAGTTGGAGCTGCCAAGGCAGAGGGCGAATTTAAAATCGAGCCCAAGGTATTCCCGGAAAATTTTCTGTGCTGCAGGTATATCTTTATCTATCAGCTGTTTCTGAAGAGCTTTAGTTTCTGTGGTAACTGCAATTTTTTTCTCATGACTAAGCGCGTATTTAAGCGCAGGTATAAGATAGGCCATGGTTTTACCGGTACCGGTACCCGCTTCGATTATTCCATTTTCGTTATCTGTGAGCCGGTTCTGAATAAATTCGGCCATAACAAGCTGACTCTCCCTGTATTCATATTCAGGTAGTTCTATGTCGAGGTAGCCGCCGGGAGAGAATATATTTTTCATATTTATAGATAAAGTTCCTTTTATTAACTCCAGAATAATGGAGTATAATTATCAAGATATTTTTTAGGGATTGGATATTCTTTTATTATTATATCTGGAAAAACATGAAGATTTACTTGACAACTTGACAAATAAAATATATATTACTGGTATGAAAACATTACAGGTTGGCGAATTTAAAAAAAATTTTTCCGGGATTCTGGACACAGTAAGAGATGGAGAAGAGATTACGATAACTTACGGAAAAAAGAAGGAGAAAGTTGCGATTTTAATTCCTTATGAAAAATATCAGAAAAAAAACAAAAGAAAACTGGGTCTCCTTGAAAATAAAGCCTCTTGTAGAATTAGTGATGATTTTGAAATTTCAGATGAAGATTTTTTAAATTCATGAAATACTTACTCGATACTCATACATTTATCTGGTCTTTGTTCGAACCGGTTAATCTTTCTTCAAAAGCAGCTAAACTTATTGTAGATAATGAAAATGAAATATTCGTCAGTCTTGTAACCTTCTGGGAGATTTCATTGAAATATAATATCGGGAAACTGGAGCTGAAAAATATTAAGCCGGAAGATTTGCCGGATCTTGCACAACAGTCGGGATTTTCAATTTTTCCGTTGGACGTTAATGATGTATCTTCATTTTATAAATTACCTAAGGATATTCATAAAGATCCCTTTGACAGGTTATTAGTCTGGCAAGCATTAAGAAATAATCTTGTTATAATTTCCAAAGATACGCGGTTTAATGAATATGAAAAGTTCGGGTTGAATGTGAAGTGGTAGTGCTCATAAACGAATGATAATTAATTTAATTCAAACCTACCTGCCCCCTATCCCCCAAAGGGGGCACCGGGTATATAGTTATATTGCTGTTAATTTTATTCTTAATCATTTCTTTTACAATTCCAATATTATTTAATACACCTTTATCTTTAATCCGCAATGTATCGATTCCAACACTCATCAGGAATTCGTCCCTGTATCTATCGTATACTTTTTGTGATTCATAAATTCATTTATAATTTCTCTTTGCGTGCCCCCTCCGGGGGACAGGGGGATACAGGAATGTCAATTCTCATAATATTCTGGAATGAGCTTTTAATTTATAAGGACTTAAAATCCGGTGAAAGTATCTGAACCGGCCCGATCAATATAAGCCATCAATGAATCTCTGTTATACATAAAGATCTGTTGAACACCCTCTTCAAAAGAAGGATTTCTCCTTGCAACTTCTATGGTAAGATCGAGGCATTGCGTCTGAGTGAAACTCCAGTCCTGGAGTGATCCCGTTATAACATACCAGTTCCCGCCGTTAATTGTACCCTCATCCATGTAGGGAGAGATATAGAGCTCAGGATTTGAGAGAAAAGAACCAGTCTTTGTGTATGTCTTTGCATAAGATTTAACAAGAGTATACTGCTGCGGCACCTGAGTTGCTTCAGTTGCAAAATCAAAAAGCATATTAACAAGAACGGAACCTATATGATATGTTATAGAAAGATTAAAATTTTTAGTTAGAGAATAATCTCTTAATGCCCTTGTTTCAGATTCAGAAAAGGCTGCAGTACCGTGGTCAAATCCGGCGGCCCAGTGATTACCTGTATCATTAAAATTTCTGTTGATATCAACTCCCCGGCTGTTGTATCTTGAATTTGAAGCAAGTCCGTCAGGGTTGAGTACGGGGATTATGCAGATATATCTGTTGTCAACAAGAGTTTTAACAGTTGGATTTGCGGAATAATTTGATGTAAGGTATTCAATAAATCTTGTGAGAAGTTCAATACTCATCATTTCACTCCCATGAATTCCGCCTGTTAGTCTTACAGCCGGTTCTCCCTCAAGAGTTCCGGGATTGTCGGAGATTATAAGAGCTTTTATCGAACGGCCCGATTCACTTGTTCCAACAGTTTCAACTCTGGCAATCAAGGGATAGTTTGATTCTATTTCACTAAGGAAAAGGTTGATCTCATCAGGTGTCTGATATTGATATGATGTAACGGAATCATCGCTGCCGTTAGAGCATGATATAGAAATAAGCAATATGCATAATGCTGAATATTTTTTATAGTTTTTCATAAATATTTATATCGAATAAGATATTAAAATTAAGTATTAGATACAATAAAAAGGAGCAACACTTTTTATTTACAAACATAATAAATTGAACGAACAGTCTGTGATCCCACTGTGAATTTCAGAATACTCGAAGGTTTTTGAATTGATTCTCAAAATGAATAACTTATATCTATCAACGGAAAAAAAAGTATAAATCTATCTCCTTTCTCCTTTCCGGAATCAGTAACTCTGATTTCGTAATCATTGTTAATCCATAGGTTCAATCCAAGCCTTACCCTTTCAGAGTATATATATCCTATCCCGAATCCGCCGCCATATGTAAAATCATGAATTGTGCCGCTTGTATTTTTTCTTTTAAGTTCCCAGTGATGATAAGAGTAGTCAACACCGGCTAGAATAATCGGGTCAAATGCAGAGGTTCTGTCGTAAATATGAAAAACAGCTGTGAGTGCCAGATTACATATATATTCACCTTTACTCAGATTAAGACCGGGGAGATATAATCCGATAAGTCTTATTCCTGTAAGATCGCTGTATCTGTATTCATACTCTGCGCCAATACCCTCCGGGTTTCCGATGATACCCGCGGAATGATCATAATTCTCTGCGTAGAGATTTAAAGACAAAATTGTAATCATTAATTGAACGAGCAGGATAAATTTTAGTAGTCCGGTATTCATATATAATAATACTGAAAATATTTAACGGGAAAAACAAATTTTATATAAAATAGTAGTTTTTCATTTTGGGCAGATAAAAAGATGAAATTCTTCCGGATATAAAAACTTTTATTCAATCTTTCTTTTTTAAACTTTTACTTGAATTTTAAGCTGTAATTATTTAATCTTTGTATAATAGAATTTTTTTAGCAGCAACCCTTCGACAGGCTCGGGGAAACACTCAAAAAAACAGGTTGGCAGAATTCTATTTTCAGCATGAAGTTCTTGATGCAAATAACCGGAAAAAGATTTCATACAAATAATAGTGACAGGTAGCTTGAAATGTTAAACTGGATTAAAAATCTTTTTAGTAAGAAAAATTCAAAAAGTAAAATCAGGGAAAAATTAAAAGAAGTTCTTCCCGATGATGAGAGTGAAAAAAATAGTCCGGGATCTTCAGTCTCCAGCGGAAGAACGCTTACAGGGAAAGAGAAAAGGAAAGAGAAAAAAAGAGCGAAAAAAGCAAGAAAGAAAGCGCGGCCTTTAACTCTTAGAATTTTCATCCAGTTTACTAAAACACTACTCATTCGAATACCTCTGATTATAATTGTATTGATTGCAGCAGTTCTTTTCTTTCTGCAGTTATACCTTAGCCCGGCGGTTGTTGAAGCTCTCGCAAGGGGAAGTTTTTCTAAAATTTCATATGGCACACTCGATCTGAAGGTTGAAAGATTCAGCCCCTATAGAGGATTTGTAATACATGATATCGTTATCCGGAGCGGGGAGGATTTCGGCAGAGCTAAACTTTTCGAAATGGAGAAACTTGTATTTGACTACGGATTTTTTCCGATCTTCACCGGCAGTATACGCTTTCCTGAAATTGGTATCTATAAACCGAGAGTATATCTCACACAGAAAAAAGGAATCTGGAACGCTGCAGCGTTGATGAAGCCATCTGAGAAAAAACCTGAGAAGAAGCCTGAACCGGAGGAGACAGAGAAGTCAACCTCCGCAGAGATAAAACTCCCCATAGCGGTAGATTTTCTTTTTAACTTTATACTTGATGATCTCTGCGTGTATGTAAATGGCGAAGATTTTTCCACAGAGCTTACAGGTCTTTCATTTAACGCGAATATCGATGTACCTCCATTTAAAGTTATACCTAAATCTATTGAGGCTGTGCGGATTCTGAAAACAATGAAGTTTGAACTGAACCCTCAGAACGGCATGAATGTGAAATTCTATTCTAAGAGCGCCGCAACTGTTCCGGAACTTATTCTAAACTGGAAACTTGTATTTAAAAACGGAGATTCTCCTGAGTTCAGCAGCTCACTGAATGCCGGTGCAAAGAGAATGCCTCTGCGTCTCAAGAACAAGTTCTTCTCACCTTTTAATTTTCTGATCGCATACGATATTTTTTATAATCCGATTAATGATTTACTGAAGATAAATAATTTCAGTTTCAGTTTTATGAACAGTAACTGGATTAAGCTTTCAGGAATGGTGAGCAGTGTCACAAAAACCCAGGTTCTGAATATTCATATGGATCAGAGCGTTATTCCTCTTAAAGATCTATATCCGTATTTTGTACTTATGACTGGAGACCGCAGCACAAGATTCGGCGGAGAGATTTCTCTTTATCCACTTACAGTGAGAGGGAACGCCAAAAATCCTGAGATCAGGGGAAAGATATCTCTTAAGAGTATTTATTTTAAAAATCCCGGTATCGAGGCATCAGTTCCCTTCCTCGGTTTTGATTACTCTGCTGCGATGTCGGGAAGTACAATGAACATCGGCGCAGAATTGAATATTCCGCATCTTGCATATGTTATTGAAGGGAGTAAGTCAGGAGACAACGGTTTGAAACTCGCTGTATCTGCTACGGGATATGATAATTTCAAGAGAGTTAAAATCAATAATGTAAGTTTTGATTTTTTCAGTCCTTCAGCAGGAAAGGTTCTTTCTCTGATTCTTGCGGGAGATGTGAATATGGGGAAGGCGACACAGGGTACAGTGAACATCTCTACGCTGAGAATTAATACAGTTCCGCTGGCAAAGATGGTTCCCGGAAGGTTCAAAAAGCAGGTTGCAGGTATACCTCTGAAGAAACCGGTTGATCTGAATATAGGTTTAAATTTTTATCTTGGCGGTGATGTTGTAAATGCAGGTGTAGATATGCTGGCGAAGATTCCCGATTACGGAGTGAATGATCTTCATCTAAAAGCACTGGTAGTTCAGGACAATAAAGCTAAAAAGATCAAACTCGACAGCATTTATCTCGGCAGTAAAAGCATGAATCTTTCACTAAATACAAACGGTATGATTGAGCTGAAGAAGGCTCCTCTATCCAACTCGGATTTGAAGATTTCTCTTGAACTGAATAATCCGAAGATGAAGAGCGTCTGGGGTCCCTGGAATACATCGGGGATGCTGAAGCTCTCTGCATATATGAAAGGAGATCTTGAAACAGGACGGGCTCATGGAAGCCTTGAGTTTAAAGATTTTAATCTGCAGAATAATGAACAGATGCTTGCTGTTTCCGGATTTAATATGAACTTTCCATTTGAGTATGAATTCAAAACAAGGAAGCTGACCAGATCATATATAAGTATTGATCAGAAGCAGGTTATCGACAACGATCAGTTTGCCGATAAACCGAATTTTACAATCGCATCGATTAAGGCAAAACACCCTGCACGAAAAGTTTCCTTTGAATATTTGAAGGATTTCTCGGCTAACATGATTTTCAGTGACAATGTTTTCAGAATTTCAAACTTAAAGGCTTCAATGCTGGATGGTTCTATATACGGGAAGACTATACTTTTTAATCTTGCAGATTTTAAACTGAAAAATATGGAGTTTGCCATTAATCTCGATGTTTCAAATGTAAATGTAGAGCGTCTCGATGATACCGAATCTGCAAGGGTTTCAAAGAAAGGTGAGCTTTCATTAAATGCCAATTTTTCCGGAAGGGGTCTTAATATTAATAAGGAACTTACTCCATCGGGAAATGTAAGTATATATAAAATCGGAAACAAGTTCGGCAATAGGCTTATGAAGGCCCTGAGTCAGGAGAAGGGTAAATCGAAACTCGGGAAGCCGGTTCAGTTTGCCGTTGATAATTCAATGCTGATAAAAGGTTTTGATTTCAGATTGGATAAAGGTCTTGTTTATACAACGGTCAAATTTACAGGGAAGGCTCTCAGTTATTTTATAAAAGTGGAAAACGATGAGGTTGTATTCGACAGAATTCCAATTCAGGAATATTTAAGAAAAGTATCGGAGGCAAAATAGATGTATAAGAAATTTATAATCATAGCAGCTGCAGCGGCTGCTGCAGTAATTACTGCCGGATGCAGTTCAACTCCGAGCTGTTTAAGTATTGTTCCGCCAGCTGTAAATCTCACCGGCGAGAAAACTGTAATTGAAAGACAAATCGTCGGAGATTACATGGAACTTGAAAAAGATGCATGGACCGTATCCTCTGTTAAAACCACAGCCGGTAAAAAAAACAGTTCCGGAAGGATATCCGGAGATCCTGAACTGTTTAAATACATAAAGGTCAGAGAGTTTCATTCTGATAAAATAAAGGAATATAAAAGTGAAGGCGCTCTCGGCGAGGGTAATACAGGATACATTCAGTATATGGAAACAAAGAAATACGAATCATCACCTGCAGAGAAAAAAATACTTTTATCTGTAATAGATGAAGAGAACCTTGCAAGAAAAGAAATTTTTTCCCGTTCAATATCAGCCTCCAAAGGGAGCGAAACTGAGAAAGGTGATCTGGATTCATTCGGCAGAATTTTTGCCGAGGAGCAGAGGGGCTTAGCCGCAAAGGATGACTGGATTCAGGAAACCTCCGGAAAGTGGGGAAGGAAGAAATAGGGAAGTATGAAGATGATAAAGAGAATTATATATTTAATTTTACCGCTCCTGATTTTTGTCCTGTCGTGTGAGGATAAGAATATACCCAACGTTAAGTTCAGCTACCAGGGGATCATTGATAAGGAGTACAGGTTCAGTGTGGGGAGAGTTATCCCCGTTACAATAGGAGAGGCCATAGAGACTGATGGAGATGTCTCAAGAGACGGTAAGTACTTCTTTTACTCTTCCAACAGCGACGGCGGTAATTTTGATATTTATCTCCGTTCGATGACTGATATTACCACTGTAAGACTAACCTCTCATCCTTCAAGGGATATTACTCCTGTTATTTCACCAGATGGTAAAATGCTCGCCTTTGTATCTTTCAGAGATGATCCCGAGGGTGATATTTTTGTAATGAAAATAAAACCGGGAGATCTGATTAAAAAAGCCGGGGAGTCGATTTCAGCTTTGTCATCTATGGATAATAATGCAAAAAATATATCCATAGAAAAAGATCAGACAAGTGAAGTTGTAATTAATATAAAAGATTCAAATCCCTCATGGAGTCCCGATGGCGAAAGAATTGTATATTCATCATCAAAGGGGGGAACTGCAAATATATGGATAATGAATTCCGATGGTTCGGATAAAAAAAAGATAACTGAAAAAGGGGGGCAGTATCCTTCATTTTCAATGGATGTTAAAAAGGTCGTTTTTATATCCTACCGGGAGAATGTAAACGGAGATGTTTATACTTTAGATATCACCAATGGAAAAGAGAGCAGAATAACATCTGACAAAAATATAAAGCTTTATCCTTCATTTATGAATGTAGAGAGCAGGATAATTTATTCATCTATAGAAAATGATACCAACAAAAACGGTAAACTGGATGTAGATGATAGATCAATTATCAGGTATATTGATACAGCAAACAATTTCTCATATCCATTAACAAAAAATTCTGATTCATCTTTTAAAGCCAGATGGCTTCCGGTTCTCACTACAAGAGATTATAACGGAGTAATTCTTTATACCGATATTACCGGTGAAAATATAAACCTCAATATTATTCCTGAAACCGGTATCATTCCAAAGAAACTAAATGCAAAGCTTCAGTATGAGATGGGAGAAACATACATTACTGAATATGACGATATAGAGAAGTATCTTCTTTCTCTTGAATCAGTTTATAACTATTACAGTGTGAATTCAGACAATGCATCAAGAGCATATGTCAACAGAGGCCTTGAGGAGGCCGCACTGTATTATAAAAAAATAGGGAACTCCACAGAGGCAAAAAGAATTATTGCTGTAATTCAGAAAAGATCTGAAGCGAAGGATCCATATGCAGCATTTATCCTTGATATGATAGTAAAATCTGCTGATGGTAAAGATGAAACGGATATTGCATCAGTTTCTCAAAAATTCGGATCTGACAAAAACAGCAGGTATTTTATACCCTTCGCATTGGAGGATATTGCTGATTCGTATTTCAGAAAGAACGAATTTGCATCAGCATTGAAAGTTTTAAATTATATATTAACTAATCATCAGGATTTTGAAAGAATTCTTGATATTCATACCAAGATCTCTTTGAGCGGTGATGATCTTCGAAAAAGCGGAATTTCTGATTCTGCGGTGAAGGTTATAAATACAGGAAATACAAATCAGAAGATAGCCATAATAAAAAATCTCATCGCTCCATTCAGTAAAAATGAATTTTCATTCTCAGAGTCAGATGCATACATTTCGAAAATTTCCGCGCTTAAACTGAAATTTAAAGATGATAAAAAGATAATGGCAGTTCTAAGTTATACTGCCGGATTGTTGTATGACAGCAAAGGTTCTGCGGATAAGAGCAAAGAGGAGCTTCTTCAGTCAATTACACTTTCGCATCCCAATGATCTTGTTTTTTATCTTTCAAATATAAAACTCGGAGAGATTGAGAGAAGACAAAGCAGATTTGCCGAGGCTGAAAAATATTTCAGTGAAGGGATAAGCAGATACACAAGGCGTTTTAAGACAGAAAATTTTAAAGAGAGGCTTCTCTGGCTGATTAAATATTATGAGGAATCGGGAGAGAAAAACGAGCTTTCAAAAAATTTCAAAGATGCCTCAGCTGCTTATGATAAGATGATAAATCTTGTAACTCTGATGCATAATAAAAGATTGTTTCCCGAAGTATATACCGAGTTTGCACCAAAGGCTCATGTTCTCTATATCGATGCATATACTGCATGGAAGGGGGACACCGCAATTTCAGAACTTGAGAAGAAATATAATGACAATCTCCCTGTATTCAGAATGGACTTTAACAGGGCGGCTATTTACGGACTTGGATATATCTACACAAAAAAAGCGATTCATTTGAACAAAGCAATTCAGGAGAGTGAGGATATCGGTTCTCAGGATTCTGTATATGAAGCATTCAAAATGGCAGATGAACAGATCGACTGGGCTCTGTTTATAGACGATACTTTTATTGAACCATATATATTAAAAAGCTGGATATATCAGACGATAGATCTCGACAGAAGCCTGGATGGTGACGTTGAAAAGCATGCTGGAAAATATTTTCCCAGGCATTTATGGGAAGCGAATACTGTAATTCTTGAAAAGGCGCTTAATGCAAACGATGAAAAAGTAAAGCCGGAAAATGAAGGTGATCTTCATTTGAATATGGCAAATAATTATTTTCTTCTGCTCAATTATCCGCGGGCATTAAAGTCATACAGGCTGGCTGAGAAGTATAAAAAAAGTTTCGGTTCTGATATCGAAAAGGCATTATTTCATTTTCATCTTGGATATTCTCTCTGGCAGAATGATGAGACTAAAGCAGCTGACGTGGAAATCCGTAAGGCATATGATATATACAATGGATTGTCATTAAGCGGAGGGACGGAGAAGTTCAAATACCAGTATCTAACGATATACCGGTACTTTGCTCTTTTCAGCAGAGATGAGAAAAATTACGCTGAAGCAATTGTATGGTATAAAAAGATTCTTAAGTTTGCCGAGGATAATAAGTTAGCTATTGACAGAGCCCGTTACTTTCAGGAGATAGCATTCTGTTATATAAAATCCGGTAAACTTGAAAATGCTAAGCACAATCTGGACCGTGCTGCGACGATGCTTGAAGAATATCCCGATGATGAAAAAAAATATTATTTAAAAACAAGATTATTCGGAATTCTTCCTTTTGTCTTCTGGAATCTGGGAGCAGATTCAGCAGTAATAGGTGATAATAAAATATTTTATCCTCTCGACACTCAAAGTAAAAAATTACTTAATCTTTCCATGTTCGAGGAGATTGCCGTAGCTGAAAATAATTATGCCGGAGCGATGAAGTTCCTTAATGATAAAATTGAAATTCTGAAAGAATCTTCAACCTCAGTTGCAGATGATGCAAGGATCCGTTCTTTGAATAATCTCGGATATTACTCGTATGTTTCAGGAAAACTCAATGAAGCAGAGACATATTTTAATCAGGCGGGGGAGCTTGCTAAGGAGAAAAAGAATCTCGACGGCACAAAGGCTTCCATGATGAACCTTGTCAATCTCTATGCCCTGATGATTGAAGATAAAACAAACGCTGATAAAGACTGGAGAAGTATGCTCTCAGCGCTTATAGAACAGGTGGAGAGCTACAGAAAAAATTATTATGAAGTGAGGATGGCTCAGGAGAAAGAGACTCTTGCGCAGATTGCTGAGGCGAAGAACGAGGAAGTTACCAGTCAGCAGATTTCAGAAGCTGCACAGAGGGTTGAACTGGAGACCGCATCTAATTATAACACTCTTGATACAGCATCTGCTATTTTAAAGTATTATTATGCAGAAATAGTTTATGCCTCGGAACCCGCAGCAGATAAAACAGGGATGAGTTTATACACTGTTAACAGGGATCTTTACAATATATATAAAGATGCTTCAAAGAGTTTTGAAACTGCAATAAGTGAAGCGGACAAATCTGGAAAGAAAGAGTTAAAGGCTAAGCTGATGATAAATGCCGCTTCATGCTATGAACGCACAGGAGAGATGGAAAAGGCATATGTATTACTTATCGATGCAAAAAATCTCAGTGAGGCAAATTCTCTCTCATGGATTAAAATTAATGCATATCATAAATTGGGAAATTTTCTTGCTATGCATGGAAAAGATGTTGAGAAAACAGATTCATCATCAATGGCTGATAAAAATTATATCTCGGCTGTCTCTGCAGTTGAGGAATACCCGGCGATGTACAGTTCATATTCTAACAGAATAAAGCTGATATACCGGGATTATATAAACTTTCTGATAGATCGAGGAAATGAAAAGAGGGCCTTTGAACTTACGGAGAGATACGCGCAGGCCGCAAGAATAATATCGATAAATGCTCTTTCTCCTAAATTCGGAAATGAATATGATAGAAAGAAATATTACGATTACACATCGGATCTGGGGAAGCTGAGCTCTCTCCGGAGTGAACTATCATCCATTCTGCTTTCAGGAGCCGATCCTCTCTCACCTGCTGCAGTATCAGCGAAGAAGAATGTATCTTTAAAAGAGAATGAGATTAAGACTCTCCTGAAAGAGATCAGGAGTGATTATGTTTCTATAAATCCATATGTTGAAATGCCGGGATATAAAGAGCCGGTGGTCAGCAATGACATTTTCAGGTTTTATGAAACAGAAAAGGGTCTCTTTTACTGGAGGATTACTAAAGGCAAAATGACTTCAGGTTATCTGAAGGGAACTGCAGAATCAGTTCTAACCTCAAATCCCGGACAACCGGTATTTATTCTCCTGAGTGATGCCGTCATTGAAATGATTAACAACGGGATTTTAAAATCCTCAGCAGATTATATTTTTATAAACACACTGGACAGAATACCTGATTGTCTGAAAGACACAAACAGTATTTCAAATAACATCTACAGTGAAGAGAAAGGACTTCGCGGCGCAGTGGCTGACGGGGTTGATGTTGCAGAGGGTGACAAACCATTTGCTGATTACTCCATGATTGTGGATAAAGCAGGTTCGGGGAAAGATGTTACTCCATATGCACTGTTTGCTTCGTTTTTATCACCTGTGTGTTTAATTCAGACAGGTGTAAAAGGGGACTATAATTACTTAACGGCACTTATAGAATCGGCTTTTTATGCCGGTACAAAGCGGGTAATTGTAACAACCGGAACCGGTTCAGAAACAGTTCTGCCAATTCTAAAGAAATTATATGGCAAGACCGAATCTGCATCAGCAAACTTTTTTACAATGGGGTATATCAATACTTTCACCTATACAGATAATTCAGATAATAAAAAAGTTCAGGAGGAACAGTTTTCTCTTTTTAAAAAATATATAAAAAGTGCGGATTTTATTAAGGCAGGGATTCATCTATCAAGATGGAATGCACTTCAGAAAGAAAAAAATTCGTCTCTTTACACCGCCAATCTCTGGCTTCTGGAACTTTTAAGAGGAAGGGTTAAAGAATCAATAGCGGTTCTCGATGCATACACTCCTTCAAATGAAGACGACAGTGCTGGTATGAAACTAAGGAGGGCATATACTCTCTTCTATTCCGGAGATTTACAGGCAGCGGAAAAGGAGATAGCCGCTCTTTCTACAGTAAAAGCCGTATCTGAAGATATTAAAATTTTAAACGCAGCAATGAGAATTGTCAGAGACGGAGATTCTGCCTCTGCAGATATAATTTTAGCTTTAGTAAAATCAAACAATACTTTAATTCCGATAGAGCGATATCTGATTAACGCCGCGGAGTTTTTATATCTGAACCGTGATGAAAGAGCTGTAAAAGTAGCTGCGCTTATTCCGGAGAGTCCCTGTCTAACCCCCGGTGAGCATCTGATGCGTAATATAATAAGTTCTATCAAACCTCCACGTGGAAGGTCAATTCGTTTTGACCGGATATCAGCACTGTGGGATGTGAGGGATCTCTCTGCGCAGAGGGAAGAGGCGACGAAACTGATGCGCGGTGAAGATGGTATGGATTCTTTGTCGATTTATCCGGTACTTGAAACAATTCTCCGTCACGAAGGAAAAGATTTGAACGAGGATTTGTTCCAGTTCTGGTCTTCAATACCTCTCGAAAGAATAATTGCTAAATCGGATAATCTGGCATCTGTAATACTTCTGAAAAGGATTGATGATTTCTATTCAAGAAGTGATAACTATCAGGAAAGGATTTCTATTCTAAAAAATATTACAGAAATTTCATCTAAAAACTCATTCAACTCCATCAGAAAAGAGAATGTTCTTGATACTGCAATGAACTATCTTTTAATGCAGAAATTTCAGGAGAGTTTCAATACGGCTCTTTCAGCTGAAGAAGTGTTTATGCCTGAAGATAAAAGCTATGTGGACATGCAGCTTCTACGGATGAATCTTTATATCAGAGCTGGAAAATTTAAAGAAGCTGAAACAAAGGGTGAGCTTCTGAGTAAAATTGAAAATCTTCCACCTGACCGTAAATATATTTTTACTCTTCAACTCTCCATCCTGGAACTGAACAGGTTGAGTTCTCTTAAAACTCCAACTGCTGCAGATGCCGTTCAGTTTGAAAAACTTTTTGCCTCTGCATTTAATCTTGTTAAGCGTGATACAGAGCTTATGAACCGAAGAGGATACAGGGAGATTACCGGAGAGATTTTTGATGAGTTTATAAAATACAAAATGAGAACCGGACAGATCGGTGATGCTCATTATTATAATGAAGTGAAAAAGCTTCTTATAGCATCATCAAAGTGCGGGAGTAATCTTTTTAAATATGCCGGAAAGAATGATATTGATGCAATTCAGCAGGTGCTTCCTGAAAATGGTTTATATGTAAATATAGGAAGAAATAAATCAGATCTTTTTATCTGGTTTGCAGATAAAAAATCTAAAAAGGCCTTTGTAATTGATAACGGATATTCTTCATTTGAAAAACTGGCTGTAGAATTCACTGCTGCCGGTAAAAATATTAACAGCGCATCAAAGGAGCTGGCTAAAATTTTATCGCCGCTCTATCCGATGATGAAAGAGAAAAAAGTTATTCTGATCTCGACAGATTCAGACACAGAAAAAATTCCCTTTGAGACAATCGGTGACACTGAAATGCTTTCAGATAAATCTATGCTGCTGTATATTCCTTCACTGCTTCTTTCCACTTCGGCTGGAAGTTCTATTTCTCGGGAGGTTTATCTTCCGGAAAAAGATAGTTCTTCATCTCTATATCTCGACAGGGTTGCCGTAAGGGAATCCGGTATAAAGATTAATTCAAAGGCAGATTCCGGCAGCGGAATGATTCATCTATCATCAAAGATCAGATACAATAAGGGGAGAAGAGAGTTTACTCTTTCCGGAAAAAACATTAAAGATATCATAAACAGCAGTGCAGTTATGTATGCTGTATCTGATGAGATAAAGGGAGCTGGTGTTATTGATCTTCTTTTATCGGGGAGAGAGTTTAATCTTCACGGGGCGCTGTTGAATAATTCGATTACGCAGGATATCAACAATAATCTGTTTATTGAAGAATTCTATAGCAATGCAGGGAAGGGAGTTTCTCTCCGGGAATCTTTTACGACAGCACTTAGTAAACTTAAAAGTAACAGTAAATACAGCAACTCCTCTAACTGGAGCGGTTACCGGCTTAATATTTATAATTTGAATCTGCTAAAGGAATAGTCCGAACCTTGCCCTCCCCCGGCCATTCCTGACGGTCGGCCACCCTCTCCCCGTCTTCGACTAGGAGAGGGTAAACTGGTGCTGTATTTTTATGTGAATCATATAAAATGTATGAAAGGCCCCCTAAATCCCCCGGAGGGGGACTTAAAAGATATTGTTGATTAAAAATAAGGTATAAAATAAATGAATAAAAAAGGATTATCTTGAAGTCCCCCTCCGGGGGATTTAGGGGGCTTGCTTAGTTCGGCTCTAAGTTAGATATTTAAGAGGAATAAATTATTTTATGAAGACCAACCCGGATCAATATTATTTTTTAAAGATAGAAAAAAGCCTCGGAAGAGCCATTCATCGTTACTCGCTGATTAAAGAAAACGACAGAGTGGCTGTTGCACTTTCCGGCGGGAAGGATTCACTTGTAATGCTTGAAACTCTTGCAAACAGAAGAAAGAGACTCCCCATAAACTATGAAGTTATGGCAATCCATGTGCATGTGAGTAATATCGGATATGAAACTGATCTGAGTTTCATAAAAAGATTTTGTGATGAGTTGAACGTCCCTCTCCACATAATAAATACCGAAGCCGATCTGGAAAAGCATAAAGACAAGGCGATATGTTTTATCTGCTCAAGCCTCAGGAGAAAAGAACTCTTCGATTTTGTAAAAAAAGAAAAGTGTAATAAACTGGCATTCGGTCATCACAGAGATGATGCTATTGAAACGCTGCTGATGAATATGATGTCAAACAGCTCGATAAGCGCCATGCCCCCGTCTCTTTCGATGTTCAGCGGAGAGTTTGATCTTATAAGGCCGCTGATACTTCTTGCAGAGGATGAGATACGGGAATATGCAAGACTAAGAAACTATCCGCAGCAGGTGAAGATATGTCCGCATGGAGACGCTACAAGAAGGGCAGATGCTAAAAGGCTTCTAATTGAAATGGAGAAGATAGATAAAAACGCCAGACAGAATATCTACGGTGCAATGTCGAACGTGCAAAGTTTATATCTCCCGCCGGCGAAGGAATAATTAGTCCGGATCATTGTAGCCGCAGTTCTCGTAGGGGCTGAGATTCTCCTCCTCCTGAATGTGTGAAACATCCTCGTAATAGGGAAAGTCTTTGCACATCCTGGGTCTTACAGGATGTATGGAACAGGCAGGGAGTCCCTGTTCATCAACCGCATAATGTTTGCAGCGGTAGTGATACGGAAGGTCCTCCTCCGGTTTTTCAAAGAGAAAAGTAAGCATAGGATAGATGAGGTATATTTCAGAAAAATTCGGATCAATCTGTTTTGTTTTTTTCCAGTAGCCGTAGGCTTTTTCAAGCAGTTCAGGTGATTCTGCAAGCATCACATCCTGACAGCATTTTCCGCATCTTTTGCAATCTCCCATAACACCTCTTCCGTTCCTTCAGCGCTGCACGCCTTTTGCATTGTATCAAACATCGATTAAACAATATCCTATGAATAACACTTTGTTTTGAGAGGGATGTTTCGCAACAAATATTTTTTTATTATCAATCTATTTCTTGACAAATGTTGCTGTAAAAAATTATGTCGGACATTGACATATTTTTAATATTGATTTAATTTATGAAGATATTACAGTGGTTTAAACAAAAGAAATTTATCGTATGCCCCCCAACCCCCCGGAGGGGGGCTATTATGCAATACTGCGGTAAGTTTTATTTTTCATAATGAATTAAAGTCCCCCTCCGGGGGGTTGGGGGGCCGTTCAAGGAATTATTTATTAAAAGTCTATGATTTTATTCTTCCAAATAAGGGGTTAATATATGCAGATTAAAGATGGTTTTTCAGCCGAGGAGATTTTTACAACTCCTACAGGTTATGCCTATAACGATTTTATCATTCTTCCCGGTTTTATCGATTTTGCACCGGATGATGTCACTCTTGAAACTAATCTTACTCGAAATATAAAGCTTAAAAGTCCGCTTGTTTCAAGTCCAATGGATACAGTTACAGAGGCTGAAATGGCCATAGCACTTGCTCTCTGGGGCGGTATCGGCATTGTTCATTATAACAATTCTATAGAACAGCAGGCCGATCTGGTGAGCAGAGTTAAGAGATATGAAAACGGTTTTATAAATAAACCGATGGTATTATCCCCTCAGCACAAAATCAGCGATATTGATATGATAAAAGCAAGATATGATTTTTCCGGAATTCCAATTACTGAAAACGGTAAATTGAATTCTAAACTTGTCGGTATTGTTACCAACAGAGATATAGATTTTGAAAAAGATAGAACTAAGCCCCTTTCAGAAGTTATGACAAAGGAGATGCTTACGGCACGGGAAGGGATCGCTTTAACCGAAGCGAATAATATTCTAAGGACATCTAAAAAAGGGAAATTACCGATTATTGATGCTGACGGAAAGCTTGTTGCTCTTCTAAGCAGAAGTGATCTTCTGAAAAACAGAGAGTTTCCACTTGCAACCAAAGATGAGAAGAAGCAGCTTAGAGTCGGCGCAGCAATTTCGACTAAGGATGAATCTAAAGAGAGACTCGCTGCACTCAGTGAAGCAGGAGTTGACGTCGTTATCATAGACTCTGCTCAGGGAAATTCAATCTATCAGATTGAGATGATAAAGTATATTAAAAAGAACTATCCGAATATAGATATTATAGGCGGGAACGTCGTAACAGAAGAACAGTGTGAGATGCTTATAAAAGCCGGTGCTGATGCTCTCAGAATAGGTATGGGACCAGGTTCTATCTGCACAACACAGACAACCATGGCTGTAGGGAGACCTCAGGCAACAGCAGTTTACCGTACAGCAAGATACTCAAGCAAACAGGGTGTTCCTGTTATTGCCGATGGCGGGATAGCAAATATTGGCCATATTTCAAAAGCACTGGCGCTTGGTGCATCAACCGCTATGATGGGGTCGATGTTTGCCGGAACCAATGAAGCACCTGGAGAATACTTCTACGAAAATGGAGTTCGTTTAAAAAAATACCGCGGAATGGCTTCAATGGAGGCTATGGAGGCGGGGGGATCAAAACGATATTTTGCTGAAGACGCAAAGATCATTGTTGCTCAGGGTGTTTCCGGTGCGGTAATGGATAAGGGTTCAATGAACGACTATGCGCCATACCTGCTTCAGGGATTAAAGCATTCTTTTCAGGATATGGGTTTAAGAAACGTAAAGACCCTCCATGAAAGGCTTTATTCAAAGGAACTCAGATTTGAAATAAGATCTGCCATGGCGCAGAGAGAGGGACATGTTCATGACATGTACTCATATAAAGAACCGCAGTTTATGTAGTACCATTATCTTATTTTGAATTTTTGAAAATCCTCCTTATTTAAGGAGGATTTTTTAGTACTAAAGAGAACTTTTCCGCCCCTATCCGCCCGCCGGGCACCTTTCCCCATGAATGGGGCAAGGCTAATATGAACTATTTCCTATTGTTTCTCCACCATTCATGGGGAACTACAAACACGATGTTTGTGTGTCAAGCGCGGGCATGATGCCCAAAAAGCGCGGACTGATGTCGCATCGCGACAGAGGGGGCGGGGGTAGTGTTTTAAGAATTATTTACAAACATTCGGTTTTCAATCGAATAAGAGTTAAAAATCACATATCGATAACAACACCTTTTTTTCTCAAAGAGAGGGGGAAAGAGGGGGTGAGTTATAAAAAATTCTTGAATAATGAGAACACTATTATACAAATAACAAAAAAACAATAGTGATAATATTATGAAATCAAGAGTCAGCTTTTCAACAAACAGCATTAAAATACAGACCCCTGTTGCTTTTCTTCTCGCATTTTCAGCTTTTGGAGCTCTCATCGGAGGAGTCGGGATATATATGTTGGGTAAAATTAATCCCTACGATCATATCCTTATAGGCATAGGCATAATTGTTCTCTTTATTGGTCTCTTCTTTCTACTAAATACCAAATATTACAAAATTCTGGTAAATGAAGATCCCGGTTATCTAAGTCTTGTTGAATCGACGGGATGGGGAATATCGCCAAATAAAATTCCGTATAAATATTTTACTGATATTGTAGTTCAGCATATTGTTAATAGAAATAAACCGGAGTATGGCGTACTTCTTAAAAACAGAATAGGAGCCCTTCTTCGTGTAGCAAAATTCAGTGATAAGAAGAGCGCTGTAGAATTTGCTTATAAATTTGAAAAGACGATCGGATTCCCTGTGAAAGAAAACAGTGAAATACCGGTTGATTTGATTGATAGCAAACATCCCTATAATCCCTATGGAATTCTTCTACCGGAAAATTCGAGTATTAAAATCAAAGAGACAAGGGAATCACGGGACATCTCCTGGAAAATAAAATATCATCCTCTGCAGATTGCATTTATGTTTGTTATTTATTACGGCTTTTACCATATAATCAGTTTTGCAGTTATTCCAGCTGCAAAGATAAATCCGGCGATTGCGATAATAATTTATACATTCCTTGGTGTTGTACTTTCTTTTTTACTTGCGGCAGTTGTATCAAATTCTTTTGGAACTCATTATGTTATTATCAACAGAGAGTCTATAATATATTACAACAAAGTATTCAGTATCAAATTCGGATCGATGGAAATGAAAAAATCAGATATCTCGTTAATCCGAAGTTCCATCGATTTCAGCAACGAGGATATGATTATTGCCAGCAGAAAGGGTGTAGAGAGTGTTAATAGTATGATAAAGAAATTCTCTCCGGGCGAAAAAGAGATCGATAAAGTTGTCGGCAATGAGGATAAGCAGATTTTCCGACAGGAGATTATGAAGCTCAATGAATCAAATCTTAAGCTTGCTGAAAAACTTTATATTGAACAGTTTATTCTGAAAAATCTGTAACCGGAGTTTTGATGATAGGAAAATTAAAGGGAAATGTTGAGGATCTAAAACCAACAGAGATGATACTTGATGTAAATGGCGTGGGTTATGAGCTGACAATCCCGTTATCTACATACGAAAAAATTCAGGGAGAAAAAGCTATAACTCTTCTGATACATACCATTCACAAAGAGGATCAGTACAGACTTTTCGGATTTTATTCAAGGGTTGAAAAAGATATTTTCAGATCGCTTATAAATGTCAGCGGAATAGGACCGGCAATGGCAATATCTGTTCTCTCCGGCATTACTCCGGACAGACTTATTGAGGCAATAAAAACTCAGAATCCGGTATTGCTTACAAAGGTTCCGGGAATAGGGAAGGCCAAGGCGGAGAAGCTGGTTTTTGAACTTAAGAGAAAACTCCCCATGCTTGAAAGAATTGCAGGATCAACAGGTGAAAATCCATCGAAATCCAATGATGCCGTGGAGGCACTGGTTGCACTCGGGTTTGATGAAAGTAAATCATTAAAGTGCGTTAATGAAATCACTCTTGCAAAGGGTGAAATAGGAATTGAAGATATTATTAAGGAAGCATTAAAACTGATTTCGTAAAAATCACCTTTTTCGTCCCCCGCACCCCCGGAGGGGGCAAAGAACGAAGGAATTTATTATTTTCAAATAGTGGACTTTAAGCACTCAGGTTTTTTATAGGAGCAAGTGGCGATAGCCCTTTGTAAGCCCCGCAGAGTTTACTGCGGTTTTAAAAACTGAGTTTTTAAAATATTCTTTTTTTATTGACAGGAGAGAGTAAATTTAAAGAAAGTATATTAACATTTAACTGACTATCTTATCAAGAGTGACGGAGGGATTGGCCCTTTGAAGTCACGGCAACCATTCTGTTGAAAGAAAAGGTGCTAAATCCTACGGATAATATCCGAAAGATGAGATCGCAGGTTTTGAAATATAAACCGCTGTCTCAATTACAGGCGGTTTTTTTATGACTAAAAATATTGCGCAAATTGAAAAAGCTGGTGAAAAGGGGAGTGTGGGAATTGTTGAAACCAAATTCTTCACCTTTGCCGATTCACCTGATGAATTTATTCTTTCCAACGGAGTAAATCTCGGCCCCGTTACAATTGCCTATGAAACTTACGGTACACTCAATGCCCAAAAAAATAATGCTATATTGCTGAATCACGCCCTTTCGGGGAGCGCCCATGCTGCCGGCTACTACAGTTCAACGGATAAAAATCCCGGATGGTGGGATGAGTATGTGGGTCCCGGAAAGGCATTTGATACAGATATATATTTTGTTATATGCTCAAATGTTCTAAGCGGTTGCAGCGGTTCAACAGGCCCCTCTTCGATAAATCCGGCTACTGGTAAGCAGTACGGTCTGGATTTTCCCATGGTAACAATCGCGGATATGGTTAATGCTCAGTATCATCTTGTAAAGCATCTTGGTATAGAGAAGCTGCTTGCCGTTTCAGGCGGTTCAATGGGGGGGATGCAGGCGCTCCAGTGGACCATTTCATATCCGGGGATGGTGAACTCGTGTATTGCCATTGCAACTTCGGCTTCGCTATCAGCTCAGGGAATTGCATTCAACGAGGTGGGACGTCAGGCGATTTTTAATGATCCTGCATGGAATAATGGTAATTACTATGATGGAGAGGTTCCCCGGGCCGGGTTGTCCCTGGCGCGGATGATAGGACACATAACATATCTCAGTGAAAAAAACATGCATGAAAAATTCGGAAGAAATTTTCAGGACTCCGGTCTGAAAGAAAAAAATCTCACATCGGAATACAAGGTGGAATCATATCTGCGGCATCAGGGGATAAAGTTTGTCGAGAGATTTGACGCGAACTCATACATATATATAACCAGGGCAATTGATCATTTTGATCTTAAAGAGGATTATGGTGTAAGTCTTACCGATGCGTTTGAAAATGTAGAGGCAAATTATCTTGTTATCAGCTTCACGACGGACTGGCTTTATCCAAGTGATAACTCAAGGGAGATTGTAAGGGCTTTGCGTGTTAACGGGAAAAATGTAAATTATACTGATATAGTAACAGATAACGGTCATGATGCTTTTCTTCTTCCAAGCGACGTGATTGAAAAGAACATTTCAAATTTTTTAAAAAGTGAATTCAGAAAGAGTGTGATATAATGGAATTGATGACTGTCGGATATGACCTTGTACTTGAAGAGATCCCCGAGAATGCCAAGGTACTTGACCTTGGGTGCGGTGACGGATCCCTACTTGTAATGCTTGAGGAAAAAAAGAATGTAAAGGGCTTCGGTGTTGAGATATCGGAAGAGGGGGTTTCTCTGTGTATGGCGAAGGGACTTTACTGCTATCAGGCGGATATAGATGATGGTCTGAGCGACTATAAGGATGACTCCTTCGATTATGTAATTCTGAACCAGACAATTCAGAATACGAAGAGACCCGATTATGTAATAAATGAAGTGCTGCGTATAGGGAAAAAAGCTATAATAAGTTTCCCGAACTTTGCATATATAAGTACAAGATCGTATCTGATGTTCAAGGGTACAATGCCTGTAAATGAGCTGCTTCCATATGAATGGTATGAATCACCGAACATTCACCTGCTTACAATTTCAGATATGAAGAAGATGGCTGGAGCATTTGCATTTGATATTCTGGAAGAAAAAAATTTCTCATATACAAAGAAGGGGAGATCACGTCTGGTGAAGTGTTTTCCTAATCTTCTGGCACAGTATGGATTTTTCGTTATAGAGAAGAAGCAGGTCTGATCATAATGTTCAAGCTGCAGTGCAAGCTCTGTTAAGTTAGAATTATCGTTATTTCAATTTCATTTTAAAACTCACCCAACAGCCCCCGCACCCCCGGAGGGGGCAAAGAAGTTCTGTCGTTATAAAGTACCATATAAATAAATATTGTAGTTTTAATTAGTACTTGCCCTCGCCGGGTGTACGGAAGTTTGGAGGAATACATCTTCTGATAATTAAAAAATCATTATAAAATTAGTAATACTATTTGACTCCCACGTCTCTCAGTTATATAATTAAGGAAATTCCAGTAACAATCTTTATTTGTTAATATCAGAAAAGAGAGTGTGTTACAAAACAGTCACCAATATTTATTTTAAATAAGGCAGTTTCAATTACTCAATATTTACAGGGTCTAAGGGGCGATAGCCCCTTTACATGCCTCGCAGGGCTCCCTGTGGTTCCAGAAACGCAGTTTCGGAACCAGCTTAAATAATATTGTTCAGGAGATAAAAATGGAAGAGAATAAAAAAAGTATAGATGATATTATATCCAATCATGTAATTTTTGCAATGACTGCAGGTGCAATTCCTGTTCCGGTAGCTGATATTATTGCAGTGTCGGCAATTCAATATGATATGATAAAACAGGTAGCTGAATTTCATAATGCAGATTACGATGCAAATAAAGGGAAAACTCTTGCATCATCTCTAGCAGGCGCTACATTTTCCAGAATCGGCGCCAGTGCCTTGAAGGCAATACCCGGTGTTGGTACAATTCTTGGAATAGGCTCTCAAATGGTTATGGCCGGGGCTACAACTTATGCTCTGGGGAAACTTTTTGATTCTCATTTTTCAGGAAACAGAAATCTTGATAATATTAATCTGGATTCGGTGAAGGCACAATATAAAGATCTACTGAATAAAGGTAAGGAATACGCAAAGGATTTGAAGAAAAATTTCAGCAAAGATGATGTTTTTCAGACAATAGAAAAACTTAATCAGCTGAAAAGTTCAGGTGCAATCACAGAAGAGGAATTTCTAAGAACAAAGGAAAAGCTTTTGAGTAAGATTGTTTAGGATTATCTATTAAGAATTGTTTGTATAAAAAAACTTAGAAAATTGTCATTCCGGTTTTGCATTTTCCAAGCCTGCAAATACCGGAATCTCATAGGCTAAATTTTTTTAAAAAATAAAAAAAATGAGTATTATATACATATAATCACTGTATGAGATTCCGGTATTTGCAAAAACTGAAGCTGCAAAACCGGAATGACAACGTTGTTGTCATATATTTAACTATGAATAAGCATAAGCACCCACAAAAAAAAATCGCTGCCGATAGAAAAAGTTAAAATTTTCTAGTAATAATAATCCGCCAGAGTTTCCTGAATTCCTTTATGTATCTCATACCAGTAGGCCAGAGCAGCTTCGTGTTTATCTTTTTCGAATTCTGCAATCCATTTGTCGAGTTCGGGATTGTCCACTTTATCGACCTCTTTTTTTCTCTTCAAAAAAGTGTAGATAAAATCATAGTTTCTTTCACTTTCCCAGAACACCGATGAGTTACGGCTGTTTATCCGTGCTGCAGCGTGAGATATTTTTTTCAAAAATAGTTCCTGCATTCCAAAAAGAGATTCCATTACCTCGGGAATCATCTCCTCTGCCCATTGACGGTGGAATCTGCACATTCCCATATTATCGAGAATCAATTCTTTTTTTAATCTTTTTCCATCCTGGCGTCCAAGCTCTCTCGGTGGGAGGAATTCATCGCCATAATGCATAAAATACTTACCCATAATCGCCATTGGAGAGAGAACTCCGGGGGTCCAGTACTGGTTTGGTATCATCCATCCGTTACGTGCGGAACCGATGCAGACAAGTTTATCGAGAATTGCCTTACTTTTTGAGCCGGCAAGTTTACGGGAAAGCTTTCTTATCCCGGCCTGTATATCAAGTATTCCTTTTTGTTCCATAATCGAATCGAGAATCTCCATTCCGATTTTTGCATTATGCATAGAATCATTTACAACATCAAAATTTTCAATATCCCATCTTGGAATGCCGGTCGTTACACCGAGATCCTCAGGAAGAAGTAGACCATCCACAAGACATTCCATAAGCCATGCAATTGTTCCGCCGGCGGCAATTCCATCCATGCCGTACATATCGGCATGATGATTAAGCATTTCTGCTGCCCTTTGATCGAATATTCCGGAAAGCGGCCCCATTGTCTGGTATGGCTCGTAGTCTTTTTTAAATTCATTATTCATTTTTTTGCAGACTGCAACGCATGGTTCACCGCATGTAGTCTGTTTTTTGGGGACAATAGTCTCTTCATTGAATTGTTTAAGATAATGATTTTTAACAAAATTTTCATGTATATAAAGACGCTGTTCCTCGGTCATGTAAATACTTTTGTAATTGAAGGACATCATCTTTCCGCCAAGCGTTGCGTAGTTTACTCCAAATGTTCCGCCTGTACCGAAATTTGGTTCAAAACGGTATTTTGCTGTAGCCTCAAGATCTTTTGCCGCAAGTTTTTTATTGTACTTATCGACAAACCACTGGTCGGCAACATTTCTGTCCCTGAAGTCATCATCAATAAATGTTCCGCCATATATAACAGCAGCTATACCATGCTCCTGCATAAGTTTTGATCCGAAACCTCCCCGCCCTGCCCAGGTGTCAACTTTAGAAATTACTCCTTTGCTTATAGGCATTGAAGCAATCGCTCCATGACCGGTTGCAACTGCGGCCGGGCCTGTAACAAGAATTCGAGGATCGTTATTATACTCTTTACCATATTTTTCGTAAACGTAATCGGTAAGGGAATAAACTCCCTTTCTTCCGGATTTCCATACATTCTGAATATCTATTGGCTCAATACTTAGCTGAATCTCTTCACCGTGAATCCTGTTAAGATAAAGGACAGATGGGGTCGGAGCCTTGCTTGTGATTGTGAGCATGTCAATACCGAGGTTGTTGAAAACAAGACCGGCTCCACCCATTGTAGAGATGTAAAATCCGCTCCAGCCCGGTGCAAACCCGGTAAATATAAGTCTGTTTGATCCGGGGAAAATAGATCCTGCAAGCAGGCCTGTTCCGATATTCAAGCTGTCATACTTTCTTCCAAGGTGAAGTCCTAGATCAACCGGTCCAAAGTAGTCTCCTACTTTGTATCTGTTAATTCTGTAGAATCCGGTGGATGCATCTACTATTAAAGTTTTAAGATATGTATTCATGACGACCTCTTTAAGTTTTATATAATTTAACGAATTGCCTGGTTTACCGTAATCATTCTTATAAAGCGGCTGTGTAGTAATTTTAAATTCTTTTGTAAGTCAAAAACTACAGATACAGAAAACGGCAGATTTCCTGTAATTACTCAAAAACTGTTGGGAAGATTGCTATCTCCGTGCCGAAGACGCGGCGGAGATAAAATACCGCTGGTTATTGAGCAGTTACGATTTCTTACCCGGAAACTGATTAGGGTTCGAAATGACAATGTATTTAATACTTTGCTAAGAGCAATAAATGTTTATTTTTAACATATAAAAAGTTCAAAAAAAATCAATCTTTTAAATTATTTTGAGAGAGTTCGTAAAATTATAATAAATATCTATACATCAAAAACAGATTCGGCTATAAAAAGGCCGTCTTTTTCAAAAATATTGAGTCCGTGCAGAGTTACAGCTTTAACATCAACTTTAAACTCATGAAGCTCTTTATCTATTTTTTCACCACTGAGGGTGTATATACAGGAGTATATTCCCCCGTTACTTAAAATTTCGATCTCTGCAGGGAGAAGGAGTAAGTTCTCCGCATCTTTAAAAAAAAGAAATTCATTAAGAAAATCAAAATACAATAGAGAAAGATCTTCACCTTCAAGGGTTCCATTTTTAGAAATAATGCTTTTGATGGAAGATATATCCTTCACCATCTCTGACATTAATGCTTCTGCTCCATAATTAAAAAGAAGATTGAGCGATGACGCTTTTACGCGGACCGCAACATCAGCAGATGTAATATCATGTATCAATTCGTAGTTCACAATTTATCCTTTTATGTTACCGATTGGAATCAGTTTTGCAACAACGCAGCCCAGTCCGGCATTCTCTGCAGCTCTGACTACTTCATCGACATCTTTATATGCACCGCCGGCCTCTTCAGCCAGTCCGCTATATGAGGATGTTTTGATATATATCCCCCTTGATTCGAGAGATTTCTGAATTTCGCGTCCGCTGAAATTTTTTTTGGCCTCGTGGCGGGACATTACTCTACCGCTGCCGTGCACTGTGGAATAAAAAGCATCCTTCCCGGATTCAGTTCCCCGTAGAAGATATGAACCGGTTTCCATGCTTCCTCCGATAAGTACAGGCTGGCCTGAAACTGAATACTTTTCCGGGATGTCTCTGCTTCCGGGCGGGAATGCCCGTGTTGCACCCTTTCTGTGGATCAGAAGTTTTTTTGTTTTTCCTTCAAGGTCATGTTTTTCAATCTTCGCGGTATTGTGGCAGACATCGTAAACAGTTTCAACCTGGAGTCCCCGTTTTGATCCGAATAGATCAAAGAGTATTTCGGTTACTCTGTGTTTAATCAGCTGTCTGTTCAGGAATGCAATGTTAATGGCGCAGTTCATCGCCTTGAAATAGTGCTGACCCTCGTCGGAGTAGAATGGTGCGCAGGCAAGTTCCCTGTCGGGGAGATTGTAGCCGAACCTCTCCTGAAGTTTTGCGAAGCTTCCTAAATAGTCAGTGGCAACCTGGTGGCCGAAACCTCTGCTGCCGCAGTGAATCATAATGCAGATCTGATTGTCCCCGGTAACTCCAAAAACACCTGAATTTTTTTTATCAAAAATATTTTCATTCTTTGCAACCTGAATCTCCAGATAATGATTCCCCGAGCCGAGAGAACCGATTTGTCCTGCTCCGCGCTCTCTGGCTTTCTTTGAAACAGAGGACGGATCTGCGCCTGGAACTTTTCCCGATTCCTCACAGAATTCAATGTCACTTCCGGTTCCGTATCCGTTTTTAACTCCCCACTCCGAACCGTTGATCATGGCCTGTTCAAATTCACTATTGCCGAGGTTCAATATTCCTTCAGAACCTACTCCAGATGGTACCCCTTTAAATAGCAGATCAACAAGAGTTTTAAGCTTAGGGGAAACTTCCTCTAATGTCAGATTTGTCGTCAGCATTCGTACTCCGCAGTTAATATCGAAGCCTATTCCGCCGGGTGAAATTATGCCATGTTCAGGATCTATTGCGGCTACTCCCCCGATGGGGAAACCGTATCCAGAGTGACCGTCGGGCATGCAGAGAGCAGCATTAACAACACCCGGGAGAGTTGCGACATTAGTTATCTGGTTAAATACAGCGTCATCCATATTCAGGATAAGTTTCTCGGTTCCGTATATTCTCGCCGGGACCTTCATGTTTTTTACACTGCCCGCAGGAATTTCGTAAAGGTAGTCGTTTATTTTTTTTAAAGTATTTATTTTCATAGAGAACTCCGCCAGATTGAGAAAGTATGATATAGATGTAGTGAAGGAGTAAGCGGGAGTCAATTTTTATTTATGCAGTACATTTTATTCTCTGAACATTGATTCAGGGATTAAAGGGTTTTCGTGATTTAGAGAGGAGATTCTTTTTGTTAAATTAGAATTAGTAATAAAATTTAATTTGCGAAAAGGGCTGTCTTAAAAATATAATTGGTGTCATTCCAGCTGTAGTGTAACGAAGTGCCGGAATCTCAAACTATTGATTCAAAGAGGAGATTATCGAAGATCTTTCTTCGGTCGCCGGTATTTGGAAGAATTGATGATGCAAAACCGGAATGACAAACACAGAAATATCAGACTTTCGGGAAAGACCCGCGGAGTAGCATGGAGGATGTAGGTAGGCTAACTGCTGCTACGGTTTTTTCTCCTCGACTTTGTTTTCATTTGTAACGGGTTCTTTCTGTACCTTCAGTACTTTTACATATATTGTATCTTTATCAAAATTGTCTTCAAAAAGAGTTTGATCGCCTTTTTTCACAATAACTTTATCTACAGCAATTTTTGCATTGCGGGAACTGATGGCAATACGGCCGTCATGATTTTTTTCCGGAAATGGTGCGGAGAGTATTTTTTCTCCGTTTATGTAGAGAACAATATTTTCCCCTTCAAATGCAGTTCGATAAGTATAAGTTTTATCATACTTTACTTTGCAGTCTGCTGAAGCAAGTTCCTTCACAAAGATATTATTTTTAGTATTGAAAGGTTTCGATTTATCAGAACGGTCAGAGTAAATAAAAGCTGCTTTATTTATCCCCCAGTAACCGCCGCTTAATTTAAACGCATATAGATGATAATACCAGCTTTGTGATTCGCTGGTTATATTGAAAGAGAGCATTACCTCTGCGGGGGATTCAATACGATCAGTTATGTTTATTGTAAGATCAATTAAATTGTAATCGTTAACCGGCTTTAATGAAAGAATAGAGTTTAAATTTAGAAGTTCGTAATAGTTCCACTCAACAGCTCTTCCCTGAGTTTCAAATGCCTGTGAGTTTTTTATTTCCCAGATTCCCGCCATCCGTTGCCATTTATGATTAGCTTCCTGTGAAAGTAGGGGAATAGATGAGAAAAGAATTGTAACAAGTAAAAGTAAATTCAGTTTTTTCAATTTTTTCCTCTTGGGTAATTATTATATAATTTTAGAGAAGATGATTTAGTAATTTAAATAATGTTTTTGAAGGCTGAAAAATATTTAAAAATCCTTCAGCCTCAAATACTATTTTTGTATAAACTTCGAAGATTGAAGAAAAAACTATTTTGCCGGTGTAGTTCCTGATATAACCAATGTTGCAGCGGCATTTTCCTGAATTACTGCCGATGCACCGCCAGAACTAAGAGTTGAATAACCATTTGAACCCGCCGTTGTCAATTGCACCGTGGCTGGATTTCCGCCGCTGTCAATACAGTCACCTGTACCTGCAAGTTCTTTTATGCCTTTGAAAGCTGTAGGGCTACCAGTAGCCGTTGTTCCACTCCAGGACTGATCTACCTGTCCGTTGCTGATCCATTTTATATCTGCAACATTTGAGCCGGATGAGTTTGTCCATTTTAGATCAGCTTTAGTTTCATCCTTAGGAGAGCATCCTAAAATTCCTGCTGCAACAAAAGCTATCATTGAAAGTAATATTATTTTTTTCATCGTTATATCCCCTTAATAGTTTAATTCTTTTTCAGATTCTATATGTATAGTATCTAATAAACTCCAAGAGTCAAGAAATTTTATCATAATAATGAGGTTCTTTTTATTATAAAAAAGTTTAGCTCTTTCCGGAATGTCAGTATAATTAACATTCCTATATCCCCCTGTCCCCCGGAGGGGGCACGAAAATGGAAATTATTAGTGAATTTATGAATCATAACAATATTAAAACACTTCCTTATATCGTTGAGCTTGCAAAAGATCTTCGAAACAACATGACAGTGTAAGAAGAAAAGAAATGATAAGAATAAAACTATCGGCGATATAACTGATATACCCGGTGCCCCCTCCGGGGGATAGGGGGCAGGAAGGTTTGAATTTAATTATTATTATCCCAACATTCCGGAAAGTGCCAAAAGTTTCACGTTTTTTAAATATCAATCGGTTTAAGAGGTTTTCCGGCCGGATTGTCTCCTGCTGCTGATTATAGAGACCCCTGTTACTGCCGATACAATCACCGCACCGCCGATAATAGTGTTTATTCCCGGGGATTCATTCAGTACAAGAAAAACCCATATGGGGTTGAAAACCGGTTCTATCACTGCTATAAGATTAGCCGATACGGCTGTTATTCTTTTAATAGCCACTGCAAAAAGTATAGAGGGGATTCCGATCTGAACTACACCGAGTATTATAATTGCTCCAACAGACTTTACAGTGAATGACGGCATAGGAAGAAAGAATGACGCTATCAGACAGACCGCAGCTGTTATCCAGTGGGACAGAAGTATCGATTCAAAGGGAGATCCCTCTTTCTGCATTCTCATAAATACAAAAAAGAGACTGAATGTTACCGCAGATGCCAAGGCAAGAATATTTCCAATCAGCTGGCCTCCGCTGAGTTTTTCCATAAACATTATAATCATACCTGCAGCGACGATAATAAAGGCTATCCAGTGTTCTAATCGAGTGCGCTCTTTGAGTAAAGCGGCTCCGAGGAATGCTGTGAATACCGGAGCTATATACTGAAGCAGAATTGCATTTGCAGCAGTTGTGGTTTTATTGGCTATAACAAAGAGAAGCATTGTCCCGGCATTTGCAACTGCCGCGGCAACCTGAGGAAATGATAAATGGAGTTCCGGTTTTTTTAAATATATCAGCAGAACCATAGAAGCTATAAAGCTCCGTATTCCGGCTATTGCAAGAGGGTTCCAGTCAATAACCTTGATGAATAGCCCGGCTATACTCCAGAGAGAAGCTGTAGCCACCATGGCAAGTATTCCAATGTGCATCTGCCGTTTATCCATAATCAACACTCATGTGAAAAATATTATACTATTTGGACAGATATTATTCTCTTATAAGTTTAAGTCGATTAGAATTGTGGATTCAGGTTAATTTTTTATGTTGTCTGAACCATGATTCACCTGATTAAGGGATTAACATGATTTGGAAAAAGTGTACTCTATCACAATCATGAAAATCTTTTATCCTACAATTAAGGCTCAGAAATTAATATTCCTTAGTTGCGCCCATATTAAACTGTGCACTATAATAATTTATTCCAAGATCTTTGTTTACACATAGCTCAAGCATGATGGAGCTATTAGTTGAGTTCCTGAATTTGTTCCCCAGAGTTCCAGACAACAGATGACGGGGGGAGTTTTCAGGATGATCATCAATAAGATATTCATCCCCGCGACTGGTATGTATATTGCGAAAAATATATTTAACAGAGCCATAAACTGAATATTTACTTGTTAAATCATAACTTAAATAAAGAGGAAGAATAACATCAAAAGAATGAATCCCCGGTTCATTGCCATCAATAATATCAGGTAGATAGCCATAGTAGGTTTTAACACCCGATGCAAGGAAAAAATCACCAACATTTAATATCTGGTATTTGAAACCACCTTCTAAGGCATATGGTGTCAGATTTAAACTAATATCAAATCCGCTTCCTAGACCATAACCCAGCATGAACCATGGTAGAATTACGGGCTCCCCCTCAGGACTATCATCTTTTTTACTTTCAATGTCGGGTCTGCCATTATATTGTGATATAATCAGATTGCGGTTGGAAGCTAATGCAACAGCACCACCTACAGAAAGTACACCTTCGGGAAGCGCCTTTGCAGTCTGCATTGTAAGGTTGCTTGCGCAACCTGTAACTGAAATTATTATAAGTACAAAGTAGAAAAATACAGTATTTTGTTTTGAATTCAATTTATACTCCAACTGTGTTTAATTATTACTTAATCACCCACCAGCTTTCGATTAAGGCCCTTCCCTTCATTGATTCATCGTAGTCGCAACACGGGACTGAATAAGATTTATGACCTTTGCTTTTGTGTTAAGAAAGATGTATAAGGTTTATGATGTCAGGTCTATTTGATAATAGGGTTTTTAAAAATTGGGATATGGCTCAAAAAAAGCAACTATATTTTAGAGAATATATTTTCATCTTACTAGTATCTTAAACTTTTTCAATTGTTTAGTTGACAGAACTCCACATTAAAAAAAAGTGATATTTCTGGTTAAACCCTTTGATGGCTTACCTCAGTTAAATTAAATCGAAATAAATGTACTGTTACAGGAGAAAATATGGCTTTGAGTATAGGTATCGTCGGTCTGCCAAATGTAGGTAAATCGACACTTTTCAACGCGCTCACAAAGGCGCAGAATGCAGAGGCGGCGAACTATCCCTTCTGCACAATAGAACCGAATAAGGCGATAGTTCCTGTCCCCGACAAACGTCTGGATAAACTATCGCTGATTGTTAAACCGCAGAAAATTCAGACTGCGATTGTTGAGTTTACAGATATAGCGGGACTTGTTAAGGGCGCGTCGCGTGGAGCAGGGCTTGGGAACAAGTTCCTTTCACATATAAGAGAAACTTCTGCGATTCTGCACGTTGTCAGATGCTTTGAGGATGAAAATATTATTCATGTAGATGGTGATGTTAATCCGCTCCGTGACATTGAAGTTATAAACACTGAACTTATCCTTGCCGATATACAGACTCTGGAAAACAAATCTTCACGACTTGAAAAGCTTGCTAAAACTGATAAAAAAGTACAGCCGATGTCGGACTGTGCAAAAAAACTTCTGGAGCATCTTAACGTCGGCGAGCCTGCAATTACATTCAGTGACAAGGATTCCGATGCATTTGCCGAACTTATAAAGGAGACTCAGCTTATCACTCTGAAACCGGTTATCTATGCAGCTAATGTTGATGAGAATTCTCTCGGGAATGATAACGAACATGTAAAAGCAGTTCACGCATTTGCTTCAAGAACCAATGCAGAATCTGTAAAGATCTGCGCAAAGATTGAAGAAGAGATGGCGGGGATGAGTGACGGAGAGAGAGATGAGTTTCTCGAATCTCTTGGAGTAACAGAAGGCGGGCTCGATCAGATTATAAACCACAGCTACCATGCCCTTGGACTAATAAGTTATTTCACAGCGGGAGTTAAGGAGGTTCGCGCATGGACCATCCAGGCGGGATGGAAAGCTCCGAAGGCGGCATCTGTAATACATAACGATTTTGAGCGCGGTTTTATACGCGCAGAGGTAATTGCTTTTGAAGATTTTGTCAGCTGCAACGGTGAGGCTGGCGCTCGTAACTCGGGTAAACTTCGTACGGAAGGTAAGGAGTATGTTGTCGGAAACGGTGATGTGGTTCATTTTCTGTTTAATGTGTAGATGAAACGCTGTAGATGCGAGTGCATCTGCATCAAACTAAATTTGTTTTTATAAAGGGACCGGTAACGGTCTCCTTTTTTTGTATGGGTTAGTTTTTGTTTTAAAGTTATCTGAATGTTATTGACAATTGATATATAAAGTGAATATTATTGGTTTATTCGGAATATACTTCTCATTAAAAGGGAATTCTAATGCCTAAAATTTTTGAATGGGATGGATATAAATTTTTCTTTTTTTCTAACGAGGGTAATCCTCTTGAACCGTGTCATATACATGTTAGAAAGGGTGATACAATCGCTAAATTTTGGATGTTTCCTGAAGTGATTGTTGATTCATCATGGGGAATGACGTCAAAAGAATTGAATACTTTAGAAGAAAAAATCAGAGAGAATCACAGTCTGATTGAGGAGAAGTGGAATGAGTTCTTTAAAAAATGATGCGCGGGCTGATAAGATCTGGTTTGATGAAGATAACATGTGGATTTTGTTTACTGATGGACGCCAGCTTTCAGTACCGCTTGCATATTTTCCGAGATTACAGAAAGCAAGTATAGAACAGAAAAACAATTTTGAGATGAGCGGTGGAGGTTATGGTATTCACTGGGAAGAACTTGATGAGGATATTCATGTACAAAGCCTTTTGGCCGGGAGTTATGAGAGAGTTGCTGTATAAATATGCGCTCAAGATGCAGGGAAGTATTCAAATGTATCACTACATGTGAGCCTTCCTCTTAATCCAGTCAGCAGCAGTCTTCCCTGAAGAAAAAGCCCACTGAATATTGTATCCGCCGGTATCTCCATCTATATCGATGACTTCTCCGGCAAAGTATAGTCCCGGAACAATTTTAGATTCCATAGTACGCTTATCGATCTCATCTCTGCAAATCCCTCCAGCTGTGGCCATGGAGACATTGAAGTTTCCCTTGTCCTCAACAATGAAGGGGTATTCGCCGAGGGATTTGAATAGCTTTATACGTTCGGTTTTATTTATTTCAGATACGTTTTTCAGCGGATCAATATTTTCCTGTATAAGAATCTCTGCAATCAGTCTCTCGGGAATATCATAATTTTTAAGAAAGGTTTTAATGCTCTTCTTACCTTGAGCTCTTGATTCAGCGATAAAATCGTTATTCATTTCGTCAGTTTTTTTTCCTGTGAGCGACATTTCGATGATATCGCCCTTGCTGATATATCTGCTCATATCTAGTATTGCCGGGCCGGATAATCCCCTATGAGTAAAGAGTATATCTCCTGCAGATGAGTAAATTTTTTTTCCATTTTTGAAAAGTGATACAGGTCTGTTTTTGAAGGAGATTCCCGATAGCTCAACGAACGGAAAGTTACGGATGTATACTGGTGCCAGTGAAGGAGTTGTTTGAACTATTCTGTGTCCCGAACTTTTTGCGAATTTGAAACCGTCACCAGTTGAGCCTGTATCGGGATAGGACTCTCCGCCGGTTGCGATAACCAGAACGGCTGAAGTAAACTTTTCATCTTCAGAATTTTTAACAATTTTGACATTATCATCTTCATTGCTATCTTCATTGCCGATTGAGACTGTAAACTTTCCGTTTTCGTAAATTGTATTTTTAACCGGTGAACTGTATCGGAACTCAACACCTTTCTCTTCACATATATCTACAAGTTTAGATAGAACGTCAATTGCCTTCATGGATTCCGGGAATATTTTTCCGTTCTCTTTCTCCACAGTAGGGATATCATTTTCATTAAGAAAACTTATCATCGCTGATGGAGTAAATGCGCTCAGTGCAGGTTTTACAAAATCTCCACCGCTACCGTAATGACGGGTGAAATCTGAAATAGTTCCTGTGTGAGTAATATTGCACTGGCCTGTCCCGGAGAGAAGAAATTTTTTTCCGGGGTAACTGTTTTTTTCCAGAACAAGTATCTTTGCATCAGGTTTATCAGCGCAGTTTATGGCACAGAAAAGTCCGGCTGGTCCTGTACCTATAATAATTATGTCAAAGTTATTCATATTGTCTCTTTTCTATTATAATTTTGGTTATTACTTATAAACATGAGGAAATTACTACTTCCCCCGCACTTTCGGCGCAAGTGAAACAAGTTTTATCACCAGTTTATGAGAAGTCACTAATCCTGATTGTGGTCATTTAATTATTCACGGAAGGTTTTTGAAACTATTATTTCTTCTTTAAATTGCTAAATTTTTCTTCATAATAAATTCCTAGTTCTGTCATCACTTAAAACTAGACCTCCTTTAACAAAGGAGGTGGCCAAAGGCCGGAGGATTTATTAATGAAATACTAAGTGTTATCCTGAATTCAAAGAAATATAGAACAAAATACCCCTGTCACCTTTGTGACATCCCCCTTGCTAAAGGGGGTTAATAACTAAGAAAATTCTGACTTATCAGTCTGAAAATAATAACTCAGAAAATTAGTTGTAATTTTTCTGACACTATTCTAGAATAATACTATGGTGAGGATAGTTGTAATAAAACTTTCTCTTACAGGGTCAAAGGGGCGCTATTCTCTTAAATGCCCGCGGGTTCCCTGATGCAGCTGAATGATTCTTCTGCAGCCATTTAATAATGTCAAATGGAGACTGTTATGATTTCAAGAATGAAAATTATTATGATCAGTATATTGTTTTTCTCTTTGCTCCCTGTTTTCGGATATTCAATGAAGGTTACTTTTTTCCTTGGGGCTTCAACTCTGACAAGAAACGGGAAGAGCATCAATCTAAAGGTTGGGGATGTTGTTTCTAATGGAGATATTATTAAGACCTCCAAGGGTGCAGTTGTTGAGCTTCTCTATGACGATACAAGTAAAATTACAATCAAGGGCAACACTACTGTTCAGATAGGAAGTAAAAACGTAAAAGATTCAGGGGATGTAGCTGTCATCTCAGGTGAGGTCACCGGGAAATTTGTTAAACTGAAAAAGGGTGAGCACAAACTGGGAACTCCAACAGCAGTATGTGCGGTTAGAGGAACCGAGTTTACAATGGGTGTAAGCAAAGGGGGAGATTCCAAGGTTGAGCTGACAGAGGGTAAACTTGATGTAAGAAATTCTTATGGGAAGGTTGAACTTAATCAGGGATTCTCTGTTGAAGCCGAGGTTGCAGGTGAGCCTGTGAGCGGCGAGAATGAAAAAAATCTTGAGCAGTGGCAGAATGCAAAAGATGAAGCACTTAATGATAACATCGAAAGTCAGGCTGATAAATATGAATCGCATATAAACAATTTCGGTACAGAGAGCGAAACAAGCGCAAAAGAACTTGTTGATTTAAATGAATCAACAAAAAATGCTGCAACAAAAGAGGATCTTGCTGCTACCGGGAGTAGAATAATCAGCTCTGAAACAAAAAATGAAGAAAACATGCTGATGAATGAAGCTTCAAAAAACAGCATAACAGATCTTATGGAAGATTACGGCAGTAAAAATGCCGCGATAAAAGAGAAATTTGAAAGTATCGCTAAAAACTGCAATAAGGTTCAGGAACAGCAGATGAAGAATCATGAAGCTATACAGAAGGTAAAAGAAGAATATAAAAAAGCCTACGAAAAAATAATGGCAAAATTTAAAGATGATAAAACTAAAATCTTTAAAAACCTTGAAGAATATAAAAAGACAACTCCTTTGAAAAAAGAAGAAGTAAAGACGGAGTAAAGGAAAAAAAATAGAAAATTAAGCAAAATTAATTTTAGTTAAATTATTAAAAAAACCCCCCGAATCCGGGGGGTTTTTTTGAGCTTATAGTTTGCGAAATCTTTTTTATCTGCTTATTTTTCTGCACATTGATGAGTCTACATTACTTTCCCGCTCGATCAATTCTGAGATTTCAGGATTCTGTCTGAACCTCAAAACATTAAGCATGAAAATTTCTACTTTACTTACAATGTTCGGAGGAAGAAGAGATCCGTCAATTTCAACTGATAATACAGGGTAGTTTCTCTCTCTGCTCCACGGTGTGATCAGTCCCTCAATAACTCGTCCTATAAGACATGCAAAGGGTGAAATATTTATTACACCTGAATAATCGTACATCATGGCAGTTGAGGCTATACCGCTGGAGATTGAAATCTCAGAGTCGAGTTCAGAATGAACAAAATGCTCATTTGCATTATTCATAATCTCTTTCATATTGTGAGGAGTAGTAGGAATTAAATTGGTCTCTTTCAACGCATTTTTAACTTTATTTTCAACTCCATGTTTCCATATCTCTTCAAGTCTCCATACAATAAGAGCTCTAAGTTCCTTTGAGAAGAATTTTTTATACCATGGAAGAAGATTATATCGTTTGGATATTTCATTTCTCCTTACATAATCAGTGTAGTAAATCCATTCGGTAATTCCGGAAACTTTTGCGATTATACCTTTTCTGCTCATAATTCTTACCAATTCATCAACTGCAAAATCATCTCTTCTTACATAAATTTCTCCGACAATAAGAATCTTTGCAGTATCTTCCATTTTCTGCTTGAGAGGAATTTTCTTTATCTCTGAAGCAATCTTTTTTAGCGTAGGTACAATCTGTTTAATATCTTTTTCCGCAATCTCCATAAGTCCGTGCCAAAGTTCGTCATACTTGGCAATTGCTGTTGCAGGATCCTCGGCGCAGGTTCTTAGAGATGTTTCAATATCCTTCATGTAGTCTGCAATGGCAAGTCCCCACCAGGCATTCCTTGAGAAAGTAGGCCCCAGTTCATTGTATGAATTTTCGGAGTCAAGGGTTACTACCAGTACATTTTCAAGTTTTAAATCACGGAAAAGATTTTCGTAGAATACAAAGTATTGTCCGGTACGGCAAGGACCGGTTGTTGTCGGGACAAAGAGAAGATATATTTCATCCTTTCTGTATTTGTCTGACTGAAAGTATTTGAGAGCACTTCCTAGAACAAGTTGAGAAGGGAGACACTCTTTACCGGACATATAGCTTCTTGCAGCCTGGAGCGTGTACACATCAGGAAGAGGCATCGCTTCGGCATTTATATCTACTCCGCGGATTGATGCAGCCATAAGTTCACTTGAAAGCCGGCCCATATTTGATAGAAGCATTTTTACTTTTTTATTTCCGAAAAGTTCAATCCGCTTGTCATTGATTTCATCATAGATATGAAGTTTATCATTTCCATCATTTATAAATCTTAGACCATTATCATAGCGGCTGTTGTCATCTCCGGTAAATTTAAGCCTGTATCCGTCGATAATATCAAGGAAAGCCTCAACACGAGTGTCAATTCCGGCATCAGCAGAGTGAGAGTCAAGTTCAAGTATAAGAAATGGTTTCATTCCCATTACCCACTTGATGTAATGCAGCATAAACGAATCCGGCGCGCACGAAAAGTTTGAAATGAATGTGATGAATATGTTGTCTTCATCCTTCAGGTAAGAGGCTGCTTTCATATCCTGCTGTCCATAATACCAGTACATGTTGCTGAAAATTTTTGTCTCTTCAAAGGGGAGCATGTCATATGGAATAACAGAGTAGCCCCGGCTTGTAAATTTTTTAGGAATACCCATATTTGCATCTTTTGTAAATGCATTATAGGGTCGACCGAGAACTGCTATTACAGGGTGCTTGGCTTTTCTTGCTCTCTCCATTGCTTCAATTCCCAGGAGTCTATACTTTTCGAAAAACTCCTCCTGTTTTTTGAACCCGATTTTGAAAGCTCTGGCAATCTGATTTTCAGATATATCAAGCTGAACAGCCAGTTCATGCAGCCCTTCGAGAGCTTTATCTGTACCGTATTTAAAACTGATAATAGGAGCAAGAATTCTGTTTTCCGGAATCTCTGTAAAAGCCTGCTTTATATAGTATGGAAGACTCTGGGTAATAGGGCAGAAATTTGCATGCACCTCTTTTTCATAACTCGGCATATCACGGAAGTGAGGAACAAAAATAAAGTCGGCTCCCGAATCAATTATTGATTGAACGGCTCCATGAGCAATCTCGGCCGGGAAGCAGTAAGCGCTTTCCATCTTTGCAACTCCCTCCTGAAGAATTTCATCGGAGAGTTTAACCTCAATACCAAGTGAGTGAAAAAACCAAGAGTAAAGAGGCCATAGCGTATAAACAGAGAACGCTCTTGGAATACCTACAACATAATCCTTCTGTCTTTCAAGAGTTGCAGGATCTGGAGCGCATTCTTTGAACATCAGCTCTTCTCTTGCATCTATATAGTTGAAAACTGAATCTTCATCGATTTCTTTCTTCTTTCTGGAGTTGGCATACTTGTTGCACCTTCCTCCAAACATATATTTATGTCCGTTTACATTTAAAACTTTTATGGGGCAGAAGTTTTCGCAGGACTTACAGATAAATTCCTTCTCATTTACAATTTCAGTATTAATCATCTGATCAAGATCGAATGAACTCTTATCAAGAAGATTATCTTTGAACTTCTGTTTCGCTAGAATTCCAACTCCGAATGCGCCGAGAAGTTCGGGACTTGGAGGTACGGTAATATCCTTATCAAGGAGCATAGCAAAAGCAAGAGGAACGGCTTTGTTTTTTGCAACTCCACCCTGAAGTACAATATTCTGTCCGATAGATCTGTTTCCAACAACACGATTGAGATAGTTTGAAACAATTGATGTGATGATTCCCGCGGTGATATCCTCTTTTGAAGCACCGTACTGTATTGCTTTTCTTATATCCGAGTTGATAAAAGCGGAACAGTGCTCGCCAAACTTCAGCGGAGAGACTGCGGCTAAGGCAATATCCCCGATCTCTTTAACATCTGTTATATTTAAATCACCTGATGCAGATTCTTCAAGAAAAGAACCTGTACCGGCTGAGCATGCCTCGTTCATCGCGTAGTCGATAGGGACACTGTTTTTAAGATATACATACTTTGCGTCCTGTCCGCCGATCTCAAAAATAGTATCGATATCTTTTTTGAAATAAGTAGTACCAGTTGCGTGAGCAATAATTTCGTTATAGATTCCGGCAGTTTCAACAAATACTCCGAGTATCTCCCTCGAGGAACCTGTAGTTGCAGCAAGAGAAATTTTTATTGGAGCATCGCCGATCTGTTCTTTAATCTGAATCTGAATCTCAGAGAGACATTTTTTTAATGCATTTACCGGGTCTCCATGAGTTCTTCCGTAATAGTCTGCAACAATTTCGTCTGTTTCAAAATCTATAAGTGAAACTTTTGTAGTTGTAGATCCGCCGTCTATTCCGAGAATATATTCACCGCCGGCTTTGACCTTAGCTCTGAGAGGTTCGATGTATGTTACTCTTCCCAGAGAATTTTTCAGAGATGGATATCTTCCGAATGCGCTTTCAACTGATTTGAAAACACTTTCTACCGGCGGGAGAGGGCTACCGGATTTTCCTGCCATCAGAGCGGCGCCAAATGCTTCAAAGTATCTGGCCTCTTCCGGAACTATTATCTCCAATCCGGGGAGTTTATCCTGTATATATTGAATGATATATTTATTTTCGGTAACGCCGCCTGCAAGAATTACGCGGCCTTCTTTTATCTTTGCTCTTTTTAGAAAGTCGGCAACCTTTGAAGCCATTACTTCGCTGAGGGAGAGAACTATATCGTGCTTAGTTGCCTCACCCTTGTTTAGTTTGTGAGTACAGTCGCTCTTCATAAAAACAGAGCATCTTGATGAAAGAGGGTGCGGTCTTGAACACTCGGGAACTGTCTGGATATCAGCCAGATTTAAGTCCATTCTTCCAAGCTGCTGTTTAAAAAACTCACCGGTTCCCGATGCACACTTATTCCCTGAAAAGTTTGTAATAATTTTACCGTTTTCATCAAGGGTATAAACAACAAAATTCTCTCCGCCAAGAGAAACCACTGCATCGGCCTTTATATTCAGTTTTTTTATAGCCTCTTCCACGCATAAACTTTCAATTACATTGTTTGAGTTGATCATGTAGCGGCCCTCTGTTCCGGTGACAAGAATCCGGCTGTCAGTGGGGATATCACTATTATAAAGTAATTTTTTTAATGCTGCTAAAAAATCACCTTCATGTTCTATGACATTCTTTAAAATCACTGTTTCTTCATCCATTAAAACTACTTTAATACTTGAAGAACCAATATTAACACCTAAATTATACATCATTACCTCCTGAAAAATCAGCTATATCTGCGAAAAACAGTTTATCATTGTCCATTCTTTTTTGGACAAACAGCTGTATGAAATACACTATGAAGCACTTTTTTCAGTAAAAAAAATACACGTTGTTTGTACAATAACTATTCTATTTAAAATTCAAATTTTAAAAAAAACTGAGACAGATATTTTATATTTGTATAAGTTTTTAACAAAATTTCTGAACAAAATGGTGCAATAATAAAAAAATTAACCAAATTTTAAATTAATTGAAGGACAAGGTATAATTGAAAATCTATAAATTCTGTTTAAAAAGACTTTTCAAGAGTATATTTCAGAAAATATTTATATTTAAAAAAATATATTTTCATTCCAATTGATTAATAAATATTGTAATTATTTGGTTAATTTAGTATATTCGTTGAAATGCAGCATGAAAATTCGCGAATTTAAAGCTTAGTTATAGTGCAATAATATCAGCATTGCCGGATCTGACTGGAGATGATTATTTTAACAAAGAAGGGTGACTGATGTACAATATTTTACTCGTTGAAGATGATAGAATTACTTCAAAACTAATTCAGAAATATATACTTGATATTGGATATTATCTTGCAGGTGCAGTTTCTTCCGGAGAAGAGGCTGTTAAGATTATCAATGAAAAAGAGCCTGATCTTGTTCTTATGGATATTAATCTAGAGGGAAAGCTTGACGGTATTGAGTCAGCTAAAAGTATAAGCAGCGAAATTTCCATTCCATTTGTCTATATAACTTCATCTTCTGATTATTCAACAATAGAAAGAGCAAAAGAAGGTAATGCATACGGTTTTATTATTAAACCGTTTAACAAAAAGGACCTTCGTGCAACAATCGAAATGGCTCTTCTGAGACATCAGATGGAAAGCAAGGTTAAAGAAAATGAAAATCGTGTTTCTACAATATTAAATTCAATCATAGATGCAGTAATAGTTATAGATGAAGCAGGCGACATTGATTACGTCAATGCTGCGGCTGGAAGAATGCTGAATCTTACCAAAGAGGATATAATCGGAAAACCGATAGGTGAAACTGTCAAGCTGGGTAGCGATCCGAAAGAGGGTGACAGCGCTTTTTTCCCGATGTCGATGAACTACATCGAGTTTAATAATTATCTCTCTGCCGGTGATAAAAGAATTCCCGTTGATTTTACCTCTACTCCGCTGAAAATGGGAAATGGCAGATCGAAAGGAGCAGTTCTTGTAGTAAGAGATATAACACAGCAGGTGGAGTACGACCGGAGAATCCAGGAGAGTATGGATACTCTCACACGGGCGATGTACGGGACCATTGAAGCAATAACAAAAACAGTAGAGACCAGGGACCCTTATACAGCGGGGCACCAGAAGAAAGTTGCCGATATAGCAAAAGAGATAGCAAAGGATATGGGCTTAAGCCGTGACATCATCGAAAGTGTCAACCTTGCAGGTCAGATACACGACCTTGGAAAAATTGCAATACCATCGGAAATTCTGAATAAGCCGGGAAGAATTAATGAGATAGAATTCTCTCTGATAAAAACGCATTCTGCCATCGGATATGAGATTATGAAGAATATAGATTTCCCCTGGCCTATTGCTGATATTGTGCTTCAGCACCACGAGAAACTTGACGGCACCGGATATCCTAACGGACTAAAAGGGGAAGAGATTCTAATACAGGCACGGATAATTGCTGTGGCAGACGTTCTTGAGGCAATGGCATCTCACAGGCCATACAGGGCAGCACTTGGAATGGATGCAGCCTTTGGCGAACTTCAGAAAAACTCAGGAACCCATTTTGAACCTGAAGTAGTGATTTCGTGTATCAGGTTATTCAAAGAAAAAGGTTTTATAATGAGATTTTAGTGCTCCGGCCTGGTGAATTATACTCAATATCAATTCTATGAATACGGATATCCATTTGTTTAAACCTCGAATAGGCGGGGATGACAAATAATTGTAAGTTCTCAGTTCTTGCTTGATGCTGATTTAAGGAGAGAGCTTATTGTGTTAAGAAACTGCTCTCTCTCAACCGGCTTGCTTATAAAATCATTCATTCCGGCATCAAGACACATTTGTATATGGTCTCTGTAGGCATGTGCGGAGAGTGCTGTAATGGGAGTTTTGCTGTTAGGATTGAATGTTCCACGTATAATCCTCGCCAGAAGAGGGCCGTCAAAATCGGGCATATTAAGATCCATAAGAATCAGATCATATTTGTTTGTATCATTCTGTCGCAGAGCCTCTTTGCCGTTTAAAGCTTCATCCACTACAGCTCCGGTTTTTTTAAGTATTGTACAGAAATAAAAGCGGTTTATCGCATTGTCTTCAACAATTAGAATACGTTTCCCCCGGAGTATGCTGTAGTCATTTGCATCGGCAGATACAATCTGATTTTCTATCTCTGTGGTTTTTTCATGCGGGAGTTCCACGGTAAATGTAGAGCCTCTGCCAGGTTCGCTGATAACATTAATAGATCCGTTCATCATCTTTATAATCTGAGTGACAATTGATAATCCAAGACCAAGACCGGTCTGGGTTTTAACATAGTCGCTTTCAATGCGTGTAAATGCATCAAATATTGTATCTATCTTATCTGCTTCTATTCCGATTCCGGTATCAGTGACGTGTATGGTAATTTTATGGTTAATGATTACCGACAGCTCTATACTTCCAGTGATTGTATATTTTATCGAATTTGTTATAAGATTTATAATGATCTGTGCAATTCGGGTTTTGTCACTGTATACGACGGCCTTGTCGGGAATTATTTTTTTTGTGAATGTCAGATTTTTGTTTTTTATCTGATCTTTTAGTCCAATGGTAATATGTTCCATAAGATCATTAATATTAAAAAAACCGTTCTTGATTGAAATCTGATTATTCTCGATTGTAGTAAAATCAAGAAGATCCTGTATAATATAAAAAAGATTTTCTCCCGATTGCTTAATCATTTTTAAAGTATAGTTATCTTCATCTGGAAATTTTTTTTCCAGCATCAGATCTGAAATTCCGATTATACCGTTTAACGGAGTTCTAAGTTCATGACTGAGAGTTGCAAGAAATCTGTTTTTTGCACTGTTAGCGTCTTCAGCGCTCTTTTTTGCTGCTTCAAGTTCACCATTCTTTTGGATAAGTGTATTCTTAATCTCTTCAAGCTCTCTATTTTGTGTATCAAGAATTTCCCGTTCTTCTGCGAGTTTGCTTGTTCTCTCCCGTACCTTCTGTTCCAGGGATCTGCTGAGTTCTGTGTTAATGTCGAGTTCATGTTCTGCAAGTTCAAGTGACCTGTCTGTAATTGTTCTATTGTTATAGGAAAGGCTGAATATAACAATAAGGATTAAAATATTGTTAAGAGTGCTGGAAAAAAGATTAACATGAATTGACGGATCTATCATGCTGAGTGCATAAAAGTGAAATGAGAAGGTGAGGATAAAAAAAATAATAAAAACAATAAACTGGGAACGTCTGGTGGCGAATAAAGCCGTGAAGACCATTAATCCATACATCAATACTGCAAACCCGTTGTAGCCTGTTTCAATCTGGACAAATCTTTTAATAAAATGTCCTCCGAATGTCAGTAAAACAACAGCTGCAATGTCTATTGTGGTTGCAATACTGAATTTTCCTTTTTTTATAAAATAAAGTCCTGAAGATAATGTGATAATAAAAACAATATCCAGTACAAATATTCCGGCTAATTCACGCGGATTATTTCTAAAAATATTAATTATAAGATATGAAAACATAACAGGGAGGAGTATTATATGAAACCATACCAGCAGAGATACTTTCTGTCGGGTGATAAATGATGATTCGCTGTACTCGGATAGAAAATATTTTAAGATATTTTCGAGTTTCATATCTGCTCCGTTGTTGAATATATGAATGAAAGCATGCAGGTTATAATATAATGGATATTTTTTATTTTTCCTAATAAAATTTAATAAATACGGTAAAACTGAAGAAACAATTAAATTCTAATTGAGAAAAATACATTGTTATAGCGGTTAACGGTTGAATCAGAGATGTTGTTTTATAATAAAGTTTGATGCTTGTTTGTCATTCCCGTGTAGACGGGAATCCATAGCTGCCATTGCTATTTAAATGTATCTCTGCCTTCTGGCGGAGATGATATATCGATGAAATGTCATCATAATATTGTTTGAATATGAATTAGCGGTTAACTGTGTTTTTCTATAGAAATATTCATCTCATCAATCATTGCAGTCAATGAATTTGCATAATCTGCCATCTCTTCAATGCGGTGTGAGTTGACCTGAGATATCGAGCTTATTGTGGTGATTGTATTAGATATCTCTTCAACGGCATTTTTCTCCTCTTTCATGGCAATCTTCATTTCACCGCCGCGTTCCTTAACTCTCGTTGCGCCTGTATTAATACTCGAGTTGAGTTCAACCTGTTGTTTCATAAAATCCGAGATGGATGATATTGCAGTACTTATAACTCCGACATTACTGATAATTTTTGAAACGGATGCGACGGCTTTTTGTATGTTAGACGCGCCGCTTTGTATTACAGATTCATTTTTTTTAATAAGTGAATCGATCTCTTTTATGCTTGATGCTGTCTGATCTGCAAGTTTGGAGATTTCATCGGCAACTACGGCAAAACCACGCCCCATGTCTCCGGCACGGGCAGCTTCAATTGCAGCATTTAGTGAAAGTAGATTTATTTTATCTGAAATATCATTTATAATCTGAATGATGCTGTTCATCTGTTTTGAACTTTGATACAGCTCGTCCATTGTTTCTTTCATAACCGAGATAGATTCACCGCCTGTTCGGGCATCATCTGAAATTGTTGTAGCTACAGATAATGCATCAGAGACTGCTTTTGCGGTTTGTTTTAAAATGTCATCAAGACTTTTTAAAGCATTGTCCAGAACGTTGAGATCGGTATCCTGGTTGTCGGTTCCCGAAGATATATTCTGTGCAGAGGCGGAAATCTGTTCTATTGATGCGGCAACCTCCTCAAGTGATGAAGCTTCTTCGCTGGCGTCATCTCTGAATAATCTGAGAGTTTCAGACATTTTTTTTGATGCTTCGAATATTCCCTCTGAGGCGGTTTTGAGAACATTTTTTATAAAATCATTCTGTTCCTGAATCTCGGCACCCTGTTTTAGATTTTTTTCAGATTCAATCTGTGAGCTCTTAAATGCTCCTGAAAAAAGAGAAGAGATCAGATAGGTTTGTGCGAGAATAAAAGCAGCAAGTCCGATTGAAGCCATATTCATTGTGTTGACTATAAGTCTGGTATAGAGAATATCGTTGATGCCGGTGAAGTATAGAGCTCCCATTCCCGCAAAAGCAATGAAGGCTCCTTTGTTTCCGCGAACGGCAAGATAGAACATAGTCACTGCAATATAGAGACCGCTAAGCATAAGATAAAGATCGTAGATTATTTTCCCTTGAAGGAAAATAGAAACCGGGAGAAATATAAACGAGATCATTAAAGCAGCTCCAACCCCTGCGATAATATATTTTCCGATTCGCGGAAGTTTATTCCCGTACAAAGCATATTCAAAGAGTCCGATGAACGTTATATTACAGAATCCGAATATGTATTCAAGACGAAGCATCAAATTCCAGTTAAAGTCCGGAATAAAGAGAGTAACACAGCGTTCTCCTATTACCGGAATTCTCAGTGCAAGAAACAAAGCAAGTATTCCGAAATATAAAACTGACTTGTCTTCACGCCGCTGGGCAAAAAGACCGAAATGGTAAATTACCATAATAAGAATAAATCCGAAGAGAAACATTTCAATTCCAATATTCGCATCACGGGTGCGGGAGATCTCATCAAAGTATCCAAAGCGGACACTCTCCCAGAGTCCGCCTTTAATATGATGAAAATTTGAAACGTGAAGAACAATTTCGATATCAGAGTCATCACCGGAAAGAGGCTTGTCGAGTTTAAATGGAACAGTAAGAGGTCTGTGCTGAGGAACTCCTTTCTCGGGAGATTCTGAAACCGTACCGTTTTCTGCTATCATCCGTCCGTTCACGAATAATCGATAGGCCGTTGCAGCATCAATCATTTTAATTCCGTAGGTTTTTTCACTGTATTTTACTTTTAGTCTTGAACGATAAGTGGCAAATCCGTCACCTGAAATTTTTGTTCCGTTAACAACCGTATCGTTCCATATAGATGGAACCTTCATGGGAATTTTAAATGAATCTGACTCGAATTCACCGCCTTGCAAAAATTTTTTCCAGTAAAAATCCCAATCACCATCGAGACGAATTATTTTCCCTGAAAGATTAATACCCCGAAGATCGAGTTCTCCTCCTTTCATGCCGGGTGTAATATCTTTTCCGCATCCGGAGAGTAAGATTACCGCAGAGAGCGCAGATATGTATATTAACGAATTTATTTTTTTCATTATTTTTCAGCCATTATTTATAGTTCGTATCTGTTGATTAGATTTTTATTGAAGAATATTTAATGCTTTCTGTCAAGAATGAAACAGAAAATCTTTGGAGACATAGTTTGAATAAAGTTTTAAGTGTTAAGAGTAATAAGAAAATGTATATTAAGCGGAATTTTAGATATTAAAAGGAGACAGGATTAACATGTTAAGAGAGTATTTAGATCATATCAATAATTACTAAAGCTACATCGTCATCGAAAGATTTTCTCATTTCGTCAAGAGAATGTTCCTTAAGTTGGCGGATCACATTGCTGCAAAAATCCTCCGCCGACAGGTGTATACTTTCTCTGCAGATCTGATCAAGTATTTCTCTGAATTGAATTCCATCACGGTTTATCGCTTCTACAAGGCCGTCAGTATAGAAAAGAAACCTGTCATGTGAAACAATGTCAATTTCACGCTCTTCGTACCATGGCGAATTAAAAAGTCCCAGGACCTTTCCGGATGGTTTAATTTTTTCTATCTCACCGTTTTTCCTGTTTATCCTGTACACTGGTTCATGACCTGCGGATGAAATAATCATCTTCATTTTACGAAGATCAAAATATGCATAGCATCCTGTAACAAAATTTCCTGCAGTTCTGTTCATCAGCGATCTGTTTAGTTCGTGGAAAACCTTTCCTGGTGAATGAGATTTTCTGTAGACATCTTTGTTCTGAAAAGACATCTTCAGCATTGTTGCAATAAAAGCAGCTGAAACACCATGCCCTGAAGCATCGGTTAGAAGCAGCCCGAATGAGGATTCAATTTTTTTCTTTGGAGAGTACATGAAGTCAAAGAAATCCCCACCTACTTCAAACATCGGTATATACGCAGTGGCAATCTCAACCTCCGGCAGATCGGGAACACTTTGAGGAAGAAGACTTCTTTGAAGCTTTTCGGAGAGACGCATGTCGACTTCAATTTTTTCGTTTTTTCTTTTAAGATCATTATAGAGATAATAGTTTTCCATGGCCTTGCCTACTATGGCGGCACGGCGTTTTATCAGCTGTTTTTCATTATCACTAAGATACATGGTCGATTCATAATTATGAAGACGCATGGTTCCGCACGCTCTGCCTGGTATTGGTATAGGAAGATAATACAGCCCGGTTATTCCGTAATTTTCAACGAAGTCGCGTTCGTCTTTATTAAGCTCATTAATAAATATTTCAGGAATATATATTTCTCTGTTTTCACGGGCTGCAACTGCGGCCCAGTCTTCGCTGGTTTTAAAATCAATTTTTTTTGAGTAGACTTTGGTAAGATACTCTTCAGAGATCCGGGATTTTTTAGAAATCATAGAAGGATCGATCCGGTGTATTTTCATATATCCATCGCTGGATAAAAATGCAAAATTACATCCGTCAAAATTTATCCTTTCCCGGAGAGTAAATATAATTTCGTTCAGGAAATCATCGAGATCAATATCCATATTGATTTTCAGAAAGAGTGATGAAAGTATCTCAAGTTCATTTCTTAGAGTATTAATTTCATTTTCAGAAGATGATTTACTGTCGTTCAAAGAATCCCCTCGATGACTATATTAAATCTTTAATTTTACAAAAGAATTATTGAAGTTTTTTTGTCAAGGATGATAAACCTTTCAGATGGAAAGGATGTTTTAATATCGGTTGTAAAATATTATTTACAAATAGTGTTCATCATTACTAACTTGTTAACAGCTGAATGCGCGGAGAGTTATGATAGAGAATATAAGTCGTGTAAAAATAAAAGTAAAGGGGATTGTCCAGGGTGTTGGATTCCGTCCTGCTATTGCTAAGCAGGCTGTTTCAATGGGACTTGCCGGGAAAGTGTGCAACACCAGAGATTCCGTTGAGATTGAAATCCAGGGTGAAACGGAAATTGTCCGGCAGTATCTTGATCTGTTTAATACTTTTATTCCGGAAAACGCCGTGATATCTTTTTTTTCTTCCGAGGAGATTACTCCGGTTCCTGAAGAAAAATCCTTTGATATAATCGGTAGCAGAGAGTCCGGTCCGACGAGGTTCAGTATACCACCCGATATAGCAATGTGCAATATATGCCGCAAAGAATTTTACGAACCGAAAAACAGAAGGTATCTTTATCCCTTTATAACATGCGGAAATTGCGGTCCGCGATATACTTATATGAAGGATATGCCCTACGACAGAGAAAAAACCTCAATGGCGGAGTTTCCGTTTTGTGATAAGTGCCGGAGTGAGTATGATGATCCATCGGACAGACGTTTTCACATTGAAGGATTTTCATGTCCGGAGTGCGGACCGGAAGTGTCCGGATTGGAGGAAACTATTAATGCACTGCTGAATGGAGACATAGCAGTTATTAAAAGTCTCGGAGGATATAATATTGTATGCTCTGCCATTGACTTTAATGCAGTTCAGAAGTTAAGAGATAGGAAAAGGCGTCCGGGTAAACCCTTTGCGGTTATGTTCCGGTCTGCGGAGGATGCCCGCAAATTTGTTGATCTCAGCATTGAAGAAGAGACAATTCTAACTTCAAAAGTTTCTCCGATCGTAATAGTTAAAAAAAAGGACGACTCACTGATAGCTGAAAACATTGCTCCAGGAAACGGTTATCTTGGAATAATGCTCCCGTATACTCCGCTTCACCAGCTTATACTTGATAAAACCGGCATACCTCTTGTGATGACCAGCGCCAATATCTCGGGTGATCCGCTGATTATTGATGATAAAAAAGCATTAGAAGAACTTGCAGATATAGCAGATGTTTTTTTAACGCATAACAGAGAGATATACAGAAGAGCCGATGACTCCATCTCATATATTCACAACGGGAATGAGATTAGTATCAGAATGGGGCGAGGGAAAATGCCTTTCCCGATAAAACTTCCTGTGGAGAGTGAAAAAAAAATACTCGCACTCGGAGCGGAATTGAAAAGCAATATTTCTGTAGTCTCTGAAGACAACCTTGTTACAAGCAATCATATAGGTGATCTGGGGACTCCCGATACTTTTGCACACTTCCTGGAAACAGTGAATGAAATCTGTTCCTTCTATAATATTTTACCCGATGCAGTTGTTGCAGATCTGCACCCCGATTACGAATCAACTTCTTTCGCCCGGGAATTTGCTGAAAAAAGAAATATCAAACTTATACAGGTTCAGCATCATTATGCACATTTTCTGTCCTGTTACTTTGAAAACGGATTAAGCGGTGAGGCAGCGGGGATAATTCTTGATGGAACAGGTTACGGCGGTGACGGAACAATCTGGGGAGGAGAGATTCTTGTCGGAGACCTGCATTTATTTAAGAGAAGCGGTCATCTCTCGCAATTTCCTCTTCCGGGAGGAGAGAGGGCAATCAAAGAGCCATGGAGGATTCTTTCAGGACTTCTTCCGGCTGATGATTTTTTTGATACATGCAGTTGGTTAGACCGGAGTGTTCTTGAAAATGTACTGAGAATTTCAGATCGGAGAGAATTCTCACCTCTTACATCCAGTGCAGGAAGACTATTCGACGCGGCTGGGGCACTTCTGGGTTTTAATAAAAATGTATCATTTGAGGCAGAGGGGGCAATATATCTTGAAATGCTTGCCATGAAAAGCAGCAGTGAAGAGTTTATTCCTCCCTGTCTATCTGATGATAGCGGTTTGCTTATTCTGAATTCTTCCATGATAATAGAAGAATTATGTAAGCGTAAAAAAGCAGGTGCAGACATTCATTTACTTGCAAAAATATTCCATAACACGCTGATAAATGGTGTCGTGCAGATAGCCTCAGCAGTATGTACAAAAAGTAATATTGAACAGGTGCTCTTAAGCGGAGGAGTTTTTCAGAACAGGATTATGCTTGGTGGAGTGGAAAAAAAGCTTGCGTCATTGGGGCTTAGAGTTTTTATTAACAAAAAGATTCCTGCCAATGATGCAGGGATATCTGCCGGACAGGCGATTTACGGAGTTTACAATGCATGAATTGAGTCTTGCCATGAGTGTAAGAGAAATAGTTGAGGATGCCGCGGAAAAAAACGGATCTACGAAGGTGAATGAGGTTAATATAATCGTTGGTGAATTCAGTTCAGTTTCTGCAGATGCACTTGAGTTTGCCATGGAAGTAGCTAAAAAGGGTTCTATATTTGAAAATGCTAAAATAAATATAAAGTCTACTAAAACAATTCTTTTATGCAGTAAGTGCAATGGTGAAACTGCAATGGAAGATTATATTTTTAAATGCGGTGCATGCGGATCAGCCACGGTACAAATAGTTTCGGGAGACCGGATGTACGTTGAATCAATAGATATCGAAAACTAGGAGAATTTTAATGCATTACGTTGAACTTGAAAAAGATTTGCTGCACCAGAATGACAAACTTGCCGGAAATATAAAAAGCAATATGGACGATCATCAGATCTTTGTCCTGAATATTATGAGTGCGCCGGGAGCCGGAAAAACCAGTCTTCTTGAAGCAGTACTCCCCGAGCTTTCTAAAAAATTCAGAATTGCAGTTATTGAAGGTGACATCCAGGGCTCTGCCGATGCAGACAGACTTAAGAAACTGGACATTAATGTTCATCAGATAAACACACATAGTTTATGCCATCTTGAGGCATCAATGATTGAACGTGCACTGACAAATTTTGACCTGCATAAAATCGATTGTCTGATTATCGAGAATGTCGGGAACCTTGTCTGTCCTGCGGATTTTTTCCTTGGAGAGGATGAGGTTATGATGGTGGTGTCGGTATCAGAGGGTCATGATAAACCTCATAAGTATCCCGTTATGTTCAGCAAAGCTGATCTTATTATACTTAATAAAATGGATATAATAGAATCGACGAATTTTGATACGGATATTTTTTACAAGCAGGTGCGTGAACTGAATAGAGAGGCCGGGATCATGGAGGTTTCTGCAACGAAGGGAACCAATATATCAAAACTGATCAGTCATATAGAGCATGGTATACAGCATAAAAAGGGTCATCATCATCACGATCATGGCGACCACCATCACCATTGATGAATTTGAGTATATACAAATCATTTTTCACCCGGCCCCCGCACCCCCGGAGGGGGCAAAGCTAAAACTTTGTATCTAAAGGGTTAGCTTTGCCTAATCTTGATTCGAGAAACAATTTCTTCGTTATATAATTTAATCTGTCAAAAAGTTCTTATCATACCCCGTTTTCTTTCCATTATTTCATGTGCTTCATTAAGATCTTTTGGCGGATCATATAGTTCAGATTCCGGCTTCTTAACAAGTGATGCTGCATCAGATGGACATGTTGTAGCACAGAGACCGCAGCCGATGCACCGGTTCAGGTCAACAACAGCGACGTTGTCTTCATTCATCCTTATTGCATCAATCTGACAGCGTTTAACGCAAATTTCACAACCTGAACATTCACTGGAATCAATTGTTGCATAGTATGAACTTCTAACTTCCTGTGCCGGATGGGGCCGCATTTTCAGTGACATTAAAATTGTACAGCAATCTCCACAGCAGCTGCATAATGCACCAATATCCTTTCCGTTAAACGGCTGTAAAACCATTCCGGATTCATCACTCTTTGTTATAATATGAATTGCTTCATCCTTTGATATTTCACGGGCAGAATTATTTTCAAGATAATATTCGGCCATTTTTCCAAATCCGATACATGACTCAAGGGGATTATTACATTTTTTCATACCGATACTGTTGAATAATGTCCGGCAGGTGCAGAGTCCAACGGCAATTTTATCATGACTGTTTATAATCCCGACGGCATCGTCAAAGGTAGCTACCGGCCATCTCTCAACCAGCTGGCGATTTATCGGAATAGTTCTCATATGCTGTTCACCTGCGGATGCCAGGGATTTCATCAATCCTCCCATGCCATATACAGCTACACTTTGTGCAAGTTTTGCGTCTTCTGAAATGCGCTTTACCTGATATTCAAGTATTCCAACAACAAAGGGAGATGTTGAAAAGTATGTTTTACCATCTTCCCTTTCCCTCCAGAGAATCCCTTTTCGTGCCATTGCTTCAAGATCGTCTGAGAGACTGTTTTCATCAATGTTAAGCCGGTTAGCCGCTGCTCTAGCTGTTTCTTTCTCCGGTCTCATCTTGAGAAATAGCCCTGCCTCTTTTTCTGAATATAGCATCTGTAAAACCTTGATCTCTGAACCTCCATCGGTTTTTGGAAATCCGCTGGCCATGGAATCAAAATAAACCTGCAGCTGCTGATAAATGTCGCTCATATTCAAACTCCTGTTATTAAAAGTATTCTATAATTAGAAAAATGCATGAAGTATATGAACTTCAGTTTCTGAAATTAAATCGCCACATTGAATGCCTGGGGCGGGAATGTAATATCATACAAAGTGAACGATTTTGTACAAGTAATGCAATTTGTTGCATATTATGCAAACAATTGCATAATATGCAACAAATTTTTTGATTTTATGTTTAAAATATGATTTTTTTAAAACAAAAATGAGTTTAATATATAATACGGACAAATCCCCCGGCCTATCGGCCACCCCCTTTATTAAAGGGGGATGTTGAGCGACGCGAAACTGGGGGATTTTAAGTTTATGGCAGATAAATAATTGATAATAAAACGATTTACGTTTTTAATTACTGAAGTTTATTTACGGGGTAGAGGCACTTGTATTTATTAATATTTATTTCCTGTTATAATTTTATCTTGCAGTCCCTACAATTCGTGAAAAAGTATCTTTGTTATATTTCCATCAGAATCGAGATCCTCATCTAAAAATATCCATCCCCTTGTTGTGTAGTAATTTTCAAGTTTTTCCATAAATCTGACGTCTATAAAAAGAAAAATTCTTTTAAAACCTGCATAAGAACAGTAGTTCAGAACTGCTCTGATAAGTTCTGAACCTATACCTCTTTCCCTGTATTCGGGTGAAACATAAAGTGCAGAAAGCCATGGAGCGAGTTCTCTCCGGCTCTGCATATCGGTTTCCTTTATAGATATCATTCCAACTGGAAGTTCACCCCAGAAAGCGACAAATGAACATGGCAGTGAATCGGGCTCGGATCTTCTTTTATATTCATGAAGTACAAGTTTAAAGGATACATTCCTGGTGAGATACCAGTTGTTGTATGACCAGTATGCAAGAATGGGAAATAGGGATCTTTTCTCGGAAAGAGGGTATATTTTCAGCATAGATTTTCTTTGTAATTATTTTTTCCTGTACTATTTGAAACTCATTTGATAATAATTGTCAAATAGATTATTGTGCGTGTATTAAAACTTTGCTTTAATACACGGAGGTAGCCTCTGCGGCGGGCCTGGACCTGTGAAAGTAATACTACAATTTGCTTGATTGTGAAATCATAAGATTAGGAGAATATTGCATGAAGTTAAATGGTATGTTTTTTCTTCTGACTGCCGCCCTGTTGTTAAACTCCGCAGTTTTAATTGCAGATGTTCCTCCAGTCGAAAACAATTCGGTAACTCTTGCTTCTGATCTATCTTCAAAGATTCTGAGCAATCCCTCTGGAGAATTTGTACCTGATTATACTGATAAACTTATGGAGATAGCGTCTGCCATCGGGAGAGCAAAAATCGCAGGTGTTTTAAATCAGGCCGCGAAGAAACTTGAGAGTAATGGGAATACCGGTAATCTTTCTTATAAAATTCTAAAGTTGTCAATTGATGAACTTGAGTTCAATAGAACAGAAAGTCTTAAAAACTTTTCAATTATTAGAAGGTGGAATATATCCGGTCCCTGGAAGAAATATGGAATACCCGACTTTGACTATCAGTTTTCTCCTGAAAAGGTTTTTAAAATTGAAGATATAGAAAAAGGTAGAAATATTATAGCTCCGGAAAGCGGAGTTTTTTTTCCGTATAAATTGATACATGAAAAAGATGAAACATTATATGCAGTAAATTCATTTGCATCCGAAACCGGTATTATTTTATGGATTCAATCTGATTCAGAATATAAACTTATTATTAATGGGAGAGAAATACGGCAGAGAAAATCAAATGGAAAGAAAACCACCGAAGCCTTTGCCCTTAATGGTGCCAGAGGATATACTGTTCTTGTTAAGATGCAGAGCGGAACAGAAAATCATCAGCCATTTATCCGCGGGATGATCACTGACGAAAAATTCAAACCGGTTCAGTTAAAAAACAGCGATGTAGTATTCAATTATTCTTTTACTTCAAAAATAATTTTGAATTCAGATAAGCTTGATGGATCTGTTCATCGGGAGGCTTCTATTTTGACTGGAAGGCTGCGGGAGCTGGTTAATTCCGGAAATTATATAGAGGGATATAAAACAGGATCAGTAATTACCGAAAAATATCCATTCTATTCTGCTGCTTATGGAGAATTTATCCCCCTACTTGACATTATGAATAGAGATAATGAATTTCTCATTAAGATTGAAAAATTCAGAAAACTATTTCCAGACTCTGATCTTCATTACAGGTGGCTTGCCGATTTTTACAGATCAAGAGATAAAGATAAATTTATGGAATTGATGAAAACAATTCCTATTAATTATTTTTCAGAAGAATCAGTAGAATGGTATCTCCACCTGTTATGCGGAGAGAAAAAATTTTCAGAAGCTTTAAAGCTTTGTGATTTACTGAAAGAAATGCCGAGTTACAGGCATATTATTCCCGAAGTGCTGAAAGCTGCGGGAGAAAAAGATCTATGGAGGAGTTCGCTTCTTGAGGGTGCAGCTCTGCGCAACGAGGCATATTTTTATTATGCGCTGGGTCTGTCCGAATTGCAGAATGGACTCGATCCGGTCATGTACTGGGAAAAGGGACATTCTCTTGATGAAGATGCCGGATTAATGAGGGATCTCACAGGGCTTTTCGAAAACGGTATATTAGGCACTAATGATTTCTATAAAGGGGAATATACTGATCTTCATCCTGAATTCAGATGGAAGGCAAAGAAGAGAAAAATTTCGATTCATATTTTTGAATCTGGAAGGATTATCATTGATGGCGAGGATTTGATTCCTTCAGGGAATAAATTACTCGATGAAAAATATTCCAAAGGCGGGAGTGAATTTTCATCGGGAGAGATGAAGAGTTCAATTCCATATTTTAAGGATCTCAAAATATTGTATGTCCTGACTGCAAAAGACGGGCTTACATCCTCTGTTGATTTTAAATCTGATTTGTCAGAAAAAGATACAATTACTGTAAGATTTAAATGCAGTGGTGAAGAGGAGTTTTCCGTTGTAAAATATTCCGGAGAGTACCGTAAAGATAAGAAGGATGTTTTTTCTCTACTGAAAAATCTGGTACTTAAATCTAAAGATGAAAATGTATCAGAGCTGGACTATGAGGTTTTCTGTCACGGCAGTTTAATACCTCTTGTTAGATATAATGGAGAATCATTATCTTCAGGAAGATATTCCGGGGGAATTATAAGATTCTGGAATAACGAAAAACTTTCAGATAGTGACAATGACAGCATAGTTGCGGAAATATCAAGATTCTCCTCCGGGGATGTTTTTGCCGGATGGTATAGCAATGTAATCTCTTATTCAGGAAAGGTTTCATCTGAGAAGATTTCAGGACTGCCGGAGAAAGAGAATTTAACTCAGTTTGTGAGGGGATTACATTTTTATATAATGTCCTCAATTTCTAAAACAGGAGAGGTTGATTTTTCTCCGCGAAGATCGGAAACTGTTTTATTGCATGGGTACGGAACAGTTGAAGAGAGAACACTTCTTGCTAAGGCGATACTGGAAGCAAAAGGGATAAAGTCATACGTTTCATTTAGAAAAAGTAAAGAAGGATTAATTGACAAAATGCTGCTCTTCGTTCCAGAGAATAGAGGCAGCGGTTACTGGGTAGATTTTTATGGTGAAAGTATTTCAGATAAAATGGAATCGGGATATGATGCAATTGTTATAACCGGAGAAGGTTATGAGACGTTTCCGGTTAATCCTGAAACCTATATCAGGTAAGAGTACCTGATATACAAGGTACTTTATTTACCGGCTAATTTTGCTTTCAGAGCAATTTTCTTTCTCTTTAATCTTCTTTTAGCTCTTTTTCTTTTTATAACTGGTTTGTACTGTTTTCCCACGCGAGTCCTCCGTATTTTTGTTGCTTTTTGCATCAGAAATAACTACTCAAACTTTGTCAATAATAATAGTAGTTGTAGTTTAATTATATAACCCACTCCGGGAGTGCGGGAGTTTTAATGTTTATTCTTCACTTTGTTTCATCCCGAATCCACTTCAGAAATGCAGCATTCCCGTCTATAATCGGAATTGCCACTATACAGGGACATATATAACTGTGGAGAGTCTTTACATTTTCAATAATTTCGTTAACAAGAGCCTTTTTGGTTTTAGCAATTATTACAACCTCATCGGCAGATTCTATCTTTCCCTCCCAATGATAGATTGATTTCATATTTCCTATAATGTTTACACATGCAGCAAGTTTTTTTGATACAAGATTCCTTCCTATAATTTCAGCTTCTTCAGCAGAATCTGTTGTTATATAAATCATACACTCTGACATGTTGAACCTCTTTATTTTTCTCCATAGCTTATCAGTAATGCCGATATGATAATGTAGGGTTATTTATTAAGTTTAACTAATTGAATGAGTCTTTTCAATATTATTTTTTGTTTGATTAAATGTTAATGTATTGAAATACTTGATATCTATGAAAGTTTTAGTAATAGATCTGATTTTTCGTATCTTATAGCAGTTACGATTGATTTAAAAATTTGTTATTTTGTACGTATATGAGAAATTGTAAATTCATTATGAATTTCAGATTTCTCAACCGCTTCTTCGAAATAACATTTGCTGTACTAATTCATTCATGAAATGCTATAGAGTAATAGGAGGTAATTATGAAGCTTAACAATGAAGCAAAAGTCGGCTTTATCATAACATTAAGTTTCACGATATTTTTACTTATCATTGCTCTCCTGGCGAAGATCAATGTATCAAGATCAGGTTATGAATTGGGAATATATTTCGGATTTTTAAATGATCTGAATGTCGGTGCACCTGTAAACATTGCCGGCGGAATTAAAATCGGGCAGGTTACAGCAATCAGACAATCCGGTGAGAAGACCGAGGTTGTTGTCTGGATAGATAATAAGTACAAGCTGATTAAAGATACAAAGTTTGCTATTTTTACAAAGGGTATAATCGGAAGCAAATATATAAACGTCTTTGTGCCACCATCAGTTAACGTTGAAGATTTTCTGAAAGATGGAGACAGAGTTTACGGAATTGATCCGCCAAGTTTTGATCAGATGATGCTGATCTTTCAGGGTTTTATGCAGGATCAGAGCGGCGGAGAACTTCTTGCGGATATTTTTAAAAATTCAAAACAGTTTATAGAAAATCTGAACACAATATCAAGAGAAAATAAAGGTGATATAAGGCAGACTGTTCTTGTTACAAAATCCAGTGTGTTTCTTTTCTCGCAGCAGATGAGACTGTTTATGGACGAGTTAAACAGGTTTACCGGGAATATGTCGAATCTCTCTGAAAAAAATAAAAATGATGTTACAATAATAATAAAAAACATGTCAGAGATATCGAGCAACCTGAACACAATTATTCAGAGACTTGAGCAGGGAAGAGGAAGTCTTGGAAAACTTATGAATGATGAAGAGATATATTACAACATAAAAGATGCATCTCAATCAGCAAAAGATCTTTTCGGCGACCTCAAGAATGATCCCTCAAAACTTTTTTTCAAGCAGAAACAGTAATATGGCTAAGAGAACAGATTTTTTCTTCTGCACTGCATGCGGAGCAGATTACTCCAAGTGGAACGGCCGATGCAACGCATGTGGTGAATGGAATACAATTGCGGAAAAAACTGAAATTTCCTCCGGCAGAAGACTCCGCGAAGCCCCAACCGCTGTTTTACTAAGCTCTGTAGACAAGGCAAAAACCGTCAGGGGACAAACCGGTATAACCGAATTTGATCTTGTGTGCGGCGGCGGCATAGTGCCGGGATCGGTTATACTGTTGGGGGGCGAACCGGGAATAGGGAAGTCAACTCTGGCGCTGCAGATATCTGAAAAACTGAATGCGCTGTATATATCGGGAGAGGAATCTCCTGTGCAGATCAGGCAGAGAGGGGAGAGGCTTTCAATTGATATGGCGCGTATTCATATCTCGGTTAACAATGAGGTTGATGATATTATCGAACTTGCAGAGAGTATTGTACCTGGATGCCTGATAATTGATTCTATACAGACAATATATTCAGCGGAGATTCCCGGAATAATTGGTTCCGTCAGTCAGGTTAGAGAGTCAGCTTCAAGGCTTGTTGATTTTGCAAAGAAAAAAGGTATTCCTGTTATTCTCATCGGACATATAACCAAAGATGGAAACATTGCGGGTCCTAAACTTCTGGAACATATAGTTGATACAGTTTTATATTTTGAAGGGGATTTTTCAAAGGATTACCGTGTTCTGCGGGCGTTTAAAAACAGGTACGGTTCGGTTAACGAACTTGGTCTTTTCAGAATGACAGAATCGGGTCTTGAGGAGGTAAAGGATAAGAATAAGATATTTCTGAATCCCTTTCTCTCGTCAGCTCCGGGGAATGCCATATCTGCGGCGGTAGAGGGGAGCCGGACAATTCTTTTCGAGGTACAGGCTCTTGCAACTTTTTCGAGCTTTTCAAATCCACGGCGTTTATCAGACGGGCTTGATCTTAACAGATTGATAATTATCTGCGCCGTACTGGAGAAACACGCCGGATTAAAACTGAGTAATTTTGATGTATTTATAAATGTTTCCGGAGGATTTAATATCAACGAAACCGCAGGCGATCTTGCCGTTGCCGCTGCAATTGCATCTAGTCTCAAGGAAAAAAGGATTGAAGATGGTGCAGGTTTTATTGGAGAGGTTTCTCTATCTGGAGATGTCAGGCCTGTTTCAGGGATTGAAAAGCGGGTTCAGGAATTCAGATATTCAGGTTTTAAAAAGCTGTATGTATCCCCCGCAGATCTTACTAAGGCAAAAAAAGCAGGTTTTGAGGGTGAGATTATAGCTGCAGATTCAATAAACGATGTAATGAGCTCTTTATTTTAAAAGAAAAATTGTTGCTAAAAATAGATATTAGGAAGAAATTGTATAAAAATGCCCCCGCACCCCCGGAGGGGGCAAAGATTTAGCTTTGCCCCCTCCGGGGGTGCGGGGGCTGACTGAAAAATTATGTAGAAAATATTATAGGGTAAAGATATAAAATGAGATTCAGAATAAGACATTATCACAACAGATTTTCCAGGAAATTTTATGAGACCTGGTTTATCTTAAAGAAAAAGAGGGAGAAGCTCTGGAAAAAGTTTGTTGAGAAAGGTCATGAAAAAATGACTGTAATGTTTATCCCTCATAATGAAAAGAAAATTTTTAATTTTCAGATATCAAAGTTTATAATCTTTTTCTTTCTCAGTCTTTTTGTATTTATTATTGTCACCTCATCATATGCAGTCATAAAAAATAGAAATATAAAAAATGAGGAGAGAAAGCTTCTTCTTTCATATAATGATATCAGGGTTGATCTTGTAAGATATGAACAGATTACAAATGAAATTACTGATATTATGGATGATCTTAAACCTGAGATAGAAGATCTTTATCAGCTGGCTGCGGGAACCGAGGAGATCGGAGATCTCTGGGCATACAAGGATTTTGATCACGATGTAATGACAGAGCTGCTGAAAAATAAAAGAATAGTACCGGACGAAGTTTTTGCAATGAAAGAGGTTCAGAAAGATTTAATGAGTACAACAAGTACTATTAAAACTATCAAGAATTTTATAGATGTAAGAAGTAAGGTCATTCAGGATATGCCCTCTATAATTCCAAATCCCGGTCATATATCATCTCTTTTCGGATGGAGAAGATCTCCCTTTGGACATGGAAGAGATTTTCATACAGGTATTGATATTGCTGCATCTTCCGGTACTGTGATAAGGACTACTGCTCCAGGCAAGGTAGTCTCAACAGGCTGGATGGGGGGATATGGTAAGGCAGTTAGAATTAAACATAAATTCGGTTACGAAACTATATATGGCCATATGAGTTCTGTTGCTATCGGCACCGGCGCTGAAGTGAAGAAAGGTGATAGAATAGGCTTTGTCGGTATGACAGGAAATGCAACTGGTAACCATTGCCATTATGAAATCAGACTTGGTGATATACCGATAAATCCATATCCGTATATGAGTAGAATGTGGTAATATTTTTATTGCTCTGTTTTGAGTGATATTATATAATCAGCTGTTTTATAACTAAATAATACAGAACAGCAGATGAATGATTAAAACATTTATAATTTACATCTCCGCAATAACTTTAACCACCGCTGCTATTTATTATGCTGGGGCTCAGGAACATTCAGGCTTCAAAGAAAAAATGATTCAGTTCCTCGAAAAAACAGCGACGGAAAATGTTCATGAAAAGGATGTAAAATCCGGCAGCAATGTTTTCCTTCCTACAGATGAAAAAAATCAAACACTTTTTAATCACGGAGATTGGTCAGAGTATGTAACTGATCCGGATTATAATGAATATTCTGCATTGAATAAAGAAGGCAATATTTATTCAAACGAGAACGTAAACATCAATTCTTCAGGTTCTGTAAAAATTAATCTGAATTATGGTAAGTCATATTATACCGACAGCAAGTACAAGCAGTATGCAGAAGATACGCCGCAGTCTCGTGTAATAGATCCGGGTTTCTGGCCTCAGCAGACAATACTGCTTCATATGGATGGAACGATCGGTGACAGGATAACTGTTTATATAGATCATGACAGCCAGCGGAAAGAAAATCATTATATGATGAACTACCGCGCAATCTCTAAAGATGAAGTTATCAGAGAAATAAATGCAGGTGAGATTGATATAAAATTCAATCATTCAAAATATGCAGTTTATGATAACACCGATGCAAAGGCCCTTGGGGTGGATTTTACCGTAGGGAAGGGGGACTTTTCTTTAAAGGCATTCGGCAGTATAGCACGCGGAGAGACTGCGGTCGAATATTTTAAAGGGAACTCTTCCCCTGGAAGCACAAGAATTTCCGAGTATCAGTATGTACGGGGGACATATTATCAGCTTGAACCTTTTAAAAGATATGATAATGTTCCTGATCTTTCAACTGCAATTTCGCTGGGGTACAATAGCATTACAATAACATCAAAACCTGCCGATCCGCTGACTTACACACCGGTTCCCGTAAATATTTATCCAACAGGATTTGAACTATATATTGATGATCAGAATCAGTATAATAATAACAACGCAATCCAGCTGGCCTTTGACGGAGGATTTTATACGCGGATGGTGAGCGGTACCGATTATATGATCAATTTTACAACGGGTGTAATTCATCTCTTGAAAGATGTTCCGGCAAGTTCACGAATTTTTGCAGTTTATAATCGAAACGGCGGAACCCTCGATCCCTGCGCTCTCTCATCCGGGCCTGGAATATTTTCCGGAAGAATATTTGTTTTTATAAAATACGGTTATTCAATTGATGAAGATCTGGTGACAAAAAATCTTTCCTTTGATGCAGGAGAAATTGACAAAAACAATGACGGCAAGCTGAATCTGGATATTTATGAAATAAGATCAATATATTATCTCGGCTCAAAGAATCTGTTGGCTTCGGACTTCTCTCTCAATTTTTATGAACAAAATCAGATAATGCAGAGAAATGATATTTCACTGCTGAGCAGATATAAACTGGAACTTACCGATGGCGTGATTTCTTTTTTTACAAGAGAACCTTACAGATTTCTTCTGGGGACAAATGCTTCAAAGATTTACAATGAAACAAAACTCTCTGACGTGTATCTTTATTCGCGATTTCAGCTCACTTCAGAATTTAATGTTGAGGCCCGGAATTTTAAACTTAAGCATGATAATGTGATAGAAAAAAGTGTAAGAATTAAGATCAATGAGATTGAGATCTCTTCATCTCTTTACAGCGTTGATTATGAATCAGGTTTTGTATCATTTTCAGATTCAAATAATCCTGTTATAAGTTCAGATTCAAGAATTGAAATCAAATATGAACATCTGCCTTTCGGTGTCAAAAATGAAAACTTTATCGGTGGAATGAGAGCCGACTACGATGTAAACAAGAGTCTTAGAATCGGCGGATCTATAATGATGTCAAAGGACGGGCAGAGTGAGATAGTTCCCGATGTGGGGAAAGAGAGTGAACAGACTCTACTTTTCGAAGGAGATGCTTCTCTGAAATTAAATCAGAAACGGCTGGCCGATCTGTACAATATTTTTGCAGAAAGAAAAAAACAGACTATACCTGCAGAATTCTCTGCATATGCAGAGTATGCAAAGAGTTATAAAGATACCAATACATTCGGTAAAGCTCTCATCGACAACATGGAGACCTCCGATGAAATTGTATCCGTCTCTCTTTCCGAGAAAGACTGGATTCTCTCATCAATGCCCTGGTACACAACTTTAAGCAGGTTTTACCTCCAGAGTGAAAGAGGTTTGTTAAACTATTATTTTTATCGCAACCCTGAATCTCCTGAAACATTGCAGGGCATAGGATTCTCTCCATATAATGTAAGCTATTCAGTTAAACCGGGTCCTTATAATATTGCCATGGGACATGTATCTGATGATATTCTTGAACAGAGCCAGCAGAAGTCACTTGTCTTCGACTTTAATTTTTCATCAGGACCTGTGGTAACTGCAGTAACAAGGAAACTTTCAGATACAGCGATTGATCTTTCAGGTATGCAGTATGTCGAGGTCTGGATTAAATATGAAGGAGGTGCCGGGGACTCGGTGGATCTTCTGATGGATATCGGATCAGTGAATGAAGATTCAGATGGAGATGGTGTTCTAGACACAGAGGATGCAAACAGAAACGGATATCTCGATTCAGAACCATCATCGGGATATTCTGAGGATAGAGGTTATTCCTTCAATGGGAATAATTATACAAAAGTCGGTTCAGGTCCCGGACTTAGTAATTCCACAATGGGGGATGGAGTTATCACCAGCGAGGATCTTGATGGAAATGGAGTATTGGATACGAGCGAAAATATATTTACTGTGAAGCTCGGTAATCTTCCTAACTCTGCAACAATTACACCAAACAGCGGTGTATGGCAGAAGATAAGAGTCTACATCGACTGGAGCACTATAACGTCATCGCAGATTGAAACTCTTCAGCAGGCAAAAAGTATAAGACTTTATCTGCGGCAGGGGATAGGATCATCCGGAAAAGTTTCAATAGATACTCTTAAGGTGATAAGTTCAAAGTGGAAAAATCCGGAGTTCAATGGCGGTATTCCGGTAACCGATCCGTCGTCATTTAAAGTTACACAGGTAAACAGTATAAATGACAGCGACTACAGGAATGATTCGTTTTTAATAAGGCAGAGTAATGTCTATAGTTCACTTTATGGAGATGAAAGTACTGATGATATAGGGCGTGAAAGTGAAACAGCTCTGCAGATTGAGTATAATATTCCTGGAATATACACCGCAGTTTCAATTAAACGAAATTTTTCAAAAGAGCTCGATATACGGCATTATAAAACAATGAATATCTGGTTAAACGCCAGGAGTGTTGATCCGGCAAATGTTTTAGGATTTATTATAGGTTCATCGGACAATGATTATGTTGAGTACAGAGTAACTCCTGATTCAGTTCTGACATGGAAAGAAATTAAACTTAAACTCTCCGATAACTCCGGCGGAAACGTAGAAAAGTATCAGATTACAGGAAATCCTGATATGAAGAGAATAAAATATATGAAGGCCGTGATATACGGAACTGGTACGACGGGTAAGATCTGGCTTAATGAAATATATGTTTCTGAACCGGAAAAACTTGAAGGTGATGCACACTGGTATGAACTACATCTGAAAGCGCTGCGTCCTCTGTTTAAAACTGCTTCCGGAACTCCAGTTCTTTCAGACATGAATATAAAGTATATATTTAAAGGTCACTCTTCGCAGTTTAGTTCTGTAAATAAAACATCCTCAGACATAGAAGAAAACTACCATGAAATATTTACATCAGCAAGAATACTTCCTAATTGGGGGGCAAGTGCTAATTATATAAGAGAGTCAAGCACCACCGACAGTTGGAATGAAGATGTTCCCGATTCCAGAAAAGGAGAGGCCCAGCGGGATTACTTCATATTTAATACCGATTTTAGTTCACCGGGTGGAGCTGTCCCATCGCTATCGCTTTCTTATTCAATAGATAAAAATGAAAATACAAAGGATGATGTAACTGATGGAAACAAGTACAATGAGGAAACCGTTAAAGTTGTTCACACTCCTGTTTTCATCTATAGACAGGAACTAAAAGATTTTCTGTTTGGAAATCTCTCGCTTAAAATGATTCTCGACATGGCTTTTTCCGACAGAAAAGTAGATAGAAACTCAATGATTGTTGATGATACAATTCTGTCTACATCTGTTTCTCTGAATGAATCTGAAAAAAAACAGCAGTCTGATGCAAAATTTGAAATTGATTATTCAAACAGTCTCTTTTATTTCCGTCCCCGCTTGAACTCCGGTTCAAAGGAGATTGTAGAAATGGAAGGATTTGATGGCTACGATGAAACAGGAGTTGATGGTGCTTTGAAGGGAAATTTTCATTTGCCATTCAGCAGCAATAATAATTTGAAATATATGGAAAGAAATAACAGCACCGGCGTTGTGTTTGGAGTAAAATCTCTGAAATATTTTTCTCCGGAATATAATATTGATATCGATTATAAGGAAAACGGTTTTAAAGATTTTAAAGATACGAATGCAATCGGTGAAGGATACAGCCGGTCAAAAAACAGTATGTCAAATTTAACTACAGGAATTAAAATTCCAATATTGTTAAGTAAAACAGAATTATTCAAAAGGGTAAAACATCTGCAGTTTAACTACAATCGTTCCATTTATTTTGATGAAAAAGATGTACCGTATGAAGGTGAAGGTACAGATTTTTTCAGCGAGAAGTATGGAATTTCAAATGTGTTATCAGGTATCTCTTCCCCTGTTTATAATTTATTTAACTATTATCCGGGCTACTTTTTTAAGGGTAGAGGAAATGCAGGAGAAGGACGTGATATGATTTACAGCACACTAAATGATGATAATGGAATCAGGGATATAAGCAGTACAAATGAGTATAACAATTCTATCAAACTTATGGATAAATTTACTACTGATATTTCTGTAGAGGGTGATTTATTTAAAGTGTTTTCTTCAGGAAGTTTAAGTCAGGTTTGTGAAAGAAGTAATATTTACGGAACTCCAAATCAGATTGTGATTGCTGATGCAGGTATAGACTTAGAGTTTGATCTCATGAAAATATTTAAATTCAGTTTTTTTAGAAGCAATGGAGAAGGGTTGCCGTATCATTCATCTTTCATCGATTTCGGAATTAACTTTACAGACAGTATGATGATAACATATAATATTAATGAGAAAAAAATAGCACCATCAACGGGTATTATTTTCAAATGGGATAAAAGCAGTCTATCTTTTAAATATGAATTTGATTATAGAGAAAAGATGAATAAAGAATACATCAGTACCAATCTTAATCCAGGGGAGAGTGATTATATTTACCTTCAGAATATGGAAGGAAATAGTGAATTCAGCGAAAAAGATTACGGGCATAAATTTTCATCAAAATATGAAACAGATGTAGTGTGGCTTTATAATTTCTTCTCGAGATTTTATAAATTAACCGGTATTCCATTGTTTACAGTTGAATATAAAATGGAAATAAACAGATACGATTATTTCAGAACCGTATCCCCTGAGCCATATGATCTTCAGATGATAACATCAGATCTGAAGCTGGACCTTCATAAGAATGTTCAGGGAGGAATTTCCGGTAGTGCAGCTCTTGAAAAATTCAGAAATAGGGAAAATAATGGTATAAGCAGAGAAGTGATGTCATACCAGGTTTCGGCAAGTATAACTTTTATTTTTTAAAAAATGAAACAGCCCGCTTCAGTACGGAAGAGTAAAATGTGTCCGTGTCACTGATATAAATAGCATCCCGGGTTTTTTTCAATCTTTCTATCGTGGTTGTTTCAACTATTTTCCATAACAATTCTTTATCAGGGCAGAAATGAAAATAATCCAGCTTAATCTGATAAGCGCCCTTGTATTGTCTTCCACCGCCGGTTGGTGTAATACCCTTAATCAATGTGTTGATGTCGAGAATTTCAGATTTTGATCTGAATGAAACATCAAGAAAGAGATCATCTCTATCTTTATCTTCAACAATTGCGTAAACAATCACAGTGTTATTTTCCGGTTTTTTTAAAAGGAGGTCAGCAGTAATTGCAATGGAATCCCGATGTTTAATATCTATGTAGCCGATACCATAGATCCGCCAGTCTTTATAAATATGTATATTGGAGGAGGCCTTCCTGTAGCACTTCATTGTTATCTGTGAAATCGGGATGCCGTTAATTTTGTTAATTATCTTTTTATCAGAGAATTCGGCGAGATACTGTAGAGCCTCAATGTCGATGGGAGTCGCGTGTTCATACTTGTCGGTATCGGTCTGAATTCCGAACATCAGTGCGGTTGATGCGGAAATAAGATCTTTTACCGGAAGAGCCGGCTGCTGGTCTTTCATCATCAATGTAATCAAAGAACTTGTTGATCCGGAATCAGTCTTAATTAGTGAAAAATCAGAAAATACTTTATTATCAGTTTTTGTATGATGATCTATATGGGCAGCACATGGTATTTTGTTGGTAATCCCGTCTACTATATTTGTCTGGAAGTCTGGAACGATGTAGGCATCGTATTTGAAAGGATTAAGATTTTTTTTATAGAAAAGAGGTATTTTCAAATATTTCACAAAGGCTTTATTCTGCGGTAATGATATTTTTTTTGTTATGATTATATCAGAACTGATTGAAACTGAAGAGAGCATAATTTTTAATGCATAAGCCGAAGCGAGCGCATCAGGATCCGGTGATCCCAGAATTATAATCATTATTTTTTTATACTTTTGAACCGCCAGCAGGAATGCCTCAGTGTTGTTCATTCTCCCCTTTTATCCTTTTAAAAACTATAATTGTGACATCGCTCAACTGTTCCTTTGTTCCGATAAATGAATTGTATGCCATATATAATTCTCTGGTTATGACCGATGGTGTTTCTCTGGAATATTTTTTCACAACTTCTTTTAGTTTCTCCTGAGAGAAGGTTTCACCTTTAACATTGCAGGATGAAAAGACTCCATCGGAATAAAGAACACCAATGGAATCCTCTTTGAGTTTTCCTGTTGTGAAAGAATATCGGTGCCCCATTTCTATACCAAGCGGAATATTCTCAGACTCAATTTCAGTAAAAAAATTCTTTTCCGGTTCAAATATCAGAAGCGGATTGTGAGAGGCATTGGCATAAGAGAAATTTCCATTTGAAGATACTATAATACATGAGCACCTTGCGAAGCTGTTTGTAAGTCTTGATGTTTTTACAACCTGATTCATACTGTTTAGAATTTTTTCCGGTGAGTTAAATACTAATGTCCTAGAGTGAAGTATAGAAAATAACTCCATCCCGATGAGAGCCGAATCTATCCCTGAATAGGATGTCTCTGATATAAAGATTACAGCTTTATCATTGGACATTTTTACTGAGTCGAAATAATCACCGCCATAAGAAGAATTGTTAAGATAAAGAGACCCTATCCGTATGCCGGGAATTGAAGCAAGTTCCTCCGGAATAATTCTATCTTTAACTGTAGATACAACAATTTTATCATGCTCTGCAACCTGTTCGGCGGTAACCTCGTCGAGAATTAGACCTGTTATCAGGAGATTCTGAATCTTTATTCTGAAAATTTCAAGAGCAGCCAGATGATCGGAAGTGTAGGATATATTATTTTCGATTTTTCCAAGTAAAAGAAATCCGATGATGTTATCTGACATGTTCTTAAACACCATGGAGATTTCGATACCATTATTATTAAAAAAATCGAGAATGTTCTGATTTACGTTTTTAATTGAAGTGTTTGTAATAAGAAAAGACTTTTCAAAGACGCCGTCACGTGAGGATATATATTCTGCAATTTCACTTTTCCCATCGAGAGATTGAAAATTCAGATCGGGGCCGTAACCAAAGGTAAATTGGAAGACATTATCTTTTCTGTTAATAAGCATAAAATAAGCGGATTGTATACCCAGAGTATATTTTAAATTCTGAAAATTATCGTTTGTAATATATGCCCAGAAAGTATCCATATCCGAAAACTTTTTCAGTTCATTTACAGGTATTACTGTTTTACTTATTGCGTGGAGAAGATTCTGAAGCTTTCCAGTGCGGAATCTTTCGATATATGGACTTATTATTCTATAAGTTAGGGCAAGATAAATAAAAATTATAACAGATTTGATATAGACACTTCCGGCACCAGATTCAAAGAGGAGGGAGTAAAACTTGAGAAAAACATAAACTGGTGTAAAGAAAACAATAAAAGCCAGAATATAGATAGTAAGAATTTTATAAAATTTCTGAAAATCATTATTTTTTAAATTATAAATAAGATGATTCGTAAGAACATATATCAGCAATAATGGCACTGGAATAAACGGATTTTCAAGAACCGGTACTTTGAAAAAATAAAATCCAGAGAAGTATATAGAGATAATAAGAAGATAGGATAAAAAAAGACCATATAAATAATAAATAATAGCTGTTCTTATTCTCATGAAAGAAGTGTACCGCATTTTAATTATTAAAGGGAGAGGAACTATTGTCAAAAATAAAAGAATAATGCCTCCCTGAATCAGCGCTCCACGGTTTTTAATAATCTCCAGTGATTTTGAAATTATCAGTTCGTTTATGTTTCGAATAAAAAAAACCGCTGTGGAATCAGAAATAATAATCAGAAGCATAAAAATCAGAGCAATCTTAAACCTGCCTATATTCTCAGCAGGGAAAAGTATAGATATGCAGAACAGTGTAATTAACATTATAGCCGGAAGGAGTAATAGATTCCCTGTTATTAAATAAATATCTAATAGCGAAGGGCGGAGATTTACAGCCGCGATCATTAAAAATTCAGCTATTGAAAGAATCATAAGAAAGATAAAAAAAAGATCTGTTCTGTTTTTATTCTTTTTCAATAAATGCGAGAATAAATAATATATGGATACAAATGTTATTATTACATAATTAAAGATAAGCAATGATTTCAATTTTTTTTACCTGTATCTGATATTTTACTTTTATAAAAGATTATTATCCTGTCGGTCTTAATTTCAAGTTAAATATTTCGGAGAAGAAAAAATTCCATCTTAATCCGGGTTTTTTAAGTTGCGCGGGAGTCGTTACAGAAACTATCTGCCTCATGTTCTTAGAAGCTGATGTCAGAATGTTGTTGACATTTTGATTTTTTTAGTTTTTATTGAAGCTCTGATTATACTGCTGAGCTTCCGGAAGAATCCGGAAAAGACCTTATTATGAGCCATTCCATGTGATGAGTTTATAAAGATTCACTTAGTATGACCGCAAATTTCTGTTTTAATGGAACAATCGGATTGCATTTCAGATTATCAGGAATAGGTAAAACATTATTAAATCATATGCTAAAATAAATATTCACCTTGAGGTTTTAAACCGTAGAAGTGATAATTATCACAATCTTTTCAGCTTGATGGCAGAGCTTGATCTTTGTGACATTGTTGAACTGGAAGAATATGAACTGGCAAAGACCGCCGGTGAGGTTTCAGTTGAAATTCTAAATAAAGGGGGGGAGTTTTCCTCAATATTTGAAAACATACCTGTTGAAAAAAATCTTATTACCATTGCTGTAAAAAAGTATATGCATCTGCTTGGCAGAGGCGGTCATTTTGTTTTCAGCGTATCTAAAAATATTCCCTCTGGAGCCGGACTAGGAGGCGGCAGCAGTAATGCAGCCGCAGCATTAAAGATTATATCCGAATTATTTCATAAAATCGGTGCTGCTAATCCGGTTGCTGAAAACAATCTTTATGCAAATGATTATTTACTAAATGCTGCATCTGCTACAGGCTCAGATGTCCCTTTCTTTTTAAAAGGAGGATTTGCATTTATTGAAGCTAGAGGGGAGGTAGTATTACCGGCAGATATTACTGATGATAGTTCTATTATACTGGTTAACAATGGAATACATGTAAATACCGGATCTGCATACGAATCTCTTAAAAAACCTGTATCAGATATTTCGATAAATTGTTCTGATAAAATAAAGTCAATTATTAGTCAAATTGATCAAAAATCAGAGTGGAAAGGTATCTTCAGGAATGATTTTGAGGAGAGTATTTTCGGGATGTATCCTCAAATCGGACTGGTTAAAGAGAAATTATATGAAAATGGAGCTTTTTTTGCCTCAATGACAGGTTCCGGATCGACAGTTTTCGGATTGTTTGAGAATGAAGATTCTGCTAAAAATGTACAGAAAATACTAGAAATTAGTGGTAATAAGGTCTATTTCGCTAAATTCCGAAGCAGAAAAAATTAATGATTGACTTTCTTGGCGTATATTGAGAA
>CAYVCQ010000016.1:0-112895 GCA_964450405.1 uncultured Leptospirales bacterium | reverse complement strand
GGTCGCTTTAATTATCGGAAACTGCCATCAGACACAATTATTTGCACACTACCTGCTTTAACCCCTCCGGGGGTGCGGGGGCGTAGGAGCTTGATGTAAATTTACTTAATTACAGCCTTCCCGTTAAATCCGAAATCTATAAGTTCAGTTACAACATCTTTAGAGGAAGTTTTAACTACTCCGTTAACAGGAACATCGGGGTGTAAAAATGAATCCCCCTCCACTGTGGTGAATAGAATCTCAACAGATGTATGAAGTTTTGTTGTTCCTGCAAATGTTCCCGCAGGTACAGTAACAGCTCCTCCGGCTGTGTAGTTTGCTCCTTTTAATATGATATTGTTCCATGTAGATTTAAGGATCATATTGTAAAACATCAGACCCTCTCCTTCGATTTTGTTAACTTTACCATCTTTATCCAGAACTTTTACCCATTCAACTTTTATCTGTGACGGATCACTCTCTGCAACGGCAAGATCATACCCCTTCATAAGCATTTGCATTCCGGTTACTTCTTTATCATCGTTTGTAGTGATAGTTTCAAAAATCCATCCTCCTTTTTCCTGTCCAACAACAAGTGATTTTGTTATCGATTTTTTTTCTCCATCATCTACAGTGCCGTTAACAACGTACTGTCCAGCTGCCCATTTCATAGGTTTAGTAAATTTTTTGTTTGAAAAACTTTTTCCCTTTCCCTGCCACTGAGCGTCAAGCGGGCTAGTTTTCTTTGAACCGCTGGAACATGCTGAAAGCAGAAGTGCTGTTACTATTGCAAAAACAGTTAATACTCTATTCATTAAATTACTCCTTAAAATTTTATCTTTTAATTTTAATATTTTATATTTGTTAATAAATAGGATGATTGTCAATGAAAATATATATGATAAAAAAAGGACTTTGTCTGAACCTTGATTAAGGGATTTGAGGATTTCCATGAGTGTGCTATGAAGTTTATTCGAAGCATCATCACGGAAATTAATTAATCAGGTGAATCAGGATTCAGACAATATATTCACGCATAAGAGTATTACATGAAATAATTAATTACTTGCCAATATTTTACATGGATTTCTAGTAGTATAAGAACAAAATTGAAGCGGATGATCAGGTTTTTCTGATTAAAAAAGTTTCCTCCGGAGATTCCGCAAAAATATTTATTCTCATAATTCACGGAAAATGAATAAAAATTATATCAGGTACAGGATCAAAAAATGGAAAAAAATGAAAAAATGGATTATTTCAAGGGAACTGATGAGTATGTAATATCTAAGGAGTTAAGAGATAACGTAAATGTTTCTATAGCTCTACAGAGACCGCTGATTGTTAAGGGTGAGCCTGGTACAGGAAAAACTCTTCTTGCTCATGCTATAGCAAAGGGTCTTGGGAAGAATTTTTTTATATGGAATGTTAAATCTACAACTAAGGCGCAGGAAGGTCTTTATGTGTACGACACAGTTCAGAGGCTTAACGACGCGCGTTTTGGAGATCACAATGTTCAGGATATCAAACAGTATATCAAGCTTGGTAAATTGGGAGAGGCCTTTGCAGCTGAAGAACAGGTTGTACTGCTTATAGATGAGATTGACAAAGCGGACATCGAGTTTCCAAACGATTTGCTAAACGAGCTTGACGAAATGAGTTTCTACATTCCTGAAACAAAAGAGACCATTAAAGCAAAGCATAGACCTATAGTAATTATAACATCAAACAGCGAAAGAGAACTTCCTGATCCGTTCCTCAGACGTTGCGTTTTCCATTACATTGACTTTCCGGGTCAGGAACTTATGGAGGAGATTGTACACGTACACTTCCCTAAAATTGAAAATAAACTTCTTCGTGAAGCATTGAAGAAATTCTACTGGATCAGAGAATTTGATATGCTCCGAAAAAAACCATCCACTAGCGAACTTATTGACTGGCTGCAGGCGCTTATTCTTGGGGGAATTCCTGTAAAGGACATTGAGAAGGAGATTCCGTTCCTCGGAACTCTGCTTAAAAAACAGGAGGATATTGATCTTCTGCAGAAATCGGGAAAATCGCACTACGCATATAATACAAGCATGAGAACAAGAGATGTTTATTAATTTTTTTCTTAATCTTAAAGCAAAGGGGATTCCGGTTTCTCTGCACGAGTGGATAACTCTGCATAAAGCTATTGAAATGAATCTCAATGACTGCAGTCTCACATCCTTTTATCATATGGGGAGATCTATACTTGTAAAAAATGAAATTTATTTTGACAGATACGACATGGCTTTTCTTGATACATTTAAGGATATAGAGACTACCGATGAGATGCTTGATAAGATTCTGGACGGCCTGAAAAAAGTAAAGGAACTCCATCTCTCCGAAGAGGAGAAGAAGCAGATTGAGCAGCTTAATCTTGATGAGGTTCTGAAAAATTTTGAAGAACAGCTGAAACAGGAGCACTACAAGGAACACGTCGGCGGCAACAAGGCTATAGGTACAGGCGGGCGTTCAACTCAGGGAGCATGGGGATATAATCCTGCCGGGATAAGAATAGGGCAGGGGGAGTCACGTCATAAAAAAGCTATTCAGATTGCCGAGAAACGTACTTTCAGAAATTATTCAAGTGATATAACTCTTGATACAAGGCAGATGAGAGTCGCGCTTTCACATCTCAGATCACTTCTTCCAATGGGTGTTGGTCAGAAACTTGATCTGAAAAAAACAATTGATACAACTTGTAAAAACGCCGGTGAGATAGAACTAGTCTGGGAAGATAAAGAGAAGAAGAGTTCCAAGGTAATGCTCCTGATGGATGTTGGCGGTTCGATGACACCATTTGCCGAACTTGTCGAGAGACTGTTTTCGGCATCGGCATCGCAGATCAGCAAGTTCAAGCATTATTATTTTCATAACGCATTCTATCAGGATCTCTGGACAGATATGGAGAGAAACACATCCATCTCAACAATGGAGATGCTGAAGAGTGAAGATTCGGATTACAAGGTAATTATTGTCGGTGATGCCGAGATGGCTCCATCTGAACTTACATGGGCTAATGGTGCGGTTGATTACTGGTACCACAACGATATTCCCGGTATTGTCTGGATGCAGCGTTTTAAAGAAAAATTTAAAGATGCTATATGGCTTAATCCTCTCCCCAAAAGATCATGGGAATATGTTCACTCTGTACGGATGATTCGTGAGGTCTTCCCGATGTTCGAACTTACTCTGGATGGTCTCGATGAGGGAGTAAAATATCTTATGACAGGAAAATGTTCAATTTATAATAGATAGACAGATTCTCCCAATATTTTAAAGGCCATCTAACCCTGCCCCCGCACCCCCGGAGGGGGCAAGGCTCTACAAAGTGTGACTTTAATCAACAATTATCAAACCGATATATTTTAAAAACTATATTTTTAATGTTTTTCTTTGCCCCCTCCGGGGGTGCGGGGGCTTCGCAGAATGAGATGATGTTAAAATATGATATGTGGGTATTTGTTAGCCTACGGGGGATTTAGGAGGCTGGCCTCTCTGTTCTCAAAATCACCATCATTGTCTTTCGAAGATCATCAAGTGAAAACGGTTTTGTCAGCCGTTCGTCAAATCCGTAAAATTTATAATCGGCCATAACCGGATCATCACTGTACCCGCTTGCAACGACTATGGGGATATTCTTGTCGATCTCTCTGATTTTTTCAGATGCCTTAACACCACCCATTCCTCCGGCGATTGTTAAATCCATAATTACAGCGTTAAAGGGATTTCCATCTTTTTTAGAATTTATAAATTCAAAGACTGCCGCGTCTCCGTCGGGAACACAAAGCGCGGTAAGACCGATGTGCTCCAGCATCTTTTTCAGCATCGGGCGGATATGCGGATCGTCATCCATGATAAGTATATGTCCTTTTAAAGGAAAGCTTGTTCTCTCTGTAGAAAGTTCAGCAGATTTTTTTTCTGAAGTTGCAGGGATAAATATTGTAAAAATAGTACCTTCGCCGGGTCGTGATTTTACCGTAATATCTCCGCCATGCTTTCGAATTATTGAATGAGAAACAGACAATCCTAAACCTGTTCCGAAACCCTTTGTTGTAAAATAGGGATCGAAGATATAAGGGAGAGTCCGTTCATGAATTCCTTCTCCATAATCTTTAATTTCAATTTTTACGAAATCGGATAGTTTAGGATGTTTTGTAAATGGAGGAAACATTTTAACGTTTTCCATTCTGATATCTATAAATCCGCCTTTATCTTTCATTGCATCACGGGCATTAAGCACGAGATTCTGAATTACCTGGCTTATCTGTCCGGCATCGGCAACTGCATGAAGCAGGTTTTCATCACATGTTATCCGTGGTTTTATACCTGAACCGCTTAATACAAAACGTGCAGTCTCTTCTACAATATTTTTCACGGATGTGATATCTTTAACCGGAGAACCTCCCCGTGAGAAAGTTAGAAGCTGCATAGTTAAATTTTTTGCTCTGTAAACTGCTTTTTCAATATCCAGTAATGTTTCACGATAAGGATTATTCTCTTTAAGACTGCTCAGCAGGAGAGTAGAATTACCCAGAATTCCGGTGAGAATATTATTAAAATCGTGTGCAATCCCTCCAGCAAATAGTCCAAGTGATTCAATTTTTTTTGCATTGTCTACAATATGAGTCTGATCAAGGTACCATCTAAGAATACTGATCATGAATAAAAGAATACTTATAGTAAAACCGAATCCGTAAAATGAATAAATCCTACTCGAAAAAAAACCACTGTTTAGATCCATCAGATTGTGAGTTATATCGATCAAACCTGCAATTATACCGATCATAACACCAGTCAGAATCAGACCGAGATAGCGGATACGTTTATTAAGAGAAATATCAACAACGATACAGATAGTACTATAGAAGGTTGAAACTACGATAAGAATATCTCTAAAACGATAAAGAATTTGAGGTGTTCCTCTACCGAGATTCCAGGGGGTAATTAGGCTTCCAATAGGTTTTGTTGATGAGATAAATAATTCGGGCGAAAAAAGAGTAATTATAAAAATAATCAGGGAGAGAATAAAAAGGGTTTTATATAGAAAAGTATTAACTGCTTTAAATTTTTTTCCAAGTTCAAGAATATCCGATAATAGCATTGGAAGAGCAAAACAGAAAAAAAGTGCCGAGAGAGCTTCGACTCTATGAAAAAATAAAGCTGTCTGAGGTTTTTGTACTACACTTAAAACAATTACTAAAATATCACTAATAGTGAATATGAATCCAAGAACTCCCATAATTAAAATCGTAAAAAACATTCTTTTCTTCTCGAATATATATACGAAAAGATAAGAGATAGAACCGATTAATAGTATGCCGCTGCAGCATGCCAGTAAAAGTACCGGTATGAATATTTTTAGTAGTATTTCAGGATCAATATTTATCATAATGTTTTTTAAATGATTTAATAAAGGTTCATTTTTTATAGTATAATATATATGGTGCATTATTTCACTATTAATTACTATTAAATTAAATTTTGTATTTATTTAAAGATTTATATATAATTAAAGTAGCTGTTCAGCATAGCAGATTAGTTTTTATTTAAAATGAGATCAATTTAGCAATTGAGTACTCAGAGGAGCATTAAATTGGCAGATGTAAGAAAAACAGCCAGACTATCTATACAGGAAATCCCGGAAATTCTTCAAAAACCGATAGTTCTCTATAATGATGAAGAGGTTGATTCTAAAATAGAAAATTTAAGTCCGCTTGGTATTGGTCTGGTTGTAAATAAAAGCGCAACTATAGACAGAGGAGATATTTTTTATTTGAGATATTACGGATTGGATGCAGATATTAAATGTGTGTGCGTTTTCAGCGATGAAGATGAAGTTGGAGATAAAAAAAGTATCGGTGCTTATTTTACAGATCAGGAAGATCAGAAAGTTATTTTAAAATATCTTTATAATTGAATTAGTTCCATAGGACTTTGTGAGGTATACTTAAGTGTCTATCTATTCCTCCCCCTCGATGGGGGAGGTTTGGTGGGGGTGTTAAAGTTCCAGATAAAATAATCAGTTGTAAATCACCCTCCCCAGGCCCCTCATAAAGGGCGGGGAGAGATAACTTTGGAACTAGTAATTTGTAAATTAATTAAGGTGTTATTTAAATTCTCTCCAGTCTTTATTATTTAGATCAAGGCCAAGCTGCCCGCCGGGATTCATAATATTGTTCGGATCGAAATGTTTTTTTATAGAACGGAGTACATCCATCTGCTCTTTCCCCAGATGTTTTTCCATCCATGGCGCTATCATCTTTCCAACTCCGTGATGATGACTAAGCGAACCGCCGCTTTTGCTTATTGCGTCGAGAACTCCTGTCTGAAATTTGATGTAATCCTTTACGCCATTGTCTTTCATTATAAAAATGAAATATAAATTTGTTCCCTGAGAATAGAAGTGTGAACCGTGTGTCATACAGATTGTTCCCGGGCGAGCTTTAATAAATTTTCGTACTTCAGTATGAACTTTATGCAGGTTGTCCCATTTTACACCGGTTTCCAGTGTGTCGATGAGGATTCCATAATCGTGAAGATCCTCTCTCAAATATGGATCTTTATAGCGTCCCGGCTCCCACATCTTAGTCGGCAGACCTGAGATATTCATCCCGCCATGTTTTTTGCAGATTTTCTTAACCTGTTTTTTTACATTCTTTGTGAAACTTTTATCTCCTTCGCTTGAACCGAGGAATAGACAGCGTTTCATCGGTTTAAATCCGCGAAGCTGCATTGCCTTATCAAGAATGGTCCCGTCGATACCGTATAGTTTGAGACCGATATGAGTCTCCTCTTCGTCAGATATTCGAAATACCGCCGGCATTCCGAACTCTCCCTGTGAAATCTCTCTCCCTGCATTGATGGCATCCTGAAATGTAGGGAAGACAAATCCGAATCTCTCGCGGTTCTCCGGCATATATTTAAATACTTTAAGAGTGAGTTCCACAAGCACACCGAATGTTCCCTCGCTGCCCTTCATTATATCATTTATCTTAGGACCGGTTGCGGTTGCCGGATAGTCCAGTGTAGTGAAAGTTCCGACTGGTGTAATATACTTCTGGCTCAGAACAAGATCTCCGGCATCTCCATAATAAGATGATCCCTGACCTGAACCTAAGGTTACAACCCAACCGCCGGCTGAAGAATACTCAAATGATTGTGGGAAATGTCCGCATGTATAACCGCGTTTTGCATTTAATTTTTCTTTTGCGTTATTGAGTTTATCTTCAAGATCGGGTCCCATGATCCCCGCCTGAACAGTAACAGTATGATTAAGTTCATTCAGTTCAAGAATTCTATTCATGTGTGTATTCATAACAAGGGTAACTCCACCCTTTGTAGCCTTAAGTCCGAAATTGACAGAGGAGCCTCCACCGTAAACATATACAGGAATTTTCTGAGTGTTGCAGTATTTAATAATTTCTGAAATGATACTTTCAGATTTCGGATGAATAACAATATCTGAAATAGTACTGATCTTTCCGTTACGAAGATTTATCGCCTCCTCAACGGTTTTACCAGTGGAAAACTTCAATCGGTTATATTCATCGGTTTGAATATTCTCTTTTCCTGCAATTTTCTCAAGTTTTGCTATCTGTTCTTTTTTAAGTTTTATAGTTTTTTTAAATGAAACAATTTCATCACCGCTGCTTTTCTTCTCAGTAAAATCTGTATCTGAAAGATTGAAGGTTTTCTTAATTTCTTCATAAAGTTTATGATTCGGATGTTTATATCCATCCGGTGCTCCCCATTTGAATATGGATCTGTAGCTGTTTTCTACAGGGGGAGTTTCTCTCCAGTCAGGTTCAATTATTTTCTTTGTCATAATATGATTCTCCTTATTTTATTTAACCTATCATAAACCGGTGGTGAAATTGCTCTCCGCCGCGCCGAAGGCGCGGCGAAGATAAAATACCGCTGGTTTTTGAGCAGTTATTATTTTATGGTTTTGTAAAAAATTTTTCTGCTTCAAGTATTTCTTCATTTTTTCTTCCGCTGTTCCATCCCAGAAGATCTCCGGCTATATCGGCAATTTTATCAAGTATTTGTTTTCCGGGATGTCCAAGGGTACCCATACCGGTTCTTCTAAATAGGATATCTGTAAGTTTTAATGCCATTTCATGTTCTACGGCATAAACGATTTCGGCTGCAATCTCACCCTGTGCCGTTAATGGCTCAATAAGAGATTTGTTTTTTGAGGCAACCGCAAGAAGAGCGTCAATTTCGGTTCCATACACCCTTGCAAGATAATCTACTGTATCTGACGGGATATTGGAATATTTTGTTTTGCAGAAATCGACAAAAGCTTCAATATCTTCAATTTCAGAACCAAAGAGGTATTCTTTGTCGGTACCGGCATTTTTATTGCAGTATCCTAATTTATTGCATACAATTTTCATTACATTTTCTGCAAGATTTCTGCTGGTTGTGTATTTGCCCCCTTCAACAGTTATCAGTCCATCGAAACCATCAAGGGCGTTATCAAATATCTCATATTTTCTGGAAGATTCGTAAACGTCTTCTGTCTGGTCCTCAACAAGAGGTCTTAGTCCTCCAAAACAGTAGAGTACATCTTTATATGAGAGTTTAACCTTTTCACCAAATGAGGCATTAACATCATCAATCAGTTCAAGTACGCTCTCTTTCTTTATCTTCCAGTCATCGGGGCTTCCAATATACTCTTTGTCGGTAGTACCGATCAGCGAGTAACCTCTCCATGGAATTATAAAGATATGTCTTCCACCTGGAGTTGAAGATGTTACAACATGATTGTTCACAAGTTTATCCGTTATAATATGAATACCCTCGGATCGGCGTAGAACCTCTTTATGTTCATCAGTTCCTGTAAGAGATAAAACTTTATCAGCCCATGGTCCAGCGCAATTTACGGTGAGTTTTCCTTTTAACGATGCGGTGCGATTGTTAATTTTATCAATCAGATTCACACCTTCAATTTTATTGTTATTCCTGATAAATCCTGTTACTTCCATATAATTTGAAACATCGGCACCTTTTGATTCTGCAGATTTGATAAAGGCTAGAGTAAGGCGCTCGGGGGAGATGCTGGCACAGTCATAATAAACAACTGAACCACTAAGCTCTTTGCTATCAAGTACAGGTTCCTGCTTAATGGTCTTCTTTCTTGAATAGTTTTTATGAGATGGAAGTTTTTTACTCTTGTCCCATGTGAATTTTTTATCAAATGAAAGAATATCGTAAAGTATCATACCGATTTTTAACAGGTACTTCTGTTTTTTCATAGCCGGATTGTTGAATATAATCATGTTCGGTATAGGATAGACAAAATTAGGTGCAATATTTTCAAGAACTCTTCTTTCCTTTAAGGACTCTCTTACAAGAGAAAGTTCAAAATTTGCAAGATACCGTAATCCTCCGTGAATAAGTTTAGAGGTAGCAGATGATGTCTTTGCGCCGAAATCATCTTTTTCAACCAGAGCAACAGAAAGTCCCCTTGATGCCGCATCGTAGGCAACCGCGGCGCCCGTGATACCGCCACCGATAACAATTACATCATATTCGGCATTGTCATTAAATTCAGATCTTATCATTTTTTTTCTCCAGATAGATTAAGATTTTTTTTTCAGCATAGATCAGTACATCAGTCATGATTTTTTTTGCGGATTTTGCATCTCCGGAATTTATTGCCTTTGTAATATCAGTGTGAAATTTCATTGTTACTTTTTTATTTTCATCGATTAAAAAATACTCCGTCCCGAACTCTCTGAATATATCGTTAAAAAAATTCAGAATAAAAATATAGAGAATATTATTCCCGGCTCTTGCTATTGCCTGATGAATAGACATATCCTTTTCCAGAAGAGTTTTTCCCGATGATAAAATTTCCTGAAAATTTGCAATGTCAGTTTCTTTTCTGTTTATTGCAGCCTTTTCAGCCATTTCAGGGGAGATCATACGGCGCATTTCAAGGATATCTTTGAATACATTTAATGTTTTCTCTTTCTTCTGAAATAGAAGATGTTTTAAAAGTTCAAGATTCCCTGAGTCTCTATAATCTTTTACATAAATTCCATCTCCCTGCCGTACAGAGAGAAGTCCCAGGGATTCAAGTTTCCTGAGAGCTTCGCGTAAAGTGTGCCGGTTTACGTTCATTTTTTCAGAAACTTCTCTTTCGGGGGGGAGTTTCTCGCCGGGAGTAAGTGCCCCTGATATAATCCTGCTGATAATCTGAAGAGCAACTTCATCGCTTAAATTTTTTTTGTTAATTTCTATAAACATATATTTCTTCTCAATGGTGTATTGGTTCAACCAATAACATTAGTAGGGATACTGGTTTATTTTGTCAATTTTTTTATTTTTTTATTTCCCCCTTTTACTTTACAAAAGGATTCTTTTATCAACAAATGGTTATATGGTAAATACTGTGATCTCAAAAACTCCGTTTTTGTGACCGCAGGGAGCCCTGCGGGGCTTTTAAAGGGGCTACCGCCCCTTAGACCCTGTTAAGATTGAGTAAAAAACTATCTATTGCTTGAATACCGCAGTATTAGTACTCTCCGTCAAGCCAGGGCTAGAAGCATATGGAGTTTAAAATAAATGAAATTTAGTGAATTTAATCTTGATGAAAAGATTTTAAAAGGAATAGAAGATGCAGGCTTTGTCGATTGTACAGAGGTTCAGGCAGAGTCCTTGAAGTACACACTTGAAGGGAGAGATATTCTGGTTCAATCTCAGACAGGGACAGGGAAGACTGCAGCATTTATGATCCCTCTATATCACCTCCTCCTTACAAATGAAAAAATGAAAAATAAAAAAGTTCTTATACTGGCTCCTACAAGAGAACTTGTAATTCAGATAGAAAAAGAGGGGAGACTTCTCGGAGTCCATCTTGATATAAAAATTCAGAGCTTTTATGGCGGTGTCGGATACAATCAGCAGGAGAATGCCATGAAGGAGGGAGTGGATATTTACGTAGGAACTCCCGGAAGATTAATGGACTTTGCCAGCAGCGGTAAGATCAAGTTCGGAGAGTTCGGTATACTTGTAATTGATGAAGCAGACAGAATGTTTGATATGGGATTTTTTCCTGATATAAAGAGAATGATGAAGAGAATGGTTGCCCCATCGGAAAGAATCTCTATGTTGTTCAGTGCTACTTTAAGTTCGAAGGTAAAAAATCTTGCATGGGAATATATGAATGATCCTGCTGAGGTTACAATATCCGGCGGACAGGTTACTGTGGATAAAATAAAACAGGTTCTGTATCATGTTGGTACAAATGACAAGATATCTCTGCTGCTTGGTCTTCTTAAAACACAGAATCCTCAAAATGCGCTTGTATTTACAAATACTAAACAGGACGCGGTTAGAGTTGCAGCGCGTCTCGCAGGTAACGGTTATGAGTGCAGTTATATAATAGGCGATTTACCGCAGAGTAAGAGATCCAAAATTATTGAAAATATAAAATCCGGTAAACTTAAATATCTTGTTGCAACCGATGTAGCAGCAAGGGGTCTTCACATCAATGATCTCGACCTGGTTATAAATTATGATATTCCGGAAGATTTTGAAAACTATGTACATAGAATCGGAAGAACAGCTCGTGCAGGGAAAACCGGTATGGCTGTTACTTTTGCCTGCGAAAAATTTGTCTATGGACTTGAAGCTATAGAGTCATATATAAAGATGAAGATTCCCGTAGAATGGGCCGGCGATGAGATGTTTGCTGAAGATCAGAGTAAAGATGATTTCATCCGCAATTATATGAGAGAGTCTAAACAGACAAGAATTGTTTCTGAACATGACGATAAAAAAACAGATAAGTTCAGCAGAGAGAAAAAAAGTAAAGAAAGATCGGCAGCACCGGTACGGACCGATAAAAAAGATTACAAGAAAACTCCTGAGAAAAGGGAAGATAGAGATAATAGGGTTAAGAAGACATATACAGATACAAAACCAAAGACTGCATCTGGTAAAGTCAGTTATGACAAAAACAAACATAAAAATGAACACGTTGCAGAAACAGGAAAAGAGAGGCCGTCAAAAAACCTCCCTCTCGAAAAAAGAATGGATTATTACAAAGAAAGATATGGTGAAGATTTTACTGTTAAACGGGAAATCACTGCCGGACCGGCTAAGAACGGGAAAAAACCCTTTGTGAAAAAAGATAAAAAAGTCTTTGAAAAGACTCCTGCGAAGAAGAGTTCTTTAATAAGCAGAATCAAATCTATTTTCAAAAAGAAATAAAGAATAAAATCAGAACAGTTTTGCTGAAGAAGATATTTCGTGATGCGCCTTCCAAACCGGAGGGCGTTTTTATTTTTAGATGGCTTTACTCTCTCTTGCTTCAAGGAGATAATCTATCGCGGAATCTGTATCTCCTGAAAAAAGATGGCAGAGGCTCAATGATATGAGATTATCTCTGGATTTTGAGGGGTCGTTCTCAAGCTTGTGAATTTTTTCTTCTATGGAACCATATTTATCAGTCAGAATTGCCACAGGAATTGACTTTACATAGTTATTGAAATTCCTGAATTTTTCAGAACTGTTTTTAAACTGTTTAATTTCAGTTGCAGATTCTGTAGTTTTCCCCGAGTTAAAAAGTATTTCCGATTTTATTCTGCTGACAGTTTCATCTTTTATTTTTAAACTGGAAATCCGTTTTATGATGCTGAGTGAATCCTGGATTTTACCCTGATTGTAATAAAGAACAGAAAGTGCCGTCAGAGCGGTGGTATTGTCAGGATCAGTCATAATTACATTAATAAAGTTCGATTCAGATGCTTTAAAATTGTTAAGCCTTCCATAGCAAAGACCCGTCAGAAGATAACTCATATAAAAACTTTTATTAATAAGTTTAGATTTTTCAAGAACAAGAATAGCATTTTTAAAATCTCTTTTCTTGTAATATAAACAGCCCATATTGTAGAGGGTAATGTGATCTTCCTTTATTAAATTCGCTTTATTAAAGGATTTGATAGCCTGATCGAATCTTTTCATTCTGGTGAGTTCAACTGCTAGTGATATATATGCATCACGGTTAACAGGATTCAGTTTTATTAAATCGATAATCCTGCTTAATTTGCGGTTATCATTTGATATCAGACTGTTTTGAATAATTTTATTTAACATTTTGACCCGGTATTATTTCTTCAGATTTTATTATTCTGTTTCTGCCCAGAGCCTTAGCAGTATAAAGAAAAGAATCTGCCCGTTTAATAAGATCCAGACCGCTTTTATCTATTGTATTGTCAAACTGGGCTAAGCCTATACTGATAGTGATTTGAATTTCTTTTTCATTATTTTTATAAACTGCTTCTTCAATTTTCTTTCTGAGTCTTTCGGCTATTGCATCTGCAGCTGTAATATCGGTCTCCGGGAGAATGATGGCGAATTCCTCTCCGCCATATCTGGAAGCTATATCAAAACCGCGGATATTCTGGTGTATGATTGAAGCTGTTCCTTTTAAGATTATATCTCCCTGCGGATGTCCGTAAGTATCATTTACTTTTTTAAAATGATCAAGATCTCCCATAAGAAGTGTTAGTGGAGTTCCGGTTCTCTCCGATCTTTTAATCTCCTCAATGAGCCGTTCCTGAAAGTAATGATGAATGAAAAGTCCTGTCATACGGTCAAGAGTAGCCATTCTATACAAGCGGGAGTTCTCAACTGCGATAGAGGCGAACTTCGCCATTTTTTCAAGAAAACGGAAGTCCTGCTCTGTATATGAATTTTCAATTATTTTCTGACTTAAAAAGATTAGTCCATTTATCGAATTTTTAGATTTTAAGGGAATGACTATTTCAGGTTTAAGCTTTTTGTAGGTTTCCTTTGTTGATGAGTCGTCAGACATTAAATCATTGGCTTTTTCAGAATCCAGGATCCCGCAATTTGAATATAAATATTTAATTAGTTTTGATTTGGAGACTATTTTTAAATCAGGTTCAAGAGTGTAACCTCTCGACATATATAAAGTAAGATCATCATTTTCAAGATTTGAATTTAGAAAAATTGCAGCTTTATCGACAATCATCTGTCCTATGCAGATATAAAGAATCGATTCAACAAGACTGTCAAATTCAAGATTAGAGGATAAACTTAAGGCGATTTCAATGAGGTTTTCCAGATCAAAAATCCTTTTCTCCAGATTATCTTTATCGCCTGCATTTAAAGTTTTATTATGAATGGTTTTCATTTCGTTATTTTAATATTCTCTAAATTGTTTATCGGTTTAATAAAATTGAATAAGCATGATTTTAATTATAAAGTGAATATTTAATTTACAATGATTTTTTATGAATTCAGAGTAAGATTTAATGTATTTACCTGAAAACTACTTCAACATATCTTTTTCACATTCCATTGAAAGAAAGAATTTACCTTCTTAAAAACTTTAAATTACCTTGAAATTCTGCAAAAAAAATAAATTCTTAAAAAACATTCGAAATCTATTGAAAAATGCTATTTTATAGCGTTATTACAGTATATATAACTTTAAGGGTATAGGCCGGGTAAGCTTCAAAATATTCTTATTTGTGGAAGACGAACACTGGATTCAGTATTAGTGTAGTGACTTTATAAGCGTTGCATGGTCTTTTGCGGTATTTAAAATAGAATTTTTAAGTGAACATAATAAATAATTTTTTTTATAAAGAAGACGATTAATACACATTATTTTGACAATGATTACAAAACTGTTACTATAATATAAAGAAAAAAGCCTTTACAATTTATTAGCGTTAAAAAAATATTCTTTTTTTAATATGTAAAGAAAGGAAGCTTGGTAGTCAGGAAGAAGTGTAAGGAATATTTTCAGGTTTTTTATTGAAAAACCTAGTAATTAGTTACTAACACGATTAAAGGAGAAAGATCAATGGCAAAAAGAGTTTATAGTTTTGGCGGAGGATTTGCAGAGGGTAATGCAGATATGAAAAATCTGCTTGGCGGTAAAGGGGTGGGTTTAGCAGAAATGTCAAACCTGGGTGTACCTGTTCCTGCCGGATTTACAATTACTACCGAAGTATGTACAGAGTATTACAACAACGTTAAAGAGTTCCCCGCAGGGCTCGATAAAGATGTTGAAGCAGCTATGAAAAAAATTGAAAAGATCATGGATCGCGGTTTCGGAGATGTAGAAAATCCGCTTTTAGTATCGGTCAGGTCAGGAGCTCGTGTTTCAATGCCGGGGATGATGGATACAGTTCTTAATCTGGGTCTTAATGATAATACCATAAAAGGGATTATTAAAAAAACCGGAAATGAGCGTTTTGCATGGGACTCTTACAGAAGATTTATTCAGATGTATGGCGATGTTGTAATGGGACTCAAACCTGAATCAAGTGATGAGATTGACCCTTTTGAAGAGGTAATGGATAAAGTCAAACATGAAAAAGGTTATAGCTCTGACATTGAGATGAATGTTGAAGATCTAAAAGATCTTGTTAAAAGATTTAAAGCACTTGTTAAAGCAAAATTAAGACGCCCATTCCCAGATGATCCGAAAGAACAGCTATGGGAAGCTATTGGAGCCGTTTTTGGTTCCTGGAATAATGAAAGAGCGATTCTCTACAGAAAAATGAATGGTTTTGACGATGATTGGGGAACAGCAGTTACTGTACAATCGATGGTATTCGGAAATATGGGTAATACCTGTGCAACCGGTGTTGCCTTTACCCGTGACCCTTCCACTGGTGAGAAAGCTTTCTATGGTGAGTACCTTGTTAATGCACAGGGGGAGGATGTTGTTGCAGGTATCCGTACTCCTCAGCAGGTTACACTTGTAAGTTCAAGAAATTGGGCAAAAGAGAATGGTGTTTCTGAAAAAGAGAGAAAAGAAAAGTATCCTTCACTTCAGGAATGTATGCCAAGTGCATATGACCAGCTTGAAAAGGTATATCTTAAACTCGAAAAGCATTATAAAGATATGCAGGACATCGAATTTACAATACAGAATGAAAAATTGTGGATGCTTCAGACAAGAAGCGGAAAAAGAACTGCTGCAGCTGCTGTAAAAATTGCTGTTGATATGGTAAATGAAAAACTTATAGATAAGAAAACTGCTCTGCTTAGAATTGATCCGGCATCGCTTGATCAGCTTCTTCATCCGACTTTTGATCCTAAAGGAAAGAAGGATGTAATAGCAAAGGGACTCCCTGCTTCACCGGGTGCTTCAGCAGGAAAGGTTGTTTTCAATGCTGAAGATGCACACGACTGGACGGAGAAGGGGGAAAAGGTTATTCTTGTAAGAATAGAAACTTCTCCAGAAGATCTTAAAGGTATGAATGCAGCGCAGGGTATCCTGACTCAAAGAGGCGGTATGACTTCTCATGCAGCTGTTGTTGCAAGGGGTATGGGAAAGTGCTGTGTATGCGGCTGCGGTGTTCTAGGAATCAACTACTCAACAAGAACAATGACTGTTGGAGGAAGAGTTATTAAAGAGGGCGATTTTATCTCTCTTGATGGTTCAACAGGTGAAGTTATGTTCGGGAAGGTTGATACGGTGGAAGCCAAACTTTCCGGTAATTTTGAAACTATTATGAAATGGGCCGATGAATATAGAAAGCTCTCAGTACGTACAAATGCAGATACACCTCACGATGCTGCTGTTGCAAGAAAATTCGGAGCAAAAGGAATTGGCCTTTGCCGAACAGAGCATATGTTTTTCGAGGGAGATAGAATTAAGGCAGTAAGAGAAATGATTCTTGCTGAAGATCTTGAAGGAAGAAAAAAAGCTTTAAAGAAATTACTTCCAATGCAGAAAAAAGATTTCATCGGAATTTTAAGTGCAATGGCTGGTTATGGAGTTACAATAAGGCTTCTTGATCCCCCTCTTCACGAGTTTGTACCTCACGATGAAGAGAGCCAGAAAATAATGGCTGCAGATATGGGAATGACTCTTGAAAAAGTTAAAGCAAGAGTTGAATCTCTCCACGAATTTAATCCAATGCTTGGTCATAGGGGATGCCGTCTTGGAATAACATATCCTGAAATAACAGAGATGCAGGCTCAGGCAATTTTTGAAGCAGCTTGCGAGCTGAAGAAAAAAGGAGTAGATGTAAAACCTGAGGTTATGGTACCGCTGGTTGGAACATTCAGAGAAATTGTTCTTCAGAAAAAAATAATTGTAGATACAGCTGAAAAAGTAATGGCTCAGAAAAAAATACGTGTCGATTATCAGGTTGGTACTATGATCGAAGTTCCAAGAGCCTGTTTAACTGCTGATAATATTGCTCAGGAAGCAGAGTTTTTCTCATTTGGAACAAACGATTTGACACAGATGACATTTGGATTCAGCCGTGATGATGCAGGGACTTTCCTTCCTGAATATATCGATAGAAAGATAATATCTGTAGATCCATTCAAGACTATTGATAGAACAGGAGTCGGCGAATTGATGAAGCTCGCTGTTGCTAAAGGGCGTAAAATAAACAAATTCCTGAAAATCGGAATTTGCGGGGAGCATGGCGGAGATCCGAATTCTATTGAGTTCTGCCATCTTCTGGGTCTTGATTATGTAAGCTGTTCACCATTCAGAGTTCCAATTGCACGACTTGCTGCAGCTCATGCACAGATTCTGAATACTGAGAAAAAAGAAGTAAAAAAATAAAAAATTATTAAATAGCTAAACTGAAAAGAGCGATCATGTTGATCGCTCTTTTTTTTTACCTTAGTATAAGCAATATCCCGATCCCGCCCCTTTCCGCACTACGGGCACCTTTCCCCATGAATGCGGCAAGGATTAATAGAGAATTTATCATATTACCTCTCCACCTTCTTATCAAGGGGAAGATGGCCAGCGGCCAGAGGGGGCGGAATGTAATTTCAAAAAAAGAAGAAATTTCGTAAATAGTTATTGAAAATATAGTCATGGTCATAAAAAAGTTTAGTTGTTATTCGATACCATATTTTTAAGGTATATAATTGAAACGGAAGGGTTATGTATGAAGAAGCTGTTATTCTTTTCACTATTATTTGCAATGATCAGTTCAAATGTTTTTGCCGCCTACGATAAGGCCCTGGCGCTTTTTCAGGAAAAAAAATATCAGGAATCACTTAATATTTTAGGGCAGGATCTCATCGTAGCAGATGACTTTAAACCGGGATCTCCTAATTATAAATTAAGATTTCTTGCAGCTCATAATCACTGGAAGCTCGGCAATGAAGAATCGGCTTCAGCGCATTTCAGAAAATGCATGGCAATTGACAAAACAAAAATTGATCCATATATCGATCTTGCAATACTTTTATCCGAAAAAGGGAAACTTAATACTGCTTCATCAGTAATTGAAGATGGTTTAAATATTAAGGAAGATGCAATGTTATTCTGGATTCTTGGAAGAGTAACATATCAGAAGGAAAACTATTGGAGAGCAAAGGAACTGCTTGAGAAGGCAAATTCTCTTGATCCAGAATTTTATTTTTCATATAATGATCTTGGAATTGTACTAATGAAGCTCAATAAGTTTGGTGAAGCGAATGCCGCTTTTTCTGTGGCTCTGGCAATCAATCCGGAATCAGCAGAGATAAACACAAATATTGCCCAGAGTCTTGTTATGATGGGGAAAAGTAATGAGGCTGAGGCCTATGCAAAAAAAGCTCTATCACTTGCACCGGAAAATGAAAAGATAAAAAATCTTATAAAAAAAATAGATGAAAATAAGAAGTAATGAATCATTATAGTTATGTAACAGATTTCATTTCAGTTTTTGCGGGATCATTATACTCAATAAAATTTTAAAATATGAAATAAAAATGGCGGTGTTAAATATGTCTGTTTCGTTAAAAATACAGGAATCAATTGAAAAATCATCCTGGATACGGAAGATGTTTGAAGAGGGTGCAAGACTCAAAGGGGAGTTTGGTGCTGAAAATGTTTATGATTTCAGTCTTGGCAATCCTGATCTTGAACCTCCTGCCGAATTTTTTACTGCGCTTAAGACAATGACAGACTCAACTGCTACTGGTATGCACGGATATATGCCGAATTCAGGATTTGCAGATGTAAGAAACTCAATTGCCAGAAAAGTTGAAAAAGATCATAAAATTAAAATTGATGGGAATTCACTGATTATGACATGCGGCGCTGCGGGCGGGATGAATATAATCATGAAAACTATTCTTGATCCCGGAGATGAAATAATAGCTATTAAACCTTTTTTTCCTGAATATGGATTCTATGTCTCAAATCATCAGGGTACACTTGTACTGGTTGATTCGAATGAAGATTTTTCTATTAATGTAGATGCAATAGAAAAAGCAATAACATCTAAAACAAAGGGAATAATAATTAATAGTCCTAATAATCCCACAGGTAAAATCTATAGTGAAAAAGATATTGATGCACTTTGTGAATTGCTGAAGAAAAAAAGTACTGGTGATAGAAAGATTTTTCTAATTTGTGATGAGCCTTATAGAGAAATAATCTATGATAACAAAAAAGTTTCACCTGTTCTTTCAAAATATGTTAATGCAATTGTTGCAAATTCATATTCAAAATCGCTTTCTCTTCCCGGAGAAAGGATCGGTTATGTAGCGGTAAATCCCGATGCTGAAGATTATGCTCTCTTAATGGGAGGATTAAATCTTAGTAATAGGATTCTGGGTTTTGTTAATGCACCGGCATTAATGCAGAGAATTGTAGCGCAATTGAATGATGCAGCCGTGAATGTGGGTGTATACAAGAAAAGACGCGATCTTCTGATGTCGGGACTAAAAGATGCAGGTTATGAATTTTCTGAACCTGAAGGGGCATTCTATCTTTTTTGTAAAGCTCCTGGAGGAGATGATGTAAGTTTTGTTAAGCATCTGCAGAAATACAATGTTCTCACTGTTCCAGGTTTAGGATTCGGAGGGCCGGGATATTTTAGAATTGCATACTGTATTTCTGAGAAGGTTATAGAAAAAGCTATTCCTAAATTTAAAGAAGCGTTAGCCTCCTTTAATTCATAGATCTAATCCTTGATCAAACTTCAAAGCCCCCAATCCCCCGGAGGGGGACTTGAGGAGCATAGACACAAATTAAGTCCTGAAAGACTTTATTATTTATAAACTTTCTTTTTAATTCCCCTTTCTGGGGATTTAGAGGGCTATCTTCAATACGGGTAAAGTTCAGTCTCACATCGTGGGAAGGTATCAATTTTATCTGAGCTGTTTTGTATAAGTTAAATAAATAAAAACATTCTATTCAGTATCACCCAATCTTGCCTTGATTGCTTTTTTATTAACAGGAATTTTTATCTCTTCACCTTGTTCATCGTCTGACATGTTTTTTTTATCTTCAGTAATTCCAGGATCTGAAACAAAAGTTATTTTTTTATTTAATTGATCTACCAGAGATTTAAATTTTGCATCTCCCGGATCGAGAATGATAGCTTTTTCAAGATTTTCCTTAGCCTTTTCAAGCTGTTTTGTTTTCTCATACGATATTCCAAGATACAGGTAGAGAGTAGAAGTGTTTATTCCAAGCTCTTTTGCTTTTTCAAGATATTCTATAGACTCTTTAAACTTATCACTGGAAAAGAGAAGTATCCCCATCTGGTAAAGTACTTGAGGATGATTTTTATTTAGTTTTAATGCAATATCGAGATATTTAAAAGCGTTATTTAAATCCTGCAGTGTTATATAAAGGAGGCCGAATCTGTAATTTGCATCAAAATTATTACTGTTCATTGTAAGAATTGCACGGTACAGGATAGCAGCATCATCCCATTTTTTTTCCTTTTCAAGCCTTAATGCTTCGCTGTAGTAAAAGTTCTCTTTATACTCAAGAACAGGCTGCAGATAATTTTTTAAATTATCATTGTAAGGGGTATATTTTTTCAGCTGAAATAACAGATCAGTTTCCTGATCGTATGCATTTATTGATTCGGCATACTCAGTTTTTTTTATTAGATTTAGAATTACTGAATTATTTGCCAAATTAGATTTAAATGATTCGATGAAAATCTGATCCTCTTTGCTGCTGGAGAAAAGAGAATCAATCCAGTCAATTTTATATGAGAAGTAAAACTCAGTCAGCTGCTCGGGAATATTTTTAATTTCCGTAGGAGTATATATGTATGGATTTATCTTTTTTGATGACACTAGAAACTGTTGAAAAATGTTCAGATCATTAAATACGATATTATTGAAAGGGTGTGTTTTGTCATAAAAAATAAGTCCATAAATTGGCCGGTTTTCAATGATTTTACCTAATCGCTCTAATGAGTTTTTGCTGATCTTTAGACTGTCAATGTTGTCAGAGGATACAATCAATGCAATATTGGAAAAGATAAAAACCAGATGGTGTTTGTAAAGTGAAGAAATTGCAGTTAATGAATCTGACATTAAATTATAATTAGAGAGCTGAAGATCAATTATACTGATATACAATCCATCTTCAGTCAGTCTTTTTTTTGCTAATGAGTAGTAATTTGTTGAAAATCTGAACGAGTGAAAATTCTGATCAAGAATATTCGGTGAATCAATAATTGAAAAATACTGTTCTTTATTATCAATAAGAAAATTGAGCATTTCTTTTTCCTGAGCAACATACAACTGCCTTCCTGAAACAGGAAGCTTGTTATTATTTACAAATCCGGAAGGGATATTATCCAGGAAAACAGCATTATTATAAAATCCGTATAGAGGATTTCGAAAGAATTTCTGATTACTGTCAATGATCAGTATTCTTGATTCTTCTCCACAAAAGAGAGAAGTTGTGGCAGCAGCTCTCTTTAAGTTTCTGATAGTACTTTCTGAAAGGTAAAATATTGTAGATCCTGAATTCTTAATCTCACCTCTTTCGCTGATATAAGGGAGATTGAAATTCGTATTTTGCAATAATTCAAAGTTAGTTATATTATCTACGAATGATTTGTTATTTAGAGGAATTTTGAAATAAAGATGCATTAATATTATCGATGGAATAAAAAGCAGAGAGAAGAAAAAATAAAAAAGTTTTCTCGTAGAGTTTAGTGTTGAATTGAAAAGATATAAACCCGGTATAATAATATTGAGAATTGTCAGGATATAAAGTATTAAGAAGAAAAAGATATTTGTATAATTTATCAAAGAAGCAGCTATAATAATCGGGATAGGAAGAATAAAAAGAGAAAAGTTCATAACATGGAATCTTTTTTCATGTGTATAATTATAAGTTATGTTAAGAATAGTCTGCTTTAAAGAAAAACCGAAAACGATTGAAGGCAGAAGCAGAAATGAAAAACCAAGGAGAGGGTGAATTTTATTTTCATAGTTGTATAGAAAAAAAAGATAAGATAAGAAAAAGATCGGGAAAAGCATTTCGCTATATACGTGCCATGAGGAGAATTTTTTTAATCCGCCAAAAAATAAACCTATAATCATTGCCAACAATACGACAGAAATATGAATAAAATTGTAGTAATAAATATCACCGAAAAACTTATTAAAAGCGATAAATCCTAAAAAAATATAGAGTGTGATATATGAGAAGTTTAAGTATGTATAGAATAAATCCTCCCGGTGAACCTGTTCTTCAAGTTCTACATGATCATCATCGGGATAATGCTGTGCTACGAGCTCTTCAGGAATAAACGGAATATTTAAAAATCCTGAGAGTATTGTTATAATAAATAATATGAAAATATAAACATAACGAATATATATAATTTCCGGGAAAATTAAATGTGTAACAAGAGATATGGCAGTACCGGATGAAATTCCGAGAAAAAAGATTATCAGATAACCTGATAAGAGATTTTTCTCATCAATAAAATCACCAGTTGAAATCTTTAAAAAATAACTATTGATCATACCTGTCAGAAGAGATGGAATTATTATAATTAAAGATGAGAGATATCTTGATTTAACATAAAGATTAAAATGTGAAAAATTTTCACCAAGCAGGGTAACCTTAAAAAAGTAAAAAGAGAATATTAAAAGAAGAACAAACGAGATTCCAACATTAATTAATCTATATTTTTTTGTTGCTGTATAAATCCATCTTCCTATGAGATTTCCGGCAAGAAAGGAAATCAGGGTTGCGAACATTACAATCCGGATTATTGGATAATATGGCAGAAATTGTTTTAAAATAAGGATCAAATCCGAAAGAAGAATGGTTAAGCTGGAAAAGGTAAGTAATTGAACAGAAAGGAGCATCCATCTTTTAGATATATCGGGATAACTGAATTGCTTAAAATGACTCATGTATGGAGACTCCTCATTTAATCTTATGATAATTATAAGATTCGTATGGTATAAAATCGGTTAAATTTTGATAAACAATGAGCATATATAATAATTAAATAAAAATCAAATGATGATTTTACAATCAATTTTTTCCGATAATTATATATAGTCAAAAGAATTAAAGAATGTTTATAAAAAATTTTTTTCCGGGAAATTTTCTGGTAATGAAGAAATGTATGATTGGAAATTTCTGAGGAAATATTGCAGGTTTTATATTAAAGTTATAGGCTTTTAGTTTTATAATTGTTCATTTTTTTTAGATTGAAGATATTTCATACGGGATTTTTATGAAGAAAAAAGTATTAATATGCATCAACATAGTTTTTATACTGATAACCTCTCTCTTTGCTCAAGGTGGGGAGGATTATATTTCTCTATATGAAAAGAATGAGTTTCAGAAATCATATGACATCATTATTTTAAAACTCAATGAGATATATAGTAAAAGATTGGAGAATAAAAGAATCCCGGCCGGTTATATTGCTCTGAGCAATGTGGGAGAAGATCAGGATCTTTTGACTTTATTCAGGAAGAGGAAAGAAAAGGGATTTTTTATAGAGGATAACAAGGAATTGTCTGATCTTCATTTTTTTGCAGGTAAATGCAGCACTAAACTCAACAGGAAGAAGGATGCCTTAAATCATTATGTTCAGGCATTAAGATTCAGAAATCTGGAGCCAGGCAGAGATGATATTGTTTTTTTTGAAATAGCGCAGGTTTTTAAAACATTTAAAGAGCAGGCTTTTTTTAAAGGATATATAGATGCATTAGATCAGGCATATACTCTCAATCCGGCAAAATATATTTATTCTTATGAGTTGGGAGAAGCGCTATCTATAACAATGGATAAAAAAAGAGCGATTTTTCATCTAAGGAGATATCTGGATAATACTGAAGATGAAATAAAGCCTGAAGTATATCTTAAAATGGGTAATCTTTACGAAAGTATAGAAAAATATAATGAGACAGAAAAATACTATAATGAATTTTTAAGAATGAAACCTGATGATGCAGAAATATTATTTGCACTTGGGTATATATCATATTTCAGAACTGGAAATTATGTATTAGCCGAATCATCACTAAAGAGAGCTGTCACAATTTTGAAAGAGGGTGATATCTACAGGAGATCAAAATCCTATGAGTATCTTGGTGATATGGCTTATAACAATTTAAAATTTGATAAGGCGATTTCGTTATATAATGAATGTATTAATTACCAGATAAAGATTATTGAAAAGATTAGTGCAAAGAATAATGATAAGAAAGAGGTAAATGTCAAAATAAATCAATTGAAAGAAGCGCTTATAAACAGTAAAGAATTTGAAAAATATGAAGATTATGAAATATTAATAGATGAAAGAAATAAAATCGACAGAGAGCTTGAAAACCTGCAGCTTGAGTTTACAAAACTTCAGCCTGGAAGATTGAGATGGTTTATGGCCGTTTCAAATGAAAAAACTGAAAACTACAATGAAGCAATTAAATATTATAGAGAGTCGATAAAATACGATTACAACTCTAATAGCGCAAGAGATATGATAGTAAAATTACAGTTGAAAATTAAAAGGGGTTATTAGTATATTGCAATTCATATTGTATTACATCTGAAAGAGTTTTGTGACGGTTTTAAAAAAGATCGTAAAACATATATTTATCAGTCCGGTCCACACACCTGCGAAAGCGAAAGTTTTGAAGAGCAGCTTTTGCATCTGAGGAACTAAATTAAAGAAAAATATTTTTATGTAAGAGGTTTTTATGTCAGGACATAGTAAATGGTCTACAATTAAGAGAAAAAAGGGCGTAACTGATGCTAAAAGGGGTGCTCTCTTTACAAAGCTGATCAGAGAGATAACTGTCGCTGCAAGAGCAGGTGGAGAGGATCTTGATTCCAATCCGAGACTTCGGACTGCGGTATTAAAAGCCAAATCCAATAATATGCCTAATGATAACATTGATAGAGCTATAAAAAAGGGTGTAGGTAATGTAGAGGGAGCAGTATACGAAGAGGTGAGATATGAAGGTTATGGACCCGGCGGTGTTGCTATTATGGTGGACTGTATAACTGACAATAAAAATCGTACTACTCCTGAAATAAGATCTATTTTCAGTAAAAATGGCGGCAATCTTGGTGAAACAGGATCAGTAAATTATCTTTTTGAAAAAAAAGGTGTTCTGGTTATAGAAGCCGGGAAAACTAATGAAGATGAAGTTATAGAGATGCTTCTGGACTTTGATGTTGAAGATGTAAAAAGTGAAGATGGAAATGTTATCGTAACAACATCTCCTGAGGGTTATGTGGCCGTTGCTGACTTCCTTGCAAAGAAAGAGTTTAATCTTCTTGAGAATCAGCTCTCGTATATCCCTAAGACTACGGTTGTTCTTGATGAGAAAAAAGCTGCTCAATGTTTAAGGATTATGGAACTTCTTGAAGAGCAGGATGATGCTCAGGAAGTTTTTTCAAACTATGATATCTCTGACGAGATAATGGCTAAGCTTGGGGAGTAATTTGAAAATACTCGGGATTGATCCAGGTTATGATATAATTGGATGGTCTGTTTTAAGTGATAATTTTAAAGTAGAGAATTATGGTGTAATAAAAACAACTCCCGGTGACGAGTTTGATGAAAGGCTCCTGCAGATACACAGGAGCCTTTTAAATATTATTGAAGAATTCAATCCTGATTGTGCCGCTATAGAAAAAATATTTTTCCAGAAAAATGTAAAAACTGCAATTCCGGTTGCAAAGGCTGTTGGTGTCATAATTTTAACATTAAAGCTTAAGGGGATTTCATACACCGAATATTCTCCTACAGAGATAAAGCATTCTGTAACTGGTTACGGTAAAGCTGCAAAAGATCAGATTTATTTTATGATGAAAAAACTACTGAAGCTTGAAAAAATTGAAGGTCCCGATGATGCAGCCGATGCTCTTGCTATTGCAATATGTCACCAGCTTAACGGTAAAAATTTATCTATCAGGAAATAAAACATTTTGTTTTATTCCCATGTATCATAGTAAAACAAAATGTCATTCCCGTGAAGACGGGAATCCATTGCATGGTTATTGATATTATATGAAAGAAGTGGATACCCACCTGCGCGGGTATGACAAATAAATTCAAACAAAAGAATTATACTAAAGTCTGTCAATTATCATAGATAACATTTCTTTTGCATCGTTAATGTCATCCTGAAGTTTTTTTATCGATTCCAGCCGGTTTTCTGATTTAGCTTTGTTATACTTCTCTATCAGTATTTTTAAACTGTTTGTCAGAGCCTCTATCTGACTGTCAACAGGAGTGAATTTATCATCACTTGAAGTGCCATATGCTGCTATTTCCGACTGCATTGTTTCAAGATCAACAATCTCGCCCCACCTTGGTACATAAGCAGCCAGACCAAATTCGCTGCTGATAAGCTTTGAGAAAAACTCTGAAGATTCCTCTTCACCATGAACAACAAATATTTTTGTTTTAGGATTTTTATTTGTACTGAGCCATTTAAGGAGACCCGCTTTGTCGGCGTGAGCAGAAAATCCGCCAAGAGTATGAATCTGAGCATTTACAGCAATATCCTCGCCATATATTTTTACCTGTTTTGTTCCATCAATAATTCTTCTTCCAAGCGTTCCCTCTGCCTGATATCCTACAAATATTATACTTGATTCACTCTTATAAAGATTATTCTGCAGATGATACTGAATCCTTCCAGCTGTACACATCCCGCTTGCGGATATAATTATGGCACCTTTGACTTCCTGTAAAAGTTTTGATTCTTCCGTAGTTCTTGTAAACTTCAGATTCGGAAAATCGAGTGGATTTTCTCCTGACATCAGAATATTTATCATCTCTTCATCGAAGCATTGTTTGTTTTCTCTGAATATTTCTGTTGCCGAAATTGCCAGCGGTGAATCGATAAAGACCGGTATCCGTGGAAGTTCTCCACTCTTAAAAAGTCTATTGAGAGTGAATATTATCTCCTGAGTTCTTTCAATTGCAAATGCGGGGATTACAATGTTTCCTTTATTATTTATTGAGCGCAGAAGAATATTTTTAAATTCCTCGTATGTATCTTCTCTGTTTTTATGAAGTCTGTCACCATATGTGGATTCAATAAGTATTATGTCCGCATCATCAAGCGACTCCGGGTCTCTGATTATTGATTGATCGCGAGTTCCTATGTCTCCGGAAAAAACTATTTTTGTTTTTTTACCTTTTTCATCGATCCACATTTCAATAAATGCAGATCCGAGGATGTGTCCCGCATCACGGAACCGGACTTCGACTCTTGGATGTATCTGCACAATTTCTCCATAGTTGACCGGAACAAAATGAGTCAGGGATTTCTCTGCGTCCTCGATGCTGTAAAGAGGCTCAACCTCCGCTCTGCCGAGTTTTTTGTTACGTTTATTTATCCATTTAGTATCCATCTCCTGGATGTGGGCACTATCAGGCAGCATTATCGAGCATAGATCTGCGGTTGCTTTGGTTGCATAAATGTTTCCGAAAAAACCCTCTTTTACAAGTTTAGGAATCAATCCGCTGTGATCAATATGTGCATGAGTGAGAAGCATGCAGTCAATTTTTTGGGGTGCATATATCAGATGAAGCTGATTTCTTTCTATTAGTTCATGTTTACCCTGAAACATACCGCAATCTATCATTATTGTGAAATCGTCATCTTTTATAATATATGAAGAACCTGTAACTGTTCTTGCTCCGCCGACGAATTCAATTTTCATAAAAAGATACCTCAAGTGTTTTTAACTAATATAGCATATTTGCATAAAATATCAAACATAATTATGATATTTAATTTGAGTATAAAAAAACCGGTCAATAGACCGGTTTTTTTGTTATATAATTATTAAATTTAAGCTCTTAGAACATTTTTCAAGAAGCGTTGTGTTCTTTCTTTTTTAGGGTGATTGAAAATCTCATCCGGTGTTCCCATTTCTATAACTTCAGCATCGTCCATATAAACAACTTTAGTTGCTGCAGCTTTTGCAAATCCCATTTCATGGGAAACAACAATCATTGTCATACCATCACGTGCAAGGTCGAGCATTACGTCGAGAACCTCTTTTGTCATCTCCGGATCTAGAGCCGATGTCGGTTCATCAAAGAGAATCACTTTTGGATTCATTGCAAGAGCTCTGGCAATTGCAACACGCTGCTGCTGTCCGCCAGATAACTGTTCGGGATATGCCTTCTCTTTATCTGAGAGACCAACTCTCTTTAAAAGAATGCGTCCATTGTCTTCCGCATCTTTCGGGTTAACTTTTTTTACAATACGAGGAGCAAGTGTGATATTTTCCAGAACTGTCAGATGCGGAAACAGGTTAAATGATTGAAACACCATTCCAGTTTCCTCTCTTATCAGTCTTATATTTGCCTTTGGTCCAGTAACAAGGTCTTCCTCTATCCAGATATCACCGCTTGTAACATTTTCAAGTCTGTTGATACATCTAAGAAGAGTACTCTTCCCGCTTCCTGAGGAGCCTATAATAAAAAAAACGTCGCCCTTTTTTACTTCAAGACTTACATTCCTGAGAGCAACTACATCTTCAAAATTTTTTGATACATTAACTACTTTAACTCTGCTTGGCATCAGTTTTCATCCTCTCTTCCATTATTGCAACAAGTCTTGAAAAGAACAGAGTGAGAATTAAGTAAATTATTGCAATCATTGTGTATGTTTCAAAATAATCAAAAGATATAGAGGCAAATTCCCGACCTCTTCTCAAAATATCAGAAACAGCAAGTATAGATACAAGTGAAGAATCTTTAAGGAGAGCAATAAACTCATTCCCGATTGGAGGTAGAACAACCTTCAGTGTTTGAGGAAGAATGATTCTGAAAATTGCCTGTGTCCTGGTAAAGCCCAGAGCCAGTGCCGCCTCCATCTGTCCCTTAGGGATTGACTGTATTCCAGCCCGGAAGATTTCACTGATATATGCGCCATAACAGATTGCAATTGCAATAACAGCAGATGCAATGTCGGATATTCTTACAAATTTCGCAAGAGCATAGTAGATGTAGAAAAGCTGTACAAGTAATGGAATTCCCCTGATCACTTCAACATATACAGTGCTTATTCTGTTAATGATTGAAATTCTGGAAATTCTTCCAAGACCAATGAGTAATCCGATAAGCAGTGCAAAGATAATGGAAAAAACTGTAACTTCAAAAGTCATTATCAATCCGCTTTGACCAAAATTGAAATGCCAGTTTTCATCAAATCCAATTATAAATTTAAACAATTGAAGAAATGGAGTTGGAAAAACAACCAGGAGCAATATCAGAGTTGATATTGCTCCGTAAAAGGCGATTCTCCACGCTGAAAAGAGGGAGGAGTCATCCCTTCCCGGGATGAGAACTCCATCAGTTATCTGTATTTTGGTTTTTTGATTTATCTTAGCCACTTTTTCTCTAACTCTTTATCTATTCCTTTTTCTTTAACCTTTTTAAGACCATTGTTCAGTAAGTCAACGATTTCTTTGTTACCTTTAGTTACTGCAACGCCGTACTCTTCAGTTGTAAAAGGGAGTCCTACTATTTTAAGAATAGTTTTGTATTTTTCATTCTGAAGAGCGAAGTTTGCAGCGATTGGAGTATCACAAACGATGGCATCAATTCTTCCTTTTGCAAGATCTTCCATTGCGAGTCCAAGCTCATCATACTCTTTTACTGTAATCTTTTTGAATTTTTTTATTTCAAGAGCACCGGTTGTTCCTATCTGAGCACCGACTTTTTTTCCTTCAAATTGAGCAAGTTTATCAACACCATTCAATTCTTTTTTAACAACAAGAATCTGTCCTGCATTTATATAAGGTATTGAGAAATCCATACTTTTCTTTCTTTCGTCTGTAATGGTAACAGATGAAACAACAGCGTCATATTTTCCAGCTGCAAGTCCGGCAAAAATTCCGTCCCAGGCCTGGTTTTTAAATTCCACTTCAAATCCGGCTTCTTTTGCAGCAGCTGTTAACATATCGATATCAAAACCGACGATATTTTTATTTGCATCAATATATTCCATTGGAGGCCATGTTGCATCGGTAGCAATAACTACTTTTTTACCCTTTGCGCCGTCTTTACTGCATGAGGAAAACACACAAGCGACAGTTAGTGCTAAAATCATTGATAATAGAATACTTTTTTTTATCATTGTTATCTCCTTAGTTAATTTTCAGAGCTCTGTTGAAATATTCGTATGTACTCTTATACCGGTTGTGAACTTATTCTCCGCCAAGCTTATGACATGCCACAGACAGAATACCGCTGGTTTTAAGAGTTACAGAAAAAAGGAACAGAGAACTTCTCTTATAAGATTATATCAGGTATTAAAAAATCAAGAATTATTTATTACTCAAATATTTCGAATAAATGAATTTTTTTACTAACTGAAAAAGTCCAGTATCCCGAATATATAAATAAGGCAAAATAGGCAAAAAAATGAGTATCGAGGTTACATTTATATTATATAAACAAATAAACGGCTATTATTGGCTAAAAATGCCTATAAACAGCTTTAAACAGGCTTAATAAAAGGGGTGCTTCTCCCGAATCTATAAATGTCAGGAAGTCTCAACTGACAGCCCAGGCAAGGATGCCAGGGTAACAACGATGATTCATGGAGGAATCAGATGATAATTAACCACAATATGTCCGCTATTAATACCAACAGGGCTTTAAAATTTCAAAACTGGAACGTAAGCAAGAATATGGAAGCTCTTTCATCCGGTTTGAGAATTAACAAAGCTGGTGATGATGCTTCAGGTCTTGCAGTTTCTGAAAAAATGAGAACACAGGTTCAGGGCTTAAGACAGGCTGAAAGAAATACTGAAGATGGTATGTCTTTAGTTCAGACAACTGAAGGATACCTTGACGAAGTATCAAGCATCATTCAGAGAATCAGGGTTCTAGCGATTCAGTCTTCAAACGGTATCTATTCTCTAGAAGACAGACAGCTTATTCAAGTTGAGGTTTCACAGCTGGTTGATGAAGTAGATAGAATTGCTTCTCAGGCAGAGTTTAACAAAATGAACCTTCTTCAGGGAGATTTTGCAAGAGTAAGTGTTACAGCATCTATGTGGATACACATGGGAGCAAACATGCATCAGAGAGAAAGAATATTTATTCAGACCATGACAGCGAAAGCTCTCGGTATGAAAAATATGACTGGTAACCCTATTACTCTTTCAACAGCTGGTGAAGCGAACAGAAACATCGGGGTTATGGATAATGCACTTCATATCCTTGGAAAACAAAGAGCGGATCTTGGCGCATACTACAACAGGATGGAACATGCAGCTAAAGGCTTAATGTCTGCTTATGAAAACATTCAGTCTGCTGAAAGCCGTATAAGAGATGCGGATATGGCGGAAACTATGGTAGATTTTACCAAAAATCAAATACTTGTACAGAGTGGTACGGCGATGCTTGCTCAGGCAAATGCAAAGTCTCAGGGAATATTGCAGTTACTTAGATAATTAGATTTATTATCATTTTTCTTGACCCGGCGGGCTTGGGAGAGCCGGCCGGGTTTCCCTTTTGGAGAAAAAAGGGGTAGGGTCTTTGAAAACTAAAAATTATAGCGAGCATAGAGCTTTGGATTTGCAAAGTTGTCATGCTGAGCCCGTCGAAGCATAGACTATCAGTATAAGTCGCCCTTCGACAGGCTCAGGGTGACAACTTCCCCGGATATATTTAAAGCTCTATGGTCGCTGTAATAAAGGCGTCTGTATTCCCTATAGTATGAGTACAAACCTGGTATCAAATGCCTGATAAGGATGTCAGGCAGTTTCAAGTCCTGTAGGAGGGACTTTAAACATCTAATTAAACAAAGGAGTGTTTAATATGATTATCAATCATAACATGAGTGCAATCAACGCTAACAAATCGTTGAAATTCAAGCAGTGGGACACAAACAAGTCTATGGAATCTCTCTCATCAGGTCTTAGAATCAATAAAGCCGGTGATGATGCTTCAGGACTTGCAGTATCCGAAAAAATGAGAACACAGATTCAGGGATTAAGACAAGCAGAAAGAAACACTGAGGATGGAATGTCTTTTGTTCAGACTACTGAAGGTTATCTGAACCAGACAACTGAAATACTTCAGAGGATTCGAGTTCTTGCCGTACAATCTTCAAACGGTATCTACTCTGATCAGGATAGACAGCTTATCCAGGTTGAAGTTTCAGCTCTTGTTGACGAAGTTGACAGGATTGCATCACAGGCGGAGTTTAACAAATTTAAACTTCTTCTAGGTGATTTTTCTAAAGCAGGTCCGAAAGCGAGTATGTGGTTTCACATGGGTGCAAATATGAACCAGCGGGAGCGTGTTTATATTGGTACTATGACTGCGAACGGTCTTGGTCTCAAAGAAAAAAGTGGCGCCTTTATCGCTGATCTGGCATCTGCAGGCAGCGCAAACAGAACGATAGGTGTGATCGATGATGCTCTACACAAAATTTCAAAGCAGAGAGCGGACCTTGGCGCTTATTACAACAGACTTGACTATGCGACAAGAGGTCTGATGACTGCCTATGAAAATATACAAGCATCCGAAAGCCGGATAAGAGACGCCGACATGGCTGAAACAATGGTTGATTTAACAAAAGATCAGGTTCTTGTGCAGAGTGGTACTGCGATGTTAGCTCAGGCAAATATGAAAACAAGAACCATTCTTCAGCTTCTAGGTGGTTGATTAAAAACAGACGACTATTTTCAAGTAGGGAATACAAAAAATCCCGCCCAAAAGGCGGGATTTTTTTTTAATATACAGCAGAACTAATTTTTATTCATTTCCGCCAAGTGGAAAGCTTATACCAGCTCTTCCAACAGGACCTGACATATCAAGAGTCAAACCTGTATGCTTCACTTTAGCACCTCTGTATCCGCCTTCAAGAACGAATGCAAGATTTGAATCGGCTCCGAGTTTAATTTCTACTCCACCCAATGCCTCCCAGGTAAATCCGCCAAATCTGTAAGTTTTTTCTGGAAGCTTATACCATGTCCATGAATATCCTGCTCCACCTGCGATGTAAGGCATAAAACCGTAGCTCTCCATCATATCAGCTAATCTGATTTTGGCAACACCAAGTACAGGGAGAGAGTACAGGTTGATTTGAGAATTTTTTGATAGTGTCTGATTGCCTAAAACAACTGTCCCGGTTTTTTCTTCCCAGTTAATCCATCCGAATCCTGCTTCTGGACCTACTGTAAAATATTTATCTACCCCGATATTCAGATCAGCTGCTGAATCAAATCCGGTCTTTTTTACATCAGTAGGACGCTGAGCTCCGCCTTTTACATCAAGTGAAAAATCTACAGCAAAAGCAGTAACCGAAAGAGCAAAAATCGTTAAAGTAACTAATAATATTCGTTTCATCTACAAGCTCCTTGTATTTAATATTTTGATAAGATATTCATTTTATTTTAAAAAGTCAAGTAAATTCGCTAATATATTAGTGCATCTAAATTGTGCAGAATAATGCATCAGCAATTTCCTGGAAAAGTTTATTATAAAAAAAGGTTGATGTTGCAATAAGATGTTTCAAATTATGTATTATTATTTATAGAATAATAATATTAAGAAACTGCATATAACTTGGCGGGGGAAAGCTTTATCGTTTCCATTTTTTTGAGCTGTTATATTTTAACATAATAGAGAGGTATTGCATGGGATCAGTTGGAGTTATTCTTGGAAGTGATTCAGATCTTCCGAAGGTTCGGGATTGTTTTGAAATTTTAGATCAATTTTCTATTGATTATGAGGTAATAGTTTCATCGGCACACAGATCACCGGAACAGACAGTGGAGTGGGTTCAGAGTGCCTCTAACAGAGGTCTTAAGGTGATTATTGCCGTTGCTGGGGGAGCTGCTCATCTACCGGGAGTTGTTGCGGCGCATACAGTTCTGCCTGTACTTGGTATACCAATTGAAACAAATATTGCCGGAGGGCTTGATTCAATATTATCGATACTTCAAATGCCGGCAGGTATACCGGTTGCGACCATGCCTGCAGGAAAATCGGGCGGGGCAAATGCAGCTTTATTTGCTATTAGTATTCTTGCTGTGAATGAAAAGACTCTTACGGAAAAACTGATTTCCTACAGAAAAAATATGGAGACAAAAATCATCGATAAAAATAAGAGTATTAAAGAGATGGGACTGATGAACTATATTGATAAGTTAGAGGGTAAAAAATGATAGAACATAATGCAGGAATTCCGAAAGAGAGAGTACTTATTCTTGATTTCGGATCACAATATACACAGCTGATTGCCAGAAAGATACGTGAACTGAAAGTTTATGCTGAAATTGTTCCTTTCCATACACCAATCGAAGATATAAAGAAAGAAAAACCATCTGCGATTATTCTTTCAGGCGGACCCTCATCGATTGACGAGAAGGGGGCTCCTCAGGTTTCGGAGGAAATATTTAAACTCGGTGTACCGGTGCTAGGTATCTGCTACGGTCTTTATCTTGTAGTGAATGCATATAAAGGGAAGAGTGCCGGAGCAAGTTCCAGAGAATACGGCCGTGCAATAATTACGATAAAAGAAAAATCTGATCTGTTTAAAGGATTGAAAACAAAAGAGCAGGTCTGGATGAGTCATGGAGACAAAGTTACTACCATGCCCCAGGGCTTTAAAGTTATTGCTTCATCGGAAAATGCCGAGATTGCAGCTATAGAAAACAAAGAAAAAAAAGTATATGGTGTGCAGTTCCATCCGGAAGTTTATCATACAACTAACGGGACTAAATTTTTAAGCAATTTTGTTTTCGGAATCTGCAAGCTGAAACCAACCTGGACAATGGATTCATTTATTGATTCATCGATAGCTACAATACGAAAGGATGTAGGAAATGGAACAGTTCTCCTGGGTCTTTCAGGCGGAGTTGATTCGTCAGTTACAGCAGAGCTTCTTCATAAAGCTATTGGAGACAGACTGACATGTGTTTTTGTTAACAACGGCGTGCTTCGTAAGGATGAAGCGAAGAAGGTTGTTGATCGATATCAGAAGAATATGAAACTCAACCTTATATATGTTGATGCATCTAAAAGATTTCTTGATAAACTTAAAAAAGTTGAAGATCCTGAAAAGAAGAGAAAAATTATAGGGAAGGAATTTGTTGCTGTGTTTATGGAAGAGGCGAAGAAAATCGGAAAGTTTGATTTTCTTGCGCAGGGGACTCTTTATCCCGATGTAATAGAATCGGTTTCTATAAAGGGACCCTCTGATACTATAAAGAGTCATCATAACAGAGTACCGGAAATTCTGAAGCTGATTAAGTCGGGGAAGGTTGTTGAGCCGCTTAAAGAATTATTTAAGGATGAAGTAAGGGAACTTGGCGTTAAACTTGGAATGGCGGAGGAACTTATTCACAGACATCCGTTTCCGGGACCGGGGCTTGCGATACGTATTGTTGGAGATATAACTCCGGAGAGAATTAAAACTCTTCAGGATGCCGATGATATTCTGATAAATGAGATCAGAGATGCCGGATACTACAACAAACTCTGGCAGATATTTGCAGTTTTTCTACCGGTTAAATCGGTGGGTGTAATGGGAGATAAAAGGACATACGAGAATGTTATTGCAATACGAGGAGTTACCTCTGTTGACGCAATGACTGCGGACTGGGCCTATCTTCCGGAAGCATTACTTAGAAAAATTTCTAACAGAATTATAAATGAAGTTAAGGGGATTAACAGGGTGGTGTATGATATATCTTCTAAACCACCTTCTACGATAGAGTGGGAGTAGAGATTTTTGCGCAAACTAGCAAGCCCAACTTCACGGAGTGGGCTTTGCGATAAGTTTATAAAAATACTTCCGGAAGGAGAGAAGATAACTACTTTCCTGTAATAACTATGGAGTTGCATGTTATAATCCCGGCTCCGGTTCTTTCTGTCCAGGTTACTCCGCTGTCATTAGATGTATAAATATATCCGCCATTTACACCGGCGGCTATATTCATTCCATCGGATGTTATCGAAACTCCCCGCCAAGGGCGCAAACCAGCAGAAGTCTGCTGGGTCCAGTTAACTCCTCCATCTGTTGAGGTATATATGTATCCGGCTGTATAATTCTGATTATCAATTACGACAAGTCTCATTCCATCCGATGACGAAGCAATGGTATAAACAGCAGACCCTCCAGCAGTCATACGTTGAGTCCATGTTGCACCGCCATCTGTTGAAGTATAAATATAATCATTCTGAGCTCCAACAGCTATTTTTGATCCGTCAGATGATAAAGCCACAGTAGTATATTGATGAGAGGGTAACAAACCTGATGTGGTCCAGCCGCTTCCTGAATTGATAAAAATGTGAGTCAAAGATATACCCCCTTCGACTGCAGCCTGAATTGAACCATCCGGAGTTGATACAACCTGGTTCCAGTAATGGGTTCCAAGAGGGGTATCCTGAACCCAGGTTGAACCTCCGTTATTAGAAGAATAAAGATATCCTGATCCGGGGAAACTACCATTCATGTAGTCGAGTGCTGTAAGATTTGAACCGTTTGCCGATGAAGAAATGGAGGACCAGTAACCTCCCGCAATAGCTATATCCTGTTGTTCCCATGTTGTGCCGTTGTTATCTGATGTAAATATATATCCCTTGGGAGATTCCTGGGTGCATGCAGAAAGTTTTTTACCATCGGCTGATGAAGTAAAAGCAGACCACTGATGAGGCTCACCTCTCCGCACCCATGTTTCTCCGCCATCATATGATATATAAATATAGCCGCCAGCAGAGTAGTCACCTGTTAAAATCCTTAGTTTGCCCCAGTTTTTTGCATAATTATACATATCGTTTCGTTCGCAGGAAACCGGCAGAATAATTATCATAACTAAAAGAATTACAGTTTTCATAATATAATGATAAGGTTTTCTATAACAGTAATTCATAATGGTTTCATTTCCTTAAATAACAATATGTATAATAATGAGTATAGTTTGATAAATATGTTTCAAGTATAAATTTAAAAGATATAGCAATCTTTTAAAAGATTATAATGTTTTCATTTTATATTCTGAAATTAAACGGGAGTAACCGGAAACAGTGAAGGTGATTTTTCAAGGAAAAATTGGTTTAAACATTTCTTGGTGACTTTTTTTTAAATATACTTCATGTAAATTCAGCGGATATTATCAGCAGCCGATTCATTCCAGAGAATTCAGTTTAAATTTTTTGAAATATCATTAGAGATTTTATAAAAAAAAATTAAAAGATTATCAGATAATAAAATTTGTTTTTTCAGTAAAAACTATATTATAGTGTTAAAAAATAATAGTTTTATCAAGGAGAAATCTATGAAAAATTTAATTTCAACTTATCTGCTTGGTTTTGTTACCCTTTTATTTTTGACAGGCTGTGCCTCAACACAAATTAATGTTCCGGAAATTAAGGAAAAATCTTCACGCCAGGGGACAGCACTGAAAATTGTTTATAAGAACATTCCTAGTGAAAATTCTATTGCAATGGTAACTCCAGCAGGCGGAAAAAACAGTGTTACAAATAAACCAGGAAGAATTGATACTTTGATGATCCCGGCGATTGAGAAAATTGTTAAAAATAAAGGCTATGTTATTGTAGATTCGGCAGATAAAGCAAATGCTGTTTTAACTATAGATTTCGATGATTTCGGAGTTTTTTGGATGTCGGGACCGTTGAGCTCGAGCGGTGAAATCAAGGCCGATATCTCTCATTCCATCGGTCAGAAAAACAGCGGGAATAAAGTCTGGAAATGGGATTATAACGGCAGTAAAAAGTACGGAAAGCTTCCGGGGAATTGTCTGGTTGGAGTCTGTTCTTTTACAATTATCGGAGTAATACCTGTATTGATATATGTCAAATCTCAGGGAGGTTTTGAAGATACTCAGATGACAACAGCAGGTAATGAACTTCTGAAGGATTACTTTGTAAATTTTGAAAAAACCATTCCTGAAGCTGCTGTATTGAGTCAGAAGGTAAAATGACGGGGTGATATCTAAAAAACAATGGTTAAATATATTCAGAATTCGAATTTTTAGAAGAAGTAAAATAAAAGAAGTTGATAAGTAATATGAATGCTTCAGGTGATAGATTGGTATAAATTTCAGTACTATTTAAATATCATCTTAGTAAGTTAAGTGCATCTCATGTTGTGTATTTATAATATAGTAAATGATTTTCCGAATAGAAAATACTGATTTCGATCAAAGATATTTTTGAGAGTTCTATCAACGTTAACTTTATCGAAAACCACAGAGAAGTGAAACACAACTCTCTGTGGTTTAACTTTTATCTCTGCAAAAAAAACTCTTTAATCTTTTCATCCCACCATTTTCTCTGCGAGTTTAACCGCTTCTTCTACAGCCTTTTCGAGATTTGCAGCATCCTTACCGCCGGCCTGAGCCATATCCTTTCGTCCGCCGCCGCCGCCGCCGACTATACCTACTGTTTCCTTAACAAGTTTGCCGCAGTCGATCCCCTTCTCAACAGCTTTATTTGTCGCCGCATATAGAAGCATCGCTTTGCCTCCGATATCTGAACCGAAACATACAACGGAGTTCTGAACACGTTCTCTAATTGAATCGGAAAGGCTGCGCAGGGTCTCTACATCCATTTCTTTAAATACTTTTGAGATAATCTTTACACCGTTTATATCTTTACCTGAATCAATTATACCCTGAAGATCTGATGTGAGGGATGACTTTTTCATTTTTTCGATTTCTTTCTCAAGAGCTTTACTTCTTAAAACGATTTCATCAACTTTTTTTACAAGTCCCGATTCAGGTATGTTCACTGCACCGGTAAGTTCCGAAACTATTTTGTTCTGTTCGTTGAATCTGTCGAGGAGTCCTTTAAGAGTCACCGCTTCAATTCTTCTGATTCCGGCTCCCGGTGAACTCTCTTTCAGAATTTTGAAGAGTCCGATTTTTCCTGTGTTTGAAACGTGTGTTCCCCCGCAGAGTTCCATGCTGAAATCTCCAACTCCAAGAACACGAACAGTCTCCTCGTACTTCTCGTCAAAGACAGCCATTGCTCCTTTTTTTACTGCTTCGTTTATGTTCATTATTTCTGTAGTTACGTCAATATTCTCCCAGATGATTTCATTGACCATATTTTCAATCTTAAAAATTTCATCATCAGTAAGAGAGTTGAAGTGAGAAAAATCGAAACGCAGTTTTTCAGGATCAACAACGGAACCGGCCTGTTTTACATGGTTGCCGAGTGTTTTTCTGAGAGCTGCCTGTAAAAGGTGAGTTGCAGTATGATTTGCGCGGATGAGGTTACGGTTGACGATATCAATTTTTGCTTCTACTTTATCACCGGTTTTAAATGTCCCTGAAGTAACTGTACCAAGATGTATAATTGTTTTGTTATGCTTCTTGGTATCCTCAACTGTGAATACTGCACTGCCGCATATGATCTCACCCTTGTCTCCCGCCTGTCCGCCCGATTCGCCGTAGAATGGAGACTTATCAAGAACGATGAGCCCTCTGTTACCCTTTGATAATGCTTCACTTTTTGCTGTATCTTTATAGAGTGTAAGAATTTTACCTTCGGCAGATTCAAAATCATATCCGAGGAATTGACTGTTTCCGCATGTTGAAATGATCTCATCAAAAACTGATTCGAGTCCAACATCATTGCCCTTCCAGCTTTGCTTGCCGCGTTCTCTCTGCTTCGACATTTCGATATTAAAGCCATCAGTGTCTACAGAGAGTCCCTGTTCGATTGCCATCTCGGTGGTCATCTCCAGTGGAAATCCGAAGGTGTCGTAAAGCACGAAGGCTTCGTTACCGGATATGGTTTTTTCGCCGCTTTTCTTAACTGACTTTACGATCTCGTCAAGTCTGTCCATTCCGTTCTCGATTGTTTCAAGGAATCGTCTCTCTTCAGATTCGATTACACTTTTTACATTCGATGCGCTTCCGATAATTTCCGGATAGAACTCACCCATTATATTTACAATGGGGTCGACGACTTTGTATACGAAGGGTTCTTTCAGTCCGAGGAATCTGCTGTACCTCAGAGCTCGTCTCAAAACCCTGCGAAGAACATAACCTCTTCCATCGTTAGACGGATAGATCCCATCGGACATTGCGAAAGTGAGTGTTCTTGCGTGCTCAACAATTACTTTGATAGGGAGGATATTACTCCCTTCGTATTTCATACCCGATTCCCGGCTTACAAATTCTATAAGAGATTTAAGTTCATCAGTTTCAAATACAGAATCTACACCCTGAACAAGTGTTGTCAGACGTTCAAGACCCATACCTGTATCGATTCCTGTGCGCGGAAGAGGATTAAGTTTTCCGGTTTCGTCCTGGTTGAACTGGTTGAATACAAGGTTCCAGTATTCGAGGTATCTATCGCAGTCGCATCCCGGTTTGCAGTCGGGAGATTTGCAGCCAAACTCTTCTCCTCTGTCGTAGTAGAGTTCTGAACATGGACCGCATGCCCCTGTGTCGCCGGCCGGTCCCCAGAAGTTGTCTTTTTTCCCGAGCCTTACAATTTTATCTGATGGGATGCCTATTCTCTTATTCCATATTTCATGAGCTTCGTTATCGTCTTCGTATATTGTTGCCCAGAGTTTATCTTTAGGGAATTTTATTACATTTGTGGAATAGTCCCATGCGAATTCGATTGCTTCTGTTTTGAAATAATCTCCGAATGAAAAGTTACCCAGCATCTCAAAGAGTGTCAGGTGACGTTTTGTTTTACCAACCTGTTCAAGATCGCTTGTACGGATACATTTCTGTATCGATGCGGCGCGTGTATATTCAAGATCAACTGTACCGGCAAACATCGGTTTGAATTGCACCATTCCCGCAGTGGTGAACAGCAGTGTCGGGTCATCTTTCGGCTGGAGTGAACTGGAAGGTACTATTCTGTGTCCGTTCTCTTTGAAGAAATCTATAAATGATCTGCGTAAATCTTTTGCCTTATGCATGTAGTTACCTTTTTTATAATTATTAAACGTTCGTCATAAATTCTGCGTGCTTAGTTAAAAACAGAAAATGGTTTTTGCAGCACCATAATCCTGTTTTTTTTGAAATTGTGTCATGCGATTCATTAATGTAATGTTTCAGGAACATGAGGTTTTTTTTCAAGAATTATTTGTTAATAAAAGGCTAGAATTAAGGGGGGATTATCCAGCTGGAGTAGAATGCTAAAATTTAATGATGGATGTCTTTAGCAGCTAATCGTAAGTATTTTAAGCTTTTAGCAAACATTCATGTCAAAGCCCCCTGTCCCCCGGAGGGTAATTATTAATGAATTTATGAAATCATAACAATATGAAAACACCTGATTATATCGTTGCACTTGCAAAAGTAATGATAAGAATAACACTAACAGCGATATAACTGATATACTTGGTGAAACCGACCGGGGATAGGGGGCTTATCGATGATAGCGAAAAAGTTTTTTAATACGAGTTATATTTTTTCAATGGCTTAAGCAGATCTTCAAGACCGTAAAGCTTTATCTCATATAAAGTTGATAAAAGCATTCCGAGTCTCCCCTTGGGAAAACCAGTTTCATGAAACCATACAACATAGTGTTCGGGAAGATTACAGAGAATCACACCTTTGTACTTTCCAAATGGCATCTCCATGGATGTAAGATCAAAGAGGGTAGTGGGGTCCATCATACCTGGTATATCATTTTCCATTAAGATCGGCTCCCGGTATTATCTGGAATTGAGGATGGTTTACTATCAGTTTTTCAATTTCTGCTTTTTTAGTATCAGAAAGTTCATTGTTGTATTTTGAGCTGCTTCTGTGGAAACGCTGGAGCCAATCAGTACTTAAAAGTTTTATATCTGAGTTTTTAACATCCAGTGAGGTGAACGCGGCCGTGGTTTCTGATTTTGGTCCTGTACCTGCTCCGCTTCCAGTGTAGAAGCCTGCGGCTATGAGGGCACCTCTAACCATTGTGGAACCGGAGTATGTAAATAATTTTGCCGACCTGTTTATGCAGTGAGTAAAGATACGTTTGAATACTTCATAACTCCAAAGAGGTCCGTCAGTATGAAGTGAAAAGGGATCGTAAAAAATTATATCCGGCTGAGCAGCATTCTCTATATGATCGAGAAAGTCTCCTTCTACTAAAGCCCACTCAATTTTCCTGTCTTCAGAAATCCAAGAACCGTTTTTAAGAATTGCCGTGGGAGCTGAATGTCTCACATGAGTGAACAGCGGCGGATTTTTTACAGCAAGGCGGAATGAATCGAGATCTTTTTCAAAACTGATTATTCTCAAACTTTTCTGAAGTTTATTTTCAGCATAGATTTTTTCAAGTTCAAAAATCGCCGCCATTGCATTTGTTCCTGCCCCGAGTCCTACATCCCATATTACAAGTTCATCATGAGTTATTTGATTAAGCATTATACTGAACTCAGACTGATTGATGTAGAGAGTATTTGCTTCGACTAAGGGATCTGTAACAGAGTGCATTGTCTCGCCTGATGAAATATGGCGTATGCTGTGGAAGCCGGCATCCTGTTTTACTATTTCGTAGTCTCCGAGTGACTGGAGATTGGTTTTCTTTTTTCTTATCGGGTGAGTCACCGGATGCTCGTCGTCATTTTGTACTAATAATTCCTTCTGTTCATTGTAATACGAGATAAATGTTCCACCCTGAATATGTGTGCGCATTGTGTTCATCAGATTACGGTAAAAAGTAAGGTTATGTATGCCTATAAGGTTTCCGCCGTAATACTCATGGGTTTTTGTCAGATGGTGCAGATATGCGCGGCTGTATCTGCTGCATGCCGGGCACGAGCAGTTTTCATCGAGCGGGCGGTCCTGAAACTTGTATATACCTCTGCGCATCTCCATTCTTCCATGAGAAGTGTACGCAACACCCTGCTGCGCCATTGCAGTAGGGAGGATGCAGTCGAACATATCGACACCTCGATGTACTGCCTCAAGGAGATCAATCGGAGTTCCAACACCCATAAGGTAACGCGGATAGTTTCTAGGAAGTAAAGATGCGGTCATCTCGGTCATATCTTTCCGTTCGTCTTCGGATTCACCGACGGCAAGACCTCCGATTGCAAATCCGTCAAAGGGGAGAGAGGTAATTTGCCTGGCACTGATTTTCCTGAGTTCGGAAAAACATGCACCCTGTACTATGCCGAAGATAGATTGAGGGGAATCTCCCCGTGCGGCTATACTTCTCTCCGCCCATCTTGCCGTGATATCCGCCGCATCTCTGCAGAGAGATTCTTCAGAGGTTGATGGAATGCACTGATCCATGGCCATCATTATATCGCTGTTGATAATCTTCTGAGTTTCAATACTGGTTTCCGGACTAAGAAGAATTTTTCTGCCGTCATGGTAACTTCTGAAAACAGCACCATCCTCAGTAATCTTCACATCTTTTGAGAGTGAAAAAACCTGAAACCCGCCGGAATCAGTAAGAACAGATCTCTTCCAGTTCATGAACTTATGGATCCCGCCGAATTTACTGAAAACATCTGTACCGGGACGAAGCAGCAGATGATATGTATTAGCCAGCAGTACGGGAAATCCAAGTTCCTCAACGGCCGTTGTATCCTGCGATCTTAGCACAGCAAGTGTTGCCACAGGCATAAATACCGGTGTCTGAACTGTATTGTGCAGTGTTGTGAATGTGCAGGCACGTGCTGAAGTGTTTTCAGGTTCAGCTTCTACATTAAATTTAAGGCGCTGTATATTTTCCTGTGTCATGGCGGTATAATTTTCCTGTTTTGTTTCTTATGAGATTAATGTGATTTGTTATCAATTGTGGTCAAGTTATTTATGGCTGAATATTTTTGTGTTAATTCTGTTTTTTCGAGAAGTTCAAGAGCCGGGAGATATATTGCTTATAGCAATAAGTTGTGCGAAGGCGGTGCGCCCTAACTAGTTCTACTATGTGAAGCTGGCGTCATACCAGACTTTATGCAGGAAGGAAACAAAGATTTCATTAAACAATATGTTGTTAGAATTTTTTATTAAAAAATTGCCTTGTCTCTTCATCTGCCGGGAAAAGCAACTCTATTCTGAGCTCCTGGGTTGCTAAATCAAGTGGTGTTCCAAGAGTTGTAATGGTGGTGAAAAAGCTCGCGTCCATTGAATCTTTTTCAAGTGTTAAAGTCAAAAAAGGCAGCTCCTTTTCAATTTGAAAATCAAAGGGAACTTCTTTAGATTTCAACTTTAAGATCTCTTTATGCAGTGCAATTAGTTCACTATTTTGTGTTGTAATAACCTCATCATACAAACGAGCAAGTAAAAATTGTTCAATTTTATTCCAATCTTTTACATATTTCCTTAAACCATCATGGGCAAAAAGAAGTAACATACTGTTATTATATTTATTTAATACTTCACCTCCCGCTAGAAACGTAACTAAATCGGTAAAGCTTTTATTGGCCATTAAAATTTCATAGGATGAGTTTATCACAAAAGCCGGATAGGGCTCATGGTTATCAATCATATGGTGCAAAGCGTATCTCACAATTTCCATCTTTTTCCCATCAAAGGATTCTTCGTTATATTCTGCAGCATAACCGGCCACTTTTAAAAAGGCATTACGGTGCCTATATGGTAATTTCAAGTGATGGGCAATTTTTAATATTAACTCACGGCTCGGTTGAGATCTTCCTGTTTCCACAAAACTTAAGTGTTTAGAGGATACCCCAATATCCAAAGCCAAGTCCAGCTGGCTCATTCTATTTAATTTTCTCCAGAAACGCATTACATCCCCAGGTGTTTTATTGTTTTCATCTGTTATTACTGATGTATTCATAGATGTCACCTCACAAATAAAAAATTCTATTACCTTTATGGGATACTATTCTTATATTATAAAGAATTTCCCATAATATTTGAAGCATTGGTTTTCCATTGAATCAGACGGTACAACATATTTCTTTATTGTACCGTCTCTGTAATCTGATCAAGACATTGACAACTTTTTTTCCTGTAGTCTGTAGAAACAGATTATAGGCATTAACTCTCTACCCAGGCCTTTCCCATAAACAATGTCTTAATATCTCCTTTTGAATAAAAAATTGCGAAAAGAAGATAAGGGGCAAAAAACATAATTCCGGCAACTGAAGCTATGAGCCCTAGAATTATTCCTCCAAGAGAAAAATGATGCCTCCACATAATCCATAATGCGGAAATAATAAGATAGCACATAAAATCAAAATTAAACTGTCCGGACCAGTTTAACGAAGTGATGTTATCAATAAAAACCATGATTAAAGTCCATCCATGATTAAAGGCCGCAATACCTGTAAAAGCAATGATACCAATAGTCATTATGATCAAAAGAATTCGAAATACTTTCATAAAAAAACTCCTTGAAATTTTGTTTTGATATGCGTATAATAACACCAAGAGGTAATTGAGTCAATTACCTCAGAGGTAATATAAATATGAACAATTTAAAAAAGTGAACTTTCACCGCAGAAAGGTAAAACACGTCATTGTATTTTACCAACTCAGTGTGACAAAGCGCACCGCCTTCGCATAACAAAGTTTACATGCAGCGCTCGGAGTACCACGCTTGGGCTTCACCACATTGCTTCAAAAGGCCGCCGCAATATAGTGCAAGCAGGACGTCAGGTGACATTGAATATTGAAGCCGGACACATCGGTAACACTTCCAATATAATATTTACCAGATTTTATACAAAATAAAAAAATTAAGCAAACGGATACATCTATGAAATCAAAGACTTATTTTGAAATTGAAACTTACATGAAGCAATGTATGAATGACAGTGCGCATGATATGCAGCATGTCTATCGGGTATTATTTAATGCATTGGATATCGCAAAACATTTTGAAGTCGATACCGAAATTTTGATAACGGCTGCTCTTCTTCATGATATTGGACGTGAAGCTCAATTTCAGAATAATAAATTAGATCACGCAATTATTGGTGCCGAGATGGCTTATGAATTTTTATTATCAATTAACTGGAACGAAGACAGGTCAAGTCACGTAAAGGATTGTATATCAACTCATCGTTATAGAAATACTAACCCTCCAGAAAGTATAGAAGCAAAAATCCTTTATGATGCAGATAAAATTGATGTAATTGGAACTATTGGTATTGCCAGAACACTTCTATATGTTGGAATAACTGAACAGCCATTATACTCAGTGGATCAAAATGGAAAAGTTCTTGATGGAAATAAAGATGAGGAATCATCATTCTTTAAAGAATACTCATACAAGTTAAAAAATGTGCATAACAATTTGTTTACAAGTCGTGCCAGAGAAATTGCCGAAAAAAGATTAAAAGGAAGTATTGATTTCTTTGAAGATATTTTTTCAACTGTGAAAGGTAATCATGAAAATGGTTTAGCCTTATTACAGGAAGCTTTAATAAAATAATTGTTATTATAAAGACACCTGCTGTGCATAACGAAATTTTGCTAAAAAAGTTTTGCATCATTTTAAGATGCAATATCCTGAACTCAATTTTTGGAAATTCAGTTAAAAAGAAAACATGAAAAAAATATATAAAAATAAAAAATATAAAATCTATTTAGTATTATTTTTAGTATTTATCGTTTCGATAATAATTCTATTATTACATTTATTTAAAATCCTCAATGAGCCTGTCTTTTTTATATTCTCTTTCTTTATTGTTTTGTTGTTCTTAGCAAGCTCAACTTTTAATTCGGCTCTATTTCATAAGATTGTTATTGATGAAAATATTATAGAAATAATTGACCGGATGCCGGCATTGTATATTAAATTAGCTAACCGTCAAATTGTTGATATAAATAGTATTGAAGAAATATTCTGGTCAAAATATGATATGATCGCTTCATTAAAAAGATCAAGAATGACGGTTAACAAAAACAGCATGTCATATAAATATATTTTATCAAAAAATCCGAGAATAACTAATTTCTTAGTTTTTAAAACTACAGAAAGCAAAAATTCATATATGAGATATTTTAAGTGTTTATCAAAGCAAGATCAATCTGAAATATTGAATTACATTAAAGCTAAGAATAACAAGATAAAGTTTCGATTTGGAAATGGTGAACTCAGATTTTATAATTTAAAAAATAATGTTTAACATGATATATGCGATACATTCGCAGAGATATCAATTGGTTCAGAAATGTGAGAAATGACTTAACAATTTAAAACAATTTAATCAGGAAGTGGAAAATGGAAAATTTTGTAAGAACAGGCTATTCAATTAAAGTAACAGCAGATGGTGCACAACAGGAATTCCTACATTCTTCTGAAGAGTATAGAAATAGTAAACTATACTCATCCTCATTTTATGAAAAAAACGGTTCAATAATAGAAAAAACTTTATATGACTATTATGAAAATGGCAGAATAAAGAAAACCGAACTTTATGATAACAATAACGAATTAGCTCAGAAGATTGAATATTTATTTCATACTGAAGATGATACTGATAAAGTAATAGAGATCACTTATTATCTTGATGAGAGTAAAGATGAATATATTGAATTTTATAAAGATAAGCTGAAATCAAGAACTGAAAGGTATTCAGGTGACATACTTGATGAAGTTGAAGAATATTTTTATAGTGATAATAAACTGATAAAATACCGGAAGTTAGATTCAAACAATAATGAAATAGAAACTACTAACCATAGCTATATAGATAATAGTGAAATTATTGAATTGTACTCAGATGGAGAATTACAAAGAAAACTAACTGTAACGTATGATGACGGGAAAATTATAGAAAAGTCATATGATAATGGGCGGTATGTTTCAAAACAACTTTTTGAATATAACACAATTGGAGAAGTTATCGAAATAATTTCATACGAAGGAAGCACATTAGTCGGAAGAGTTACATATGAATACGATGAAAATAATAATGTGATTGAAGAGTGTCAGGAGTATTTAGCGATGCCGCAACGCCAATTAGTGAAGACTGTTTCTATAAATAAATACGATTTAAATAACAGGATAATCTACAAGCAAAAAGATGGTGATCTTGTCCGTTATGAGTATAGTTAAAAAAAATGGTACCAGCCCTGGTGAAGTATCGATCTGGCGTAAGTCAAATTTGTGGAGATTAGTGTTGAATGAAAATTAAATTTTTTATAATATTTATTTTAATTATTCAATCTGTTACATTACAGAGTAAAGATAGAAAGATCGACTTATCAATGCTGAGGGAAGGTGATATTATTTTCCAGGAAACAAAATCTGATCAGGCCAAAGCAATAAAACTTGCAACACATTCAAAATATACTCATGTGGGTATAATTTTTAAATATAAAAATAATCTCAAAGTATTAGAGGCAGTTCAGCCTGTATCAATAATTAGTATTGAATCATTCATTAATCGCGGAGTAAACCGTCATTATGTAATTAAACGATTAAAAGAATATAACAATGGTATACCTGATAGTGAAATCGAAAAAATAAAAAAAGCAGGTTCAAAATATATCGGGAAAAATTATGATATTTATTTTGAATGGAGTGACAAAAATATTTATTGTTCTGAGCTGGTCTGGAAAATTTATAAAGAGACTTTAAACATTGAAGTAGGAAAATTACAGAAACTTAAGGATTTTGATTTAAGCCATTCCTATGTGAAAAAAATAATGAAAAAGAGGCATGGAGATAGTATTCCATTCGAGGAACAGGTAATATCGCCGCAATCAATGTTTGAGTCTGGTAATTTATTTACAGTTATGGAGAATTAAAAAAAAGGATGAGTAGTGTTCTCATATAATAAACTAATAATTTTAACCTATATATATTGGAAAACTTAGATAAAAGTTAAATAATAATTTTCAAACATGGAGGTTGATTCAGTGAATCCAAAAATCTTTATAATCATCGGCGGAATTTTTAATCTATCATGGGCAATATTTCATATATTCTTCCCGAAGTTTTTCAAGTGGGATAAAGCACTAAAAAAAATTGATTACATTAACAGATCGGTAATGCATATTCAAAGCATTTTTTTACTAATAACATTTCTGATATTCAGCTTTGCAGCGTTTTTATTTACTGATGAGATGGTAGGTACAAATCTTGGAAAATATCTAGTAGCTTCATTTGGAATGTTCTGGCTAATACGTTCTGTTGTGAATATTTATTTTTTCGGAGTTAAAAATATACAGGCAAATTTCTTTCTTTTTATTTTTATTTCCGGATTTATAATTCATTTAATCCCTTTTCTTATTATATTACAGATATTGTGATATAATAAGCAAAGGAGAAAAAAATGAAAATAATCTCGCAAATACTAATAGGACTTATAGCATTAGAACATCTCTATATTTTATGGATTGAGATGTTTGTATGGACCACCGTTGGCAGAAAGGTATTCAGAGGTTTTCCGAAGGAGTTCTTTACAACAACAAAGGTAATGGCGGCTAACCAGGGATTATACAACGGATTTCTTGCTGCTGGATTAATCTGGTCTATGCTGATTTCTGACAGGTTATGGAGCTTCCAGGTCTCTCTCTTTTTTCTTGCGTGCGTTGCAACTGCGGGGATATTCGGGGCTTTGACTGCGGAGAAAAAGATTTTTTTTACTCAGGCACTTCCGGCGATAATTGCTATTGCGGTTTTATTTCTAGTGTAAGTCCAGTGCTTCGATATGATGAATTATATTCAAAATCATCACTGTGAATACGGGTATCCACCACTTTGAAAACAATGGATCCCCGCATGCGCGAGTATGACAGATAGATAGAAAATCATCAGACGGAGCACCGGAAGATGGAATTTAAGGGTTCGATGTTTTTGAAGGGGAAAATGAAAAGTTTCTTGGTGAAAAATTATAATTCTATTCTGTAAACTTGTAATGTATCTCTTTGAAAAGATCAAAGTTTGTGATAAAAAGATCTGTAAGTTCCGGATCAAACATTATTCCTGAATTATCATTGATATAAATACACGATTCTTTGATGTCCCATGCGTTCTTATAAACTCTCGGATGCGAAATAGCGTCAAATACATCTACGATAGTTGTTATACGGACATTTAACGGTATGTCTTTACCTTTAATTCCATCAGGATATCCTGATCCATCCCAGTTCTCATGATGATGAAGGGCTATTTCCGCTGCAAGTTTCAATACAGGCAGCTCTGATGTGTTGAATATGGAATGACCAATGGTTGTATGAGTTTTGATAATTTCAAACTCTTCTACTGTGAGAATACTCGGCTTATTTAATATGCCGTCAGGGATTCCGATTTTGCCTACGTCATGCATTGGAGATGCAAGCTTTATATCAAGCGCCTCGCTCTCGGTCATTCCGGAAAGTTTACCAAGAAGATAAGTGTACTCAGAAACTCTCTGAACATGATTGCCTGTTTCGTGAGATCTTGTTTCTACAACATCTCCAAGTTTAAGGATTATCTCTTTTTGTGCTGCAATGAGAGATCTGCTCATCTCAATTACCTGAGCAGTTTTGCGGGTCACTTCATTTTCGAGATATTCCCGGTATAGCCTGTTTTCAGTTATCAGTCGGGCATTTTCAAAGACCCTGTTCAGAGTCATCTGCAGTATTGATAAACTAGGGATAGGTTTTGAAAGAAAATCCCAGGCCCCTTTACGAAGTGCTTCTACGGCCTTTTCTATAATTCCTATGCCTGAAAGGACAATAATCGGCATATTGGGATTTTCCGGTGCTATTCTTTCCAGAACCTCAAAACCATCCATCTCCGGCATATTGAGATCGATAATTACCGCATCATATTTTTTTGATCGTGTCATCTCAACTGCTTCCCGGCCATTTGAGGCTATTTCGGGGAGATAACCGGCATCTTCAAGAAAATCAGCAATAGATTCTCTCAGAGCCCTTTCATCATCTACAACAAGTATAAGTTTGTCTTTAAATTCCATTTAATTTTCTTTGCTTTTACTTTCATTTATCTGTTCAAGAGCATCTCTTAATACAGTGAATCCCATGGCCGGTTTCATCACAATGTTTTTTTCTGTTATTCCTGATTCCCGGAGATCATCTTCAATTAAAAAATCAACTGAGCCTGTATAAAATAGATATTTCATTCCGGTTCTTATTGAATTTGATTTACGAATAAAATCAGTTCCTGACATTCCAGGTAGACGTCCATCCACAATTAGATATTTAGTACTTTCATTTGTGAGAAACTTAAGCGCATCCTCTCCTGAAGAGAAAGTCCTGACACTCCACCCGCAATCCTCAAAATAATCACTTATGGTTTGACGAATCCCTTTTTCGTCATCAATAACTATAAGTTTTATACTCATACCGGGGGCACTTTTTTTAATGCAGGGAGATTTATAATGAATGTAGTGCCCTCATCATTTGAGGATTCTGCTTCTATTGTTCCGCCATGTCCTGTTACAATGATATAGTATGAGACAGAGAGACCAAGCCCGGTTCCGCTTCCAGGTTCCTTTGTTGTAAAGAAAGGTTCAAATATTCTTTTTCGAATTGAATCATCCATGCCGGGGCCGTTATCTGAGATTTTAATCTGGATTTTTCCGGAGATAGAAGTTGTTGTGATTTCCAGTGTCGGTACCTGACCATCTTTAAAGACTTTGCTTCCTAATGCCTGAGATGCATTTTTGAAGATATTCAGAAAAACCTGTTCTATCTGTGTTTCCTGACACTGAATGTCAGGCAGTTCTCCAAATTTTTTAATAATAGAAATCTTTCTGAAGTCGAATTTCTTTTTTAAATCATAGTCATTCACTGCCAGATCGATTGATTTATCAATTAAACTGTTTATATTCATATAGCTGAATTTTGATTCGGTTCTGCGGCTGAACTGCAGCATGTTATTGATAATTTTAGCAGCTCTTGTTCCGGCATCATGAATCTCCAGGAGATAATTATTTATTTTACGGCTTGATGCGTATCTCCGGATAGTTTCAATATCTGTGCCGGCTTCAATGGCGGCATTTTTGTTGCCCGGGAGATCGCCGAAGATTCTGTTCTTAGCGTTTTCGGCGTTCTGCATTATTATTCCAAGGGGATTGTTAATCTCGTGCGCCATACCTGCTGCAAGACCGGCCACTGTAATCATCTTCTCGGTTTGTACCAGTATCTCCTGGGTCTTTATACGTTCAGTAACATCTTCAATAAGACCCTCAATGTAAAGAGGGGAACCGTCGAATGAATGTGTATATTTCATATTTATAGTTCCCAGAAATTCACTTCCGTCTTTTTTCAGAAACCTCATAGTGTATATAACTGGAAATACTTTATCAACAACACTTTTTTTTATCTGGAGCCAATCGTTATGGTCAGCATAGATATTTCTGGAATTATCTTTCAGTAAATTCTGTGCTTCTTCCAGAGAGCTATATCCGAAGATTCGCAGGCATGCAGGATTGAGATCTAGGAAATTTCCATTTAAAGATGTTCTGAAATAACCGACATTCATCGTATCATAAATATTTCTGAATTTTTCTTCGCTCAAGCGCATTGCTTCTTCAGTTTTTTTTCTTTCTGAAATATCCCTGCCGGTTACTACTATTCCATTTACAGCTGGATTTTCAAGAAGGTTTGACGCATTTGCTTCAATGTATACCCACGAACCGTCGGCTTTTTTTAATCTGAATTGTTTAGGAAGACTGTCATTCATTGAGTTTTTCAGGAGACTTATATTAGTGATCAGATTAGTTAAATCATCGGGATGGACCAGGGTGAATGGTGATTTGCCGATAAAATAATTTTCAGGGTATCCTAGAATTCCGGACACCGATGGAGATTCATATGAAATTAGGTTATTTTTATTTATTATAAGAACCATGTCGGAAGAACTTTGAATGATGGAATGGAAACGTTCTTCATTGATTCTAAGATTATCCATTGCATTTTTTTTCTCAGTGATGTCTTCCCATGTGCCGAGGATACCTATTATTTTTCCATCAATATCACGTAGAGGAACTTTTGTCGCATTAATCCATGAAAATTTACCATCACTTAGCGGTAGTTTCACTTCATAATTTTCTTTTGATTCTCCTGAATTAATGACACTTAGATTATCTGTCGTTAAGAAATCGGCCTGTTCTTTCCACGGCATATCAAAATCATCCAGACCAATAAGTTCCTCCGGGCTGGAGAGCCCTGCATCAATTGCCACAAGCCTGTTACATCCAAGATACTTTAAATCAAGTCCCTTCCAGAATATTCGCGCAGGTATTGTATCAAGAACAAGCTGAAGCATATTCTTTGCCTCGGCCATTAGTTTTTCACTTTCGATCAGCTGTTTTTGAGTTAAGATAAGTTCTTCATTACTCGTTTCAAGCTCTTCCATGGATGCCTGCATCTCTTCCGCGGATGCCTCAAGTTCCTGTTTCTGGGAGTTTATTAATTCATTTGCTTCAAAGAGTTTGAAAGCCATTTTCAATGAAGCTAAGAGAACCGTTTCTCCGGTGTTTTTTACTACATAACCGTAAGATGTTATTCTTTCAGTTTTTTGAACTATTTCAGGGTCAGTGTGACTGGATAAAAAAAGTGCAGGAATATTGTTATATTGTAAAATTTCTTCAGCAGCTGTTGTACCATCAATTCCGCCTCCAAGATCAACATCAGCAAGGAGAAGGTCTATTTTTCCGGTATGCTTTGCAATTGAAATAGCCTCCTCACCTGATGAGGCGTGGATTACTGAATAACCGTTTTTTTCAAGAATCTGAATTACTGTTTTTGCAGTAATTCTTTCATCTTCAACAAGGAGTATTACTTTATCTGCGGAGGTACTCATTTAGAGAATCACCTTTTATTTATACAATATTGCATTCAATTCCTGAATTTAATTAAATAATTAATACTGATGTAATATAATGAATTATTTTGATGTAGTATTAATTTATCATTAAATTATGAAAATTTTAATTTTAAAAAAGTAGAGGTTAAATGATAGTTTTTCAGACGAAGTAAAAACATTATTCTCTGAAAGAAAGTTGTTAAAAAAGAGTACAGATAAAAAAAGAATCCGGTAATTTTATTTTTTCTGACAAGCCGTCAGGTTTCTCATTGAAAATATATTACACCTAGTGCGACGGTAAATGTAGCTCCTGATGCTATACCCGTTGCAACGTGTCCCTCACCATCGGCCAGGGCAAGTGTTGTTATAAATCCTCCAGTGGCAAGAATTCCCAGGAATGCATGTAAATTATAGTGCCAGTCGCCGTCGGCGAAACTGATTAATCCGCCATATTCATATATACCGTCAGCGCATGTTACAACAGCAAGACCTGTCGTAGCACCGGCCAGTCCGCAGTGTACATCTCCTGGAACAATAAAACCTGAGGCAATAGTTACGGTCATCATACCCAATGTACTCCAGCCGAGAAGCTTGTGCCAGTTAATGGGGGATTCTGATTTAGTATCGGAAGGTGTGTTGATGACAGCATTTGTTTCGGGATTATCAAGAGCTGCAATGTACATGTAATCTGAAGAAGGGATATAAAAATCGGAATTACTATTTAATATATTAGCGTTGTTATTTTCAGAAGCAAAAATATTTGAAGGGAGGAGAGTCAGTAAAAGAAATATTATCAGAATGATTGCCTGGATTCTAAAAATGATTTTCATAATATCCTCCGATAGATGTAAGAGGATAAAATTGTAAAAATTAAAATGTCAATCACTTAATGATAAAGTGATAATTTAAGTCGGGGACAAATTTTTAATTAATATAGTATGAAATAAATAGAAATTTGATATATTTAGTTTAAGCGAATAAAGCAAATATGGATATACTAAATGATTAAAATTAAACCTGAAAAACAATCTGATAAAAAAGAAATTATTATTCATGGATATGCACCTGCTGATCTGAACATTTTCGCAAGATGGATCTATACTATTGTCAGACTGGTTTATCTCTTATCAACTGGTGTGCTGCTCCCTTTAGCTATTTTATATTCAAGGAGTATCGGAGAATTCATTCATGTCAGTTCGGTGATTGGATGGATTCTGGCTTTTGGGGCCGTGATCTGGACTTTGATGTATATAGCACTCGAGCAGTATTCATATCCGGTAAAACTCCGCGGTGCTTTAATTTTTTGCGGCGGATTTTTTTCTAACGCATGGTCAGGGTATACGCTTTCAGATTTAAATATTTTCTATGGAGCATATCAGGTTGTTATAAGTGCTTTGTCTGCACAGTTTTTATTTATTCTGTTTATCACAATAAGATCTGTTTATCAGAAAATAAAAAAATCAGGGGAAGAGAAAGATTTAGAATGGTGGTATTACATTTTTCTTGCAGGCGTTGTTGTTTCTTTGGGATTTCTTCTGTATAGCCTTGCGGGACCGGTTATATCAGAATTTGCAGAAGAGCGGAATCTTATTCTTCTGGCTGTTTCAGGATTCTTTTTTTTATATCAGACTTTTTCAGATGGAGTAGTTCTCTGGAGGGGGAGTATTTTTAATAAAAACGTTATGGCGTTTGAATTGCGGAATCAGCTTCATGATAAATGGTCTGCTTTTTCCGGTTTAACAATTGTAATTTCACTCCTTGCGGCTCTCGTTGCAGTATTGCGGGATATTTCATAAGCTAAACTACTACTTTGAGCTCATGAATATTAAAAACTTTGTCATCCTCGCGCATGAGGGGATCCATTGTTTTTATAGGAGTGAATTTACCACAAGGGCACTTCCTACGGTCGCCCGTTTTCAAAGGAATGACATTGAGTATAATTCGTCATGGCGAAACACTAGAATACTTTTTCATCACCCATTTTCTCAACAATCGAAACCAGCTCCTGGAATATTTTTACAATATGCTCGGAAACACTTTTTGCTTCATTGTATAATTTAACAGCATTTCCTCCATCCTTATTCCCAATGCTCTCAATAACGGTTCCGCCAAGACTATGAAGTTTGTGGTGGAGCTCATCTATGGATTCCCAATGGTGAACAACTTTTTCAGATGAAGGTTTTACTGAATGATAAAAATGGCCGAAACCGCACTTATGGTCATCAATCTGCAGAGGTCGAATCTGCATATCATCAACCATGGATTTTAAAGTTTCAACCCACTTTAAATGTGCTGCTATCGCGGTATTGACAGATTTTAGAAAGTCATCATTTCCAAGACCGAAGAGCCTCTCAGCGGAAATATCACCGGCCATTTTTGCTGTGAGAGTAATATGAGATTCAATATCTTTAATGTCGTTTGAAGTTGTCTGGACATTTTTACTCGATTCTTTAAGACTCTCTGATAATTTTGTTAGCCTGGTAGTCTCATCCAATAATGAATCAGTTGTGGCTGTGATCTCTTCGAGTGAAGCATTCAATTCCTCGTTCTGTGCGGAAATTGAAGAAATATCTTCAGACATACCATTTATTGAAAAAGTGTTCACAATAAAATTTTCTGATATAGCTTCTATTGCGCTATTTATATGAGTTACAGAAGAGATAGTTTCCTTTGCACTCATATTACTCTGAAGAAGGGCATCTTTTACTTTTTTCATGAGAGAGTCCATTGCATCAAGACTGGTTTTGGTTGTATCGGAAAGCTTTCTGATTTCATCGGCAACTACAGAAAATCCTTTGCCAGACTCTCCGGCTCGCGCTGCTTCTATTGATGCATTGAGGGCAAGCAGGTTGGTTTTATCCGAGATCTCATATATTCCCTGAACGGTAGAATCCATTTCATTCATAATTCCGTTGAGACTGTCAAAGTCCGTTTTCATATTATCTGCGACTTTTAAAACCTGTATTCCCTCATCGCGAATCTCCTCAAGTCTTTTACTGCTGTCATTTACGTTATCAGTTATTACCCGTGACCGCTCACTGATATTGGTCAAAGCAGTGATCAGTTCAGCATTTGAAGTTGTGATTTCATTTATTGCGACAGATGTTTCTTTTAAAGATGTATCGAGAGAATCAGCCATACCATGGACATCATCGGACATTCGACCCATAATCTCACTAAAAAATGACAAACGTAAATCGAATGCGCTGATGTTCGTTGCAATCTGGAAAACATTTTTAATAAGAGTGCTTATATCTGCTTTGCCTTTAATCAGTTTTCCTGAAAGAATGGTGAGTTCAACTTCATCCTTAGCTTCACCTGCGGCTGTCTCTGCAAAATCGCCTTCAAGAATCTGTTTTATCTTATCGCTTGCTCTTCTCTGTTTTTTATTAAACATTATAGTAATCCTTTAAAAAAGAAATCTGCACTTTATTGACTGATTAGTCTGCTTTAATAGAATTCAGCCTTCAAGTTAAGTTACTAGCTTTTACAATAATAAAAAATTACATGATTTTCAACAGTTATCTATTTTATTTAGATTTTTTTAATAAAAGAAAAAGGATTAGATCAAATGTCATATTATATTGTTATAAAGAGATTAATTAAAATAGAGCGGAGGGTAGTTTTTGATCAAATATAAAAATCCGGCTCCAAATAATATTGCTTATGAAATTTATTCCGATGGAACTGTTAAGCAGGGTTACCTGGATGGATCTCCAAAAATTGTCAACATTAAATACTGCACTGAAATTGCATTCTGGCCTTCCGGCAAAGTCAGAGTGGGGCGTATTGATGGATCAGCTGAAGTCATAGGAATCATCTGTTCAGGTTTCATTTATTTTTATCCCGGAGGAAAAATAATGTCATTTAAACCGGTTGATATATCGACCGTAAAGGGGGTAACTTTTTCTAAAGGACAATATATTGATTTTGATAAATCAGGTAATCCCGTAGCTGGACATTCAGCAAAGGAGCAGATTATAAAAGGACTTAGAATTCCAGAGGAGACGTTTTTTACAATAGACGAATCGGGCAAACCGGAAATAATTAAAAAAGAGGATTTTACCGGAGACTGGAGGTCAACAGTAGACGGGATGAACTATGAGTGCGGTTTAACCTTGGACGGTTTTACCTGCGGAGGTTATTCCGGAGGGGGCAGGTTCGGGGAGTGGGGAACATCATGCACTATCCGTGAATTTCTTCAGGGCGATCTGCAGGATTTTCCACTGAGTTATATGAATGATAAGTTTCCGGAGATTATTGGATTAGCAGAAAAGATTCATAAACAAATTTCATCAGTTGAGATTTATAAATATACTATAAAAAAAATGGAATCTGTTCCGGTTGTTGAAAAAGGGAAACATCTTAAGAACTTCAGCTGGAATGAAGGATACGACGCGGAGTACGAATATAGCATTGATGTTTATGAAAACTGCATAGTATGGCATCTGGAATTTGATCAGCAGTGGAGCGATCCTCCTAGAGATGCAATACAGGAGATTACAGATTTTGTTAAAAACGGACCGCCATCAGATTTCGGGAACAGCAGCAATTGCATTGAAATTATCACATATGTAAATAACTTAATAAATTGAAAGAGACAAAAAGAAAATACTATTATGAAAAGTTTTATTATTACATTTGTTCTAGTTTTTGCTTCTTTGGGACTATCGGGGAAAAACATGAGTATAGAATTGACTGAAAATCCGGAGAGTGTAAAAAATTCAATATTAAATATTATTCCCATCGGGTCTGATATTAATGCGGCAAAAATTATCATGGAGAAAAACGGGTTCAAATGCAGCATACAAAAAGATTCATCTTTTACTGATGGTGAAAAAGTATACGAGCATATTGATTTCTTGTACTGTGATATAGAAAAGGGATTTTTAATCGGCAGGAGATGGCAGGTAGCGATCGTTTTTAAGAAGAATTCAGTAACAGAAATTCTTGTTTCAACAGGATTAACTGGTCCATGATTAGGAAATATAAAAAATAAAAAAGACAGGCCAATCAGAGACACTTGTCTCTATCTGGCCTGTTCCGGTTGTAAGAAAAATATATCAGGAGCCAAAAACGTCCGCATAAATCCCGGCATGGGATATTTCATCAGGGAGTATCCGCTTGAGAATTTTAGCTATAGAAGGTTCCTCGTTGGCCGCAAGCCTTGCCTCAATCATTTTTACCGCGGCCGATTCTTTCTCTTCAAGAATCTTCATCTTTTTTTTAAGAGGGATAAGGGTCATCATTCTCCCGGCAAATCTTCCTGCAGCCAACCAGATTTTTTCATTTCCAGCTTCTTCATTGAAGGTGTTGAAATAAAACTGTTTGAAGAGTCTCCCATGCATATGCTCCTGTTCCGAAGCCTCCTTAAAACGAATTCCAAGCTGCGGATTTCTTTTTCCGTATTGATCTGAAAGAACAGAATAAAGTCCTGCCGCTACCATCTCTGTACGGAAAGAACTTCTAATATTTGATTTTACATTATTCATTATTTATACCTCATTATAATTTGTCGATGGGATGCTAAACAACCTCGCAATTGAAATTGAAGAATCACCCGTGAGATTGTATTTGGATACCGCCATTTTGAATTAAGCTGCATTTAACTCCGGTGAATATTCTAATGTATGCTGAATATATCCCTGAAGCTTTCGTGTTCAAGAGTGTTCCTTAGCCAGCCTGTCATGTCAGGCGGTTTGTAAAACGGATCGTTCCTGAAAATATCAAAAAAAGGATCATAGTAGAGTTCTCTAAATTCATCGAGTTTAAAACTCAACTCCGTGCGAATTGTATGCAGTGAAGGTTTGTTGTACTTTAGAGCTTCGGGAACAACTCTTCCGGAATCGAGAAAGGACTTCATCTTGTTTGAACACCTGCAGGGATTTTCCGGATTTACATGTCCGCATAATCCGTGTATATGGGAGTATACTTTATTCCTTGCGCGAGATAAAATCTTTCTGAAGTTGCTTTTTGAAACACCGATAACTTCACTGCCGATAACGTCTGTAACTCCGAAAATTCCACCCAGAACTAATACAAGACGTTCGGTGCGGTTAAGACAAATCAGCATTCCCGCCATGCAGCTGATCCGGATATCCTCCTGTATCATATTAGATTCAGGATGCGACGAATTTCGGTGATCGGGAATAGATTCTATCATAGAAACATATATATTCAAATCAGTGAATCGCTGTTCCATGCGGCTCTTTTTCATTTTGATAATATGATTTGCGGTTATCCGGTACACCCAGGTTCTGAATGCGCCTCTAGTGGAATCATATGATGCCAGACTTGTTATTACTTTAATTAAAATTTCCTGAGTAATATCAGCAGCCTCATCGTGATCCATAACCATCTTGAATGCGATATTATAAATCCATCCCTGATGTCTATTAATCAATGATTCAAGAGCTTTTCTGTTCCCTGCAACCGAGTCTGCTATCAATTGATAATCGATAAGTTTTTCATCACTATTATTGTTCTGAATAATTTTTTTACTCATAATAACATCCTGTTTATTCAACGACGATTTTAAAAAATTTTGCTTTGTAAACCTTTGTAAACCTTTGTAAACTCTGTTTTGTTTAAAATTAATTGAGCCCCAGTACATTGAGCAAATATTATAAATAACTGTTTAGTATATCCCTGGCAAATATGCGCGCCGAATTTATATCTCTGCTGTCGGGATGACCTATTGTAGAAATCCGCATCTCGCCGAATTTCCTCATGGCCGGGTCATTGTTTTTCAAAAGAAACTCCGCTATGTTCACGGAGAGTTCACCCTGACAGTTAAATAAGCCGATAAGATTGCCATCTGAGACAGAAGCTTTACATTTATCAAGAATTCCCCTTAGCATTTCGCTGGATACTGAATCAGAAGATTCCGGATCCATTGCGTGGGTTACAAAAAGTGCGATGTTTTTTCCCTTTGCGTGTTCAGCTAAAAATTTTTTTGCAGGTTCAGCGGGGCCGAATTGCCATACGGGAAATCCGGCAACTACAAGATCATAGTCATTGACGCTTGTAACTTCTTCAATTTTTTTTAGATCCTTTTCGCAGGTAATTTCATCGAAAATAGCCTCTGCGATCCGCTTCGTGTTTCCTGTTTGAGATAAGTATACAACAAGTGCTTTCATATTAATTCCTCTAAATGATTTTTATACTTATAGTATAAAAACAAAGAGAGTGTGACAAAACGGAGAAAAAAAATGTTTAAAAAAAGGCGAGTGTATGAAAATTATCATCAAATGGAGTAAATCATTTTCTCAGCTATTGCATATTCAATAAACTCCTGAGCCTCAGTTTTATCGATAGATGAGTTCTGTTTCAGGATTTCTTTTAATGAGATTTTACCATTAAAAGACTGAAGAAGTTTAAAAATTTGTTTATCCACAATGAGAGGTTTAACCTCGCCGCCGGAATTATAGATTATGACATAAGTCTTTTCAGGACGATAGTTTATCAGAAACTCCTCCAGTGTAAATTCACCAACAGTCATAAGTTCATCAAAGTTATATTTAAGAGTGAGAAGATTTGTTCCATTAGAAAGCTTAAAGATAGTGTCCTGGCTGAAAGTGGTTTTAGTATCTCCGTGGTATGAGCCTGCAAAGAGTGCATTATTCAGCGCACCGTGAAACTTTATTAAGTCGTCCATAACCGGGAAGAGGTTCAGAATATCATTTTCTGTAAAAAGTTCCCTTACAAAAGAAGTCTGTAAATCAGTAATCGTATCTCTTGAAGATTCATCTGTTATTTTTTTGTTAGAGGTAAACTTTATAAAACTTTCAAGAAGTTCAGAGGGTTCAATATCCAGAGTTTCAAGAACCATAAACATCCATCCTGCAGCTCCGCCACAGTTGTAAAAAATATTACATGAATTTTTTAAAGACTCGGCGTATTTCATTTCTGATTCTGAAAATCCGGAAGAGGAGATAAGTGTATATGGTGCTTCCTCCAGAAAATTGAGATTGAAAGAGTGAGCATCATCGTAAAGAGCCGTTCCGGGGAGAACCGCAAGGGGGAAGATGTCAAGATGATTCGGCTGAAGTCTAAGTGCAAAGTTCAGGCTTTGTTTAAATCCTTCAAGGGTATCACCGGGAAGTCCATATATTAAATCAAGTCCGAAAATTACACCGTTTGCATTGAGGAGAGATATTTTTTCTGCATATTTATCAGGATCTATTTTTCTGTTAACTTTAGAGAGCACCTCCGGAAGGGCGCTTTGAAGTCCAATCTGCAGACTGCAGTTTATCTGTGCGAAAAGTTCAGCAATTTCATTATCTATATATTCTGTCCTCACTTCGAATGTGAAGTGAATCAGAGGTGCAGTTTTGAGAATCATACGGAGTATTTTTTTTGCCCGGTTTACGTCACGGTTAAAAGTCGGGTCAAGAACAAAGATCTGGTTTACTTTTTTTGATTCAAAGAGTTCCAGTTCCTTCTGCAGACGATCCAGTGTGAATTGTCTTACACCGGCAACACCTCGTGATTCAAAACAGAAACTACATTTAAAAGGACACCCCCGGGAGAGTTCCCATAGGACTCCGGAGTATTTTTCTACATCTAAAACTCCTGTTAAAAAGGGAGAGGGAAGCATGTCGAGGTCGCTTACCGGCAATTGATTTTCAGCAGCAGCGTTTTTATCTTTCTTCAGATAGACACCCGGTACATCGTTGTAGGCTTTATTATCTACGATTCTTTTCATAACTTTCGACAGAACAAGTTCGCCTTCACCTTTGACGACAAAGTCAAATGGCGCGCTGTTAAGAAGATTTTCCGGAAGAGCTGTTGCCTCTGCTCCTCCTGCGAAAAGAATAATATCGGGGAATCTGCTTTTAATAATTCTGCAGATTATCTCTGTCAATTCTCTGTTCCACAAATATGTGGAGAAACCGATCATATCGGGCGAGTCATTACAGATAGAATCGGCAATAATTTCAGCAGTATTATCGAGGTAGAAATCCATGATAGATACATCGACTTTGCCGCTTATTTCAGGTTCTGAATAAAGCTGTGCTTTCAGTAATCCGGCAGCAAGGGGCATTGCCTGCGGCGAGTTTTTTATGTGGATTGATATTAGTATGAGTTTTATTTTTTTCAAAAAGTTTGTCCTTGGTTGTGAATGAAAATAAGGATTATGGTTTTCTTTACAACTGTTTTATTAGTTTGTTAATGGAATCTTAATTATACAAAAAATTAATTTAATGATATTAAGAACAGCTCATTCTTTCTGATTTTTATACAAGGTAATTAATTACATACCAATGTGAATTGTTTATTTATAATATATCATTAAATCTTTATTGCATTTTACAAAAAGAATCGGATAAATGAAAGTGAGATGAAATATCTTAAAATTTAATCCGTCCTCTGTGACTGATTTATTAAGGAATACTATGAAAAAATATCTATTAGTAATACTTGCATGTATATTTATTTGCTGTAATAGTAATTCAAAAAAGAACAATTCTGAATTTAAAAATTCAATCGATGGAATTGGAATCAGTTTTAGTCATACGCATGATAGCTATGTAGTCATAAATAGAATAATAAAAAATAGTTCAGCAGATAAGGCAAAAAGCGATAAAACCTTGAAAGAAGGTGACTTTGTAACAGCAGTAAAAAAGAATAATGACCTTTTTGTTTCCACAAAGGTTAAATCTCTTGATGAAATAAAAAAGATTTTTAAGGGGGAAATTGGAGACATTATTCATCTGCAGCTTATCAGAAAAGCAAATAATAAGATTACAAAAGAGTGGAGCATCTCTTTACCGGTTACAAAGATTATTTTTACAGGATATGAATTAAGAGAAGCCCAATATTATTATATGATAGAAAACGATAAATCTGAATTTTCCGAAGAAAAAGAAAAAGAGGATGGAGAAAAATTCTTTAGCATATATTTAAAAGAACGGCCATCTGGAATTGCAACTGATGCAGTTATAAAAGCATTTTTGAGTTGGAGTAATACGGATTCTTATGAAAAGGTAAGGGACGCATTGCCTTTAATAATAAATGACGATGATGTCTGGTATAGAATGGGATTTTTTATTTTGAATCCATTTTATAGAACTAGAGACAAAAAAATAATTTCAGAGGGAGTTGAATTATTAAAAGACCTAAGTAAAAAAACCACTTCAATTAAAGCAAAGACTGTTTTATTATTTGAAATAGGTGAATATTATTATTACGTAAATGATAAACAAACCGCATCCTTATACTTCAATAAAGTGATAAAAATCAATGATGACAAAGGCTATACAAATAGCTCGAAAGAATATTTGTATGATATTAAGACTTTAAATGTAGGTCAGGCATCTCCGAAATTCTGTGTCAAAGATATAAATGATAATGAAATCTGTTTAGATAAACTCAAAGGTAAATATGTAATATTACATTTCTGGCAGCCAAATCATCTGTTTGTGAAAGAGGAGTATGTATATTTAAAAGAAATATATAATAAATTTAGCAAGTACGATAATTTTAGTATTATTGGTGTACCCATTGATCCTAATGAAGATTTAGTATTAAGAGAAATAAATGATGAAAGTTTAGTCTGGCCGCAGGTATTACAAAACTATGAACTAAAAAATGACTTATTAAAAAAATACAATATACATAGTGTGCCGGATATGTTTTTAATAGATAAAGATGGGAAAATTATTTATAGAGACTCGAAGGGTGATGATTTAATTATAAAATTTGATAATTTGAACAAAAAACTTGATGCTTTGATATTGAAAAAATGATAAAAACGGATTTTTTAATTACGCAGGTGGTTAACTTCATACAGACAGCTTTCTTAAAATCCCCGATATCTCCTCTTTACTGCTTATTCCCTTTGCAGTTTTCATCATCATTTTATACAAAATTCCCGATGGGTCATCTAACTCTATTCCATTAATATCAAGAAATATAAGCCCGCAGACAAGTGCCACTCTTTTATTTCCATCAACAAATGGATGGTTCTGGCAGATGTGATAAATATATGAAGAAGCCATATCAAATAAGTCATCGTAAAGAAATTGTCCTTCGAAGGTTGACTGTGGAATATAAATTGCAGAATTAAGCAGATTGTAATCTCTGATTCCGCCATCCCCGCCATATAGTTTTATCTGGTTTTTATGAATTTCAACTACTTCAGCAAGTGTAAGAAATTCAATTTTTTCTGTTTTCATTTTGCAAGCTTTTGAAGGGTAGCCTGATGTTTTTTGTTTATTTTATCGAGTGATTTATTTAATTTATTCATTCGATCAATATCCTGAACAGGTGATATTATAATATTACTTCCATCGGTGGATATCTCAAGCAGAGTATCATTATCAATATGAAGCAGTTCCATTATAGGTTTATCTATTATAAGAGCGGAACTATTTCCGTGAGTAATCATTTTTTTTATCATCAAAGATCCTCCTATGTATACATAATATATATACAAGATAGAAGGTGTCAATTATATTTGAAAATACAATAAATAATAATTAACTTGATATTCTAAAGAAAATAATATTTGATTAAACTATAATCAGTCAGAAAGAGGAAAACATCATGGAAAATACAATAAACCGTATAGCAATATTAGTAGACGGAGACAATGCTCGCGCAAAATTAATGAAGCCGATACTTGAAGAGGTTTCTAAATATGGAAAGGTTACAATCCGTAGAATATATGGCGACTGGACTCATCCTCACATGAATATGTGGAAGGATACGCTGAACGATCTCTCTTTCAATCCGATACAGAAATTCTCATACACCACTGGGAAAAATTCCACGGATACATCTCTGATTATTGACGCAATGGATATTCTTCATGACAAAATTGTCGATGGATTCTGTATAGTTTCAAGTGACAGCGACTATACCGGTTTAGCAAAAAGGATTCGCGAAGAGGGAATATTTGTAATGGGGATTGGCGAAAAGAAAACACCAAATGCATTTGTGCAGTCCTGCGAAATATTTACTTATTGTGAAAATATTATGCCTGATACAGAAAAGGAAAAAACACCTGGAAAAAATGCTCATTCAAAAGTCAAAAAAACACAGTTAACTTCTGTTGAACTTGAGCTGATTAATAAAGCATATGAGATGTCAGAGAGTGAAGGTTCTGAAACACATATCTCTCATGTGGGTTCGAATTTGCGCAAAATAAATCCAAGCTTTGATCCGCGGGCTTACGGATTTAAAAATCTTACACAACTTTTTGAAAGTCTCCCGGAATTTGATGTAATAAAAAATAATGTCGGGGGTTTAAATCATCCTCTGGTTATGAGAAAATAAAAATTTGTTATTACATCTTTCTAATGAAGAGTATAATTTTATTCAGGGGATATTCTTATGACCAATAAATATTCAATGCCATTTACAGTAACTCTCTATGATGCCGGCCCTGGCGGGCATATAAAAATTCCGATGTTGTTCAGCTACTTTCAGGGGGTAACAGGAGCACATGCACAATCAATTGGTTTTGGCGGAGGAGATATTTTAAGAAAAGGTTATGCATGGGTTATATCCCGATACAGGTTATCAGTAACAAAACTCCCGAAGCTTTTTGATAAATTTACAATTACGACATGGAGGTCCGGAGAAAGCGGAAATTTTGCAGTGCGTGAATTTGTTATAAAAGACGAAAATGGTATTATATTGATGCAGGCAACCAGTTCATGGATGCTTATAAATTATATAAAAAAAGAACCCGTTAGCCCCTCCGAGTTATTGCCGGGTTATCCAATAAATCCCGAAAGAGCTCTTCTGGATAACTTCTCTCCTATCCCGGAAATATCAGAGCCTCAATATAAAAAAGAATTTGTTGTGAGAAGAAGCGATCTTGATATGAACAATCATGTTAATAATTCTATATATTCATCCTGGATACTTGAAGCCGGAGAGGATATGAATGAAGGTAGAGAACTTAAAGATATCATTTTGAACTTCAAGGGTGAAGCCCGTTACGGGGAGACCGTTATCTCTCTGGGAGAAATTGATAAAGAGAGCGGGAGACTTATTCATAAACTTGTTGGAAAAGAATCCGGTAAAGAGATAACCCGTGGGATAACCGAGTGGCGATAAATACGCAAATTTTCGATTCAGCTCAACCCTCGTAGAATTACGCCGGCTTAGCTGAATCGAAGACTGAGATGTTTTAGCCCTTTTTCAGCTCCGTCAGAAACCTGTCTTTCTTCCCCCAGTAGTCATTGAGCCAGTTCTGAAATTTTTTACTGAACTCCGGATCATTGACGTAATCTCCTCTGATTTCATCTGTAATCGGAATTATATCTATCCTTACTATTATCTTTGTTGTTGCTCCGCAGAGGAATTGCCAGAATGTTTTTGGTCCCTCAGGATAGTAAATTGTCACATCGGCAATTTTTTGTAAAAGGTCCCCCATGCTGTTCATTACAAGGGAGATGCCGCCGGCCTTCGGCTTCAATAAATTTTTATATGGAGATTGCTGTTTTAAACTTTTATCTTCGGTGAATCTGGTCCCTTCCATAAAGTTCATAATGGATATAGGCATTGTTTTATATTTTTCACATGCTTTTCTTGTGGATTCAATATCCTTACCTTTCAGGTGTGGATTTTTTGCGAGAAACTCTTTAGAATAACGTTTCATAAAAGGGAATTCAAGACTCCACCATGCCGGGCCGAGAACGGGGACCCATATCAGTTCCTTCTTCAGGAAAAATTTTAAAAATGGGATTTTATGAAGAAGGACTTTCTGTAAAACGACAATATCTATCCAGGTTTGATGATTTGACAGAACAAGATACCAGTCATTCATTTTAACTTCTTCGGAAAATTTTACATCCCAATCAATTTTCTGAAATAATGCGATTACAATGTTGTTTAAAGTTATCCAGCTGTTTGCAATAAAAATTGAAATTTTAGAAGTGAGCCTGTACCAGAATTTCAAAGGTATAATTATCCGGAGAGCGGATACTATCAGCAGAAGAGAAACCCAGAAGACCGTGTTTACCGAAAATAAAATTATACTCGAAATACCTTTTACTATTCCTGGAAGAAAACTAAGCATGAAGACCTCGCTTTTTGTATTTTGATCTGCAGATGATGAAACTGTAACAGCTCAAATACCGGAGGCACTTATTCTCCCCCGGCGCCACAGGTTCGGGGGAATACATTCAACCGCTGTTTTTGAGTAGATACATGAAACATTTATTTAAAACATTTTTCTTTATAACAGGTTTTATGAGAAAAAGATGCAAAAAAAATAAATTCAGGATTTTTTTTGCATTTAATTAAGTCTTTTAGTTTGACCAATAAATATGATAATTAAACCTGAGTTGTAATTAATTAGTAACAATTCAAAAACTGGTGGCCAAATTACCTCTGGTTTATGAACAGTTACCTTAATTGGCATATTTATTTTTAAAGATGAGTTGAGAATTTTCAGTAATAAGTAAAAATTTTTTATTTTTTGAGAAGTTGGAACGTATGTATATATAGAAATGGAAATGTTTCTATAAGTTATAAATACAATAAATAGAGCAGTAGAGAACGTAATGGATAAAGAGAGAGAAATTCTAAAAAATATATTCGGGTACGATGAGTTCCGTAATCTGCAGAAGGAGATTATCTCATCTATTTTAAGTAAAAAGGATGCGCTTGTGGTAATGCCCACAGGGGGTGGAAAATCTCTCTGCTATCAGCTTCCTGCACTTATTTTTGACGGGCTTACGGTGGTAGTTTCTCCTCTTATATCTCTGATGAAGGATCAGGTTGATCAGATGACTCAGGCAGGAGTTGATGCAGTACTTCTGAACAGTTCAATATCCAGACAGGAGTATAATGAAAACATAAGTCAGATCCGTAAGGGAAAGGTTAAGCTTCTCTATGTTGCACCTGAGACTCTTCTTAAAAATGATATTCTGGAGTTTCTTGAATCGGTGAATGTTGAATGTTTTGCAATTGACGAAGCTCATTGCATTTCGGAGTGGGGTCACGATTTCCGTCCGGAATACAGGAAGATAGCCAATGTCCGGAAAAGGTTCCCGAAGGCTGTGTGTGTAGCTCTTACTGCAACTGCTACAGCGAGGGTGCGCGCCGACATAAGGAGAAATCTTGAACTTAACGAAACTAATGACTTCATTGCCAGTTTCAACAGGGGGAATCTCTTTTATAAGATTATACCAAAGGATAATCCCCTTGAACAGACGCTGGAGTTTCTTGAAGATTTTAAAAATGAGTCAGGGATAATCTACTGCTTTTCCAGGGATAGTGTCGACCGTCTTTATCTCAAACTTAAAAAACAGGGTTACTCTGTGAGACCATACCATGCCGGGTTATCCGATGAGGAGCGGCAGGAGAATCAGGAACTTTTTCTTAAAGATGAAGTTCAGATTATGGTTGCCACTATTGCGTTCGGAATGGGGATTCACAAAACTAATGTGCGCTATGTAATACATTTTGATCTTCCTAAAAGTATAGAGGCATACTACCAGGAGACCGGGCGCGCCGGACGTGACGGGGTTGATTCAACCTGTCTTCTTCTCTACAGCTTCTCGGACATCCATAAAATAAGATTTTTCCTGGACCAGAAGAGCGATGATGAAAAAAAAGCAGCAACAGCACAGCTGAACGCACTTGTAGATTATGCCGATACAGCGGGCTGCAGAAGAATTCCTTTAATCAATTATTTCGGAGAGGAGTACACCGAAACATTCTGTGGAATGTGCGACAACTGTATCTCCCCCGAAGTGCATAGCGATGATATTACAGTTCCTGCACAGATGTTTCTCTCCTGCGCTAAGCGTACCGGGGAGAGATTCGGAGCCGGGCACATTATAGATATTCTTCGAGGATCAAAATCTAAAAAAGTGATAGATTTCAATCACCAGTCTTTATCAACATACGGGATAGGGAAAAACTATTCGAAAGAGCTCTGGATGAAACTTGCACGGCAGTTTATGAAGCAGAGACTGGTTTTAAGTGATCCGGAAATTCCAGGAGTTTTAAAACTTACAGAAAAAGCCTACAATGTGATGAAAGGTGCCGAAGCTGTCATGGGAAGTATGCACGAGGATAGAAAAAGAAACATTACAGATTCGCACAATAAGGAATATGACAGCGTGCTATTTGAACTTCTTCGTGAAAAAAGAAAGGAGCTTGCCGCATCGGAGAATGTACCTCCATATGTTGTCTTTTCCGATAAAACACTTTTTGAGATTGCATCCCTCTATCCCCGTAACCATGAATCCCTTCTTAATATACATGGAATCGGCGCGCATAAAATAGAGAAGTATGGAGAGATTCTGCTTTCAATAATCACCGGGTACTGCAGCGAACATGGTATAGCAAAAAGCTCTGAAGTTAATAAAGCAAAAGTTTATCTTAAAACTCCACGTCATATTGAAATCGGTGAGCTTTATAATTCAGGTATATCAATTATTGAAATAGCTGAAAAAGATGAGATACAGCAGAGAACGGTTATAGATAATCTTTTCAGGTATATTCAGGAGGTAGGCCCTATACGTAAAGATCTCCTTACATCACTGGTTCCATCTGATGAAAAATATTTATCATTAATATTAGATGCATTTGACCGTGTCGGTTCTGAAAAACTGAAACCGGTTTTTGACGAGCTGAATGGAAAAGTTGAATATGATACAATTAATATCTGCAGGCTATATTATTTAAGCAGAGATTTACTTTAAGTGAATCCGGTGGTGAAGAGTAAACCCATCTGCCCCCTATCCCCCAAAGGGGGCACCGAGTATATCAGTTATATCGCTGTTAGTTTTATTCTTATCATTTCTTTTACAATTCCAATATTATTTAAAACCTCTTCATCTTTAATCCGCAATGTATCGATTCCAATACTCATCAGGAATTCATCACTGTATCTATCATATTCTTTTTGTGATTCATAAATTCACTAATGATTACCTCTTTCGTGCCCCCTCTGGGGGACAGGGGGTTGAGGGGCTAATCCGGGATCATTGACTCCGGGAACAGGAATGAAATTGTAAAAGCAAATTCTTAGTTGTGTATAATATTTGACATAAAACTGGAAATATTCAATTATAGACGGTATAATAAAAATACAAAAACATTTTTAAAAAGTGTTTTTTTGCAACCATGATAGTGAGATTATGCTTATAATAATTAAACTATCATGTCCGGATATAAAAATAAAAGAGAGAAATGAAATGTTAAAAAGAATAGGATCTCAACTTATCGGATGTACTGTTTTACTTATTCTTATTGTGAATATCATTAGCTGCGCGGTAGTGCTTTTTCCACTTGCCTTTATAAAATTTATAATACCGATACCATGGTGGCGTAAAATTACAGGAAAGGTTTTAGTAAGAGTGGCCAATAACTGGGTTGGAATTAATTCATATTTTGTAGAAGTTTTCTACCCTACAGAATGGACCGTAACCGGAGTTGAAGCACTCAAAAAAAATGACTGGTACCTTGTAATATCAAATCACCAGTCATGGGTCGATATTCTTGTAATACAGAAGGTTCTTTACGGCAGAATTCCATATATTAAATTCTTCTTAAAGAAGGAGCTTATATGGGTTCCGATTATGGGGCTTGCATGGTGGGCTCTTGATTTTCCATTCATGAAACGTTTTAAAAAAGAGGATATTGAAAAGAACCCTAAACTCAAAGGAAAAGATATAGAGATTACCCGTAAGGCATGCGAAAAATTTAAAACAGATTATGTTACCGTTATGACTTTTCCTGAAGGTACAAGATTTACAAAGGAGAAACATGACAAACAGAAGCCTCCATACCGGCATCTGTTAAAGCCGAAGGCTGGCGGTCTCTCTTTTACAATTTCCGCCATGGGTGACAGATTTCATAAACTTCTGAATATTACAATTATATATCCCGATGGTGTAAGATCGATGTGGGATTTTCTATGCGGAAAGGTGCGAAAGATCGATGTATTTGTTGAGACACTCACAATACCTGAAACATTTTCAAAAGCTGATCTTGAAGATGCAAAGTTTCAGAAAGAATTTTTAGATTGGCTTAATGGCATGTGGGCTGGTAAAGATAAACTTATAGATTCCGCATTGAGTAATAAATAGTCTAATGCCCCCGAAGAAAGTTTACGCAGTGGCAAAGGGGCGGAAGCCTGGAATATACAACAACTGGCCGGCAGCACAGGCTCAGATTGAGGGATTTCCAGGCGCAGTATACAAAGGTTTCCCTTCGATCAAAGAAGCCGAAGAGTGGATGAAAAGTCCTGTCTACGGTAAATCTGCATCTGCATCAAACACAACAAAGAGCATCGAGTCCGAGAGTACTATGCCGCAATCCGGTGAGGTTTCGATCTACTCTGACGGCGGCTGTTCCGGCAATCCAGGCCCGGGTGGATACGGTGTAGTTCAGATTTACGGTGATCAGAAAAAAGAACTATCCGGCGGATTCCGTCTTACAACCAACAACCGCATGGAACTTATGGGTGTAATCGTTGCATTACAGAATCTTGAATATAAAGATATTCCTGTGAGAATTTTCACCGATTCCAGCTATGTTGTAAACGGCATAACAAAAGGTTGGGCCAAAAGCTGGAGAAAGAATAACTGGATCAAATCTGACAAAAAACCGGCGGTCAATCCCGACCTCTGGAGCGAACTCCTCGATCTGCTTGAACCTTTAAAATTTACATTTGTCTGGGTAAAGGGACATGCTGGTCACTCCTACAATGAAAGATGTGATGAACTTGCAGTGTCTGCAAGTAAAGGAAAAAATCTTCCCGCAGATGAAGGGTATAAGGGCTAGAACCGGCTTAATCGTTTCATCTTTAGATTATCATCATTCCGCTTTCGCTCCAGACGAAATGACCGTTAGGATGTATACCTTCAATAATAATTCGTTACCAGCTTTGTATTCCTTTAAATTTCCCTATTAGTTGTTTCCTTCTAAAATAACAAATTATTCATATGCGCTATAAAAACGCTTGATATTAATTCAATTTGTATATATCCCCTGTTCATTGTTTTTTAAATTGAACATTTTCAATTCAAACCATATACTACTAAATCTCCCGATTAAGAGGTCTATATTATGATGTTAAAAGACAAATTCATTAATCATTTTCGTGCCTGGAAAATTATTCCTCTGATTATGGCTGTTCTGCTTTTTTCGATGTCTTGTGAATTCGGGGATTCTAAAAAGAGTAATCCTGAGGTTAAACTTGAAGATAGCAAATATAGTGAACCTCCGACTTATGATGATTCTGTTCTGTCTGTGATACAGGCAACTCCCACGGGTAAAATCCTTTCGCTTGAGGGGAGAAAAGAGATATACGTCGTTTTCAATCATCCACTGATTCCACTTGCAGCACTGGATGAAGAGACAAAAGGAGTGTTCACGATTTCTCCCGCAGCAAAGGGGAAATTCAGATGGTACGGCAGCAGAATCTGTGCATTTATTCCGGAAGAGGGCTGGTCTGCAGATACAGAGTATACAGTTAAAATTCCTGCAGGTCTTAAATCTCTAAATGACAAATCTCTTAAAAAAGATTATATATTTAAATTCGCCGTTGAGGTTGCGGAACTGGGAGTAAGATGTTTCCCCTACAAAGGAAACACAATAGATTACGATCAGAGCCTGACTTTATCTTTTGATTATCCGGTAAAAAAGGATGAACTTTATAAATACATTACAATTAAATCAGGGAAAAGGATTATTCCCTATACTCTGACTGCAGCAGCGAGGAACTATAATTATTACTACGAAGAGTATGAAGAAGGAGGAACTTCAGAAGATAAGGTATCTTCCGGTATATCAAAAACTATTATCGTTAAACCGCAGGGAACCTTTGACAGGAATGGAGAGGTTTTTCTTGAAATCAAACACGGTTTAAGGTCAGAGAAAAACGAATCAAAACTTGTCCAGCCAATGACATTTGATTATAAAACTCATGGTCCTCTTGAAGTATCATTTGATGAAGCCGCGGGATACTACCAGGAGTTATGGAATACAGGCTTTCATTTTACAAACTCTGTTGATATGAATACTGCTGTTAACGCAATCAGTTTCTCACCTTATGCAGAACTGCGGGAAAAGGCTTCGGGAAATAGAACTAACATAGGATTAGCCGAGTGGAAAATTAAAGCGGGTGTTACATATAAAATAAAAGTTAATCCCATGAGTGATATTTATGGAAACAATTCCGGTAAAACTCAATCTTTTGAGGTGACTATTCCGGACTATTACCCCGGTTATTTTATAGAATCCGATTTAAATCTTCTTGAGTCAGAAGCCGGGAGAAAACTTCCGGTTGAGATTACTAATATGCCGAGATTCGATGTCGGTACAGGAAATTTTTCGATTAAACAGATTCAGGATAAACTCTCCGGTAAATATGATTATAGAATTGCAGATCATATTAACCTGAATTTTACCGAGTGGAAAACCGGTCTTCAGAAAAATCAGTCCGGAAGGCTCGGGTTTGATGTTTCTAAATATCTTCAGGGGGGGAAATACGGCTGGGTTGCCCTGAAGTTTAAGGAAATGGTTTACGATACTTATGAGAACAAAAACAAAGAATCAGAATCGAGCCTTGTGATTCAGGCTACTAATCTTGCAGTGGCAGTAAAGGAGGATTACTTTACTATTCACGCATGGGTTACCAACCTTTCGGACGGCGCAGTAAGAAAGGGTATTAAGCTTACAGTGTTTGACACATCAAGTGAACTCGGAAGCGGAACAACAGATGCAACCGGATATTGCGCAGTCAGCAAAAAGAATCCGGGAATTTATAACAAAGCAATATTCCTTGCTTCGGACAGCAATGGAGATAAAACATATCTGACAACGGTTGATAATGATCTCTCAATGTACGGGCTTGGAAACTACAGCGGAAAAGCTTGTGAAAAAATGATTTCAGGGGAAATTATTTTTGACAGAAAACTCTACAGACCGGGCGATGAAGTTTTCTTTAAGGGTGTACTTACAGAGCGATATAATGGGAAACTTCAGGCTTTAAGTAAATACAGTGTTGTGCTTTCTGTTAATAATTCCTCCGGTGAAAATGTATTCAAGGAAACTATAACAACCACGGAGAATGGCGGAGTATGGGGAAGCTGGAAAATTCCCTCCGACGCGCCGCTTGGCCACTACCAGGTTAATATATCTGAAATTAAACTATCAAAAACAAAATTTGAAATAACTGATACATTTCAGGTTGAGGAATTCCGTCCTGTAGCTTTCAGTGTAGATATTGATGGTCTGCGTGATGCAAAGGTCGGTGAAACTCTCTCCCTTACAATTGACGGCAGATATCTCTTCGGCGCACCGATGGGTAATGCCCCGATAAAATGGAGTCTCTCAAGATCGGTGAAGTACATTTCGTTTGACAGATTCAGCGGATACACATTTGGAGATAATTCTTACTGGGTGGATGATAGTTCAAGTACTTCCGGAACGGGTGCGTATTCAGGAGGTCAGGGGAAATTGACAGCTGGGGGTAAATCCGTACTGAATGTGGCTTTAAAACCTCTTACAACTATAGAAAAAATAAATAAGCCGGAATCAGAATACCTGATGAGCAATCCTTATGACATAAGTATTGAAGCAACTGTGAAAGATGTCGATGCGAAATCGGTAACAAATACAGGGAACTTTACCGTTTATCCTGGGATTTTTCTTATTGGAATCAGAGTTAATAACTCATACCAGAGTTTTAAAAATGAGTTCTCTATTAATCTTGTGGCCGTATCGAATCAGGGAGAAAAAACTTCTGATAGAAAATGTAATGTAAGAATTATAAAGAATATATGGAAGTCTGTTAAAACGAAGGGACCGGAAGGAAGCCTTCAGACAAGAAATACTCTTGTTAAAGAAACAGTATATAATGAAGGTGTTACTCTTTCAAGTGAGCCTTTAACAATTAAATACAAACCCTCATCTGCAGGAAATTATACAATAACTGTGCAGGAAGCCGGAGGAATGACTTTTTCACGTTCAGGATTCTATGCATATGGAGGGGACTTCAGCTCATGGAACTTCAATGATGATGATTCCGTGAAACTGATTCCGGATAAGCACAATTATAAACCGGGAGAGACAGCTAAGGTTCTTATTCAGTCCCCATTTAAAAAATGTCAGGCAATAATTTCACTTGAGAGAGAAACTGTTTACTGGCGTAAAACTGTTACCCTTGAAGGGAACGGAACGCCCGTGGAAATACCTATTAAAGAAGAATACACTCCGAATGTATACCTTAGCGTAATGCTGATCCGTCCCAGAATTAAGGTTGATCCGAACGCTTCGTCAGAGATGAAAAAAACCTTTGAGGATAATGATCTTGGAGCTCCGAAGTTTAAAACCGGAATGGTTCAGATCAATATCAGCAATTTGCTTAAGAAGGCAAAACTGGATGTATCTCCGGATAAAGAGAATTTTAAACCCGGTGAACAGATGAAACTTAGAGTAAAGACAGAGCCGGGAGCCGAGGTTGCCATTGCTGTTGCAGACCGGGGAGTTCTTGATCTGATTAATTATTCATATAGTAATCCTCTGGAAAAATTCTACAGCGGCTGGCCTCTCGGTGTCAGAATATTTCATAATATGAATATGATTATTAAACAGTATAAATATGCTCTCAAAGGTGGAAGTCCGGGAGGAAGCGGCGATGAGGACAGCTACGGATCTGCCGTTGAAGGAGAGATGCCCGGCGGTGGAGGTTTCGGTCTTAACAGTGAAGATGGGACAAGAACGAATATAAAGTACACCGCTTACTGGAATCCTAAAGTTATAGCCGACAGTAATGGATACGCAGAGGTTGAGTTCAAGCTTCCTGATAACCTTACGACATTCAGGATAATGGCGCTTGCTGCTGTAAATGGAAAATTCAGCGAGTTTAAAAAAGAGTTCAAGGTCCGGAAGGCCATGGTAATTCAGAAGAGTGTTCCGAGGTTTATTAGAGCCGGGGACAGTCTGATGATAGGCGGAACCGTTATCAACCAGACCGGCATTGAAGCGGAGTTCAAAGTATCCATTGAATCGGATATGCTTAGCACTGCAAAGACTGCCGATGTTGTTAGAATCAAACCGGGTGAAGCACGCGAAATTCTGTTTCCGGTAACTCTGAATAATAAAAAATACGCGGAATTATATAAAAAATTTGCCGCTGAAATCAGAAGCGGTAATACCGGAGTGAACAAGGTCATCAACGTTAAGGGATATCTAACAGTTGAACCTGTTAATATGGCTAAATTTGTTAAGTCCGGTTTCGCCGAGGGTGAAGTAAAAGACAGACTTCTTTATGAGTTCCCTGTTAAGGAATATCAGGTTGAAGAGGCTTTTACTATTTCCGGATTCACCGACAACACTGTTTCTGAAATGATAAAGTTCCCGGATGAAAAAAATATTTTTCCGGAATTCGGCGGATTAAATGTAAACCTTACTTCAACTGCACTTGTTGGAATAAATAGAGGATTTTCATTCTATAAAAGTAATCCATACTTCTGTCTTGAGCAGAGAGCTTCAGCATTTTTACTTATGGTCTCTTCGGGAAAACTTCTTAAAGAATTTTCATTTGTGCCGCCGGATGAGAAGAGTTATGATTTTGAAAATATCGAAAAGATTTTTCTGAAAGAAATAAGTGACTTCAGAAATTCTGACGGAGGCTTCAGATTGTGGAAAGACCGGCAGCTGCGGCAGGGTGAGATTAGTGATCCATATCTTACTTCATATATTGTTTTTGTTCTCAGTACTGCAAAATCTAAAGGATACAAGGTCGACAATGATATAATCGACGAAGCAGTTTCATTTCTGAAAAAATATATGAAAGAGCCTCCAAGAGACGGGTACAGTTTTATTCTGGAATCTTTATCTTTCATAAATTATACCTTTGCAATTTCAGGAGATAAGGATCAGTCGATATCAAAACTGCTTCTGGAAAAGAGGAAACAGCTTTCACTCAGAGGAAACGGATTTCTTGCACTGTCACTTGCAATACAGAGAGGTGTAAAAAAATATAACGATGACAGCGATCTGAAATCGATCATGGAGACTTTCAAAAACAGTATGGAAATCACCACACGTAAGATTATGTTTAAGGATCTTGGTGAAGGGGCATACAGAAGAGCTTTTTACTCCGAGGGATCAACTCTGGCGCTTATTCTTACAACATTTATGAGGCTCGATAAAGATAATCCTCTGATAGCGAATATGGTGAAGCATATTCTCGACAGCAGGGAAAATTCCTACTGGAGTGATACTCATGGAATTGCATTTCTCGCGCTTGCCCTTGATGAGTACCATGAAAAATATGAGAAAGGGAAAGGAAGCGGTGATATGACCGGAAAGATTCTGATAAACTCTAAAGAGGTTTTCAGTCATACCTTTAAACCGGATTCTCTTTCATTATTCACTGCGGGAACAGGTTTTGATAACCTCTATGCATTGGGTAAGAGCGGAGTGAATCATCCTCTTATCTTTAAGAAAGAGGGAGGGAACAGACTTTATTATACTGCAACACTGCAGTATTATCCTGCACTGGTTGAGACTTCTGCAAGAGATGAGGGAATGGAGATAAGAAGAACAATATACGATCTGTCAAAGGCTGATGCTAAAAATCCCCATGGCACAGAAATTAAAAATAATCTGAAGAGAGGAGAGGTTTATTTATGCAAGGTAATTATAGTTAATCCAAAACCATATTACAATGCAGTGATAGTTGATCCTCTGCCTTCAACAGTTGAGATCATGAATACAGGTTTTGCAACTGAAAAGCAGTCTCTTGACAAATATACAACTAAGGGGAACGGCGGTAATGAGTATGAAGATTACTGGTGGAGCTATTCCACTCCTGTGATTGAATACAGGGACGACATGGTAGTCATAACAGAGAGTTATCTCTATCCCGGAATGCATGAGTATACATATCTCATAAGACCTATAACTAAGGGTAAAGCCGGAACTCCATCTGCAACAACAAAACTGATGTATGAACCGGAAGTCTTCGGAAGAACCGGCAACAGGATAATGATTGTAAATTAGCAATTTGTAACACTGCCTATCATCACCACTCTCTCTGCAAAACACAGCAGAGAGAGTGGCAAACTTAAACATCCTCTTCATATTATGGTAATAGATGAATATCAGAATTTTCGATTTTATTAAAGAACAGGTAAAACATAAGTCGAGGTTAACGGTTTTAATTTTCCTTACTATTGTTTTTGGTTTTTTGTTATGGCCAGTTTCTTCATACAGAGTCAAGGGAGGTGAGTCGCTAAGGGTATTCTCCAGAGAGGGTGTAATGCTCCGGGAGTTCAGTTCGGCTGAAAGCGGAGGATATGAACTCTGGCTTAAGTTTTCCGATTTTCCTGAATTTATTAAAGAGGGAGTTGTCATTACGGAAGATAGGCGCTTTTATTTTCATCCGGGATTTGATCTTATTGCAATGGGGAGGGCTTTCATACAGAATTTGGCTGCACGAAAGATTGTTTCAGGAGGATCTACTATTACGCAGCAGCTTGTCCGCATAGGATATGCTGATATACTTCCCGAGAATCCTTTTCTAAAAAAAGCGGTTGAAATAGTTCTGGCTTTCAGGCTTGAGATTCACTACTCCAAAAAAGAAATACTTGAGTCATACATTAACAGGGTTCCAATGAAGTTCAACCAGAACGGTCTCCCTGCAGCCTCAAGCAGAATATTCGGACGCGACATACGCTTTATATCCAGGGAGGAGGGAGCATCCCTTATTGTTCTTATAAGAGAGAATCAGGCATCGAAGGAGAACTTCCGGAGGAGATACCACTCTCTGATGGCCCATGCCTGGAAAACTGATACAGGTGATATCCCGGGAATTGAAGATAATATTTTCCGCAAAGGGGGATATTCATATACAGACAAAAAATCGGGAACTCTCCATTTTGAGGAATTTATTAGAGAGTTGAAAAAAGATGCAGGTGGAGATATTCATACAAGATTATCGGGAAACTTTAATAACGAAATAAAAAATATAATTAACGCAGAACGAAAATTTTTGTCTCCCTATGAAGCGGACAATTGCTCAGTTGTAGTTCTGAAACTTCCGGAAAAAGGGGAGGATAGGATAGAACTTATTGCAATGGTGGGATCTGAAAATTTTCACAGTGAATCAACGGGACAGATAAACGGATGCATTGCAATCCGGCAGGCAGGGAGCAGTCTCAAACCGTTTATCTACGGTTATGCCATGGATAATCTGGGTTATCGGCCATATTCAATTATAAATGATACACCTCTTGCGCTTGGAGTGAATGACAATGAAACATACAGTCCAAAGAATAACGATCTTAAATACTGGGGGCCTATAACTGTTAGAGAGGCACTTGCCTGCTCAAGAAATATACCAGCTGTCTTAATGGTGAATAAAATCGGAGTGAATGATTTTTATAGATTTCTGAAAAAGGCCGGATTTTCTCATATGGATAAGGAGCCTTCATACTACGGTCCGGGTATTGCTCTTGGCACAGGAGGAGCATCGCTTCTTCAGCTGTGCAGGGCTTATTCAGGAATTGCCTGCGGAGGGAAAGAGCTTCCTCTTTATATCGGGAATGACAGCAATGGTGATATAATACTTGGTAAAGAAACGGTTCTCTTTACTGAAGAAACAGCATATAGGCTAACACATATTCTCTCCGATGGCAATGCAAGGAGAAGGGCCTTCGGTAAAAGAAATTTTTTAGATTTTCCATTTGATGTAGCATCAAAAACCGGAACATCAAAGGACTTCAGGGATGCATGGACTGTCGGTTATACCGATAAGTATGTCGTTGGAGTATGGGTTGGAAACTTTTCCGGTAAAGAGATGAACAGTATCACGGGGGGATGGGGTGCCGGGAGAATCTTTCACCAGGTGATACGAATGGTAACGGGTAGAGAAAAGTCCTCTTTTGTATATCCTGAGAGTATCAGAATGATAAAATTCTGTAAAGTGACGGGACTCATTGCCGGTAATGGATGTCAGAGTTTCATGGAACCTGTTCCGCCAGACGAGAAAATCCCCGCAGTCTGCACTTTATGCGCTGGAGGATACAACTACAATAGTTATTTCATTAAAAGCGACGAACCTGAAATAATTTCACCTGTAAATAACGAATCTTTTGTGATAGATCCTCTCCTCCCTTCAAAGGATCAGCAGATTCCAATAAAAATATATGTCAATAACTCAGGATCAGGTAGCTATTCATATTCGATAGATGAGCAGAGACCACTTCCTCTGAAACGTCCTTTGGAAAAAACAATTAATCCCGAGAGAGGAAGACATATTATAAAAATATACAGAGATGATATACCGGTTAAAAGCTCGTCATTTACTGTGGAATAATTATTTTTTTATTTTTCCTTTTAGGATTAGCTATATTGTATATATCAAAAACAATCAAACAAATGGAGAATAGTATGGATCAGACAGCATTAAAAGCCGGAGATACAGCGCCTGATTTTAAATTAAAAAATCAGCATGGTGAAGAGATAAGCTCAAAAGAACTTCTGGGTAAAAAAGTAATCGTTTCATTTCATCCGCTCGCATGGACATCTGTTTGTGAAATACAGATGAAGTCATTAGAGATAAAATTTGATCTTCTGAAAAAGCTCAATACAGTTCCTCTTGGACTAAGTGTTGATGCTCAACCCTGTAAGCTTGAGTGGGGAGAATATATCGGGGTGGAAAAGCTTGATATGCTTGCCGACTTCTGGCCGCATGGAGATGTTGCATCAAAGTTCGGTGTTTTTATCGACAAGGCGGGAATATCGGGACGGGCGAATTTTGTCATAGATGAAAAAGGAAAAATTATTTTTGCGAAAGTTTATGAAAAGTCTGAGATTCCTGACATTGAAGAAATTATCAGATTTCTGCAGAAGTAAAAATTTATTATTGTAGAGAGTAGAATATGAATAGAAAAGAATTGTTCCGGTATATTAAGGGTTATATTCTGGGGGGTGCATTTTTTATGGTGTTTATTCCTGGAATGATTTTTTCTGTTTCATATTTTACCTGGCAATTTTTTCCATTTTATATTTTTGAGGATAATAGAATAAGTGCGATTTTATCAATGGTTATTTGTATACCAGGTGTTGTGTTTATGATATGGTCAAATGCTGCACTTGTTTCTATAGGAAAGGGTGGGCCAACTGAAGGATTTGGAATTGAAGTCAGTCCGAAGACAAAAATTCTTGTTACCAGAGGGCCCTACCGTTACACAAGAAATCCGATGGTTTTCGGTGCATATTCAATGTATATGTCTCTGGCGATAATATTTAATTCGTATCCATCACTTATTTTTGTTATTTTTCTGTTTCCGGTTATAGTTGTTTATTTAAAAAAATCTGAAGAGAAAAGGCTGATGAAAGATTTCGGAGAAGAATATATCAAATATAGAGACAGTGTATCTCTGCTTGTTCCTCTACCTCCGAAAAAATGATTACTCCTCGTAATCATTTTTTATTCTGCGTAAAATACGATTGATTGATTCGTAATCAAAACCTCTCCCTCTGAGAAAATTAGAAACCTTCATAAAACTATTTTCTTTATCTTTTACAGATTTATACTTTTTCATGGCAAGTTCGTAGAGTGTATCTTCATCGGGAATATCCGCTCCAGATTCTTTAATTACTTTATCTATAATTTTTCTACCAATACCCTTTCTATATAGGTCGCGGACAATTATATCTTTACCGGACTTTCCGGATTTCATCTTCCCTTTAACAAATGACATTGAGAAGTCGAAATCGTTCAGATAGCCCTTCTGTTTCATGTAATCGAGAGTCTCTTCAATATGCTTTTCAGAGAAATTTTTCTTTTTTAAATACTGGCGGAGTTCATCTACAGATCGCCCACGCACCGCAAGCTGGTTGAAGGCCTTCTCCATGCACTCAAATTTTTTTGATTCTTCATAAAGTTCAATGTAGCATTCTGTGGAGAGTGTTATACCGCTTGAAATTTTATACATGGTGTATGCATCGTAGGAGATTTTCAGCTTTTCACTGTTGTCCAGATCCATCTGAACATAGTTGTCTTTGAAGAGAAGTTTTATTATGTCCGGCATAACTAGCCCTTTTAACTAATAGATTTAACTGTTTGAGATTGTTCAAACGGGCTGAGCGGGTATGTCATGCTGAGCTCGTCGAAGCATAGACTTATAGTAATTGTCGCCCTTCGACAGGCTCAGGGTGACATATTTTATCGATCCCGGATATCCTTATCATTTAAAAAAACAAAAAAAAAGGATGCATATAGCATCCTTTTTTTGTATATATTGTAAAATAAATATTATCGTTTTGAGAACTGAAATTTCTTTCTCGCCTTTTTCTGACCCGGTTTCTTTCTTTCAACTTTTCTAGCATCACGGGTTATAAATCCGGCTTCTCTAAGAGGTTTTTTGAGTTTTTCATCTGTTTGAACCAGACATCTTGCGATACCCATTTTAACAGCTCCAGCCTGACCTGACCAGCCGCCGCCGCAAACATTCGCCATTACATCATAGTTCTCAAGCTGTCCTACATGCTCCAGAGGCTGTCTTACAATAAGTCCAAGGGTCATTCTTCTGAAGTAATCACCTATAGGTTTTTTATTGATTATTATCTGACCAGTTCCGGGCTTAAGCCATACCCTTGCAACTGAGGTCTTTCTTCTTCCTGTAGCGTAAATCTTTTCTGCCATTTAACTTCTCCTTTAAATCCTATATACTATAGATTGATAATTTCAGGTACTTGTGCTTCATGAGGATGCTTGCTGCCGGCATAAATCTTAAGATTAGTCATCTGCTGTCTTGCAAGTCTGCTTTTAGGAAGCATTCCTTTAACCGCGTGCATAATTACAAATTCAGGTTTTTCCTTCATTACTTTCTTAATGTTAGTAAATCTTTCTCCGCCTGGATACTGTGTGTGCTTGAAATAGTCTTTATCAGTAGATTTCATACCGGTAAGAACAATTTTCTCAGCATTTATAACGATAATATTGTCGCCCATGTCCATATTCGGGGTAAATTCAGGTTTATTTTTTCCTCTGAGGATAGTTGCAATTTCAGTTGCAAGTCTTCCGAGAACTTTTCCATCTGCATCAACAACATACCATTTTTTCTTGATCTCTGCTTCTTTCATTGAATAAGTTTTTTGAATATCTTTCATCTAAAAGCCTCTCATAACTCTATAAATTCTTAATTGTCTCGATATTTCTCTTCAATCGGTTTAATGAACAAAGAGTTAAACTATCACGCCGCAATTGGGTGCAGGGAAGTTATAATTTTCTTTTTTACATTAAATTATGTAAAAATAGAGCTAGTACAATATTTTTACATAACAAGTGTATAAAACAATATATACCCGTAAACCTGTCAACGAAATTAATGACATTTTTTATTCAAATTGGAATTAATTGGGGTGAAATAGCACCAATTTCTTGAAATATTACGGCATGGGTTCTTTATAGGTTTATTATGTCTTATTATGTATAAAATTTAAAAAAAGTAATAATTTTTTAGAACCACATAGTCTGAACATGATTACGGGGATTAAAGGATTTCCACGATTAAATAAAGAATGGATTCTGTCTTTAGTAATTTATTAAATCATGGAATTTTAATCTTCAGAGACTTATAAACATTATGTTTCCATACAAAGAAAAGAGGTATCTAGTCTAATCCTGATAATCTATAAAATCATTAAAATCCTGTTCTGACAGGTGACTCAATTATTAATCCCTTCATGAAACCACAATTTTTCTTTGTCTGAAATATGATTTGTAGAATTTTAAAAGGTGAGTTTTTACAAACACATACATAAATAAAACAAATTTGAGTTGAGAAAAACCAGGTGAATAAAATAATAGAATAATTCATGAACAGTAATTGAAATTCGACAATGGAGCATACAAAATGAAACATCTGAAAATATTTTTTGCTATTTCGTTTTTAACATTAATGATATCCACCAGCACAAGTGCATTTGAACTTCCGGATAGTATCAGCGGATATAAAGTTCCAAAGCCTTCTGCTGAAATAGTAAATTTTGATATAGAGGGGATAAGTCTAACGGATATAACACTTCTCTTTGATGTTGAGATCTCAAATCCGTATCCGGTAAAACTTAAACTCAGCAGAGTTGAATCTACTTTTTTTGTTGAGAACAAACAGTTTTTTAAAACCTCTACAGATAAGCTTAAGATAAAGGCAAAGGGGAAGGAAACCACAAGACTTTTTGTTAATATTAAATTTGCAGATATGGCTAATATTGTTAAAGATTATAAAGAGAAGGATTCACTTGAATGTGTAGTAGATATGGTAATAGTACTCCCTCTGCCTGAATCTGTTTCAAAAATGGCAAAAGATGTTACGTTTAAATTTAAATTGAAAAAAGAAGTTCCAGCAATAAAACCTGATATCAATATTGCAAATTTTACAGTGGTGAAACCATCTCTTGCAGATATTGAAGAGGCTATAAAGAATGCTAAGAAAAAAAATCTTAATGCAGATGCTGTTAAGAATATGTTTGGAGCAATTATTGACGGAAAGAATCCTGCTAAGGTAATTGATCCCGCCGACCTCGACCTGAAACTGAAAGTTAATTTTGATGTTGTTATGAAGAATAAGACAAAGGCGGCTCTATTTTTTAATGATCTGAATTATGATTTTAAAGTGAACAACAGCAAACTTGTTGATGGTTCAACAAAAGATATTAAAAATAAAGCGGGTGAGTATATTTTAAGTATAAGTAATGAGTTCAGTTCCAAGGCTCTCGGTTCGTCAATTTTAAAAGCTTTTAAAGACGGCAAAGGGGATTTTGCTCTGGCTGGTTATTCAATGGTTAAATTTCCCGATAAAATAAAAAAGACCCCTCTGAAATTGAGTTTTGATGAAAAAGGAGCATTGTCAATAAAATGATTATTCCAGTAATAATGGCAGGTGGAGCCGGCACAAGGCTCTGGCCTATGAGCACCGAGGATAAACCAAAGCAGTTTCATAATATGTCGGGGCATGGTACACTCCTTGAGGAGACGATTAACAGACTTAAACCTGTTAATCCTGAAGAGATAATTATTGTTTCCGCGAGAAAATATGAAGATCTTTCATTAACCGAGATTAAAAAGACAGGGCTTAGCGGAACGATCCTCTCTGAACCGATGCCGAAGAATACGGCCGCTGCTGTTCTTTATGCTGCGATGTTTCTAAAAAAAAAATACAATGATCCTGTGATGGTAGTTTTACCGGCGGATCATTTTATAAAAGATATTTCCGGATTCACTGGAGTAATAAAGAAAGCCGTGTCGTTGGCAGAGAATGGTTCTCTTGCGACAATCGGTGTCAAGCCGGAGTATCCCGAAACGGGGTACGGATACATCAAGGGAGTAGAATTGATAGATGGTGCATCTGTCGTCGAAAAATTTGTGGAAAAGCCGCCGCTTGAGACAGCAAAGGAATATGTTGCTAACGGTAACTACTACTGGAACAGCGGAATATTTGTGTGGAAAACATCTGCCATAATTGAACGCTTCCGTGAACTGCTTCCGGAAATGTACGCGCAGTTTCTTAAGCTCGAAGCTTTCACTCACGAAGAAATTGCATCAAACTCCTCTGTGATATGGTCTCTGAAAGAGAAGATCTTTTCTTCTATACAATCTATATCAATCGATACCGGTATACTGGAAAATTCTGATAACAGGATGGTTATCCCGGCTGAATTCGGATGGGCCGATTTAGGAAGCTGGAAGGCTGCTGATGATATACTCGATCCCGATGATTCATGCAACAGAACACAGTCGCCGGAGAATTCAATTTTTGTTAAGAGCGAAAACTGCACTGTACTAAGCGAAGGTATGAGAATTGCCGTAGTTGGTGTTTCAAATATCGTTGTGGTTCAGTCGGGGAATGATATTCTGGTAATCGATAAGGATTCATCGCAGGATGTAAGAGCTGTTGTGGATATTATCAGGAAAAAATAAAAATCGTAACTTCGCAAAGTATAGAGGGTTATAACAAATTTGGAATTTATATTAAATTTGTTATAACCTTGGCTCTTTAATTTTAAAATGTTGGAAGATTTTTTTTCCGGAATAATGGATTTGTTTCTTTTAATCGGAAAGAATCGTGGTTTTGATTTTCTTAGATTTTAATTCAGCAAATTAACAGTTTAACTTTTTGCATAACTTCATCTATAACAGACTTAGACGAAGCAGCAATAAATTCAGCTTCCCGGACTTTCCAGTCGAGACTTTTTACCTGATCCGATAGAACTACACCTGAAATTTTTTTACTATTAATTTTAACTTCAAATGGATATCCTTTTATCTGAATTGTAATAGGACAAAAAATCGCCAGACTTGTTTTTTTATTGTACTCCATAGGTGATATTACCAGGGCAGGACGTTTTCCTTTCTGTTCATGTCCAGCCTGGGGATCAAAATTAAGCCAGACAATGTCTCCTCTATCAGGGGTATAATTGATTTTTACCATATTTCTTTTCCAGCAGGGGAACCGGTATAAACTTCATCGTGAATATTTGAGTCATTAATTTTTTCAAGCAAATCGGATAAATTATTATTCACCGGGGTAATTATTATTTTTCCATTTTCTTCTGTTATATCGACGGGCGTACCATCTTTTAAATGGTATTCTTTAACTAATAGAGAAGGTATTCTTATCCCGAGGCTGTGGCCCCATTTACGTATAATTATATTCATGAGTATTTTCCTCCACAGTATAAGTTATACTTTGTATATACTTTCGTCAATAAAGAATTGTATTTTTTGGATATTAAAAAGTATCACCTCATCCCGAATCTTTCCCTGTGAGTAAATTCAGATATCTCCCGTCTCTTTGGTCCTTCTTTTTTTAACTCTACAGGTTTACCTATCGGGAGTATTCCCAGCAGCTCATATGGAGGAGTTACACCCAGGAGCTCCGCGCACTTGTCGTGATTCATAGAGCCCACTACAACACTCCCCAGCCCAATATCATGCGCAGTTAACATCATATTTTCCACAGCAATTCCCAGATCGAACATATACCATGAATCGAATTTGGTTCTTTTTACTCCGTCCCGGAAAGCAGGGAGATCACTCTTTCCGCAGAATGCAATAAGTACTGTGGCAGTTTCGGATCCCTTTCTTGCTGGATTGGTTTCACTGAATGTATCCACAACTTTATGTATAAGATCTTTATCGCGGATCACAATAAATTCCCAGCACTGGGTGTTTGACCATGACGGAGCCCATTGTGCGGCTTCGAGTATCCGGTTTATTGCTTCATCAGTGACGTAGTGATCAGTAAATTTACGAACAGATCTTCTTGTTATTATCGCTTCGTGGAGTTCCATATTTATACCTCTCATTATTGTGCTGAGCAATTACGGAGCAACTAACAGATTTTCTGAATATAGTGAATAAAGTTTTCTGTCCCGTTGTTTATTTTGCTTAATATTTCAGTTAAAGAAATATTCTTATTTTTAAACTCTTTGATTTCATTCTGAATTTCCTGACGTAATATATCAGGAGAACATGATCTGTATTCTGAAGAGTATATAACTTTGAAATTTTTACTAACAATTTCAGTAAGAGCGCTGTGGTATTCTGTCGGATTAAGAGCGGCAATTGAACATCCGCATGCATCTGCTTCGAACATTGTCAGTCCAAAATGTGTTATAACAATTTTAGATCGGGAGATAATTTCTGCATATGGAATTTCCGATGATAAAGTTTCACCGGTAAGCAGAATTGATCTTCCGGCGGTTAGAAGAACCGAAACAGCTGATTCGGGAATTGATTTTAAAAGCGAGGATATAAGATCCGGAGAAGGTTCATATCCTGCGTATATTGCGACATCAATGTCCCGTTTAATAGAATCTTTGTTTTCGAGTTTTCTAATACCCTCAGCAAAATTATATCCGTAAAGAAAAAGTTCAGTATCGGGTTTGGAATTTTTTGAAATTTCTGACGGTACAGGGAGGAGGTTAACTGCATAGTCAGCTGATTCTCTCCCCGCACCGGAATCATCAATTGTTATGACTGGAGCAGTCTTCTTTAATAACACCATGTCTTCAATAGAGGAATCACGCATATCATGTATTATAAGGCTGGTATCTGAAGGGAGCGAATTTATAAATAGAGTAGTTAATTCTTCCGGGAGAGGGTATTCATTCTGTTTAAGATAAATGGAAGCAGTAAAATTATCTTTGCTGTTCAGATGTACAGCAAGATTCAGCATTCTCTGAAGATGGCCGGTTCCGAGAATTCCTCCGGTGCCGGTTACAATAACTATCTTTTTTTTTATCATTTTTTATCCATGGCTATGGTGTGTCATCGGTCTCTGCTCTACGCTGCTGTTGATAAGACGCAGTTCAGGATTTTGTTCAATAAAGTTTAATACTTCCGCAAGTTCAATGGGCTCACTCTGATAAAGTTCATTATACAAAATTTCAATTAACTTGAAATCTTCAGCAGTATCAACGGTTAGTCTAAGATCGGGATATTTGTTAATCAAAGGTGACTGATATTTAACTATTTTAAAAAGTTCAGGGTGCTCTTTTATATATGGAGTTACATGCTCTCTATGATGAGGTTCTTTCCCTTCATCATATGCCTTTGTAAGGGCTGACTTTTTTATTATCTCCACACCGGTACCTACAGGGATTCCAGCAGTTGTACAATGATCCGCGTTATGCTCATGGGCAAAGAGCAGGGCATTTGATGCGGATATATGGTCAGTGAGAGGATTGTCTCCGGTTATTCGTATTACATAATCACAGAGAGATTTCTCCGAAGCGAGGAAGTATCTTTCAAGGACATCATCCTCCGAACCGGTGAAAAATTTTACTCCGCACTTTTCAGCTATTTCCAGAAGAGGGAGGTTTTCTTTTCCGGAACCTGTCGCGAGAATAACCTCTCCGACATTTTTTATTGATTTTGCTCTTTCTATCACATGTGATATCATCGGTATGCCGCGGAGTTCAAGAAGTGCCTTCGAGTGAAGCCTCGTTGAGGAGATGCGTACCTGTATAATTGCAGATGCTTTCATATTACAATTTTTTATCAGAAATTAAAAGTGTACCATTCGTCACAATTCCGGCAATCGGGTTTTGACGAAAAATTCCCTTTGTAATCTTCAAGGAAGGATTTTTTCTGATTGCTCCAGATTTCCTGAAGAGAAGTATTATTAACGTTACCGTAGGAGTTTTCTCCGTCGATGTCCTGTTTACAAAATGTAATTGTTCCATTTGATAGAACATAAAGGTCTCTCTGAAGATGCCAGCATGGAGTGCGCTTCACAGGAGAGAGGTCGGAGTATCTTCTGTCAGGTATTCTTCCGAAATAGATGTTTTGTTTTTGCAGAATAATTGGAACTTTCTGTCCTTCCCAGAAATCGTAATATTTATCCAGATACGATTTTATATCATTCTCCTTTGCAAACTCATCGGTTTCATTTATCTTCATAATCTGAATATAAACCCGTTCACCACCGGAATTCAGTTCCGAAAGAGATATTATATTTTTCACAACTGTATCGAAGTAATCGGATTTATGAAATCGAAGATATGATTCTTTGTCGAGACCATTGTTGTTCACAATAACTTTAATCCGTGAGTTTTCCGGTTTTGAAATAAAACTCTTAAAATTTGAATCTGCATTAATTCCATTAGTCTCAATAATCAGCTGTTCAAGGAGGTCCTCTTTTAAGGCAGTTTCCATTAATCCATAAAACTCAGGGTGTTCCATCGGTTCTCCGGAACCACTGAAGCAGAGAGTATATGGCAGAGCAAAAGTTCTCATACCTTCAAGAATTGAGGTAAGAGTCGTAGACTCAAGATGTTTATGTTCACCGGAGGTTAGACTTTTTCTGTAGCAGAATAAACAGTCAAGGGAGCATTGTCCGGTGAGTTCAAGTTCAATATAAGATGGTCCTGTAAAAAGTGCATGGGGATTTGATTCAATGAGATTTTTAACTTCTACATACTGCGGAACAGTTTTTGTTATGTCGAAAAGATTCTGCATAACTGCGCGTTCACGGGGATTATTCATGCGGAATGCGATCCGTTTGCTGCGGATATCCGGCTCTTTGTAGAAAAGTTCCACATCAAATTTATTTATATTTGCTCTGATTACTTTTCCAAGAGGTAGAGATTTTTCGTTTGTATCGGGAACCTGGTTTACAAGCTCACGGGATATTATTTCACATGCAAATCCTTCGGGTAGATTTTCCGAGAATGTAAATTCCGCCAGATATTTGATGTGAATCTCAGACATCTCTTTTAATATTTCAGGGTCAAAAAATGGAGAATCACCATTTATAATTGCAGCATGATCTGAAGATGTTTTATTGAAAAAGTTTTTCCAGAAAGGAATATCATCGGAATTATCATAGGTAAAGGAATTAGTGAGTCCCTTAAGTTTTCCAGCGTAGCCGGAAGGGATTGAGTAGTATATTCTTGCATCAGCATCGGCATTTTTAATTCTCTGTTCAATCATCTCCGGAATAAAGGAATCGTTAAAATAAAGTCCGGAATCATTTACATTATTTTCAATATTTATTATTACATCAATATTCTTTTTTGTCATGGGATACCAGCCTTTAATTTTTTAAGCAGTTACTCTTTAACGTATCCTTCCATGCTGATTTTTATGTTTGCCTCTGCTTTTTTCTGTTTCACCCATTTTTTAAACTGCCCCTGGGCATTTTCACTGTAGAGTTTGTACATAATCATCTTCTCAACTTTTTCGTAGGTTACAGCTTTTCTTTCAAGATATTTTACGACATGATATCCGAAGCCTGATTTAAACACACCAGAGATCTGTCCGCTTTTAGTCATCTTAAAGACATTACCTGCAAAATAAGGATCCATTTGAGCCAGCATCTGCCATCCAAGATCTCCGCCGTTTTTAGCAGAACCGGGATCCTGTGAGTACTTTGCAGCTAGAGATTCAAATGAACCGGGATTTGCCATTATCTGTTTTCTTATTTCTTCAGCTTTTGTATTAGCACCTTTTTCATCTGAGAGCGAGTCGCTCTTTGGAATTATCAATATATGTTTTACATGAACTTCGAAACCGAGTTTATCCTTGTTGGCATTATACCATTTTTTTGCCTCTTCTGCAGATGGAGGATTTGCTCCGATTGCCACAGACATAATAGCCTCACGTGCTATACCAACCTTAACCTCGTCAAAGAAAGAAAAGAAATCCATTTTCTCTTTCTTTTCAATGAAATCCACGAATTTTTTTAAATCGGAATCTGCTTTATAATTTCCTTCATACTTTTTCTCTACAAACTTTTCCATATCTTTTGAAACCCGTTCAACTGTCTGTGTGAGCTCTTTTTCATTTTTGACTTTACTGCTGAAAAATTTTGACATAGCTCCTTCAAGCTGATTTATCACTCTTTTGTCAGGAATTAGAATAGATTCATTCTGCGCAGTTTCAAATATAATTTCAGCTTCAATCATCTGGTCAAGGATACGGCTTTTTTCATAATTAACTTTTGACGCAGGAATATTTTTCATGAGTTTAAGTCTTTCAAATTTCTGGGTTACATCGCTTTCCATAACTGCCCTGTCGTTAACCACGGCATAAACCTTTTCAAAATTATCCCATGCGGATAATGATAAAGAATAGAGCAGAGTCGCCATGAAGAATATAATAATGTATTGTAATTTCATAAAGTGTCCATCAATAGATTTTTTGAAAGTTTAACATCTGAAGATATTTATGCAACTGTTTTTTAGTATATGTAATTTGAGAAAAAATAAGAATACTAAATAATCCTTAAAAACGGAGAATCCGGGTATCACTTTATTTCCGGAAAGCGGATGCCCCATTCCGGAAATAACATTTTATTAAGTTATTTTTTTTCTTTTCTTTTTTTAAAGAGAAGATATTCAATACCATCTACAAGAGCCATCCATGATGCCTCAATAAGATTTGAAGACACACCCACTGTACCCCAGTGATCTATTCCGTCAGTCTGATCAATAAGAACTCTTACACTTGCCGCTGTTCCTGAATTATCTTCAAGTACTCGAACTTTGTAATCAGTAAGATACATTTCTGCAATTTCCGGATAAAACTTGGTAAGCGCCTTTCTCAGTGCATTATCAATTGCATCTACAGGGCCGTTTCCATCTGCAGCTGTGTGTTCCAGCTGCCCGTCAACCTCAACCTTTATAGTGGCCTCGCAACGGAGAATATTGCTTTCATCCATTTCTGTAATCATTCTGAAACCGAGAAATTTAAAGAATGGTGTAAACTCTCCAGTTGCCTCCCTGATGATAAGTTCAAATGAACCTTCAGCAGCTTCGAACTGGAAACCCTTCTCCTCCAGATTTTTTATCTTTTCGAGAACTTTTTTTGAAACATTAAGATCTCCCTCGAAATCTATCCCGAGCTCTTTAGCCTTAAATTCTATATTACTTTTGCCCGATAGTTCTGATATCATAACCTTCCGTCTGTTACCTGTGAGAGAAGGATCCATATGTTCGTATGTTCTTGAGTCTTTCTGCAGAGCGGATACGTGAATTCCCCCTTTATGTGCAAAGGCATTGTCTCCCACGTAGGGACGGTTTTCGCTGTGAGGAAGATTTGCTATTTCACTGACAAACCTGCTCACCTCTGTCAGATGATGAAGTGAATTTGCCGATGAGCAGCCGTGTCCCATTTTAAGAGTGAGGTTTGGAATAAATGTGGTGAGATCGCAGTTTCCGCATCTCTCGCCATAGCCGTTAATGGTTCCCTGAATAGAAACAGCTCCTGCATCAACGGCATACATGGAGTTTGCAACGGCAACTCCAGTGTCATTATGAAAATGTCCCCCTACGGGAGTTTTTATTTTTGATACTACTGATGAAGTAATTTTATAAGCTTCGGAAGGGAGAGTTCCTCCGTTGGTATCGCAAAGCACAATCATATCTGCACCGGCCTCACAGGCCTTTTCAATACATCGGATCGAATACTCTTCATTGGCTTTGTTGCCGTCAAAAAAATGTTCAGCATCAAGGAATACTTCAAATCCGAGATCCTTTAAGTATGCAACAGATTCGTATATAAGCATAAGATTTTCATCGAGTTCCATATTAAGCGCAGTGGTCACCTGAAAGTCCCATGTCTTGGCAACAATAGTAAGAACATCCGCCTTTGAATTCACAAGAGATTGAAGAATGGAATCCTCGCTGCATTTAAAACCTTTTCTTCTTGTTGAACCGAAGGCGGCAATTTTTGAGTGATCAATATCGAATTTTCGAATTTCAGAAAAAAAACTGTCATCCTTCGGATTTGATCCCGGCCATCCACCTTCAATATAATCAACTTTCAGCGAGTTCAGTATCTTGGCTATATTCAACTTGTCCTGAATGGACAGAGAGATTCCAACAGTCTGTGCACCGTCACGAAGAGTTGTGTCGTATATGCTTATTATTTTTTTGGACATTGTTTTCTATTTTTCCCTGTTAAAATGTAATTCATGCATACTTTTTACTCACACCTGATATTTCAAGTAATTTTTCTTGAATGGGGTATTATCTCCAGGGCGGAATTAGCGATTTTTTAAATGTAATAAAAAATAGAGATTACTGGTTGAAATGGGGAATTTTCTTTACGATTTATTCTGATATAAAATTTGTATATTCTCTCAACTGATTTTCATAGATTTTTCCGTTTTCTTCTGGCATGCCCCGGCTGCATTTTTTCTGCATGGGAATATTATGCCCCATTGATACTTTTTCTTCATTAAAATAAATCTGTAGTTCCTTTGAATCCTATATGTCTGTTTATTTTAAAGGATATCATGTCAGAATTTTTCGATACCATATACATTTATAGTCATTTAAAATTTCTTCTTTCCAGTAGGTATAACCTCTCTTAATATAAAGTTTAATGGCATTTATTAATCGTTCATCCGTTTCCAGAACCAGTTCTTTGTAGTTATTTTTTAAAGCGATTGATTCAAGATAGAGTAATATTTCATCACCATAACCTTTTTTCTGATAATCGGGGTGAACCCTCATTCGCACGATTTCTGCAGTACCGGTATTAATTTTACGGATCGCTCCCATTGCAATAATTTTATTATTTTCTAAACCAACAATAAAGTCACCATTGTTATTAAAATAATGTTCTACAATATCCAGCAGGTCATCTTCCCATACGCCTGCACCACGATACACATTTTCTTTTATTAAAACTTCTCGATGAAGATTTATCATCTGATCAAAATCGGTTATTTGATATTTTCTTATTTTCATTTATAGTTTTCTTTATTTAATCTATTCTCATTTCCCGGCGTATTGAATGATAACATAAAAATTCATTTCAGCAGCTTTAAGAATTCAAAAGAAAAATGGTGCGCGTCTCCGGGCCATCGTGAAGATAAATAATTTTTATCCAGAACGGAAAAACTATGTTTTGTATTCTTCATAGTGTCCCTCATCAGGCCGGCATTCCCTTTTAAAAAATTTTTTTTATCAATTAAAAATGATTTAACCTCTTCCTCTACTGTAAGTGGATATGTTCTGTAATATTTTTTCAGCCAGAGAGCCGTAAGAAAATATGCAGCTAGTTCCTGTGTTTTCAAAAGAGATGTAGTTTTATAATTATATAAAACAGATTTCCCGGTTTCGGGATCAATACTGCGGGCAGCCAGCAGTACACCGTGACAAATTGCTCCTACAGGCTTAGTTTCTTTAAAAAAACTTACAATAATACTCTGCAATATTTCCGACTCGAGATAACTCTTCATACCAGGAGCGTGTCCTCCGGGTAAAATTAGTCCCGAATAATCTGATGGATTTATGTCATTGAATTTGATCGGATTATTAAATCTTGTATCCTGCAACATCATTGAATAATAGTTTAGGGCATCTTTGCCTGCCATTAAAACATTTTTCCAGATACCAAGCCCCTTCCCGGTTAACATCCGGTGGTCAGCTTTTCCGGATTTACCCGAAGGAGTGGCAAAAACAATTTCTCTTTTATTTTCCTTCAATATTTTCCATGGGATAGCTGTTTCACTTGGATCAAAATCAAAGTCAGGAATTGGCATAAGAATCATATAAAGCTCCCCGGAAAAATAGCTTCCCGTTTAAAAGTTTAGTTAATAGTTAATTTAACTAATAATCAAGGCAAATTAAATATTATAAAATTGAATTTTAAAAAAGATTGATAGAAAAATTTAGAGAGAAAGGACTTTGACTCTTTTTATAATTTAACCATTTTGTATAGAATTAAACCACTATGTCATCTCCACGAAAGCGGAGATCCATTGTTGAAGTTCACGACAAGCTCATTGAAAACAAAAAATAAACAACCACAACACGAGATGAATATTTCTTAAAAATAGTGAAACAGGTATAAACAGTTTATTCATATACAGAGCAAAACCGTACCACTTGAAATCATAAAAAATAAAATAAAATCTGTAATAACAAGAAGTATCGCCGCAGCCGTGTGACTCTGCACTTTGCGGCGTCACGGCAAATTTTGAGATTACTGCAGATTAAGCCCCTCCGGCTTTGGAGGAGACGCAGGGTTCGCGAAGGGGGGCGCGGCTGCCCCCCTTGCATGTTAAATTTAAAAAATATAAAGTTAAAAAGAATAAAAAAAATTAAGGTAACGAAAATATACAAAAACAAAAGATAAACTTTTAAGACTATCGCGTCAGGGATGCGCAGGATTTAGCCCTTCAGGGCCGGAGCGAAAGCGGAGTCCGAAGCAGCCCGGCACTGAGCAGTGACACAAAAAGTAAAAAAGAGTATAAGTCTATAAAACATAAAAAATAAAATTAAATAGAAAATGGCGAAGGGCGACGGCCTAAAATTTATATTAAAAGAGTGTATTGAAAAAATATTATCAAAGCCTTTTTTTGTTATATCCTCGAGCATCCCCAAGAAAAAGCCCACACAAAGCGCCAGAAAAAAAGGTACCGCAACAGTCATACAAATCTTCTGTGCATAGTAATGAAAGAATAAATAAAATACTCATTGACGGAAAACTCTAAAAGCTGCCGCGTGTTGTTCAAAGATTTATTAAGTGTGATTAAATTAAATCGGATTTTTAGTTTATTAATATTTGAAAACGGAGAAAAATATATGGTTTTCAAACGTCCTGTAACCGGCATTGAAAGATTATATCTTGCAGGGAAGCATGTTTTTTCTGATGTTGTAATACAGGTCATCATAGAGGGTGAAGGTTCTGTAGATCCTGAGGATCTGAAAAATGCGCTGGCAAGGGTTAGCAGACAATTTCCGGGAACAGCTCTAAGACTTTATAAAAACAATTGGATAGGTGACGGTGAACTGCCGAAGGTAATCTGTTTAAAAGAATATCCTGATACAGGAAAGCATCTGAGTCAGTTTGTGCATATGCATGAAGGTTTCAACCCTGAACTGGGGCATACTGTTGAAGTTGAGTACGCTAAAAAGGATAACCGTACATTGCTGAATTTCCGTTCTCTTCATAGTATTATGGATGGATATGGTTTAGATTTCTGGATTCAGGCTGTTTTCTCTGCTATGCGTCATGAGAATATTCCATGGGCAGATTCCACCATGAATGATGATGCATTTATGAAACTTAAACGTGCACATATCAGAAAAGAAGAACCCTTCATTCCCCGATGCACCGGACCGGTTTGCGGCACTGATTCTGATTCAGCGGACAATTTTGATTTTGATTATGCCAGGCTGACTTTGAAAGGAACTGTTCCAGCTGTTGTGGCAAAACTAAGCATTGGTATAAAAAATCTGCTGATTAAAAATGAGAGTGATCGGGGAACAATTCTGGTTCCTGTAGATTTCCGGCAGGATATTGAAGGAGATGGCAGAGAGAGTACTGCTAACTTGAGCTTTCCGGTTTTTCTGAATCTTGAAAAGAATCAGACATGGTCTCAGTTGTTATCTCAACTGCTGACAAAACTTCAGGAGAAACGATATTTAGCACGCAGCAGAAATAATGTTATTTATAAAGGATTATCCATGAACATGCTTGCACGGATTTCAGGAAATCTTTGGAATTCTCAAATAAGAAAAGGAAAATATCTGCTGTCTGCAGTGGTGTCCCATGTGGGAAGGAAGAATTTTAAGAACTACAGCATTCCTGGTTTCCAGGCTGATTCTGTTGTTTTTGTACCATGTATTATGCCGATAGCGCCTCTTTCGCTGGCGATTACAGAGAGTGATACAAAGACAGAGATTATTCTTGTCAAAGGGAAGACGCTTTTTTCATCGCCCGGTGAAACTTTGGAAAAGATCATAACTTTATCAGGGCTTGATCATCTGATTATGAAGGATGTAAGAGAAGTGCCAGACTCTGATATTAATAAAATCCCGGTTGTTCCGTCAAAACCGTTGGAGCCTGTTATTTATAAAAATGCCCATTTAGGTCTGCATGAACTTTTTGAAGGCCAGGTATTAATTAATTCCGAAGGAACATGTCTTATTTACGGAGAGGATACGCTGACATATTTAGATGTAAATATCAGGGCTAATAAAATTGCTCATTTACTTCTTTCCCGCGGGATGAAAAAAGGGGATTTTGTCTGTGTCTTGATGGAGCGGTCTTTTGATGCCATTATCTCAATTCTTGCGATTATGAAAGCCGGGGGCGTTTATGTACCTCTTGATATATCAATACCATATGATCGTCTTGAATATATGCTTACAGACAGCAAGCCTGCTTTTATTATTATACGTGATTCCCAAACTGTTCCTGTTTCCGGGGATCTGCAGGTTCTGAACATTGATGATTTAGCAGCCGAAATTGCCCGGTGCTCCGATCAGAATCTGAATATGCCAATTGTATCGGGGGATCTCTGCTACATGATATATACTTCAGGTTCAACAGGTCAGCCAAAGGGTGCAATGAACACTCACGCTGCACTGACAAATAATTATTTATGGATGCAGGATACTTACGGATTGAATTCTGATGATGCTACTTTGCAGAAGACCCCTTTTAACTTTGATGCATCGATTCTGGAAATTTTTCTGGCATTGCAGAGCGGAGCTAGAATTGTTATAGCCAGACCGGATGGACATAAAAGCACAGGTTATCTGTTGGAAGAGATCCGGAAACATGGAGTAACTTTTATATTTTCGGTACCGTCAGTACTTAATATCATGCTTGATGAAATGGGTGAAGATGAAAAAACCACTTTAAGATTAGCGCTTGTGGGTGGAGAAGAATTTTCCATGCATCTTTATAAAAAGCTGCGAAGCCGTTTCCCCGATGTATCGGTATACAATTTATACGGACCTGCCGAGGCGGCAATTGAGGTAACTACTTTCGATTGCCGGCAGGAGTTTGATGGAGAGAGTGTACCAATCGGGAAACCGATCGCAAACGTTGAAACTTTTATTGTTGATGAAAACATGAATCCGGTAGAACCGGGAACTCCGGGGGAACTAATTATCTCAGGTATAGCGATTGGTCCAGGTTATTTCGGCAGGGCGGATTTGACAGCGGAATATTTTATAGAGCACCCATTTCAAAAGGAAAGCAGATACAGGGCATATCGAACCGGTGATATTGTGCGTCAATTACCGGGAGGTAATCTGGTGTTTCTAGGGCGCAAGGACAATCAGATTAAAATTGGAGGAGTGCGGATTGAAACAGGTGAAATCGAACATCACCTTCTGACGATCCCATGGGTGGACGAAGCTGTAGTTGTCGGGAAAAAAATCTCTTCAAATCAGTCAGATGCACAGATCACTCTGGTTGCCTACTATTCAGCCAGAGAGGTGGATGACTATGACCAGAATAAGGAAATCCGGTCGATATTAAGAAAAAAACTTCCCGGTTATATGGTACCTTCAGTATTTGTAAAAATTGTCAGATTACCTTTAAACTCAAGCGGTAAAGTAGATCGGTTAAATCTGCCTGACCCTGCTGTTTTTATTACTGACAGGGTTGAGTCATGTGATACATGGTCTGAAGTGGAAAAAAAACTGGCGGATTTATGGGAAGCAGTTCTCGGTTTTCCGCCTAATCGTAATAGCAATTTTTTCGACATGGGGGGCAATTCAATACTTGCCATTACTCTGATTGAAAAGATAAACAAGGATTTTCAATGCAAACTGCAGGCCCGGATTCTGTATGAAAATCCGGATTTTGCTGATATAGTTAATATGCTGCAGAAGTCCTGAATTGCACAGGTATATTAAAAACAGAGTAACTTCTAATTACAGTGATAAAGTTTATTTCTCCAGCTCCATCGGCGCGCGGGATAATAAAATTATCAACTGTTTTGAGTAGTCGTCAATCCCGATGTTTTTGGCAGCGGATTATAATTCACAAGTAAGTTCTAAAATTAGTAAAATTATGGAACCTGCTTAAGAGTATCAAAATATATTAACAGGAGAATAGGAAAAATATGAAATTTACATTCGTCATCACAAAAGATCCCATGATTTATCTGCCCATTCTGGATAGGCTTTTCAAAAAAGGAGAATCAAAAATAGATACTCTGATTGTCGTTCCAGGTATCGGCAGTCTGAAAATAGGGAAGGAATATATAAGAATAGCCTCCAGACTTTTCGGTCCGGTGTATATGCTTCGCATTCTTTATCGTTATATTACAGGACCGGTATGGTCTTATAAAAAACTCGCGAAGAAATACAATTTTCATCTGGCATATTCCCCTGGAGTTAATAATGAAACATTTTATCAGATTTTAAAAGACAGGCAGAGTACATGTGTTCTTTCCATGACTCCTGAAATCTATAGAAAACAAACGCTGAGTTTTGATAAAGTAAAATTTTATAATTTACATGGCAGTATTCTACCCGGGAACAAGGGAATACTTCCTTTTTTCTGGACATGCCTTAATGATGAAATTCCCGGAATAACTGTTCATGAAATTGTTGAAAAGATTGATGCCGGCACAATTGTTTATCAGGAAAGATTGGGGAATACAACGGGCAATACAATACAATCACTGAGCGACGAATTAGCTGATAATTGTGATCGTTATTTGCTTAATGCAATGGAACATATCGAAAAAAACATTCCTGCAAAATTATGCAATGAGGGAATAGAAAGCAGCTTCAGAACTCTGCCTGAGGAAGCGGATATTAAAGCATACAGGAAGAAGGTGAAAAAATAAGATTTTATCAGAATTATTTTATGAAAATAATTTTACTAAAAAATGGAATTAGTTTTCAGATATCAATCATCTCAAAATCTTAAGGTATGCCTGTAACAGGCATATAATTGCATCCATTCTTGTGCATGCAATTATATGCAGTGAACATGAGATGATTGATTTATCAAATATTTTATTTGTACGGGTAAAAGTGTTTCTACTTAACTCTTCTTCAGTTAGTTATTTAAAAGCTACAAAATAATAAAGTAGTATTGTGACTCCAAGTATAATTCTATAATATCCGAATGGCTTGAAATCGTTACTGGTTATGTATTTTATAAAAATCTTTATAACGAGCCATGCAACAAGAAATGACACAAGAAACCCGAGAGCGGCAATCTTCATCTCGTCAGGCGTAAGCATTCGTCCAAGCTTCATTATGGAATATGCCGACGCGGCTGTCATTGTTGGTATTGCCAGAAAAAATGAGAATTCCGCCGCTGATACTCTGGAAAGCCCAAGGAGCATCGCTCCGATAATCGTTGCTGCTGAACGAGATGTGCCGGGGACCATCCCCAGGCACTGTATCATCCCAATAAAAAAAGCGGTCTTGTAGGGAAGTTCCGAAATTGAGTTAATTATACTTACTCTCTTTTTTCTTTCAATATAGATAAGGATAATTCCCCCGATAACAAGCGCAATGGACACGGTTACGGGATTGAAGAGATATTTTTTTATAGTAGAACCCATGAGTGCCCCGATAACCAGTGCCGGGATTACACCCACACAGACTTTAAACCATACACTGAAAACAATCTTAACCTCTTCTGCAGATCTCCCTTTTTTAAAAGGAAACAGTTTGTCCCAGAAAACGATTACAACGGAAAGTATTGCGCCGAGTTGTATGACAACATCGAACATTGTAGCAAAGTCTCCTGTGAAATCGACGAACTTGTTTACAATTATCAGGTGTCCGGTGGAAGATATGGGGAGAAATTCGGTAATCCCTTCGACAATTCCTAGTATAACTGAAATGATGTATTGACTCATAGTATTTTCCTTTTTAAAATGAAGTTGTCAGGTTTTAAAATTCATGCGGATAATTGCAATATTAAAATTCGGATACATAATAATTTTTTTGCGGCTTTGTTGTTTTGGCTGGACAGAGTTATTTATCGAAACCTGTATAATTCTTCAGCATGCCACAAGCTTGGTTGAGCTTCCATATATTTTACAAAAATAGATCACATCACATCAAAAACAATTAAACATAAATCATCATCAAAGGATTCTGATCCCGTTAATTCCCTCAAGTTATATAGTAAGTTTTGTGTAAACTTTTCCGGTGAAAGATCAATATTTGATTTGATGTAATTTTTAAATCTTTCATCTCCAAATTCAACCTGGTTTGTATCCATACACTCAGTTATGCCATCTGTATAAAGCAATAATCTGTCACCTGGTTTTAGCTGAATTTCTTTCTCTTCAAGTTTTATGCTTTTAAACCATCCAAGAGCTGTTCCCCTGGTATTTAGATCAATGAACTCATCACTTTTTTTTCTGTATATCAGAGGAGGGAAGTGACCGGCATTACAATACCTCATTATATTTGTATGTTTATCTATCATACAATAGAATGTAGTAATATAATTATTTTTTACTGTTGATTTGCAGATTACGTCATTTATAAGATACAAAACACTCGTGGTGGAAATTCGTGTAGTAATACTTTCCAAAGTCATTTTTGCAATCATTGAAAGGAAAGCTCCCGGTAATCCATGACCTGAAACATCAGCAATGAATAATTCAATTATATTGCCGTTTTCTTTGTAATCGTAGAAATCACCTCCAACCTTGTCCATCGGGATATAAGTTACATGTGAATTATAACCGGATATTTCCGGAATCATATCAGGGAGAAGTTTTTGCTGAAGAAGCCTTGCTGTTTCAAGCTCATCTTCCATAACCTGATTTCTTTCTACAATTATCTTTTCATATTTATAGGTTTTTAAATGTGTTTTTATTCTGGTGAGTAATTCTTTTGAATTAAACGGTTTGGTTAAATAATCATCAGCTCCGTATTCAAGTCCTTCAATTTTATTTGATATTTCAGCTCTTGCTGTTAGAAGAATTACAGGAATCCTTTTAATTTCATCATCTTCTTTGATTTTTTTTGTCATTTCATAGCCGTTCATAATTGGCATCATAACATCAGAAACAATTAGATCAGGTTTGATTTTGTGTGCAAATTTTAATCCTTCCTCGCCATTTACTGCAAGGTGAACATTGTATAAATCTTTAAGTAGGAAATTAAGAAAGCTTCGCATATCCGGATTATCTTCAACTACAAGAATAGTAATTTGCGATCTATTTAATACAGACTTAAATTCAACAATTTCAGTTTCATTTTTCAGTTCAGTTATTTCACTCATTCCTGAAAATCTATAATCTAAAATTGATTCTTCAACTTTGTTATTTTCAACAAATTGAATATTTTCTTTATTTTGAAAATGCTCTTTGCCTTTTGGGATAGTAACTGTAAATGTAGTTCCGTGATCACTTTTAGAATCTTCTATATATTTACTTTTAGCTATAATAAATCCATCATGCAGTTCAACAAATTCCTTAGCAAGTGCAAGGCCGATTCCTGTCCCCTCATATTTTCGTGTAGAGCCTGTATCTGCCTGTGAGAATCTATCAAAGATAGATTCCAATTTATCGGAAGGAATCCCTACTCCTGTATCTGTAAATTCTATGAAACAGTTTTTTTCATCATCTTTAAAAACAATTTTTATAGAGCCGCCCTTGTCTGTAAATTTCAAGGCATTGGAAAAAAGGTTCATTATAATTTTATCAAATTTTTCAATGTCAACAAAGAGAACTGTTTCATTGCTCAAGGAACTAAAATTCAAGGATATTTCTTTTGATTCAGCTGCGGAATGGACTGAACTTATATAGTTTTTTAAGTATAAAACAGCATCAATTTCCTGAATTTTAAGATTCATTCTGCCTGCTTCAATCTTTGAAAAATCCAGCAGATTATTGATGAGTTTGAGCAACCGGATTGCATTTCGATGAAGATTCTCAAAAAACATTTTATCAATATTTTCACCATAGTCTCCCTGTAGAACCGATTCAACTGGTGATAATATCAATGTAAGAGGTGTGCGTATTTCATGAGAAATGTTGGCAAAAAAATTTGATTTTAGTTTATCTAACTCCTGAAGTTTAACATTTGCATCAGCGAGTTCATGTGTACGCTCTTCTACTTTATTTTCGAGTGATTCAGTAGCATCTTTTTGAAACCGTAGTGCCTCTGACTGTGCAAACTCTTTTTCCTGTTTTAAATTATTGATCCTATCTGCAAGCGCAAGAGAAAGTAGAATTGATTCAAGAGCAGAAAAAATTTGTTGGCTCCAAACAATAAAAAAGGTGACAGGCAGAAAACTAAAGGCTTTCGCCGCCTGTAAAGGAACCGCTGAACAAAAAAACATCCAAGCGATTACATAATAACGTGCTGGGCGGTAACCGTGTTTTAAGATAATTATGCCACATATTAACAATGAAAACGATGTTATAGCACCCATTATAGTAACAAATTGAATATTGTAATAATAAGGGAAAACAAAAGAAAATGGTATGCCTATAATATTCACAACTAGCAAAAAATTAAAATATTTATTTATATTTGCAAAATTATTTTTTGTATTTAAAAATGAACGGGCAAATAACAAAGAAAAAATTAATGAAAAAAATAGGATTAATGGCATCGAATTATTAAAACGCAGTAAAAATATATTTGGAATAATTTTATACCCCAAACCGTTTAAACTTGCTTGAAACAGTAAATAAAACAGTAAGTATAAAACATAAAATATATAACTAATATCTTTTAACGAAATGAATATAAAAAAGTTATATAAAATCATAACAATAATTATGCCATAATATAAACCTAGAAAGCCTTGCTCAAAATCAGTGTGTTCAATGAAAGGGATAGGCTTCCATACAACCATGTCAAGATTCATTGAACTTGTTGTAACAAATTGAATATAATACGTTTGGATTGATTTAGCTTTTTGTTCTATTTTAAAGATCGCATTTCTATTTTTTATTTCTTTTTTTTCAGATAATATTGAATCCCCACTTTGTTTAATTATCAGTTCGTTATTGTTTTTATAAAATAAAGTAATTTTATCGATAGGAGGATATCGATGTTCAATGAATAAATCATTAGTATTTTCAGATTTATTATTTATAGAAAATTTGATCCAGTATGTTGATTTGGTAAATCCAAAATTAGAAACATCCCATTTACTGTGATAAAATAGTTTTTCGATTTCCGGCTTCTGCACATCATAGATGTTCAGCTTACCAGTTTTATCTTCAAAAATCTCTAGATAATGACCAAGGGATATTGAGTTAACATTGTCGTTAAACACTACTTGCTCAACAGCCATGACATGCTTAGGAAATAATAAAGAGATCATAAACAGTATTATTAAGAATAACTTAAAATAAATTTTCATTTATAACAATCCTTGATTAGATCTTCCGTCTTGCGGATCCGGAAAAAATATATATGTATTTCAATGTATTACGATTTGTAAAGAATCTTCAACTCATATTTATACAAATATTGGATATTGTGGTTTTTATGAAATTAAAGGATTGATCATATATGGTACTCCAGCCTGAACTTTATGTCGAAGTAATTCCCTCCAGCTCCGCTTCAATTTCTTCAATGGATGGAAGGCTTGATTTTAGCTGATCTGGTAACGATTCAGTAAGTCGATATTCTGAAACACCAATGGGCTTATTAATGTCACTGAGAGCATATTCAGCAACAAGCTTATCCCGCTTTTTACAGATAATAATCCCGATAGTCGGGGCATCCAATTCTGTGCGTAATTGTGCATCTACAGCTTTGATATAAAAGTTCAGTTTCCCTGCGTGTTCCGGTTCAAATTTGGTTGTCTTTAATTCTATAACTATATAGCAATGAAGCTTTATATGATAGAAAAGAAGATCAATAAAGAAATCACTATCTCCAACAGATAAAGGAACCTGACGGCCTATATAGGCAAAACCCGCACCAAGTTCAAGGAGAAATTTTGATACATGCTCGACCAGGCTATTTTCAAGATCACGTTCTGTATAATCTGAAGTAAGAGAAAGAAAATCAAAGATATAGGGATCTTTAACAGTCTGCTGTGCAAGGTCTGACAGAGGCTCGGGAAGAGTGGTTGGGAAATTGCTAATACTTTTACCTTCACGATTTATAAGACCACTCTCTATCTGATGAACAAGAACAGCACGGCTCCAGCCGTGTTCAATGGTTTTGCTGACATACCAGGCCGCATCATCTATATTTTTACATTGCTCAATTATGACTATATTGTGCCCCCAGGGAATCTGCAAAAAACGTTGTTCCAGCATTACATTTTCCAATTTCCGCACAGCTTGTGCGGAAATTGAATCACATTTTAACCAGAATAAATACCATTTACGGATTCGTTCAAGGTTACTCCTGGAAAACCCTTTCATATCGGGAAACTCAGAGATCAAATCCCTGCTTAGATGAGTTAAAAAACCATCACCCCATGATCGCTGAGATTGTTGACTGACGATATCAGCACCAAGATCCCAATAGAGCTGCAGAAGCTCAACATTAATCTTAACGGCAGCTTTGAGCTGTGCAGAACGGACTTTCTGTTTAAGAGAAATAATCCAATCTTTATATTCTTTATCAATAAGTATTTCTGAGCTCATTTTTATTTCCCAATTTTAAGTTTTGCAATATTCTGCATGATAAGTTTAATCTAAACAGGTCCCATTGAATACTTATTGTCAACTAAGATACTTATAGTACATCCGCTCAGATTCAATCTGTATTTTTTACTCCGGCGAGTTGAGTCTAAACTCCATACGGTTTCATTTCCCATGGTTTTCGTTCACAAAACGAAAGATACTCCGCATTCCCTCATTGTTATTTCAGGTAAAGTATCTGCTAATATTTATCGATAATAAGGAAACAGATTTTGTTGTCTTTGATAATTAATAATTAGTTGACCATGGAAGTCACGACAAATTCTACTGAATTGAATTTAAAAAAGAAAGATGGTTTCGGAATGAATATGAAAAATTATAAAAATAGTGTAATCATGATAATACTCCTTATCTCGGCTGGAATTACCACCTCATGCAATTCTCCTGAGTCTGTCTACGAAAGGATGCTCAGTAAGTATGAGAATGGAAAAGCGGGGAATATGACCCTCATGGCAGAGAAATTTCTCATGGCATACTCTGAAAACAAAATAAATTATAATAATTTGTTTTTTAATAAAAGTATGATTCTATCAATAAGTAATAATGACATTAAAATTATTTATCCTGAAAGTATAAGTATTAAAGGTGATAAAAGTATCGGTGAAAATATCAGTTTTGCTGATATGAATGAAGAGAATATAGTCCTTGGAAACAATAAGGGTTTCTGTGTATTTGATAAGGATGGAGATCCTCATACAGTTTATAAATCTGATAAAAAAGAAAGAATTGATGCTGTTTCACTGAAAGAGAAGAACACTATTTATCTTTCTGAAGGAAAGATATTTGAACTGTCACATGGTGATAAGAAGGTGAAAAGAATGGATTCCGGTGAGTACCATTCTCCGAATAAAAAATATTTCAGATCGTCTATGTTAACCTCGGATAAATATATTGTCCTGGCCACAGGAATTGCCGGTTCATATTTTATCAGTGTATTTGACGGCATCAGCGGAAGTTCAATAATGAAAAATATTACTGCTTCATCTCTCGAGCTGAATATGAGTGAAAATAATCTCTCATATGTCAGAGGCGGAACCGGAAGCTGGTCTGTTGAAAGATATGAACTCTCATCCAAGAAGAGAACTCAGGTACGGGGAGTGGGGAAAGTTGAAAATATTTTTATTGCGAAGGATGGTTTTATAACTATCAGCGGAAAAAAATATTTAATTGAAAGTTTCGGCGGAGAAAAGGGTATAATGCCGCAGGACTGGAACATAATCGGAATCTGCAGAAATGCAGTATTGATTGAATATGGTAAAATAGTTTATATAATTGAGTTTCCTGAATTGCTTAAGAAAATCAAAGAACTTAACGAAAAAACAGGTGAGAAAATTTCTTAACGGGCTTTACTCCATGCATTATATGGTGTGTATGTATCTTCGATATCTGCACCATCATTAAAAGGATGAGGTTGTTTTGAAACTTTCATAAATAGAAGCAGTGTAATTACAACAATTAGTGATAGAATTGCAACAATCATTATATTCAGAAGTTTATTATAGTTTAGATACATCTGATCCTCCGGATATACTCTTCAACAGTCACCTTTGACGGGTGATTTTTTTGCGGCAGATCGCCGTTTATGTCCTGTTAAATTTCTGTGTATCTACTTAAAAACCGGTGGTGAAATATTTTTCATCCGCGACTTCAGCACGGGTGAAAGCAGAATTACCTGCGGTTTTTGAGCAGTTACATCTCTGTTATGTTAATGTAACAAAAAAAGCTTGCATTGAACAGTTATTTTATAATCTTAATATAAAAAGCAAAGAAAAAAATGAAGGTGCCCGAAAAAAATGAAAATGCTTAGAAATGACCTCTGCTGGTGCGGAAGCGGACAAAAATATAAAAAATGCCATATGGATTCTGATGTTTTAGCAGAAAAAACTCCCCAAAACAAAGTAAAACCTCCAAAGGGGGTAAAGATTAAAACTCCCATTGAAATTGCAGGTATAACTAAATGCTGCAGACTTACGGCTGATGTACTGGATATGGTTAGTGCAAAGATTAAAGAGGGAATCACAACTGACGAAATAAACACATGGGTTCATGAATATACAATCAGCAAAGGGGCAGTTCCTGCTCCGCTGGGATATAATGGTTTTCCGAAAAGTGTCTGCACATCTTTGAATAATGTTATCTGTCACGGAATTCCGGACAACACTGTAGTTAAAAACGGCGATATAATTAATATAGATGTTACTTGTATTCTAAACGGTTATTATGGTGATGCCAGCAGAATGTTTATGATAGGTGAAGTCTCCCCGGAGGCATCAAAACTGGTTAGAGTTTCGAAGGAGTGTCTTGATCTGGCTATTGCACAGGTTAAGCCATACAATGATTTTGGTAAGATAGGTCAAGTGATAGAGAAGCATGCAAAGATCAACGGATTTTCAGTTGTCAGGGATTACGGGGGACACGGAATTGGGATAAACTTTCACGAGGAGCCTCATGTTCATCATTACGACAGCGGCCCCAGAGGAATGGCAATGTTTCCAGGGATGATCTTTACAATTGAACCTATGATAAATGCCGGGAAATATCCATCAAAACTCCTTAAAGATGGATGGACAGCAATTACGGCAGATGGCTCTCTGTCCTCACAATGGGAACATACAGTTTGCGTAACAGAAACCGGTGTGGAGATACTGACTGTAAGCGGAAAGGAATCGATATAATAAAAGTAATCTAAAACGAATGAGGAAATATGAAAGAATTTATAAAAATAGATCATAACAAAATTGAAGACAATCCCTTCAAACTGATCGGTAAGGATTGGATGCTCATAACAGCTGGAACAAAAGATGACTACAACACAATGACAGCATCATGGGGCGGCCTCGGTTTTCTATGGAATAAACCTATCTGTCATATCTATGTAAGACCACAAAGATTTACATATAACTTTACAGAGAAGTATGACTGCTTTACACTTTCATTCTTTGATGAGAAATACAGAGATGCCCTGAAGATCTGCGGATCGAAATCGGGAAGAGATATTGATAAGGCAAAAGAAACAGGTCTTACACCCGTCGAGACAGAAAATGAAAATGTCAGTTTCAGAGAGGCCCGGCTGGTAATTGAGTGCAGAAAAATCTATCATCAGGATATCAATCCTGAATTTTTTCTCGATGATTCAATTAAAGGGAATTATCCGAATAATGACTATCACAGAATGTACATCGGTGAAGTGATCAATACATTAAGAAAAGAGAAGGTTTAATACAATATGAGAAGTACAATATTTGAAAATTCCGGAAGCTGGGTAATGAAAATTATATTTGCCAATGTAATTGTATATCTGCTTCAGGGTGTATATTCAACGGCAATGGTTTATTATTTCGGGCTGACACCGGCAATTATTTATACAAAATATTATGTATGGCAGTTATGCACCTATATGTTTCTTCATGGTGATTTTTTTCATATATTTCTTAATATGTATGCTCTGATGCTGTTCGGTATTCCTGTAGAGCAGTTGTGGGGTTCTAAAAAATTTGTATTTTACTATTTTTTTACAGGTATTGGAGCGGGAATAGTTATATTTATTATAAATGTTTTCATGGGGGGCATGGGAGCATTTGCACCTACAATAGGAGCATCAGGAGCGGTATTTGGTCTTCTACTTGCCTTCGGGGTTCTTTTTCCTGATGTTGAACTTTTAGTATTTTTCTTTATTCCGATGAAGGCGAAGTTTCTTGTTGTTCTCTATGGCGGAATTGAACTGTTTGCACTTATATCCTCAGGTACAAACAGCAACATATCTCACACAGGCCACCTGGGGGGTATTTTGTTCGGTGTGATATTTTTTCTAATTACAAGAAGACGAGGGATAGAATTCTCGGCAAAAAAAATAAAAGCAAGAATGGGGAAAGAGATTAAAGAGCGGGATAAAGTTCTTGATCTGGAGAAAGAACCCTCCACAGAGAAGTTATCCGGTATACTTGAAAAATTAAAGAATGGCGGAGCGGATGCAATAAGCGACGATGAATATCAGTTCATCAAACTTGCAGGTATTCTCTATGTTGATAATGATGAGATCTGTGCACCTGAAGACTTTAGTCAGACGGATGATCACTGTATAAAATGTGAAACTAATGAAGCCTGTCTGATGCGGGAGATTAAAAAATATCTATGATAAAAATAAAGGTTCAGATGGCCGATGGAGCATCTCTGCCGGAATATCAGAGCCATGGTTCTGCCGGTGCCGATCTTTGCGCGTTGATATCTGAACCTGTAATACTCTCTCCCGGGAAAACAAAGTTAATTCCTACTGGACTATTCATTGAGATTCCGGAGGGTTACGAAGCGCAGGTAAGGCCAAGAAGCGGACTTGCACTTAAGCATGGGATCACATTTCTGAACTCACCCGGGACTATAGACTCCGACTACCGGGGAGAGATAAAAATTATTATGACGAACTTCGGAGAGGAAAACTTTACAATAGAAAATGGAATGAGAATCGGGCAGATTGTATTTGCACGGGTTTTCAGAGGCGATTTTATAAAAGTAAACGAACTAAATAAAACAAAAAGAGACGAAGGAGGTTTCGGACATTCCGGAATATGAAGGAAAACAATTCAAAGGATTTAAATAAGGTAAGTATTATACCGCTTGGCGGACTTGGTGGTATTGGTAAGAACATAACGCTTTTTTCACAGAATGATGAGATAATAGTAGTTGATTGCGGAATAATGTTCCCCAGGGACGAAATGCCGGGAATCGACTATATTATTCCTGACTTCACTTACATCAGACAGAACCGATCTAAGGTAAAAGCCATTGTTGTTACACATGGACACGAAGACCATATAGGCGCTATAGCATTCCTTCTGCAGGAGGTACGGGTTCCTATTTATGCAACTAAGCTTACAATAGGACTTATACAGAGCAGACTTGAGGAGAAGCCGCTTCACTACTCTCCGCAATTTATAGAGGTTGTTCCAAGAGAAGTTGTAAATATCGGCACCTTTACCGTTGAGTTTATGAATGTTAACCACTCAATTATAGGAGGGGTCGGTCTTGCAATACAGACTGTTGCAGGTACGATAATCCACACCGGAGACTTTAAGATAGATTTCACGCCAGTCGAGGGTGAGATGACCGACATCTACAGGTTTTCACATCACGGAGAGAAGGGTGTAATTCTTCTTCTTTCGGATAGCACCAACGCCGAGAGGGAGGGATTCACCAAGTCTGAATCAACTATTCTCGACAGGTTCTCGGATATTTTTTCAGATTCCAAGGGGCGGATTATTGTTGCATCATTTGCATCAAATCTCGAGAGAATTCAGCAGGTTCTGGATACTGCACAGAAGTTCAACAAGAAGGTAATAATCTCCGGACTTTCGATGCAGAAGAATATTGAGATAGCCAACACTTTAGGTTTTCTCGATATAAAAGAGGATCTGATAATTAAGATTGAGGATGCCGGAAAATATCCGAATAAAAAACTGGTAATAATCGGCACCGGAACTCAAGGCGAGCCTATGTCTGCCCTTGCGCGGATGGCCTTCGGTACCCATCGCCACTTCACAATAGAAAAAGGTGACACTGTAATTATAACAGCATCGGTAATTCCCGGTAATGAAAGAATGGTGACCAATATTGTCAACTCTCTCATGGAGATAGGAGCTGACGTATATTATGATAAGAGTGAGAACATACATGTTTCCGGTCATGGCGCTTCGAAGGAACTGAAGCTGATGATTGGAATTACCAAACCGAAATTTTTCATGCCGATCCATGGAGAATACAAACATCTGAAGAGACACGCTCAGATAGCTGAATCGTTAAATGTAAAGTCATCTCACATTATAATTGCGAAAAACGGTGACATACTGGAGCTTACTAAAAAGACGTTTAAGAAAGCAGGTAAAATTCCGCTTCTTGAGATGTATGTCGATGGAGCCGAGATTGGAGATATTGCCAGTGATGTTATTAAAGAGAGACATCTCATGTCTACCGACGGAGTTTTCTACGCTTCAATGGTAATTTCTCAGGGGATGCTTCTGAGTAAACCCGAGGTTATAACCAAGGGTTTTATCAGTAATGAAAACACAAAAATTCATGGTCATCTCCAGAAGGATATTGAAGAGAAACTTGGCAGAATGCT
>CAYVCQ010000015.1:11184-113731 GCA_964450405.1 uncultured Leptospirales bacterium | reverse complement strand
TCTCTCCGATACCGATAATACTTGATAATTTTGCCAGAGTCAATAAATAACTATACTTTGACTGCAGAAAACCAATCTCTGCATTTATAACGCTTAATTCAGCATCCTGAAGTTCAAGAAGTGTACCTGCGCCATTCTCATAAGATCTCTGCGCAAGCAGAAGATGTCTTTGTGCGTTTTTTGTAATGAGATTTGATATTTCCATCTGTTTTTTAATCTCTTCAAGACTTTTGAAACTATCCCGTATGAGATTTTTAGTATCTATCAGCAATACTTTTTCTTTATATGTAATTTTATTATAATCGCTTTCAGCCGAGTCAACTTTTGCCGATATTCGCCCACCTGAATATATCGGGATAGTAGCTCTAACCAAACCGTAAAACGCAGGACTCCAATTTGAGGAGTTAATGTTTTCAGAAGCATTCTGCGCAACCCGTAGTCTTTCATTTATATAGCCAAGGCCAAGAAGGAGGTCAACTTTCGGAAGATGTTCGGCATTCTCTTCTGCGATTTTTAATCTTGCAGCCTTTTTCTCTAAAGTAATAATCCTAATCAGAGGGCTATAAATTTCCGCCATTTTATACAATTCATCAAGTGAGCATTTAATTTCAGGTATAGCATCAATATCTTTAGGATTAATTGATGAAGACTCAAGTTCCTCCAGACCCATTGAATGAAAGAGTCCGAGTTTTGTTTTTCGTTCATTATTCTTTGCTTTCTCATATTGAAGCTGTGCATCTGCCATATCAACTTCTGCTTTGCTGACATCAAGTATAGGCCTTGAACCTTGCTCAAAAAGCTGTTTGGCCAGATCAGATTTCTTTTTGTATTTTTTATAAATCTCTTCTCTGATTTTCAAGGTGTTCTTGGAAAGGAGATACCCATAATATGAATTTTTTACTTCGAGAAGAACATCATTTTTTGTTTTCTGATTTTTTAATTTTGATATATCAATATTGGTTATTGCATTTTCCTCAATATAATCTTTTTTGGCATCATAAAGATTATATGCAACAGTAAGTCCGGCAAACAAACCAATATATGTATCTTTACCTGGAACTTTCACATTTGAAGCTGTAGAAGTTGTTGTACCGCTTTTATCTGTCTCAATAGTTTTAATTTCACCGTCAACCATGATGCTTCTTGTAGATTTAGCAATACGATAGTCCGCTACACTCTTTTTATTATCTTCAATCGATAAAAAAAAGTCGAGGTGATTCTGAAGTGCAATATTGATACACTCATCAAGATCAATATTGCGTTCCTGAGAGAAAATATTTATTGAGAAAAAAATGATAAAAAGAGTTAATACTTTTTTCATGAATATATTACATTCCTGATTTAATAAGAAGTTTAGATTTCAGCTGTAAGCAATATATTATATTTTAATATATTGATTATATGTCAAGACAATAAATCAAATACCTCTACATGTAAATGATCAAAATCAGCTAAAGGCTGCAACATGGCTCATGCTTAATCCTGTTCATATTACATAGGATTATTCGACTTTTAATATTATAACAAGAACAGAACATGTGCTAAAATAAATGTTTCAACTAATTTTATTGTGTGAAGTTTTCTACATGTTTAACCACTACTCTTTTATTTTACGGTTACATGATGTAATTTGATGACAAAATTTTCACTGATTTAAAAAAAACAATTTTTGTCAAAAAAAACATTGACAGCTTTGCCTTATAAAAATAACAGTTACATCGTTGTTTTTGCTAGCGTAGCTCAATCGGTAGAGCAGCTGATTTGTAATCAGCTTGTTGGGGGTTCAATTCCTCTCGCTAGCTAAAAGGGTGAGGTTCCCGAGCGGCCAAAGGGATCAGACTGTAAATCTGCCGGCGTAGCCTTCGAAGGTTCGAATCCTTCCCTCACCAAAAACAAAAGCCTGCTATATGCAGGCTTTTTTATTTTTTTGAAATAATCCCGCTTAAGCGAATCATAACTACTCAGAGAACATGATCAGTGATAAATTTTTACTCCATTATTCACTTAGTCTGGCAAACAAATACTGGCAATTACCGGAATCTATTCTGAATTTAATATTGACATATTTAATTAATAAATTTTATTTTAATCATGAAGAGATATTATGCTGAATGAACTTGAATTAACCCGTTATAAAAGACAGCTGGAAATATCAACCTGGGATATTTCAACACAGGAAAAGTTGAAGAAAGCAACCGTGTTTGTTGCTGGAGCCGGCGGATTAGGGAGTCCGGTTTTATATTATCTGGCAGCAGCAGGTGTTGGGCACATTAAAATCTGCGACAGAGACAGAGTTGAATTATCCAATCTAAATAGACAGATTTTATACAGCACATCTGATTCAGATTTGTGGAAAGCTGAGACTGCCTCAAAAAAAATCTCATTATTAAACGAGACAATAAAAATTACACATTTTAATTCAGATGCCGGATGGAACCTCATAGACGAGATCAAGGAATGCTCTATAATTATTGACTGCTTTGATAATTTCGAATCGAGACATATACTAAACCGTATTTCTCTTCAGACCGGTATACCAATGATGCATGCCGGTGTTTCAGAGTATTACGGGCAGATGACATTTCTTCAACCGGGAGAAACTCCATGTCTCGCCTGCTTTATCCCGGAAAATATAAAAAAGGAGACGCGGGGGATTGTAGGCGCAATGGCGGGAATTGTAGGATCAATGCAGGCCCTCGAGGTAATTAAATATCTCACAGATACCGGCGATCTTCTAAAAAACAGACTTCTCTACATAGACGGCAAGTCTATGAATATTACAAGTATCAGCATGAAACAAAATACCGAATGCAAAGTTTGTTCAAAATAAAAGAGGTGCTTTATGTTTAATAAGTCAAGAATTATCATGGTCATCGTAACACTGCTGCTTATTTTTTCAGCTTATTTCTATTTCAGGTATTATTTTACCTCTGAGCAGAAAAACATCACTCAAAGAAAAATCGATTCAATTACAGGACAGAATCTTTCAGTGACAGTTTTCGGATTTGACGGCAGAATTATTAAAAGATGGACAGGAGTTACAAAAATAACTTCATTTAACGATCAGAGAAATTACACCTTCTTTTACACTAAAGATAATAAATATGTACAGATTCCAGATTCAGTATGGTATATAGCAGAAGAGGAGTAGTTTGCTCACTACCCCTGTTACATCAATACACGGGATTGGTCCTGTAAAAGCCGAAATATTAAGGACTGAAGCTGGTATCGAAACTGTTGAAGATCTGCTTTATTATATGCCTAGAAAATATCTTGATAGGTCACTGCTAAAACGGATTGTTGATTGTTTTTCCGGCGAAGAAGTTACTATAGCCGGAAATATTATTTCAGTCAACCTGATCCGGAGAAAAAAAGTTTTTTTACAGGTTGAGGTTTCCGACGGGACTGATTCTATTACAGCAGTTTTTTTCGGAGCTGCAGGTTTTCTACACAAACTTTTTCATGCGGGTGATTACATTTTATTATCAGGCAAAGTCAATGTAATCCGCAGCAAACAGATTGTGCACCCTGATTTTGATTTTATAGATGAGAATTCAGATTATAAATCGATCAACACCGGGAGAATAATACCTTTATATAAATCAACGAATGCTCTCAAGAATACCGGTTTTGATTCCCGGGGATTTAGAAAGATAGTTAAAGCTGCAATTGAGAAATACATTTCGAGTATACAGGAAACTCTCCCTGAAGCAGTTTTATTGAGATATGACTTAATAAAGATAGATGATGCCATCAGAGGTATACACTTTCCCGATACGATGGAGCATGCAGAAAAATCAAGAATACGTCTTGCCTTTAATGAAATCTATTTTTTTCAATACTATATCCTCCTGTTAAAAAGCGTGAACCGAAAAAGTATATCAAAGTATCGCTCCTCTTCTGCAGATATAATTCATTCATTCATTCAAACTCTCCCTTTTAATCTCACTTCCGATCAGAAAACGGTTCTAAGTGAGATTGAAAAGGATCTTAACTCAACCTTCCCGATGAATAGACTACTTCAGGGAGATGTCGGTTCAGGTAAAACAGTTATAGCCATGACTACATCTCTTATAACCATCAGCAGAGGCCTGCAGTGCGCTCTAATGATCCCAACGGAGATTCTTGCGATACAGCACTATGAAACCGCTCTGAAGATATTACCAGCCGATATACGAGTTGTTCTTATTACAGGCAGCAGTACTCAAAAGGAAAAGAAAAGAATTTATCATGAAATTTCTAATGGAGAAGCGGATCTTGTTATCGGAACACATTCCCTTATCCAATCAGGAGTAGTTTTCAAAAATCTCGGGTATATCATCATAGATGAACAACACAGATTTGGAGTTGAGCAGAGAAGCAAACTCCGCATAAAAGGGGATACTCCTGATCTGCTTGTTATGACAGCTACTCCTATACCAAGATCTTTATCAATGACGCTTTATGGTGATCTTGATGTATCATATATCCGCGAAAAACCATCTAACAGATTATCTGTAAAAACAATGTCCTTCCCCGAAACCCGACTTAAAGGTGTTTACAACTCGATGCGCAATTACCTTTCACAGGGTAGACAGATATTCTATGTTTTACCAATAATAGAAGAATCTGAAAAAATAGATCTCAAATCTGCAGTGGAGACTTATAATCACTTAAAAGATGAAATCTTTCCCGACATGAAGATAGCACTTCTTCATGGTAAAATCCCGCAAAATGAGAAAGAGATCATAATGATGCAATTCAAAAACGGTGAGATAAATATACTTGTATCAACGACTGTTATCGAAGTCGGCATAGATATTCCCAATGCTAATGTAATGGTTATTGAACATTGTGAAAGATTTGGCCTTGCACAGCTGCATCAGCTGCGAGGAAGAGTCGGACGGGGGATACATCAGTCATTCTGCATCCTGATTCATCCGGAGAAGATTTCCAGTGATGCTCAAGAAAGAATTAAAATACTGACTGAATCTGATGATGGCTTTGTTATATCAGAAAAAGACCTCCAGCTAAGAGGGAGCGGTCAGCTTATAGGGACAAGACAGCATGGTTTTACAGACTTTGAATTTGCTGATCTGGCATTGGATATGGATATCATCATCAATGCCAGAAAGGAAGCTGAAATTGCAATTTCTGAAATACCTGACATAGAAGAGGAACTCAATAATATACGGCACAATCGATTCAACAAACAATTGAAAGGCTTACGACATAAACGAATTCTGTCTTTACTCTCATAAATGACAATGTATTATAAAACAAAAATACCCCGGCGATATGCGGGGGTATTTTTGTTTTATAAATTACAGAAGAAGTAAATTAATACTTCCAATCGTTTCTTTATGCTTCTAAATCAACAGCCTGCTCATCAAAAGTGCTGGTTTTTACAGTTTTACCGTTTGTCAACGAAGGTAACTCCTCTCCAGCCATAATTTTCAGAATATCTGATGCATCCAGCGTTTCTCTTTCAATAAGAAGTTTCGCCATAATCTCGAATTTATCCCTACCTTCCATAAGCTTTTTCCTTGCTTCAGCGAGACAGAATTTAATTATTGAATCAACTTCTTCGTCTATTCTCTGAGCTGTTGATTCACTGAAATCTCTGTGCTGAGAGATCTCTCTTCCAAGAAAAATCTGCTCCTGCTTTGCTCCGAATGACATAGGTCCGAGCTTTTCACTCATTCCCCACTGAGTTACCATTTTTCGCGCAATATCTGAAGCTCTTGATATATCACTGCTTGATCCGGTTGTTACCTCTCCAAACTTAAGCTCTTCAGCAAGGTGTCCGCCGAAAAGAATCTGTATCTGATTAAGCCAGTGATTCCGTGAATGTATATGTTTCTCTTCTGCAGGGAGCTGCATGGTAAGTCCAAGTGATCTCCCCCGCGGTATTATTGTAACTTTATGTATCGGATCAGAACCAGTCATAAGTCCAAGGATAGCATGTCCGGATTCATGGTACGCGATTATAACCTTCTCCGAGTCGCTTATGAGCATTGATCGTCTTTCAGGGCCCATAAGAACTTTGTCCTTGGCCTCCTCCATATCCTGCATCCCTACTCTCTTCTTGTTCTTTCTTGCTGCAAGAAGCGCTCCTTCATTAACAAGATTTGCAAGATCGGCTCCGGTAAAACCTGGAGTTCCCCTTGAGATGACTTTAAGATCTACTTCGCGTGAAAGAGGAATCTTTTTAGTATGAACAGCAAGTATCTTCTCTCTACCTATAATATCAGGTAAATCCACCACAACCTGTCTGTCAAAACGGCCCGGTCGTAGTAAAGCAGGATCAAGAACATCGGGTCTGTTGGTTGCGGCAATTATAATTACACCTTCATTTGTTTCAAATCCATCCATTTCAACAAGCAGCTGATTCAGTGTCTGTTCACGCTCATCGTGACCTCCGCCCAATCCAGCCCCTCTGAGACGGCCTACGGCATCAATCTCATCTATAAATATTATACATGGTGCGCTTTTCTTCCCCTGCTCAAAAAGATCCCTTACTCTTGAAGCCCCGACTCCGACAAACATCTCTACAAAGTCCGAACCGCTTATTGAGAAGAAAGGAACTCCGGCTTCACCGGCAATTGCCCTTGCAAGAAGAGTTTTTCCTGTACCGGGAGGGCCCACAAGAAGAACGCCTTTAGGAATCTTTGCGCCTATAGCTATAAACTTCTTAGGCTCCTTGAGGAACTCAACTATCTCCTTAAGCTCCTCCTTTGCTTCATCAGCACCTGCAACATCATTAAAGTTAACTTTATTTTTCATATCCGGATTAAGCTTTGCCTTACTTTTTCCGAATGCAAGAGCCTTGTTTCCAGCTCCCTGAATCTGTCTGAACATCATAAACCAGATAAAGGCAAAGAAAAGCAGCCATGGAAGAAAACTAAGAACAGTCTTAAGTAGCATCTTGTCATCTTCATCTGAGCCTTCAATCGTTACTTTGCTATCAAGCAGAGTTTTTACAAGTGCAGGATCATCATAGGGAATCTGAGTGCTGAAATCATAACCATCCTCACTCTGTTTGACATTTTTATTATCAGTAGTTCTATATTTCCCGACAATCTTCTTTCCGTTATCTATCCGCACTTTTGCAATTTCATTGTTTTTTGCTTTATCAAGAAAAACACTATAGTCGAGATTAACTTTTTGAACGCCTGTATCGTTCATCTTGTAAATAGCCATTCCGAGCACTATAATCAGCAGCACAAAAGTTATCTGTTTTGTTACTTTGTTCATTCTCTACCCCTGAAATGTGTGTATAATAATATTCTTTTCTTTTAACTTACTACAGTCAATAATCACTGAAAAAAAATGCAAGTATTCTTTTGGTATCATTAATGATATGGAAGTTACATGCAACTCTGTTATTATTTGAATTCAATAGACCTGGAAGATAAGCAGCTACTTGATCATCTGCCACAATTAGCGGTATATTATTTTTTATTCTACTGTCAAGTTTCTTTTCAATCATTAATTCTTTAATTTTTTTTGTCCCGTTTTTAATATTAATACGGTCACCGGGACGCCTGTTCCTGATAATAATCTTATTTAATTCATTTTCAGATTGTATAAAAACTATATCAGGATTATCTTTATTATTACAATAAAAATCATAATCAACAGAAGAGACTTTTAATTCTTTTTTCACTTCACTAAGTAAAATCGCATCATTTCCATTCAGTGTTACAGGATACTCCCACAACTCCGCCCCTTTTTGAACTTCAGTTTCGTCTGTTATACTGATAACAATTCTATTATTATGTAAACCTTTTCTCACAACTAAACTATCTTTTTCATAGAGAATCATATTTGCAGAATCAATTTTGTACCTTCTGATAATTTCATTATGGAGAGATATTTTCATCCTGAATCTGTATGCATCATATAAGACTTTTGAAATGAAAAATTTTATAAGAGGAATATCCTTTTGAAAATCATGAACATCAATCAGCGTTTCTGATTTATTTCTTATGACAGCTGATGGATATAGTTTATCCGCCAGGCTTGAGAGAAGAGAATAATTTTCAAAGGCGTGACCGGCCAGATTAAAAAGATTCTCCTCGGCACGGGGAAATCTTTCATTTATTGAGGGGATTATTTTATTCCGTAGATAATTTCGCAGATAGAGATTCTCTCCGTTAGAGAGATCCTCTCTCCATTCAACGCTATTACTTTTCAGAAAGGAATATATCTCATTTTTTTCAAAAACCAGAATCGGTCTGATTATGCTGTTCGTAACAGGGAGAATACCCTTCATACCTGCTATTCCGGTACCTGAAAGAATTCTCATAAGAACTGTTTCTGCATTGTCATTCATATTATGGGCAGTTGCTATTTTTGAATAACCATCAGCTTCAGAGATTTTTTCAAGAAGTGAATATCTTATTTCTCTTGCATGCTCTTCGAAGGATAAGCTATTCACTCTATTCTTTTTGAAATCAAATCTTTCTGAATAAAACGGGATATTATATTCTTTACTTTTCTCTCTGACAAACTCCTCATCTTTATCTGTCTCATCACCTCTGGTTAAATGATTAAGATGGAAAACTCCAATTGAGAAATTGATCTCACTTTGAAGTTTTGTTATCTGATGAAGCATAAACATGGAGTCTTTTCCCGCAGATAGAGAGAGAAGTATTTTTTCACCGGGGAGAATTAAATTATTTTCCAGAACGAAATTTTTGAATCTGTTGTAGATATCATCCATATTCAGTACGATTCTGTATGATCAGATTTTAACAGCATTAAAAATTTTCTCTTCAAGCGCATTCATTTTCTTCTCTTCCTCATCCGACTTTTCATGATCGTAACCCAGAAGATGAAGTACTCCGTGAATTATCAGACGTTTCAGTTCCTCGGCAAGAGTAACCTCATACTCTATCGCCTGTTCTGAAGCTTTTTCCAGCGAGATGAATACATCACCAAGCTCTTCCATCGGATTATCTATAACAGGAAACGGGTCATCTCTGTAGGCAAAACTTATTACATCGGTTGGAGTATCCTTTCCCCGATAATCGGAATTGATGGACTTTATGTATTCATTATCCGTAAGTATAATATTTAGTGATACATTATCCGTAGCTGTTTGTATGAGTGTATTTTCAGTTATTGTAGAAAAAAAATCCTCTGCCAGTTCTTTATAAGGGAGAGTGATATCGCCTTCAGTAAAAATTTCAATACTGAGCATATAGATTTCCGCCAGATTTTTCTTCACTAAACATCTTTAGCTTCTTTTTCAAGATCTTTTATTCTTTCACTATCCGGGTATTCTATACGTGTATGAAATATCCCGTAGAGCATTCTTAAAAAAACATTCTGTACAACTTTAAGCTCAACCATGGAGAGACCTGAATCATCGAGGTCGCCATCATTAAGTTTGTTATATATGATCTTCCTCACCATCCCTTCGATCCTTTCCTTGGTAGGATCTTTGATCGATCTTGACGCGGCCTCAATTGAATCCGCCAGCATTACTATAGCCGATTCTTTACTGTGAGGTTGAGGGCCTGGATACTGAAAATCACTTCTATTAACACTAACCGAAGTATTGCCGCTGGCATTTTCCAGTGCCTGATGGTAAAAGAATGTCATCATCGATGTACCGTGATGCTCTTTTATAAAATCTATAACCGATTCAGGAAGTCCATGCTTCCTTGCCATTATTACACCTTTACTTATATGAGAAATAATAAGTCTGGAATATTCAGTTGGTGACATTTTTTTTGCTCTTATGTCTGAAATCCCGTTTTCAATATAGATACCGGGATCATTTATCTTCCCGATATCATGATAGAATGCTCCTACCCTTGCCAGCATATAGTTAGCATCAATCTCTTTGCAGGCAGCTTCTGCTAAAGTGGAAACAATCAGCGAATGATTATAAGTTCCAGGAGCATTAAGGAGCATTTTTTTAAATATATCCGCATTAAGGTCTGAAAGTTCAAGAAGTTTAAATTTTGTTGTAATACCAAAGAAGTGTTCATAGATAGGGAAAATCCCCAGTGCTAATATCGAGTTTAGAATACCACTTGCAACGGCAAGCTCTGAATTAGTAAATGCTATCTTCCATGGAGTATTTTCGATTAATGCTATTGCAATAATTATGATGGAATTTATTACACCCAGTATCAATCCGCCTTTAAAAAAGTCTGACCGCTTGTCAACATGAAGATTGATAAAAGTCCCCATGATTGCGGAACTGAATGCAAGAAAAACACTCTGAGTATCTATACCAACAATCATCAGTGCAAAAAATACAATGTATAACGCAACAAACAGTGATAGATAAATATTATACAATATTGATATCATCATTGTAATAAATGGAATCGGAAGAAGAAGAATGTATGAAACCTTCGAGGTACCGGCCATTTCGAAATTCCCTGCAAAAAAAACATATACCATGAAAAACATAATAAGAGAGAAAATTACAATTATCCCATACCTGTCTGGAAAATAATAGATTTCATAACTGAATGTAAAAAAACTTAAAAGCGCAACAAATATAAGCTGAATAAGAATCAATCCCATTATAAAGTTCAGGTGTGATGTTTTTGCATACTTGTTCATTATGGCTATTTTCTGAATGACATCGTTTGTCACAGTGTCACCCTCACGTATTATTGTCTGGCCTTTTTTCAGAAGTCCCGTGACCGGTTTTATCTCCTTCAGCTTTTCATCAATACGCCTCAAAGTCTCTTCGGAATTAAATGTAAGATTAGGCTTAAGATAATTTTTTATTACCGCCGAGACTGCCAGCAGTGTTTCCTGAGGAAGAAACGGGGCAACTGAATAACAGATATTGTATAAACGTAGTTTTACATTGTCGGTAGTTACCAGATCGTCCAGTACTGCCGAAACCTCTTCAGCTGATTCAGAGGAATCTCCACTTCTTATTGTTACTGACTTAATATCAAGCTTAAGAGGATTGGTGTATTCTAAATCAAGAACTCCCAGGCCTTTGTAATCATAAATATATATTAAAATTTTTGAAACTGAGTTTTTCAGCTGTCTTGGATTATTATACAGGAGTAGACTTAAAAGAATTTCATCACTGTAATATTGTGATTTAGGAAGTCTTTTTTTAAGCACTGCCAGTTGACTATCCAGATCTTCAACACCTGCCGGCACGCTCTCTTCTATAGTTTTTATTATTGCAGAGAAAAGTATATCTGCAGAGTTTAAGTTATCCTCGAGTACGGAATTATCCTTGTCGAAAACGAGCTTCTCATTCTGCATAGCAATGTTTTTCTGTGATTCGGTTTCAGTATCCTTTACAAAATATATATCCCTCTGAACCCTTATATCAGTCTGAGCAATATCACCTGCATTATAGGAATAAATCTTATCTGTAACTTTATAAGCAAGTATTCCGGTGGATATGAATATCAGAAGCAGTATAAAAAAATAATAGAGACGTATTTTCTTATCCTTAAATATTCTGAAAAAATTCTGAAACGAAATGTTTTTTGTATATCTCATAAATCGATATTCAGTTCTTACTCCTTAATTATGAGGCACAGGAAAATCCTGCAGATAAATATTGAAGAGCTGCCGCCCGTTTTATCCTTTAAAAATATATTAATTTTTTAACAATAAACATTACTTATTATAACCGGCCTTTTCATAAGCTTCAACAATTTTTTCTACTATTGGATGCCTGGAGATGTCTTCACGTGTAAAATTTATAAACTCTATACCATCAATATTCTTCAGAATTTTAGCACTTTGTATCAATCCTGAAAACTGAGGTTTTGCCAGATCTATTTGAGTTATATCCCCTGATATTACAAATTTAGAGTTATTTCCAAGTCTTGTCAAAAACATTTTCATCTGAGACATTGTGGTATTCTGAGCCTCGTCAAGTATTATATAGGCATTGTTAAGCGTTCTTCCCCTCATATATGCAAGAGGCGCAATTTCTATATAACCTTTTTCAATGAGTGAAGCAACTCTTTCCGGAGTGAGAAGCTCAAAAAGTGCATCATATAGCGGTCTTAAATAAGGATTAATCTTTTGAATAAGATCACCCGGCAGAAACCCGAGGTTTTCTCCAGCTTCTACAGCTGGACGCGTGAGAATTATCCGTTCAACCTTCCCCTTTAGAAAATAATGAATAGCCATTACAACGGCAAGATATGTTTTACCTGTTCCCGCAGGACCAATACCAAATGTCACGGGAGAGTTATGTATGGAGTTTAAATATGCTGCCTGGTTAGCTGTTCTAGGGACAATTGTTTTCCCTGTATCGGGTATGTAAATTTTAAGACGGTTTATTTCATCGAGCTTAAATTTATGACCGGATTTAATTGTAGAAGTAATATAACGGAGTTCAAAATCATCAAGTTCCTGATTGACTTCTTTTTTCATAAGACATTCAGAAAAGGACCGCAGAACTTCGAGTCCCTTTGCAGCATCACTAACAGATTGAATTATTACAGTGTTGCCTCTGGGGATTAAGACAATCCCCAGAATCTTTTCCACGTATTTGAGGTTTTTATCTTTATACCCGCAGACCCTTTTGTATAAGGATATATCTTCAACCTCAAAAGTTTCGCTCTGCATTATTTTTTAACAATCCTGATGGAAAGTTCATTCAGCTGATCATCTGAAACATGAGAAGGCGCCTCGCTCATCATACACTGACCTTTCTGTGTTTTCGGGAAAGCTATAACGTCTCTGATGGAATTCTTTTTAAGTAAAAGCATCATAATCCTGTCGAGACCAAGAGCAAGTCCGCCATGCGGTGGAGCCCCGAACTGGAGTGCATCAAGAAGAAATGAAAACTTCTCTTTTGCCTCTTCATCGCTCATCCCTATTATATTGAAAAGCTTTGATTGCATCTCGGAATCATGAATACGTATTGAGCCGCCGCCAATCTCTACACCGTTTAGAACAATATCATAAGCCTGAGCCTTGATCTTTGGTGCATTCTCGGGAGTAATATTTTTGAGAAGCTCCATATGCTCCGGCAGCGGAGATGTGAATGGATGATGCACGGAATAGTATCGTTTATCCTCTTCATGATATTCAATTAGAGGAAAGTTTTTCACCCAGAGGAAATTCAATTTATCATTATCTATCATATCAAGATCTCTTGCAATCTTAAGTCTCATATTCGCGAGAGTTGTGTTTACAATTTGTGCTTTGTCAACGGAAAAGAATATTACCGCCTGTTCTTTTAGTTCGAATCTTTCTACAAGTTTAGTTTTCTCCTCATCAGTAATAAACTTGGAGATACCGCCCTCGAACTTCCCGTCACTGTATTTAAACATCGGGAAACCCTTTGCTCCGAATTTTTTCACATATTCGGAATAGTCATCTGTCATTTTACGGGAGAGCTTGCCGCCATCTTCAACTGCAATACCCTTTATTACACCTTTAGTAGAGAGAGCTGATGAAAATACATTAAATGTTGAGGTAGCGAAAATATCTGAACAGTCTCTGATCTCAATCCCGACCCTTGTGTCAGGCGCATCTGTTCCGTATTTACTCATGGCTTCATCGTAGTCTATTACAGGGAATGCGTACGAAACATCTCTGCCTGTAACCTCTTTAACTGCCTGTTTAATCAGATCCTCAATGATTTCCATGATCATCTCCGGAGTAACAAAAGAGAGCTCCATATCTACCTGTGTAAACTCAGGCTGACGGTCATTTCGGAGATCCTCATCCCTGAAACATTTTACTATCTGGAAATAACGGTCGTAACCGGATATCATCAGTATCTGCTTGAAAAGCTGCGGAGACTGAGGAAGAGCATAGAACTCACCCTTATTCATTCTGCTTGGGACAAGAAAGTCTCTTGCACCCTCGGGAGTGGATTTGTTCAGCATCGGAGTTTCAATTTCTATAAAACGTTTTTCAGTCAGGAACCTTCTGGTGAACTGCATCATCTTGTGACGCTTAATCATTGATTCCTTCATATCTTCACGTCGAAGATCGAGAAATCTGTACTTGAGTCTTACTTCTTCATTGATTGTGTCACGTATATCCAGTGAAAATGGAGGAACAAGTGATTTGTTTAATACTTCAATACTGTCTGCCACTATTTCAATCTGTCCTGTTGGAACGTTCGGATTTATGGTTTCCTTCGATCTCTCTCTGACTTTTCCTTTAATCTGCACTACCCATTCGCTTCGTACACTATTGGCGATATCTGCATTAGTCTGCGAAATTGATGAGTCAAATACAGCCTGAACAATGCCGGAAACATCGCGTATTTCAAGAAAAATAATACCGCCAAGATCTCTCTGTCTGTCAACCCATCCTGATATAGAAACTTCACTGCCGGTATCTTTAAGGGTTAATTCACCGCAGTATGATCTGTCTTTAAACATGGCTCTCCTCTGAAAAACAAATTATATATTATAACATTACCCGAGCAGATTTAGACTGCACAGATAATATGAATAATTTTTTCAGGGAGCTATTTGTCAAGCCTAAAAATCACATCAATTCGTGTTAAATCCCCGGGAAGGGACTTAACACGTTATAGATTTTATAATGCTTAAAGGAATTTATCAGAGAACTGATATAGTTGATCTGAATTTAGAGGCAAATGTATATTTACATCAGAGGCTTGGTCATTTTTCCGGCATCGGCAAATCTCCGGTTCATATCTTCGCCAAGCGCAATCAACCCGCTTAGAGGTCTTATCAGCACTTCAAAATTTACGATCTGATCTTTTTCATCGAATTCTATAAGATCTATGCCTTTAACTGATTTTCCGTTTACTACCGCGCTGAACTCAAGAGCCCAGTTTTTTCCATCCTGGAACTCTCTGTGATATTTAAACTCAGTAAGAACTTCAATTACATTACTGAGAACAAACATCGCTTCTTCTTTCGTAGCCTTTGGTTTAAAAACAACTGGGGAATAAAGAGTAATTTTGTCAGAGATTAATTCATTAAGAGTTTTGAGATCCTTTTCAAAAACTACCTTATGCCATTTATCAAGGAGCAGCTTATTTTTTTGTTCCATTTTTTACCTCCGGTTTTTTCAGGTATACGTAATTCATTTTTATACGGTCGGCAATTTTTCTGTCAATAAATATAATTTACACATTACCCTGGCGGGTAAATGTCAGGATCACATCATTTATTATTCTGCTTTCAAAACCGGCTTCACAAACATAAAAATAATATAGCCATTTTCTCTGGAATTCCAGGTCGTAACCCATCTCAAGTAGTTTATCCCGTGCTGCTATAAATTTTATCCGCCACTCTCGCAGAGTAAGTGCATAGTGCGGACCGATATTCATCAGATGCTCAATATGGAATTTAGAATTTTTTTCCATAGCTGCACTCAACGCCGTAACAGAGGGGAGAATTCCCCCGGGAAAGATATGCTTCTGAATCCAGTCTATCCTTCTTAGATAATCCTTGTAATGATGATCCGGGGTTGTGATAACCTGTACAACCGCAAAACCGGATGGTTTCAGGAGTCTTTCAAGAGCTGAAAAGAAATGTCCGAAGTTTTCATGCCCCACAGCTTCAAGCATTTCGATGGAAACTATTTTGTCAAAAGAACCCTCCATATGCCTGTAGTCTTTCAGCAGTACTGTAATTTTTTTATCAAGCTTCTCCCGTTTTATAAGATCAGTAACATAATCAAACTGTTTTTTTGATAGAGTAATAGTTGTTACCCTGCAGCCGGTTTTCTTAACAGCCTCAACAGCAAAGCCGCCCCAGCCTGAACCGATCTCCAGCACATGATCCTTCGGACCGATATCTGCCTGATCAATAATTGTATAAATTTTATTCAACTGAGCTTTAGTAAGTGTATCATTTTTAGTTTTAAAGATCCCGCATGAATATAGAAGTGTTTTATCAAGAAATGTCTGGAAGAAATCATTCCCGAGATCGTAGTGAGCACTTATATTTTTTCTGCTTCCGGAAAGAGTATTCTTTTTTCTTTTATGCAACAATCTATTAAGAAGAAGACCTGCACTATTGGCGACAACATGGTTTTCGCTCTCCATATTCAGTTGCTCAATAAAAAAACGGATCAGACCTGCAGGGTCCGGAGAATCCCACTCGTGATCCATAAACGATTCTCCTAGGCCTATATCTCCGCTTACCATAACCCTTGAGAAAAAGTTATAATCTTTAACAAAAATTTCAGCCTTTGTTTTTGAATTTTTATCACCGAAAAATTCTATAGACCCATCTGGATATACAAGCCGGAGACAACCTGTTCTGATTTTTTTAAAGGCTGATAAAATCGCCCGGATTGCTATCCGCTGGAAAAGAGTCGGAGGAAGAATCCCTATTGTCATGGGACTCGATGGATCAGGTTTCGGAACATATTTGAGTTTTCTTAAAAAAAACAATTTGAAAGCCTCCTTGTAGATTCGCGGGACAGTTACCAGAACAGTAAAAGGAAATCTGCTGATTGTGTTAAGAAGATTCCTATTAGTAAGAGGCCGGGCATCTCCAGTGAGACGGGCAAGCATAATTTTTTCGCCATCTCTTATAAGAGTAATCCGAATCTCTATCTTATCAATCTGCTTTGAAAACTGGAAAAGATATTTCCCTTCCAGCGAATTGAATGGAGATACGTGAAACTCCTTTGCGTGCTCAAAGGATATAAACCTATCCTCGCCGCTATTCACAGGTTTATTAAGAATATATAGATGCTTTTCTCCAAAAGTGTTATTCACCTCTGCAGCAATGGCGGCAATTGAATTATCAAATTTATAGCAGTAATAAAAGCTCACAGGATTGAAAACATAGTTAAAGTATCTGCCGGAGGTAATCAGCTCAATTCTGGAAATTTTATCTTTTATACCGGACTTCTCTAAAAAGCGTCTTATTTTTCCGCTGATATTTTCATCACCGCGAAGATAGTCGCTGTCACGGAGAGAGACTATATTAAATCTGTTGTGACTGAAAAATTTTACTTCTCTATGAAGCTCATCAAGCTCATCAAGATCAAAGGCATAAAAATACAAAGGATACCTTAAGGTGTGTGACACGGGACTGCTCCGCTGGTGCATCACTTCACCAGTGTAGATCCTGGAATTCATAAATTAACTCCGAACATTTCAGCCACCTTCACTGCAGAACGTGCAGCATCTTCATGAAATCCGTAACCAAAATAACTACCGCAGAAATATGTTTTATTAACCCCGTTCAATGAAGGAAGCTCACCCTGAGTCTTCATCGACTCAAATGAGTATGTGGGATGAAAATATTCCATCTCGGCAATTATGGATTCTTTCTTTATCTTCTTTCCGGTATTGAGTGTAACATAATAAGTATTAACAGTTTTAAGTCCCTGGAGAACATTCATGTCATAAGTAAGGGAAAGTATCGATTTGTTGTTAGATGTTTTCTCCCGTATAAAATTCCACGATGCCTTTGCATTTTTTAATGTCGGCATCACTGAGGGGTCAGTATGTAGAATTGTGTGATTCTTCTGATAGAACCATGGAGCAAGAAGTCTCTTCTCATCCTTCGACGGGTTTTTCAGCAGAGAGAGGGCTTCATCGGCATGTGTTGCAATTACAACAAAGTCAAATGTATGAGACTTTCCTCCGACAGTTTTTATTGTTACACCGGAAGGTTTTCTATCAATCTGAACTACCGGTGTATTTATAAAAACATCATTCTTGAGAGATTTTCTTATCGTATGAACGTACTGATGACTCCCCCCTATTACGGTTTTCCACTGAGGCTGGCCGAAAAGTGTAAGAAGGCCATGGTTATTTAAAAATCTTAGAAAAGACTCCGCGGGGAAATTCATCATCCCCTCATCAGGAGTAGACCATATTGCTGCTCCCATGGGGATAATATGATGCTTGATAAATGTTTCAGAGAAATAGTTACCTTTAAGATACTCGCCAAGGGTCCTCTCGCCAACTGTGTTATCACGGAGATCTTCTCTTGATAATCTGTAGAACCGTAAAATATCTTTTATCATACTCCTGAATGAAGAATTGAAAATATTAGATCTCTGAGCGAAGAGACCGTTCAATCCTCTGCTTGAGTACTGCAGTCCCGAATTTTCACAGTAGTAACCGAAGGACATACTGCTGTCCCTGAGCCCGGTATTCAGCTCTTTAAAAAGTTTTGTAAGAACCGGGTAATTTCTATGGTTCATAACAATGAATCCTGTATCAACAGGAGTTCCAATGTCGGGACCTTTTTGTAAAACAATAGTATGAGTGTGCCCGCCGGGATAATCATTCTTTTCAAATATAGTTACATCGTGCTTTTTATTCAGAAGATAAGCCGCGGTGAGACCTGCTACACCGGAACCTACAATTGCAATTGAATATTTTTTCTCTTTCATATATTTCACTTCCAATTTTTAGAAAAATTTAGTTAAGAAATACACATAAACTCCTGCGAAAAAACCCTGCGCGGTTCCCCATGCGATATCTATAATAGTAATATATAAAGTATATCCCTTAATAAACGAAAGATTGGTTAAATCGTATGTTGCATAAAGCAGAAATCCCGATATTGCCCCGACAGCCATCGAATTCATTAGAGTATTATTGATCTGCAGAGCCATCGATATAAAAAACGTCAGACCGACTGCAATTAGTACCTGAATTGTCAGACCCGCTTTAAGATTGAAAATTATTTTACCATCCTTAACCTCTGCAAGATAACCAAGGTTATTGAAGTACAGATTATTTGCAATAACAGCAAGCCACAACAGGTCGAGAACAATAAATATTACTGCAGATATAAATGAAATTTTAATAAATGTAAAAGAGAAGAAATAGTTCATGTGATACCCCCTATATATTTTTAATATATAAGTAAAAAATCAAGTTTCAACTACAAAAGATTGTTTTAGTTTTAAAAAATAGCTCTATTTATTTTTTTTAAAATTTCTGTATTATACTATTCCTATAAAATAAGCGCAGAGGATTTCAGAACTTCCACTGCTGAAATGATAATGAAGAATACCAAATCTGATGAATTCAAAATGATCGCCGGAGAGCTGGAAATCTTTAACGGTTTCTGCAGAGATGTTAATCCCGAAAACAGATACAGAGCCGAGTATCTCCCTGTAACCGGTCTGACACTCTATATAAATGGAAAGGCCCCTGGAATAATGAAGAACAGCGGGTTTTCAAAGGTTTCTTCTCCATTTGGATAGGGAAAAAACCGATAGATAAAAAGTTCAGGGATATACAGCTGAGGAGAAAGTAATGAATGTAAAAACGGCAGTAAGGAGTAATAAATAATGGAACATACATTAGAGATAATGGTCTATAACTTTGCAGCAGTTATATTGATGATGCTCTGCGGCTGGATCTATAGTTTAATTAAGAATAATGTTACAATTGCCGACAGTCTGTGGGGACTCGGCTTTATACTTATAGCCTGGATCACTTTTTTCCAGAGTGACGGTTTTATTTACCGGAAGATTATTGTTGTCACTCTTGTCACTTTGTGGGGTCTACGGCTTTTTCTGCATATTACAAAGAGAAACAAGGGGAAAGGGGAAGACCCCAGATATACAGAATGGAGAAAGGAGTATGGTGATAATTTCAGATTTGTCAGTCTCTTTAAGGTTTTTTTAGTTCAGGCTCTGTTCCTCTGGATAATATCTTTATCTCTTCAGCTCGGAGCTTTATCTGATGCTCCGGATAATCTTACATTTTTTGACATCGCCGGTTTAATAATATGGATAACAGGATTTATGATTGAGTCCTTTGCAGATTATCAGCTTTCTTCATTTCTTAGAAAACCTGAGAATAAAGGGAGAGTAATGAATCAGAAACTCTGGAGATACAGCAGACATCCGAATTATTTTGGAGAATCCTCAATGTGGTGGGGCATCTTTGTTATTTCACTATCTGTACCTTACGGTTTTGCAGCAGTTATCAGTCCAGTAGTTATAACATATACACTGCTGCGGATAACAGGTGTCACACTGATGGAGGAGAAGATCTTTGGAAATAATCCCGAGTATAAAAAATATGTTGAGACAACAAGTTCATTTATACCATGGTTTCCGAAGACTGATAAAGGTTAAATTCTAAAAAGCTCCAAGCTGACATTTGTTGATTTTAATGCCGAGTTTCTCGCAGGCTGAGGTGATATCCATTTTCGTAAGGTTCATTTCAGAGGCTATGTTCCATGCTGCACCGCAGGGCAGTTTCTTATCTTCAAGCTGGCTGAATATTTTATCTTCAAGCGCATCAGATACTTTTTCACACTTGGATATTTTCTTCCCTTCGGGATAACCGAATAGTCCAAGCTGACAAAAGGTAATTTTTATTTTATTCTGATTCATTGCCAATCCTGCAATATCGGGGAAAATTGAGTGTTTATTTACGATTTCAAAAACTTTAGCGCATGCAATTTTGTTCTCAATAGAAGCACCTTTAAGAACTTCTACTATGTCTATTTTTTCGTTTGAATTACTCATTTTCTTCCCCCCATTAATTTAAACTTAATATATCAGCATCGGCCCATAACTTTTCGAGCTGATAATAAGACCTTAGCTCTTCTGTAAAAATATGAACTACCAGTCCGCTGAAATCGAGTATTATCCATTCCGAATGGAGATCATGTTCCCCGTGTTCCTTTAAACCCTTTTCATGCAGGAATCTTGTAATATCCCTTGCCAGGGCACGGCAATGTATCTGAGAATTACCTGTTGCTATTAAAAAATATTCCAGATAACTGTTAACTTTTCTTAAATCCATAAATACCGGATCTAATGCTTTCTTTTCATCAAGATGAATAAGGGATTCTCTCCCTATTTCCAGCATCTGGTTATCAGGTTGTACCTTTACCTTACCCTTCACTTAGCCATATCCTCGCCGACAATTATTAAAATATTATTCAACTGAGTAGTGTCCGTTACAAAATATATTTTACCAATACCAGTCATCTCTGCTATTTTATTTGCAGATTTAGTATCTGATTTTCTGCAGATTATTATCGAATCATAAATTGCAGGATAATTTGAAGTACCGAACTCAACAACATTCATTCCATCCCTGATCAGGTCATTCCTGAGTTTTCTCGCAAGTCCGGGGATTGATGTCCCGTTAAGTATCTTTATTTTTACAGTCGGTTCGGATTCCGATTCCACCACAAGATTTGTTAAAAAATCCTGCTGATATGTTCTATAGCTCACTTCATCAACTACATAATACCCGTTATTAAATCCGCCGGGGAGTAGAGTTGAATCAACATTCCCTTTATTAAATACAATCTCAGCTATTGAATATAGTTCCTGAGTCATTAAATTAGTTTTTATATTTTTAAATAGTTCATCGATAAATTCATAATTGAAGAGCTTTTTTCTATTTTCTTTATCGTTATAGAGTGTAAGCATAAGATCGAGGATTCTATCATATTTTGTATAAATTGAATTCTGTTCCGAACTATTTATATATGAAATTGTTTTCTCACCATCAAGATATTGCAGCCCGAAATTATTCTTGGAAGAATATACCGCCTGATCCAATGAAAAAATATCCACACCCTCAAGAAGATTTACAGCTCTTACAACATCCGGAGAATAAAGCTTTATATAAAAAGGTACATTCATCTGAATATCTTTTTTCAGAGTATATTTGATTCTGTCAAAATAATAGAGATCAAGCTCGGATATTTTTTTTACTTTTGTACCATCATCATTCATCATTATACGGTAATCGGGCGGTATAAATGTGATTCCTATATTATTATTTACTGTATTTATAGTAATTAGAGCAAAGAATGAAAAAGTATTTTCATTGTAAACATTCCGTCCTGCAACCAGAATGTTTATCATATCTTTCATGCTTACAATTTCATCTATAACATTTCTATTTCTTTTTTTGTAGAAATTTATTCCAAGAAGAATAAGTACAATCAGTACTGCGGATATAATAAGTTTCGCATATTTACTGTTCAATTTTATACAACCCCTTTTCGCAGATGTAGCTTATAACGTCATCTGTAGTTAAATATCTTATTGGAATTCCTTTTTTAACTCTCTCTCTGATCATGGATGAGCTTATTTCGATCATAGATTCTTTATGCAGTTCAACTTGAACAGCTAGAGATAAAAGATCATCCCTCAAGCGCTCATCTCCGTTTCTCTGCATAACGATTACCGGATATTCCGAGAGTATTTTTTTAAATTCCTTCCATGTGTCAAGTTCATTAAATGAGTCTGAACCAATTATTAAATAAAGCTCATCACCCGGATAAATTGCCTTTAGTTCTTCGAGAGTGGTTACAGTATAGGATGCGGATTCCCTGCTTAGTTCAATGTCCGATACTTTAAAGCCATTCATGCCGGCAATTGCAAGCTCAACCATTTTATACCGGTCTGATGGTAAAATATTATCTGCTACAGTTTTATGGACAGGTATTTTGTCCGGAATTAAAAGTACAAGATCAAGATTAAACTTTTCTTTTATCAGTTCAATATTTATAAGATGACCGTGATGCACCGGATTAAAGGTTCCTCCGAATACACCGATTCTTCTCACTTTATCTGATTTCACCATTACCGTAAACTACATATTTTAAAGTTGTGAGGCCCTCTATTCCCATTACACCCCTGGCATGCAGCTTTTGAGTGGATATACCAACCTCCGCTCCAAGACCGAATTCTCCGCCATCATGAAATCTTGTAGACGCATTTAGAAAAATTGCAGATGAATCCACCTCTTTCATAAACCTTTCCGCTTTAAAATAATCCGATGTAATTATTGCCTCTGTGTGGCCGGAGCTGTAAACAGATATATGTTCAACCGCATCCTCAAAGGATTCAACAATTTTTGCAGATATTATCAGGTCAAGATATTCCGCAGACCAGTCTTCCGGTGTTGCTTTTTTCAAATCCCTGGAGTTGATTTCCAATAACTTATCGCAACCTCTGATTTCAACATTGTTGCTTAATAGAATATTCAGCAGGCTTTCTTTGTACGGATAGTTTTCATGTATAAGAAGTGTTTCAATTGAATTGCAGACACCCGGGCGCTGAACTTTCCCGTTCACAGCAATTCTCTCTGACATATCTTTATCTGCGCTTTCATCGATATATAGATGGCAGACACCCTTCTCGTGGCGTATTACTGGAATAGTAGACTCTCTAACTACCACTTTAATAAGCCCTTCTCCACCGCGAGGTATAACGATATCTATAGCATCATCTCTCTTCAAAAGAAGAGGTAGAAGATTTCTTTCTAACCTATCCATAAATGTAACAATATTCGGGTCATGTCGAAGTTCAGTAATGGCACTTCTGATAATATTACTAAGACAGATGTTAGAGTTAATTGACTCTTCCCCGCCTCTTAGAATTGCGGCATTACCGGATTTAATGCAAAGTGCGGCGATATCGATTGTAACATTTGGTCTGGATTCATATATAACAGCTATTACTCCAAGAGGAACTCTCATCTGACCGACTCTGATTCCTGATGGTCTGATCTTCATATTATCAATTTTACCGATTGGATCCTCAAGCATGGCTATCTCATCTACAGAGACAGCCATTGCCTCAATTCTTTTCTCATCGAGGAGCAGCCTGTCATAGAAAGCACTGGAAACACAGTTCTTCTTTGCCATAATAAGGTCTTTATCATTTTCCTGAATTATCTGAGATTTTTTTTCTCTCAGTTTTTGAGCAATTTTTTTCAGGATAAGATTTTTATCTATGGTGGACATAGTGGAAATTTTTTTTGATGCGGATTGTGCGCCGGCACAAATTCCATCTATGTATAGGTAATTTTCATCTTCAATGGGTTCCATTTTAAAATCCTTATTAATTAATCATTGATAAGTTCTGATGACTCACCAAATTAGTGAAACAATACTCTCAATCTATTTTTTTATTCTCTTTTTCAGATTGCTTTTAGTTATTACATATTTCAATTCTGCATGATCATCAAACATTGTCATTTTTACAACTTTGCCATCCATATCCGGCTTAACAGTATCATCAAATCTATTACCTGAAAAGTAATATGCATTTAGAAGAGCTGCTCTTTTAGCCGATTCTTCTTTTTGTACACCTTTTAGTCCCTCTTTGGGGAATCCGAGGCAGACTACTTCATATTCCGTATCACTTATAAATCCTTCACTTACAAGAGCGGGGATGGATTTTACATTCTTTCCGGGATCAACAGAACACGAAACAGCAGTTAATAAAAAAAGAATAATTGTAAATAGAGTAAAATTTTTCATAGTCATACCTTTTTTAATATTTATTTTCCCATTTTTGTTATTAAAATTTTCTGAATCCCTTCAGGGCTTACATTATAAATTTTCTTATAAAAGTCTACTAGTTTTTCTTTCCCGGTATTCCCTTCAGCTATCCATATTATTGTTTTTTTTATAATATCTGAATCTTCACCTTTGTATCTCTCATATAAAAAATCAAGATCGATCTTACCTGATTCTTTATAAGCATAATAGCCTGTCAGCCGTTTATAATCGCTACTGTTGTTTAAAAGCGAGTATGTGTCAATAAAACTCTGTGATGGAGAAAAAACAAAAGTTAAAAATGTAATATTCCCCCTGAGAGCCGAAGACAGAATATAATCGCCTGCAATTTTACCGGCAGCTGATCCCAGGATTGCAAGAAGCAATAAAAAAACACAGAATTTTTTTATAATTTTCATTCTAAATTTCCTTATAAGCCAAAATAGTTTAAGGAATAAATACTGGTTTACTTGACAAAATAAAGAACAAACTTAACCCTTATTAAACTCAGTAAGTAGCGTAATTTAGTTAAATACGGACTTTCTTGTGAATTATCTTACCGTCGCCAGGGGCAACGGGATTAGCAACTACTTATAAACCAGTGCTGAATTTTTCTTTCCACCGCGCCTTCGGCGTCGTGGAAACCATAATTACTACCAGTTTATTAGTTGTTGCATAAAATCAAGTAAAAATATATAGAGGGAAATATGCAGTATGAATCTGTAATAGGACTTGAGGTGCATGTCCAGCTGAATACCGAAACAAAGATTTTCTGCGGATGTTCGACTAAATTCGGCGCAGAACCCAACAGTCAGACATGTCCCGTCTGCACAGGAATGCCTGGAGTACTTCCTGTATTAAATGAAGAAGTATTAAGAAAAGGTGTAATTGCAGGTTTAGCTCTGAATTGTGAAATTGCAGAATACAGTAAGTTTGACAGAAAAAATTATTTTTATCCCGATCTCCCCAAGGCATACCAGATTTCTCAATATGACAAACCGGTGTGTAAAAACGGTTATATCGATATTTTATCAAATAATCAGGTAAAAAGGATCGGGATTACAAGACTTCACCTAGAAGAGGACGCTGGAAAACTTGTTCATTCCGATGATTTCACCAACAACGTCTCTTTCGTTGATCTCAACCGCACAGGTGTTCCTCTTGCTGAAATTGTTTCCGAACCGGATATGAGAACTGCGGAAGAGGCCTACAATTATCTTACAAAAATAAAATCAATAGTCAAGTATATAGATGCTTCAGATGCGAACATGGAGGAAGGGAGTCTCAGGTGTGATGTGAATATCTCACTTCGCGAATTTGGTGCACCTAAGTTCGGTGAAAAAGTTGAGATAAAAAACCTCAACTCATTTAAAGCTGTAAAAGCAGCAATAGCATATGAATTCGAAAGACAGAAATCACTGCTCGATTCCGGAGAAAAGAGTTTAATAATCCAGGAAACCCGCCTTTGGGATGCCGACCGGCAGGAAACATACAGCATGCGCTCAAAAGAGGACGCTCACGATTATAGATACTTTCCCGATCCGGATCTCACTCCGATTGTCATAACAAGAGAGTATGTGGAAAAACTCAGAAGTGAACTCCCGGAACTCCCCGATGAGAAAAAAAATAGATTTGTAAAAGAATTCGCTCTGACCGAATACGATGCGGAAGTTCTTACCTCGGTTAAACAACTGGCCGACTATTACGAGGAAGTTGTAACCAGAGGAGCCAATCCAAAAAAAGCAGCTAACTGGATATCAAGTGAACTTCTTGGCCAGATAGAAGATCCTGAAAAGATTTTTGATTTTCCGGTCAAACCTGCAGGGATTGCCGATCTGCTAAAACTGATAGATAACAATACTATCAGCGGTAAAATCGCTAAAACTGTTTTTAAAGATATGATTGAAACCGGCGATTCACCGCAGAAAATAATAGATGAAAAAGGACTCGTCCAGGTAAGTGATTCCTCTGCCATCGAAGGTATAATTGATATAGTACTTAAAAATAATCAGCAGTCAATTGACGATTATAAAGCCGGCAAAGAGAAAGCCATAGGTTTTCTCGTGGGTCAGATTATGAAAGAATCAAAGGGAAAAGCAAATCCCCAGGTTGTAAATGAATTGCTGTTAAAAAAATTAAACCAGTAAAAGGAGGGCCGATGAAACCCCTTATTTCAATAGAAATTCCAGAAGTCAAAAAACTATATCAGGGAAAAGTACGGGACCTGTTCCCCGTTGATGATGAACATATGCTTATAGTTTCTACGGACCGCATTTCAGCATTTGATTATATTTTCCCGAACGGAATTGCCGGCAAAGGGATAATCCTGAATAAAATATCAAACATCTGGTTCAAACAGATTGGATTTATAAATAATCACATTGTAGAAGATAATTTCAACAATTTTCCTGCACCTTATTCCAGTTATCCTGAAATATTCAAAGATAGATCAATTATAGTAAAAAAAACAAAAAGAATAGATTTTGAATGTGTCGCCAGAGGTTATATTATAGGAGGCGGATGGAAGGAGTATCAGGAAAAGGGTGAAATTTCAGGTATAAAACTCCCCGCAGGACTTAAGATGGCAGAAAAATTTCCGGAAACACTCTTTACTCCGGCTACAAAAGAAGATACCGGACACGATATGAATATATCGATCGATTTTATGAAAAAAGATATCGGTGATAAAGATTCCGAGTATCTTTCAGAAATGACAAAGAGGATTTATCAGTTCGGCAGAGATAACCTTGAGGCTGCAGGGATAATTCTTGCAGATACCAAGCTTGAATTCGGATATCATAATGACGAAATTATACTTATTGATGAGGTAATGACCCCGGACAGTTCAAGATTCTGGGACGGGAAACAGTATAAAACCGGAATATCTCCTTTAAGTTTTGACAAACAGTTTATAAGAGATTATATTGATACTACTGAGTGGGATAAAAACTCACCTCCTCCGCCTCTTCCGGATGAGATTGTCAGTAAAACATATGAAAAGTACAATGAAATTCTAATTAAAATAGAAAACGTCTTTAAATAAACCGGGAAATGCACTGACTTACAGGATCTTAGCGGTAAAGACTCTTAAAACCGCCTGCAGATAGCTACATCTGCAAAAATTAGGTTTTTGCAACAGAAGGTTGATTTTATCGAGTAAAGTTCACAGCAAATTGATACGATAATATCAAAAGAAAACAAAAAAGAGAACTGGAGCAAGTAATTGTCAAACACTAACCCTTATAATCAATATAAGCAGACACAGATAACAACTGCCAATCAGGGTAAACTCATTGTTATGCTTTATGATGGAGCGATAAAGTTTCTGAATATTGCACTGGATAATATGTCGCCGAGAACATATGATGTGGTTAACAACAATATCATCAAAGCTCAGGATATAATTACCGAACTGCTGCTCTCTCTGAATATGGATGATGGAGGAGAGATCTCTCAGAATCTCTTTAACCTGTATATGTATTTTAAAAGACAGCTTCTTGAGGCTAATATTAAAAAAGACGCGGAAATCGTTAACCATATCCTCAAATTATTAAAAGAACTGCGGGATGCATGGGACCAGATCTCAGCTAACGAAACAAGATCGGATAAAAATATTAATATCGGCTCAAAGGGAAGTTTCAGTATTGAGGGATGACGTAAAAGTTCTTTTCAATGATCTCATGACCCAACTTAATTCAAAAAGAATACTTTTAAACTCACTTCTGGAAAATGAAAAGTCAGCATCAGATCTTATTAAATATAGAAATGATGCTGAAGATGATTTACTAAAGATTGTAGAACAGTCTGCGGCGTTGATTGATGAAATTAACGTTGCAGACTATAATGTTTCACAGATTAGAGATGATATAACCCGCAGATACAGCTTCGATTTCAGCAGAATTTTCATGAAAGATTTCAAAACTTCAGAAAATGAAATCCTCAATTACAAAAATGAGATTCTTCAGCATGGAGAAATTCTTGATTCAATCCTTGCTTTAAAAAAGGGAAATAGTCTTTCACTGGAAAAATCTCAGAAAGACCTGGAGATACAAATCTCCGAATTGGAAAGAATGAGCAGATTTGAATTAGTAGTTTCTAAAGATCCTCAATCTTCTTAGTTTGTAGAATCAATTCTCTGCGTTTCAGCATCTCATCGTAATTAAAAGAATATTTTTTCTTTTCATAATACTTCATTAGAACAGATCTATAATCCTTAGAATCAAAATATTTTTTCATTCTTTCGGAAACATAGTGAATCTGTTCACAGGGATCATATTTTGCCGGTTTACCTGTTTCGAGATCAATAATTGTTTCCGTTATTGCTCCCCAGGAGATATCTGAAAGTGAATATTTACGAAGATCCCGCCCCATTGCTCTTATTATCCCCTCATGCGCAGGATCAAAAAACTTGAATTTCTTTGAATACATAATGGCACCATGCATGTGATCCGGTATGTCTAGAAATCCATCTTTAAAAACTTCTTTTGCCATGAGGTAAAGCATTTCAAAACAGTATTTAAGCACTCCAAGCCCGGGATTAGTCTGACCCGGGAGCTGAGGTTTATCATTATCAAAATGGTTTTTGGGATTTTTTGCAGAAAGCCACTCTATAACAATCATATTGTATGGAGATGTCTTTGTATTTTTATCCGGGAAAAAGGAAGACTCGCTAACCCTCAAATCTATTAGCTGTTTGGCGGGAATTTTTTCGTCCCAGTACAGTCTCATATAGCTTATACAGTTTTCATCTACATCTATATCAATTATCAGTTTTTCAAATCCCATAGAGTTCAAATGATCTATAAGACCTATTTTTTTCATCATTGAAAATAGATTTTCACCATTAAATCTGTTCAGGAAAAGATGCTTATTCCCGGAAAGGCCGGGGAGAGATTCAATCGTATCTGATAAATCAATATCGCTCATATCGAGATTAAATGCATCATCAGAATCTGAACATTCAGACTTCAATGCTTTGAGTCTTTTTCTTTTTGCTGAATTCCAGATCAATTAAATCTCCAGTTTGATTTTTTCTTATTTCATATCAGTTAACGATTTAATTAGACAATTTTATGTCATTCCGGTTTTGCTTTTTCATTTTTTGCAAATACCGGAATCTCATAAAACAAGTTTATTATGCTTAATCTGTGAGATTAGCGAAGCTCTTCCTTCGGTCGCCGGCATTCCGCTGTTGCTCCAGCCGGAATGACAAAAAAACTAATCTATTGTTTAATGGCTGTTAAAGGTTCTTTTTACTTTTAAGGTATGCATATAAAAATCTGTTTATTTCACCATCAAAAACAAAATCTACGCTTCCAGTCTCTTCTGCTGTTCTGTGATCTTTTACAAGTGTATATGGCTGAAATACATATGATCTTATCTGATGTCCCCAGGAGATATCCTTTTTTTCACCGACAAAATCCTGTTTCTTTTCTGTCTGCTCTGCTTTGTATAAATCGTATAATCTGGCCTTTAAAACTTTCATCGCGAAGGCTTTATTCTTATGCTGGGATCTTTCATTCTGGCATTGAACTACAAGTCCACTCGGGAGGTGAGTAATACGAACGGCAGAATCGGTTTTATTAACATGCTGTCCGCCTGCACCTGAAGCTCTATATGTATCAATTTTCAGATCATTTTCATTTATATCTATCAGAATTGTATCATCAACATCCGGCAGCACTTCGATTGATGCAAATGATGTATGCCGTCTCTTGGCAGCATCAAACGGCGAAATCCGTACAAGCCGGTGGACTCCGGTTTCACCTTTCAGCAAACCATAGGCATACTCGCCCTTTACAAGAATTGTAGCACTTTTGATACCCGCTTCATCGCCTTGAGTATAGTCTATATATTCTATGGAAAATCCGTTTTTTTCACCCCATCTGGAATACATTCTAAAAAGCATACTTGCCCAATCCTGAGATTCGGTTCCGCCTGCACCGGGATGAATGGTGACAAATGCATCTTTCATGTCATCGGGATCGGAGAGAAGTTCCTTTGTTTCAAGCGAAGAAAATTTATCTTCAAGCTGTTTTATACTGGAAGCAATTTCAGAGATAATCTCAAGATCCTCTTCAGCAAGAGCCATTTCGATTAGTTCAATCGATTCCTCTGCTTCCTTTTTAATAGATATCAGGGGATCTATCTTTCTTTTAACTTTACTGATCTCCTGATTCAGTTCGGTAAACTTCACCTGGTCTTTCCAGGCTTCATCACTTTGAACAAGCAGCTCCAATTCAGAGAGTTTGAATTTCAATTTATCTATTTCCATCGAGTTATATAATCCGTCAATTTTACTTAACAGCTGATACAATTCTCTCTGGTTTTCTTTAACGTCACTTATCTGCAAGTTTTAATATCCCCCGATATCATATAATTGTTTCGTAACTAAAAATAAACCGTAATAAATGACGCTTCCCGCTGTCTCATCGGTGAAACTGAATAATATTCCCAACAGTTTATAAACAGTTAATATAACTTTGCTTTATCCATATAGAAAGCTGGATTTCTAAAGTAAAGATTATTTCATGAAATTTTTAAGTAAATAAGTATTAAAATCATTTTCAAGATCTTCGGAAACTGTGTATTTTTTACCATATACTTTATGCCACATTTCAGCATCTTCCATGCATAAATATATAAAAACCCCGGGGAAGTGACTCTCAATTTTATCTTTAATCTGTTTAAAAATCACGGTTCTTTCAGTAGTCAGGTACCGGTATTTCCCGTCAATTCCGGGAAACATCTCGGCAACAGTAAGCTTTTCATCCGGGAAGGAGTTTTTAATAATCTCTTTAAATCCGGGACTGTATCTGAAACATCCGAGTGAAATCCATATAATCTTCGATGGGATGAGTTTCTCCGCCATGAGTTCAATAACCTTGAAATAATCTTCAATAAAATTATCATATTTAATTATCGGATCAAAATGAAAAGCTGTATTATAACCCCATTTCTGGGCTCTTGCTGCGGCATCAATTCTTTCTCTTATATTTGATGCGCCGGCTTCATAGAGATCAATATTAGTCTGAGTATTAACACTCCAGGCCAGCACAGCATTACCTTTGTTCTGAATTTTTTCAAGGTGGTCTATATTGTATGATTTAGTCTTAAATTCAAGAAAGAGATTTGATATTGATGAAGTTGATTCAATTAACTTTATGGAAATTGAAGTTATCTCGTCATACATCAATGAATCGGTAAACTCACCAGTACCAATTCGAACAGCATGGTCTTTACTGCTGCAGTGGTCTCTTATCAATTCCGATAGATCTTCAAGATTTACAAACTGAACAATTCCATAGGAATTAAGGTATGAGTTTAAAAAACAATAAGTACAATTATACAGACAGTTGAAACAGGTGTTTAGAAGATAATAATTGCAGCATATAACATTCGGAGAACCGGGGCATTTCTGAAATTTTCTCCCCATAAATTCTTTTAATATTAGAACTTCCTTGGAATCAAAATTTTCCTTTAATTCCTTAATTTTGAATGAAAGATCTTCATCACTATCAAATTCAATTATTTGTTTTTCATTTAAACGTGACTTTTTTATTATCTCTCCGGTCATATTATATCTTAGATCATCTTCCCGGTAAAGAACAACTTTTATTGAATCAAAACTATTCAAAACATTTTCCTGGTATTTATTTTCTGATTTTAAAATGATAAGAACAATAACGTCTCTAAAGCGTCAGATATATATGGCGTTTACTACACTGTATTTTTAAACAATAAATTATTTAAAGCTTACTTTCTGGAGCAGTGTTTTATCCTGTAAAATTGAATGACTGTTTATATAATCGAGAAAAATTGTAAACAGAATAGGATCAATTTTAAGACTTTTATCTATGAAATCGCTTTTCATCAATTTAAGGGCTTCATCTATGGAAAATTCCTTTTCCCGATATCTGCGGTTTTTATCTGTAAGTGCATCAAAGACATCAATTATCTCGAGGATTTTAATGGGAACATATGCCAGAGCACGACCGTTTTTCAACTCTGCTATATCATATGTCAGGCAATACTGGGGAGTCTTATATTTTTTTAAAGTCTCCTGAAATAGTAATTTTGAAATACCATATCCTGCTGCATCATTATAATATTCATGATGAAGAGCGGCAAGCATGGCAACCTCTGAATCAAATTCTCTTGTTTTGACTATCATATTATAGCTGATAGGAGCATGGTTCCTGATAATCTTTTTGTCATAGTTACCCTCACCTTCAAAATAGTCAATGTTGTCTATTTTGCCAATATCATGAAGAAGAGCCCCCATGCTGAATTGTAAAAGTTTATCTAGCGGTATTTCACGCATTCCTCCTATAAAAACATCCTCCAGACTTTCAGGGGAGTTTTCCGGAATCAGCTTCTCATAGTATTTAAAATATTTAGTTTTATATTCAGATCTGATCTTTGTAATTTTTCCCTTCGCAAACTGTGCATTGTAAAAATAACAGAATGATAGAAAAATCAGAAAAACAGAATTCATATGAGCAACAGTCGACCCCTTTGATTTTTCGCCAAGCATGTTTATGAAATTATTTGCAGCATTATTGTTTTTCATAACACCCATAATGCTTTGAACCAGAGATGTTGTATTCTTGGCCATCGCTTTTATATGATCTGTAGATATACTGTTATTCGATTCATAGTTTTCTTCAAATGAGGCCTTATTTAATACAAATGCATCTGAGACAGCTTCAATTAAATTGACCAGCATATCCTCATTTAAAACTTTTTTTGAAGATTCAATCTTCTGGAGAAAATATAATACAGATTGATATTCTTTATCTCTCTGGGCAGGCGTCATTTTTTTAATCTCTAATCGTTTCTCTAAATAATAATATGATCCTGAATCAGCCCACTTGTTTTGGCGGCTGGCCGCATCTTTTTTAGTATTAAAATCATCAAGATCAATTATATTTTCCCACTCATTTGTGATAAAAAAAACAATATCAATCTGGTCGTTATTTCCAAGAAACTGCTCAAGCTTCTCAAGAGGTATAACAACGTATTGTCCGGTTTTATTTTTTCTCCACACTGGAATACTTTTAAGCCGGATAAGGGCCAGATTCTTCTTTAATACATCCAGTGTTATCGTTACATAATTCTTATCGTTTAACATATTTATCTTTTAGATTCAATATATTTTACGGCATCATCTACTGTGAAAAAAACTGCAAAAAGATCAAACATTTGCGGGTATGAAATCATAAAATTCTGAAGTATATCCTCTTTTAAAATAAGAACCAGATAACCTGCAGTTCTTTTTACTGCACCATGTACTTTCATTAGATAACCGAAAGAAGCCACGGTAACCTCGCTGACAAGTGAGGCATCAAGAATATAACTGTTATATTCAGGATAAAGCTGTAATCCCTCAAAGGTCAAATCATAAATTGATTTTGCATCATCTTTTTCCATCGAAGTCAATTCGATTTTGCCTATAAGAATTTTACTGGCTGAATCGTAATTATTTGTAAAAATATTTTTACCACTCATTGTATCCCCCATTTTTTTCATCTACAGTATTCAACAATCTCCCTAAACTTTTGTAAATTAATAAAAAATCAACGACATTATATCTCCTCCACACTATAAACGAAATTGAGTAATTTCGCTATCTGTTTATTAATACTTACAATTTTTTTATATATAAACAGATAATTTGTATTGCACAAATATAAGATATAACAAATACTTTATCTTATACAGAAATTTGACAAGGCAAAAATGAATTTAAGTACACTTCCCGCTAATGAAATAAATGATTATATACATAAGCAGCACTCTTGATTTAAACTAAATTGTACAGGTGAAATGTTTTATGAAATCAAAACTTTATAAAATTACGTCTTTTGTATTTATTTCTTTATACTTTTGCACCGGGTGCTTCTTAAATACAAATGAAAATTTGAAGGAAAATATAAATAAGCTTCCAGATAAAAAATTTCATTTTTCAGAATTTGATTACAATCTCATAGGGCAGAGTAAAGAAGAAGCGCTTAACTTCTTTAAAAAATTTCCAGTAAAAAAAATTATGTTTATGCTGGCTACAGAATATAACATAACTATTGATATAAGTGAATTTCAAAGTTTCATCAATTCAAATGATTTATCAATTATCGAAACAGAGGGCATATTAAGGGTTACAACAAATAAATGGAGGAAAAAAAATTCTGAAAATAACAGTATTACTATTACGTTTGATCAGGATTATTTTGATGAAAGAAAATTAAAATTGAAGATCGGAATTTATAATGGAGGTTCCTCTTTAAAAATAATAAACACTGAAATGAGCAGCATCGATTATATTTTTGAACGATTAAAGTACTTCCTTCAATCCGGAAAAGATAGCATTAGAGAATATAATGATAAAAATTATGATAAAATTTCACCTATACCCTTGATACTCGAAAATAGCAGTAAATCTCCGGTGATTGATGAACAGATGGAGATCGTTAAAATTAAATCTTTGATAGACAATTATTTAAAGACGCTTGATCCGGATAAAAAAGATGCCTTTAAACATGAGATTATCGATTATTTGTATAAAAAATAATATCACTAATTTCACCATCATTTCTCATAAATGGTGCGAAATTGATCTCCTCCTCTGAGTGACACGGCGGAGACAAAATACCATTAGGTTTTTTGCAATAACGTTTCAATGCTTTTATTATCTAGTATATTCTTAGAAAATTATATTATATTAAAGGAGTGTTTAAATATGAGCTGTATTTTCTGTAAAATTATTTCTAAAGAGATACCTGCACAGCTTGTTTATGAAAATGAAACAATTTTAGCGTTCAATGATATCAATCCCGCTTCTCCGGTGCACATTCTGGTTATTCCCAAAAAGCATATTGAATCAGTTGATAATATTTCCGCAGAAGATAGCTCTATAACTGCAGCAATGTTTGAGGGAGTTAAAGAAATTGCAAAACTTAAAAATCTTTCTGAAGATGGATACCGATTGATTGTTAATAACGGAAGAGCTGCCGGCCAGGAGGTTTTTCATCTTCATTTTCACATCCTCGGAGGGAAAAAAAGTTTAGGCCCTATGCTCTCGAAATAGAATCACAATGCTTCCTGGAAATATTGATTATTTGTTCCTGGGTAGAATAAATAAAACTTTATCTATTGTTCTCAAACCGGTCTCTTCAATTATAAATTCATATTCTTTAAACCTGATATGATTCCCCCTGGCCGGGATATCTCCGCTTAGACTCATTAAAAAACCGGCAAGTGTTTCAAAATGTTTTTTATTTATATCAATGTTAAAATATCTCTGGAAATAATCTATATCCAGACGCCCGCTTAAAATGTATTTTTTTTCAGTAATCTTTGTAATTATTTTTTCCGAGGGATGATCATCTGTCTGTATCTCTCCAACAATCTCTTCAGCAATATCTTCAAAGGTAAGCATGCCTGTGGTATTCCCGTATTCATCAACGACAAAGAGTAAGGGGATTCTTTCTTTCTGCATTTTATTATAAATTTCGAATACGTTTTTTGTTTCAGGAATAAAAGCCGGTTCAATAATAATATCCTCAATTTTACCTGAATGCTTTTTCAGCAGATCTCTATAATATATATATCCTATGAAATTGTCTTCTTTAGTTTTGTACACCGGGAGTCTTGAAAATCTTGTCTTTTCAATCACTGCAATTATATTTTTATAAGATTCATTTACATCAATTGAAATTATATCTACCGATGGTATCATTATCTCGTAAGCATGCGCATTTTTGAAAGATAGTATTTCCGACAGATAAAGATTTTTCTCTTCATCAATAATCCCCTCTTTCCGTCCGATTGAAATGAAAGTTGCAATATCATCCCGGCTTTTTATCGGAGATATTTCTCCAGCTTTAATTTTGAAAATTCCGGTAATTGTTTCAGAAAAGAATAGAGCAACTCTTATTAGAGGTTTAAAAAGTTTCATTAGAAACACTGTCGGAATTGAAAAGAACATCAGAAAATATTCAGCATTACCCTTTGATACAATTTTAGGACCTATTTCACAAAAAAGAAGAATAAACATAGTTTGAGCTATGGTTACAAAAAGCAGCTGAGTATCATTATAAGAATAAACCTTTGTTACAACATAGGTTATAAATGCTGTGGATGAAATGGTTGAAATATTGTTGCCGATTAATACCATCCCTATTGCATTTTCAAGATCATCAAGAATACTCAAACTTCGAATTGCACTCTTATTCCCTTTTTTACTTAAAGTTTCAATCGAAATTCTTCTTGATGAAATTATAGCAGTTTCTACACATGAAAAAAAAGTAGCTCCTACAGCAAAGAAAACAATTACTAATTGATAAATAAAAAATTCCGACATCAGTCAATCCTTCTATAATCAATTTTGGTTACTTCTATAGTTTTAATGGTTCTCTTTATTACACTTTTTATTTTAAGTTCTAAATTTTCAATTCTGATAAAATCACCTTTTTCCGGCAATGACGACAATTGTTCAATTATATATCCACCTATGGTATCTGAATCGTTGCTGAAAATATTCAAGTTAAAGAATGTATTAAATTCATCCAGCTGCATCTCACCATAAATTATATAGTTATCATCTCCGAGTTCTCTAACCATTTCTCTTTTTGAATTTTCCCATTTTCCGAAATCCTTGCCTAGCAGTGCGGATAAAATAGAATTTAATGTAGCAACTCCTGCGGTACCGCCATATTCATCAACAACAATCGCTATTTGAATTTTCTTTGTTAAAAAATCGTTTAACAGATCATTTAGATCTTTTGAAAAAGGGAAAAAATCGATCGGCCTGATGAATTTATTTATACTCCTCTTTTTGTTTGAAATAAATGATGATATCAAATCGCGCGAATCAATTACACCTGCAATATTGTCCGGATCATTTTTATATACAGGAATTCTTACGATCTCATTTTCAAGAATCAATGCCATTGCTTCTTCTACGGTAGATCCATATTCAATAAAGATTGCCTGATTTCTTGGATACATAATATTCGAAGCTTCTTTTTTAGTGAAACGAAGTACATTTTTCAGGATTTCACTTTCCTGTTTATTGATTAACCCCTGTTTCTCTCCGCTTGTAATGACATGCCCGAGTTCGTCTTCAGTCAAATTACTATGCTGGAGATTCAGGTTCAGCAATTTGATAAGCATATCAGAGAAGAAAAGAATTCCATATCTCAAAGGTGATGAAATTTTATGAAACAAATTTATATATGGAAAAAAGTTTTTACTTATTGTATGATAATTATTGACGGCAATAATTTTTGGAGTTATCTCTGAAAGAATTATTATAAGAGGCGTTACAAAAGCTATAGTTATTAAATGTCCATAATGACCGAAAAAGCCCAGCATGAAATTTGTAGCAATTGCCGTTAAGGAGAGATTAACAAAAAGGTTTCCCATCAAAAGTGTTATAAGAATTTTTTCGGGATCTTTCATTATACGGGCAATTGAATTTTCAGTATTTTTTTTTGATTCTGAAAATCTATGGAGATCTGCTTTTTTCAATGAGAACAAGGCAGTTTCAGTTCCTGAAAAAAAAGCAGACAGAAGTAAAAGAATAATTAAAACTACAATATGTATTAAGATATAGTTCATTAAATTGGTTTATTTTCAGGAAATAGTTCAATTTCTTTGATCTTTAGAATTTTTGCACACTTCTTTTTAAAGATGACGTTAGGTTCCTGAAAACCTTTTTCAATTTTTGACAGGTATGACGGAGAACATCCCAAAAGCTCTGCCAGTTTATTCTGTTTCATATTTTTTTTCAATCTGACAGTCCATAAATTATTATTTAATTTACTCTCCGATAGAATAATCCCTTTTTTATCTTCTATAAGTGAAAAGATTGATTCGACTTTTTCATTAAAAATATCCGCGCATTTATTTTTAAATAAATCAGTGGGCTCAAGTAATCCCTTCTCTATTTTACACAGAAATGAAGCCGAAACTTCCAGTTTAACAGCCAGGTCGCATTGTTTTATACCTTTTGTTCTTCTTAAAAATGCCAATTTATTTCCCAATTTACAACCTCCGCAAAGCATGTACAGTGATTAACATTAAAGATTTACGCGAAAAATTCAGCACCAGAGTTTTCCTGAACAATCAGGTATATTAAAGAGATCAAGCTTAAACTGATTTATTGATAAAAAAAACATCAGAGGAAATTATCATAACTACTGCATATCAAGATTTACATTGATAGTAAAATTCTTTTCAGCAGTATTACCATTGAAATCAGAAACTGTAACAGCAAAAGTATTAATACCCTCTATATAAACCAGACCATTTAGTTTATAATATCCCTTTTCATCAAAAAGATCACCAAAGATTTTATTGTTAACAACTAATCCATTTGATGAATAATCTATTTTACCAAAATCATAGTTAAGAACTTCTTTTCCATTAAATACAGCTTTTATTCTGTATATTCCAAGGTTTTCGTTCCCCTTTATTGTATCTTTTATTTCTATAAGTAGCGGATAATGTTTCGTCAATCTAATGTCAGAATTATCATTAATTCTTATGTACTTGTTATCTATTCGGATATAAAAATTCATTATTTCCGGTGCTTTTGTATCTATATAAGCCGGGAGTACTTTTAGAGGATTAATGGACTCCCTCTTCTCAGGATTCATCATTGAGAAATGTATATGTTTACCATATGAATGACCGGTGTTCCCCATTTGTCCTATAATATCCGATTCACTGTATTCAGATTTTAAATTATCAATATCCTGTAAATGCATATATACCGATAAAGATCCATTACTGTGAGCTAATACTTTAAAGTTTCCTCCACCCCAGTAATTATCAAGCGGGAAAAAAGATTTATTCCATGCATATAATAATTTACCCTGCTCGATGGGATGCACATCTTCACTTGCGCTTGTCATATCAACACCATCATGGAAGTGATCACCACGGGATTCTCCATAAGTTGATTTAAAAACTCCATCAGAAACAGGCCATCTGAAAGACAAATTTGATAACGCCAGAACCAGTATTGAAAATAATATAATTTTATTGTTCATATTTACTCCGTAATTAATTCTGTTTAACATGTAATCTGCAGAACTTCCCCGGTTCAGATCCGGAGTAATAGAATTGAACTGCTGTTTTCTGACATTCACCATTACGACCTGCAACTTCACCGCTATCGAGACAGATAGTCTCCGAAGTTAAATTTTCAATGTCGGATTTAAAATCTGCAGGTTTATTCTCTCTGTAAACCTCGGATATATATTCCGCCCATACTGGTGCAGCAACTCCGCTTGCCGATCTCCCTGAACCAAGAGAGACTGATCCTGTTTTATTTCCAATCCAGATTGCTGTTACCATATTCTGATTATATCCGATAAACCATGCATCAACATAATTTGAACTTGTTCCGGTTTTTCCTGCACAAGGGAAATTTATTCCATACTTTTTTATCAGCCAGTAAACTGATGAATCAGGTTCTTTGATTCCCTCAAGCATGGATATTGTAATTCTTGCTGCGGCCGGATCAATTATTTTCCCGGTACTTTCTCTCAACGAGGTAAGCTTTTCTGTAATTTCACTTTCGTTGTTCCAGATTATATTACCGTTATAATCTTTTACTGTTTTAATGCCATATGGAATTATCAGCTCACCACCATTTATCAGAGCTGACTGAAGTGCGGCATTTTCAAGGGGTGAAATCTCGTAAGCACCAAGTGCAAATGAAAGAGTTTTACCGAATCTCTTACTCATTTCACCATCAGGTATTGACAATGCATTCTGAATAAAAGAAAATGGCCTGGAGTATCCCTCCTTGTCCAGAACCTGAACCGCTATGGTATTCAGAGATTTTACAAGTGCTTCACGTACAATGATATCTCCCGAAAAAGTATTGCTGTAATTCTGCGGAGTATAGTTATTCTTATATGTAATCAGCTTATCTGTAAATATTGTCGATGGAGTAATTCTTTTATCTTCTATTGCCGAGGCATAAACTACCGGCTTGATTGATGAACCAGGCTGTCTTCTTATTTGCGACACACTGTCATTCTGATTTTCACTTGTAAAATCGTACCCGCCGACATATGATAATATTTCACCGGTGAATGGATCAAGCGACACCATTGCTCCTTCAATATTATTTGATTTTTCAAATTCCTTTTGTGATGATGCCGCATTTTTAATGGATTTGGAAACTCTTACATGATATTCTCTCTGAGATAATACCCCTTTCCTGAGAGCATTCAAAGCAACATTCTGTTTCTGAAGATCTATTGTAGTATACACTGAAAGACCGCCGCTCTTAACACTCTCCTCGCCGAATCTTTCAACAAGCTCTCTTCTGATTTTTTCATTAAAGAAGGGAGAACGGTTTATCCTGTATGAGCTGTATATAAAACTTCCGATTCTTGACTTAACGGGAATATTGTTTTCATAAACAACTCCCCATTTTTTTTTGAATTCATTAAATATCAAATCTATCTGTTCCTCTTTGAGGTAGCCAGCATCGCTGTATGATTCAAGAATTCTTTTTGTTTTATTTAATGAGTTTCCAAGACTTGAGAGCGGAGAATATATTCCCGGATTTGATATTGTTCCGACAATCATCATAGATTCAGCAAGATCAAGATCTTTTACTGATTTTCCGAAATACATTTTTGCAGTAGATTCAACGCCGTAAGATCCATTACCGAAATAAATAAGGTTAAGATACATCGATAATATATCTTCCTTGTCGTAAAGTTTTTCAATCTCAACAGCACAGTATGCTTCATAAATTTTACGTTTTAAATTCCTCTCCATATCGGTAAAGAGAACCTTTGCCAGCTGTTGAGTAAGTGTACTTCCACCCTGAACAACACGGAGGTGAATAAAATTTTTAACAAAGGCTCTGAGTATACCTGTATAACTTATGCCTCTATGATTATAGAAATCACGGTCTTCACTTGCGGTAACTCCGTTAACCAGATATTTCGGAATAAAATCAAACGGAACTATCTCCCTTTTTTCCTCAAAGAATTCACCAATCACTTCACCATTTCTATCATAAATTCTAGTGGGAATATCTACAACTTTAGCTCCGGTTTCTACTTCATTTCTTGTATAAGGGTAACCTTTTTTAATCTCTTCAGTTCTATCTATCAGAATTTTGTATTTAGCAAGTTTATCCAGCGCCTTTTCTTTATCATTAATCCATTGCGTATACACATATCCGGAATAAAGTATAATCAGTATGCCGATTGTTAATGGCGTGTATACAAATAGGATTTTTTTATGATTCAATATCCACTTTAGCAGCAGCATAATTAGTAATCTCTCACGAATATTTAGTTTCTAAACGGTACATATTAAATTAATACATTAAGCCTGCGACGGATTCAAAAGACCGGTGTTATGACCTTGTTATTTTGAATCAAATTGTCATCCCCGCAAATGCGGGAATCTTTTGTACTTAAAAAAGTGATTTTACCATAAGGGCACTTCCTACGGTCGCACGTCTTACCGGGATTGACATTGGAATAATATATCAGATCTGAGTTCTAATTTTCACCGGACACTGACGAATTACTCTTATATTTTTTACCGGAGAGCTGGCCGCATGCACCGGAAATATCGCTTCCCATACTTTTTCTTATTGATACAGGTATATTCATAATTTCAAGTTCTTTCACAAATGCTTCTATTTCAGATTTGCTCGGTATAGGGAGAGTGTGATTCCCGGGATTCAATGGAATAAGATTTAACTTCACCCTAGCATATTTAAACATTTTTTTTAATCTTGCCGCATCATCGACTGATATATTGTCTTTCCTCATTATGTATTCAATAGTAAGCCGGTTTCTTGATACAGGAAACTTCCGGTGAAGCATTTCAGCTATTTTTTTAAATGGATACTTTTTTTCAACAGGCATATTAATAATTCTTTTTTCAGGATCAGTATCATTAAGTGAAAGAGCCATATTATATGGTCTCTTCTCGTCGATATATCTTTCAATTGCCGGCAGGATACCGCAAGTAGAAATTGTAATCTTTCTGACTGAGAGATGAAAACCGAATGTATAGTTCATGATATCCGCGGTTTTCATAACATTATCATAGTTCAGCAGCGGCTCGCCCATTCCCATAAAAACTATGTTGTTATTGCTTAGACCTGTAATACGTCTAATCTGGCAAACCTGATCAAGTATTTCACCAGTTGTAAGATTTCTTATAAAACCTATTTTAGCTGTTTCGCAGAATTTGCATCCCATTGGACAGCCCACCTGAGAGGATATACATATAGTCAATCTGCTGCCTTCATCATTCATATCATTTTTAATGAGGACGCTTTCAATAAAATGATTATCAATGGTTTTAAAAAGAAACTTCTCTGTTCCGTCAATTGATGATATCTGCCGGTCTTCCAATGTAAGAGGTGAAACTATATATCTCTCATCGAACTTACTTCTCAGGTCTTTTGAAAAATTAGTCATTTCATTGAAATCAGTGATATTCTTTTCATAAAGCCAGATAAAAAGCAGTTTGGCTCTATACTCTTTTTCACCGAGATCTGTTATTATTGAAATAACCTCATTGTAATCACAATCTTTTATAAATTTTTTCATATTTTCAATAATTTATATAATTTATTCAACTTATCGTTTGCATCGTTCTGAAATGCAAATGAGAATACCCTGATGTATAACTGTGGTCTGTACCTGCATTAATCAAGCTAGTGATCCCTGCTTAAGTTTTTCAATCTGTTTTATTTCGAACAGAGCCATTTTGTTATCCGCATCAATATTTATAACTCTCTCAAATGTCTGTATAGCTGTATCATAGTCCCCAAGATTCTTATATGACATACCCAGAGCAAAAAGAGCATTGTTCATATTCGGATCGATCTGAATGGCAGAAATAAAATTTTCTATTGCGCTTTTAAAGTCCATCATCTGGTAATGAGATGCCCCGTTTACATAAAAGGCGAATTTATTCTTTTTATCTTTTTTAATATATCTGTCAAGAAGCTGTACAGCTTTGTTGTAATTGTTTACTCTGAAATAATTCTTACCAAGATTATAAAGAATCTTCTGATTATCCGGATACTTTTCCAGACCATTTTCAAGAAGCTCTATGGCATCAAGATATTTATGATTATTAATAAGTCTCTTTGAATTCTTAATAATATCTATTGCTTCATCCGCAACAAGTTCCACAATAAGAAGGGTGATATCATCAATTGCTCCCATCTCTCCGATGTGGTTATGAACATCGCGAAGAATTGATTCTGTAAATTCATCAATATGAAGATCTTTATTATCTATGATTGATTTTTCAAATCTTTCATTTGAATATTCCTGCCGGTCTTTGTTCTGAGATTCAGGAATACCATCAGTATATAAAATCAGCCTGTCGCCATAATTAAGCTTTGTGGTTTTTTCTTCATAAGTATCTCTAGCTTCCTCAAGAGCACCTATAAAAAGTCCGTTTGTATCCAGAAGTTCAATCTTACCGGTTTCCTTTCTGAATACAATAGCCTTCTGATGGCTGGCATTTGAATATGTTATATTGTAATCATCATCTATAACAACCATGAAGCACGTCATGTAATCCTGTGTTTTCATGTGATCAATGATGTTCTTGTTTACTTCCTGAAAAATTCGTTTAGGTGAATCATAGAGATATCCGGCATTACCAAAGGAAATTTTTGCCATGGCAGTTACAAGAGCAGCTGGAATTCCATGACCCGAAACGTCGGCAATCAGTACCCCTATTTTATTATCTTTAAGCTGAAAGACGTCATAAAAATCCCCGCCGATCTTTTCCATAGCATTATATTTAACCGAGAACTTCAATTCATTCCAATCATCAATTTTCGTGAGAAGAATACTCCTCTGGATAACACTTGCCATATCAAGCTGTTTCTGAATCTGATCATCTTTTATCTTTAAATCGTTCAATACTCTTTCAAGTTCCTCAGTTCTTTCCTGAACTTTCAGTTCCAGATTTTTTCTATGCTCATCGATTTCCCATGCCATTTCCATCAGGGCATACTCAATTTTTGAGAACTCCCTCCCAAGGGACAAAACCTTAAAACCGGATCTTTTACCTGCGGCAATTTCCCTGGTTACCCTTGCCATGTCATTAAGAATTCTAAGAATTGAATTAGCATTAATCCTGGCGAGTAAAGATGCAGAAAAAACCGCAAAGAGCATAAATAGAAGAATTACCAGGTTATTACTTCCAAAGGATTGTATCTTTTCAAACAGAGCTGCGAAGGTAAAAAGAATTATAATCATTATAACAATGAAAAAATTAAAATGCACTCTAAGACTGTAAAGTACGTGAGGCTTAATTAATTCACCTTTCTTCAATATCTCATTATAAAGCTCGGCTCTTTCGTTGTTTGTAAAATATTCAGATATAAGATAAGTGGTCATAGGAAAAACGATTGTAGATATAACCGTTGCGAGTAATATCATTCTAAGAATAATTTCAGTTTCGGATAAATTGATTTCACCTGTCAGATAAAACTTCCATCCGCAGACCGCAGTCATTGCAGAACTGGTTAATAAAACGAATAATACTGCAGCAGTAGTATTATTCATTACAATATCAGAGAAATCCCAATATGCTTCTTTAAGTGAGTCCGGTTCAGTTTTTAAATCATTTTTAAAAATATCATTAATCCGTCTATGACGCTTTAATAAAGCCGGAATTTTAATCGGCATTAGAAATCCTGAAGCGATAAAGAATAAAAATATCATTACTATAAAAATAGGGGGAAGCCACTGTATAAAGATTTTTACAATTTTTGTATACGATGTGAGTACAAATGAACTTGCAATTATAAATGAAAACAAGCCCTCTACAAGACCAAGTATACTTATAAAAAAAGTAACAGCAAATGTGTAACTGATATTTTTAGCTAGAAAATAAAAACTCCTCATCCTGACACCCTGAAATTACCTTTATTTTTTGTCGCCTTCAGCAATATTCTTAACACATCTGAAACCGGCCATTCTATCTTTATATAAATCCGGCATTCCGCCTGTTTTTCTGTCGGTTACCCTTGAATCAACTGCAGATAAGAAATATGCTCCTCCTCTTATCACCTTATACTGGGTACCATACTTTTTATTACTCTTAGTATTTCCGGCATACGGCTGATACCAGCTGTCAGTCCATTCAAGTGCATTTCCATCGAGTTGTGCTACACCATAATATGAAAGAGAATCATTTTCATATATGTCAACCGGTATATATCCCTTTTCAGGTATTGCCGGTCCATATTTTTCAATTATCTTTTTTTTCAAATTTTCACCGGTTTTTTCGGATAACCATAACTCTTCAGTATTCGAAATACCCTCGATGAAAACCCCGCCACGAATATATGATGCTCCTTTACCTGCCGTATCCATAGAAAGCGGAGGTCTGGAAGCTTTTTCCCATTCATTTTCCGAAGGGAGTCTTTTTCCCGCCCATTTAGCATAATCTGCCGCTTCGTAGTATGTTACAATAACAGGGAGAGATCCGAAATAAGGGCTGATAAATCTTCCGGTGCTGTCCAGTTTATCCATCCAATATTCAGGATAACCAAGTCCCTTTATATCAGCATATTTTTTATAATCACTATTTGATGTTTCAAACTTATCAATATAGAAATCTCCAATAAACTCAACATGTTCAGGAAACTCATCCTCATCGCCAAGAGAACAGCCCATGAGAAATTTCCCTGCCGGTATAAGAATCATTTCCCTGTTATCAATAATTGATATTATTTGAGATTTATAAACTACCGATTCTATATATGGATTATTCTGCAGTCTTTTGTCAATTTCTTTATCAGAATCAGGAATAGCGATCTCTAATCCTGCTCTTAAAATCTGCTTATATCCCGGATTTAAAAGGAAATATCTGCAGAGATACCTTTTTTTCCCATAGACATCAGGAATCTGCTTTAGAAATGAAATCTTACCGATAGCTTTTTCCTCGGATAGAATAAAATAATGATCTCTATCGGGAACCTTATTAAATATAACAGTTATATATCCGTCTTCACGTAATGTTTCAATCTCTCCGGTTTTTGTATACTCCGCATATAACGACGAGGCAGAAACCATAAAGAACAACATAAAAATATTCAGTTTTGAAATCATTAAACCTCTCATTAAACTCAATAGGACTGATAAATCTTCCTGTCGGGCCATCTCATACATGAAAGAGGATATCCATCAGACATGGCATTTGTATCGAGACCGATGATATTTCTGTTCTCATCAATATAAACAGCATCAGAATTATGAATATATGGAGTCGGAGTATGACCGAAGATAATAGTTTTTCCCCATTTTTTAGGATACCTATAAAAATCTTCACGAATCCAGATTAAGTCATTTTTTCTCTGTTCATCAAGATGAATTATACCCGGATTGAGCCCGGCATGTACAGCAATAAAATCCTCCCCTTCGTAATATAATTTCAAGCTGCTGAAAAACAATCTATGATTTTCCGGTATTACAAATTCATTTAAATGCTTTTTATAACTTTTAATGGTGAAGCCGCCGCCATTTCTTATATAGTTACTATAATTTTCGCCATCAGCTGCAAACTTTATAAACATATCTTCGTGGTTGCCTGTTAAAAAAATAGTATTATATTCAGATGATAATTCTATCAGATACTCTATAACTTCAAAAGAAGAAGGTCCTCTATCAATATAATCTCCTAAGAAAATAAATGCATCCTCTGGTTTTATATCATCCCGCACAGATGAAATTATTTTTTTCAGCTTAGAGAGATGACCGTGTATATCCCCTATTATATAATATCTTTTTTTCATTTCTTCATAAATCCTGTATTTATAAAAGCACGTTTCCAATAAATCCGTTTTAAAACACCAGGAGCCCTGCGGGGCTTGTAAAGGAGCAAAGCCCCTTAGACCCCAGAAAGAATGAGTTTTTTAAACTCCTATAAAGAAATAAAATTGTATCCCTGACATCGCCCGGTGACACACTCTTCACGAAGAGAATAATCGGGAGTTATCAATTCCCTTTTCTTTTGTAATCTTCAATTCTGGAACGTATTTCATTCAGTACTTTTTTTCCTTCATTCAAATCACTGACAGACCAGCAGCCGAATATCCACTTATCTGTAACTGATATAAAACTGTACTTATCATCCTGTTCTTTTTTGAATGCTGTATATGTATTATCTGAAGAAATCATAATGTAGTTGCTGGAAATAATCTTTTTAAATATCTCATATGCATCATAAAAAGATTCATTCTCGGTAAAAAAAACTTCAATTAAATCTTTATTCCAGGTCCATTGTGTAAAATTAATATTCTTTAAAAACTGTGCCTGATATGGTTTACGGCTGTACAAAACACCATATCCGTCCCCTCCCTTTAATACTGTTAAACTGTAAGGCAGCTTATCATGCATGTAGTTCTGACCTATATATAGAAGCGGAGTATTTACAAAGGCTTTAAGCTCCTTTTTCAGCAATAATTCACTTTTTTCAGTTGTTGAATAAATTGCATATTCCCCCACCTGTATTACGGAAATGGCATTACTGTAAAATTCATTCATCTCGCCGGTTTCGAAAATACCGGGCCCCCTTCTGGTGGAAAAAAATCCGTATGCATCCAGAACTGAATTGAACTTTATCACTTCAAGTTTGATCTGAACTCCCGGATCGTCTATTGATTGATAAGCAGCAGCGGCAAATTTTTCAATTCCCAGTCCGCTATATTCACGATTGTATTTTTTTACAGCTTTCCCTTTATAATATTGCACAGAATCAATTCTTGTCCATCCAGGAACATCTGAATCTCTTGGGAGAAGATCAACAACACTGTCAACTTCGCTTTGAAAAAGAGAACACGAAGTAAGTAAAATTGCAAAAGCAGATATTAATGTTAATATAACTATTCTTTTCATACTATTTTCCCGCAAAATGGCATGATGCCATATGTTCTGAATCATTTAAACTATAATTTTTCAACTCCGGATATTTTTCACGGCATATTTCCTGAGCAACGGGACACCGCGGATGAAAATAACAACCGGATGGAGGGTTTACCGGTGAGGGTACATTCCCCTTTAATATTATTCTTTCACCTGAATTCATTGACAACTGCCCCGGTATGGCAGAAATAAGCGCCTTTGTATAGGGGTGTCGTGGAGCTGAGTAAATTTCGTCAGCTCCGGCAATTTCAACAATCCTTCCAAGATACATAACTGCAACACGATCGGAGATATGGCGGACAACTGTGAGATCGTGGGATATAAAAACATATGTCAAATCCAGATCGTTCTGAAGATCCATAAGGAGATTTAATATCTGCGACTGAATTGAAACATCCAGCGCCGACACCGGTTCATCGCATACAATCAATTTCGGATTAAGAGCAATTGAACGGGCAATTCCTATTCTCTGCCTCTGCCCACCCGAGAATTCATGGGGAAATTTATCCAGTGAATTATTCTGCAGACCGACTTTCTCAAGCAGTTTCTTAACACTTGCTATTCTCTGCTGTTTATTCCCCAGTTTGTGTATAACAAAAGGTTCCTCCAGGATGTAGCCCACCGTGTGGCGTGAATTCAAAGATTCAAAGGGATCCTGAAAGATCATCTGCAGATTTCTTCTGTATGGCAGAAGATCACGCTGTGTCATACCGGAAATCAACCGGTTTTCAAAAAATACATCTCCACCAGTGGGCTTATACAGCTGAAGTATAGTTCTTCCGAGAGTTGTTTTCCCGCAGCCTGTTTCACCTACAATACCGAGAGTCTCACCTTTTACGGCAGATATACTCACACCATCAACTGCATGAACTCTACCAGTTGTTGTTTTAAAGACCCCTTTCTTTATGGGGAAATATTTTTTTAAATTATCTACTTTAAGTATAGTTTCCATTTTATCCGCCATACTTATAACAGTTTACCAGATGGTCTTTTTCTATTTCAAATTCATCGGGATGTTTTATTGAACATGGCTCAAAGGCAAATTTACAGCGGTTCCTGAATCTGCAATCAGCCTGATAATCTGTAATTGACGGAACCATACCTTCTATAGATTTTAATCTGGATTTACGTATATATTCAAATTTAGGGATCGATTCAAGAAGGCCGGCGGTATATGGATGTTTAGGATTTTGAAAGATTTTAGAAACCGGAGCCTTCTCGGAAACTCTCCCCGCATACATCACAACAACGTTATCGCAAAGCTCTGCAATAACTCCCAGATCATGAGTAATAAAAATTACAGCCATTCCATTTTCACGCTGAAGTTCTTTTATGAGTTCGAGTATCTGGGCCTGGATTGTGACGTCCAGTGCTGTTGTAGGTTCATCGGCTATTAAAATATCGGGTTTACACGCAAGAGCAATTGCTATCATTACCCGTTGCCTCATCCCGCCTGAAAGCTGATGAGGGTATTCGTTCATCCTCTGCTGCGGATCTGAAATTCCGACTTTTTCAAGAAGAGATAAGGTTTCACTAATCATTTCACTTTTTTTTATATCTTTTCTGTGAAGTTCAAATACTTCGCTGATCTGTTTTCCGATTTTCTGTACAGGATTGAGTGCGGTCATAGGCTCCTGAAAAATCATTGCTATGGAATTTCCTCTGATTACACGCATATCCTCCGGCTTAAGAGACAGAAGATTTTTATCTCTGAATAGTATTTCACCGCCGATATATTTTCCCGAAGGTACAGGTAGAAGCCTCATGATAGATAAAGCAGTTACGCTCTTACCGCATCCCGACTCACCTACAATTCCAAGGGTCTCACCTTTTCTCAAATCAAAACTGACTCCATCTACGGCGGAATACACTTCCCCATCCTTCAGGAAACCGGCTGAAAAATCTTTAACACTTAAAATTATATCGGCTCCGGAATTCATTAAACACTAATTCCCCTGCTTGTATTTAGTTATAATCTTTGTTACCGGCGGAAATGTTTTGTTCGATTTCATGGCCTCCAGCGTTTCGTTTTTAATATTCTCATCAATCCAGAAATAGCCGCCGGATGACGGGTCATCAAATATTTCCGTTGATGTTTTATATCCCGGAACTTCCGGAACCTGAATCCATCTCCAGTAAAATGCTCTCATAAATGGAAGCATATCCAGAGGTATCCATCCGCCTGATTCACTAATCTTTTCCTGAATCTTAAATGAAAGCATAATAAGTTCTTTTTTGTCTATTGATTCTCTGTACTGATTAATCAGCTTATCCATTTCGGGATCATCAAGATTGTTAACATTGTTAGTTTGAGGTTTGTGTGCATTTTCAGAATGAAAATGCTCCCATGGTTGAGGCCTGAAGCCTGTTCCCCATCCCATATAAGCAATATCATGCTTTTTCTCCATAACTTTCTTATAATGTGTGCCTGAATCAAGAAGTTCGAGATTAAGTTCTATCCCCGCCTTTTTCGCTTCTTCCTTCATAACTACAACGCGTGGAGTAAGCAGAGCCTGCCCGTAAGTTAGTGTTACTGAAAACCTTCTGCCATCTTTAATCCATATACCGTCATCACCTCTTTTCCAGCCGGATGACTTCATCAATGTTTCAACCTTTGCAATATTAAACTCTCTGGCTTTAACATTTGGGTTTGTATATTCTCCATAACCTGCAAAAAATGTCTGCAGACGGGATGCCTCATTCCGCAGAATCTGCTTGTTGATTTTATCAAAATTGATTGAATGCGCAAGAGCATAGCGCAGATTTTTATCTTTAAATATATCTTTATCAAGATTTAAATATAATCCGTATGGAGATCTTCTAGCCTGGTTGTAGAACCATATTTTATTGACATACCCGTTATCGAATATTTCACCGTTCCCTTTTTCATACCATATGGCAGCTCTAGTGGCATTGTAAAAATCAAGCTTACCTTTTTTAAAATATTCATAGGCAACCTCTACATCTCTTATTACTGTTAATTTGAAATAATCGACATTGAAACGGTTTTTGTTATATCGTAAATCTTTTGCCCACCAGTCTTTCTTTCTTTCAAAAAGAAGATATTTACCATTTGAATAATCTTTAAGAATATATGGCCCGGTATTGGGTTCTGTTTTCCAGTTATAGTCACTGATAAAATCGCTATTGAGTTTTCCATAAAAATGTTTTGGAGTAGGATTAATTCCTACAGTGAGCCATAAATCAGGAATCTTTTTTGATGCGGTAACTGAGATAAGATGATCTCCATACTTTGTTACTTTTACAACATCTTTGGTATAGTAATCATTGTACCATGGAGCCTGAATATATTTTGATCTCATAAATTCAATGGTATAAATAAAATCATCGGCGGTAACCGGAACTCCATCGGACCATTTTGCATCCGGGTTTATCTTGAAATACATTGTTTTCCCGTCTTTTCCATATGCCCAGTGAGTTGCCAGCGAAGGAAGAATTTTATCAGTATCTTCATGATAATTTATGAGAGACATCTGATTATCTGTAAAAAATGATCTGGTAGAATTGTTCGAATCAGGACCTACCGTTCTAAATGTAAGAGGGAATGATATTATAAACTGATTAAATGTCCCCCCTTTCTTTGCATTAGGTGAAGCAATGAGAGGTTCATTATCGTTAGTGAGCCAGGTAAGATCCTCTTCAAGCTGATGCACAGAGTAGTCGATGTTCAGATTTTCGTCTGATGTCCCCGAACTGCTGGAATCGCCCCCTTTCCCGCAGGAGATAAGCAGAGCAGCAGAGATCAGTGTAATTATTAAATTATATTTTAGTTTTGACAGATGCATTTGTTGAGCCTCCGTTTTATTCGTATGTTGAATAGAGTTTAGGATCAAAAGTTTCACGTATAGCTTCTCCAATAAAAGTTACCATAGTGAGAACAATAATTAAGGCACTTATTACAGATATACCGATCCATGGAGCGGTTATATTATATTCGGATGCCTCAGCAAGGAGCTGACCCCAACTTGGAGTTGGAGCAGGCATACCGAAACCGAGATAATCAAGAGCAGTTAGAGATGTAATACCACCTGCGACAGAGAATGGGATAAAAGTGATTATCACTGAAACTGTATTAGGTAAAATATGTCTGATAATAATTCTTGAAGTACCTGCACCGAGAGCTCTGGCTGCCAGCACATATTCTCTTTCACGTTCTTTATATGTTGCAGTTCTCATATACCATGTAATCCCTATCCATCCGAAAAAAATCATAATTCCAAGAAGTGAAAAAAAGTTCGGTATCAGCAGCGATGATATAATTATTATTGCATAGAGATAAGGAATATTATTCCAGATTTCAATTATCCTCTGAAAAAAAAGATCAAACTTTCCGCCGATGTACCCCATCATACATCCTATGGAGATACCAATGAGATAATTAAAAAACAGGAGTATTAACGAAAATAAAATTGCAATTCTAAAGCCGTAGATAAGCCGCGAAGCCACATCTCGTCCTGTCTTATCCGTTCCGAGATAATGCATACTTGTAAATGATGGAGCAGTCGGCGGATATTCACCCTCTTTCAATTCCGTTTCCAGAGGATTAAATGGTATTAATGGGAGTATAACAAAATTGTCACTGGAGCTGCTTTTAAATTTATTTTTCAACTCTCTATAATTTGTTTCATATTCATAATCTAATCCCAATTTTGTTCCCGGGATAATAGAACCGTAGGTCGGGAAATAATAACTGCCGTTGTATTTTACCACCAGTGCCCTGCTGTTCACAAGGAGTTCAGACGCAAGGGAGAGAATAATTAATATCACAAGCAGCAGGAAAGAATAATATCCTCTCCTGATCCGTTTGAATCTTTTAAACTTTTCAATTGTAAGCGGATTAAATCTGATCATAACACCCTATTCGAATTTAACTCTGGGATCAACAAGTGCAACACAGATATCGGAAAGAATATTCCCTATCATAAAAAGTAAAGATGATATAACAAGAATACCCATTACAACGGGATAATCTCTCTCTGTTATTGACTCAAGCCCCAGCAGACCCATTCCATCTATATTAAAAATTTTTTCGATCAGATAAGAGCCTGTAAGAATCAAAGAAATATTATTACCAAAATGTGTAGCCATCGGTATAAGACTGTTACGGAACGCATGGTGTAAAATTGCACCGCGGTAACTCTGACCTTTGGCAATTGCAGTACGGATATAATCAGATGCCATATGATCAAGAAGGGAATTTTTCATCATAAAAGTCATGACGGCGAAACTCCCTGCCATATAAGCAATCAGCGGAAGAACTGAATGATATAGAACATCAAAAACTTTTCCGATTGCTGACAATTCATGAAAATTATCCCCTGTAAATCCGCCAAGAGGAAATACATCCAGCCATGATGAAAAGACCATCAGTAGAATTATTGCAACAACATAATTTGGAATTGCATAACCTATAAATATCAGCACGGAGGTTGTATTATCCACAGCAGTTCTATGTTTGACAGCTTTTAATATACCAAGAGGAATACAGACCGAATATGTAATTATCATTGCCATTAAGCCATAGAAAAGCGACACGGGAAGTTTGCTTTTAATTATCGTCCAGACCGGCTCGTAATATCTTGTGGATTTACCCAGATCAAAAACAACGACATTTTTCAGCCAGTTGAAATAGCTCACTATGACAGGTTTATCAAAACCGTAATATTTCTTCAGCTCCTCAAGCTGTGAGGCCGAAAGAGGAGAGGCATTCATTCTATTGTATCCTTTCCCGATGGTCGACTGCTGGGCTTCTGCCACCATTTTTTCAATAGGTCCGCCGGGAACAAATCTGGTTATGGCAAAGACCATCAATGTTATCCCTAAAAAAGTAGGAATTATTAAGAGCAGTCTTCTGATTATATATGTAGACATTATCTTTTATTTACCATTTTAATTTACTATTTTTAAGTTTATGATACGACATAATAGGGATGTTTAATCTTTGTCAAATACAAATATTTTTATATTCTTACCATACACATGCTAAAATATTTATTATCTGGGATAAATCATACTACAAATTGATTGTCATTCCTGCTGGAGCGATAGCGGAATGCCGGAATCTCATGCTAAACATTTTATTTAAAAAAAAATATTATTCACAAAAATTCATTGTACGAGATTCCGGCATTCGCAGAAACTGTAGATGCGAAACAGGAATGACAGCATTGAAATAAACATAAATCTACTCTTTACACTTATATCCCACATTCCTTACTGTTTCAATAATTGAGTTGAAGTCATCCCCGATTTTGCTCCTCAGCCTTCTGATATGGACATCAACGGTTCTTGTGCCTCCGATATACTCCATCCCCCAGATTCTGCCGAGAACATCCTTTCTTGAAAATACCACTCCCCTGTTTTCAAGAAATAATCTCAGAAGTTCAAACTCCTTGTATGTGAGATCAAGCTTTTCCTGATTCAGATAAACAGCATACTCTTTTGTATTTATTATGAGATTGCCGATTGAGATTTCTTCGTTATCTTCGGGAACACCTGTAAGTATGCGGCTTAATCTGGCATTCACCTCTCCCTTTCTGAACGGAAAGAGAATGAAATCGTTAAAAAACCATGTGGCATCCAGTTCCGGCAATGCATTGACCCTGAGTACAAGTAGAACAGGAATATCCAGTATTTTTTTTCTTAAGCGCGAAAGATAAAACTGAGTTGAATCTGATGATCCCATCTCCTCGTAGTCTATAATAAATAATGAGCAGGACTCTTTAGAGAGAGACTCTATATTTTTGAAAATTGATAACTCAATTTCTGGAATATTGGTTTTCAGATCTTCTACAATTTCACTATTTCTTGTTATCAGGCCGACATTTATTTTCATAATTTATTTCTTAATCTCATAAAAAATTTTAAGATACTTTGCCGCAACATTTTCAGCATAGAAGTCTTTCACCTTTTTCTTATTATTCTTTGACATCAATTTATACAATTCACTGTCTTTATAAATTTTCATCATGCTTTTTGAACAGGACTCAACATCTCCCACATTTATAAAAAGAGCATTCTGATTCTGTTTCAGAAAATCAACCTGCCCGCCATGATTGGTACAGACTATCGGAAGCCCGATAAACATTGCCTCCATGAACACAATACCGAATCCTTCGTGGAGAGAGGTTAATATAAATGCATCTGAATTTACAAGATAGCTGTATTTTTCATCATCCGCAATATATCCCGGAAATTTTATTCTTTCATCAAGATTAAGACCTAGAGTCAGATCCCGGAGATAATCCATTTCCGGTCCGTCTCCGACAATCAGAAGTTTAATCTTTTTATTATTCACACCGGACATAGCCCTGATCATTGTATCTATTGATTTTCTTTTAATCAATCGCCCGATTGTTATAAAATAAAAAGAATCTTTATCAAGCCCCAGTTTGTCTCTGCTGCTTTTTACTATTACTGGAGGATGAAATGCAAGAGGAATTATTTCCACCTCTTTATCAGGTTTATAATATGTAATTGTGTTATCTCTTGTGTTACTGGACTGTGCAACTATTCTGTCAGCTTTGTTAAGTATGAATTTTACAACACGGCTGAAAATTATACTTTTATGAGGGGACATCTTTTTACTCGGATCGTAAATATCTCCGCCATGAAGCGAAAGTACATTGGGGATCCTGAACATCTTACCCAGAATATATCCAAGCGGTCCCGAGGGGACAGCAAAGTGAGTATTGATTACATCATATCTGTTTTTTCTGCAGAGATTTAATCCAATACTAAAACCGGTGATTAAAAATGAAAGCATTGATATAAACGTTGCTGCATCACGGGATTTCCTGAAGAAAATCCTTGATCTGTGAACATTGATTCCTTTTACATTTTCATATGAACTCAATCCATGGAAATTTGAAGTTAAAACATCCACCTGGGCATGTTTTTCCCATTCTACGGCAAGATCATAAGTTGCAACACCTCCTCCGCCGCCGAGCGGAGGGAACTCGTAATTTATTATTAGAATTTTTAATTTTTTATCGTTTGTTATCATTATTATTTCTATTTATTAAATCCTGTTAAAATTTGCTGCAAAACCTTCAAGTGAAGTTATAGCCACTGCTCAAAAACCGCAGGCGAAACAAATTAAACACCATCTTATGAACAATTACTGGTTATATGTTATTATGACTCCCCTGTTCTATTGAGTAAAGTATTTTTTATATTCCGGTGAGTCTGTCGGCGATTAAACCATAAAATTCTGCTGATCCGGAATCATAATGCCATCCAAGATGGCTATTACATGAACGGCAAAGTGAAATACTCCATGAGTATCCTGAAAACCAGGAATATTCTGAAGTATATTCTGAAATATTTATAGATCCCGGAGCAGCAGAAAAGCATATTAATCTATAATAAATTCCCGATGGATTTTTAAATATATGATTATCAGATTTATTAATGACTATTTTGTCAGAAAGGAGCGCAATTTTATAGTTACACACCCGGCATCTGACCCATTTTCCGTCAATCTCCTCCCCGGCATATGACTCGGCAGTAAAATCCGTACCGAAAAATTCAGATCCGGTTTTATCAGGTCTGGCATATATTTCAGGTATGATATCCATATTATAATTCGCTCTTTTGTATCAATATATACAAGATAGTCTGGATTTCAAAATGTTTAGGTAAATATCAAAAAGCAGTCATTCATATTTGACCCACCAGGCTGATTTTAATTATATTTCAACGGCCCCCTAAATCCCCCGGAGGGGGACTTGAATGTAGAATTCGTCATCTTAATAAATAAAATTCTTTGTTTTTTATCAATATTGCCTTGCCCCCTCCGGGGGTGCGGGGGCCAAGAGGTTTAGTCAAATATTTAATTGCTATTTAAAATGTGGGTGCAAGTCAGTCCACTGAGTTTGGGCTCTTTTTCAGCTTTTACATTAAAAATACATTTAATTGATATTTCTCATTGATATTTTTAAGTAATAGTTTATATTATCCGATTGTATAAATAAAAACAGAATCAGACAGCAAGAGAAAAATGAACTCTATAAAAAGCTACAATAAAATCGGGCTGAATTTCAATAGAAGCTTTAGACAGGCAAAAAGCTTCTACAAAAAAAACCGTCTTCATGAAGCTCTCACGATTCTTACCAGACTCAGACATCATGGATATGATGCCCCTGAGCTTATTCTAATTACCGCACAGGTATATGAAAGACTTGCTTTTCTCACATCTGAAGCTGAATATGAAGAACTCACCATGGAGACATTTAACGAAATAATAAAATACTCCGGTAATAAAAAATATATAAAAAAAGCAATAAAACTGCAGAATCTTTTTGTTGAACGTCTATCTGCTATGAATGAAAGCGAGTATAAAGCACAAACTAAAGCTGAGGAGCTGAAGAACAGCAAAACACTCTCACCTAAAGCATGGTTTATGCTGGGTGCAAATTTTTCAGTAAGAAAAGATCCGCTTTTTGTAATCAATGCCTATAATAACGCAATCATGCTTAATGACAAATATATATCAGCTCTTTACAGGCTTGGATATATCTATCAGTATAATTTAAACGATAAAGAAGCAGCTTTGAGCTTATATCTTAAAGTTATAAAGATTCATCCATATGAAGATAATATTGAATCTGAAACAACCAATGTGAAAACAATTCTTGAAGCCTGCACCGAAATTAGTGAAATATATACAGCGCAAAAAAATTATAAAAAAGTTATCTCGGTATTTGATCATGCATTTAAACTATATATGGCATATGGAGATATCTGTTCAATTCATAGTATAAAAAAAATTATTTACAACGCGCATAACGCATCAAAAAGATTAAATAACGTGACTGCTTTAGAAAAACATGTTAAGAAAAATTTCGGTTATGATTTTGTCACAATACTTGATGAACTAAGAATAATATAAATGTTTATTAAACCAAGAAAAGCCGCAACCGTTTCCATAGTTAAAAACAACCACGGAACAATTGAAGTTCTTCTAATGCTGAGACATCTTGAAGACAGATTCCTCCCTGATTATCATGTTTTCCCCGGTGGTGCATTTGATGACCAGGATTATGATTTTGAATTCCCCGAAAATCAAAGCACTAATTATCTTAAAGATTTTGACGGTAATTTAAAAGATTACTATGGATATATACTCTGCGGAATCCGGGAAACATTTGAAGAATCGGGACTACTATTTGCAGTTGACCGTAATGGAAACTATCCGCAAATCAATAATGAAAAATCTATTAAGAAATTTGCTCTATACCGGAGAGATGTTTTTGAAAAGAAGATATCATTCCGTGATATGCTGATGAAGGAAAACCTTTTACCAGCTGTAGATAAATTCTTTTATATAAGCAGATGGATTACTCCGGTACTTTTCCCGATACGCTATGATGCCAGATTCTTTGCTGCAGCCGCACCGGAGAATCAGGAGATTTCTCATGATGGAGATGAGCTTGTAGATTTTCAGTGGATGACACCTGAAGATGCGCTGCAGAGTTACAGAACCGGTAAAATCAAACTGGTAATGCCTACGATAAAAACACTGGAGTTTTTAAACAGGTTCAAAACTACGGAAGATCTGATAGCAGATTTGAGGAAAAAGTTTTAAGATTGAATTATATGGCTCTTACCGGAATGTTGGGATAATAATTAATTTAATTCAAACCTTCCTGCCCCCTATCCCCCGGAGGGGGCACCAAGTCTATCAGTTATATCGCTGTTAGTTTTATTCTTATCATTTCTTTTACAATTCCAATATTATTCAATCCATCTTCATCTTTAATCAGCAATGTATCGATTCCAATACTCATCAGGAATTCATCCCTGGTTCATTCGAAGTACTGACCATAATATTTCTTCTGACACGGTCATGTTGTTTCGAAAATCTTTTGCAAGCTCAACGATATAAGCAGGTGTTTTAATATTGCTATGATTCATAAATTCACTAATAATTCCCCTCATGCGTGCCCCCTCTGGGGGACAGGGGGATATAGGAATGTTAATTATACCAACATTCCGGAATGAGCTGAAATGTTTTATTCAAATCGAAGTAGACATCTCTCCGGCAAGATCTGTCTGAAAGTATTTTTTTACTTTTTCTTTATCTGTATATTTACCCAGCAGCACCATCATTTTCGTCACAGCTGCCTCAGTCGTGATATCGTAACCGCTGATAACACCTATTTTTTTAAGATTACTCCCTGTACTGTATCTCTCCATCTCAACACTGCCTGAGCTGCACTGTGTTACATTAACGATAACCAGGCCGCGTTTTGCACCCGAAGAAATAATTTCCAGAAACTCGCTATCGGCCGGTGCATTACCTGAACCATATGTTTCCATAATCAAAGCACGAAGACCTGGAATGTTTACCATTGCACGGACAATCTCGGGATGAATTCCCGGAAAAATTTTCAATATTGCAATATTTGAATCGATGGAGAGATTAAGTTTTAAATCTTTAACGTGTAGTGATTTTTTTCTTATCAACTGATGATTGTAGCTGATATGAATTCCCGCTTCAGCCAGAGGTGTTATATTGGGAGATTCAAATGCATTAAAATTTTCCGCACTGCGCTTTTTTGTCCGGTTCCCTCTGTAGAGTTTAAACTCAAAATAGATGCAGACCTCGGGAACGGCCGCCATGCCATTAATTTCCGCAGCGGCAATTTCAATTGATGAAATAAGATTTTCTTTTCCATCGGTCCGGAGAATATTTATCGGAAGCTGAGACCCGGTGAGTATTACCGGTTTTGAAAGATTTTCCAGCATAAAACTTAGAGCCGATGCTGTAAAAGCCATGGTATCGGTGCCGTGAAGTATTACAAATCCATCAAACTTTTTGTAGTTTTCTTTAATTATCTCTGCAAGCTTTATCCATGCTGATGGAGTTATGCTGGACGAATCTATAGGCGTATCAAATTCGACTGAGGAAAAATTGTAGCCGAATCTTTTAATCTCGGGAACTTCATCTATTATGTTCTGAAAACTATAGGGATTATATAAACCTGTTGCCGGGTCCTGAATCATCCCTATAGTTCCGCCAGTATAAATTATGAGTATTGATCTTTCATTTTTTTTAATCATTTCATTTTTTTATTTATCGGATATTCTGCTTAAGCAATTCCCAAATAGGCCTTTTTAATATCTTCATTATTCAGCAGATCATTTCCCGGGCCTTCCATTACGATATTTCCGGTTTCCATTACGTATCCGTAATCTGCAATTTCAAGTGCGGCTTTAGCATTCTGTTCAATAAGAAGAATTGTTACACCGAGTTTATTGATATCCTTTATTATCTCAAAAATGTTTTTTACTATCAGCGGGGCAAGACCCAGTGACGGTTCGTCCATCATCAGAAGTTTCGGTTTAGTCATAATTGCACGTCCCACGGCAAGCATCTGCTGCTCTCCGCCGGAAAGAGTTCCCGCTTTCTGTTTAAGTCTTTCAGCAAGTCTAGGGAAAAGGGTGAGCACCTTCTCTCTGTCTTTCTCTATTTCAAGTTTATCTTTTCTTGCATACGACCCAAGAACAAGATTTTCATGTATTGTAAGATTGGAGAATACCTTGCGTCCCTCAGGTACAAGCACCAGTCCTTTGGTTACGATATCTTTTGTTTTAACCCCTGTGAGGTCCTGATCATTATATAGTATCGATCCTCCTGCAGGTTTTACAAGTCCGATAGATGCACGGAGTGTTGTACTTTTACCTGCTCCATTGCCGCCGATGAGGGTGATAATTTTTCCATCTGGAACACTTATTGTAATTCCCTTAAGAGCTTTGATTCCGCCGTAATTTACATAGAGATCTTTAATTTTCAGCATTTAGTTAACCCCCAGGTACGCTTCGATAACTTTAGGATTATTCTGTATATCATAGGGATTACCTTCGGCTATTGTAACGCCATAATCAAGAACATATATCCTCTCACAAACCCCCATGACAACCTGCATGGTATGTTCGATGAGGAAAATCGTAAGATCAAATTTATCCCTTATTTCATGAATAAAATTCATAAGCTCAATAGATTCCTGGGGATTCATACCGGCCGCCGGTTCATCAAGCAGCAGGAGTTTCGGATCTGTAGCGAGTGCTCTTGCAATTTCAAGTCTTCTCTGTTTTCCGTATGGAAGGGAAAAGGCTTTTTCGTTAATGCTATCATCCAGTCCCAGGTCAACAAGAAGATTCATAGATTTTTCAATCATATGCTTCTCTTCCCGTCTGTATCGCGGAGATCGCAGAACAGACATTATAAGCGGCGACCTTACACGGAGATGATTCCCCACCAGAACATTTTCCAGTACAGTCATCTCTTTGAACAGTTTTATGTTCTGAAATGTACGGGCTATTCCAAGCCTTGTTATTTCATAGGGTCTATGGGAGGTAATATCTTCATTGTTAAAGTAGATTGATCCCTCTGTGGGGGTATACTGACTTGTTATCATATTAAAGGCAGTGGTTTTACCAGCACCATTAGGTCCGATAAGGCCCACTATTTCGTTCTGTTTAATTTCAAGATTTAGTTTTGAAACAGCGGTAAGTCCGCCGAACTTCATTGTTATATTATCAGTACGCAGCATATACATAATTATTCACCCTCAACACTGTTCTTTCTGAATCTGCCCGGTTTAAAAAGAAAATCCCACGAGAACTCTCTGTTTCCCATAATCCCCTTCTGAAAAAAGAGAATACAAACCATAAGCATGATTGAAAAAATAACCATCCGGAGTCCCGGAATTCCATTTGTTTTAAAAATAAACATGTCAATGGGACCGTCAAGAAATCTGAGGTATTCCATGAGAACGGTAATCACTATACCTGAGATAACAGTACCGGTAATACTTCCCATCCCGCCAAGTACAACTATTAGAAGGATATTGAATGCAAGAAGAAAGCGGAACATCAACGGATCAATAGTCCCCATAAGATTACCAAGTAAACCACCGCCAACTCCAGCCATAAAGGAACCGATTGTAAATGAAAGCATTTTGTGCCTGAAAAGATTTATCCCCATGGCCTCCGCAGCAACTTCATCTTCTCTGATAGCCTTAAAGGCTCTCCCGTAACTCCCTTTAAAAAGATACACCATGAATAAAATTGAAACAAAGGCAATACCCCATGTCCACCAGATATTGGTGTATGGAGGAAGCCCCTTAAGGCCGAGAGGTCCGTTTGTTACACTCTGCATATTTGTAAAAAATATTCTTATAATCTCCGCAAAACCGAGTGTAGCAATTGCAAGATAATCATCCTTCAGTTTCAAAGCCGGTGCTCCAATTAAAAAACCGAACAGCGCGGCCATAACTCCCCCCATCATCAGCGCAGGAAAAAAACTCCACTCAACGTTGGCAAGCCATGGAACAATAGGCTGAAGGAAAAAGTTCATCTCCTTCTGCGCAGGGGACATTGTGAGCAGCGCAGTCGTATACGCACCCACCGCCATGAATCCGGCGTGGCCAAGAGAGAAGAGACCTGTAAATCCATATATAAGATTAAGGCTGAGTGCAAGAGTGATATATATTCCCGCAAGATTTATTATCCGCAGCATATATGAATCAAAAATAAAGTTAAACAGTACAAGAAGACCAACTGCAATTGAAACTGCCGAAACAGTAAGAATTCTTTTAATAAACTTTTCTCTTTCCATATCAAACCTTCTCAGCAAGGTTTTCACCCATTAAACCGGTGGGCTTAACGAGGAGTATAATTATAAGCAGAATAAATGCAAATGCATCTCTATACCCCGTGAGATCCGGAAGAAATGCAACTGTCATGATTTCAAGAATACCGATTATCAGTCCGCCGAGAACAGCACCGGTAATATTTCCGATACCTCCAACTACTGCAGCTATAAAGCATTTTAATCCGGGCATAACTCCCATAAGCGGATAGAGCTGCGGATACTTCATTCCCCACATAATTCCGCCTACTGCAGCGAGGAGAGACCCGAGTCCGAATGTATACGAGATTACTTTATCAACATCTATCCCCATAAGTCTTGCAGTTTCATGATCACGGGAAAGAGCACGCATAGCCATACCGGTTTTTGTTTTGTTTATCAGATACATAAGCCCCACAAGAAAAACAAAGGCAATTACCGGGATAAAAAAGTTAACACTGACAATAAAAATATTTCCGATCTTCATAACTTTTCCGAAGAGTTCCGGAATAGGGAATGCCTTCTGAATGCCGCCGAAGAGCACTACACCGAGACTCTCTATAAGAAAAGAAACTCCGATTGCTGATATAAGAACAGATACCTTCGGGGAATCGCGGAGCGGCCTATAGGCAACCTTTTCGATTGACATACCGAAAATTGCGGTTAAACCTATTGCAACAATAAATCCGACCCACCATGGCATCAGAAAAGTAGTCAGTGCGTAAAAGGCAAAATATCCGCCAAGCATAAAGATATCGCCATGTGCAAAATTTATAAGTCTAAGTATACCATACACCATTGTGTAGCCTATTGCAATCAATGCATAGAGACTTCCTAGTGAAACCGCGTTTGACAGGTGCTGTAGAAAAATTTCAAAAGTCATGGAAAACTCCAGAGATACTTTAATCTTAAAATCATGTACCATTAAATTCTTCATTCAATACGGCATCTGTCAAGAATATTATTAATGAACAGTTATCACATCTAAATCAATTAACACCGACTACAGCTTCCATGGTTTTCGGTATACTTATTTTCAGGGGGGATATACTTTTTTATTGTTTAATATTTAACTTCAATGTTGTCATTCCGGTTTCGCAGCTTCAGTTTTTGCGAATACCGGAATCTCATACAGTAATTTTATGTACAGAACACTCATTCCTTGTAATAAAATACTGCCTATGAGATTCCGGCATTCCGCTCTCGCTCCAGCCGGAATGACAGTGAGGATTTATACCCTAAAAAATAATTTGCTTCTATGGTTTCCGGTATACTTATTTTCAAAAATTTAATTGACATGCACCATCAATCTGACTAGTCTGACTAGATCAAAACACATGGGATATATTATGAAAACTATATGGAAACTTCAGGATGCAAAAAGCCAGTTCAGCAAATTGGTAAAAGATGCATTAACCGGGGGACCTCAGTTTATAACCAGAAGGGGTGATGAGACCGTGGTGGTTATATCTGTCGAAGAATATGAAAAACTGACCTCAAATAAACCCGGCTTTAAAGAGTTTCTTCTCAGCTGTCCGAAAATGGATAAAGATTTTAAACTTGAAAGACAGAAGGACAACTCAAGGAGAATTGAATTTTGAAATATCTGCTTGATACCTGTGTTATATCGGAAATAATTAAACCCGCACCTGAAAAAAAAGTAATACAATGGATAGAGAATGAACCCTCCCAATCGCTATTTTTAAGCGTCATTACAATTGGTGAAATAAGAAAGGGATTATCAAGGATGCCATCCTCCAGAAAAAAAGAAAAACTCACAAACTGGCTGAATATGCTTTTAGAAGAATATAAAGAAAGAATTCTTACTATTGATTTAACTGTTGCCGAGAACTGGGGAGAGATGCAGGGAAAAGCTGAAAAAGCCGGATCAACAATGCCTTCCATTGACAGTTTAATAGCCGCTATTACCTATACAAATAACATGACCCTGGTAACCAGAAATGAGAGTGATTTCAAATATGCAGATATCCCGATTTTCAATCCATGGGCTAAATAAAAAGAGGAAGCTTTTAAACTTCCTCTTTTTTAAAACGGGATCAAGAGGGCAATAGCCCTTTTAAAAAGCCCCGCAGTATGTTATGGTTTAACAGTTGTAAGATATTTGAATTTACCATCTTTAACAACTTTAATAACTGCATCTTTAACAGCATCGCCGTTTTCATCGAGTGTGATCATACCGGCTGAACCTTCAAAATCTTTTGTTTTTGCAATTTCATTTTTGATTTTTTCAGGATCAATAGAGTTTGCTTTTTCAATAGCTGCTCTTATAACGATATAAGCATCGAAACCAAGCGCTGTAACAGCTGCAGGCTCTTCTTTATATTTCTCTCTGTAAGCCTTCAGGAATTTTTCTGACATTTTTGTAATAGGAACTTCAGATGTAAAGAATGTTGAGAATGTAGCTCCCTCAACAGATTTTTTTCCAACTTCAAGGAAAGGACCTGTTTCCCATGTATCTCCGCCGAGGAAAGGAATCTTGATTCCCTGATCTCTCGCCTGTTTGATAATAAGAGCAGACTCAGTGTAGTTACCCGGTGCAAAGATTACATCAGGCTTAAGCTGAGCAATAGCTGTAAGCTGAGCTGTGAAATCATTATCACCAGTATTATAGCTGAAAGGTTTTGCAAGAATTGATTTGTCATTCTTTGTAAGCTGAGTAAATGAATCGATGAAAAACTTAGCAAGACCAACAGAATAGTCGTTTGAGATCTCCTGAATAACGCAGGCAGTTTTTGCATTAACTTTAGTTACCGCATAGTTAGCCATAACTTTACCCTGGAAAGGATCAAGGAAACATACTCTGAAATACCAGCCATTACCTTTAGTTACAAGAGGATTTGTTGCCGAACATGCCACAACTGGAACTTTCCCTTTTGTAACCTGGCCAGCCGCCATGGAAAGTGAACTTCCCCAGCTTCCGATAATTGCAGCAACCTGATCTTTGTTTACAAGTCTTTCTGCAGCGTTGGCAGCTTCAACTTTGTCACTCTTGTTATCAACAATAATGAGATCAATTTTTTTCCCCAGTACTGTGGGAAACATTTCGTTGGCAAGCTTCATACCGCGTACTTCAAGTTCTCCACCACTTGCATTTGCACCGGTAAGAGGCTCAAATACACCGATTTTAATAACACTTACTTCTGAAAGCTCAGGGGCTTTCTTTTTGCAGCCTGTGACCATTACAGCGAAAACCAGAAATGCTGTAAGTAGAAGAATTAACTTTTTCATGCAATACTCCTTACATTTTTTAAAGTTTTATATGCAGCCGCTTGTAAAACCATGGCAACTCTCTTCACCGCAGCCAGCATCACAACGGAGAAAAGAATTACCACCTGCTTCAAAGCAGTTACTATATTATTACATCAGTACTTTCAGTACTGTTATAATCAGACCTGCAGCGTTAAACCTTAATCGCCGGATTCAACGAACCAGATAGAGAATATGCCGCTTTTTCTATCTAAAACTGTTCATTTTAAAACATCTACAAGTGAAATTACTCTATTGTAACGATTTAATCTGTAAATTATTTCGATAAGGATAAAAAATCATTAAAAACCTGTTAATTGCATGATTTAAGAGACGCAGCTGACTTACGGGGATTTAGCGTCTCTATTAACGATTCCTCTAAATGAGAGATTAAATTTGAAAAAACAATAATTTCACTTATTTGACTCTATTATTAACGCTCAATTTTATATATAACCTTCACAGGGTTAAAGTCAATTAAAAATAGCAGGGTTTGAAAAAAACATTCCTCTTCTTTATATAACATTATTTTTAATTAAATATCATTTTTTTATTGTGATAAGAATTGACTTTGAAAATAGTGGCTTATACTTTTGCACGATTTCATGCCCACAAGAAGTAAACTAAATGAAACATAAATTTAAATACACCGAATTCAAAGAAAACAAAGAGAGTATTATGACAGAAAACAAAAGTCTCAGAGACAGTATAATTAATAACATTGCCATGTTTTTATTCTCATTCTCAATAATGGCGCTTGAAACAATTTTCATGCATCAGCTGCTTATTATCACAAATTATATAACAGCTACATTTGTAATCTCAATTGCAATGATCGGTATTGCAGCCGGCGGCTTTTTAAGCTTTTATCTGGCCAGAATCCGCGGATATGCGGTAATGATGATCGCTGCACTGCTGTTCATTGCATCTATTCCTCTATCGTATTATAACATCATCCGGATTGGCGAATACGGATATCCGTATTTCCTAGTACTTCCTTTTTTCTTCGGAGCAGTTATAGTGTCCCTTCTCTTTACAAGAGGAAATTCCAACAAGATATATTTCACCAACCTTGCAGCATCTGCAGCCGGGGTAATATTCCCGATCATTAGCGTCAGCACAATTAAATCAGAAAATTCACTTATTGTTCTTATGTTTATACCTGCTGTATTTATCCTCACGCTGGTAATAGGATATAGAAATATTTTCCTGAAAATCCTTGCTGCAGCGATATCTATACCGCTGATTTTCGGAGTGGGATTTATTCTTAAAGAAAACCTGAAGCTCCCGTCAGAATTTACAAAAACAGAATTCGAACAGAAGATACTCCCCACTATTAAAAGCAAATTTGATAAAGACTTTATGATATCCAAATTTACCCTCACCGGCGACAAGTATGTAGTCAGTGACGCATACTATGATAAGATGAGAGCCAAATACATACTCAACGACATAGGATACACACACATCATAGATGCTGAAAAATGCAGCTTACTTAAAAACACCGGATTTGCAAAATACGGGCTGACAAATGCAATTGATATTAACTACAACATAAAACCTGATGAGAAGAATAAGATAGACGGCAGAAAAACATGGGCAAGCCATATGAAATATGCCAACTGGAAACTCATTTTTTCAGGTGACGATTTAATGGGTAAGATTGATCTTTTTGCAGTGGATAACAATAATATATTTTTCTGCACAAATGGTATCCCTCTGGATACTGTAGACAAAGGAAACGGTACCATATACGATCCGCGTGTTCCGCAAATTGATAATCCGAAAATATTTATTATAGGTCTCTCATACGACGGCATTGTGAAGTCTGCCAAAAGACAGGAGAATGCAAAAGTCAGCGGAGTTGAGTTTTCTCCGGTTATTATGAACATCATGATGGAGAATAACAAGGAGGGATATTTCTCTGTTTTCGGAAACTATCCCTACAAGGGACTTGACGCTTATCATGCAGAGGGAAGATATTTCCTCTCAAGCAACAATGAAACATACGACATGATAACTCTGATGAACCTTCATTACGAGTATCCGTCAATCGCGACCCTTGCTCCTGAGTATCTTCACACAGTTGAAGCGACAAAGATGATGCTGAACAAACTTACAGACAAAGGTATGGTTGTTTACGAAGAGATTATTGAAACCAAGAGAGCAAGATTGTCATTCTATAAATTCCTTAACACTCTGAAGCAGTCTATGAAAGAAGTCGGCATTAAGAATCCCGATGAAAATATTATCATATATGCATGGGACTTCTGGGGAACATCGAAACAGTTTCAAACCATACTTATTAAAAAAGTTCCATTTACAGATAAGGAGCTCTCTAAATTTGCGGCTTATCACAGTGTAATAGCACCGAAATACGGATCTGAAATATTCCTCCATCCGAGAATGAAGACGGGACATGCATTTGAAAGATATTTCAGAGCTGAGCCGGCTATCTACTATCAGAAAGATTATCCCGATGGAATCTCAAAGCAGGAGTATGAATCAGATATTCTTGCAAAAATTGAAAATCCTGAAGATAAAAAGTTTTTTGAAAATAAATACAGATACAGCACAACTTACAGCAAATATTATATTCTCAGCAAAACAATGACAAATGCTGATAATGTGCGCTTAGAATCTATACTCGATAAGGTGAACTTCCCATACGAACTGGACCTATCTCCTGTAACAGATAACAATCCGTACCCATTTAATATCTATAAAAACAAAAAAGAGGTTCGCGACTTCCTCGACATCATTTTAAAAATAGCTGCAGTAATGTTGATACCTGTACTCCTCCTTGCAGTCTTCAAATACGGATCACAGAGATTCAGACTTGTGGGACATACAGTCTTTTTCGGTCTTCTCGGTTTTGGTTTTATGCTTGTCGAGATTGTTCTTATGCAGAAATACCAGAATTTTATCGGATCTCCAATTTACTCCACAATCGTAATATTCGGAGGATTGCTTCTGTTCAGCGGTCTTGGAAGTTTTTTCAGCAGAAACTTCAGCAAAAGAACACTTGTTATATGCATATGTATTATACCTCTGCTGATCCTTTTCCAGTCTTTCTTTATCGGAGATGTATTCCAGTTGTTTGCAAAATTCAGTTTTACCTCCAAACTTTTTATAGCATCGGGACTGATATTCCCTCTTGCATTTCTAATGGGTATGCCCTTCCCTCACGCGATGGAGCAGGTTAAGCAGGATGTATCTAACGAGTACGCAACATTGATGTTCGGAGTAAACGGAGTGCTTGCAACTGTCGGTGTTTCTCTCTCGATATTCCTGAACGTATCCTACGGAATGGGCTACACGCTTATGCTGGGATTCATTACATATGTTGCAGCGATTCTACTATTCATAGTAATTAAAAAAGCAGCATAATGATTAACAGATTCGTTAAGCTGCTATTCTCTTTTGCAATTATGACCGCCGTGAGTACTGAATGTACCAGCGGCGGTGTTAATTTAAAGATTTATGCTGTCCGCTACGGAAGCTCGCTCTTTCAGAAAAAATTTGTTTTCTATGGAGACAAATCCGGCGGAACGGTTCCATTCAGCTGGATGTTCTACTATATAGAGTATGGCGACAGGAAAATACTTATAGATACAGGATTTAACGATACGCAAATAGCAAAATCTTTCGGGATAAGAGATTTCAAAGATCCGCTTTCCATACTTAAAGATAATGGAATCGATGCCGAACAGATCACTGATGTAATTATAACTCATTCTCATTTCGATCATATCGGCAATGCTCATCGTTTTAAAAATGCCAGATTTATCATCAATAAAGATGAGCTTGATACACTCCGTAAAGGCAACAGTCTTAGTGATGTGAAGAAGTTTTTAAATGGCAATCTGAAAGTAACAGTCTTTGATGAAAGTATGGTTCTTTACGATATATTCACTGTGCAGAAATTCGGAGGACATACGAAGGGCTCATCTGTTGTGTTTTTCAACCAAGGCGAAGACAGGTACTGTTTTACCGGGGACGAGATTTATCTAGTAGATAATATTACCAGGAATATCGGAAACGGTTCAGGAGTAAATCACAGTAATAATATGAGATTTATTAATCTTGTGACAAAAGGTAACCATAAGCTGTTTACCCTTCATGATAACAAGTATGCAGACATGAAGGATAGATTTATAAAAGTTTTCCCTGCAGAGTAAGACAATCCCGGGATTGTCCTTATCTGTTTATATTTATTGTGTTGACAACTTTCCAGTTCAAAAATAAAAAGTTTATATATGCGCCTGTAGCTCAGTGGATAGAGCGTCGGACTTCGAATCCGTGCGTCGCAGGTTCGACTCCTGCCAGGCGCAAATTTAGCTCTGATTATTTTGAAACTATTAGTATTACTCGTTGACTTAGATATAATCCGTATTGTTTTTAAATTATATGCATAAAACAAAGGATAAATATTTAATTAATACATGCAGATAGTAATCAGTGTTGTGGTTTAAATAATATAATTTACTAATTATTGTAAATTATATTCTCTTTAATACGGGTTTTTCCTGGATCTGTTTTCTTGTCATTTCTCCACTCAATACACGAAGCAATTTTCTGACTTCGGGGGTAGCATAGGGGGCATCTTCGGGGGTAAAAAAAAATATCTATTGCATCCAGTATCATCCTGAGCATGAATTCAATAAATAGCGAAAATAGAATTTCATGTATTCAGAATTAAAGTCTGCAATAACCACCCAATCTCTTATTCTATCCTCACACATCATTTATCATCTGTTTTATTACACCTGAAAGCTTAGGAATATGTTCTTTACAAATTGTGAATACCACATCTGCATTAATATCAAAATAATGATGACTTAAAATATCACGCACTCCTTTAGCTCCGGTCCAATCTATATCAGGTTATAAAATAAGTAATGATTTATTTGTAAGTTTATCAATATACTTCAGGCTTTAACCGATGGCAATCAGCATCATACTTATCGCATCGAGTTTATCTATCCCTTCATCTGAAGAAATAAAATCATCAGGCTTGCTGATTGATGATGACCTTCTCTCTATCCGTCTGGTTGCAGTAAGTATTTGCGAAAGAACCTCTTTGATAAGATCCTTATCATACATAAACAGCATCCCTATCGATCCGATTCTTTAGAAATGAGTTCATCTTCTCTCTATAATGAATAACATCAACGCTGGTTTCATATTCTTCTTCCAATTCTTCTTTGATATGTACCATAAAAAAAAGATCAGGTTTTTTCATCTTGACCACTATGTCAACATCACTTCCTTCTCCGGCTTCTCCCCGGGCTACTGAACCGAATATACCGATTTCAGTGATACCATATTTTTCTTCAAATCCAGTCTTATTCTTACGGAGTATTTCGAGAGCTGAATTAAGGGTCAATGTTTTATTATTCATACTATATGCCTCATGAATCTATATACTGTTTAATAATTAGCACTTAGAAACCGAACTGTCAAGCTTTTACATATTTAAATTGGCGGAATTAGAAACTTTATATAACAGCTAATTTTATTTTACTATGACTCATATAATCAGGTTTGCATCAATAAAGTTATAATAATTAGCTCATAAAAAATACATAATTCTTTATTAGCAAATAACTGAAATAACCTTGTTTTATCCATCCAATCCACGAATCGCATAACACACTGTTTGTTTTTAGAGGTGAGAAAAAAGTGAGAAATTTGAATAAACACAGGTAAACAATAAGATACAACAAGCAACAAAATCTTGACTTTCTTCTATAATATAAACACGTATATACACAGCAATAAACGTAGATAAACAGTAGTATTTTTTATAGATCAATCTTCGAATCCGTGCGTCTCAGGTTCGACTCCCGCCAGGCGCAAATTTAGCTCTGATTATATCAGGGCTTTCTCGAAAACAACTATAAAGAACTACCGGAAAACTATTCTCGCTCCATAAATGAATCAAAAAAAAACCACAGCTATGTAACGAAACAATTGGTCAGAGAAGGCTATTACGACAGACATCGGGGAAACTGCACCGATTTAATATAGCGAACCGCTTTTTAATGCGCAAGATCTTCAATCCGCCTTGTGAGCCTTGCCGAGACAACTGCTAAAATATTTTTAAGAAGTTTAATCTGAAGCTCCTTTGAAACAAAGTCAAATTTATCCAATACCACTGCAAGCAGCAGTAAATTTCCGTCTGATTCAGCTGTCGCAGAGCGCAATTCATCACTCCATGCAGCCATTTCCCCGAAGCACTCCCCTGACCTGATTACGTCTATGACTTTCCCTGATTTTTTAATAATTACCGATCCGGAGACTATTATAAAAAGTTCATTACCCCTGGAACCTTCTTTGAAGACAACTTCTTTATCAATACAGGTTTTTGTGACACAGAATTTTAAAACATCAAGAATTTCATGTTCATCAAGGTTATTCAATATTCTGCTATTTTTAGAAAGTATTTTAATTATTTTTTCAGTTTCCATTTGATATCAGCCTGTATTTTTAAAATATAAATATAATTAAAAAAAAGGAAGTCAATAACATTATACGATAAACTCTCTTATTTTTAAACTTGCTCAGGGTCCCGCCTCACGATGGGCTCAATGATCTATCTCATAAATAATAGACTTAACCTGCAGTTTCACCTTTTTGAACTGATTCTACAAAATTTTGCTCATATCCGTAACTTTGCAGCTCCCCGCGCCGGTACTGTAGATTTCATCAAAAGCTCCAGTAACGCAAAAAAGGCCGGTTTAAAAACCGGCCTCCTGTATATTGCAGCTATCATCTTATTTCAATGCGAATTAGCTTTTCTTTCAAACCAGTCATCGGATGGATCCGGAGTATAACGTCCCTCTACCTGTGTCCATTCATATGTAGCACCCATCATGCCATGAATACGTGAAGTTGAGGTAGAAGCAGCCGGACCGTCGTAACCTGTTGCAAAACGTTTTAACTGAAACCATACCCATTTGATTGTGCATTCTATCGGAGGATTGGATTCCATACTCCAGAAATATGAATGACGGATTGAGATATGTTTACCTGCAAGCTGCACAGCAGAGTAATACCATGGTGCGTTATTAACATTACAACCGATTCTCTGAAGTTCGTCGTTACTGTCGGCAAGTGTTGCAATTGATTCATTAATCAATGTTGTATGATATAATTCAAGTGAAAAATCCGGCCATGCACTTATCATCTCTTTCAGATAATTACGGCATCTTTCACCGGTCCATGTCCCATAACCGTCGTTGGGGAAAAAAAACTTTGCACCGCTCATCCATGCAGGATCAAGAAGAGCAATACGGTTAATTTTAATACCTTTAGTTTTACATTCCTTTGCAAGATAATTTACAACCTGATTTCCAAGAGAATGACCCACAAGGCGGATATTACCTGATGTATTTTGAGAAAGAGCATCAAGCACATATAATCTCAGAATTTCACCAACACTCTTCACTGTTACCTGACTTCCATTAAACTGAACAATACCGTTGAAATTTTTATATACTTTGTTACCCTGAGCATCAAGAATTCTGTATCTGTTTCCTCTTGTACCGTTAAAGCTCCAGATTTTTTCTTCAGCTGCCGGAACACCGAGAATATTCCCCGTTGATAATGCCGGTTCATCGGCAAACTGGTTCCAGTAAACTATTCCTGTATTCCATCCTTTATCTATCCAGCTGTGATTGGTCCACTTCTTAAGACCATTATATGCTTTCTGACCGTCAAAACTATCTTCGGTCCAGTAGAAAATTTCATGACTATACCCTGGTCTTCCATATGGGTCAACCTTTCCAACTGAATCAGCCTGCCATCCGTGAGAAAAAATAACTGTCTGTATATCCGGATTATAAAATGCGTTCTCTACGCCGGGAAAATATTTTTCAGACAAGCCGAATTTTCCGAAAAAATACAGTCCGTAATCAAGATCTCTATTTGTAAAACTTATGCTTATTGTATCTATGGCATTTCCGCTGATATCAGTAAGTCCGCTGAAAACAGCAGTATATGTTGCATTAGGCTGCAGTCTTATCTGAGGAATAATGGTTATTATATTTCCATCGAGAACAATACGATCATAAAGGATTTTACCGGCAGAATCCTTTAAATATACTTTATTAACATTTACAGAGTTTGCATTAATGTCAGAATTAAAAGTTATAGTAACCGGAGTGTTAACCTCTACATTAACAGCACCGTTGGCAATGGAACTCTGGAAAGCCGTAGCGGCAACTGAGTTTGAGCTGATTGCTGCATTCACTGAAGCATCGCTGAATTGAGTAATATCAACAGCATTTTCCGGGCCTGTTGCGGGGGAATCCAGCTCCTGGGCAGCCTGATCAAAATTACTGAAGCTTTTTGGTGAATCACCTGCATTTTCGCACGAAACGAATACAACAGTAACAAAAGCCAGTATCAGATTTAAAAGAAGAGTTCCCTTTTTCATACTCCCTCCTGGAAGAATAAAACATCATAAAATCAAACCGCTGAAAAAATATACAGTCCGGACGGTCTGCAACATATATACACATTATATTAAAATCGTCATCTCAATAGCAGATGTCTTTATTTAAGACTAGCTGGAAATAAGAAGTTTTGACTGTATAACATTTCAAGTATTTACATTCACAAATGCAAATCTAGGACGGATTAATCTGTGTAATATTTAAAATAAAAAAAACAGAAAGTTGTATTATATTGTTCATTAAGTAATAACTGTATAATAATTCGTTGATTTTTTTTATTACACAATAATAATGAATTCTATTAAAGAGGTCTTTTACACCTCTTGGTTCTTATTTTGATAGAATGACCGGGATGATATTAGTAACCTATGAAGATCGATTTAAAAAAACTCAGAAAGAGAATTTTCTCTATCATTATAGGAGATGCCGATATATTTTTTCTTGAACACCGTTTTTTAAACGGCACCCTCTTTTATTCAATGATAATCGGACTGCTTGCCACAATTGTAAATATTATAATTAATTTGAATATACTGCTAACATTCATAATGACTACGGGATGCGTAATTTTTACAGTACTTTACTATTTATCCCGTTTTAAAAAATATTATAAACCTGTTTTACTGACATTTGTTATTTTTATTATGACTGCTTTTCCGTTTTCATGGTTTCTGAATTCAGGTCTTATGGGATCAACCCTCTACGTTGGTATTATTGTTCTTGTTCTCTTTATTATTATTACAAGAGGGATCGGGAAGATTTATACATCAATGCTGTTTATTACTGAAATTTTTACTGTGATTATAGTCGAGTATAAGAGACCCGACTTAGTAACGCCATACCTGAATCGGGAGCAGCAGTTTGCCGATATTTCAATGACTCTCGGGTTTTCACTGATTATCCTGACTGTTGTTATAATCTTTATTAAGAAAAATATTGATGTGGAAAGATTTAAAGCCGAGGAGAACAATCTCTTAAAAACATATTTTTTAGCCAACATCTCCCACGAGATACGTACTCCCATGAACGGGATACTCGGTTTTTCGGAATTGTTACGGGAAAAGGATTTAACTGAACACGAAAAAGACCACTATTTAAATATAATTAAAAACAGCGGAAATCATCTCCTGAAACTTATAAATGATGTAATAAATATCTCACGTATTGAAGCCGGTCATACCACGATTAACGACAGTTCATTTAATCTTAATACATTAATGCTCGACCTTCTGGATTTCTTTAAAATTCACATCAGTACCGGCAATAAGGCAATCGAGTTAAAATGTTTTCTGCACTTTGATAATCAGTCAGCCTTTATCTTAGCTGATGATATACGGATAAGGCAGACTTTTTTAAATCTGCTGGGTAACGCATGCAAATTCACAAATACAGGGAGTATTGAATTCGGGTACTCACTTCAGAAAATCGGTAAAACAAAAAATCAGAATCTTCTTTTTTATGTAAAAGATACCGGAATAGGAATTGGAGATTCCGATCAGAAAATGATATTTGATATATTCAAACAGGTGGACGATTCACACACAAGAAAATATGGCGGAACCGGCCTTGGATTAAGCATAACCCGCCGTCTTATAGAGCTTATGGGTGGAAAAATATGGGTGGAGTCAGGGATAAATACCGGCTCAACTTTTTACTTTACCATTCCATACAGAGCCTCATCCCCGATTCCCGAGACTATAAATGAAGCAGTTACTCACGCTGTAATGCCTGATTTTGATAAAGCTCTTATTCTCATTGTTGAAGATAATGATGACAGCTTCAGGTATCTGGAGCGGGTTCTTCTTAAACAGGGTTTTACAATAATCAGAGCAGCTAACGGACATGATGCTGTAGAGTTTGCAAGAGAAAACACTGATATTCTTCTTATCCTGATGGATATCCAGCTCCCTGTTATGAGCGGATATGAGGCAACAAAAAAAATACGGGAATTTAATTTATCTATACCTATTATTGCGCAGACCGGCAATGCCTTTGAGGAGGACAGATTAAAGTGTATAGAAGCGGGATGCACATCTTTTATTACCAAGCCGCTTGATATAAATCTTCTACTTGAGATTATAATAAAAAATTTAAACCTGAGCGGTTTATAATTAAATATCCAGTGCTTCGACATGATGATTTATGCTCAAATTAAATAAATTAGCCACAGAGACACAGAGGCACAGAGATTTAATACGGGATAATATTTTAAGATTTTATAAATTACCCACTGCCGCAAGTTTGATTAAAACTCATACGGTCGGATTGCTGGTTCTATGCATTGCAGCCTTTCTGATTTTTAGTACATGTTGTAAAACGGTTCAATATCAGATATACTAAAGTCAGAATGCAATGCCGATTCTACAACGGATTCTTCCGGTAAATTATTTATCTTCTTCTGCCCCGAACCATACTACCGCAAAACCGCCATAGATGCCGACTCCAATTGCATTCCAGTGTAAATCTTTCCAGATACCGCTGTTAACAATTACTGCATTGTGACCCGGACTTCCCTGCCACCCCTTAAGCGCATCTTCAGCAGTGAGAACATAGCCATTATATCGCGCATTGCTTGACCCGAAGGCAATTTCATAACCATTGCCGCTGTATGAAGTCAGCTCACCCGGTTTACTCCACATGCATTTTGCCTGTGCATGGTCCGGAGTATAACAGCAGGAACTCCATTTACCTTTGGACGACCAGCTGTGAGCATTACATCTCCCCTGATCAGGTTTATTGTTCTGCAGATCCTTTACATGTGTCTGAGCAACCATTGTAAGTGATTTTGAAACAGGAATGACAGGTAAACCTTTATCTTTTCTATATTCCATCATAATATTATAAAGTTTTGTTTCTTCATCTGTCATCGATTGCGAATATGAATAACCTGCAGTCAGCATGAACAGAAATAGAAAAAAAAGACGAATCATTAATGATAGTTTTGATTTCATTTTAACCTTCTTATGTTGGTGTACAATATGGCAGTCCCCAAAACTCCGTTTTGGGAACCGCAGGGAGCCCTGCGGGGCTTATTAAAGGGGCTACCGCCCCTTAGACCCTGTAAAGATTTAGCTATACCATAGTAAGCTTTATTTATCAATAATCATAACAGCCTGTTCGCCGGTTTTTAATCCCGCGGCATTTCCTTCATCGGTATCGATGTGAAAATCTCTGGCGTAATTTGCATTTACTCTAAGAAGAACTTTTTCAAATGTCAGTGACCGTTCACCTCCGACTTTAACAGATGCCCACTGTTTATCTGCAACACCCATCTCTGCCGCTTCTGTTGTATGCAGGTGGACATGACGCTGAGCCTGAATAACTCCCTCTTTTAATTCAATTTTTCCCTTAGGACCTTCGATTATAATACCCGCAGAGCCCTTTAAATCTCCCGAATCACGAACCGGAGCTGAAACACCAAGGAGGAAACCATCGGTGCGTGAAATTTCCACCTGTGTCGCTGGTCTTACCGGACCGAGTATACGTACATTATTTATAGAGTTTTTAGGACCGATTAAATTTACAAGCTCTTCCGCCGCATATTGTCCCGGCTGAGAAAGCGGTTTCATCGAAGTTAGCGTATGACCCGATCCAAAAAGAGTTTCAAGATCAGCCTGACATAGATGAACATGACGGCTGGATATACCTACTGGAACTGAATGTTCTGACATAAAAACCTCTCGTGTGTAAAATTAAATTTTATAAAATGTTATCCTCTTATAAATATAAATTAACTTTCGCAAGTAAAATTTAAAGGACTTATTGAAATATGAATTTATTCTGGTATTTTAATCTTTGCACTGCAGTAGATAATTTCTGCACTTCCCTATTATTTTTCGATGGTGCATCTTAAAATATTTTTAATTTTTATTTTAATAAATTATTTTGCATTGATTATGTTTGACAGAGTGGCTAATTTAAATCTTTTTAGATTAAACAATATATTTTATTAAATATTACTTTATGAAAATATATTTTGTTTTTATATCTGGTTTAATTTGTTTAAATTTAAGTATCTCTATATTTTCAGTTCAATATCTATTGTATAAGAAATAATTTTTCTAATTGAGGGCCTATGTCATTTATAACACGACGACGTTCGCAAAGTTCTATGAGAAATTTTTATAACTGGTTTTGCCTATTATATGGAATGATTGAAAAATCCCTGAATGACTCTGTTTCGAAAGTTGTCAACAGAGTCATTGCGCATATTCCGGATATAGAATCAAAGACGGCTATTGAATATGCCTGCGGATCGGGCTTATTAACGCTCAAGCTTGCGGAATTATTTTCGCATGTTGAGGGTATCGATAGATCAGCAGGCATGCTGAAACGGGCCGGTGATAGAGCTCAAGATGTTGTGCAGAATATCTCTTTTTCCGAAGGAGATATTCTCTCCATCAATAAAAATGCAGACTCCTATGATTGGGCCTTTGTGTCTTTTGCTCTCCATCTTTTTTCTGAAGATCATGAACATGAGATTCTGAAGAGTCTTTTGAATGTAGCACGCGAAGGCGTGATGATACTCGACCACAGTAAAAAGTGGCATCCCGCTGCTGCTTTTGTCGAATGGCTTGAAGGGAGTCATTATGATGTATTTATTAAACTTCCATTTGATGAAATCGCAAAGACTATTGGTGCTGAATCTTTCAAGGAACTGGAAATAAGCGGAACGAGTGTTATGGTATTTTATAAGTAAATACTTTTAAACTGGTATTAAATCGTTCTTCACCGCGGAGTAGAAAGAATAACGGAGTTTTTTGAGCAGTTACTTTAAGAAATATAAATTATACAATATTTTTATTGATTTTTTTATTATCTGAACTATAATTATTAATATGAACAATACAAAATTTCTAACAAAATTAAGCAGGCGTTTTTCTTTAAGAATACATATGACGCTTATCCTTATGTCGGCGGCAACTGCCGGGCTTATCGGATCAAAGATAATGCTTTTAGCAGGGCTTCATAATCCTGCAATCCGATATCCCGTCACGGTTGTGTTTTCATATTGTGTGTTTTTTATTGCAATTAAGATATGGCTGTGGATTATCACACCTTCTATTGCACTGAACTCAAAAAGATCCGACACGGCTTCTGATATAGTTATAGATTCCTTTTCTGCCGGATCACCGGACTTCCCGGGTTCTTCGGGTGTTGAAGCATTTAAACCCGGCGGCGGGCAATTCGGCGGCGGCGGTGCAAGCGGCACCTTTGGTGAAACTGTATCCGGTGCAGCCTCCGGATCGTCATCCGGCTCATCGCCCGGAAGCGGAATTCTTGGTTCTATGGATATTGATATCGATGAAGGGATCGGTGTTGTTATTGTTCTGGCATTATTTGCACTCTTACTGGTGGTGATTTTTGGAGCGGGTGCGTACATCATTTATCAGGCACCGGCAATTCTTTCTGAAGCTGCATTTGACTCTGTGCTTGCCATGAGTTTAATCAGAAAAACAAAAGCAATGCACGACCCTGATTGGCTCGGCAGTGTTTTTAAAGCAACATGGAAACAGTTCTCTTTAATTATTTTACTGGCATTAATTGCCGGACTTGCAATGCACGCATTTTTCCCTGAAGCATCAAAGATATCCGAAATCGTTAAAATTCTACTAAAATGAAATTTGTAAATAAAACATATGATTAAAATATTTTTAACAACTATATTTATTTTATCTCTTTTTATTTGCGGTGATCTGATCGCTTATGATAATAGATCAGAATGTACTCCGGCCTGCAATAACAGGTATACAGCATGCTTAAAGTCTATAGACAAACGGAATAATGAAAAAGCAAAGAAAGAAAAACAAAAATGCACAGAACAGTTCAAAGAATGCACCAATCATTGTAATCGACAAGGTCCCTCAATCCCCGATTGATAAAGCCGATTGTGATTTTGAATTTTCATATTTTTAGCATATTAAATAATACTACAGATAAACTTAAATTCAGATCATTTAACTTTTGAGAGTTACGATAAAACTCTCTGAAATTTATCGCTTTTCCTGCATTTAAAAAGCAACCTATACTATGATTTATTTTTAACCAATAGTCAATTGAAGGTACTTATTACTCAGTACTTATTGATGGAAATTATTATGAAACTCTTCAGAACTAAAATATGGAATTGGTGGGATGCCTGGCTGTTGAAGGTTTGCGCTTTCCTATTTGGTATTGCAGGTGGTGCTTACTTCCATGAATATATCATTCAATATATTCCGGTAATCCTTATTCTGGCAGTGATATTTTCAATTAGACCAGCTATTGCCTACTTTAAGGATTAATAGCAGCTCCTGCCCATCTGAATTTTGTATCTGCTTTGTGCTGCAATACGGGATTGTCCTAATAGCAGGTTTAATCTTCAGCTTATATTTAAATAGTAACGAACAGGATAAAATAAAACATATTATTATCAATGGAAATAATATTGAAAAAAAATTTATATATTGAACCATTAGTTTTTTTTTAATTCATTTTTTTACTATTTGCCATAGTCTATGTTTTAGTGTTATTATTGACTTTTATGTTTAATAATTATTTGAATAAAAACAAGATAACTGATTCAGGTTATGCGGGTAATATTTAATCTGTCTATTTATATCCAATGGGTTTTAAAATCTCTCGTTGTTTAATTCAGTTTATTTATAGAAAATCCTAAACTTAATGCAATAATAAAGATAATTCTTATCCCTAGAGAAATTGGAGGAAACAATTTATTATGAAAAGATTTGTTATTATTCTGTTTTTTTTATTTTTTACTGCCGGTAATTTAATGGCGAACCTGCAGGCGATCAACATTGGAGCTATCAACGATTGGAAATCGCTTGAAAAAGAAATAGATTATCTCTGGGAGAACCAGGGGATGTATCGGCATTTCCAGATAACATGGACTTTCCCGGTTACAAGAGAAAGCGTAATAGATAGACTTGAAGATCTGCTTAAAAAACTTAACAATCTCGAATCTAAGAATAAAAAGAATATTGATTACTATCTTTTAAAAGGGGACATTGCTCATTATCTCTATAATCTGGATGCTATCAAATATTACAATCCTGCCCTTAATTTTTACGAGACAGCAAAAAAAATAGACAAAAGAGATTACAGGGCAAACTGGTTCATCGGACAGCATCAATGCCTTTCCGGACACGACAAGCCTGGTATTGAAAGTTATAGAGAAATTATTAATGAAGCTGAACCTTCCTCACTGCACTGGGCATTCTGGGGAGATTATGCCGACAGTTCACTGATATGCATGATGCATTTAAACTATCTTATGGCATTTGAAAATATGTCAAAGAATAAAGCTGAATACAAAAAAATTGAAGAAGAACCTTTTTATGATTCTTATACTAAAATAAAAAAACTGGCTTTAATCTCGGATCCGGGGGAAAAATATGAAAATAAACAATTCTGGAAAAAAGCTTCTGATGAAGAGATATACCTGTCTGTTCCGCTTGGGATAAGAATTAAAAGCAGCAAAAACTGGACCTCTAAATTCACAGGATTCAATGAAAAAAAGAACATAGCTATGATTGAAACCGAAAAAATTAAAGGAAAAAATAAATCTGATGTAAATTCAAGAATCAGTATAATCTCATATATACCGGATAAAGGTGAAGACAAGAGCCTGTTTATAAAAAGAATTACCTCCGCATTCCCGAATGCTAAAAAAATCAGTATAAAAAACAAATTCAATTCTGATGAAATATATGAAGTTTCTGATTCTGAAACTTCAAAGGATGAGGGGGGCATAAGAACCACGATGATGTTTATAGAACGGGAGGAACCGGTTAATCCAGGTGTGATTATCGAGTATCCCATGCTCGGTGAATTGAAAGGCAACTTCATCCTTAAGTATGAGAATTTCTATACCAGATTCAGCGGAAAAATAATATACTTTATTCTACTTCAATCTCCCGAGAGTATTTACAAAAAGTCTGTTAAAACATATATAGACTTTATCAATAACAATTTGACACTCGATTAAAAGATATATATTTAAAAGTGAAAATGCTTCACCAGCTTTGAATGGATGGTAATTCCTCGATGGAAACTTTTTTTTACGTACTGAAAGCTATTTCTGCTGTTTTGATAGGTATTTATATTTTATATTTATCTACACCCGCTCAAAATTTTCAAAGTAATAGAAGCATATCAAAAACCGGTAATTTTATTTTCTCTGCAATAGCCAAAAAATTGGGTTTCAAACTTGCCAATGTAGGTATGTTCTCATTCCCGGTTTTATATGGCAAAATGGATGATTATGATTTCTTTGCGCAGATAAATAAAATACATATCGATGATAAATACCTCCAGGTGTTCGAATTCGGTGTCAGATTTAATACTCCTTTTGAAGAAAAATTCCACATTACAAAAGTAGATTCAAAGCAGCCGGTATCTGAGTCTGACTGGTGGTATGAGTCTGTTGAATCAGGTGATGTTGAGTTTGATCTTAAAATGGAAACAAGTTATAAAAACAGTCTGAATACAGTTGTTGCCATACTTACTTATAATTTGAGGAAAGAAGTTTTATTACTGGCGCAGAGTTCCGATTATGTTCGCATCTCCAATGATAAAATTCATATCTATTATAAAGAACTGGATAACAATTCGACTGAAATGGTTCTTAAAAATATTAATACTATTTTTACATTAACCAAAATGATAATGTCATATTCCGATTTAAGAAAACTTCATATTAAAAATGTCACTCACGATCCTATCAGCAAAGTCCGATTGAATTGCCTGAAAGTTCTTATGGAAAATTATCCCCGTGACAAGGAAATTGATACACTGTTAAAAACCTGCCTTGATGATGTTTATCTTCCGATTCAGTTTGAAGCTGGATTAAATCTCGGTGCCGCGGGATTGAATCATATTCTGAAAATTATCAGTAAAGAAAAAATTGCTGATGACAAGCTTGTTCTACTTGCTGTTACGGCTTTTGGTGATGCTCTGTTTAAAAAATCTTCAACGGCCCTTGTCGATGTTTTTACTAATTATAACAAAAAAAAATTAAAGCTGGAGATTCTTAAAACATTTAAGAAATTCGAAAATGAAAACTTAAGATCATTTCTTGAACCTCTTCTGGATCATACAGATGACGATATTGTAGACGGCGCAGTTGAGGCTCTTGCAACATGCGGAAATATACAGTCTGTTGAAAAACTCCTGCACCGTGGCGGAAAGAGTATTAATCCATTTTTCAGAAGCAGAGTTAACGAGTCAGTTCTGAAGATACAGTCAAGGTTTGGTTCTGTTGAAAAGGGATGGCTTTCGGTGTCTGAACTTAGCGGTACCGAAGGTGAACTCAGTCTTACTGATCTAGCCGGCGAAGGTTCTGTCAGTATTTCGGAACCCTTAAAGAAAAAGGGAATCCGTAAAGTGTGATCCAATCCGGGGTGCCGGATATTGTAATTTATAAAGCCTATCATACAAAGGGTGTCTGATTTTTTGTGTAAATCACACCCTCCTTTTATCGGCTGGAAGTGTACTGTGCTGTTTATGTAACAACGGTCGGGCGTGCCCCTGCTGCATTTTTTTAGTGATGCGAATTTCTTAATTATCTACATATTTTCAGTTTTACTGCATCCGGGTCAGGCTTTGCGTTCCAATCCCGCCCCGGGTTGTTTTATATTTTTATTCCTCATTAAATTTATTCTGTTATAAAATTATTTGATCCCGCCAAATTTCGGGGCGGGATTTCCACTGCAATCCTTCACGCGGTGAGGGTGTTTATCTTTTTTGATACTGTTAATTGTGTGTATTTGTACATTCAACGTGCAAGGGGTGCAGCCGCGCACCCCTTCGCGAACCCCGCGTCTCCTCCGAAGCCGGAGGGGCTTAGCTCATAGTTATATCAAAACCTGTCGTAACGCCGCAGAGTGCAGAATCGCACGGCTGCGGCGATACTTTCCGTGAAATTGTATTACGAACCCCCTCTCTTTGAGGAGAGGCCGGAGTGAGGCTTGGTTTGTTTGTTGAATACTATTCTAAAGAACTTGCAGTACAATAAACATTATTTGGTTGAATCTTTATACTCAAGTTCTTCACAACCGTATTTACATTCTAATTTATGATTATTTTTTTCTTTTAATGAACCATCTTTGTTGTAAAAATTTTCTTCGCCACATTTTTGAGGTTCTTCTCCACCTCTGTTTGGATTCGGTGTAAGACACCATTCATGAATTAAACTTCCTTCTTTATCATATTCTTTCCATTTACCTATTTCTATCCAACCGATAAGATTGCCGTCATTATCACAATACTTATCTTTGAAATATTGCAATTGTCCTACTCTCTGTATTTTTCCATTCTCATGATATCGAATCGATTTTTTAAAATTTGATTTAACTAAAATCTCTCTATATAAATATGTCCCATCTTTGTACCATAAAGTTTTATTACCTTCTAATCTATCGCCAAATGACCATAAAGATAAAATACTTTCCCATTTAGCTTCTTTTAAAACATTACTTGGTTTTTTCGGAATTATATTTTCAGCAATTCCATTTATTAAAAAAACTACAATTAACGTAATGGTAAATATTATTAATCTTATTTGTTTAGATTTCATATAATAAATTCCTTATAAAACTATATTAATTTATAAACTTTGTATTTGTCAACAGTACTATACTTAAAATCCACCTGATAGTGACCGTGATTTGTATGCTGATAACTCCTGAATAGTTTTGTCTGATCAACTTTATATTTATCAGCATAATCTTTTAATAACTCTGATGCCTTTGTTCCTGCTATACCAGTATTAACCACACCAGGGTAATCACTCACCATATTTTTAAAATCCCAATTATTTACATTATCCTTCATTTGCCATGGCCCCCACACATGCGTACTTCCATCTTTAGAAAAGAATGCATTTTCAAAATTTGTTATTACAGAATTCTGTGTCGTAGGATTAAATTGACCATCCTTATAGTCTCGTCGATAATCAGTCATATCCTTACTTCCATTAACATACAAACCTATAATGTCAATCCCTACACCTGCAGCATGTGGATCACTTGTTCCATAATCAACTGAATATACTTTTATTCCTGTAACATTCACATCGGTATCATCGGCCGCATCTGTTAAATTATTCCACAATCTCCCAGAAACTTTGCTTATTTTATCTTTTGTATTGTAATCATTGTTACTGAATGAAATTTTAATGCCATTTATTTCCGTTTTACCATCATCATAATTATGAATTGCCTGGTACCTTGAACTTATATCCAGTGTTTGATCTACAAATTTATCTATTGGTTTCCCTTCAGAAAATAATCCCGCCATCTGTACGTAATATTTACTATTTTCACCTGTATTAAACAATATCCTGTTACCATCTTCATCAAGATTAATCTGAAAAATTGTTCCATCATCAGCTTCTATTACTGCGCCTGGCTGATAGTTCGCTTCAAGGTTTTGATTTGTTAATCCAGCACTTTCAAACTGATAATTTAATTTAGCTTTTTCAACAAGAGGGTTTGAATTTGTTCCAAATTCACTATAAGAAACTTTGTTCTTTACGCTCTGTGCAAAATTCGTTACTCCATTCCAACCAGATCTTGCTCCATCAGCGACTCCACCTCCGATAATCTTTCCAATATTTCCAAATATATTCCCATCTCCATTCATAAATTCTACAGCTTTATTATAACCGCTTGCTACAGTATTTACCACATCGGTAAGCCCTACTGCTTTTATTATTCCATCTGTGATTTCACCCATAGATTTTTTTGCGCCCTTCAGACTCTGCCATATTCCACCTAACATATCGTCGGCGTAATCAAGCAATCCTTTTCCTTCAGGAAATCCTTTACTTCTATTTTCTTCACGTTCTGTTGCCATTAAATCTAACTTCTTCATGGCCATTCCGCCGAGATCCCCACCTAATCTTGATGTGCTTGCTCCAAAGTTATCCCAGTTAAACTTGCCGTATTGTTTTCCATACTCTTCCGAAAATCCCTTTCCGCCCATGGTATCATACGCCATACACTGCATACTCTGACTCAGAAATTGCCCAAGTAAATTGCTTCCCGAGGCTTGTCCTGCTCCTTCACTCAATGCTGCCGATGCCCCAACAAGCAGATGCTGTCGCCAGTTCTTTGTGTCAAATCCAAACTCATTCCAGCCTCCATCTGTCTTCAGGCCATCTACTATTGCCTCGGTTGAAAAGGTATCCATTCCGCCCATTTTTAATCCCAGTTTTACCACATTCTTTTTTGCGCCTTTTTTGAACTGCTTCTTATCCCAGCCTACTCCGCCGTCCTGGTCATAGGTTATTCCTGATGTGAATATATCCGATGCCCCCTTTGTCATGGCGCTTGCTGCTCCCACGGCTACCTGTGTTCCTACATGTTTTGCCTCGGCTGTTCCGTCTGCTATCTGTACTGTAAGTGCCAGCGCATTGGCTGCTGCTCCTATCCAGACCATTCCGGTACATGTACCTACTACCTGGGCTATCATTACTGTTCCTGTCATGATGCTCGGTGCTCCGGGTCCTATTGGTTTGGCATAGAAACCGGCGTTCTGCAGGGCTTCTCCTGCCATCCATTCACCGTAGGTTTCTCCAAATTGTGCGTATAGCCTGTTGTATTCCTTCTCCTGGTGGCCCGAGAATGTTCCGCCCTCTTTAAATACATCTTCTATCTTTCTGCTTAGCCATTCCGATTCCAGGCCTACGTATGTATCTAATTCTTCTCCATCCAGTTTGTTGTATGTATTTACCTCTGTAAAATCTATTGTTGTTCCTCCCAGTCCTTTTATCGGCTGGAAGTATACTGTGCTGTTTATGTAGCTGTTGTAATCTGCAAACTGTCTGGTTTTAAATTTGTCCCCTGTCAGGTTACTTGCTACGCATACTCTTATATCCCATCTGTTTTCTGCTTTTTTTCTCTGGTATGGTGCATCTCCAAAGCTCGGGTTTCCTCTTATATTAAAGTCTATCCCGTCGTATACACTTTTGTTCGATTCTTCAAGCTGTTTGTTAAAACTGTCTATTATATTGTTCAGTATGTCTATCACCTGGAGGTTTTTCATTAACCCCATGGCGTTTGTGTATTCTTCCATCTGTTTTTCGTTGTACTTAAACAGGCTTCCGTTTAAGCCAAGGTTAAGCATATTTGTAAAGCCTGCCGTTGTGTCTGTGTTCTGCATGCTTTGTGTCAGTATTCCCAGGCTGTCTATGGGGTTGCTTTTCATAGACTGGCTTAGAATTTTATCTATGTTTAAATCCGTTTTTACATTGCCGGGAATTTTATTCTTCAGATCCGCTTCATACCTGCTTATCCGGCCCTCAAGGTCTCCGTAGATCCTTTCGGCTGCTTCTTTTGACGAGGCTTTGGATGTTTCTGCTGTCCAGCTGTTCATTTCGGTTTTCATTCCGTTGTTTACACTTGTCCAGAACTCCTCCCCTTCAGTTATCATCTTTTTAGCATCAAATCTCCATTTTGTCCAGAGATTTTTGAATTCGCCGTAATTTTCTCTCCACTCCTTCATCCCGCGGTTTACTATATATCCCGTTACTTCACTCCAGCGGTTTTTTCTCTCCTGAAATTTATCCGACTGTTGTGCCCAAAGCTGTTCCTGTAAACGAGTGCTCTGAGATATAAGAGCATTCATTATCAATCCCTGCAGTGATGTTTCGTTTCCGTTATTTACATACTCCCTTGTTATTGTTCCGTAGCCCTCTAATCCTCTCTGGCGTATCTCTTTATCTGCCGGTGTTGTTACGGCTGCATTATTTAGATTAAATGTTTCGGCAAATTCCTGCAACCCATGGTATGTTGTTTCAAGGTCACGCAAAACCACTGTGCTGTCATGCCCACCTTCCTCGACCGGCTTTGAGCTGTAGTTTAACAGTGCTGTATAGTAGCTCTGTCTTATACTCTCTGCGCGTGTTTTGAGTATACCCGCCACTGCCGCTATATTATAAGTACGGTCATATACCACATACTTTCCATCTATCTTCTCAACCCTTATACTGGCATCATTAATATTATATACTTCTATGGCTTTCCCGTCTTTATCGAATTGAGCTTTTCCATCTTTATCAAGTACGGTTATTGTTGTATCATTTACATCTGCGTATACCGTTTCTCCGTCAAGATCCTTTCTTTGCTTTTCATTCTGATTTCTAAGATCATCAAGATTTATACTTTCTCCATCTATCGGGTATCCTGTGCTGGTGCTGTCATACAAATGTTTCAGATCTTCATCGGTCAGTCCGTATTTTCCCTGCTTCAGGTATGATTTTATTTCATCTATATATCTTACAGAGGATATTCCTGTATATGCCGCTTCCTTTGCAGCATAATCAATTTTATCCTTCCTTGCATTATCGAGGCTTGTTCTTATCGGAGCTATTGCTCCGTCATACTGATACTGCAGATTGGCATATTTCCCCCACCTGCTGTCCCGTCTGTCCCGCCATATTCTTCTTGTTGATACCTTTATCTTTGGAGTACTGTTATATCTATGATTTGCGTACTCATATTCACCTCTCCAGTATATTGCGGCGTAAAAGCTGCTCAATATATTGCTTAATGAATCATTATTTGTTTTAAAACTGTCATAAATATTTTTTACATCATCTCTGATCTGCTCCGATAGGTTATTATAGGCAGTCACATATGGCGCGTTGCTTGCGATTATATCTCTCCATGTGGAAATGTTATTATTTATCCCATAGATTTCTCCCAGATTCAGGTTTCCACCGGCAAGTTGCTTCTGCGCATCTTGAATCGCCCCCTCTAAACCGGCTGTTGAGGTAACACTGCTGTACCATGTTATTGCAGAAAGATAGGTTTCCATTACCGCTTTACTCTCCCCTTCGCTGCCGGTTTTCAGCATATGGTTCAGAATCGTGTCTCTCAGTTTTTTCAGTGTTGCCTTCTCTGCATCCGTTGCTGCAGTATATTTGCCGGAGTAAAAGCTTACAGAATCTTTTGATGTTTCATATATCTGTTTTGAGATATTATACTGCTGTTTATACTCCTCAAGATCCTCGCTCACCTCTACATTCACCTGCGAAGTTCTTATGTACGACTGGCTCTTCCTTTCAAAATCCGCTTTCATTTTAATATATTCAGGGTCGGAGTTCAGTTTTTCAACCGTATCCTGATTAGTTACTGCCGCCGCTTTGGCAATATATTGCGTGTTCACCTCATTAAATTTCGCAAGGATCCTTGCATAGTTATCCCTCGCATCAGGTACAGGTATAGTTCCGTAATCCGCAGCTTCACCAGCCGGAGTCTCACCCGATACAATATCACCGGCGTCGGTTTTATCCTCTTTAAGATATGGAGTGTTGGCGTACTCCCATACAGAATATGCCCTCTCGTAATTAAATTCAAGTCCCTTGTAGCTGCTGTATGCGGTGCTGACTTCATTCATCTTGTTTATGTAGCTGGTATTGGCGGCCTCGTAAATTCCCCGTGCCGCAATAAGTGATGTGCGTAACCTCTCCACATCCTGTGTTGCCAGGTCATGTGTTCTTCTTGATACTTCAAGTTCTTTCAATAGGGTTTCTTTATCTTTCCCGCCGGTCATAAGATCATAACTCATCTTTTTTGACTGGAGTGTGCTTTGATTATTCTCCATTCCTGAATCTATCCCGTTCAGCTCACCTTTGATCGCGGCAACTGTTGCCGTATAGCCGTCGCTTGACGTCTTATATCCCGACACTATACCAATAAGTCCGGTTTCATATGTGAATGCACCGTTTTCAAATGCATAATTTTCTCCCAGTTTATAGACGGAGTCGGCATCGACCTTTTCAAGAAAACCTGCTATACTCCCCTGGCTGTCCGGTTTAAATTCAGGCTTCATTGATTCACCAAGTGCTGTAAACACACTTACGATTTTATTCATATTATCAATTATACCGTTTATCGAAAATGTTTTTCCATCCCGAGGCGCTGGAGTTTTACTGTAAATGAGTGTGCTTCGCTCTCCCGTCACACTGTCCAATGTGTCAAACCATCCGGACAGATCATCAAGGATCTGAAGTGTAATTATATTTTTCTCACTCGCAGGGGCAGTATCAGTTTTTTCTGTTTTTTCAATTACCGGGAGAAGGCTGTCTCTCCAGTTTTTTTCGGAGTTTCCATTCTTATAAAAAGCCTGCAGTGCCGAGGCATTTTTAAGTCCGGCATTTGCTGCATCAAGGTTTTTTCCCTGTCTTCTCACAAGTTCACTAAAGCCTGATGCATACTTGTCAAGTTCAGCGGTGATTTTACCCTGTTCAACCAGTACTTGAGCTGTTGCTATGTTGCTTCCATATATTCCGTATTCAAAGCCGGGGAGTATCGCGTCACCGTCACCGTTTATATACATAAGAAAATACTTCATCGCATCGGCATCCATATCCTTTGTGTACTTCTCCAGATCGTTCCCGTAGAAGAATGAAACGGTACTGAGCATCCCGGCATACTTCTTAACCGCGTCTACAAGCGATCCGCTAACTCCAGCTGAACCAAACTTATCTTCAAGAAACTGTTCTACATCTGCCGGAACCTTGTTTTTTGAAAACATCTCGTCATAATAATACTTAGACGCGGCAAATATCTTCGCATCATCGGGGAGATCTTTTAAATCCTTTGACTGCATGTAGGTAGTAAATGCCGGGTCTGTGCTTGTATAATTTCCAGTTGATGCAATTTTATTATACTCAGTTATCATTGCATAAGCTCGAAGCGATTTTTCTGTATCTCCATCAAGATCTCTTGATGTTATATAATCTTCAATATTTAATATCTTTCCATCGGCAAAATCTTTATCATAATTTCTTCTTTCATAAACAGGTTTTATTGCCGCAATCAGTTTCGTTTTATCCTCGTCCCGAAGCTGCATGGTCGAAACATACTGTTCCGGTGTAACCGATAATTCGGTCCCGCTGTATTGTGCGGCTAAGCTGTTCAGATTAATCGTATATCTATAAAGATATAAATTTTCAATAAACGAACTAACCTCTTTAACATTCGCATCTTTATGCTGCGCAATATAGCTCTTCTGAGTTTCAGTCAGTTTTTCGTAAAGCGAGAGAATATTCATTCCCGAGGCGTAATCATCCTTCCCCGTTTCAATTATTTCCTCACAGCCCTGAATGAATTCCATTACGACTGAACTCTCACCCGCTTCGGCAAGCTTTCTGGCATAAATATCATCAACTGTGCCCGCCATTTCAGCAGATGTGTCATTATTCATATACCGCAGAATAAAAAGACCCGAATCGAGATTAACTTTTAATTGCGCTACTGTTTCAGCGGCACTTCTCAAAAAATCGGGCACCGGCATATTCCGCTGCTCAAGATCATCCATATATGATGCAAGCGCACCTGCCGCCTCGCTGAGGCTTTCCGGTGTAAGATTTTTAAATGCTTCAACTGATAATGGGTTTGATTCGGATATGTCAAGAAGCAGAGTCGATACTTTGCTGTTTATATATCCAAGCATATCATTAAGATATGTATATTCAGTAAGCAGGTTCTGCCCCTTCTGAAGGTAGTTATAATTGAGAGATACATAGTTTTTTAAATTCTCGTATGATTTACGTCCAAGTTCGGCACTTCTATCAAACTCCTCAATAAATTTAAGTCCCGCTATTCCGCTCCCTGTCATATAGTATTCACGAAGCAGGGCTATTGCATCAGCATCATATCTGCCCGATGCAATGGCTTCATTTTCAGATATAAGTTCAGCAAGGTCAACGGCATTGAGCTTTTTAAAATCCCGGTGCAGATCAGCCGCTTTTTCTGAAAAGTTTATATCACTGTCGAGCCTGTCGCGGCTGCTCTCCCATGCTTCAGGTGTAAGTCCGTGGAAGTTTTCTTCAAAATATTTAAGGGCTGTGTAGTGTTCCATATACGAAGAATTAGGAGCGTTGTATGTATACTTTTCTTTTGCAAGTTCAGTTTTAAGCCAGTCTAATATTGAGTTATAATTCTGTTTACTGCTGTCATTTTTAAATAACTCAAAGGCGCTATCCACAATCTCAAGTGCCTTTACAGATGTTTCAGCATAATTTTCATATGCTGCCTGATCATCGCTGTAGCTGCTTTTAAGAAATAAATCAGGATCAAAATTATTATCGTGCAGAGTCGATACTATCATCTCACTGCTCTTCACATTACCCTGTAGATCAAAATAGATATTTCTTATAAATGCCGATAGTTGTTCCCCTTTTAAAATCTTATCATTACCGGCGGCTCCGTTAAAACCGGAAATCAGATTCTGAATAATATTCCCGTAATAAACGGCTGCTTCTTTTTCCCATATATTTTCTTTAGCCGATACAATGTTTTCACCCCAGGATACAAGGGCTGCATCACTCTCATCGCCGGTGAGAATATTTTTGAGATTATTAAATCTTAGTTTAGATTCTTCAAAATTCTTTACGGCAGTTTCATAATTCTGAGCAAATCCGGCACTCCTTCTGGAAAATTCGTTATTCATTTCTGTTTTATACAGCTCAACCTGTTTCACATATAGTGCCCTATCAGATTGAAGGATGTTCCGCTCAAGCCCCTCAATCTCTTTTTTGATAATACTGCTATCCTCGCCATTTTCTAAATATATTAGCGCTCTCTTGCGCAGAGTATAATCCTCATCTGCAATTTTTAACGCCTGATTCGCTTCAGTGAAATTTTGTGTAAGATATTCTATGCTGGTCAGATAGGCGTCCCACTCTGCGGCGTTTAATGCATTTCTTGCCTCGGCGGGTTTTTTACCCTGCAGCGCATTCAGCCTTACGACAATGTCCTGTACTTCATTAAGTGTTGTTTCGTACAGTGCCTTTGCGCTATCCATTGCGGTTTTGGCATTTACTTTATTTGCCTCGGTTGCTGCAGCACCCTCACGCTTAGTCGCTCCGGCGTAATCAAGAACTGCCCTCGCTATATCAAGTCTCCTCTGCCAGAAATCTCTATCTCTTGATGAAACCTCCAGTGCAAACTCGGCATCCGTCATCAGATATGGATCACTACCACCTGCGTTATTCAAATAGCCCGGCCCCCCCTGTCCAAGCATATTCTTTTCATGCATGTATAATTCTGCGTCATGTGCAATTCCTGAAAAAGAAGTCTCTATTTTTTTCCATCTCTCAAGCTCGGTCTTATAGTAGAAATAGGTCGATTTCCTCACTGCATCTGATCCGTCAGTGACCACATTATCCCAGGAATAGCTTTTCATAGTAAACTCAAATCCAGCTGGAAAATAATCAGATTTTGGAAATGAGAATAACATATCAACAGTGTAATTCTCCGTAAGTATTGTGCCGTCACTGTTTAATGTACTGCCGTTAAATTTTGCTCTATATTTATAATTATTACCAATCCATGGATACTGTTCCATCACACTTGAAATATCTGCTAAAATCTCCGGAGATAAATATGGCGTTATATCGCTTTCACTGTTAAAGGCCCCCTGATTGGTGCACTTAAGAGCCATCTCCTGAAGCCATTTTATATTATCAAGAGACTCGGCATATACCTTCGAACCGTTTACAGCCATATCAATCAGTCCGCTGCTGTGGTCATCCCACTGACTGGAGAGGTTGTTCATGTAACTGCTGAAATCCTCTCTCGAGCGCTCTATGTTAACCGTAAGTTCAGACTCTTCACTCTTCCATTTATCAAGTGATTCATTTATCTCTTTACTTAGTTTAGCCTCCCACTCAAGCCGCGCAAGTCCAAGTTTCTCGGCCGATTTTAACCATATCGCCTCGGCGCTGTTATAGGCATCCTCGGCGCTCTGTTTCCAGTTAAGCATCTGCTGATATAATCTATCAAGGGTGGCGTTCCACTTCTCCATACCGGTGTTGACAAGCTGTTTCAGCTCCTCCTCCCAGTTATCCCCCATGCTGGAAAAATCTACCGGACTCTGCCCCTCGCTGTTATAGCTTCTATTTAGTATTTTATCTTCTTCGGTTTTTAAATCACTCTTTACATCCTTTATCAGATTGTCTGTAGCGGCATCGGCACTCTCTTTATCACTCTGGTATCGGAGAGAAGTAGTATCCACCATAAGCTCTGTAATAAAAATATTACGTCCGCTATAGAGAATAGTATTGCGTTCTACCTCGAATTTTTTCCTTAGATCATTTTCAAATGCGGCAAGCTCCGCTTCAAAGCCTGCCTTTTCTTCACCGGTTAAAATATCACCTTTGCTCCTCAGATTGCTCAGCGGCGGAAGAAACTTTAAATCCCATGCAGAATTTACTCCGGCAAGTGAACTGCTTACAAAACTGTCCCACTGAGCCACATTAGTTACATTAGTTACATTACTGTCTTTCCCTGCGTTTTCAACGATCTCTCTTAACAGCGAAAAATCTATATCCTCAAATACAAGTTTCTCCCTTTTTATATACCATGAACCCTTTGCTCCGGACTCGGCCTTTTCGTAGTCATTCTCCCATGCTGCACGGGACTCCTCCAAACTCACACGAACTTCATTATCAGCAGCTCCCTCCCGGATATACCTCTCCCTTTCGGAATCCGCACTCCTCTCCCAGTCTGCAAGCATCTCCTGCTTTCCGGAATCTAGTATATTCTGCCACTGCTGTTCATTTACACTCTTCTCAGCTTCGCTTGTATATCTCTCAAATTTCTCACGGTCGCTTTTAAACTCTTTAAATTTAAATTCAGCCGAAAGAGAAGTTCCAAAAATCAAAAATGGCGCGGTAAAAAAGCATAGGAATATAGCAGATAATAAGGTTATCCTTTTTTTCATGAGGGTGCTCCTGGTTGTATAATTTCGTTGTTTGTTGTTGAGGTGTTTTTATATCGAGTTAAATTGAATAGTGGTTGAATGGTGATGAAGGGAAACTTATTATATTTTAAAAAAAACGTTTTACCGTTTGCGCTGTTATCACGGACGTATAGAAACAGCTTGTAAAGATCGGCAAATTCATTGTCATAGAGATTTTTTCTGCACTCTATATAGGTTGAGTTATATACTAACGTATTCTTCTTTTCAGGATGCGATTTAAGTTTATTAAAAGTTTGCGCGGGTATTGTAACACACGGTACAGATGATGCATATTCAGGAATTGGGATATTCCCGGAGGTCAGAACTCTGGCTGAGAAAATATCATTTGAAAGATTTATATTTTCCGCAGAGTCAATCAGTTTTAGCTCACGCTGAGTTAGAGGAGTGATTGAAATTCTCCCTGTCTTAGCAAGTATCTCCGCCGCTACTATTGATTCTATGCGTCCTCTGGTATTGTGATTAGATATCTTTTTGGATGAGTTGACTGATGAAATTATATCAGCCGCGAGTATTCTTAAAGCGATTATTTTTTCTATTGATTCAGACGAACAAAAGGCATTCATCGCTAAACCATGCTCAACGTTATTTCTCAAATCAGAGAGTACCCTTTCACCCACAAGTTTCGCTTCAGAGTCTTTCTCCCACGATGCGGTTATCTCCTCCGCGGTATCTGTCTTCAGGTTATATTCGAAGGCATTAAGTTCAGTTTTAGATAACATAGCTCTATCAGCAGAGGCGAATAGCGAAACACCCTGTAATAGAATTATTACTATGTAGATTAAGTTTTTCATTTATTTTATTTATATCAATTATTATGTCTTTATAATTTTATGAATTACAGTTTCGAGACGATATACTGGTTCACAGATACACCTTCCTCGGCGGAACGGATAGCGAGATACCTGTGCATTTCAGAAGATATTCTCAGCGTCAGATTACCTTTAAACTTTTTCAGACCGAATGATTCAGGAACTGGTTGTTTTTCCAAATCCATGATTCTAATTGTCTCACCAACTAAAAATTCTATCTCATTTAGTGCCTTATCTGCACTCTTTCCATGTGCTGCCAATGATGGGAACTCTAAACATCTGCCTATATGAGCATGATCAACTTCGGACCATTCAATCCGGTATGTATATTTTTCGATGTCATAGTTCTGAGCAATTGACTTATCCTTTTTAATGCCTTTCATTCTGCGCCTCCAGTTTATCTAATGCTTCTTTAACAATTATAACCTGATATGGTTTTGCAAAGATTCCGTCTTCCTGAATGTTTATTACCGGATCATTCACCCATGGAGTTTCAAATATATAGTGGCTCCCAATGATTAATGGAAATCCAAAATGGTTTTTACAGATTTTCAGAAGATCTATAAACTTAACATCTGTTATATCGCTGAAAATATCTCTATGCATTCATCTCCGCCATGATAGCATATATGCTATCATTTTTTCAACTCTTTTTTTGATATGAAACTCGAACCTGAATCTAAATTCATTTTATGGACGTAATAATGTTAAAAACTCCCCGCCCCTATCCGTCCTACGGCCACCTTTCCCCATTAATGGGGCAAGGAATGATACTAAATATTTTCTATCACCTCTCCTCCCATTCATGAGGGAGATGCCCGCAGGGCAGAGGGGGCGGGCAGAGGGGCGGTGCATCTCTGATATTATTAAAACATAATCATCTGCACAAAATCCTGTTTCATATAATTCCCCCTCATGTCCTTTAAGCCGCTCTTTCCACCCTTGATTACTATCTTATAAATATTACCCGCACCAATACCGTATAAACCGAATTTAAGTCTTGTGAATTTTGCCGGCGGTCCGTTTGGCCAATCTATATTAATGATCGATCCGCCAGCCCCTGTGCCTGCCACAAGCTCGATATACATTGACAGTGATAACGGATCAATCTCAACTAACGGACCGATATTCCCCGATGTAAAATCCACAATTATATCCGGATAAGAAAGCGGATTGGCAATCTGTTGAGCAAGTGGCTGTATGTCCCCCTTAGTCCAGTAAAGAAAAGGGAGAAGATCCCCTATTCCGCTAACAACAGGCGCTATAGAGTTAACTCCATCGGTTACAAAAACATATCTGTAATCCCTTACTAGAGGGTTCCCTTGAACATCGGTTATGCTTGAATTTACCCGGAGTGTATAGATCTCTTCAGATACCAGTTTATCAGTAAAATTTATATACGCAGTGGTTGCTCCTGCAAGAACCTCGCTGCTCACATAAAAACCGGCAGATGGCGAAATGCTTATGGCGCTTCTTAAATTATCAGTGCTTATAATTTCTGTAAATCTAAGAACTAACCGGTTATTCTTCTCCGCTCCATGAGTAATTAAAGCTTCAGCAAAATTAAGCAGCGGAGCCTGCGCGAGATCCTGAGATACAGCCAGTTCCGGTTTGATAAAATCATCTCCAACTGTAAAATTAAATGTCACAGGCTCCCTCAACCTGTTGCCGCTAACATCCAGTATTGAATCACTTACGGTTACAGTATATGTAGTTCCGTAATCAAATGCGTAGAGAGGTATAAATGTAATTACCGTTGAATCTGCAACCCCGGCGTTCCAGGTAAATCTCCCCTGTATTGATGGCGAAATAGAGATAGAATTATATATTGAATTAAGATCCACGGGCTCCGTGAATGTTATAACTATCTGTGAACCTGGAAGATTTGCTATAGAATCCGCAAGAGGTGTGTACGAGGTTATATAAGGGGAGCCGTTCTCACCGTTGATGAAGAACATTGAAACAAACTCCTCTTTTAAATCATTCCCATCAGCATCCTCGGCACCTTTTTTAACGCGTATAGTAAATTTATCCGACATTGAGAGATTCTCCCTCGGGGTAAAAATAAGCTTTGTTCCTCCGTTCTCCCAGGCGAATACACCTTCAACTTTCCCAGAGTCACTGTTTAATGAAAACTCATTGTTTGTCTTTATGGTATCCATCGGTTTACTGAAATCGACAGTAACACGGGATCCTGCTGGAACAAGAGTACTGTTATGCGCCGGAGAGACCGCTACAACCTCCGGTCTCTCAAAATCAAAATCCAGTTTTGATTCACATCCCAGGAGAAAAATAAACAATGGCAGAAAAATAAAGTTTTTCATTATAGTGCCTCCCTGAATTCAAATACAATATCTTTTTCTGCATAATTTCCGAAAGTATCTTTAATACCACTGCTCCCACCCGCCAGAGTAAGTCTGTAAAGTGCCGGACTATGCAGAAGAAGTTTATTGGTCAACGGATTAAATTTAAAAACGACAGTGCTGTTATCAATCCAGGTAATACCGACGATACTTGCCGATGCAACATTGACACCAACAGGTCCCGACTTAAATGTTTCAATCCGTACATTATCAATAACTGAATATTTATTTACATTAACCGGGGTATACGGCACAAGCGCGGATACAAACTGTATCATAATATAGTAATCCTGCTCCGGTCCCTGTGGAAGCGGTTCAGGAATCAACGGCCCCATTGTTATAATTAACGGCCATGCTGACGCTGCTGGTATACCTGTTGAAAACAGAGTAAATGTAGCACCATCTGCCGAACCTGAAATATTACCGCATTTAACATATTGGGAATTCAGTCCGGATGTTTTTATCTCTACATTAAAAATAAAGTTAAGCTTAAGCCCGTTTATATCTTTTGCGGTTTTATCTATATAGATCTGATAATTTGTTTCAGGATTAAGAGGAGCTGATGGAGTAAAAATCAGTTTTGTGTCACTATCCCACTGATAATTCCCCTGCACTGATGGTGTTATTGAAAACGCACTTTCAACACTCGGCCTGTCCATAGGCTCAGAGAAATCTACAGCTATTTTTACATTTCTTGTCACAGCATCATTAACAATCCCGGGAGTCCAATAAACGGATGCAGTAGTTGAATCATAAATTCCATCAACATGCGGAGGAGTAAAGTCCACCCCAGTGATAAAATTTACCCTATAGTCACCGCTGAGTGAATTACCCGCGGTATCTTTTGCACTTTTCGAAACAGTAAATGAGTATAACTTTCCGTATGTCATATTCGAAAGCAGGGTATATGTAACTCTGCTGTCGGTTAATCCGGGAACATTTTCTCCCCAGACAAAGTAACCCGAAACATCGGGTGTTATACTGAAGGCTTTTTCCACACTTTCACGGTTCATGCTCTTTGAGAAATTTACGGTAATATTCCTATTAACCGGAATGTTATCATCTGCACCGATTGTAAAAGCGGGGTCGGATGAAATTACTGCCGGCGGTGTAAAATCGCTGCCTATATAAAAATCGGATATAAAATCAGTATCCATTGTATTGCCATCTTTATCCCGGACACTTCTTGGTAATTCAATGATGTATCTCCCTGTTTTTGTCACAGGATTAGAGGGAACAAATCTGAATTTACTTCCCGATAGCCACTGGAAGCTCCCGGCAACATCACTGCTTCCGCTTAAGCTGAAGTTCTCTTCGATGTCAGTACGGTTAACTTCATTGTTGAACTCGATCTCTGCATAAAATTCAGGAAGAATACCCTGTGTATTATTCACAGGTGTGCATGAAGTTATACTCAGTGTTTCAAAATCCTTTGAACATGAAGTCAGAGTAAAGAATGAACATGCGGCTAATAAAAGTAGTACGAGATTTCGTTTCATATTTTTTTCCTTTTTACTAATTTGTACACATGCATTAACTGATATATTTTTTCCTATTCTAAACCTGAAAATCCCCGGCCTCAATAGCCCCCTAACCCCCGGAGGCTAACAACTACCCACATCTCAAATCGCAATTCGATACTTGACCAAACCTTCCTGCCCCCTATCCCCCGGAGGGGGCACGCAAGAGGGAAATTATTAATGAATTTATGGATCATAACAATAATAACTGATATACTCGGTGCCCCCTCCGGGGGATAGGGGGGTTACCCTCCGGGAGGCATGGGGGGTGATGAGTGTTGGAGAAAACGGTTCTTGTAAAGAATTAATAGATTCTGAACATGATTTTTCACACTTCTCTCCTCATCATCTTTCTATAAAATTTAAAACTGAGCAGCGGCAGTACTGCCAGTGTAAGTAATGTTGAGAACATAAGACCTGATGTTACCGTAAGAGCAAATGGGACCCAAAGAGAACTCCCCTCTCCTCCACCAAAGAGAAGAGGAACCATGCCGAAAACCGTTGACATAACCGTAAGCATTACCGGTCTGAACCTCCGTAGAGCGACTTTTCTTATTTTTTCCTCAAGAGTTTCATTGGTAAGTTCACCAGACCGGAAAGCGATGTTCACCGGTTCTATAAGTAATATACCATTATTTACAACAATCCCTGCCAGCATAATAAAACCCATAAATACCGGGGGTGAGACAGGCACACCCGTGATGAATAATACAGGTACAGCACCGGCGGCGGCTAACGGTATGGATATCATTATAAGAAATGGAAGAAGCAGCGACTCAAAGAGTGAGGCAAGTATCATATATACAACAAGAATTGAAACGAAAGCAGCAATTGCAAGCTCGGTTCTCTCCTTCTTAAACTCTTTTATTTTAGCGTCAAACTCATATGAATATTCTTCCGGAAGTCCCATTGCATCAAGAGTCTGTTTAATTCTGTACTCGCTTTCATCCAGAGAAATGGTATCCGGTTTAGCGGTAACTGAAAGAGATCTCCGGCCATTCATTCTGTAAATACGGGTGGGCGCTGTTCCTTCGGATAAGGTGAGAATTTCAGAGAGCGGAACATCTTCACTTTTCCGGTTTTTTACCACACCTGACATTATATTACTTATAGTATCACGGTCACCCTCGGCAAGTCTTACCCGTACATCTATCTCCCGTCCTTTTTCAATGAATTTTGTCGCTACAGGTCCAAATAGTCCGCCTCTGATTCTTTCGGAAACAGCCGAAGCAGTCACTCCGCTCATACTGCTCTTATCTCTGTCGAGTGAAAGACAATATTCAGGTCTCCCTTCGCGAAAACGGAGATAGCATTCACCCATACCCTCAATTGATTTAATGCGGGACGCCGCTTCACGGGCTATCTTTTTCAAAGTTTCTGTATCATCACCCATAAAGTGGACACTGATCTCTCTTGAGGCCATTTCATCAGCTTCGGAGGTATATGAGAATGACTTATACTCCTTTAGAAAACTGTCAGCACTTGTTTTCAATGAAGTCTGAAGTTTTGCTCTCTGTTTAAAGCTAAGATCAGCAAGAGTCCGGATTGTAAGAGTACCTCTCCACTTCTCAACCTTTACAGAAACGTTTTCAACACCCTTCATGCATTGAGCAATCTTCTCAACTCCAAGGACAATTCTGTCTGTTGCATCAAGCGATGTTCCAGTGGGGAATTCTATGTAAAGATAAAACTCATTACCGCCGTTATCTGACACAGAATCTTTATCCATGACCGAGAAAAGTATTGCCGCAAAAAAGACCATACCGGACGCAGCAATAAGAACTCTTAAACTATTGTTAAATACATAGGCGAGTATATTTCTATAATAACTTAAACACTTCATCTCCATTGCAATTATCTTCTCTTCCATCATTTTTATATGAAAAAGAATTTTTATTTTTACACCACTGTCACCCCGGCTTGAAATCACCGTGTCACACTGAGCCTGTCGAAGTGGGTTTCCTGAAACATCAGATTCATTTTTTTTATAATTGATTTTACATTTCAGAAAATCCGGTATTCTAATTTTTCGCATATTTTTAAACGTAACATAGAATGACGGGGTAAGAATAATTGCAGTAAACAGCGATACCGCCAGTGCCCGTGTTACGGTAAAGGACATATCTCCGTACATCGATTCAGCCTTGCTGCTGATAATGGCAACGGGTGCGAATACTGAAATAGTTGTAAGTGTCGCTGTAATAACCGGAACCTTCACTGAATTAACAGCCGCGAGAATTCCATCCATAGATTTGTCTCTCCATGAAGTAATCGCTGACATTATAACTATTCCATTATCAACCACCATCCCAGCACTAAGAGCGAACCCGCTTAAGCTCATAATATTTATTCCCCGTCCGCCGGCATAGAGAAAAACAGGGACAATAAACATCGAGCATGGAATTGACAGAGCTATGGGTATAACGGTCTCCCTTTTACGAAAAAAAATAGTCAGGACAACAAAGACAATAAACATTCCGTGTAAACCGGAGTACGCTGCGTTATCTATCGCCTTCTCAATATACTCCCCCTGATTATAAATTATTTTGAATTTAG
>CAYVCQ010000015.1:0-11084 GCA_964450405.1 uncultured Leptospirales bacterium | reverse complement strand
TTATCTATCGCCTTCTCAATATACTCCCCCTGATTATAAATTATTTTGAATTTAGTATTTCCAAAGGAGTTAAGTATACTCATCGTTTCTTTGCATACGTTGAGAGTATTTGCTCCGCCACCTTTGTGAATGTATATTGTCACAAGATCTTTACCGTTGAACCTGGAATAATCCTCCTTCTCCCGCGGTGCAAATGATGTCACGGCTATATCCTTTAAATATACAAATCCCCCTTTTTCTGCTGAAAGTATTGTATCATCAATGTCAGTAATTGACATGTATCTTGAGGGGATATTCAGTACATTCATACCAGAGCCGGTTTCAACTGTCCCTCCGGGTATCGAAATATTGGAACTCCTCACAGCTGAAGATATATCCTGCAGGGTGAGCCCTCTGGCCTCCAGACGGCTTCTGTCTGTCTCAATATGGATCTCCCTTACTACACCTCCGGCAATATTGATTTCGGAAACACCCTCAACTCTCTGAAGAGCCGGTTTAACTTTGCTGTCGGCGATTTCTCTCACATCTTCGATGCTTAAGCCCTCTATCTCCATCGCTGCAATTATAACCGGACGCTCCGATGGATCATACCTGTACACAACGGGTTCCTGAACCTCATCGGGAAAGCTGTCTTTAATCAGCTCAATCTTCTCGCGAAGCTGAACTGTTGCTATTTTTATATCTGTTTTTTCGCTGAATGTGACATTGATTTTTGATTTCCCCTCTTCCGATACAGAGTCAATTTCAGTAATCCCGCTGACAGATTTTATAATCCGCTCAACAGGTTTTGTCAGAAGAAGTTCTATTTTCTCCGGTCCCACTCCGGGATACTCAATTGTAATAGAAACAGCGGGACTGTCCGCGGCAGGGACAAGCGACACAGGGAGTTTATATAGAGAGATTATCCCCGCTGTTAAAAAAGCCGCGGCAACCATAAAGGCGCTGATTCTGTTATTGATGAAGTAACTTACCATATTAAGACCCAGAACCGCAATCGTAAACCCTTAAGGACCCCAAAACTCCCGATACCACCAACTCCCCGCCCCCTAAATCCCCCGGAGGGGGACTTCAAGGCAAGGGCCTCAAATTTTTTATTTTTAAGAATTATTTTTTTTATCATCATCTTCTAAGTCCCCCTCCGGGGGATTTAGGGGGCCTTTCACTGTGGGTTTGGGAGGCTGTGGGGTTTGGGAAACTGAGAGGTTCGGGGTTCTGAGCCTTTTCATTAACCGCTGCAAAAACTGCTGGTATAAAAACCAGAGTCAGAAGTGTTGAAACAATCATACCGCCAATTACAGTTACTGCAAGCGGTTTCTGAAGTTCCGCTCCCTCGCCCATACCCAGAGCAATAGGAACAAGAGCAAGTGTGGTTGTCAGCGTTGTCATAATTATCGGTTTGAGCCTTCTCCGACCCGCCTCCATCACTGCCAGTTCAACATTTACACCCTTCTCGCGCTCCTTCTCGGCAAAATCAAAAAGCACAATGGCGTTATTTACTACCGTTCCGCTTAGTAAAATCATCCCTATACCGGAGTTGATATTTAATGTCTGACCGGTCAACAGAAGCGCAAGGGAAACTCCAAGTGCCGTTACCGGAATACTTATCATAATGATCAATGGATTTTTTAAAGACTGGAACTGTCCTGCAAGCAGCATATAAATAAATAGAATAGCAAGAATCATTGCAAAACCCAGTGATCCGAAAGCCTCTTTTATCTGATCACTGCCGTCTGCCAATTTACACTGACCCCCTTCACGGAACTTTATATTACTCAAGAGGTCCCTCAGTTTTGAGGCGACATATCCACCACCTGGAATAATATCAGCACTTACAATATTTATCCTGCTCTGCTCTTTACGTACAATCCGTCCGCTGCCGGTTCCGCTTTTTATCTCTGCAAATTTTGATACAGGAACCGTTACTCCGGTTGAAGTTTTAATAAGAATCCTGTTCAGTGAATCAATACCGGTTCTATCTGCTTTGTTCAGTCTTACCCTTATGTCGATTTCATCGTCGCCGTCACGGAAAGTTGATGAGACCTCACCCCGCACGGCCATTCCAAGCTGCGAGGCAGCCTCTTCGACATTAAGTCCAAGGGATGCCGCGGATTTCCTGTCTATATCGACTCTCAGTTCAGGAGACTCCCTGTCAAAAACTGACGATATACTTTTAAGTCCTTTAATATTAAAAAGCAGATCTTTAACCAGATTTCCCGAATCTTTTAAATCGGCAACATCATTCCCATAAATCTCAACATCGGTTTTTCCCTTACCGGCGGAGAATACCGAGGCTACAACATCCTCTTTCATTCTGTAAGTAATCTTCGCCCGGTCATTGAATTTCAGATTCTCCTTCAGTTCTTTTATAAACTTCGGGGCGGATTTCCCATGCTTCATAAACACTTTGATTAAAGCGTAATCCGATCCCCTGCCTGAAATTTTTTCAGATATATTGTCATCGGGGTCACATCCGGCTTTTGTGAATACATATTCTGCGGATCCAGTGGCGTTGATATAGTTCTCAAATGTTTCACAGAGATTTGATGTCTCTGACAATGGTGTTCCCCCGGGTAGTTCAATCTCCACAGAAAATTCACCCGGATCGACTGAGGGCATAAGTTCGGTGTAAATAAATAAAAAAAGGAAAAAGCCTGCAAACATTGCTGCGCATCCTGATATGATTACCTTCTTTTTCCGCGCAAAGGCAAAGCGAAGAACTGACTGATACGCAGAATCTATTCTGTTCATAACCCTGTCGGAGAGAGCTGACATTTTACTCATTCTATTCATTAACTCTGTTTTAGCGGAATTTTTTAAAAGCTGTTCTTTTTCATAATCTGACATATGAAGTCTTTTAAAATAATCCGCCGGATTTAGTGATGTAATGTTCAAACCTGAAAGCATCGGAATAAGGGTGAGTGAACTCAACAGAGAGAATAGATGTGAAAATGAAACGGTAAGCGCAAGATCACGGAATACCGCTCCTGAAAGTCCCGATAAAAAAACTATTGGTAGAAATACAATAATAGAACACATAAGCGATGCCGTAACGGGAGCTGCCACATCCATGGTTCCTCTGATTGCAGCCTCTATTCCGGAGAGCGATTCATCTCCATCTTTAAAATCCTGAATCGATTCAAGAACAACAATCCCTGCATCAACCATGGTCCCAATACCCACTGCAAGCCCGCCAAGCGACATTGTGTTAAGTGAAATATTAAATACTTTCATAAGAATCATCGTTCCGGCAATACTTACAGGTATCGAAAGAGAAATAATAAGCGGAGGTACAAGAGTTTTAAGAAAAAACCAGATAACAAAAAAAGAAATAATTCCGCCAAGAATACCGGCATCGAGAACATTATCAATTGATGACTGAATAAATTTAGACTGATCATAAATACATTTTATATTAAAATCACTCTTCTTACCTGCCGCTATATTCACCATTTCATTTCTGACGGCTCCGCAGGTCATGATGGCATTCTTTCCCGGCTCTTTCTTTATAAGAAGAGCAACACTCTCTTTGCCGTTAAATCTTACAGCAGATTTTCTCTCTTTGAAGGTATCTGCAACAGTGGCAATATCCGATAAATAAACAGGTACACCCTTTTCACTGTATCCTGTAACAACCGAACGGATATCCTCACTGTTTCTGAACTCACCGGCAGTCCGGACAGAATACTCCTTACCCTCTTTAACTAGACTTCCTGCAGGATAACTGTAATTTGCCATACCGATACTCTGTACAATTTCAGGAAGAGAGATACCCTTTGAATAAAGCGAAGCGTTATCAATCTCAACGAGAAATTCACGCTTATCTCCTCCGAGAAGTTCAACCAGTGATACACCGCTGATACGTTCGATAAAGGGGACAATCTCTTTTTCAGCTCTCTTTCTTGTATTCTTCGGATCACCGCTGTTTAGTGAAACTGAATAAATCAGAACCGGTTCATCAGCGGGATCATATTTTACAACTATAGATTTACCTGTATCATCGGGGAGTTCACCTCTTATGAGATCGACCTTCTCCTTTACACCGATGAGAGCCATATCCATGTCGCGCTCCCACTCAAAGCTCACCTTTACAATACTTAGTCCATCGATAGATTCAGACTTTACCTCCGATACACCACTTACCGAAGTTACTGCCTCCTCTATTCTTGCAGTAACAAGCTTCTCCACTTCCGATGGTGCTGCGTTTTCAAATGGAGTTATTACTGTAAGAGCAGGAAGCTCAATATCGGGAAGAAGTTCAACCGGAAGTTTTGATGCGGAGATTACACCGATAAGGCATATCCCGCTGAAAATCATGGTTGTGGTGATCTTTCTTTTTATAAGGATTTCAATAAGCTTCATTGCTCTATCTTCATCCCCTGATAAACGCTATTAAGCCCCCCTGTAACAACCCTGTCTCCATCCTTTACACCCTCAACAATCTGAATCTCCTCACCATACTCCCCGCCGGTGACAACATTCTCTTTAACGACTAAACCGTTCTTAACGATGAAAATTTCACTCCTCCCATCTTCGCGTACCATTACCGCCCCTTTAGGTATAAGGATACCTTTGATGCTTTTACCCGTATCAATTACAGCCCGGGCAAACATCCCGGGGAGTAGAGCGCTGTTGCCGTTAGATACAATCGCCTTAACCTCAACACTGCGCGTCTTTGTATCGAGAACAGGTGAAACCGAGTCAATACTGCCGTTGAAAGGTTTATCTGAAGTTATTGCATCAACAGAGAATGAAACCTTCTGTCCAGTTTTTACCTTTATAATATCCTTCTCATTAAGATTCATCGATATAAAAACAGAACTGATATCCATTACAGTGGCAATAACGGAATCCTCTTTCACCATTTCTCCACCCTCCATATTCTTCACAGCAACAACGCCGGTTATGGGGGATCTGATATATGTCTCTTTCAATAATAGTTCAGTAGAAAGCAGCGAACTGCGGGCCTGCTGCACCCGTGATTTCGCAGACTCCACCTCGGCCTTCTCTATCTTTGTATTTATCTCTTTAAATATTTTAATCTTTTCATCTGTGTTAATCGGAACTTTTAATCCCTCATTCTTAATGTCCTGGTCACGGTATCCGACAAGCTGGATTTCGTAATCTGACTCGGCAAGTTCATACTTTGTGCGGAGAGTTGTATGCTGTGTTTTTATACCTTCAAGCTCGGTGTTGCTCACTCCGCCCGCTTTAAAAAGTGCAGTTTTGTTTTTTAAAACATTGTCCATGTTTTCATAAGAGGTCTTCTTGTCGAATAGTTCGGCCTTTGCTTTTTTTATAGTCTTAAATTTTATTTCTATCCCTTTTACCGCATCGCTGTATTTTGCCTCGGAGAGCTCCAGCGCCTTCTTTGCAATCTCGAGTTCCGACTGCTGCTGTTTAAGGGTTATCTGAAACGGAAGTCTTTCAATCTCCGCAATGAGTTCACCTTTACCAACGTGCTTGCCCTCTTTAATATTGATCCTGCTTAACCGCCCGTTTACCTTACATGAAATATTCACTTTCTCTTTAAAGACAATCTGCCCCAAAACCTGAATCGTGTCCCGAACTTCCTTACTCTCTACAATTATTGTAGACACCGATTCTTTAACAGATTTTTTCGCTAACGCAGCCTCTCTCTTTGCTATAATTTCAGGACGTATAATAACTCCATAAATGATACCAGCAAAAGTAATAACTATAAGAGCCAGCGCGACCAGCCTCATCTTCAAATTAAGTCTCTTTATAAAATTGAGCGTTCTTAAAAAATTATGTGATAAATTGCTAAGGTTCATTTTATTTCCTCTTTTCCTGATCACTCTTTACTCTTAACGTATCCCCGAAAAAAATCTACATCCATACCTGCCGAAAGCTCCAGAGCCGATGCGGCCATAAGATACTTTATCTTTGAGTTCAGCAGCGCAACAGCGGCCTTCCCTCTCTCCATCTCTTTCTCAAGAAGATCGTATCTTCTCGATTCACCCATGTCGGCCTTAAGCCTTTCTATCACCAGCTGCGCATCATAAAGCTCCACCTGCTTTGACGCGATACCGATCATATCCCATGAATTCTTAATTTCAGAACAGAGAGAACCAATCTCGGCAGCAATGCTCTCCTTCATTACAGCCAGTTCATCACCAGATTTTGCCATTTCAATTCTGCTCTCAACAATACTGCTTTTATATGACATGTCATTCAGGATATTGGCAGACGCATTACCCGACCTGTTCTTACTGTTGCCGTTTCCGCCTTCACCATATCCTGTACCACCGGAAAAAGTATTACCGAATATCCTGGAACTGAACTTGATGTTAACTCCCCACCCCTTCTCTCTTGGAGGATACTCTTCACCGCTGAGATTATAATTTAAACCAAGCGAAACATTTGGAAGAAAGTAGTTCTCACTCATCTCGTTGTTCCGCATGCTTATCTCGTATCTAGCCGCGCCGCTCTCTACTTCTTTTCTCATTTTAAGAGCGATAGATACAACCTCTTCTTCATTAATCCCCGATGCAGGTACAATGATAAAATCTTTGTCGAGATCTCCGGTAATTTCAAGAGGAGTGTGGCGATTGATACGGAGCAGAAGTTTAAATTTCTTTGATGCAGCTTCAAACTCATCAATAGCCCGTTTATGAGAGAGCTCTATCTCTTTTACCTTGGCCTCTATTTCCAGAACTGAAAGCTTGGTGGCATCACCAAGTTCAAACTCTTTCTTTATAAACTTATGCTGCAGTAATCCATGCTCAAGAGTGATGTTGTATATATTTATTGTTTCACGTAGTTTTAAAAGGTTGAGGTAGCCTTCGCGCACTGATACAATGAGTTTGTTCGTAGCTATTCTGTAATCGTTTCGTACCAGAAGCGCGTTCAGCTTTGCCACATCATAGTCGAGACTCCGCTTACCTCCGTCATATACCGCAAACTCACTTTCAACGCTGAATCTCGATGACCTGCTGTCGGCCTCCCTTTTTTTCACTTCATCTGTCTGCATATATGAAAATGTTAAAGAGGGAAAATAACTTCTCAGTTTCTCTCCAATGGCAAGTGAGTATAAACTCTCCCTGGCTTTAATCTCATCAAGTTCAAAACTGTTTGTAACAGCAATGGAAACAGAGGAGCTTATATCAAGTTTCAGAACACCCTTACTTCCAGTATCCTTAAAAATATTATCTGCTCCATCTGCAAAAATTGAAAAACAAAGAAAGCAGATAACAGTAATAATTATCGTTGAAGACTGTTTCAATTTAATCAACCCGTCCCAGATTCTTAATAAACTCTGATACAAACTTATCCGCGGCACTCCGTCTTAAAGACTCCTCACCGGCAGACCTGCTGTCATGGTAAAATCCCTCTCCAATGATTGCTCCATTACTCGAATAAATTGTAAATGAAACAAGTGTTTCTATCTCCCTATCCGCCAGGAATCCCGATTCTCTCTGAGAGATAACCCCCTTAATCAGTATATCCCCCGCATTATCTTTAGATGTCTTTGCAGCCCAATCGGTCCCGGTACTCGTTAAAGGATCACTTTTTGATATTAAAACCGCATTATAGCCTCTTCTGAAAAACTCAAATTTAAGTGCGTCTTTAAATTCTTCAGAAACATATGGATCGTAGTTCATATTTCTTGTTTCAAATGGCCCGATCAAAATCACCGATGGTTTAATACTTTGACCTTCTTTTTTCACATGGAGTTCAAAGTCCGCGCATGCAGATACTCCCAGTATAATTGAAATCAGTATTATTATAAAATTTATTTCTCTTCCCATTTCGTAAACTCACCCTTCATTATATTCAGAGACTTAATATCGATGCCTGATATTTCTGCAATCTTCAAAGCACGGTCTATCTCCTGATTTGCCCTCTCTTTAAGTCCCAATCTTCTGTAAAGGACCGCAAGGTTCCCTCTTGCTCTAATCAAAGAATCCTCTTCGCTCATAGCAGTTATATATTCATACAGAGCCTCTTTATATTTTCCGTTATTTTCATACACAAGAGCAAGGAGCAGACGTGCGGGGATATGATGAGAGTCAATATCAAGAACACTCTGAAGAGTTTTAACAGCCTCATCTTTGTCATCCTTACCTGAAATGACGAGAGTGCGCCCCTTCCAGTACAAAGCCCCGCTGTGGTCAGGATCTTTGCGAAGAATTGATTCAAGATCATTGAAGGTTTTATCGTATTCTTTATTGTGGTAATGAATCTTCGCAAGCATCAGGTATGCGTTTAGGAAATCATCATCGAGTTTAATTACTTCGGAGAAAGATTTTTCCGCCGCTGCGAGATTTTTGTTCATAAATTCCTGCTGACCTTTAGAATAAAGATCCATAACAGAGATGGAGTTACCGCATCCCGCTAAAAGAATAAACAGACTGTAAATATAAATTTTCAAAGCAACCTCCGTATCAAAAAATCAGAGCCGATACAATAGATACGTTCGCCGGAGATATTTTTTAAAATTTTTTTGTTTATTTGAGATTTTTTAAAGATTGCGATTTGGGAGATTGTAAAGTGGATGTATAGAATTATCAAAAGTGCTTGTTAGCTTTCATTTCTGAATTTAAATCTCTTGACAAATATGGATTACGATTCCATATTTGTCAAATGTGGATTGAAAGAGACATATCAAATTTTATACAAAATAATACCGATCCGATCCAGATAATACGTGGACCGAGACAATGCGGTAAATCGAGTCTTATTCTCCATCTCGATGGAGATTTTCAGGAGGTTTCCCTGGATGACCCCTCTCTTCGTGAACTGGCTCAAAATGACCCTGAACTTTTTCTGCATCAATTTGATACGCAAAAACTATTTATTGACGAAGCTCAATATGCTCCTGCTCTTTTCCCGTCATTGAAAAGAATGGCCGACCTTTACAAACGTGAGAATAAATACAAACGTCAGACAATACTTCGCATAACAGGATCTAACCAGATTCTTATGGATAGGAACGTGAAAGAAAGCCTGGCCGGCCGTGCGAGTTTTTTCGATATGAATACTCTAAGTGTTGCAGAAATTCTTTCAGCACGTAAAACTAATATTCAGGAGATACTGTACACTGGCGGCTGGCCGGAATTACATGCCGACAAAACCCGCGATGTGAAAAAATATCTCGACGATTACATAAACAGCTACATTGAAAAAGACATTGTTCTTGCTGCCGGAATTCAGAAAAGTAGAGAATTTCTAAAATTCGTTAAGCTGCTTGCAGGCAGGGTCGGCGAGATCATGGATTTTTCAAGTTTTGCCAATGATACCGGTGTTGATGGTAAAACCATAAAGGAATGGTTATCTATTCTGGAGCGAATGCACATCATCGCGCTTGTCATGCCTTTTTCTTCTAATCTCTCGTCAAGACTCATCAAATCGCCCAAAGTATTTTTCATTGATACGGGGCTTGCATGTCGACTACAGGGATGGACTTCCGCTGCGCCAATACTCACCTCCCCGCAACAGGGTCATCTATTTGAAAATCTTGTTTTTTCTGAAATTTACAAACTCAATATTAATTTCGGCCTCAGCTGGCAGATATTTCACTGGAGATCACGCGACGGAGAAGAGATTGATTTTGTGATTCAAAAAGATCCAGAATCGTTTATTTTCATAGAGGCAAAAACAAGCCCGGTACAATTAAGTCAAAATTCCAAATACCCCGAATTTAATAAAGTATTCCATCAGGCTAAGCCAACTATTTATATTTGCCATCAAGAGGGCGCACAAATACTAAACGGCAATATCCCGATAGCAAAACTAAAAGAATTTTTACTAAAATAATGAATTCCCAAATTCCCACAACAAGAAAGGCGTACAAGGACGTACGCCGCCTGGCACCGCAGCCGTCCATGGATGGACTCAGCGGTGCATCACTAAAAATTAACTTTTACATAAAGTAAAGAATGGCCCTCCGCCATCGGAGGAGCCGCGGGGTTCGCGAAGGGGGGTGCGGCTACCCCCCTTGCATGTTTAATAAACAATTGCTATAAGTAAAAAAAAATAAAATAATCCTACAACTAACCCCAAAAGATCTGCCAATCCACTCAACGCCCGGGGTGCGCCCACCCCACATACTACCCCTTCCCTATAAGCCTTAAAAAATTCTCATAAGACCCGAACCCCGCCAGAAGCCTCCCATCACAAATATATGACGGAACAGAAGTAATCCCCATCTCCCCCGCCAATTTCCAGTCAGCATCAACAGCAGATGAAAAACTCCTCTCTGAAAGCACAGCTTTTGCTTCAGCCGCCGGAAGCCCGACAGATTCGGCAATCAGCAGTAATTCATCAATCAATCCAATATTCCGTCCCTCTTTAAAATAAGCAAGATACACAGCTTTATGGAAAGATTCACCATGCCCCACACTCTCAGCCCATAACCCCAGCTCCTGGGCCATTCTAGTATTGTAAGTATGAGAATGCGAAGAAAGCTCAAGCCCCTCCACGGCAGCGATTTTTAAAAGGCGATCCTGCATAGCCTTAATATCAGCCTCCCTTCCGGCAAAGAGCTTCGAAATTTCCATACCCTCATCGGGAATCTCCGGATGAAGAGGAAACACCCTCCATTTAAATTCAACCCCGAACTCCCTCTTAAGACGATCGGTACGCACGGTACCGAGATAACACCAAGGTCAGATATAATCAAAAAAAACCTCAATCACAGGCAAACTATTCATAGGCAAACTCACATTAGAAATTATTTTTTTAATCAACACATAAAGAATAAACAAAGCAACTCCGCAAACATTAATAAACTAACAATAAATCAGATAATAATCAAGACAATATTAAAACCACGATAAAGAAAGGCGTACAAGGACGTACGCCGCCTGGCACCGCTGCCGTCCATGGATGGACTCAGCGGTGCAACACTAAAAGCCAACTTTTACAAAAAGTAAACAATGGCCCTCCGCCATCGGAGGAGCCGCGGGGATCGCGAAGGGGGATGCGGCTATCCCCCTTGCACATTCAATAAACAATCACTATAAATAAAAAAAAATACAAAAAGCTCGAGAAACAAATACTGAACCTGTCGGTAGTGTGCAAATAATTGTGTCTGATGGCAGTTTCCGATAATTAAAGCGACC
>CAYVCQ010000014.1:19438-116267 GCA_964450405.1 uncultured Leptospirales bacterium | reverse complement strand
TTACAGATATAGGTTTTAAATCAACATTTTTTCTCAAGTGTAAATGCAAATTAGCAATATAAAGGATACTTTTAAATGGATAGAGATCTTGTAAAAAAACTCGCCGAGGCGCTGAAAAGCAGAAAACTCTCCGAAGAAATCAGAATTATGGAAGTCTGCGGCACTCATACAGCAGAATTCTTCAAAACCGGAGTAAAGGATATGTTTCCGGAAGGGCTAACTCTCATCGACGGTCCGGGATGTCCTGTTTGCGTCACTCCTAATTCCTACCTCGATCTGATTATTGAAATTGCAAAAAAATATAATGCAATTCTTGCAACTTTCGGCGATATGATAAAAGTACCTTCATCATACAGCTCTCTTGCAAAAGAAAAGGCTGAAGGGATGGATATACGGATAGTATACTCTCCGCTTGATGCTCTCCGCATGGCTGAAGAGAATCCTGATAGAGAGGTAATATTCCTGAGCGTAGGATTTGAAACCACAGCGCCTGCTGAAGCGATAATTATAATGGAAGCAGAGAAGAAAGGTATTAAAAACTTTTCAATTCTTTCAGGGAATAAACTCACTCCTCCGGCAGTTGATGCTCTACTCAGCGCCGATGAGGTTAAGATCGATGGATTTATTATACCGGGACATGTTAGTGCAATAATCGGTAGAGAGCCATGGAACTTTATTGCAGCAAAATATAACAAGCCGGGTGTTGTTGCAGGCTTTGAGGCACACGATCTGATTACCGGTGTACTCTCTCTCATTGATCTTCTTGAAAAGAAAGATGTGCGCGTTACAAACGAGTATAAAACCGTGGTTCGTGAAAACGGCAATCCTCATGCACTGAAAATAATAGATACTGTTTTTGAAACATGCTCCGAAGTCTGGAGAGGTCTTGGAGAACTTCCCGGAAGCGGACTTAGAATAAGAGAGGAATACAGCCGCTTTGACGCAAAAAAGAAATTTCCGGCGACACCTCCCCCTGTAAAAGAACATGCGGGATGCAGATGCGGAGATCTTCTGAGAGGAATAATTATTCCACCGGAGTGCCCGATGTTTGACAAAGTATGTTCTCCCGAGAATGCCATCGGTCCGTGCATGGTGTCCAGCGAAGGACCATGCTCAGCCTACTACAAATACTGGAGAAAATAATGGATAACACAACAGATAAAACGCTGAAGAAGATTCTTCCCGGTCATGGAAGCGGCGGAAAGCTGATGAACGACATGATCTCTGGGATGATAAGTTCAATTCTCGGGAAAGAGTCTATACAGATAGACGATTCAGCGGTGCTTGATATAGCTCATGGTAAAATAGCTTTCACTACAGACTCATACACTGTTACGCCGATTTTTTTTCCAGGCGGAGATATCGGCAAGCTCGCTGTAAACGGAACAGTAAATGACCTGTCAGTAATGGGAGCTGTCCCGAAATTTCTATCATGCTCCCTTATCCTTGAAGAAGGATTTGACTTTGACTCATTCGAAAAAATACTCCTTTCGATGAAGGAATCAGCTGATGCTGCAGGTGTAAAAATTGTAACCGGTGACACAAAAGTTGTTCCTAATGGTAAGGGTGATAAAATCTATATCAACACTTCAGGTATAGGTGTATTTGCCGGAGAAGTACAGAGAAGGGAAATTCAGAAGGGTGATAAGATTATAGTAAGCGGAACTCTTGGTGATCACGGTATTACTATAATGTCGCTCCGCAATGATCTGAGATTTTCCAGCGATCTGAAATCTGACTGCGCGCCGCTTAACGGATTGGTTGCAGCTGTAACAGAAAAGTATCCTCAGAGTATAAAGTTTATGAGAGATGCGACTCGCGGAGGTCTTGCATCCGTGTTAAACGAGATAACTGCCGGAAGAGATTTCTCAGCAGGTATAATTGAGGATTCGGTACCTGTATCGGAAGAAGTAAAAGGGATATGTTCGCTTCTGGGACTTGATCCGTTATATGTCGCCAACGAAGGAAAAATTGTAATCATATCATCACCGGAAGATGCACAGGGTATTGTTGATGTTATGAAGCAGAATGAGTATGGGAAAGATGCGGCTATTATCGGAGAGATAGACTCGCACTATCCGGGAAAAGTTTATATAGAGACATTCATCGGAGGGAAGAGATTACTACCGCTGATGATTGAAGAGCAGCTGCCGAGGATATGTTAGGAAATATTTTTAAATAAAGACTTTATTGCAGTACCTCCTCCCCCTTGACGGGGGGAGGCCGGGTGGGGGTGATTACAGAACTTGTTCTATTACACCCTCCCCTAACCCCTCCCGTCAAGGGAGGGGAATAAATAAAAAGAAACAGGAGAAAAAATATGTGCCTTGCAATACCGATGACAATAACACAAATTGATGACACTTATGCTATAGCAATGGCAAATGGAGTGGCTACACAGGTTAACTACGCCATGATGCCGGATATAAAACTAAATGACAAAGTTCTTGTTCATGCGGGATTTATAATAGAAAAGCTTGACGAAGAAGAGGCTCGGGCAATTGAAGAGACATGGGCTGAATATTATGCAATTCTGGAAAAAGAGAATGCTGCCGCATCCGGCACAAAATAAAAATATTTGCTGCTCATAAGCCAGTGGTATTTTGTCTCCGCCGGTTTATGAGTAGTTACATAATAGCAATTTTCTGAATTAGTACAAATATTTGAAATGAAGATGATAAAAAGAAGCAATGTGAAAAGTTCTCACCTACTTCTTTTTATCAAGCAGATCATGGATAGCCTTTATGATTGTATAATATTTAAAGGGCTTCTGCACATATTTCATAGGTATACCATCCGGTATATCAATCGGAAGAAGATTCTGATCATAACCGCTAAAGAATACTACGGGGATTTTATTCTTAATACCCCCTATTGCATTATAAACATCCCATCCGTTTTTCTTCGGCATAACAACATCAAAGATTAAAATATCTATATCATTTTTATTCTCATTGAAAAGTTTAACTGCCATCTCTCCATCTTCTGCAATAATCACACTGAATCCTGAATCGACGAGTATACGCTTTGTGTATTTTCTGATAAGATCATCATCCTCTGCAAGAAGTACAGTTTCACCACCTTCAGGGCGATTCCATGGTGAATCCTTTTCATCATTCAATGCATTGATTATTTTTTCTCCATATACAGGAAAATATATAGAAAACGTAGTCCCCTTCCCCTCGATACTATGAACATCAATATATCCATTATGCTGTTTAACAATAGAATAAACTGTTGCAAGACCAAGCCCCGTTCCTCTGTTCTTATCTTTAGTTGTGAAAAACGGTTCAAAAATCTGATTAAAACTCTCACTGGAAATTCCTGATCCATTGTCATATACACTTAGCATTACATATTTACCCGGAGGTATCCGGTTGTCGTAACATGGCCAGTATTCCTCAACTGTTAAATTTTTTGTTTTTATTATTATTGAACCGCTGCCGCTTATTGAATCACTTGAATCAATGGCATCCCTTGAATTTATGCATAAATTCATAAAGATCTGCTCAAGCTGACCTGCATCTCCATGGATATAGCTAAGCTGTGTATCGGGATTAAAGACAAGAGAAATGTTTTCTCCTATAACACGTTTAAGCATAATAATAAAACCGGCGGCGAGTTCATTCAGAGCCACAGGACTCGGTCTGAACTTTTCTCTTCTTGCAAAAAGTAAAAGCTGGCGGACCAGGCTTTTTGCCTTTTCACCCGAGTCGACAATATGACCGATGTTCTCCAGCATATCACTGTTATCTTCGGCATCCATAAGTGCAAGACTGCCGTAACCCAGAATAACCTGTAAAATATTATTAAAATCGTGAGCAATCCCGCCAGCTAGTCTGCCGATAGCTTCCATTTTTTGAGATTGGTACAATCTCCCTTCAATTTCCTTCTTCTCAGTTATATCCTGATAAAGTCCTTTGTATATAAGGGGTTTTCCGGAATCATCATGCTTATCAATAACAGCTGTTATATGGTACCACCTGTATATATCCCTTTCAGTGTTGATACGGATATCAAAATCGCTTACATCGCCACCTTTTTCTCCATGGAGATCAAGCTTGGACTGAAACATCTCAAAATCTTCGGGATGAATTCTCTCCATAAACTTAACTACGGGCATTTTTCCGTATATGCTGTCCGGTTCTGTATTACTATAATCGCTGGTTATTGTGTAGACGAAATTTTCCCGGGTATTGAATTCCCACAAACCTATCCCTGCCTTCTCGGCAATAAATCTTAAACCCTCATACTGTCTGGCAAGCGAATCTTCAAGATGCTTCATTTTAGTAATATCCTGAGCTACTCCCACAAATTTTGAGGGACTGCCATTTTCAGAAAAAATAACTTCGCCAAGATAATGAACATATTTTACTATATCATTTACAACAATTCGAAATGTAAATTCAAAGCCTTCTTTGTTTTCAACGGATTTACGAAATTTATCCAATACAGATATTCGATCATCCGGATGAATATTCCTGCCGAGCATTTCAGGTGTAATAAGATCGGCCCTGTCATAATTTTCAGTAAAACCCCATAAAACTGCCATTTCTCTGTCTGAGGTTATCGCTCCGGATTTGAAATCATATTCCCATGGGGACATTTTCCCCATCTTCATGGCATTTTTTAGCCTGCTTTCACTATCTCTGATTTTTTTTTCTCTTTTTATGTTTTGAAACTCTAGAAGTTTACTCTCAGTTATGTCCTGATTGACACCGGTAATTATTGAAGGTTTTCCCGACTCATCTCTTTGCCTTATTTTAGCAATAGTTTTTATCCAGATATATTCACCGGATTCTTTTTTGATTCTGTACTCAAATGCAGTCTCATTAATCGTCCCATCTATAATCATTTTTATAGAGGGCAGAACCATAACTTTATCTTCAGGATGCATCATTTCCAGCCATTTCTGAAAATCGACTTTGTCATTACTCTCTGAAAAAAGTATATTCATGCCGAATACATTATCAATTTTCAATGAAGCAACATCAAATTCCCATGGCAGTATTTTGACACACTCAAGGGTCAGAGCATAATGCAGTCTGAATTTTTCGTTTAGATTCTTAAAATCGTCAGTTTTTTTCAATTTTTTAACATCTTCCATTTACACCTTAAAAATTTGTCTAAAAGAAACTTTATATAAAAAACAGACTCCATGATGACAAGTAAAAGGTTCTAATTCCTCTTAAAAATATCAACAATTTAAGCCTCTCAACCTGCAAAACTCCCCATATAATAACCACCTTGGAATGGAAGATTATGCTTTGAAAATAACAAATTTTTCGAAAAAAGGTAATATTCTTTAATAATAACGAAGTTTTTAATACGGCGATATAAATTTATTGAAAATTAAACCAAACTATTTATTCCTGTCTAATACTTAAAAAATAAATATACAGGATCAAAATATGTCATCCTACAAGAATAAAAACAACAAAATATATTATAATATATATAACTCTAAGAGTAATATCAACAATGTACTCCTTATTCATGATAATGGTCAATCATCAAAAATATTTGATTCAGAGATAAAATTCTATTCAAGCTATTTTAACACAATGACAGTAGATCTTTCCGGTCATGGAAAATCACCATCCTCAGTTGACCCGGGGAATAATTTCTGGATAAGCAACGCAATAGCCATTTCAGAACTTTGCGAAAAAGAAAAATTTAAAAAAACCTCCATCTTAGGCATAGGTGGAGGAGCCCTTGTAGCTTTAAACGTAGCTCTCATTAATCCTTCACTTGTCAGAAGTATAATCGCGGAGAGTCTTCCTGGAGTTGAACCCGACCTGAATTATTTGCACAGCATACAGCATTATAGAGAAAACGCAAAAAACACCGGCGCTAAATCTTTCTTCCAGTCAATGAACGGTTCAAAATGGGAAAAAGTTCTCGAAGAAGACAGTGCTATGCATGAAGATTTCATGGAGTATGGTGGAAAATATCTCCACGGTAGTGCCGGAGATATAAGCTGCCCTGTACTTCTTGCAGGAAGCGGCGGATATGATCTTCTCCCAGACATGGAGGATAGATTGAAAGATGCGGTTTCTTCGTTCAGAAAAGCACAGGTTCACCTATTCAGCAGCGCAAATTATCCTCTGATTGTAAGCAAGAATCATGAGTATAGAACTGTTATGCTGAACTACATTATGGATGGATGCTAGACGCCCCTTTCCGCCCTCGGCACCTTTCCCCATGATGAGATGGGGCAAGGAGTAACAATCTCATCTCTTTTTTTTTGAAGCTGCGCTAAACCTCAGAGAATAATATGCCAAAGCCGTGGAGTTTACAGGATACGCTGAATGCTATCGACAGAACGAATCAGTATCCTTCTTGACATTATTTCTTTAATACTTCCTGTTTAAATTAAATCTCGAACAGCAGGGTATAGAAAATGGATGTTGTAATAATTCAAATAGCACTCTCTATTATTTCATTATATTTTCTTGTTGCTATCTCCACCATCTTCCCCGGGGGGAATAAGAACTCAATAACAACAAGAAATGAAGTATTAAATGCAGTGGCACATAAACATGGCCTTAAATATATAAAAGGTGCATTTTTAGGTTATCCGATGTTTGAAGGGGAAATTGAGGGATTACCTGTTTTTTTATGCTGGAAAAAAGGATCTGGAAAATGGATAAAATCCAAAATTTTAGAAATCAGCATCAGGTATAACAATTCAGGTCAAGAAAAATTTATTATTACTTCCAGGGGTAAAAAAACTCTTACCGGAGATTACTTTCCAGACAGCAAACTTGTTAAAAGTGGAGATGACATTTTTGATTCACTTCTGGATATTAAAGTTGCGAAGAGCCCGAAAAAAGTAATTGCACTTCTAACTTTAAAATTAAGAAAGGAAATAATATCAATTGCTGAAAATTCATATCATTTAAGTCTATCGAATAACAGTATATGTGTAACAGAAATTATTGCGAAAAGTATTTCATATGAATCTATAATCGCAATCCTTGATAAAATGGTCTCTATCTCAAAATGTATAATGTCTAATAATGATTTTAAGAAATTGTATGCTGAGAATATAAAGTATGATGCGATTGCAAATGTCAAACTACATAATCTGGAAATGCTGCTGCCGGATTACGGGAAGGACAAAGTGATTGAAGAGATACTTAAGTCATTTATAATTGAAGATATACATAAGCCATCTATTTTTAATAAGATGCTTAAGTCCTCTGGTATTAAAAGGGAATATACGGTTCAGTATAAAGTCGGGAAAAATATAGGGGTAGAAGGATTTGATAGTGTTATAAAACTTGTTCATGAAAGTACAACTGAAGTGGATAACATATTGTGGGATGCCCTGAAGGGTGTGGGGAAACGTAATTTAAAGAAAGCAGCAGATTCTCTCATTCGGGATTTTCACAACATTCATGAAGAACCTTTACAGCTAAATATTCTGGACATGTTAAAAAAACTCGGGGATGAAAGGTTTTCCAGTTTTCTTTTATCACTTCTTGAGCATAGGGATAATGATATTGTAAATGGAGCTGTTGATGCTCTTTCTACTTGCGGTGATGTTCATGCAGTTGAGAAAATCCTGGATGTTGCCGACAGGAGCATTAATCCGTTTTTCAGAAGTAAATTAAACGAAACGGTTTTACAGATTCAGACAAAATTGGGATTGGCCAAAAAAGGATGGCTGTCAGTTTCTGATCTCAGGCTGGGTGAGGGTAAGCTAAGTCTTGCTGATGACGCCGATGAGGGATCGCTTAGCATTGCAGATTCCGGTTTTAAGAAAACCAAACCAGCTGCAGATAAATCTTAACAATGTAAAAAACCAGTGATATTCTGTCTCCGTCACGCCTTCGATGCGGCAGAGGCAGAATATCACTTTATGAGTACTTGCGATAAAACTTAATTTTTGCAGCGATGCAATTCACCATATCTGAAATCATGGCAAAATGAATAATGCTTCATTCAAATCGCGAACAAACGGATACAGAACATGGATTCATATAACATTATATATCTCTTGATGGCTGTTTTTTTACCTATTGGTTTTGCTATTGTCATGTCTTTTGCGATGGCATTTTTTAGTGATTTCATCTTAATCTGGAAAAATGGATATTCAGGTACAAGAAGTGTTGTATTGAATGCAGTGGCACATACGCATAACCTGAAATATGTAAAAGGTGGATTTCTAGGTTATCCGAAGGGCGAAGGGGAAATTGAGGGATTGCCTGTTTTTTTATGCTGGAAAAAATCCGCGATTTTAGAAATCAGCATCTGGTTTGACAATTCAGATAAAAAACAATTTAGCATCACTTCTAAGGGTGAAAAAACTGTTGCCGCAGATTTCTCTTTGGACAGTGGACTTGTTAAAAGTGGAGATGATATTTTTGATTCACTTCTGGACATTAATGTTGCGAAGAGACCGGATAAAGTTATTGCAATTCTAACTTTTGGAATAAGAGAGAAAATAATATCACTTTCTGAAAATTCATATCATTTAAGTCTATCGAATAACAGCATATGTGTAACTGACATTAAGTCGAAAAGTATTTCATATGCATCAATAATCTCAATTCTGGATAAAATGGTCTCAATATCTAAATTTATAATTTCTGATAATGATTTTAAAAAACTGCATATAAACAATATAAAGTATGATAAGGTTGCAAATGTCAAGCTGCTTAATCTGAAAATGCTGCTGGAAAACTACAGGAAGGACAAAGAGATTAACGACATGCTTAAGTCATCTGTTAGTGATTGGGATTATATGGTTCAGTATAAAGCCGCGAAATATTTAGGGATAGAAGGATTTTATCATGTTGTAAAACTTGTTCGTGAAAGAAAAATTGAAGGGGACAACCTGTTGTTGGATGCCCTGAGAGATGTGGGGAAACGTAATTTCAGGAAAGCAGCAGATTCTCTCATTCAGGAGTTTCACAACGTTCATGAAGAATCTTTCCGACTAAATATTCTGGACACGTTAAAAAAACTAGGGGATGAAAGGTTTTCCAGTTTTCTTTTATCACTTCTTGAGCATAGTGATGATGATATTGTAAATGGAGCCGTTGATGCTCTTTCGACTTGCGGTGATGTCCATGCTGTTGAGAAAATCCTGGATGTTGCCGGCAGGAGCATTAATCCGTTTTTCAGAAGTAAATTAAACGAAACGGTTTTACAGATTCAGTCAAAATTGGGATTGGCCAAAAAAGGATGGCTATCAGTTACTGATCCCAGGCTGGGTGAGGGTAAGCTAAGTCTTGTTGATGGTGCCGATGAGGGATCGCTTAGTATAGCATATTCTGACCTTAAAAAATCCAGACCGGCTGCAAAAAAATCTTAATTTTTTTTCTTTCCTTTGATTTAAACAGGGTGTTTTGAATACTTTTTGTTAAAGAGGACACTTTTAGTAGATTCAGTATTATCCATTAATCCCGGAGACTTATGGAGAGAGAACAGTGGTGAAGTCAGAACAGTCCTCTTCGGCAGTACAATTTCTTTTACAACCTATACCTTTGTCCCCTTCGTGTTTGCCGGGTTAGCTGAAGATGGAATAATCATTCTACCCGATCTTTCAAAAAAGATATAATCTCCAAACCAGCTGATAAGTACAATAATTTTGTTTCTGAATCCAATGAGATAAAATATATGAATAAATAACCATAAAATCCAGGCTGAAAATCCTCTAATCTCCAATCCTCTTATTTTTGTTATGGCGGAGTTTCTTCCCAATGTAACCATTGATCCGCGGTCACTATACTTGAATGGATCAGGTCTATTCCCCGATATGAGTTTTAAAATATTAAGCGCCGCGTGTTCACCCTGCTGTGTCGCAACGGGAGCATTCATCGGCAGAGGGACTCCACCCTGAACAAAGTATGCAAGATCTCCGCATACAAAAACATTATTTAGTCCCTGTATTCCCAGTGTTTCATCAACAATCAGCCGTTTATCCGATCCCTCTTTAAGCTTCAGATCACTTTTAAACTCCATGCCACTAACCCCGGCAGTCCAGAGTATAGTATGAGATTTAATACTCTCTCCGTCGCGGAATCTGATAATCCCCTTATCTATCTTCACAACTTCCGACTCAAGCATGACATTGACACCCTTTGCTTCAAGCTTCCATGCCGCGTAATTTCCCGACTTAACATTATATGCAGGGAGTATTTTTTTACCTGCATCAATAAGCCTTATATCGATGTCTGATAATTTTATCTGAGGAAAATCTTTTTTTAGGGGACCATGTACAAGCTCGGCAAAAGCTCCGGCAAATTCAACACCGGTTGGTCCGCCACCTGTTATAACAAAGGTAAGACATTTTTTTCTCTCGTCGATATCGCTGCATTTTACCGCTTTTTCAAAGAGAGTCAGTATATGATTCCGCAAGAAAAGTGCATCATCGAGAGTTTTAAGTGTAATAGAATTGATCTCCGCGCCCTTGATTTCGAAATAATTTGTTTTACTCCCCGGAGCGATAATCAGATAATCATAATTAACATTCATTTTATCAGTTACAACAATCTGCTGTTTGAATTTTATCTCCTTAACCTCTGACATCAGAAAATCTATGTTTTCCTTTCCTCTTATTACTGATCTTACAGGGTATGCAATCTGATCAGGTTCAATCTCTGCAGCTCCCACCTGATAAAGCAGCGGATTAAAAGTATGATAATTATTCTTATCAATCAGGGTAACCTTCACAGATTTGCCGAAAAATTTTTTTGCGGCAAACAACCCGGCAAAACCGGCACCGATTATCACAACATGCTTCATATCTTTCCGCATTAATGCACCCTTTATATCTCTTTAATTTTATCTACTACAGATCTGGCATAATCTACATTCAATTTAATCTCATTTTTATTCCATAAGACAAGGTCGTTTAATTTAAGTCGGGCCATAAGTCTTGAGATTGTTTCTGGAATTGTACCGATTCCATCAGCGAGTTCAGCCTTTGTAATATCAATTTTTATAAGCGGCTTGATTCCGTAGTGTTCTTCAATAAATAAAAAAAATCTCTCTTCAACATCATATGCATTTAGGAAGGCCACTTTATCAGCTAGATACCGCAGTTTTCTGAAAATGTTTCCTGTGAAATATTTCCGGAATTGTTCATCCCTGAAAAGTTCCAGAAAATGTTCGCGTGTTATTGAGAAGAGTGTGCTATCCCTCAATGCTGTGGCGCTCACGGGATAAGTCTCTGACTCAAAAAGTATTACTTCACCGAACATTTCACCGGGACGTATGTGCCGAAGAACAATTTCTCTATCATTATCAGCAGATTTATATATTTTAACAAGACCATCAATTAGGAAAAAAAACTTCTCCCCCTTGTCAGCTTCAAAAAAAATAATCTGATCTTTGTTAAAAACTTCGGTTCTTCCTCTTTTTTCTATACCTGAAATTTGTTCAGGGGAAAGCCCGCCGAAAAAGAGACTTTTAGATATAGTTTCTTCAGAAATTTTCATTTTTTCCTCTCGACTTGATTCAGGTCAATGTTATTTGATAGTTAATATGGTTAATATTAACTGTCAATTTAATTAAATAACGCGGGCTTATGCCCGCAACCCAACCCCTGCGGGGGGCTTTTTCGGGGCTGCCGCCCCGCACCCCGCGTTTTTGAAAAAAAGGGGGGATGTAAAACGGATGATTTGAAGCGGTAAACGTCTCTTTTCGGTCATGCCGGCTGTAATGTAACGAAATGCCGGCATCTCATACAGCCCCCTAAATCCCCCGGAGGGGGACTTAAAAGACTATATTTATAAATAATAAAGTCTTTTAAGACTCAATTTGTGGATTTATCTTCAAGCCCCCCTCCGGGGGGTTGGGGGGCCGGGGAGTTGGAGGTGGATCAAATATTTGATTACTTCCTTAAATTCGGGTACACATCAGCCCTTAGAGTAATATGAAGAAAAAGATAATATAAAAAAGAGGTTAAAACATGAAACGTCAGATTATACACATAGACGAAAACAGATGTAACGGCTGCGGACTCTGCGTACCCGATTGTCCCGAGGGTGCAATCCAGATGATTAATGGAAAAGCCCGTCTGATCAGCGATCTATATTGCGACGGACTTGGAGCCTGTATCGGCACATGCCCTGAAAGCGCCATAACAATCGAGGAGAGAGAGGCTGCTCCATATAACGAAGCGCTTGTAATGGAAAATATTATAAAACATGGACCGGATGTAATAAAGGCTCACCTGAAGCATCTTAAAGATCACAATGAAACTGTTTATCTCGGCGAAGCGCTGAAAATTCTTAAAGACAAAGGTATCGAAATAAAAGACTCCACTCCGGAAGCACATGTGCACCAGCATGGATGCCCAGGGAGCGCAAACCGTGTAGTACACAAGAAGCAGGAGTCCTTAACAGTATCTACAGCGGAGTTTTCCAGACTTGAACAGTGGCCTGTGAAACTAAAACTTTTAAGTCCATACTCACCTGTATTCAGTAACAAAAAAGTTGATCTGCTTATATCGGCCGATTGCGCTCCATATGCATGCGGAAACTTTCATGAGGAATTTCTAAAGGGCAGGGCCATGGTTACTTTCTGTCCCAAACTCGATCCGTATATTGATGAATACAAAGAAAAGCTTGCCGTTATATTTGCAGAGCAGGATATCAATTCAGTTACAATAGCACGGATGGAAGTTCCATGCTGCAGCGGAGTAACATCTATCGTAAAGGAAGCTGTATTAAAAAGCGGAAAGAATATCAGCGTTGAAGAAAAAATAGTTAAAATTTAAACCTGTTTTTTTTCCAGAATAACTCTCTCAATTTCATCTCTTAGATCCTGGAAAGAATATGGTTTTCCCGATACTCCGGCAAAACCATATTCTTTAAACTTTGACATCACCGGGTCATTTGAGTAGCCGCTTGATACAATAGCTGCTACTCCCGGATCATACTCCTTCAGAATACTGAGTGTTTCTCTCCCCCCCATTCCGCCCGGAATAGTAAGATCCATAATTACACAGTCAAATGGAACTCCCCTCTCCATGGCTCCCTTATAAAGAGAAATAGTCTCTTCTCCAGTTTGTGCTATTTCAACGTAATACCCCATTCTGGAGAGCATTTTCTTTGATATATCAAGTATAATCTCCTCATCATCCATAACCAGAACTCTACCGCTTGAGGCTTTCGGTTTATTATCATAAGCGGAAAACAAGACTGATTTTTCATTCGAAGCAGGGAGAAATATTTCAAATACAGTACCTGCACCCTCCTCAGACGAAACCTTAATATCACCGCCATGCTTTTTTACTATTGAATATGAAACTGAAAGTCCAAGACCTGTTCCGGTACCCTTCGTTGTAAAAAACGGATCAAAAATATTTGGTATGACTGACTGAGCTATTCCTTTTCCTGAATCCTCAATGCGTATTTTTATACAACTCTCCGGAAGTATCGAATTCACGGATGCTTCACAATTAAAATTTTCTGCTGAAATCCGGATCTTACCGCACTCTGTCATCGATTCTCTTGCATTTATTACAAGATTATGAATAACCTGACTTATCTGTCCTTCATCAATATCCGCGTCCCATAAATTATCAGCTATATTAAATTCAGGTTTTATATTGGTACCAGTCAGAACGAATGTCGCAGAATCAACAAGAAGCTGTTTTATCGATGTCAGTTTTTTTATCGGCGCGCCGCCTCTTGAAAAAGTAAGCAACTGCTGTGTAAGATCCCTGGCTCTCCATGCAGCTTTTTCAATAGTATCAATAAGACTGTATGACACATGTTCTTCTGTGACATCCATTTTTACAAGACTGAGATTTCCGATAATCGCAGTCAGTATATTATTAAAATCGTGTGCAATGCCCCCTGCAAGAATGCCGATGGATTCAATTTTTTTTGTTTTTAAGAGCTCTATTTCCGCTTTCCGATGACTTGTCATATCATTCATGGTAATAAAACTTAGATCCCCAACCGGGACTACGTGGAATTCAATATCTCTTACGTTACCGTCACCGCAGGTAACTTTATACTCCATCGGTCCGAATTTAACTCTTTCTATCTGAGCATTTTTATAACCTGAATACCATTCATCAACTACAGTCTTCCTGTAGGCAGGATCAGGATAAGCACTACTCCACCATGAATTAAGATCAGTAATATCTTTTCTTTTAAATCCAAAAAGATTAAAACACTCTCTGTTATTATATACAATTTTATCATTAATATCTATAACTACAATAGGGAGAGGTGACCGGTCTATCATCTCTTTAAAGTTTTCTTCACTTTTCAGCAGAGCCTCTTCAGCCTCATAAACATTTGTAATATCTTCAATTATCCCTACTCCCCCCGACACCTCCCCGGCTTCGTTGCAAAGAGGTTCTGTCTTCATTGAGATTACCAGCTCTGCATTACCGGTTGTAGCTCTGTAGTGCCCCTTATAAAAACCTTTCTGACCATTGACAGCAGCCTCTATACATGGCATCAGTGATTGATCCTTCAGCATGCGAAGATCGAGTCCTGAAAGCTTTTCTCTTGACGATTGGAGTTTTTCTACAAATTTATTATTGAAATTTGTAATGTGGAGATCCTTATCAAAATAAAATACACCCACGGGAATTCTATCAAACAGCAGTCGAAAATCCTCCCTGCTCCCCCTGAGCACCCTTTCGACCTCTCTCATATCTGTTATATCAGCAATTGTTATAACGATTGAAGGTTCATTATTATACTCAGTTAAATATACAAAGGCCTGAACATCTAAAATGGCGCCGTCTTTTCTCACCATTTTGAGTTCATAGCTATTTGAATTCAACTCGCCTTGTAATCTCTTAGAATATCTGATAAAAAATTCTTCTCTCATATCCGGGTGAATAAGATTTTCTAAATCAGATTTAGTAAAAGATAAAATTTCCTCTCTGGAATAACCGGTGAGAATTTCAAATCCCCGGTTTATAAAAACCGGAACCGGCGGCACTTTCTGAAAAACTGCAAGAGATATATTCTCATGAGCCATAAATCCGTTAACAATATTTTCATATCCCTTAAGACGCAGGATTTCATCCTGAAGAGATTTTATTTTTTCTCCGGGGTCTATATCTTCAGAGTTAATTGAGCCGGTATTTTTAGAATCCATAGAAATCCCTGATATTAATGAAAACAATATAATGATTACTTAATGATATAAACACTTTAGAGAAAAGTCAAACTTCAATTTGTTTAAATATACAATAACGGTTTTCCCTTTAATTAATATGTAACTGTCATTTCGAAGGAGCCGAAATAATGAAGGGAAGATTCGAAATGACATTGTGTCAAAGTTCAATCACTCATGTCTGAACCTTGATTTTCGGGATTAAAGGATTTACTTGATTCAGAAAAAGAGTACTTATAGTAAATCAGGAAAATCCTTTAATCTTGCGAATCGTGGTTCAGACAAAAACATTTTAGCTTTCAATCAAATCACGCTGGAGCAGCATCTGAACCGTGATTTTAAAGAAATCTGAATTGACACCAATAAACAACATCTTAATTTGGAATCTAATCGTTTACTTTACTGAATGAATTTTTAATCCGGAGAAAATAATGAAAGAGACACGTAAATCCAATAAGCTTGATAATGTATTTTATGATATACGGGGACCAATTGTTGAGGAAGCGGCGCGGCTTGAACGCGAAGGACATTCAATTATAAAACTTAACACAGGAAATCCCTCCGCATTCGGACTATATGCCCCCGATGAGATAATTCAGGATGTAATTATGAATCTCCGCTCTGCCGAAGCATATGGCGATTCCAAGGGGCTATTTGCGGCACGTAAAGCTATTATGCAGGATTGCCAGCTTAAGGGGATTAAAGGCGTCGGTATCGATGATATTATTGTGGGGAACGGCGTAAGTGAACTTATAGTTATGATTATGCAGGGTCTCCTCAATAACGGTGATGAGGTACTTGTTCCTATGCCCGATTATCCGCTCTGGACCGGTGCTGCTAATCTTGCAGGAGGAAAGGCTGTGCACTACCTCTGTGATGAATCAAGTCTCTGGTATCCGGACCTTGAAGATATAGAAAAGAAGATAACTCCCAAAACAAGAGCTATCGTTATTATAAATCCGAATAATCCTACAGGTGCGGTTTATCCGAAAGAGATTGTTGAAAAGCTGGTGGAGATAGCAGTTAAAAATCAGCTGATAGTTCTTGCCGATGAAATATATGACCGGGTTATGTATGACGGAGTAAAGCATACTCCCGCAGCATCCCTTTCTGATGAGACGCTTTTTATAACAATGAATGGGCTTTCCAAGTCACATCGTTTATGCGGGTTCCGCGTCGGATGGATGGTGCTTAGCGGTAAAAAAGATGATGCTAAAGATTTCATCGAGGGGTTGGGGATCCTTGCGTCAATGAGACTCTGTTCTAATATGCCTGCCCAGTATGCAATACAGACCGCTATTGGAGGCTATCAGAGTATCTTCGATCTCACTGCTCCAGGGGGAAGATTATGCGAACAGAGAAATTTCTCATACGAGCTGTTTAACTCAATCCCCGGTATTTCATGTGTTAAACCGATGGGAGGGATGTATCTTTTCCCTAAAATAGATCTTAAGAAAATTCCTGTAAAAAATGATGCAAAATTTGTCCTCGATTTTCTTAAGCAGAAAAAGGTTATGCTGGTACAGGGGACAGGATTCAACTGGCCTCATCCTGACCACTTCCGGGTGGTGTTTCTTCCGCCTATTGAAGAGATGAAACTTGTTGCGCAGCGTTTTGCTGAGTTTGTAGATGGGTATTCACAGGAATAAGCTTATTTTAAAAATTATCGTTGACACACCCGTTTCTACTAATAGAAACGTTATATATAGAAAAACAATGTATTCTTGTAAATTCTCAGAAACCGGCGAAGATACAATTCCACAAGTTTTTGAGCAGTTACCTTTTATCGGCGATTTTTCCTATATCAATAACAACGAGGAGTAAAAACCATGGCAAAAATACCATACAAAACATATCTCACTGAAGAGGAAATGCCGAAACAGTGGTACAATATACGGGCAGATATGAAAGAGCAGCATGATCCCCTTTTAAACCCGGGAACTCTCCAACCGCTGGCTGCAGAAGACCTCTACCCTGTATTCTGTGAAGAACTCTGCAAACAGGAAATGGATGCAAAAACCAGATATTTCGATATTCCGGAACCGATATTGGATTATTATAAAACATTCCGTCCATCACCACTTATTCGCGCATATCATCTTGAAAAAGCACTGGATACACCTGCAAAAATTTACTTTAAATTCGAGGGAAATAATACTTCGGGAAGTCATAAACTTAATGCAGCGGCTGCCATGGCATATTACGCCAAGGCACAGGGACTCACATCTCTCTGCACCGAAACAGGAGCCGGACAATGGGGCACTGCCCTCTCTATGGCCTGTGCTCATTTTGGTCTTGATCTCACCGTGTTTATGGTGAAGGTCTCGTTCGAACAGAAACCTTTCAGAAAAGCAGTTATGGAAACTTACGGTGCAAAAATAATTCCAAGTCCTTCCAATACAACAGCGGTGGGACGTTCTATCCTTGCCAATGATCCGAATACAGGCGGGAGCTTAGGCTGTGCAATCTCAGAGGCCATAGAACTTTCAATGGGGGATGACAAATGCCGCTATGCACTCGGTTCTGTTCTGAACCAGGTACTGCTGCACCAGTCTATCATCGGACTGGAAAGCAAAATTGCCATGGAGAAACTGGGAGAATACCCGGATGTTGTAATCGGATGTGCAGGCGGCGGATCTAACCTGGGCGGACTGATGGCAGCCTTCATGCAGGACAAGCTTACAGGCAAAACTAATCCCCGATTTGTAGCAGTTGAACCATCTTCATGTCCGTCATTTACACGAGGGAAGTATGCATATGACTTCTGCGATACGGGAAAGACAACTCCGCTGGCAAGAATGTATACTCTCGGCAGCGGCTTTATGCCTTCACCGAATCATGCAGGCGGACTCCGTTATCATGGAATGTCACCGATTCTTTCAAAACTCTATCACGATGGATTTATAGAAGCGATCTCAGTAGACCAGAACAGAGTTTTTGAAGCCGCAACCCGATTCTGCAAACTTGAGCAGATTCTTCCAGCGCCGGAATCATCTCATGCAATTTATGGCGCAATTCAGGAAGCGCTTAAGTGTAAAGAAACTGGTGAAGCAAAAACTATACTGTTTGGACTTACCGGGACAGGTTACTTTGATATGAATGCCTACATGCAGTATAATGAGGGAACAATGACAGATTATCTTCCAACGGATGCGGATCTCCAGAAAGGATTCGATACTCTGCCGAAGGTTGACTAATTAGAATATTCGTCACATATTACTTATAAAAAAAGCTGCCCGTCGGGCAGCTTTTTCTTTTTACTTATTATCCTTATCTTCATCCGGATTGTCTTTAACAGATTTCTTGAATTCCCTGATTCCTTTTCCAATATCTCTGGCGATAGTCGGTACTTTTCCTGCGCCGAAAAGGACAAGAACAATCAGAAAAATAACTACAAGCTCACCCATTCCAGGCAGCGCAAAGGCATAATTCAGAGTGATGTTGCTGTACATATCTTAACCTCTTAATATTAACTGATAAAGCTGTTTGAAGGCATTGATAACTTATGCTTAAAAAATATCAAAGACTTTTTATCTTATTTTCAAGTAAATTAGTATAACTTTTTAAAGACCAGTAAGCAAAAATATCTCCTATGCCAAAGATTTTATTAACTGAAGCCACAGTTTTTGAAAAGTAACATAATGAATAGTTTTGCCACCAATGATTCTAATTGACACAAAGTGTTAAATTTAATAATTTGTGCAGGAATATCACTTATATCCGGAGTATTAAAAATGGAATGGATCATCGCTCTTTTAACCCTTACCTTTCTTGAAATCGTGCTGGGCATAGATAATATAATATTTATTTCAATCCTTACCAACAGGCTCCCTCAGTCTAAAAAAAAGAAAGGGAGGATTATTGGTCTTTCACTTGCATTGATATTCAGAATAATTCTTTTATTTTCGCTTACATGGATGGTGAAACATCTCACAACTCCATTGTTTACTATACTCTCTTTTAACTTCAGCGTAAGAGAACTTATTCTTCTGGCCGGTGGTCTCTTCCTTCTCGCAAAAAGCACTAGCGAGCTTCACTATAAAATTGAAGACCAGAACAGTGTAGAAGAGACAAAACCTGCGGCTGCAAAATTTATACAAACAATAATACAGATAAGCCTTCTCGATATAGTATTCTCATTCGATTCAATTTTAACAGCTATAGGACTTACCGACAGACTCCCTGTAATGATTACGGCAGTTGTTATCTCCATAATTCTTATGATGATCTTTTCAGGTAAGGTTGCGGATTTTATTCATAAAAATCCGACACTGGAGATTCTGGCTCTGTCATTTCTGATTCTCATAGGCTTTATGTTAGTGCTTGAAGGTTTCCATCACGAAATACCTAAAGGTTATATATACTTCGCGGTTTTCTTCTCACTGGCCGTGGAGGTAATGAACATGAAGTTCAGGAAAAAACATACTCCGGCTAAACCCTTAAAGGGGGACAAAAAATGAAAGGGTACCAGTTTCTTATGTTTATCACAATCTTTCTTACAATATATTTAGGCGGAAACTTTTATGTTTTTATACGAGGCTGGCAGGCTCTCCCTGTAAACACCACAGCGCGGATAATTTATTCATCCCTATTTCTCTTTACAGCATTTTCATTTATTCTCGGTGAGTTTTTTGAAAGGAGCGGGCTTATCGAAAACAATAAAATACTTATTCTCACCGGCTCCACATGGCTGGCTTTTCTACTCTATGCAATTATGTTTCTGATGATGATAGATATAGTCAGAGGTTTAAACTTCTTCTTTCATTTTCTGCCCGCGAAAGAAGAAATGATATCAAACTACATTCCGTTAAAACTGATGATCGGTGTAATATTAACGACCTCTCTCATACTGATTGCGGGAGTTATCACCGCCGCAAATCCTACAATAAGAACAGTTGATATAAAAATCGCTAAAGCGGGCGGCATTGAAAACTCTCTGAATATAGTAATGGCATCGGATATACATCTTGGAAATATTGTGGGTAAAAAAAAGTTTCAGTATCTTGTTGATACCATAAATTCTCTTGATCCCGATATTGTACTTTTCCCGGGAGATTTTTTCGATGAAACTCTCGCTCCTATCATAAAGGACAATATGGGGGGACTCGTAGAATCAATCCATGCAAAATATGGAGTGTTTGCTGTAACAGGAAACCACGAGTATATCGGCGGAGTTACAGATGCGGTCAACTTTATGACAAAACATAAAATCAGAGTGCTGCGCGACGAAGTAATTGAAATAAACGGTTCAATCCTTCTTGCAGGACGAGAGGACAGGAGCATAAACCGTTTTACCGGCGGAAAAAGAAAATCTATCGAAGAGCTACTCCGGGGAAAAGACACAACGCGCCCTGTAATTCTCATGGATCATCAGCCCTTCTCTATTGATGAATCAGTAAGAAATAATATTGACCTTCATCTTTCAGGGCACACTCACAATGGACAGCTATGGCCGGTAAACTATATCACTAATGCAATCTTTGAGGTTGCCTGCGGATTAGAAAAATTAGGAAACACAAATGTTTATGTATCGAAGGGTTACGGAACATGGGGCCCGCCGGTTAGAACAACGGGGAGACCGGAGATTGTTGTTTTTCATATACGTTTTGAAAAATAATACCATTTTCAACTAGTGCTATAACCAGCTCGTTCCGGAAAAAGCCCTAAAACCTTATGATTTAAATCAATTGACAGAGTATTTTTTATCTCACTCTATCACTAAATAACCCGGGAGAACTAAAAATGAAAAAAACTATTTCAGCATTATTACTCATATTATTAAGTATTATCTCATGCTCATCGGCTAAAATAAAAATTCCTTTCGAAAAAAGGATGATTATTGCAGTGGGTGATTTCCAGAATAAATCCGGAGAAAAACTCTATGATGAACTGATGTACAGCCCAACTGGAAATTTCATCTACGAACTGAACAAGTATGGTGTTTTCAGAATTATTGAAAGGGAACGGCTAAGCAGTCTGCTTAATGAATATAAACTATCCATGACCGGCCTGATTGATCCATCGAAAGGAAAAGAAATGGGAAAAATACTCGGTGTTGATGCTATACTCTATGTAACTCTTACTTCAGTTCAGTATAAAGTTGATGAGAAAAATTTCAGTACAAAGGAAATTGCAAATAGAACAGGGGCCGGCAACGTAGCTGATATAAGCGGTCTTTCAGCCAGTGAGGAATTAAATGTAATAGTTGACGCCAGGCTTATCTCTGTCTCAACCGGTGAAGTCATCGCGGCTGCCAAGTATGATGGTTACGCAAAAAATGATTATTCCGCTGTAACGGGAATTGCAAGCAGCGGAAATAAAATGGATAGAAGAGAAGCTGTAAAAAAAATACTGGATGAGTCTGCAAATAAACTTGCAGGTGACATATCAAAACAAACCGCAGAAAATTTATACTCCGATAATAAATGAACGGTCTGTTTCTTAAGAGAGGGATGACCTGAATGACAAATATTTATCATTCAGGTCAAGGAATATCTCAATTACGGAATCTAATAAAACTTAATAAGCGGAGCAATATAAGCAGCATAGGGAGAAAAAGTGAGAATATACCTGCTGAAATATTCAACTCCCATTTTTAAGTTTATCCATTCTTTCCAGTTTCCCTGGTGAATGGATGCTCATCTTTCCACAATCGCGCAATTATTATCACAGGTAGAATAAACCACGGAAGATTTGCCAGTGTTACAATGCCTGGCCTTGGTGTTGCATACATCCCGAAGTATTCCTCACTCATAATTATAAACACATTAGTCCATAAAATTCCCGAATATATAAAACAGGGAATCCTTATCCATTCCTTCCCCTTGATAAATGCATAAATTGCGAATATATAAAACGGTCCGAACAATATCGAATCAAGCCATATTGTGGCCTTCCACCATGACGGCCTTGCCATTAAGACCGGATCAAAATTCCGTCCCCACCAGTGAACTATATCCACCATGACAGGGAGCGGCCATGCGGGATAAGTAAAGTTTTTTGAATCAGGAATTACAAGCTGCTCCAGATCAACTATGTATGTGATCAGAAAAAGGTTAATAAAGAAAAAACAGAGAAGAAGCAGGTCAATTTTTCTCTCTCTAAGCGGAATTATTTCTCTCATTACATCCTCCGGATTATTGTTTAAATGGTTTTATATTTAATCTTTTACCGGCAGCCTTTGCCATCCCCCTTGCAATGGCGATCCTTCTGCCGGAAAAATTAATTATCCATGAACCAAGTCTTTCAGTGAAACCTGTATAAACCAGTATCTCCGGTTTTTCAACCAGACTTACAAGCTGACCGGCAACATACTCCGGAGTCTTCGGTCTTGTAAAAAATTTTGTCAGTACATTCTGATGCTGATCGATTACTGCATCCTGCGGAACAGGTCCCATTCTCGATTCGGCCGGTGATCCTGTTTCTATATATCCTGGAAAATATTCACTTACTACTATGCAGCTATCTGCCCACTCGGCCTGCATGGTTCTTGTCCATCCGGTTACTGCTCCCTTTGAACTGGCATACGGTCCGTAATAGGGAATTCCTATCATAAATCCCGGTGATCCCACATTTATGATCTGACCTCCCCCCTGCCTGATCATGTAATATGCCGCCCTGTTTGTCGCAGCCATAGGACCAATCACGTTCGTTTTGAAAGATTTCTCCATATCTTCAGGCTTTATATCCATTAACGGTGAGACAATTATAGCTGCTGCATTATTTATAAGAACATCAATCCTTCCGAAACATTTAACTGTTTTTTCTATCATGGCTTCAGCCTGTTTTACATCGGAGATATCTGTCGGGAAAGAAAAAACATTTTTATATGATGCAGCCAGTTCATCAAGCTTTGATTTTCTTCTAGCAGCTGCCGCTACTATTGCTCCGGCTTTTGAGAATGCGACAGCTGCAGCCATCCCTATCCCGCTTGATGCGCCGGTTATAAGAACAACCTTATCTTTAACATTATTTCTCATATTTCTATTCCGGAAATAAATATTACTCTTTATAGTGCTCTTTGTCAAACAAAACTGTGATTTTATTTTAAATCCGACTGCTGCTTACTCTTTAGAAATCCGTAAATGATAAATCCTAAACCTATCAGAATGAAAGGGAGACTTAACAACTGCCCCATATCGAGCTTCATCTGATTTTCAAATAAAACCTGTTTCTCTTTAACAAACTCAATCATAAATCGTGCTGTAAACACAAGCATCAGAGCCAGACCGATAAAGAATCCGGTATTTACTATTTCCCGTTTATTTTTGTAAATTAAAATCATAATCAAAAAAATAGTCAGATATGAAAGAGATTCATATAATTGAGCTGGATGCCTTGGAATATTATCAATCCTCTGAAAGACAACGGCCCATGGCAGATTAGCTGGTATACCGATTATTTCTGAATTCATAAAGTTGCCTATCCGGATAAAACATCCCCCCAGAGGAGCGGCAACAGCAATTAAATCTATTGTCTTAAAATATGGTTCTCCGGTCTTTTTAGTATAAAAATACAGTGCTATAACCATACCGATTATTCCGCCATGACTTGCCAAACCCTGAAAGCCCGAGAATTTATAACCTCCTCCGACAGCTGGTGTAATCGGCAGAATTATTTCCAGCGGATGATTTAAAAAATATACCGGTTCATAAAAAAGACAGTGACCGATTCTTGCACCGGCAAGTACACCGATCACCATGTATAAAGAGAGCGTATCCAGATAAGACTCGGGTATATTCTCCTGTTTAAATATCCATTTTAAAATATAGATACTGCCCATCAATCCGGTGACAAAAAAAATACCATAATACCTTAAAGAAATCCCGCCGAAATTTATTATCTCAGGATCGATGTTCCAATTCATATACGTTTCCCTCAAATCATAATATTATATATTCCCGTTTCTTCGGGGAAATACAACAGAGCAGCACAATAACTCTATTGCTATTATTATACAACAAGTTTCACTATATCTACCAATTCCTTTTTCCCTTTGACTGATATCGAAGCCATTTTTTCATGAGACCGCTTCTTCTCTGACTGTTCAAAAAGTTCCTTTGAAACTAAAATCTCACCTGCCGAGGCAGCCGAACATAGACGGGATGTAAGATTAACCGCATCACCCACACAGGTATAATCCATCCGGAATTCAGATCCCACATTACCGGCAATGACATCGCCTCCGTGAACTCCAATACCAACTTCAAACACAGGGAGACCGGCAATTTGCCGCTCTTCATTTGCAAGATTGATAGCCTTCATCATTTTCAGAGCAGTTTCAATCGCGGTATCAGCTCTTTTCTTTCCGCCGAAGTGTGCCATAATCTGATCGCCTACATAATCATCGATATCACCACGGCTGTTTTTAATAATCTGAGACTGCAGTTCTAGATAAAAGTTAAGCACTCCGATTACTGTTTCAGGATCATTTTTCTCCGAAAAAGATGTAAAGCCGCGTATGTCTGAAAAAATAAATGCAAATGTACGTCTTTCATTTATTCCGAGAGTGACATCACCCTTACTGATGTTCTGTTTTTTGATCATGCTTTTTGTAGATGAAGACACAAATTTTTCAAGATGATATTTAACAACAATCTCCTCAAGCATATGATTGAAGGCATCCCCCACTCTTCCAATCTCATCACGCGTTGATATTTCAATTCTGTTGTCAAGATTTCCTTCAGCAACTGCGACAGCCCAATTCTCGAGTTTCTTTATGTTTTTAACCATAAAATTCAAAATAATAAAAAACATCAGAGAAATGAACAGGAGAATAATTGTAATAAATATAGTAGCCTTTACCGGTCCGAAAAACGGAATGATTATAGTACTTAAAATCTTTTCCCTGTTTTTTTCAATCTTTTCTGTATTGAACACAACGGCAAGTGTTCCAAGCCGGCGGGAGCTCTCCATTTCATTGGCGAGTATTGACATGTTGGCACGGATCTCATCCTGAATCTCAGCTTCCCTGGGGAGAATATTATTTATTTTTGCTTCCAGCTTCTTTTTTTTCAGATCAAAAAGCCATTTGTCAGATGTAAGATAAATATCCTTTTTTGAAAGCTGAAATTTCTTAGCACGCTTCTCCATCGAATAAATAAACAGATGGTGAAACAGGAAATCTATATCTTCCTCTTTCGTGATTTTCTTTTCATCCGGTTCAATCTCTTTTACCGTCGGAACAGCAGTCTTATTCTTTATTTTCGGTCTGGCTGAAATTCGCGAAAAAGCTTTCCCCTGTTTCTCATTTGATTCAGCAGGAAGAAATTCATCGTTCAGCGTGTCTTTATATTTTGCAAATAACAGGCTCGAGATTTTATTTTTTTCCTGAGCAGATTTTGCCTCGTGATACTGACTGTAATATTTCGCATAATCCTGAAGTACATCGACCGCGAGTCCGGCTTTTAAAAAAATCGGATAAACAATAGAAATAAAAGGTTCCGGTAACTGTTTTTTTTTCAGAGACTTTAAATATTCATTATCATCTTTCGGGTCATACGATTCAAAGGTATCTTCAGGCAGAAGAAGTCCTTTTCCGATGTAGCGGATTTTTTTATAACTGCTCCCGAAATCTTTCTTTTCAGTGCTGAAACGGACCAGACCTTTCTCATCAGTAAGAAGAATCTTTGTAATATCTGAATTATACGTTTTAAAATTGTAAGCCTCCCGCTCAATCAGTCCGTATTTCAGTTTTACTTCACTATCGGAGGCATCTATGCCGCGGTCGAGATAAAGCTCGGCAGGACTTGATAAAATGCGGGTTAGTGTTTCGGCATTTGACTTCTTTTCATCCTCAATGATTGCCTTCTGGTGCTGATAAAGTATTACGGCGATGAAGCCTATTATAATTACCATCACCAGAGACAGCATCACCAGAAAACGGCTTCTTATACCAAAATAAACCCTGCGGAACTCTTTTTTGTTTTTACCTTTTCCAAAGAGGTGATTGACTATTAACTCAAATTTTTCTTTCATAGCTCCCTTCCTGAACCTTATCACTCTTTTTAAATGATAAAGTACCTGTGATTTATCGATTGAATAATATTGCATTGGAAAAACCGATAAGGCCGGAAGTCTGATACCGACCGTACATCAGGCTGATAAGATGTCTTTGAAATCAAGCATTATCCTTAAATAGTTCCAAAAAATTTACTCATTTATACCGTACTCTAATAAAATCTTCCTGCAGCTCAAGCCGATATTCATTGAAAAACATTTAAAACTAACTGTATAAAAAATATATTTTTAAAACAAAATATATTTACAAATGAATATAAAAATGGAACCTTTATTTAAAATCGCGGGTCTAACAGACTGTGGTTAAAAATTATAATTAAAAGTTCCCATCAATGGAATAACCGATCCGGGGTAAATTAAAGATGAATTCATTACGCAGCTTAAAAAACAGAATTAGTACTAAAATGCTGATTGTAATTTCTGCAATATTCATAGTTTCTATTATATTATTACTTAAACTAAACAATAACGAAACAATTGTAAAACCGGAAAAAGGTCCCGTTGTAGAAGCTGTTTATGCCCTAGGTACAGTTAAAACAGATAAAATATACAACGCCCGATTCGGAATGAATACAATTGTAAGAAAACTTTATGTCCGGGAAGGGGACCCGGTGGAAAAAGGAACTCCTCTTGTTATGGGGGATACGCCCTTCCCTCTCACCGCTCCATTCTCCGGAGTTGTCTCCGCGGTAAATTATCTTGAAAATGAAATGGCAGCTGCAGGTCAGATAGTTCTTACAATTTCCAGTATAACTAATCTATATGTAAAAGTTTCGCTCGATCAGGAATCAATCCTATCCATAAAAAAAGGTCAACAGGTTGAACTGAGTTTTGAGAACCTCCGAAATGAAAAAACAACGGGAATAGTAGAAGCAGTTTATCTTTCCGGAGATGAATTCATTGTCCGCATAGCAGCAGAAAAATTCCCGCAGGGTATACTCCCGCAGATGACATGCGATACTGCAATTACTGTAAGAAAAAACGAGAATGCCCTGATGATTCCTGTTTCAGCAATTAAAGCAGGAAATGTTGAAATAATAAGAAAAGGCAAACGTATGACTGTTGCTGTTGAAGTAAAAAAAATTGATTCAAAAAAAGCAGAAGTAACTAATGGCGCAATACTTCCAGATGATAAAATTATTTCAACGAAGGTCAGAGAGAGTAGTAAAGAGTAAAAGACCAAATAAATGACAACAGGAAAATAAAATGTGGTTTTTAGCATTAAGACATATATTCTCCCGCAAGAGCCAGACCCTTCTTACTTTTCTGGCGATAGTTCTCGGCTCCGGCGGATACGTTGTTTTCTCAGGGATACAGCTTGGTTTCCAGGAGTACATGGTGAAGCGCCTGATCGAACGAAGCGGTCATATCAATATATCTACACGTGACGATTTCATCACAGCCGAAACTCTGAAGTCAATTTTTTATAAAGGCGAGAATGTTCACTGGATCAATACTCCATCAGGGAGACGATCGTATGACAGTCTCACCAGCCCGAATGTATGGTACAGAAAACTGAAAAGCAGCCCCAATGTTATAGGATACGCACCACAGATTAGTAAAACAGCCATCGCAAGCCGTGGAGGTTTTATACAGAATGTAAATCTCATCGGGATAGATCCCGCTCTTCAGACCTCGGTCACAAATCTGAAAGAGGATATCACTTATGGGGACTTAAACTCTCTGAATAATGGTACTTCCCTTATTTTTACCGGAGAGAGGCTTCTTCAAGTGCTTGGAGTAAGAATAAACGACACAATTAATATATCCACATCAGATGGAGTTGTGACACCGATGAAGATCATCGGCACATTCAACACCGGAGATAGAAGAAGTGATGAACACACCGTCTACGCATCGATGACATCGATTCAGAAAGCATCATCATCACCTGGCGAGGTCACATCAATAATTGTAAAAATAAAAGAGTTCAGCCGTGCCGCCGAGATTGCCACAGAGTGGAGCACTCTTAGCAGAGACAGAGTTGAGAGCTGGGATCAGCTCAATCGTGATCATCTCAGCATGATGTCAACTCAGGACATAGTGAGAGTCGTAACCACAAGCGCATTTATTGTTATAGTAGCCTTTGGAATTTACAATATTCTGAACATGGTTGTTAATCATAAAAAAAGAGATATAGCAATTCTCAGATCAATCGGATTTGACGAGAAGGAAACCTCATTCCTTTTTTTGATTCAGGGTGTACTCATCGGTCTTGCCGGTGGAATTGCCGGACTGCTGATCGGATTTTTTGCATGCCTGTATATTGAAACAATTAAAATTCCCATGGGAAGACAGCACATGATGATTTCCTGGGATATAATGATTTATGTTAAAGCCTTTTTTCTTGTATTCGGGGCATCAATCATTGCCAGCTTCTTCCCGGCTCGGGCAGCAGGAAAATTATCACCGATTGAAATTATCCGGGGAGCAGATTAGCCATGAAAGCCATTGAATGCAGAGATATAGTAAAATCATTCGGTGATCCTCCGCTGGTTGTACTCAAATCAATCTCGTTATCTATTGACAAAGGGGACTTCGTTGGAATAACCGGACGTTCCGGATCAGGAAAGTCTACGCTTCTCTATGTTACCAGCGGACTTGATGAATTGACATCGGGAGAGGTACTTCTCTCCGGAAAAAACATTCATGATTTCGACAGCAGGGAACTTCATCTTTTCAGAAACAGAAAGATGGGATTCGTATTTCAGTTTCACTACCTCCTCCCGGAACTTACAGCGCTTGAAAACATTCTTATCCCTGCAAGAAAATTTAAAGAAGAAAAAAAGCGTTTAAATTACGCCCTCTCGCTGATGGAGGAGTTCGATGTCATACACTGCAGGGATAAAATTCCCGCAAAAATGTCCGGAGGAGAGATGCAGAGAACCGCAATAGCACGCTCACTGATCATGGATCCTGAACTGCTCTTTGCCGATGAACCGACGGGAAATCTTGATCTGGAAAATGGAACAAAGGTAATGGACATCCTGAAAGAGGTAAACAAGCGGATAGGCACAACAATACTTATGGTGACACATGAAGCCGACTTCGCTGCTATGGCAAAACGGCAGATACATCTCACAGACGGAAGAATAGATAGAGACTCGGCAGCCACAAGAGGTAAAAAGAAATGAATAAGTTTACACATTTGATCTGCAAAAAAATTACCCCTCCGGTACTGCTTATTCTTTTGCTGGCAGTAAACGGCATTGCACAGGATAATTTAAATTCTGCTGAAAAAATATCCTACAAAACTTTTATAGAAATTGTAAAACTTCAGCTCCCCGAACTTCGAAAGAACAGACTACAGGTGGAAAAAGCAAAAAATACACTGTATGGTGCCGGGAGTGCCGAAGATATAAATCTTTCAGGTGAAGCCGGATACGCAAAAACAGACATCCTCTCGCAGGGGAACTCCGCAGAAAAAAGAGATTACTCTTCAAAAATTGGACTGACAAAGAAAATTGCACAGACCGGAACAGATCTTACTGCAGGAGCAGCGTATAACAGAACAGAGTACGATACACAGGGTTCAACACCATATCATTATCCATCAGTATATGTCAAGTTCAGCCAATCTCTCTTAAAAAACGCCTTCGGAACACTGGATCGATACGCCGTGAACAACGCCAGGATGCGTTATGAAATAGAAAAACTCAGAGAGATTGAATCGAACAAAACAGATATTAACTATTACAAAAAACTCTACTTCACCTGGATTGAGTATAGAGAGGAACTGAAACTTTTAAACAATTCAATCAATACTTCCATAAAACTTGCAGAAACAATAAAGAACAGATTTAAATCCGGAATGGTTAATAGTGCTGATTTATACAGCTCGTCCGCCGTAGTTCTTAAATATCAGATAGCCTATGAAGAACTGCTGACGGAGATGAATGTAATGGAGTCGGAACTTGCAGTTTTTTTTAATGATCTTAGCGCAATTAAAAATGAAAACAGAAAACCTGATGAAGCTGAATTCTCTTCATTTTACACAGCTTCTCTCACATCCGGATATCCTGTAATCACTTTCGACATGACATCAAATGCTGAAGTTTACAGGCTGACAAAGGAAAATCTTAAATATAGCGCGGATATTTCAGAGAACAGACTCCTTCCGCAGCTTGACCTTCTGGGTGAGTACACCAGAAAATCTGAAGACAAAACATTCTCAAAGTCAACCGGGAATCTCAATGCAACAGACTACTACATGGGATTTTCTTTTTCATATCCGCTTCAGAATACCGAAAACAGCAGTAAGGTAGAAGAGACCAAGATCGCCATCGAGGAGATAAACAGCGAGTACTCAATATCGCAGAACTCATACAGTAAAAGTCTGGATGCAATTCTGAGCCGATATAAAGACTCCCGGCGGATAATAGATCTACGTGGAAAAAGAATTGAAACACTTGAAGAAAAGCAGAGATTTGAACTTCAGAAATATCAGCAGTCACAGCTGGATCTGGAAATTCTTATCAATACATCAATAGAAATAACAAACGAAAAAATTTCGCTGCTACGATTGAAGAAACAGATGATTGAGAATTATATAGACTATTCCGATCTGACTGCAAAAACGGAATAGGTTCTATTATATATTTAGTCGTTCCTGCTCATCCCGGTTTCCTATTTATTTCACAAATGCTTTCTTTCTGATCATTGCGGATACTTCAGCTTCCAGCAATTTCAGTTCCTGAAGCATTTCGAAATTATTAATTCTGAATTTATATTCATATATTTTTTTTGCGTAATCACTGTAGGTCATAACAACCGCACCGGTTGAAGTATCGATGCAAAGAATAAACACGGTAATCCGCGCTCCGGCACCGCACCCGTACGCCTGACCATTAAAAAAACCGCCGCTGTGGCCGTAGTAGTTTTCTATTACAGGGATAATAAGATATCTGGACGAAGAAGATATTTTTTCAGGGATTGATTCTTTCTTTATATCTATACCGCGGCTTATATAACGTGGAAGTGAGATGTTATCCCTGCCGTCATCCTCACTTATTGAAAGATCCATATCACGTTCAACCTTTATAATACTGCTCATATCTCCGGCAACCGGGATTACAGAAAAACCTTTCTTCCTGAGAGCTGTCACAACTGCCTCTGAAAGAAACTTTTTTGCCTCTCTTGTAAAATCTTCCTCACCGGAAAAATCGCGTTTAAGAGATTGACGGAGCATACCATTTTCCGGCTTCTCCACGAACCCGCCTGAAAACTGAATAGCACCGCATAATAGATTCTTAGAAAAAATTTCATTTTTTTCTTTCAGGCTGAGCACCGAAAACATAAAAACCGGATCTGCAACTGATACTGTCTGCATATCTGCAGGAAGTGACCCTGTTTTAACCGAATTATTAACAGAGGAACATGATACAGCACATAGCAGGGCAAAAATTATTACAAGAATCTTTTTTTTCATAATCATATATTTCCAGATATGGGATTGATTGAAGTCATTTTTAAAAATTATAATTTAATTATAGCAGTTAACAGAATATAATAATTCTGCCATTGAAATAAACGTGCCAAAGATATCTATCTGTTAACTGTTATAATAAAACAATATGATGCTGAATTGTCCATAAGAAAACTCAGCATCATATTTATTAAATTCTGATTAAAGACTGCCTGGAGCGGATTTTTTGTAAGAGATAGCTTTTGCAGTCATCTTAACCGTGATTTTTTTTACAAAAAGCATATCGTTAACTTCAACAGTCCAGCGTGGTTCAAGTATACGGTCTGCCTGGGGTACTTTTTCAAGTGCCTTATACATAGCTCCGCGTTTTACCTTATCTTCCGGTGGAGCCATGAGTGTGTATATAAATCCTATATTTGTATCTTCTTCAACACTTGCAGCCATCTCATCGCTGAAGATATGAGCAAAGTCAATACCAAGAATATAAGTTCGAGTCTCCTCGGCTGCAGTATCACCAATCACATCATAATCCATAGGGACAAGACGTAAACCCTGAGCTGCGATAATGCGTGTATCTTTTGACATGGATGTACATCCAATCATAAAAGATAAGAAAGCAAAAGCGGCAAGTATAAGAACTGATTTCTTCATAAATATTTCTCCTTGTTTTCTTTAATTAAAATTTTATCCCTGCAGCGACGTATATGGCGCCATATTCACTACAGCCATTTACTCCGGCATTTATAATAATTGCCTTACCAAACTCAAAACCTACAGAAATATCAATTACCGGCTGCAGCTTTGTTGAAGTTTTGTATTCGGATCTGCTATCTAATACTGAATCATAAAAACCGCCTGACGGATTATCTAACCAGTATGAAAAGTTACTTGGTACATATTGATGCTTGCCATAACCCAAATTGCTTCTTTTATTTTCATATGAAAAACCACCACTTGCCTGCAAGAAAAAATTCACAGAATATTCAACAGGTAAAAGATATAATCTTGCAGAGAGCAGTACTTCATAATTCTCATACAGATTCTGTTCTTCTATGTTAAGAAATGCCCATTGATTACTGGCCGATGTCGTTCTAAATTGTCTTTGGACAGAGTGGCCTGTATCCTCTGTTGTATAATAACTACTAATACAAAATGAAGGTCCAACCGTTAAATGGGAAAAAACAGCGTTCATCATATCGATACGTACATAAGGTGTTATTTCATCTGCAAAAAGATCATTATCTTCAGAACCCGAAAATGTGAGCCCCCCGATAATATTGGCATACCATTCCCCCACACCGTCATCGTGGTATGTTTCAATTTCTCCCATTTCATCAAACGTAATATGCACTTCCGCGAAGAGGTTCTGCGCAGTGAATGTACATACGCAGAACATTACAAGGAAAATCAGCATAATTTTATTACTCATATTACCTCCTTTTCAATATTACGGCAATGTAATAACATTACGCTTACTTGGTCACAGGGCTGGACTTGGTATAGGTTATAGCCTTTGCTGTTAATTTAACTGTTACTGTTTTGAAAAATAGCATATCCTTGACTTCAACAGTCCATCGTGGCTCAAGAAGCCGGTCTGCCTGCGGGATTTTTTCGAGAGCTTTGTAAAGAGCACCTCTCTTAGCCATGTCTTCCTTTGAAGCAAGAAGTGTAGAGAGAAATCCTCTGCCAGTGTTTTCGTCAACATTTGCCGCAAGTACATCACTAAAAATATGCGCAAAATCCACACCAAGTATATAAGTACGTGTATCCTCCGCAGCGGTGTCGCCTATAACTGTATAATCAATCGGCACAAGACGTATACCTTGTGGTGATATAATACGGGTATCGTTCGACATGCTTGTACAACCTGAAATAAAACCTATAGCCGCAACAAGGACGGCTATTATAATAGCTCTTCTTTTCATAAAGAGTTCCTCCTGATTAATTTTAATAGATATTGGACAAATTTTGAAATAAGGATTGAGGTGTAAAATTTGAATAACCCTATTAGGCTTTTTATCTTGATTTTATTCACTTTTATTTCAACTCTTTTTCTAAAACACAGATATTAATCTAATAACTTTACAAAACAGTTACCTCTATCACCCTTTTAACAAATTTAATATACTTAATTATTCATTCAAATTTGAATTGACTCTGCAAAGTATATGTTTTTTATTTTGTTCTGAAAATGTTAGCACAATACAGGGGGATAAACTCTTGCAGGATCATGAACTTATAAATACCTCAATAAAAAAAATATTAAACTCAAAAAACGCGACTCTGCTTAAAGTTGAAAGAGAAACTGTAAATGCCGATGAAGTTTTTCACAATACTGCATGCATCGAAAGCCTCCGGGCTCACAGCATGCTGAAAAAAACCTACGAAAGCTCGGCCATCCCTCCGGAGTGTGTTGCCCGGATAAACGGAACACCGGTACCAGACGGCTATATCTCTGAAAAATTATCTCATCAGGATATCTCTGCAAAAGATATTGCAGGCCAGGCAAAAATGATAGCTGGTGCCCCATTCCTGAAAAGTATTGCGTCTCATCCTGAATTCATTTCACTTCCAGGTTTTGAAAAACAGCTGAAGATATTTATTGATACACCCAGGCTGCTTAATCTATTTAGAAACTTTGAAAATCTCTTCAGAAAAAATAAACTCTCTTCAGTGCTTGGATCAAATGCCGAGCTGAAAATCGCCGACATATGCTTTGGTAAGATCTGGCCGGGTGGAGTTAACCTCTACCAGATTCTCAGAGAACTCTATCCTGCATTCCACGCAAGAGTAACCGGACAGATTCCGCTCTACGTTGCTTCAAATATGGATGAACTGCTGCAATACAAACTGCCGGGTAAAAAAATCCGCGGTATAGGAAAAGCCCTTGTTGATAACAGCGGCCGCTTTTTCGGACTCTATCCGGTAGTTTCAATTCCTGAAGATGAAGTTTCACACAATGCGGTATTCGTTTCGCAGGACCAGGTCTGCAGACGTGCAATTGTGGAGACCATTCTGGAAGATATAATTAAGCTGATTAAAAAAAATAAAAACCGTAATATATTCGCAATCGATTACGCAGGGGGCGTCGGCAACCTTTCAGAACTCCTCTTAAAAAGAATTTACACTCTTCCGTCAGGCGGGATCAGGAATCTGCTGATGAATCAGGTTAAATGTATTGTTATAGATATTGCTGGCGATCAGCTTTCAGCGGGAGAAAACAGATTTAACCAGATGAGCAGATCTCCAAAATACACAGGGATACATGAAAAAGTCATCTTCATAAAGGGAGATGTCACCAGAAAGTTATCTCGCGGCGAGATTGCCTTGATAAACAAAAAATTTCAAGGGATAAGCACCGCAAACTCCATCTGCATCGGTATGACATCGTACACGGTTGGCGCACTGGACAATCTCCATGATACAAAAGGAACCAGCTTTGCCCATTCAATGGCTGATGTAATGATGAAGCAGTGCTGGAAGATTTATGCTGTTGATTTCTCCTCCCCGATGTGGAGAGAAAAAGCATTTTTAAAAGACACGAAGGAATGGGGCACTGAATATATGCGGACACTTCACGGTGTACACTTCCCTCACGAGCAGGATATGCCGCTAAAAAAAGTTTTCTCCATTCTTTTGCGAATACGCCACGGCCTGAAATTTAAAAGCGTATCCCGGTTTGTTAAATTCATGGCACTTGGTCCGGGACTTGCCTCGCATTACAGCAGCGTCTGGCCCGACACATACGGGCATAACTCCGGCTATTCCATCATGGAAGACAGCACCCTGAAAATGCCCGGAATTCTAAGCTTTGGAGACAGACTCAGCAAAAAGGGAGCTTCTGTAAAATACAAATCCCGCGTGTGGCTCGTAGCAGGACTTGATCTCGGTAAAACAGATGAAAAAAACCGGGCCTGGGCACTGATTCCCGGCTGGGTATCAGACTTTATTATCGCCGAAAACAGTAAAAACAGACCCGATTAAAGACATAAAGACCGGATAAATATATATTATGTATTTATCCGGTCATATAAAATTGAATACCTTAGACGCTGCTACAACCTCAGACACTAATAAATAATAAAAAAATATTTAATGTAACAACTATCTTGACAGAATCCATATATAAAATTATCTCAGTTCTGATTAAATATTTTAAAATATTTGACCTTAACAGAATTGGATAAATGTGTTTTTTTAGATGGTTTTACAAGTTAATAATTGACTTTTTTACAATCTTATATTTTGTAGAATAGTTAATATACGACATAATATTAATCAAATTTCAGGAGTAAAAAGAAGATGACTAAAACAGCCGATGCCCTGGTTGCCCGGGACGCATACAAAAGAACAGAGATTAATGGCGGGAAGTACTACGGTAAACACCTCATGGTGACAGCCGTTGCCTGTAATGATAATCTGCTCGATCTTAACACAGTTTCCCGGTTTATAACAGAAATAGTTCCAAGAATTGATATGGTTCCCTACGGGGATCTGGTTATTGCCAGGTTCGGCGAAGGCATAGAGGAAGGAATATCTGCAGTACAGCTTATAGTAACAAGCGCTATTACAATTCATACAAATGATATGATGCGTGACCTGTATCTTGATGTTTTCAGCTGTAAATGGTTTGAAGAGGAAACTGTAACAAACATGATAAAAGAATTCTTTGCTCCGCAGGAGATCAAAGAGACAACAATTTTAAGGAGGTAAAACAGATGATCGAAGATCACGTTCCCGACCGGTTTTATCCGGACTTCTACCCCCGGTTCTCTAACGAACCGACAAAGGAGATGTTCCGAATCATCAAAACAGATGATGTCGGAGAAGGGATTGTTTCACTTGCATCCTTTACAGCAGGCGAGACAGTTTTTAAATTTGCCGGTGTGCTTCTAAGTGAAATTACGCTTTTTACACTTCAGATGCAGCCAGGTTATCATCTCCATGATCCGTTTTTTATGGGGAAGGTTCTTCACAGCTGTGATCCGAACATGCACTGTGATATGTCTACTCAGACTTTCACAGCCATTAAAGATATTAAACCGGGTGATTTTCTCACTATGGATTACGAAACTACTGAAGATGAACTCTTTCGTGGTTTTGAATGCCAGTGCGGAGCACCTAACTGCAAAAAATTGATTAAGGGGAAAATTTTCCGCTTACAGCATATTCAGGGAATTTCTGACATACAATATGCTGTCGCGGATACCTGATCGAAGACCATAAAACATTTCATTAAAATAAAAAAGCGGTGCACTTGCACCGCTTTTTTATTTATAGTCTGCTCAATTTCTAAATTTATACAGTTTTTTCTTCCTCCAGAACTTCATAAACAAGACGATGCTGTTTGTTAATTCTCCTGGAAACAAGACCTTTCAAATCCCCATGTAAAAATTCAAAATCAGGCGGAAAAATAAAAGGATCTTTTTTAAGAAGTTGAATCAGCTGGAGAACTTTTGATTTAAGCCTGCTCTTTTCTATTTTTTTTGAATCTTTAACCGCCTGTGATGTCAAAACAATTCTATACATCTGCTATTCCCAACCGATATCATTAAGTGTCTTACACGATTTAGTTTTTTCTTTTCTCCCTTCCTTTATTGATTCTGTCATCCCGGGTATACCTTGAAGATATTCTGTATCAGCATTTTTTTTATTCTTCTGATCCATGAAATCAATAAAATCAAGTACTTCCTTCAGATATGGCTCCGGGAGATTCTTAATTTTTTTTGTTATCTCTGATGAAATTTTATTCACAAAATTAACCTCCGACTTAAACTATATACTCATTTACATCATAGCATATTGTTTTCAAGTCATTTTTTCCAGACACTTTTCATCCGGGCAAGTTCTTTTTCACTGTTGCTGTCGAAGATTGAGTGGTTAAACACTCCATGCTCTGAACATGGCTCAGATTTTACACTCAGCTGATCTCCGACATTCCCCTCTGCTCTGAAGTTTATATCTAACTCATAAAGTTTATGTTCCCGGATAAATTTCTCAGGAAGTGACTCAATGCACCACTGAACATATTTTACATTATTCACATGATGGTAAAAGTCGCAGTCGAAGTAACGGACGCTGAAAGTATTCTCATATTCCGGTGATGTAACCGGAGAGAGCTTCTCAAAAGTATGAGGAAGGGCCGGATCAGCAACAAGCGTCTGCACTCTCCCGACATCACCGGCGATCTCCCCGCCCTTTCTATTGTTAATATTAAACGCAACAGCCGAATTTATGGCCCGACCGATGATTACGCCATCTCCGCCGGTAATCTCAAAATTTCTTATAACATATTTGTCTTTTATCGGAGAGAGCCACGATCTGATCGAAATTTTTTCTTTCCACGAAGGATATCTATCCATCTTCACATGAAGTCTTGTGAGAACAAAAATCATATCCTGCGAGGTAATCCCTGCATCTTCAGTTACCATCATACCATGAGTAATCCCCACATCCTGCAAAAAGTTACAGATCACAGGCATGGAGGATGAAAAGTTAATATCGAGATCATAAACTTTAACCGTAAAATCTTTTGTTATCGAAGATATATCCACGGCTTTGGTATTCTCATTTTTCAAATTCATTTTAATCTCTCTTACTCTTACTTAACCGGTTCAACTTTACATGGGATATATCTGTGAAATGGAGTTCCAGCGAACCTGTCACGGTGAGTGCTCTTGGTTAGTCTGTTCGCATTTGCTCCATATGTATTACCCTGAAACTCAAGACCGAATCCGTGTGGTATCATAACATAACGCTTACATGTCTGTTCTGTCACTTCGAGTTCAACTTCAACTGATCCGGCTTCGGTTGAGACTTTAACGATATCACCGTCCTTAAGCCCGAGCTTTTCAGCATCAACAGGATTCATAATGCATGTGCACGCGCGCTTACCTTCATTCCAGGCCGGATTCCGCATAAGAGTATTGGCATTTACCGGTATGTGTCTACCCGATGATAAGATAAACGGGAATTCCGATTGAAGCGCAAGATCCTTCCTCTCCAGTTCTACTGTAATTTCCGAAAGCCATTCCTCCATCTCGGAGATGAATATATTCAGCTTTTCATCCTCATGAGTGATATCAGAGAAATTATCATCCGGATCCGATTTGCCTATCCATAGGCCTTCCGGATGATCCATTATTGCCTTAAATACCTCTTCACCAAGGAGCGGTCCCTTATTGAATCCTATTCGTACAGCGCTCTTTTTAAAACTACCCGGAGCAGTCATAAGCATAGCCCAGAGGTTTGCGAGATTTCCCGACCCCATCTCCCTGCCTAGAGTTTTCGCCACAATAAACGGCATAACTTTAAGTGCAGAAGGGTTCTCCTTTCCGTAATTCATAAGCTCCATTCCAAACTTCAACCTGTTTTCCTTTGCCGCAGCATATAGCGATTCAGGAATTTCAGGGATAAATCCCATTTTATCGGCAATGCGCATATGTATTTCGCCCAATTCAAGGGGCTCACCTTCCGGTTCAATTATAGGTCGCCTCATCTGAAAATATATTTCAGGCCAGGTCATCGGAAAAAAAGTTGCATCCCACGATTCATATCCCGATCGTGACGGTAGAATATAATGCGCAAATTTTGCTGTTTCTGTCATTGCAAGTTCACAAACCACCAGAAGCTCCAGTTTGGAGAATGCCTCCTCGTAAGCCGTGGTATCTGCAAATGACCGGAGAGGATTGCTCTGCGTACACATAACGGCGCGCAGTCTGTCAGGTTTGCTGCTCATTATCTCTTCAGGCATAACGTTTGGAGGGAATATCCCGCATAGAGCAGGGTAATCTGTTTCAACCGTTCGCCATGTTTTTTCGTCCCGCTCATCAGAGTGTCCAACTATGGGCATGATAAATCCCGGGATGACATTCCCTCCCGGTACACATAAATTACCGGTAATGGTAAACAAAATTATTTCAAGATATGTTGTCAGAGTGCTGTGCCGGTTCATATAAACACCGAGATCGGGATGATAGCATGCTTTTCTTATCTTCAGCTGTCTGCATACTTCGCGTACCTGCTCATAATCAAGCTCGCAGAATTCAACAGCTTCTTTAGCATCAAAACCTGCAAACCAGCCTTTGAGATCATTATATCCATTTACGTGATTTTTCAGATATTCTTCGTCTATCCACCCCTCATTGATAACAATGGCAATCATCGCTTTTGTGAGGAGAGCATCTGTACCGGGCTTTATTGCAAGGTGTACATCCGCAACCGCAGCTGTATCAGATTTTCGCGGATCAATAACTACAAGCAGTTTGTCCGGATTCTTTGAAAATTCACGTAAAAAGAGCGGCGCACGAGGCATCTGGTGGCTCACCATGCCATTCCATCCGATAGCTACAAGCATATCGCAGTTATGCTCATCCGGAATTGAAAATTTGTACTGTTTGCCGGTGGCTCTTCCATATCCCCAGAATATTCCCGTGAGCTCCGCGCCTAGTGCGTTATAATAATATCTCGATCCTATCGATCTCAGTAATGTCATGCCCGATGCTGCCTCGAAGTGACAACCTTGCCCTCCGCCGCCCATGTATGCGTAAGACCTTGGACCATTTTTCTCAACTATATCTTTAAGCTTCGCTGCTATCTCTTCAATTGCCTGTTCCCAGGATATCCGCTCAAAACCTTTATCAGTCCGTTTAAGAGGATACTTCAGCCTGTCTTCGTGATGCTGGTGAAACGCAATATTCATTCCCTTACGGCATACATAACCCTGACTTCTGGGATTATCCTTATCCCCTTTAACTTTTACAATTTTGTTATCCTCAACCTCAACTTCAAGACCGCAGTTCTGTGCACAGAGAACACAACCTGTTTTATGCCATTTTCCCATACTCATCCCCCTTTGCTTTTATTTTAACACGCATAATTCAAAATCGATACAAACTCTTAATTTACCAGGCTGAATAAAATAATGTATTTAAACACCCTTCGACAAGCTCAGGGTGACATGTCATTTATCACGCTGCACTTGAAATGTTTTATGCTTCGGCTGTCTCCTGTCATGCTGAGCCTGTCGAAGCATTCAGCAGATTATTTTTTCCTAGCCTTCACTTTTACTTTACCGCTGAACTCCTCTTTAAGCTCCAGAAGCCATTTTAAGCGGGTATCCTGACTCATAACACAGTATTTAACAATCAGAAGGTGTACAGAGTCAAAGTTACGGCTTTTCATATCATCATATGCTTTTTTAAAATCTTCAATGGTCGCTTCAGTTTCACTAATCTGCCTGCTGATCTTTACCAATGAAAAATCGTTCTCAAGGAATGCTAAATACATACACTTATTAAGAAATCCATCCTTCCGGATCATTTCATACCGGAACCCCTTCTCCTCTTCATCGCTTCCCTTAAGCCATTCAATAAATTCACTTCTTCCAGCTTTTGTGATATTATAATTATGCCTGTTCGGGCCCGAGTCGCGGTACTCAATCTCTTTTTCGATAAGACCCTCAGAGGTCATCTTCTTTAAAAGAGGATAGAGCTGCCCGTCATTGATTCCAAACTCCTCCATAATTTTCAGAACATGTCCCGAGCGGAGTGAATACCCATGTGCAGGTCCATTCATCAATGAACCTAGAATAATATGTTTAATTGACATAATCCTTATATACCTTACCGTTAAGGTATATAAGGATTATTATCGTAAATTTGTCAACAAGTAAAACCGGACAAATAGCCTATTAAAAAAATCTTTTTTATTCCAATTTTTCTAAAAATGTTTGAATACAGACTTGAAATTATTTCTATTTTCAGTATTATTATATCAGGTATTATATGGGCTATCTGCCCGAAAGTAAAAGGAGGATTGTATGCCAAATTCAATGGATAAATATATCAATGCACAGGTTACCTACTGGAAAAAACAGAAGGAAAAACTTGCTACTCCTGAAAAAAGCAACCGGCTTCCGTTTATAACTATATCAAGAGAGTATGGATGCGGAGGATATGATATAGCAAAAAGACTTGCTGAAATTTTCAACACCGAATTAAAACAGAAACCGGAGTGGGCAGCATACAACAGAACACTTCTTGATAAAGTTATGGACGACATGGGACTCTCTTCAAGTTTAGCTGAAACTTTAACCGGCACTGCCAGAAGCGGTTTAACAAATCTTCTGCAGACTTCTTTCAGCTCATTCCCGACGCAGGTATCCGTTCATAAAAAACTCGCCGAAACTATCGCAATTCTTGCACTAAATGGAAACGTAATAATTGTAGGTAGAGGTTCAAACATTATAACACGTTCAATAAAAAACGGATATAACGTAAGACTGGTGGCTCCGCTTGGCTGGAGAACTGATGCTATTGTTGAAAAAATGAATATTTCAAAACAGGATGCAGGAAAACTTATAGCTGAAAAAACCAGACAGAGAGATACATATCTAAAAGAGTATCTGAAGTTTGATGTTGCTGATCCTCATAATTATCAGCTTATAATAAATAATGCTGATCATACAGTGGACCAGGCTGCAAGAATTATTATTGAAAGCATGAAGATTAAGGGACTTTTAAAATAAAAGTCTTCCACCCGGCGGGCTGTCCGGAACAAGTTTTGTTCTAATTCAATCTAAAGAACAAAGTTTCCGAACGGCCCCTTTTATTTTATCATATTACCCCCTATCAGATAATTTATAGTAAACTAATCCGGATCCATTCTATATATTTCAAAAAAAATTGAAACATACTCGATTCAGCATTAATATAACATTATCAAACACTGAGAACATATCATGTTTGTACCCGTTTATAAGTAGTGAAATATATTAAAAATATTTTGACATTTTACTCACCGGGTTCAGTTAATAAAAAACATGCTTAATGCAATCTTACCGTAAGACTTATTCAGGAGATAAAATGAAATCGAAACTATCAGTTCATAACAATCAGAACACCGGCAGATTATACTTCCTGGATAACCTTAAAATATTTCTTATCGTTCTTGTGATTTTTCATCATACCGGCCAGGCCTATGGTCCCACCGGTGGATTCTGGCAATACAAGAGCAGTTTACATGAGAGTGTTATCTGGCTGGGAAGATTTTTCGGCGTCAATGCAGCATTTTTCATGGGACTTTTTTTTCTTATATCGGGATATTTTTTTCCGGGTTCATACGAACGGAAAGGGGGGAAAGAATTCATAAAAGATAAATTACTTCGATTCGGAATCCCTCTTCTTTTTGCACTTTTGATCATGCAGCCGCTTGAGATGTTTTTTTATTACATCAACTACAGCGGTAATCATCCTTTATCATTCAGTGATTATTATTTTAAAATATTTTTCGGTATAGGGGGAATGCCGGAGTGGTTTAAACCATCAATAGGCTTTCCGGAAATGAATTTCGGACATTTATGGTTTGTTGAACACCTTCTCGTTTATTCAATTTTATATTTTTTACTGCGGAGTTTACTACGCGAAAGTTTTACTTTAAAATTTAAAACAAATCCTTTAATAATGATAACTGTTATAACATTACTTATTATCATAATTACAGTGATTGTTCGAATATGGTATCCCATTGATAGATGGACAGGGCTGTTAGGTTTTATACAATCCGAGCCGGCTCACCTTCCACAATATTTCTTGATGTTTACTACCGGTATCATTGCATACCGGAATGACTGGATTACTAAAATTTCAGAAAACTCGGGGAGAGTGTTTTTAACTATAGGTCTTTTACTCTCTTCAATAGTCTGGGTTTCTCTCATGCTCCCGGATAGTTTAATCCGGATTATCTGGAAGAGCTGGCCTGTTTATGAAAGCATACTTGCTGTCACAGTAAGCTGGGGATTGATTACATTTTTCAGAAAGAGGTTTAATTTTACAAATAAGTTTCTGGATAATATTGCATCGGCAACTTATGCTGTTTATATTTTTCATTTTCCTGTAGTTTTGTTTTTTCAATACTCGCTGGACAAAGTTCAGATTGGGGGAGCATTAGGGAAATTCATGATAGTCGCTACTTTATCAGTTATTACAACTTTTTTTATAAGCTGGACTATAAAAAAAATTCCCGGCATCAGTAGAATTTTGTAAAATAAACTGATCAATATTTTTTAGAATTTGTATCCATCTTACAAAACTTAAATTGTTCGAAAATATAATATAAGTTATTATAGTCTCACGTACAATTCAAAAGTTCTTCTCCCGAAAGAAGTTCAAAAAAAACTGTAAATTTTATTTTAAATATCTATATTTTACATTATTTCGTTAATATAAATTTTGATAGTTTTTTTCACCATATGCACTAAATAATAATTGACACTATAAAAAACCCTATTATGCTTAAAAAAATTTATGGAGGTTTTTATGAAAAAAATTATTTTAACCATCGTTTGCAGTGCAATGGCACTAGCACTTATTTCATGCTCAACAACAGTTCCTTTCGCAGCAACAAGCAATCCTGTAGGCAGCAAAATGGGACAATCTCAAATCGCTTATATACTCATTTTCCCGATAAGTAATGATGCAGGTATTTACAAAGCGGCAAAAAATGGTGGAATTTCAAAAATATCCACTGTTGATATCAAGTATACAAATATTTTGAATTTCTACAGAAGTATGGATACAATCGTATCAGGTGAGTAGTACTTATTTAAAGAGAGTCTCTCGTGAGGCTCTCTTTAAAATCATTCTATCCAGGACTATAATTAAAGTGAAAACAACTTCATTATTTCTTTTAGCAGCAGTACTTTTATTAGGCAGCTGTGTAACCGGACCAAAAATTGAAACCCTTTATGTTGGAGAGGGAGTTTTGCAGTATTTTGTTTTTCCTACAACTTTAAAAAATTCAGATTCTAAAATATCTATAGATATAACATTCCGTAAAATTAAAGGAAAAGAGGGTTTTGCTACTGTAAATTTTTCACATTTCTATAACGACCTTAAAGAACCAGATCTTAAAACCGCAGGTTTTGTTTCAGGTGAGAAATATTTTCCGCTTTCCGGTATAAAAATACTTTATCAGGAAAAGCGTAACAATCTAATCCGCTATACATCGCAAATAAAAGAATCTGAATTTATGGAATTGCTAAAAATAGGGGATCCATCTTTTTTTATTGAGAACGATAAAGGTAAATCGTTTTTTCCTGCAAACAGTGACTTAAAAGATAAGTTTAAAGAATTATCTATCGAATTATTATAGTTCATTTTTAAAAACTTTCTCTTCATACGTTATGTGATGATCACTCCGTCATAAACTGTTTTTTGATTAATTTCTGCTTTGAAATTATCTGATGATATATAAAACACTGTCATCTGATAATTTTCTCCATTCATCCCCGACCGGAACATATGGAGAAAATTAATAGCCAGAAACCATAAAAGAAATTACTTAAATGATAAATCCATTACTCTAAAAAAACTCTTCTCCAGACTCCATATAACAGCTTATCATTTCACATAAAAGATATCAAAATCTGTTTTTTTCTTGTATAAAAATTAAGTTATTCTTTATTAGGGATTAACAGTAGTAATCTAAATAAAATATCTTAATCATTCGTTCCATAGAAAAAAAAGGAGTAATGCCATGGTCAAACATATTATCGAAGATAATATACTAATTGCAAAATTCGACAATCCCCCGACTTATGCAATGACTTTCGAAAGCCTTTGCCAGATCAGGGATGCCGTAAAAAAAGTAAACGAAGATGACACGATTAAAGGTCTTATTTTTACCGGAGAAGGTAAATTTTTCTGTTCAGGTTTTGACCTCCCGACATTTGTAAGTTTTAAAACAAAGGAAGATGTTCTCGGATTCTTCAATGTTGAAGAGGAGATGCTTTACGAAATATTTACATGTAAAAAACCTGTTATCGCTGCTATTAACGGACACTGTACAGCCGGCGGATTTATTGTTGCAATGGGATGCGATTACAGAATAGCAACCGACAATCCCAAATCAAAAATGGGGATGACTGAAACTAAAATAGGCCTCTCCCTTACTATAGCAGAAATGGAACTTGTAAGATCCGGCCTTAACGGAAACAAACTTGTAAGAGATGTTATGTACGATGGAGAAAAATACACCTTTGAAAAAGCAAAAGAACTCGGCTTTGTTGATCAGTTAGTACCTGAAGCAGAACTTCTTGAAGCAGCAAAGAAAAAAGTCTGTTACTGGTGGGATCAGCCGGGCCACGCCTTTACAAACCTGAAATATTGCCTGCGCTACCCCATAGCTTCACAAATGAGATGGAGACTCGATAATGAAAACTGGCAGGATAGTCTTTATGCAGCACTCATAAATCCCCAGATGAAAATGATTTTTGACATGGTTCAGAAGGCCATGGCGGGCGGAAAATAACATAGCATTAATCATGGCAGGTGGCAAAAATCATTGCCCCCTGCCATGCCGCAATAACCTCAAAAAAAGCTTGACTGCAATGCTTTTAGGGCTGCATCTATTAATAAATAAGCATGCAATTAAATACTGAAATTATTAGATTTAAATGAAAATAAAGAATATTTACAAGGATTACCTATATGAAAACAATTGAAGGAAAACTTGACGCGACGGGCCTTAAGTTCGGTATCGTAGTTTCCCGTTTTAACGAATTTATTACAAGCAGACTTCTAGGCGGAGCTGTTGACTGCCTCAAAAGGAATAATGCTGATGACGACAATATTACTGTAATGTGGGTTCCCGGTGCTTTTGAAATTCCCGCAGCCGCAACAAGATTGGTGCAGTCCAAAAAATTTGATGCAGTGATATGTCTCGGTACCGTGATAAGAGGCGCCACTCCTCATTTTGATTATGTATCAGCTGAAGTTACAAAAGGCGTGGGACAGCTGAGTCTTAAGGCTGAGATTCCTGTTATCTTCGGTGTGTTGACAACAGATTCTATTGAACAGGCTGTAGAAAGAGCCGGCACCAAATCAGGGAATAAAGGGTTTGATGCAGCGATGTCTGCCATAGAAATGACAAATCTTTTTAAACAGATTATCTGATGGGACAGAGACACAAAGCAAGAGAACATGCTCTACAGGGACTTTATATGTATGAGGTCTCAAAATCAACCGTGGAAAATATCATAGAGTTTGAATGGCTTGATGGGGAGATTTCCGGAGAATCTGAAAAATTTGCAGTTGAACTTATACAGGGTGCCATCGCACAGATTGATAAACTCGATTCAATTATAACAACCTATTCAAAAAACTGGAAATTTGAACGCATAGCCGTTATCGACAAATCAATTCTCAGACTTGCAATATATGAAATGCTTTTTATAAAAGATATACCTGCTATAGTAACAATCAATGAGTGCATCGATCTTGGAAAAACATTCGGAGGAGAAAACTCCGGCCAGTTTATAAACGGAATTCTTGATGCAGTAAAGAAACATGAACTCAGGGAGGGTTGATAAACCTTGTGAAGATTGGAAGAAACCGTCCGGACAATTCCGAATTTGATACTAAAATCGAAAAAAACAGAATCAATGAAATTGAAACATTTCAGATTGAAACTGTAAAAAAAGAACCGATGCCTGCCAGACAGAAATATATAATAATTATACTGTCACTGGCAGCAGTGTCACTTGTATCCGGTCTTTTAATAATCAGCTTCTTCTATAACAGACCTGGAAAACTCCCATCCGGGAACAACGCTCTATTGCCGGGGAGTGACGTAATGCAGGGGAAAGAACTACTCACCCCTTTTCAGACCGAGAACCCTCAGCTTAAAAAAGCAATTGCAAGCTACAACAGCGGTTATATTCCCAACGCTATTACTGAATTTACAGATGTTGTTGAATCCACAGCCGTTCCGAAGGATAAAGCCATCGCTCTTATCTATCTGGGAATTATTGCAGACCGGAAAGGTGAATACGATAATGCTATCAGCTACTTCCAGAGAGCTGAAAACTACGACGAAAATAATCCGGAAATTTATCTTAATCTGGCAAGGACATACAGGAAAAAAAGAGACTACAACAACGCGGTGAAGTTCGCAGAAAAAACTTCAGAGATGATTCCCGGTGATGTGAACCCTCTTATACTTCTTGGAAACATAAACTATGAACTTTCAAATTGGGATGAAGCGATAAAATATTATGAAAAAGCTCTAAAGATTGACAGCAATAATCCGGCCCTTCTGTACAACATGGCACTGGCTCTCTTTAAAAAAGGAGAGAGATTTCCGGCTCTTGAGTTTTTAAAAAAGGCTGCTGATTCGGATAAGATCGGCGATGTTGCATATAACTCATACTCGCGCCTCGGGGCTGAATTCCTGGAAAGCAACATGTTTGACCTGGCTGAAAAATATCTTGTTCAGGCTACTCACCTTCGTCCGCAGGATCCGATTGGCCGTTACAATCTTGCAGTGGCATATTTAAGACAGAATAAAAATGCTGAAGCTCTCAGAGAACTGGAAGAGTCAGAAAGACTGGGTCAGGGAGATATGGCGCTTCTTGAAAGTATAGGTGAATCATACTTCTCCATGAAGGATTACGATAGAAGCTTAAGATCATACAATAAAGTTCTGGAGACATCAAGCCGAAATGTAAAGATTCTTTCACGCATCGGCGAGATATATTATTCTAAAGGTGATCTTGAACGTGCATATGACTCATACAGAAAAGTGACACAGATTCAGCCTGCAACTGAAAACGCTAGAATCGCATATCTTAACATGGGAAACATTCTTGATGACGGACAGAGATTTGAAGATGCCATTAAAGCATACGAATCTGCCATTGCAATAAGAGACAACGATGACCTTGCATATTACAATCTTGGAATTGCCTACAAACATTTTGACAAATCTGCAATGGCTATAAACTCATGGAGAAAGGCTGCGCAGATTAATCCCGGAAACATTAAAGCGAAACTTGCCATGGCTGACTACTACTACGAGCAGGGTTACAACGATCAGGCGGAGAAAGAGTATCAGGAAATAGCTCACAAGTGGCCCGACAATCAGGAAGCCCTTTTCAAACTTGGAACAATTTATCACAAACATAAAGATTACGCCGATGCAAGTAAAGCCTACTCAAAAGTAGTCGAAGCTGGAGAGTCAACTGATCTCTCAAGAAAAGCTATGATAAATCTTGCTATAGTTTCATCCGGTGAGCGCAATGACGATGAAAGCCTCAACAAGTCAGTCAAAATGATACAGAAGGCGCTGCTGCTTAAGCCCGATGATTCGGATGCGCTCCTCGCTCTTGGAATAATCTATGCAAGGAAAGAAATGCACAGCAAGGCAGTTGAAGCATTTTACCAATCGATTAAATCATCAAGCGACAATAAAATGACAGCTGAAGCATATAACAATATGGGTAAAAGTTATTATCAGATGAAAGAATATAAAAAATCAGTTCAGGCATTCACACGCGGCATTGAAGAAGATCCATCGAATGAAGAGATGCGTATCAACAGAAAAACTGCTGTCCAGGCATATGAAGGTGAGCTGGAAAAACAAAGATGATAAACGCAGATAGAAATTTCCTCCAGAACCTCGAAGAATCAAATCTGGCATCATACGCAGCCCATTCCTCCCGGACAAGAGGGAGAGAACATCCCGAGGATAGCCACGCATACCGTACTGAATATCAGCGCGACAGAGAACGTATAATACATTCAAGAGCATTCAGAAGACTAGAGTACAAGACACAGGTCTTCGTGAACCATGAAGGAGATCATTATAGAACGCGGCTTACTCACACCATTGAGGTTGCGCAGATTGCAAGAGCCGTATCAAGGGCGCTTCGACTTAATGAGGATCTGGCTGAAAGCATTGCACTTGCACATGATCTGGGACATACCCCCTTCGGTCATGTTGGAGAAAAGGAACTTGATAGACTTCTAAAAGATCACGGAGGCTTTGAACATAATAGACAGAGTCTCCGCGTAGTGGAAGTTCTGGAAAAAAGATACTCAAGCTTCGACGGTCTTAACCTGACATGGGAAACCCGTGAAGGGATCATTAAACATTCCGGTACATACGACAGACCTGAAACCTCCGATTTCCACCCGGAGGAGCAGTCATCACTTGAGGCTCAAATTATTGATCTTGCGGATGAAATTGCATACAACAACCACGACCTTGATGACGGAATTGCATCGGGACTTTTAGATTATGAAGGTGTTGTTAAACTTCATATGTGGGAGCTTGCAAGAGAATTATACGGCAGACCGCTTCCCGAATCCAGAAAAGCTGCGGCAAGGGAAATCATCCGGACTATAATAAATCTTCTCGTAACTGATCTGATAAATTCTACAATAAAAAATATCAATGATGGCAATATAACATCATATGAAGATGTTAAGACAGCTTCTTCAAAACTTGCAGGCTTTTCAAATGATGTAAAAAAAGCAAACAACGAACTGAAAAAATTTCTTAGAACAAACATGTATCAGCACTACCGTGTAACACGGATGTCTTTAAAATCACAAAAGGTAATAAATGAACTTTTCCAGATTTATACTGAACATCCTGATACTCTTCCTGAAAGATACAAGGAAGAGATTGAGCAAAACGGTTTAATCAGAACCGTTACTGATTTTATTGCAGGTATGACCGACCGGTTTGCACTGGAGGAGTACAGAAAATTAACCGATCCGTTTATCAGAGTTTAGGAGAAAATATGGATACTCAACTACCCGAGATACCCGAGTACATCAAAGAACTTATTGCATCAAATGCCGGGATCGATGAAATACTAATAGATAAAGAGGGCATCTGGCACCACAACGGTGAAAAATTTATCAACGAAAAAATAATCAGTTTCTTCGGCAGATCAGTTAACATAACATCAGATGGGGAATATGTTATTCATTATGGTGATTACACATATCCTATAAAAGTTGAAGATGCTCCATATTTTGTAACTGGCGTAACTTTTGACGGATTCGGGGACTTCGAAAAAATTACCCTTAATCTATCTTCCGGTGAAACAGAAGAACTAAACTGCAACACTCTCTATTGCAAAAAAAATAATGCACTATATTGTAAAATTAAAAATTCCTCAATGCCGGCAAAATTCAAGAGATCACCATCATTCAATATTCTTGAAAGACTTGAAGAGAGCAGTGATGGAAAGTTTAATCTGCGCTTATGCGGTCAGATAATAGAACTAAAAGTTAAGGATGAATAAAGTGAAAAAATATATCAATTCAATGCTTCTTTTGTCGGTTGCCGGAGTACTGATTTCCGGACTGCTTCTATACCAGCACTACTTCCCTGATTTTGAAATGGGTTTTCTTTCGTGCGGAAAGGGATTTTCAAATCCCTGCATCGCTGTGGGACAATCCGGATACTCAATGATATTTGGCCTTCCTGTTGCGGCTTTCGGTTTATTATATTTCATCCTCATAACATTCCTTATACTGATTGCGGATTACGCTCAGGATAAATACTATAAAGTTCTATGCGGCTTTATTTTTCCTCTTGTACTTGCCGGACTGATTTCCGATGTAATACTTGGCGTTTTAATGATCAAGATCGGTGAGATTTGCTCTTTATGTATTATGACATATATTATAAATGTTTTTCTTTTTATAACAATTTTCTTCTTCGCAAAAAACTTTTTCAATTTAACAAACATAAAAGAATCCCTAATTGATTTTTTTAAACCTGCGGATTCCGATGAAAAAGTATCACTATCACTTTCTATACTTTTTGTTTTCTTTCTCGCCTTTGCGATATTTACCAGTGCAAATATTATTAAAATGAAATCAGGAATTAATAAGACCCCGGATGTACAGAAGTCCAAGCTGCTTTCAAACTTTTACAGTCAGAAACAGGAGAATCTGGAATTTCCGCAGAGTAATCTTACAATTGGCAAAAAAGACGCAAAGATTAAAATTTATATTTTTAATGATTTTCTATGTTCAGCATGTTATAAACTCTATCAGATGGAGAAATTCATTTTAGCAAAATATAAAAATAAAATTCAGATAATTTATTACCACTATCCACTGGATTCAACCTGTAATAAGTATGTTGATGATTCTGTTTATCCGAATTCCTGTCTTGCATCCAAATCCATGTATGCTGCAGCTGAAGCCGGTTTTTTTGAAGATTATTTCTATGTTCACTTCTCTAACTATAACAATTATCACGATGGATTTGAAAAAGAAAATATTTTGAAAAATCTCGCTGAGGTGGAAAAACAATTTAGGATAAATGCTTCATCAAAACAGAAGTTCGAAATGCTTCTGGATAGCAGCAGTGGTAAAGAACAGATTTCCGGACATATTGAATTTGCAGAAAAAATAAAAATTGAAGCAACGCCAACACTGTTCATTTCAGGAAGAAAAATCGTAGGGGTCCCGCCAAGAGAACTTCTTGAAGGTATAATTGATTCTGAACTTTCAAAATAAAATTAAAAAAATAAGGGACTGCTTATAAACTGGTGGTGAAATTTATTTTACCACCAGTTTATAAGTACTCATCAGGCCATTGGCTACAATTACATTTTACAGCATATCCACAGGATCAATATCAATCTCAATATATACGGCTTTTGATTTAAAAGAATCAAGAACCGTTTTTATAAACATAGTGAGATCATTTAATCTATTGCTTTTCATAATAATATGAAATCTATAATTACCCCCAATCTTTGACAGAGGTGCCGGCGACGGTCCAAGCACTATAATTTGAGGATATTTATCTGCCCCTGTTTTTTTAAAATCAACTGCAAGCAGTTCAGCATTTTTCCCGACAATCTCTTCTTCTTTTCCACGAATTACAATTCTTGCAAGCCTTGAAAATGGGGGATAATTCATCAGCTTGCGGATTTTCAGCTCCTCCCTGTAGAAACCCAGATAATCCTGCTTTTTCAGATATTCATATATTAAATGCTCATCATTAAGGGTTTGTATAATAACCCGGCCAGCACTCTCTCCACGTCCGGATCTTCCTGAAAGCTGCATTAATAGAGAAAATATTTTTTCTGTAGCCCTGAAATCAGGCATATTAAGACCGATGTCAGCCATAATTATCCCTGCAACAGTTACTCCGTGAAAATCAAATCCCTTGGAAATCATCTGGGTCCCGAGAAGTATATCGATTTCACGTTTACGCATCATATCAAGAAGATCATAAACTGCATCTTTTTTTCTTGCACTGTCCTGATCAAGTCTGAAAATTCTGTAATCGGGAAATTCTTTTGCTATAAGTTCTTCAATCTTTTGTGTCCCTGACCCGAGTTTCAGAATTTCCTCCGAACCGCACTTTGAACATTTTACAGGAACATCTGAAGAATACCCGCAATAATGACAAAGCATCCCCTTCCCTCGATGAAAATTCATTCCGATACTGCAGTCAGGGCATTCAACTGCCGATCCGCAATTACCACATAACACAAAGGGCGCGAACCCTCTTCGATTCAGAAGATAAACAGCCTGTTTCCCATCCTTTATGGCCTTGTTGGTAAACATTTTCAAACGTGGAGTAATCTCTTCTTTGTTGTCTTTTAATTTTACAATTTCTATTACAGGAAGCTTTCCTTCTCCATATCTTTCTTCAAGTCTATGCAGCTCAATCTTACCTCGTTCGGCGGCATAAAGAGTTTCTATGGATGGAGTAGCAGAACCGAGTAACAGAGTTGCATTTTCAATCTCTGACCGGTAAAAGGCTACTCTCCTTGCATTATATCTCGGAGAGCTCTGCTCCTTATACGATGAGTCGTGCTCTTCATCAACAATTATCAATCCGAGTTTCGGGCACTGGAGAAAAACGGCAGATCTTGTTCCAACTGCAATCATCGCCTCACCTTTGTAAAACTTCTTCCAATTGGCAAGGCGCTGATTCTGCGTTAAGTGACTGTGATAAACTACCAGGTTTTCACCAAATACTTTGTATAATCTTTCATGGATTTGTGACGAGAGAGTAATTTCCGGAACAAGATATATAACAGACAACCCTTTTGAAACTGCATCAATCGCAGCTGTCATATACACTTCAGTCTTCCCGCTTCCGGTTATACCGAATATCAGATGCGCACCTTTTTCTGATGATTTAATTTTTCCCCAAATTTCCTTCTGTTTTTCTGTCAGGACTATACCACTATTCTGAATATGCTGTACCCTTGATGCTCGAGGTCTCGACCTGGAACTTTCACCCGAGGGCAGTGCTTTGCTTAAAGCTTCTCCGACTGATGATATATATGATTCAGATATATATTCTGCAAGTCTTAGAATCCTTTGATCAAAAATTGGTTCATCATCAATCTGAGAAATAATATCTTTGAGTTCTATACCTTCCGGGAAATTACTATGTACGCCAGAAACAAATCCAGTCATTTCTCTACCTGCAAAGTTTACAACAACTCGCATCCCTGGAACAATATGCATATGTGAAGGAATTTTATACGTATAAGATCTGTTAACAGGGGTATTTAAATATATATCAGCAGCACCCTCAACGGGGATTTTATTGCTCGTCATTACTAATTTCCAGAAATTTTTTCCTTACCAGTTTTAAAGTTTCCCATGCAGGACGTTTTAATTCAGGATTTTTTATAAGAGATATAGTATGTTCTGTATTAAACCAAGTAATCCCTTTGCTTGAATTTATTATTCCCTGAAGTGGAAGAATATCTCCAAGAACAATAATAAGCTTAGGCTTTAGTACCTCTATTTCTCTCTGCAAAACTTTTGTACAATTTTTGACCATATCACTCGGTTTCATTATCGAGCTGCTTGTTTCGCACTTAATTAAATTTGTAACATAACACTCTTTCATCTCAAGACCAATTGCAGAAATCATTTTTTTTAGCAAGTCTACAGATTCGGCTCTATGAATACTAATCTCGATACGATTTGCCATTCTAGGTGCATTTAGAATTATCATCACTTTGTTGGAACCGGATCCATAAGGAGCTTTTCGTTCAACTATATCCGGGCATACATTACATTCTGAAGTATTGATCTCTGCAGCAGTTTCTCTTAATGTCACAATTTTTTTTGTATCAGATACAGGTTTAAGCATTTCGATGAGAAAGTTTAATTCTTTATCGCCTCTGTAAAGCAGAGTATTCTTCATAATTCTCTTATCATTTAAAATGCGGAGGATAGACTCAACTGTGTTATAATTTTTCAACATTTATGTTATACTGTTTTATTTTTCTGTGTAGATTAGTTCTTTCAATATCAAGCTCTCTTGCAGTGACTGAGACATTTCCTTCATTCTTTTTTAATGAAGCTATAATATATTCTTTTTCAAAATTATCCCGGGTATCCTTTAATGAACCAGTTGAAATATTTACATCTTTGGGCTGCTCTTTACCACCAGATCCGATATTTTTTTTAATATCCTCAGCTTTAATTTCTTCTGTAGAGACCATTATAACCACACGCTCAATAATATTCTTTAATTCTCTTACATTCCCGGGCCATGGATAATGCTTAAGAAATTCCATCCCATCATCAGTTATTATCTTTTTTCCAGTACCATGTTCCTGAGAAAACTTTTCAACAAAATAATTGATAAGAACCTCTACATCTTCTTTTCTCTCCGTGAGTCTTGGAACATGGATCGGGATCACATTCAGCCTGTAGTACAAGTCCTCTCTAAACTTTCCATCTTCTATTGCCTGCGGTATATCAACGTTGGTCGCTGCTATTACTCTAACATCAACAGTAATAGTTTCGCTACCTCCAACTCTTTCAAACTGCTGTTCCTGCAGCACGCGGAGAACTTTTGCCTGAGCTGATAAACTCATATCGCAGATTTCATCTAGAAAGAGTGTTCCTCCATCTGCAAGTTCAAATTTACCAAGCCGTCTCCCTACTGCACCGGTGAATGAGCCCTTTTCATGTCCAAATAATTCACTTTCAATAAGTTCATCCGGTATTGCCGCACAGTTCATCTTTAAAAACGGTTTATCAGATCTGTTTGATAACTGGAAAATCGCCTTAGCAACAAGCTCTTTACCCGTACCGCTTTCACCGGTTATGAGCACTCTTGCGTTAGTTTTAGCAGCTCTCCTTATAATGTCTTTTATCTCATTAACATGACTTGAATTTCCAATCATGTCATCATCGACAAATGATTTCTTTTTGAGTTTAATATTTTCACGTCTTAACCGAACCTGCTCAAGGGCATTATTCACCGATGTCACAAGTCTGTCAAGTGATGGAGGTTTTTCCAGAAAATCGAATGCCCCGATTCTGGTAGACCTGACAGCTATGTCTATAGATCCATGTCCGCTTATCATTATAGCTGCCGATTCAGGATACATTTTTTTTATTCGTTCAAGTAATTCTATACCATCCGCATCGGGGAGCCAAACATCAAGTATGATAAGATCAACTTCATTCTTCCTTAAAAAGGACAATGCTTCTTCACCCGTTTTACCGGAGAAAATAACATGACCTTCATCCTGTAGTATCGGAGTCATGGAATTTATTATATTTTCTTCATCATCAATAATGAGTATTCTGGCCATTACACTACTCCTTTTTCAGTAGGAAACATTAAAATAAATTCGGCACCATAACCTTCTCTTGATCTACAGTAAATCTTCCCGTCATGTTCCAAAATTATTTTTTCAACAATTGCAAGCCCTAGCCCGGTACCTGTTTTTTTCAAGGTAAATCCAGGTTCAAAAATTTTATCAATATCATCGGCTTTAATCCCCGGGCCGTTATCTTTAATCCTTACAATCTGATATAAACCGGATTCATCAACATCAGTAGTTATAATAATCAATCCATTATCTGAAAAAGCCTGAATCGAATTACTGATAATGTTATTCATTGCCTGCCTTACTAAACCCTTGTCAATCATAATGTCAGATAGATTTTCATCCAGAATAAGATTAAACTCGACACTATCGTATCCATGAAAAAGAAGAATGCTTTCCTTAATCAAATTATTCAGGTTTGAAAATTCGGCTTTTTTTACAGGGAGTCTCGCAAAGTTATTAAACTCACTTACAAGTTTTAATAACGAATTTACTTCCATAATGATTGTTTCAGAACCTGTAATAACAGCATTATTCATATTGGGATTTCCCTCTTTAACCAGTTTCCTCATTCTCTCTGCAGATAATCTTATTGGTGTTAGAGGGTTTTTAATTTCATGAACAAGTTTTCTTGCCATTTCATTCCAGGCTTCAAGTTTATTTTTCTGGAACATAAATTTCTGATTTTCATCCAGCTGTCTCGCCATTGAATTAAAAGCATCAACAAGCACACCGATTTCATCATCACTTTTCTTCTCAATAAACAATTTGTTATTCCCCATGGCAATCTGCTTTGATGCAGCGGATAGCTCAAGGACCGGACTGGTAATATTGCCGGATATATAAACACTTATAATGTATGCTATGCCTACAATAACAATTGAGATCAACATTAAAAACGAACCTGTACCGGTTTCAAAGTACTCTTTCTGATTCTCAATTCTTCTATAATCTTCCCTGGCTTCTATAAATAATTTTTCTGTCACTTTGTTTTCTTCAGGGATCGGGAGATAGATTACAACCATTAAATCCCAATACCAGAACATCCCGCTTATTATATCATTATCGTTAATTTTAATTCTATCTGTTCTTATTCCCGGCAGTACTGACGTTTTGTAGAATTGATAAAGTTTTAAGTTGTCTATTTTTATAGAGGGCTGATAATTTTCAATAATTTGAAGATCACCATAGTTATTCTTAAAAAAAATAATTTTAATGTTGGAGTTTTTATAAGTACCGGTAATTTTAACCAGATCCCCCTTGCCTGTCATAAGCATAAAGTTATCAAATAAAAATCTCACTGTTTCAAGTTCTGATTTAACCTCTTTCTCAATTCTAAAATTTGTATCATGGCTAAGATCAACCGACTTATTCAATGCCTGCATTGTTCTACCGCTGAACATTTTAGAAAGGCTGTTATTAAAATAGTTATTAGAAATAATTACAATAGGCATGGCTGATAATACTGCTATAAAAACAAAAGAAAGAGTAATTTTCTTCTTAATACTTTCTGTAATATCAACTGAATTTGTATTGAGGCTTCTGCGGAATGACATAACTATAAAGTAAATACCGGCTATAATAGGAATAGTCATCATCGTTGTTATAAAAAAGTTTTCGTCCACAAGCCCGGCATTCTGCCTTCCGGGAAATAAACCGATTATCAATATTGATGAAAACACGATTATACCGACAAGAAAAAGTATATCCTGTATTGAATTAGCACTTTTTATTTTTTTTTTGTCCGATGACAAAATAACTTCCTGGAGAGATATTAAATTTTACTCAGATTTTAAAATCATTTTCAATAAGGTTGAGTATATAACCTACAAGCTCATTCTCGCCTTCTCCGCTTGCTCTTATTGTAAGTTTTGATCCCGATATAATTGCAAGACCAAGAACTGACATTATAGATTTTCCATCAGCTTCAACACTATCTTTTATCAGCGTGATTTCACATGGATACTTCATTGCTTCACGTACAATCATCATCGCAGGTCTTGCATGAATTCCTGCATCACTATTTACGACAACATCTTTTTCAATCATTACTTTCCACCCTCGGTGATAATCCATTTTTTAATCCGTTCATCCAGTTCTCTGGCGGAATTAACTCCAACTTTCTTCAGCCTCTGGTTTAGAGCGGCTGTTTCAATGATAATCGGGATATTTCTTCCCGGACGTACTGGAACGGTTATATATGGAACATCAATATCAAGTATTGTATATTTTTTTTCATCCAGACCAAGTCTGTCATACTCGGTAGCCGAATTCCATTCTTCAAGAAGTATCACCATTTCAATACGTTTTCTATTTCTAACAGATCTGATTCCGAAAATCTCACGGACATTTACAATCCCAATTCCCCGGATTTCTATATGATGTTTCAGTATTTCAGAACCGCTTCCCATAAGAAGGGACTCATCAATCTTCTTTACCACGACCATATCATCACCGACAAGCCTGTGACCTCTTTCTATAAGTTCCAGCGCAGTTTCACTCTTGCCCACTCCGCTTTTACCCGTTAGAAGAACACCTACTCCGAAAACATCCACTAAAGTTGCGTGGAGAGTTACATTTTCAGCAAAAATTTCATCTATCACATGAACAAAAAGAGTAATAAACCGGGTAGTCCCTCTTTTAGTGATAAAAATCGGTATATTTCTTTTCTCTGCATATTCAAGAAAAAGATCATCCGGATTGTATTCATATGTAAAAACACAACAGAATACCGGATAACTGAAAAACTGATCATAAATTTTAATCTTCTGCTCATGAGAGAGCTGATTCATAAACGCAGTTTCACCCTGACCGAAAATCTGAATTCTGTCATATGCAAAATAGTCAAAAAAACCTGCAAGTGCAAGACCAGGCCGATTAATCTCTCCCGATTTAATCTCCTTATCAAGCCCCCCTTCACCGGCAAGAAGGCGAAGCTGGAGATCAATTCTCCCTATCCCTTCTATAAAATATCTTAATGTTAGTTTACTCATGGTAGAAGTATCTTACAATATCTATTTCTTTCCAGCAAAAAACTGTCAAATATAATAAAAAATAGAATTTATTAAATTAAATGGCCCCTGAATACCAGTGTCATTTCAGTTGAGAAATTCTTAAATTTTCGAATTTCGCGCATTGTCTCCCAAAACTCCCATAGGTGGTCTTAAGGATAGTAAAAGTAGACTTTTATTTTGTTAAAATGGTTAAAAGCAGCATTATGGAGGGTAGAATGGATGCTCTGATAGTTTTATACTTTTTGATAATTTGAAATTTTCCTGCCGGAATTATTAATTCCGGCAGGAGTAAATAGTACTAGAATGCAGGTACAAGTACTTCTAATTTCTTTCCATTGCGGCTGAGAATGTTGAAATATCTTGTTTCTGTATTAAAAAACGGCATGTAAATATCATTTGATTTTTCAAAAGATTCAAAAGCTTCATCCAGGGTTAGTTTCCCTATACTGCATGAACTCCCCTTTTTAAAATCAATTTTAGGATGAGATGCGGATTCATCTTTTACTTCAAGTTCATATTCCGTAAAGGTATCAATATGGAAATCACCACCTTTATTGTTCTCAAAAGGTATTTCAACCATTTTGAAAATTGATCCGCTTTTGTAAATTACGGCATAGTTTTTATTTGCATAATCCACATCACTTTCAACTGTCCCAACACCTTTTTTAAAAAGTATAAAATCCTTTTTATCGACTTTCATTTGCAAAAAGGCCTCTATATCATTGATTGGTTTATTACTTACCTGTGTAAGAACAGCCTCTTTTCCTAATTCACTTTCAAAATCATACGAAATATCAAATTCAGCACCATGACCCTTTCTTGACTGAATTTTTTCTTTATAACGACCGATCTGTGTTTCCATTTTATCTACAAGGAGATCAAGTGCGGAATATAGGTCTGCCGCTTTTTCCCTTGCATGAAACTGTACTGAGTCACCTGTAATTACAAGTTCAGCTGCATGATCCAGCTTTTCAATATACAGAATCAGGTGAATGTCTATCAGCTGCTGAAAATACTTCTCAAGCTTTAAAATTCTCTTTTCAGCATACTCTTTGAGCCTTTCAGATACATCGATGTGTCTTCCTGTTATTTTAATCTTCATAAGCTCTCCTATGATTTAATCATGTTAATTTTTTTTCTTTTATTTGAAGCAGGAATATTCAGAATATCCCTGTACTTCGCTATTGTTCTTCGTGCAACAGTAATCCCTTTCTCTTTTAAAAGGTTAACCAGCTCTTCATCACTTACAGGATTATCAGGATTTTCACTGTTGATTAACTCCTGAATATATCCCTTTACTTTATCTGAAGATTGATCATCTTCATTATCACCGGAATTTTTAAGCCGTGAAACGAAAAAATATTTTAATTCAAAAACTCCCCATGGAGTCTGTACATATTTACCGCTTGAAACCCTGCTTACAGTTGATTCATGGACATTAACCTCTCCCGCAATGTCATGATGGGTAAGATATTTCAGATGACCGTGACCTTTCTCAAGAAAATCTTTCTGGCTGTTCATTATTGATGAAGTAACTTTCAGAATTGTATCACGTCTTGATGATATATTCTTTAAAAGAGCCATTGCAGACTGGAGCCGTGAATTTAAATACTCCCGCTGTTCTTTATCTATACTTTTTTTCTTAAGCAGATTAATATAATACGTACTGAGTTTAATTCCAGGTATCCAGTCATCATTTAATGTTACAATTATCTCTCCATCAACAAGCTTCACCTCAACATCCGGAACCACCGACCTGGATTCGCTGCCCGAATATGATCTTCCGGGAAACGGATTCAGATTATGAAGAGTTTTACTCTTCTCTATAACTTCACCTTCAGGAATACCCATAGCTTTAGATATCTTCGTATAATCAAGCTTCTCTATATCGACAAAGTGATCAGAAAGAATTGAGTGAAGAAGTTTATCTTCAGGAAAATAGTAACATGCCTGAATAAAAAGTGTTTCCTTTATAGAAAATGCCGCACACCCCACAGGATCAAAATTTTGAATATTTTTTATTACAGCAGATTTATCTGCAGAGTCAACGCTGTCAAAAAGTTTTTTATTTAAGAAACCATCATCATCAAGCATGGTAATGATTTCCTCATAAACAGCCAGCTCTTTTTCTGACCCGGCGGTCATTGTCGCCTGCCAGAGAAGATGTTCCTTTAAACTTTCTTTGGTTGTTACCGCATTTTCAATAAATAATCTGTTTTTGTCTCCATCCTCGTAATTCTTGTTTACACCGCTTTCGTTCGGATCATCATATATCTCTTTCTCCGGCGAGTCGCCAGTATCACCCTCTTCCCCATTAAGATTTTTTATTAATTTTTCTTCGAGGTAATCCTCACTCTGTGAAGAGGAAACCTCTTCCAGCAGCGGGTTCTCCAGAAATTCCTGTGAGATCATTTCGGAGAGTTCAAGATTTGTCATTTGAAGCATCTCAATCGACTGCCTCAGAGTTTGAGTCATAACCAGTTTCTGAGTCTGCTTTAATCCTATATTCAATCCGCTTTTCATTTAAATCCTTTCGTTTGACTCTACTTACAATTTAATCAATTTTTAAAAAAAGTCAATTTTTAACATCAAAAAGCTCAGGAAACACCTGAGCTTTTTATTTTTATATGTATATCTTTATACTAAAAAGATACAGATTTATTAATATCCAGTGTCATAATCCCGGCTTCCAAATACGTAGAATCTCACCCCCACATCCATCTGCCAACCTTTTATATTCAATTTAGAACCTGCTTTAATAGGGAAAAATTTATGATAACCAAGATCAAAATACGGAGAAATAACCTGTGTAAAATTAAACTGAAGTCCAGTCCGGAATAAAGTGATCACTCCAGTCTCTTTATCATCGAGACTCGGCACAACTTTGGTCATTTCAAAACTAGCTTCTGACATTCCGACATTTATAGAATTTTTCCAGTAGATTCTATACTTTTCCAATAATGTTATTGGGGGTATGTATTCAATACCTCCGGTTGCGTAACTATACTCATATCTAGTTTCATTTATAAGACCGGAATTTTCTGTATTTTCGGCAACAGCACCCCTTATCAGAAAATTCACATCATCAGTCAAACCAAATCCCAGTCCTAATTCAAAGCCGGTAACAGGCTTAAATTCACCTGTAGCCATATAATTCCCCTGCCCTTCAACAAAAAATGCTGCAAAGGATGAGGATATTGAAATGAAAAATATAGTAACCATAAAAAATAACTTTTTCAAAATAGTGCTCCTTCGATGATTCGTTTATATTGTATATAATACAGAAAAGTAAAGGTAAGTCAAGAAAAAAGCATATTTTTAAGGTAAAGTTTAATCAGGATTTGATGATTTGATATTTTTACAGGATATATTCTCACATTATAAGTTTTACGATTAGTGCAATTTAAAAATTATAGGATCCGTTTTAAAATTATTTTAACTTTTTCATTTCCATATGTTCCATATTGCAACGTTTTAAAACATCTTCTATTCAGTTAATTCTGATACAGAAAATATCAGCTAAAGATTAGCATAAATTAAAACAAAAAGAGAGTCTTCGGACAGATTATTTTCTTTACACAACTTATTCTTTTTTTATTATTGCACAGATTACATGTTATATTTTTCCACCGGAGCCAAAATGAAAAAAATCGCTTTTTTAACTATATTAATATTTATTGCTGGATTAATGATTTCCTGCAACGACTCATCCAGCAAAGATTCATTTACAGGATATATCGATCCAGGCAACTGGACAGGGATGACAACAGTAAATAAATCCTATAATCTTGCCAACACCGGTTTTGCAAATTGCACAGTAGCAGGTCCAACATGCCTTGCGGTAATTTATGAAGGTGCTCTTGGAGTAGGAATCGGAATTAAAAACGGAAGCAATAACCTTAAAATATACTGGACTGGATCAACCATTGCAAACGGTGCATTCCCCTGCACCATCAATCTTAACGGTACTACTACAAGCGATACAATAACCATTACTGGCTTAACTGATAACGCCAATGGGACTTATACTTTTACAATCAGCTTCACTACAAGTACTATATCCGGCCCTATAACTGCTATTAAAGCATAAAGTGATAACTTTGAGGTTTATGGAACTTCATGATAGCAGTTCAAAAATATTTGATTTTGAGGTTTTTTTGTCGAAGGTAATGGTTGTTTCACATACAGCTTCTTTTGAAATAGTTCCAATTAATAATTCTTCAAGTTCAACTTTTGTTTTCCCGGCTGAAGATATGAATTCTGTGTATTTCGTGGCTTTTAATGAGCAGACAGTTTAGCTTTGCTCCCATCTGGAGTGCAAGGGCTGTTGGCTTTAGTGGACAGCCGGTGTATCTATTTTTAAATTTAAAACACTCCTAGTGGCACATCTTCTTTATATAGTTGATAATCCCATCAACATCTGTAATGGTTTTTGCCGCGTCGAGTTTTATCGCCTCCTTCGGCATTCCGAATACAATACATGACTCTTCGTTCTGGGCAATTGTATATGCACCTGATTCTTTCATCTCAAGGAGACCGGCAGCACCATCGTTCCCCATACCGGTACAGATAATTCCGACGGCTGAATCTCCGGCATATTTGCTTACTGATCGGAACATTACATCCACCGATGGCCTGTGCCTGTTTACTGGCGGCCCTTCATTTATCTCAACCCAGTATCCGTTACGGTCGGATTTAAGAAGCATATGCTTCCCGCCGGGAGCTATCAATGCGATGTCAGTAAGAAGTCTGTCACCATCTTTTGCCTCTTTTACAAAAAGTTTTGATTTACCATTTACTCTATTGGCAAAAGCTTCGGTAAATTTTTCAGGCATATGCTGTGTTATTACTATTCCGGGACATCCCGTCGGCAGACTTACAAGTATCTGATCTATAACCTCGGTTCCGCCTGTTGACGCACCAATTGCTATTACCTTATCAGTTGGTTTATTTTTATTTGCCATTTCAGCTTTTGACAGAATAACATCTGCTGAATACTTCTGATCTACTTCAATTTTTACTGGAACTCGTTTCTTAATGTTTTTTTTCGAATGGCCTGCAGCGACAACTTTTTCAACAAGGTCCCTTCCGAATTCTAAAGCGCTTTCAGGTTTATCTGAGTGCGGTTTCCCTATTACATCAAATGCTCCGATCTCCAGAGCTCTCACAGCTGCACTTGTACCATTTGCTGTAAGAGAGCTCACCATAATTGCCGGAACCGGATTCGCTATCATCAGCTTCTGCAGAAAAGTAATACCATCCATTCCCGGCATTTCAACATCAAGAGTAATAACATCCGGATTAAGCGTATTAATTTTTTTTGCAGCGATAGTTGCATCGATAGCTGTTCCGAGCACCTCTATCTGAGATGAAGAGGTTAATATATCTGTAAGAAGTTTTCTCATCACTGCTGAATCATCAATTATCAATACTTTAACTTTATTCTGTTCCATACAGCTCACTCTCTTGAAAATTTAATTACTCTCAGCATTATTTCGATACCAAGAACTATATTTTGAATCTATTTGTCATCCTCTCTCAAGCGGGGATCCATTTTTTCTAAAGGAGTGGATTCCCGTCTTCAATGGAATATCATTGAGTATTATTCATCATGTCGAATCACTGATTGTAATTTATAAAAAATATTCTATCCAACCTACTTCTGCAGGCAGGGAATAATATAATTTCTCATTTTGTTTTCTATTCTTTCTCTTCTATGTTTTGAATCAGTTCATTTTCATCTCTCTGTGAAATAATATTATTCACTACTCCACCTTTAATCTTTCTCAGATAGACTTTTCCAGAATTGACATCAAATATTATTTTCCGTGTATAATCCTCTCCAACATCCAGAGCGAGTATAGGTATATCCTCAATTTCCATAAACAGCTTTGCAACTCTTACATTATCCGAAGGGATTAAACTCGGTTTGCCGCTGATATTCAAAAAATTGATTACATTGCCCCCTCCAAAAATTTTCGCCGTGAGGTGTTTTCTCGATGCGCCTCTTTCAATAATTTCAGATACAATTGCATTAATCGCTGTTATCCCGTATCTTGCGTTATCATCACTAAAAATATCTTTTTTACTTATTTTTCCCGGGAGCATAAAATGGTTCATGCCTCCGATCAGATTTTCAGGATCATGAAGACACACCGAAACGCACGACCCAAGAAGAGTACCGATCAACTCATCTTTATCCGTAATATAATATTCTCCCGGATAAATTATATTAAGATTCTTTCCCAGTCTATGTCTGGCATTTACATGCACCTTATATCAAACCACCTTTTTATAGATTGTTCTTCCAGCTAAGACAAATTTATCAGTTATGCTTGTTATATTTTCCGAGTGCCCTATCAGCAGATACCCGTCATCTTTAAGATATTTATGATATTGCTCAAATAATTTCTTCTGCGTTTCTCTATCAAAATAAATTATAACATTTCTGCAGAATATAATATCAAACTTCTGCTTCATCGGATACTCTTCTGATAGAAGATTCAGTCTTCGAAAATAAACAATCTGTTTTAGATTGTCTTTCACCGTGTAAAAATCACCCCTGTCGCTTTCACCGTGAATAAAATAATTTTTAAGATATTTAGGATCAACTTCCGCAAGATGTTCCGCAGAGTATCTCCCCTCCTGAGCTTTATCCAAAACCTGAGTATCTATATCAGTAGCAAGTATTAACAGTTCCGGCGCGACTTTCCCGTTGAAGTATTCAAATAATGTAATTGCAATTGTGTATGGCTCTTCGCCGGTCGAACATCCGGCACTCCATATCCGCAGCTCCTTCTCCTTCTTATTCATGAACTCGGGAAGAATTTTGCTTTTCATAAATTCAAAATGATCATTCTCTCTGAAAAAATCGGTCTTGTTTGTGGTAATTGCATTGATAAAGTTTATTTTTTCTTTTTCATAATTCTGTATAAGATAATCATGATATTCAGTAAAATTATCAAGCTTCAGATCTCTAAGCCGTTTTATTAGACGCGACTGCATGAGAATTTTTTTCACATCACTAAGCTTAATTCCTGCTTCATCATAAATTATATCTCTTAATTTATTAAAATCATTATCACTGAGGTTGTAATTATTTATCATAACATATCCTAATCGAAAAGTACTATCTTCCCGATTTTATTTCTATTCTTAAATTCATCCTCAACATATTCTTTTTCAAGCAGTATAAACTCAGAAAAGTCTTCATTATTCTGTAAAATTTTCCTGTATACTGTTCCATCACAGGGTGAGAAATAAACCTTTCTTCTGAAATTTCCGCCAAGATCAGTTTTATCAATTGATATTTTCTCAAGCGCAAAATAATCTTTTATAAATTTAATATTATTTTCAGGGGAGGAGATTGTGCCGGATTTTAAATTATCATTATAACCAGCACCAAATATTTTAGATTTCATGTTATGCCTGTCACACCCGAGTTTCACCATATCCGCCATAAGATATTCCATATTCAGAATTCCTATTCTGGAGATTTCATCCTGCATTATACCATTTGATACTGCAGTTCCCGGTACTACAAAATTTATCATCCCTCCGATCTTCTTTAAATAATCAAAAATACAAACCACTAAACATGATCCGGTGATGGTTCCAATATAACAATCTTCGTTTGAAGCATAGTGATCGCCGGGATAAATAAGATACAAAACTTTACCCGTCCTGTTATTCTGACTCCTCAGCATGTTTCCTTAAGATTATCGCTATTTAAAAAAGTATCAACATCGAGAAGTATTATCAGAGATTCACCTGCCATTCCAATTCCCTCAATAGCACCAACATCAACTTTCGCAGAAAAATTAATATTAGTTTTTATATCCGATATCGGGAAGCTGACAACGTCTGAAACAGCATCTGCTATCATTCCGATAAGTCTCCCTTTAACCTCTACTATTAATATAACAGTAAAAGAATCATACTCCTTCGCCGGGAGATTAAACTTCTTCCTCATATCAATTACAGGAATTACTGCACCTCTGAGATTTATAACACCTTTAATGAATGAAAGTGCCTTCGGTACATGCGTTATTTCAATCATCTCATTAATCGATTGAACTTTTATAACTGAAACACCATATGTTTCCTCTCCTACAAGAAAAGTAACATACTGTTTCACCTCTTCATTCTTACTTACATCCGAAGATTTATTTATATTATTTTCATACATAATTATTTCACAAACCTTTTTACTACATTTATTAAATCCTCCGCCTGAAACGGTTTAATAATCCACCCCGATGCACCGGCTTCCTTACCTTTCTGAATTATATCTTTTTCTGCTTCGGTTGTTAACACCACTACCGGTGTAAATTTATCAACTTTCCTGAATTCTGTAATAAATTCTATACCATTGAGTACCGGCATATTAATATCACTTAAGCACAGAACTACTTCGTCACCGGCGTTTTTAATTTCGCTTATTTTATCAAGCGCATCCTGTCCGTTTTCCGCCTGTTTTATTAGAAGACCAAGTTGTTTCAATGCCAGTTCTACGCTGACTCTTATGGTTGGTGAATCATCAATGACCATTATATACTTACTCATTTACATCTCCCCCCTCTAATAATTACTTTAATTTTATACCTGCTAATTTTAATAACTTTGTTAATTCAGGTGAAACTCCCACATAACGTATACTTTTATCAAGATCTTTTACTTTCTTTGATGCTGCTAAAATAACCTGCGCGGCTGAAGAATCTATTCTTACTGAATCTGAAAAATCAAGTACAACCTGACTGCTATTCTCAACCTCTTCCCTTAAAGAAAAATAGAAGCTGTTGATATTTTTTACACTGACTTCTTTATCAACTTTCATAATTTATCCCTTTAAAAATTTTTTATCTCTTTTACTGAATAGCAACTTTAAATAACAAGTATAAGCCTGTATACCGCTGCGGAGAGCTCAGCAAATATATATTTTTTAGTTTCTTAATTGTTCTTTAACTCCTCAACAAGCCCGTGAATATCAATTATCAGAGCAACTCTGCCATCTCCAAGAATTGTTGCTCCGGATATTGATCTGCTTGTTGTAATAAAATTATCTATACTCTTTATAACTATCTGCTGCTGTCCAATAAGATCATCTATCATAATACCAATTCTTTCACCTCCAGATTCAACTATTACAATAAGAGCCTCCCATGGATTTGTAATTCCGGCTTCAAGTCCAAATAGTACGTTAAGCCTTACAAGAGAGATATATTCACCTCTGACAAGTATAACCTCGCCCTTACCCTCTACAGTGCGATAGTCATCTTTTTTCACCTGAATAGTTTCAATTACTGAAAGCAGTGGTATTATTAAAATTGAAGTCCCTACATTTACAAGCATCCCTTCTATAATTGCAAGTGTCAGAGGAAGCTTAATCCTGATAAGGGTACCTTCGCCCTCTTTACTTTTTACTTCCACCGATCCTCTAAGCTCTTCAACATTATTTTTAACTACATCCATCCCGACACCACGACCGGACAAATCTCCCACCTGGTCCGAAGTTGAAAATCCCGGATTAAAGATCAAGGCGAGAATCTTTTCTTTTGAAGTCTCCTCTTCAGCTATGAGACCAAGATCTACGCCCTTCCTCTTAACTTTTGCCAGATCAATACCTTTACCATCATCAATAACATCGATAAAAACATTCCCCTCCTGATGATACGCCTTGAGAGTAACTGTTCCTGCCGATGGTTTCCCTCGCGCCTCCCTCTCGGAGGCTATCTCAATACCATGCCCGATGGCATTTCTTATCATATGCTTAAGCGGATCTCCAATCTTTTCAATTACGGTTTTATCAAGCTCGGTATCTCCGCCTTCAACTTTAAGTTTAATCTCTTTTCCCAGCGAATGCGCAGTGTCACGGACAAATCTTTTAAACTGCTCAATTGTCGGACCTATGGGAACCATTCTTATGGACATGATCTGTTCCTGAAATTCTCTTGTTACCCTATCAAGTCCATAAAGCGAATTTTTCAGCTGGAGGGATTTATCCTCATCCATATCTTCAGAAACTCTGTGAAGAGATGCCTGACCGATTACTATCTCGCCCAGCAGATTCATCAGATTATCGAGTTTTGCCGAATCAACCCTCACAGTGCTTATTTCAAGTTTTTTCTTTATTTTATCCTGCTCCTGAAGTGCTTCATCAACCTGCTTTGTTGAAGCCAGTCCCTTCTGAACAATAATATCACCAAGTTTTGCGTTCTTGTCGTTCTGCAGTTTTACTATCTCTTCAAGATCATCATCATTGATGGTTCCCATTTCGATGAGGATCTCACCTAATTTCTTTTCAGCAACATATCCGGAATCTTTATTTTCAGAATACTTGTCTGTAACGTTCTCAATCTCAATTTTATTGTCATCCATTACAAATATAAAGACATCACGAAGCTTCATTTCGTCATGTAATGTTTTAAGAACTATCTCCCAGGACATGTAACATTTTTCCGGATCCATCTTATAGAGATCGGGTATTCTTTTTTCATCTACATTTGAAACAATCACTTCACCTAGATTGCAGAGATCCTCCATTACCATTAAAGGATCAATTCCGTTACTGAAAATATCCTCCTTAAAAACTGCCGTAATTTTAAAATATCTTTCGGTAGTGCCTACACCTGAATATGCCCCGACCTCACTGAGAAAATCTTTATTCTCTATTTTCTTTTCAACTTCAAAACCCATACACTCATTTATTCTTGCGGTAAGCTCTGCCTGAACCTTGCCGGAATCTGAAATCTCACTATCGCTAAAAAGCTCGCCCTTTATCCAGTCGATACTATCAAGTAGAATATCAATTATATCGCTGCTTACATCTAAATCCCCTGATCGTACTTTATCGAATAGACTCTCCAGATTATGAGTAAATTCATAAATGATATTAAATCCTGCTATCCCGGAACTCCCTTTTAAAGTATGAAAATACCTGAATATTCTATTTATAATCTCCTGATTTTTTCTATTCTCCTCAAGAGTTACTATATCAGTTTCAAGATTTCCAATGATCTCTTGCGATTCGTTTAAAAAAACCTCAGTTAAACCCATATCCCCCATAAGTACGCTCCTGTTATGATAGCCATATGAAATAAATTCAAATAAACTATTTATTAACTGATAACTAGAAATTAAGCAGCTTTAGATAAAATTTGTCCGTTTACCCAGTTAGTATAATAAAAATAATATATAAATTCAATATTTGATTTAAAAAAAGATGATTTAGAAATTAAAAAGTGGAGTATTCGGAGCAGGTTTTATAAATCTGAGAAAGAATATATGAGGATGCACAAAAATTCATAAATTCCTCCCCTTACCCCTTTCATAAAGGGGTAAGGGATAAATCACCAATGGAACAGACCGTTGTGGATGAAATTCTTAAAAAAATGAATCAAAACAGCAATTTCATAAATCATGGAACAATTAAGACATATAATTTACTATTTTTTCAAATACCTTATTCAGTGTAAATCCGAAATATTCAGCAAGATCGGACTCCGGAGCTGATTTCCCGAATTCGTCGATTGTTATAAAGATGGCTTTTTCACCGGAATATTTTTCCCAACCCATTTTAATTCCCGCTTCGATAACAACTTTTTTACTTCCGCTGCCAAGTATATCTCTTTTATAAGATTCGCTCTGCTTATCAAAGAGTTCCCAGCATGGCAGGGAAACAACTCTGGTTTTTAATCCCTTCTCAGTGAAAAGTTTCTTTGCTGCTTCGATTGATAAAGAAACTTCAGAACCGGTTGAAAGAATAACAAGATCATGAGAGTCATAATCGTGTATAATGTAACCACCCTTTGCAAGATCTTTTGCAGATGCTCTACCGGTTCTATCAATTACCGGCAGATTCTGTCTTGAGAGAGCTATAAGTGTAGGGCCATCCTCTCTCGATATTGCACTGATCCAGGCCTCAGCTGTTTCATCTGCATCACATGGTCTGATTACATTGAGGTTCGGGATTGCCCGTGATACAGCAAGATGTTCAACAGGCTGATGCGTAGGGCCATCCTCTCCGACAAATATTGAATCATGAGTAAACACATATATAGACTGCAAGCCCGAAAGGGCAGCTATTCTTACTGCAGGGCGCATGTAATCCATAAATACAAAAAAAGTAGCAGAGAAGTTGATAAATCCGCCATAATATGCAATTCCATTCTGAATGGAACCCATGGCATTCTCTCTTACTCCATAATGAAGTATTCTTCCGACTTTACCGTTTCCGCTTTCGCTGATATTTTTCACCATTGTCTTTGTACTGGGAGCAAGATCAGCGGAACCTCCAATAAAATTCGGAAGCTCTTTATATAAAACTTCAAGAACTTTACCACCGGCTGCCCTTGTTGCAATTTTGGATCCTGTCTCAAACACCGGAAGCGCCTTTCTCAGTAGATCAATATCCGGTTTGCTGAAAAATTTATTCCACTTAACTTTAAGTTCATCTTTAATCTTAGAATTAAATTCAATCTGCCATGAGTCGTATATTTTCTTTTTCTCACTCTTTACTCTGGCAAAAATTGCGTAAACTTCATTAGGCACATCAAAGCATGCGTCACCGTTGCACCCCATTTTTTCTTTAGATGCCTTTATCTCTTTATCTCCAAATGGAGCGCCATGGGACTCCTCGCTCCCCTCCATGCATGCGCTCCCCTTTGCGATAACTGTTTTTGCAATTATCAGAGATGGTTTATCTTTAACACTTTGAGCTTTAAGTATAGATGTTTCAATTTCATCAAAATTATGTCCGTCAATCTCCTGTACATGCCAGTTATAGGCCTCAAATCTTTTTCTGACATCCTCTGTAAAGGCAAGGTCGGTTGAACCCTCAATTGTTATACGGTTAGAATCATAGATATAAATCAGATTACCCAATTTCATATGCCCTGCAAGAGATGCCGCTTCGGAAGTAACGCCCTCCATCATACATCCGTCACCGGCAATTGAGTATATATAATGATTAATTATATCACCGAACTCCTCGGAAAGAAGCTTCTCTGCAATTGCCATACCAACTCCATTTGCAAAACCCTGCCCCAGGGGACCCGTTGTCGTCTCTACTCCCGGTGTATGTTTGAATTCAGGGTGGCCGGGAGTTAAACTCCCCATCTGCCTGAACCCGGTAAGATCATCGATAGTCAGACCCTGACCGGAAAGATGCAGCATTGAATATAAAAGCGCCGATCCATGTCCCGCAGAGAGAATGAACCTGTCCCTGTTTGCCCATGAGGTATCTTCACTGTTGTAGTTCATTATTTTTGCCCAGAGCACTGAGGCGATATCCGCACAACCCAGAGGCATCCCGGGATGACCTGAATTAGCCTTCTGCACCATATCCATTGAAAGTGTCCTCACTGTGCGAGCTACAAGTTTAAGTTCATCTGATTTTATAGACATATTTTTCTCCATATTTTTCATTTTAAAAGTCAACACCACATGCAGCATGCGTTGACCTGAATTAAAAAAAACAACTTTCCCGATAGCGTCAAGGGATAAAATTATTTTTATACCGAATTTATTGACTTGATTAAATTTAAAGTTTAACAATTATAGTAACTAATTAAATATCAAATTTGCACTAAAATATATCTTAAGATTTAACTACTCATAACCGTATCTAATTATTGCATTCCCGGCACATTCTGCGCTAATGAAGCAAATTTTACCGCCAGTATATGACTAGTCACCAAATACAGGATTCTGGCGGAGGGAAAATAATTCACGGGAAAGTGTTTAATTTATATATTACTCCACTTACTTAAGAGTTACGTTAAAATAATTTTATGGAGAACCAAATGCCTATTAAAATAAAGTATATCTCTACAATGCTTCTGATCCTGATTATTAGCTGTTTTTCATGTAAAGAAAACAGCAGCGACAAGGTTTCTGCAAAGAATGAAGATATCTCTGTCAGATGGGAGAAAATTTCGACAGGTCTTAATAATGCAAAAACTCTTAAAAAACCAACACTTATATTTTTTTATACTGAATGGTGCATTTACTGTAAAAAAATGAATTCAGAGGTTTTTAATGATCCTGAAGTTGCGCAATTTATGAATGATAATTTTATAAGCATAAAAGTTAATCCGGAAAAGGATACTGAAACATTTGAAATTATGGGTGAAAAACTCCCTCCGGCTAAATTGATGTCATATACAGGCTCAAATGGTTTTCCAACGACCCTTTTTCTAAATAACAAAAATAAACCTGTAACGACAGTACCGGGATTCATAGAAAAAGCAACTTTTCTTTCAATATTAAAATATCTTAAAGCGGAATGTTATGAAGGCAAAATCTCGCTCGATAATTATATAAAAAATCCTGATCTTTGCAGAGCAAAATAGAACAGGGGAACTGACATAAAAGTAATAATGTTTTATAAAATTTTTTTAGAAATACCTTAAAAGGATGCACTTTCAGCATTTGTCATTCCGGTTTTGCAGCTTCAATTCATGCAAATACCGGAATCTCCTTATTGAATCAGATGTATGAGATACCGGCATTACGTTACACTTCAGCCGGTATGACAGTGAGTAAACTTTTAAATCAGCCCTAAAATGAAATATTTCTTATTATGCTTTCAGGTTAAAATTTCGGAAGAAGCGGTTCTATAAATGATTCAATAGGTATTCCGACATAGAGTTCGACACAACCCTCTTTCAGATAACCATTTTTACCAACAGTAGTGTATATATTATCCTTCATCTCAAAATTGACATAGCTGTAATAAACATTTACTCCAAAGTTAAGTGAGCATACTGCAATTTCTGCACCAACACCTACATCTATTTTATAACCGCTTACTTTTGAGGAATAATTACCAGTTGGTGTGGCAATGTTCTGTTTTCTCAGTGAAGGATATGCGGTTAAATTTCCGTTCATTCTCCCGTAGAGTGCAAAAAAAGTAAAACCGCCGCTGGCAGTATAATCTTCATTCAAATCTGACGGTTCAATAAAAGGGGCGTAATGTATGACAGGTCCAACCATCCAGGACTGATAATCCATAACCTGATCGCCGATTTCTACATTGGCTGTAACTCTCTGCTGAAGATAATGAAATCTATAAGAGCCTCTCACTCCGAACTTAATGGCATGCTCCTCTAACCCCAGAAGAATCGGCTCAAAGGGAACAATATCAAGGGTTGCACAGTATGCTGTTTCATAATGGCTTACATTTGTAGTATCAGGAATACCTGACGGGTCATTAATAGCACTTTTCTCACTATCTATAATATTTCCTGTTGTGGCAAAGGTATACATTCCGCCAAAATTAAGATGAATTGCTGTATTTAAAAATTCTCTTGCATGCAAAGCAGCCGGGCTTACTAAAATAATAAAAATTACTGTAATGTATCTTTTTTTCATATTTCCATCTATCTATATATTATAAAATTGTTTCACTATATTATTATCGGGAGTTTGGGGAGGTTCTAGAGTCTCCCCTACTACTACCTACTTCTTACTAAAGCTAATATTCCGGCTGACTTTTCTGTCAAGCGACATTATTTCATCATAATGGCTATCAAGCTCTTTATCAATATCCATATTTTCTTTAATTTTTTTTATCATATCTTTCAGAGTCATTAGATCACTTTTCCTGTCAATTACACCAGTATCCAACACTTGCGAAATGTATTCAAACTTGTATTGTCTCAGATTTACCCTGAAAAAAAAATCCACTCCATAAATATGAAGTACCCTTGTAATTGAACCTGCACTGACCTGCTTTGAAAAATCATCAATAAGAGGTGAATCAACCGCCCGTGAAGGTTTTGGGCTCTTTATAACAGGGACTTCTTCTTCAAACACTTCCTTTTTATCATTAGAAAACTGAACCAGCAGGTCTTTATTTATAGATATCTGCTCTATAAGTTTTTCTTCTTTCCATTCTTCAGTATACTCTTTGTAATCCTTTTCAAGAAGTCTGGCATATTCATCAAGCATTATAGCTTTATTAAGAAGTTTTCCCATTGGTGTTTTATTAATATATTGAAGCTGAGGGATCATCTCCTTTATAATCTGTCCGGATGACTTTCTTCTTCCTGTTTCTTTTTCATAATCTTCCATTAAACATTTATGAAAAATATCTCTCATTTTCTGAATACTCATGAGATCGGCATCGACATAGCCGTAAATTTTTTCAACTTTATTACTGCTGTCTTCCCGGGAAATTTCCATCACAAAAATTTTATGTGATTCTTTCAAAATACTAATTATAAGATCAATTTCAGAAACGGATAATCCCAACAAAGATTCAGTCTCTTTAATAAAAATATCAGAATGCGGTATTGAATTGAGATTATAAAGACAATTTGTTGCAACAATTCTTTTAAATACCCTTTCAACAGTCTCTTTATTCATTTAAAATCCAATATTCTTATTATTTTTAATAACTTTAATTTTTATCATTAAATATCTTAGACTTTTAAAATCGGCCCATTCTACAGAGGCGACTTGTATTTTAAAGTCTATATAGATTATGGTTTTCAGCGCCTGATTAATATAATAAAAAGTTTACTATCTAATCAAGCTTTTAAACGATTCCGGATAAAAAAAATTTGACAAAAGCTGAGTAGCAAAAAACTCTTACTATTATATCTGCTCTAAAGGAGATTCACTTTGAAAATTAAAGGTTCACAAATAATAGTCGAATCACTCATTAAAGAAAATGTGGAATATATGTTCGGATATCCCGGAGGAGTTGTAATTCCTATATTTCACGAACTTTATCATGCACCTATAAAATTTGTTCTCAGCAGACACGAACAGGGTGCAATTCATGCAGCTGACGGATATGCCAGAGCATCGGGCAGGCCCGGTGTCGTCCTTGCAACTTCCGGTCCTGGTGCAACTAATCTTGTAACCGGGATTGCCACGGCACATCTTGATTCTGTACCTCTTGTGGTTTTAACAGGACAGGTATCAACAACTATGATCGGAAACGACGCTTTCCAGGAAGTTGATATTACCGGTATAACCAGACCTATATCAAAACACAATTATCTTGTTCAGGATATAAAAGATCTGGCAAGAATAATAAAAGAAGCCTTTTATATCTCTACAACGGGAAGACCGGGACCTGTATTGATTGATATTCCGGTTGATATCTCGAATGCATTATGTGAATTTGAATATCCGGAGGAAATTTCAATAAGAGGTTATAAACCTACCTATGACGGCCATCCGGGACAGATAACAAAGGCATGCAGACTTATTGAGTCAGCAAAAAAACCTATTATCTATGCCGGCGGTGGTGTTGTAATTTCAAACGCCTCTGAAGAATTACGGGAATTTGTAAAAAAGACCGGTATACCTGTAACAACAACGCTATTGGGGATGGGTATATACCCGGAAACTGACCCTCTTTCAATGGAAATGCTCGGGATGCATGGAACATATTACGGAAACTATGCGGTCCATCATTCTGATCTTTTAATTGCAATCGGTGCAAGATTTGATGACCGTGTTACAGGAAAAATTTCAGAATTTATACCTCACGCCAAGGTGATTCATATTGATATAGATCCGGCATCCGTCAGTAAAAATGTTCAGGTTGATATTCCAATAGTCGGGGATTGTAAAAAAATCCTCAAAGAGATGAATAAAGAAATCAAAGCTCCGGCAATTGACGAATGGGTCAAGGAGTTAATAACTGTTAAAAAAGATAATCCTCTTCAATACGAGATGAAAGACGGGGATGATATTAAACCACAATATGTAGTGGAACAGCTTTATAAATTGACAGATGGAAAGGCTATTATAACTACGGAGGTAGGCCAGAATCAGATGTGGGCAGCTCAGTTCTATAAATATTCTGAACCTAGAACATTTATATCCTCCGGCGGTTTGGGAACAATGGGATTCGGACTGCCGGCTGCAATCGGCGCCCAGCTTGCCCGCCCGGATAGAAAAGTAATCGATATAGCCGGTGACGGTTCTATTCAGATGAATATTCAGGAGCTTATAGTCGCAGCTCAGCACAAGCTGCCGATTATTATTGCAATTCTTAACAATGGCTTTCTCGGTATGGTGCGGCAATGGCAGCAGCTTTTCTGGGATAAAAGATATTCTCACACATGTATAAACTTTGCACCGGATTTTGTAAAACTCGCCGAAGCATACGGATGCGTTGGAATAAGAGTTACAGAAAAAAGTGAGGTTGATGCAGCTATAAAAAAAGCTCTTTCTATTACTGATAAACCTATTATAATAGATTTTGTTGTCAGCAAAGAGGAAAATGTCTATCCGATGGTGCCTGCGGGAAAAACCATAAAAGAGACAATAATGAGAGAACTTGCGTAGGTAAAATGATGAGCCAACATGTAATTTCAGTAAAAGTAGAAAACAAATTCGGCGTTCTTGCAAGAGTAGCCGGGCTTTTCTCAGCCAGAGGATACAACATTGACTCCCTGGCGGTAAGCAAAACTGAACTTGAAGATATTTCAGTTATGACAATTGTTGTAAATGGTGATGACAGAATACTTGAGCAGGTTAAAAAACAGCTGAATAAACTTATAGATGTCATAAAAGTTTCAGACCATGCACAATCATCATCAATACACAGAGAACTTGCACTTATTAAAGTGAACTGCCCTGCGGCAAAGAGAGGTGAAATTCTTCAGCTGGCAGAGCTTTTCAAAGCGGAAGTTGCGGACATCTCACTTAAAAGTGTAACATTTTCAGTCAAAGGGGACTCCGGCACAATTGACAGGTTTATAGAACTGGCATCCCCTTATGGAATCAAAGAGTCAATGCGCACAGGACTTGTCTCAATTCTTAAAGATAAGGATTGATTATAGAGGCTGAACCGGACTCTTACGTTTAAAAACCACCCAGAAGTTTCCGCGGTTACAAATAATGTGACCGCCATTGTTTTTTCTGGAAATCACAAAGCATATTACGAATCTAAGGAGATATAAAATGGCAAAAATGTATTATGAAAAAGATGCAGATATCAGTTTATTGAAAGGAAAAACAATAGCTGTAATTGGTTATGGTAGTCAGGGACACTCACAGGCTCAGAATTTAAGAGATAGCGGACTGAACGTTATCGTCGCAGAAGTAAAAGGTTCAGCAAACTATAAACTTGCGATATCACACAATTTCCAGCCTGTGACAGCAAAAGAAGCTGCGGAAAAAGCTGATCTTATCCAGATACTTGCTCCTGATCATATTCAGGAAAAAATCTACAATAACGACATCAAACCTTTCATGAAAAAAGGTAAAACACTTGTTTTCTCTCACGGATTTAACATCCACTTTAAGAGAATTGATGCACCAAAAGATTGTGACGTAATAATGATCGCACCAAAAGGCCCCGGTCACCTTGTAAGAAGTGAATATGAAAAGGGCGGCGGAGTTCCTGCGCTTATAGCGATTCACAACGATGCTACTAAAAAAGCAAAAAAGATTGCACTTGCATATGCCGATGGTATCGGAGCGACAAGAGCCGGTGTTATCGAGACAACATTTAAAGAAGAAACAGAAACAGACCTCTTCGGAGAGCAGGCAGTTCTTTGCGGTGGTGCTTCAGAACTTGTAAAAGCAGGATTTGAAACTCTTGTTAACGCAGGATACCAGCCTGAAATTGCATACTTTGAGTGCCTTCATGAGCTTAAACTGATAGTTGACCTCTTCTATCAGGGTGGAATAAACTATATGAGATATTCCGTTTCCGATACTGCAGAGTATGGAGATTATGTAAGCGGTCCACGAATTGTAACAGCAGCAACAAAGAAGGAAATGGAAAAAATACTCAAAGAAATTCAGAATGGAACTTTTGCAAAAAACTGGATTGCAGAGAACGAAAAAGGACGTCCTTTCTACAATAAAATCAAGAAAGAGCAGCAGAATCACCAGATAGAGAAAGTTGGTGCCAAGCTTAGAAAAATGATGAAATGGATTAACGCTAAATAGTTTACCCCGCGGGGCTTTTTTAAAGGGGCTACCGCCCCTTAGACCCTGTATAAGTCATAATCTCCTCTGGGAGATTAAACTCAAGTGAGCGAGACAAAATCAAGGGTTACAGGGGCGAAGCCCCTGTTGCAACTCCCTCCTCCGCTTGAAGATGTGGAGAGATAATTTTTATTTTTTTTCTAAAAAAAATAAAAATTATCTGATTTTAGTTGACTTAAAAAGTCATAACGATTTAACTGGTTTTATTGAAACGGAAAATAATTTTCCCGGTTGTTATAGAAAGAGGGCCACACCTGTTCCCATTCCGAACACAGAAGTTAAGCCTCTTATCGCCGATGGTACTGCATGGGTAGCTGTGTGGGAGAGTAGGACGCTGCCGGGTTAAATATAAAAAAAAGAGATCACTTAGATCTCTTTTTTTTATTAATAGCATTATCAGAATTACTTATCTTTTTTATTTATACCAAGAATTTCCTCTGCCCTAAGAACTACATGCTTATTCCTGTCATGAAGAGCGGCTTCGATCGCCTTCTTAGCTTTGGCTCCCCCTATTTTTTCAAGCGTATTCAATGCTTCTATGCGAACATCGTGAAATCTGTCTGAAAGAAGTTTTTCGACAACATCGATAGAGGGCTCGTTCTTAAAAAGTGTTATGGATTTGAGAGCCGCAATTCTCACACCTTTATATTTATCTCTGCATGCCCTATGAAGCAGGGGCAGTCCTTCCCTTATCCTGTCTGCACCTATATTATGCGCAGTTTTTTCTCTCAATGATTCAGGACCATTCATATTTTTTACCAGCAGCATAAAGGATGCTTCATGGAGAGCTTTCTGCACATAACTGTTTTGTACATTGTTAAGGTATGATCTTGCGACAGTAATTACTTCGGGGTGCATATCCGCAAGAAGACCTACAAGATAATCTATGCTTTCATCTCCCCCTATATCAAAGAGAGCTTTTGCCGCAAGGAGCCTCTCCTTATGATGTTTTGCAAGCAGCATATCTCCAATGTAGGGCACCAGATGTCTGCTTTTTAATAACGCAGCAACTTTTATTGCCTTATTGCGGACTTTTTCCTTTTTATCGATAAGACCTATCATTACCACCTGCAGAATTGCTTCATCCTCTGTGACACCACGATCCGAAATAACACGAAGCAGGGCAATTCTTTCATCTGGTGTTCCATTCTCCATTATCTGAAGCAGGCTCTTTGAAATTGTTTTGTCACCCGTCCCGACGTATTTAAGGGTAGCTATTGTCTTTACCCATGGATTAGGATCATGGGACATCTCCCTGAGTTTATTAATATTTTCCTGAGGAAGGTTCTCTTTTCCTGATAAAGCAACAAAGGCTCTATAACGCACCGAAGCCCTTTTACTTTCCAGGCATTTTGCCAGTTCAGCTATATTATTTTCTTTTTCAAGTCTGTTTATATCCGGAGTAAAAAGTCCCATATCAGTCTCCTTCTCTTTAAAAATTTACAACCTGAATTAGTCACGGTTATATAATATATAATAATATAATTCAGGGAGGGAACACACCCATAAATAAAAAAATAGCATATTTCGGCATTGATGTCCACAAGAATTCAATCATTATATCCATTTTTGTTATCAGAGAAAATAATAGAATCGGATTAAAAAAGGTTGTTTCAACTATATATGATATAGATAAATTTATAAAAAAAAATAAATTTTAATTTTTTACGTTTTTAGTTGACTTAAAATAACATGTCGATTTATATGGTTTTATTGAAACGGAAAATAATTTTCCCGGTTGTTATAGAAAGAGGGCCACACCTGTTCCCATTCCGAACACAGAAGTTAAGCCTCTTATCGCCGATGGTACTGCATGGGTAGCTGTGTGGGAGAGTAGGACGCTGCCGGGTTAAATATAAAAAAAAGAGATCACTTAGATCTCTTTTTTTTATTAATATAATTATCAAAAGAAACTCTTACGTAAGTGACACAATATAATTAAATTCAGCACTTCCTTGTGAATTATTTCGCGCTGAACATTTAGCAAAGAACATATATTTTAACACCGGTTTATAAACAAATACTCGCAATACAGGTAATTAATAGTGATTGAGCTTGGAAAAATAAAACTCCCCTCCCCGCTTGTACTTGCTCCTGTTGCGGGATATACTGATTCATCATTCAGAAAAATCTGCGTCAGACACGGATGCGGATTAACAATGACAGAGCTTATCAGTGCCGAAGGTATTGTAAGAACAAACAAAAAAACAATAGAACTCCTGGCTTTTTCCGATGAAGAACGCCCGCTTGCTATACAGATTTTCGGAAGGAAACCAGATGTTATGGGGAAAGCCGCGTCAGTGGTTGAATTACTGCGCCCCGATGTTATCGATATAAACATGGGTTGCCCTGCAAAAAAAGTATGCGGTTCCGGTAATGGAGCAGCTCTCCTTAAAGATCCGGATCTTGTTTTCCGTATTACCGATAGTGTTGTCAAAAGTACATCTATCCCTGTAAGTGCTAAAATACGGATCGGATGGGATGACAACTCCCTGAACTATCTGGACATTGTAAAAGCTCTTGAAGCCGGTGGTGTGTCATTTATTACGGTACACGGAAGAACAAGGGCTCAACAGTACACCGGACTTGCCGACTGGAATGTGATCCAGGAAATATGTGAATCCTCAAACGTACCGGTTATCGGCAATGGAGATATCGATTCATACGAAAAGGCCCACGAGATGATGAAATTCTCGGGATGTAAAGCCGTTATGATAGGAAGAGGGGCATTCGGCAATCCATGGATTTTCAGCGGCAGGATACCATCCGTGGAAGAAATTGTTCAGCAGGTAAAGGAACATCTTGATCTGGCGATTGAGGAACATGGTGAACGGGGAATTCATATGATGCGAAAACATATTGTTAAATACATTCACGGAATAAAAAATGCTGCAAAGGCCAGAGGAGCCATCGTTATTGCCACCGATAGAGATGAGATATTCAGAATTCTGGACACTCTGGAAACATCATCGTGTTAACCTGATCCGCAATAAAGGAATTCATTTTTCTACCGGTCACTACTCATCATCTTCCGTAATTATTAAGAAATAAAAGTGAATAATTTATAGATAGTACTTTTTCTGCTCTCTGACTGTCGACACAGGGAACCTGCCGTAATGGTGTCCGGGCCAGATAACAGTATCATTTGGAAGTGTCAATATACGGTTTTTGATCGATTTCATAATACTCTCGACACACCCCCCTCTGAAATCAGTTCTCCCCATACCTTCAGTAAAGAGTGTATCCCCTGTAAAAAGATTTCCATCGCAATAGAGACATATACTCCCGGGAGAATGCCCCGGAGTATGTATTACTTTAATCTTTTCACTTCCGAATGTTATTAAATCGCCATCCTGAAGAAGTTCCAATTCATGTTTAATCGACCTTCCCCCTTTGAAAAATTCAATCAATCTATTAACTTTTTTTCCAAGCAGATAATGATCGCCCTCATGGATAAGAAGCTTTGCACCTGTTTTCTTAATATAATACCTGTTCCCTCCAATATGATCAAAATGCCCGTGAGTATTAATAATTTTTATTATTTTAAACCCATATTTATCTATTACAGAATTAATTTTTTCAAAATCCGATGAAGGGTCTATCAAAACAGCTTCTTTTGTCTCCTCGTCACCAAGCAGATAACAGAATACTGACATGTGTCCTACGACAATTTGTTCAATCACCATTATTATATTCTCTTAATTTTTTTAACCCATTTTCTACAAGATACTTAGAAAAAATTCCATTACCATAAAAAAGTGGTAATCTCTAAAAATTTAAGATTTTGCACTTTATAACCGCGAACCATATCTTAAATCAGGATAAAAAAACATTTGAAATTATAGGGGCAACATTAACTCTGTCCATATTATCTCAAGGAGGATAAAATATGAAGTCCAGTACAATCCCGGAAGTAATTGAAGATATAAGAAACGGTAAGATGATTATCCTGGTGGATAATGAAGATAGAGAAAACGAGGGGGACCTTGTAATTGCTGCTGAGCATTGCACCCCTGAGATTATAAATTTTATGGCTAAACACGGCAGAGGACTCATCTGCACCCCGATGACTCAAACAAGGGCATCAAAACTGGGCCTTGAACTTATGGTGCAGGAAAATACCGATAAGTACGGCACAGCATTCACGGTCTCTGTAGATGCACAGGAGGGGACAACAACGGGTATATCTGCACAGGATAGATCAAACACAGTTCATGTTCTGATTGATGAAAAAACAACTCCTGAGGATCTGAGAAGACCGGGACATATTTTCCCTCTTGCAGCAAGAAAGGGTGGAGTTTTAGTAAGAGCCGGGCACACTGAGGGCGCTGTTGACCTTCCGCGGATGGCTGGACTAAAACCCGCTGGTGTGATCTGCGAAATACTTAATGATGACGGCACAATGGCAAGACGTCCCGACCTAGATAAATTTGCCGAGACTCACGGCTTAAAAATAGCAACAATATCAGATCTTATTAAATACAGACAGCATAAAGAGCGCCTGGTGAAGAGAATCTCTTCCGCGGAGATGCCCACTGATTTTGGAAACTTCAGAGTATTCGCATTTGAAACTGAAGTTGGTGACGAAACACATGTTGCTCTTATAAAAGGCGACATTGAAGGAGACAAGGTTGTTCCTGTGCGCGTTCACTCGGAGTGTTTAACCGGTGACGTTTTTGGTTCAAGACGATGCGACTGCGGATCACAGCTTCACAGCGCTATGGAATACATTGAAAAGCACGGTTTCGGAGTAATTCTATATCTTCGCCAGGAGGGCCGGGGTATAGGACTAGGGAATAAGATCAAGGCATACCATCTGCAGGATTCAGGAATGGATACAGTTGAGGCGAATTTAAAACTTGGTTTCCCGTCAGATCTGAGAAACTACGGTATAGGTGCGCAGATTCTTGTAGATCTTGGTCTCAGGAAGATCAGTCTGATTACAAATAATCCCAAGAAAATTATCGGGATCGAGGGATACGGTCTTGAAGTTGCAGGGAGAATCCCGCTGGAAATGGCGCCGAAAGATGAGAACAGATTTTATCTTGAGACAAAACGCGACAGAATGGGACATCTCATTATGGGTAACGACGGTTCCGCGGATAAAACCAAGTAGTCAATAAGAGAGAATATAAGTGACTGAAAATACATTACCAACAATCCTTGTAGTCGATGACGAAGAGGTAATACGCATAACCATTCAGAAGAAACTTTCACGTATGGGTTTTAATGTAATTTCATTTGAAAAGGGGGAGGATCTCCTTTATTACCTGAAGAATACCGAGCAGAATGCCGATCTCATAATAACAGATATCAAACTGCGCAAAATGGACGGGATTGAGCTCTTACGAAGAATCAACAGCATGGATGAGCCGATTCCAGTACTTATTATAAGCGGGCATGGTAACGTTGAAGATGCTATCAGAGCATTGCGATATGGAGCCAGCGATTATATCCGTAAACCTTTTGATATAAACGACCTTACATCATCAGTTAGATCAATACTAAAAAGAAAATTTCAGAAAAAGCTTTCTGAGAATTTTGCCACATATAAGCAATATGAAAAATCAGTACTGGTTATACCGAATGATGGAGACCTGATTAACACAGTATCTTTCAATTTCACAAAAGATCTTGTGCCGGCCGGTCTGTTCAACTATACCACATCGGAAAACATATCGCTCTCTCTGCAGGAATCAATTTCCAATGCCATGTATCACGGCAATTTTGAAATTGATTCGTCTCTTCGCGACAGCGGCGGAATGAAAGAGTTTAACACTGAGATTGAAAGGAGAAAAGAACTCTCTCCTTATAAAGATAGAACGTTAAAGTTAACTTATGAATTGACTCCTGATTATGTTCAATACGAAATAGAGGATCAGGGTCCCGGATTTAACTATCAGACACTCCCGGATCCTAGAGATCCTGAAAATTTCTTTAAAAACAGCGGGAGAGGATTACTGATCATAAGAATACATATGGACGAAGTATCCTGGCATGACAGGGGAAACATCATCAGAATGAAAAAATATAAAGTTAGTAGAAATAATTAACAAGGAGGATTAATGGAAACAGTAAAATGGAACGGTGATTCAGTTATAATATTAGATCAGAGACTTTTACCCTCGAAAGAGGAATACCATACATATACAGACTATTTTGAAGTTGCCGAAGCAATCACGTCTATGGAAACAAGAGGTGCTCCTGCAATAGGAATTACCGCCGGGATGGGAATTGCACTTGGCGCAAAAAAAATGAAGGTAACCACTCTCCCCGCTTTCAAAGAGGAGATGAATAGAATTTTTGAATGCTTTGCCGCAACAAGACCCACTGCGGTCAACCTGTTCTGGACAATAAACAGAATGAAAAAAATTCTTTCAGAGATAACTGACATCAATGAAGCTGTAAAGAGATTTGAAAGCGAAGCACTCCTCATACTTAAGGAGGATATTGCTGCGAATAAACAGATGGGTAAAAACGGATCCCGTTTTATTCAGGATGGTGATGTTGTAATGACTCACTGTAATGCCGGTGCTCTTGCAACGGGAGGTTACGGCACAGCACTCGGAGTAATAAGAGCTGCTGTTGAAGAGGGTAAGAAGATTGAAGTATTTGCCTGTGAGACAAGACCATATCTTCAGGGAGCAAGACTGACAACATGGGAACTTCTTAAAGACAATATTCCCGTTACACTGATAACCGATAACATGTCCGGGTTTTTTATGAAAAACGGAACTATTAAAAAGATAATTGTGGGAGCTGACCGTATTGCAAAAAACGGAGACACCGCGAATAAAATCGGAACATACACACATTCCGTACTGGCGAAGGAGCACAACATCCCGTTTTATGTAGCAGCACCGATGTCAACTCTTGATCCTCAGACTGAATCGGGAGATAAAATTGTAATAGAGTACAGAAGCATCGATGAAGTTGCATATATAAAAAATGTTCAGATAGCTCCGGAAGGTGTGAAGATACTTAATCCATCCTTTGATGTAACACCTGCAAAAAATATAAGTGCTATCATCACCGAAAAGGGTGTAATCGAAAATCCTGCCGGAAAAGGGATAATGGAGCTTTATAACTCGTAGATTTTCCCTCCCCTAACCCCTCCCCATCAAGGGAGGGGAATGAATTAAGCTTCAAATCCCGTAAATACTCCTGTAATAAAAAAGAATAATTGTATTACCGAAAAGCAGTGTAATGATAATTCCGGCTGTAATAAATGGAGCAAAAGGTATCCTTATCCTGAAATTCCATCCTTTAAAAGCACCCCATATTATTCCGGCAACTGCACCTGTGATCAGCGAAACCTCCAGCAGTACTATACTCATCTCAAGACCTAGAAGGAACCCTGCTATTGCGTAGAGTTTAAGATCCCCCCCTCCGAATGCACCGGGGAAAATAAACATTATCACAAGAAAAAAAACAGTCAGGAAAATAAATCCATAAAAATTATCTTTAATATTATTGTTCAATACCACGGGATAAATCGATAAAATAAAAAAAAGAATGTTTAAACTCAAGGGGATCATCATAGTTTTAATATCCACCACAGATATGGCAATAGAAACAGCGGCGATAAGATAAATAAATAATGAAAGGAGATCTGTACCATGAAACCGGGCCACAAGCAGGGCCAGCACTCCGTATAATATTTCCATGAATGGATATAGATATGAAATTTTTTTACCGCAATCGGGACAGAGGCCTTTTGATAGAACAAATCCTATAAGCGGTATTAAGTAAAGAGGTGAAATGCTTCTAGCGCATGCGGGACATTCAGAACGGGAAAAAAGGGCTTTTAAAGGATTTTCTTTCATCCGGCCATCTGAATATCGCACTGCAAGAGTATAAAAAAAACTCCCTGCGAAAGTCCCGGCTGCGAAATAGAATATGTAATTGATCAAAATAATTATTCCTGAGAGATGAGTTTTATCCTTCCGCAAACGCGAAGGGTGAAATCATATTTTAAAATCTATATTGTAGTTTATTCCCGCAGTAATCTCAAATGAATTTACATTCAAAAAGGTTTCACTGCCTTTATCTTCACTTTTTACTTTTTTTGGATTCCCGTAATATCGGGTAAACTCAAATGCAATAGAATAATTCCGGCTTATTATAGATTCCGCTCCGCATTTTATATGAGTACCCATGATATATGACGCGAATGTGTGCGACTTATCGGGATATGCTGCCCAGAAGCCGGGATTTGACTGCTTCACTTTCATTACTACATAGCTCATATTCAATCCGCCTGCAAAATAGAATCTGTCTCTATTTGTAAGAGGGATCACTACTCCTAAAGTCACAGGGAATGTGTATCTTGAATAATCGATTTCTATTTTATTTGCAGTACCGGCGGAATTAATAGATCCGGAGGAATTGTAAAAATAATTCGTTGTGTACTCCCATCCTGTTTTAATAAGCAGATTATCATTTATATAGGCTATGTTAACGGATAAAACCGGAGTGTAGGTAGTTTCAAGCTCTGTGACTGTTGCGCCAACAACTGATCTCATCTCCATATTGAAGTCGCCGGTAACCTCTTCAACATTCCCGGCATCATTTGCTACACCAGCCATCAATCCCAGATTAAATAAACCTGCAGCCTCTGTATTGATCCAGAGAAGTAAAATCAGCAATGTAATCTTCAGATATTTCACAAATTATTTCCGGTTTACCTTAAATGTTTAGATGAAGTGCCGCAGAGGCGGTAATATGGAATCCTGAAAAATCAACTCTTGCATAATCAGTTCCATCCTCAACTATTGCACTCTTTCCATAGAGATACTTAAAATCACACCCTAGTGAAACATAATCAGTCAGCATATACTCACAGCCCACCTCTGCAACAAGAGGAATTGCGTAAGCGGTAAAGCTCGCACTGTGATCAAGTGTTGCAGATTTAAAACTGTTACTGTAAGTACCGTATGCGTATGCAACTCCGCCTCCAAGATAAATCCTTGATTCACCCCAGAATAAAAGAGAAAGACCTATAGTAAAAGGAACATCAAATGACCACTGACTGTATTTTACATCTACTATCTCACCGGTTGCAATGTCAATTGTCTTACCGCTTCCGCCCGAGATCTGATATATATATTCTATTCCGACTTTATAATAAAAAGATTCCTTTAGAATTCTGAGATCGGCACCTGCGATAACACCGACTGGTGACTCAACGGAAGATACGGCCAGTCCTCCCCCCGATCTGTTTATATCATTGATCCCGTCATAGACACTGAGATTTTCTTTCTGCCATCCCGAGCTCATAGAACCCCCGACAGCCGGAGAGTAACCGAGTCGTGTAGAGATAGATATTTCCGCCGCATATGAAAGAGATGCGGATAAAACAAAGATTACAGTTAATATATATTTATAATTTTTCATAAAACTCAATATCTGTTAAAATGATAAATCACACCGAAGCGGACTCTGTGACCGGAATAATCTATTGGATAATCATCATAACCGGTACCGTAAACTGAAGCAACAGGGGAACTTCTTGCAGTCATATACTCCCACTCAAATAAAAGTGAGGCATTACTGTAAATTTCAGTTTCAATTCCGGCCAAAAGTCCATAACCAAAAAGCTGTTCATTTATTTTCACATCACCGGCAGTGGTTTTTATATGACCTGTTCCGAATATGTAGGAACCTCCACCCCCCATATAAAAAGCTCCAAAATCACGAATTGAAATATTTATACCGACATAAACCGGAACCTCCGCGAAGGTAATTGCTGTTTTATTTAGAAGTATGGTGCCGCCGGATTCGACTGCTCCGGTTTCAACCGGATAGGAGTATTCAACACCTGACCGTAGAAATAATCTTCCCATATCGAGTTTGATAACAATTCCCGCAGAAGCATTCTGCTGAGCATCTCCCTGAATTCCAGGTCTTTCCGAGATCATTCCCACATCATGCTGATAACCTAATGATACCCCGGCAGAGAATTTATCTTCCGCAAAAAGAAGGCCCGTTATCAGCAGCAGAATTATTGTTAAAAATATTTTCATTCAGTTCCAGGTATTGTAGTATATAATATAGCACTATATTCTGTTTTTGCAACTTTACACGACATCTATTTAACTAGTTAAAAACCGCTAAAATTTTTCCCCTGCAACCAAGGCGCGGCGGGAACCATTATTATCTGCAGTTTTTTGCAGCTACTCATCTATTACGTCATATTTTTTTTTAAACTACAATCTTTTTTTCTTTTATATTATTCAAAAAATTGACAAAAAACACTTTAAATTAACTATTGACGAAAGTGAATCGAAGTTCATTATATATACAGTTTCTTATTAGATATTTCAATAAAAAATGTGACTACCCGCAAACACCGGATGATTACGGTTTAACCTGTGTCGAAGTCGCGTATGAAAGAAATTTTACTACTGATTTATGAGCAATACTTAAAATTCACTAATGAATAAGGCAGGCTATGAAAAAAAAAGTTTTAAAAGCTTTTATGACATTTCTCCTTATTAACCTTAGCTGTTCGGGCTTACAGATAACCGGGCCAGGTTTAAGAAAAGAACTTTTAAAGTCTGCAGAAAGTATAAAAAAAGATAAAAGTAATATATATAAACTTGATGATAGAGTAATAGGTAAAAAAGGTTACTTTTATATTTTACGAAGTAACGGAACAATATCATATCATCCAAGAAAGGCTCTGATAAACGTTGATTTCAGCAGGTATCCATTTGTTCAGAAAATATTAAACGAAAGAAACGGTTGTCTCTCATCCAATGCTGATGGAGTTCACAGGTTTGTTTTTTTCAGAGAGATAGATGCAGATGAAATACTCTGTCTGACTATTGAAAGCAGCGAGTTTGATGAAACCGTTGACCAATGCAATTCAAATATTAAGGTAAAATAATGAAAGATTTTAAATCAGTAGTGTTCGCCGGCGGCGGATCCAGATGTCTATGGCAGGTGGGGTTCTGGCAGATTGTATCTCCGGAGTTAAAACTGCGGCCGGAAATTGTTGCAGGAGTAAGTGCCGGTGCTGCAATGGCGGGAATGATTATGGCAGGGACTTCCGAATTGGGGCTTACATTGATTAAAGAAGCCACAGCCGCAAATAAAAAAAATTTTTACATGAGCAACTTTCTGAAGAAGGCACCAGTATTTCCCCACTACCAGATATACAGGAACACTGTGTTGAAAACAATTAATACCGAGTCAATTAAACGTCTGAAGAAGGGACCGGAAATAAGAGTACTTTTAACAAATCCTCCATCTTTTCTCGGAGCACTATCAGGAACAATTGTCGGGCTCATGACGTATGAACTGGAAAAAAAGATGTTCCACCCTGTTCATCCGAAGATGGCCTCCAGACTGGGTTTTAAGCCGACAATTGTAAAGCTTAATGACTGTAATACCGTAGAGGATTTCGCCGATATAATTATGTGTTCATCCTGCACTCCTCCATTTGTTCCGATAATGAAACATAAAGGAAAGGTAGCTCTTGATGGCGGAATAATCGACAATGTGCCGGTTTTTATGATAGGTGAAAATGAGAATAAAGGGAAAACCCTTGTACTCATGACAAGGATCTATGAGGCGGATACAATCCCGCAGACTTCAAGAAGGCTTTATCTGCAGCCCTCCGTTACACCCCCTGTTTCAAAATGGGATTACACAAATCCTACAGGAATGCAGGGGGCTTATGATCTGGGGAAAAAAGATGGCGAAGCATTTATTAAACAATACAGAAACGGCGATTTCAAAAAGTAATTTTACCTGACCTGTTATGTTCCGATAGAAAATATAAACCAAGACCTGTAACTGCAATTGAGTGTGTAAATGTGCCATTCATAATCATTCCTGACAGCTCATCTGCGGTTACAGTTATCACTTCAATGTCCTCTGCCTCATCAAGCTCCTGTGATGCAGAGGGCTCACATCCATCGACAAAATAGAAGCTTATTCTATTGCTCATAATAGCCGGGTTAACCCACAGGCTTTTCAGCAGATGAACTGATTTACCGATGTAACCTGTCTCTTCGCGAAGTTCACGCACGGCACACTCTTCGGGGTTTTCTCCGTCATCGATTACGCCCCCTGGAGTTTCAATGGATATTTCATCAGTTCCGAGTCTATGCTGTTTCACCAGTATAAATTTTCCATCAGTGGTCAGAGCCACAACATTGATCCAGTTAAAGGTATCTATTACATAAAAATCATTCTGCACATTTTTTGAGTGCAGATGGCAATCCAGATTTCTCATTGTGAATATTCTATTTTTGTAATCGGTCTTCTGACTTCGGATCTCCCACTTCTGCATATATTTATCCTTAAATATTATTTCAAATAAACAAACTCCCGCCAGGCCGCTCTATAAGACCGGCCACCTTCCGCTGGCCGAAGGAGAGGAAAGATTAGCCACAGAGACACAGAGGCACAGAGATTTAATTTGGATTATATCTTGAAATTTATAAAATTATTCTCTATGACTCTGCGCTCCGAGGCAAACTTGATTCATATTAATCCGATTTTGAGTACTAGTCGCTATTGCGAAGATTTATCATCAGTTCCACATCATCTGTAATTACGGCATATGAGAAATTCTTTACCGCATTATACTGCTCCTCGCTGTTTACTGTCCAGAATACAAATTTAATCCTTAGAATTTTTGCTGCAAGAACAAAAAGTTTTAACGGCAAAGGGAGAGATTTCAAAAAAATATTTACCGGCGGATTAACCGACCATGGTCTGCGCCTGAAAATATTTACAATCTGTCTTAGAGGGTCCTCCTTCAGCATTTCATTTTCACTTTCGTAAAGCATCCCTATTTTAAAACCGGCGCGTTTAAACGGGGGGAGAAGTTCATGTTTAAACGATGAGATCAATATATTACTTTTCAATTTTTTTGAGTTTAATTTATCAATTATGATATGGCAATCGTTCAACTGAAGAGTTTCCTCTTTAAGTTCAATATTAATCAGTTTGTCCAGGGGGAGAGAATCGAGAAATGAATCGAAATCAGGGATGCTCTGACCCTCTCCTGCATCGAGAGTTTTTATCTTCACTGAATTTTCATGCTCGATATCTCCGGTATACCCCGTCATACGCTCAAAATCTACATCGTGAAAAACAAAGTAAACTCCATCTGCAGATTTCTGCACATCACACTCAATTCCATCCGCACCATACTCATATGCTTTTGAGAAAGCAAGAAGTGAATTCTCCGGGAATTTTTTTCTGTAGCCCCTATGGCCGAGAATCAGTGGTTTATTATTCATTTTATTTACCGCATATATAGATTGTTGCGACACCGAAAGTTTTTCTTTTATATTCAACCGTTCCGAATCCTGCAATCTTAATTCGTTCTATAAGCGTATCTCTATCTAAAAATGTGGATATGCTTCCGGCAAGATATCCGTAAGCCTCACGTTTGCCCGAAAGCAAACCCCCGATAAATGGAAGAATTTTAGTAAGATAGAGATTGTAAAAAAATCGAACAACGGCATTGTCCGGCCTTGTCAGTTCAAGTATCAGGAGCTTACCGCCAGGCTTAAGTACGCGGAGAGATTCTGACAGGAATACATCAACGTCCGGTATATTTCTTATGCCGAATGCAATTGTGAGAAAATCAAAACTCTGATTTTTAAAGGGAAGTTTTCCTGCATCGGCAGAAATATTCTCTCCAGAGAGCCATCCCTTCTCGACACCTTTTTTCAGCATGTTAAATGAAAAATCAAGAGAGAATAGCTCCCCTCCCCCTTTAACAAGCTGTCTGGTGAGATCTCCGGTTCCACAGCATATATCAAGAGTTCTTCTGCTCTGTGTCCCATATATAATACGCACAAGATCCCTTCGCCAGAAGTTATCAATTCCGCCGGAGAGTATTCTGTTTAGAAGATCGTATGTCGGTACAATTGAATCGAACATCGATCGGATGTATCGTTTTTTGTCCGATGGATCCGAGTTGTTTATTTCATAGCTGGAGTAGTTTGTCATTTTATTTCCAATAGTCTAAAGATGAAGAGATGATCTAACAGAGGGGGATTTATTTCAAGGAATTAATTTACGGGATGAAAGCGATTCAAATATGCGACAGATTTATAATTCTAACAGTTCTTTGAGTAGTATAATTTTAAAAACGATTTTACTGGAAATACGGATAAAACTCCAAACAACTTATTACTTCTTATAGGGTCAGAGCCCTTTAAAAACACACTTTTTAAGCCATAATTTTGATCAAAATGCTATTTTTCTTTTGACAATTGCCTTAACAATAACGATATTTGTTTTATGAAAAGGTTATTTTTATTGTTGGTAATTGCAAGTGGTTTTGCTCTGGGATGCGGAGAGGCAGATACTGTTTATCCGGGGGATGAATCTTTTTATAACACAACCCCTCCTGTGGGGGTAGTTACTACAATGACTGCAACGATAACAGGTGTTCCATCAGTAGTAAATCCTTATATAAAAATTTCTTTCGATACACCCGTGAACAGTGCTTCAATAGTATACAATACAACTCTCTCGGTAATACTGGATCCTCTAACAGTTCCAGTTACACTTACACAGGGAACAGATTATTTTGGAATAATCAACACGAGCAATATTAGCATTGACCTCTCCCCTACCGCTCTCTCAGGACATACGGTAAGACTGGTTCTTACCTCAGGTATTAATGCATATTCCAATACATCTCTATCTCTATCTAATCCTGGAAATTTTGACTGGTCATTATAAAAAATTACTTAATTGATATCTGCTGATCCGGCATCATAAGCATTTATTAAATATAACCAAACCTCACAGAGTAACTTAGTAATTTATTCAATATATCCTTCATCCGGAATAAACATCTTTACCTCGCCATGACGACCTTACTGAACTTATCTATAATTGTTTTCCCGTCAGATTGCCTCTTTGCTTTGATATGAAGATAATATAAACCAACACCTAGTTTCCTTCCTGCTTTATTTGTGCCGCGCCAACCGTTTTCACGGATATTTATTCCGCTTTTCCGCGGAGCATTGTCCAGCAGTACTTCAACGACCCTACCTTTTATATCGTAAGCCGTAATAGTTACAGTGGCATCATCTGTTAGATAATATGCCGGATAGGCTACTGGATTTTCATCTGTTATTACATTATTCAACACCCTTGTCGGCCATGGAGTAACTTTTGGAGGATTAATTATTGTAAAGGTCCAGACATCATTATTAGGATTAATATCATTTGAATGGTCATAATATACAGGTACTCCCCCTTTGATCGCTTCAAGTATAAATTTACAATCTTGAGATGGTGATATGAGAGGATTTTCTGATGAGATAAAACCTACCCACTTGTTTGGCGATGTTTTAAGAGTTTCAATTCTGAAGTATTGAGTTAAAGGATTAAATGAAGCGTAATCTGTATTTTGAGCAAGCGTCAGAACACCCGCTGCCACCAGATTTGGTGCAGCATTAGATGCAAATATCAAATTCAGACTATCTGGTTGCGACGCCCCTACAACATTTATTTCGATTTTAATTGAAGAATCCCTTAAAGGACGATCTGAAGGAATCATAGTAAATGATGAATCTTCATAAGTGGTTATACCATCAGAAATTGTTTCTGTCGAAGATGATGGTAATGTTGTCGAAGATGCAAAAGCACCCAAGATTGATTCATTTCCGAAAACATCGATTGCAGTTAAATAGTAATCATATTGAGTCAGCGCCTGAAGATTTGTTATAGTAAACGCACTAGCAGTAATAAATCCTAATGGAGCCCCAACTACTGGAGTGTTACGATCTATCATCGACCAGACTGGTGCACCGCTAATTCTATAATATATCCGGTAGCTGTCAAAATCAGCATCATTACCAGTGCCGATTAGACTAGTCCATAAAAAGTTAATAGTATCTACCCCTGGAGTCACTATACCAAGCACTGTAATTGGTGTAGTATTTACACCAGGAGGGTCAGCATTATCCCAACGAATTGCTGGTGAAGCGTAGACTACAGCAAGCTGGGCAGCAAAAGCTACAGCTAAATTACTATTCCAAGCACCGGAACTGATTGTTCCGATATTATATGCATTGAAAGGCAGCGATGTATTGCCTGCGAGCACTTCCGTACTGGAAGGATTTTGAATTTCAACTACATTTGAAGAAATGATTCCAAATGGAGGCAGCAATACAATTGGCAGGGTAAACACTGAAGGTCTTAAAAGACCGCCATAATTATAATTAATGCTTATTTGATTAGCCTGTCTAAAATCAATAGGTACCCCGGCAGCATCCTGTTGTATTTGAAGCGTGAAACTTGTCCCCGGAGTATAAATGTTTCTAATATATACCGGCGCATTAACACCGCCACCGCCGCTGATAACCATAGCAAAGTTAAATCTGCGGCAAAGACCATAATCATGCGCTTGTGAAGCGACCTCCAGTCCTCCTACGATAGCTGAAGTAACGGAAGCTGTAATACTTTTAGTACCGAATGATTCTACGGGGATAGTATTGTTATTTGGAGAATATGTAAAGGTAATGGTATAACTATTAAAATTCCCCAAATAAGTCAGTGTTACAGATTCACCAGAACCATTAAGATCATTAATAACCGTACCGGATATACCATTAGGCGCAAATGAGAAAAGCAGATTTGCACCGGCAGTACGCGGGATTGTTAAAGAAACATTTGATATACAAGCCCAGCTATGTCCATTTGATGTACCAACAGCAGTAAAAATATAGGTATTCCCTGAGTAAAAATACTGCCTTGGTGCTGTACCATAAGCGGTTGCTCCTGATGTTATTGTTAGACCTACACTCTTTGTACCATCTGTGGCTATTCCAAAGTTTCTATTAATAACACTAGAAGTTTTAAGAATTGCATAGCGGGTCGCTGTTACATCCGCTGTAATAGTTCTTGCCGCTCCGGGAATATCTGTCGCCACATCGCCGCCTGCCACGGAAGCCAAGGCATACGTCAGTGTTATTACAAAATTATCATGAGTACCGGCAATGGTATAGAATACAGTTTCACCTGCAGTTGGTACATATGCCAGACCAAAATTGTTGACACCATTAGGATTATTTATTATAATAATTTTAGGTCCAAAGTTTAATCTTACCTGAGTAATACTGCCCCAGGCAGCTTCATTGTTAGTAACAGTTATTGTAGAAGTATAGGAATTCCCTGCAGTATAATATTCACTTCCGTCAACTGTAATTGAACCGTTTTGTGATACCAATCCTACATTAAGAAAGGCTGTCCGTTGAACTATCGTTTGAGTATTAAATTCATTAGCCGGTAAATTACCATTCCGTGCTACTACTATTATCCCGTAATTCGTATCTTCTGTCAGGCCGACGAATGTACAACCTCCGCCAGATACATCAAAATTTGCAGTAGATCCCAGAACAACACCAGCTCCTGTAACTGATATACCAGCTGCAGGCCCTATATATGCTCTCACTGTACTACCTGCTAACGGCACACTTGCTGTCAAAAAAGTAGGCATGTCTAATGTAATAGTAGTTCTGCTAAACGCACTTATATTTAACGCATTCAACACCGGCACTTGAGATGTAAGTTGAGTCGTCGTTGCTACATTATATTCATTCGCTGGTCCATTCCCGTTCCGGGCTACTACATATATTCTATACGTAACATTCGGATTTAAACCCGAAAACGTAGTCCCTGCCGCCGCAACATTTATAGGACCTGCTACAATTGTCCCGCCAATAACACCGCCCGCCTCGGTAATAAGGGTATCTACTCCAATGTACGCACTAACCGTTCCTGCTGGCACACTTGCTGTCGAAAATGTCGGCTGTGTCAAGGTTACCGATGTCGAAGTGTATGATGGCACAACTAATGCGTTGAGCACCGGCACTTGAGATGTAAGTTGAGTCGTCGTTGCTA
>CAYVCQ010000014.1:0-19338 GCA_964450405.1 uncultured Leptospirales bacterium | reverse complement strand
TCAAGGTTACCGATGTCGAAGTGTATGATGGTACAACTAATGCGTTGAGCACCGGTACTTGAGATGTAAGTTGAGTCGTCGTTGCTACATTATATTCATTCGCTGGTCCATTCCCGTTCCGGGCTACTACATATATTCTATACGTAACATTCGGATTTAAACCCGAAAACGTAGTCCCTGCCGCCGCAACATTTATAGGACCTGCTACAATTGTCCCGCCAATAACACCGCCCGCCTCGGTAATAAGGGTATCTACTCCAATGTACGCACTAACCGTTCCTGCTGGCACACTTGCTGTCGAAAATGTCGGCTGTGTCAAGGTTACCGATGTCGAAGTGTATGATGGCACAACTAATGCGTTGAGCACCGGTACTTGAGATGTAAGTTGAGTCGTCGTTGCTACATTATATTCATTCGCTGGTCCATTCCCGTTCCGGGCTACTACATATATTCTATACGTAACATTCGGATTTAAACCCGAAAACGTAGTCCCTGCCGCCGCAACATTTATAGGACCTGCTACAATTGTCCCGCCAATAACACCGCCCGCCTCGGTAATAAGGGTATCTACTCCAATGTACGCACTAACCGTTCCTGCTGGCACACTTGCTGTCGAAAATGTCGGCTGTGTCAAGGTTACCGATGTCGAAGTGTATGATGGTACAACTAATGCGTTGAGCACCGGCACTTGAGATGTAAGTTGAGTCGTCGAAACATCACTCCATCCGTCACCATTTTGAGCGACAACAAGTATCTTATAAGATGTATTTGGAGTCAAACCACCAAATGTGGTTCCTGAAGCAATTACATTTACAGGACCTGCATATACTGTACCTGTAATTACACCACCTCCGGAATGGGTAAGTGATGCATCACCAATATATGCTCTTACTAAAGTAACTGCAGGTGAGCTTGATAAAGTACCAGGTTGATTTAATGTAATTGACGTTGAGGTATAGGAACTTATAACAAGAGGATCAATAACAGGAACTAGCGCCCACGCCTCCCCCGCTAAGGAAATCACAAAAAACGCAGCTAAAATATATATGTAAAACTTGAATTTCAAAATAAATCACCTTAAACGGGTATATTAACGCACTATAATATAATAAACTAAAAATTTTAGTCAAAAGTCAATTTAAATATTTTATTTTACAGATAAACTTTTTTTAATTCATCCATATAAAATCAGACTTTTTATCGGTTTTAAGCTGGATTTTTATATTGAAAAAGAGGTAAATCGCAAATAATTGATCATTTCTACTCAATCTGTACATATAATTTTTACTAATATTCAGCCTTAAAACCCTGTCAGATATATAGTTTATTTAAGATTCTCTGAAACAGAAACCTGAAGTTCGCATGTGAAAAACAAGACAAATGAAACCTGACTTTTTAAAAAGCAAGCTTCCCAAAACACCTTTTTAAAAAACGGATTGTGCCTTGCAGGTTTTATTCACGGGGCTACTGAGCGAACACTACGTTCGCCTGCAGGCAGTGAAAGGATGTCGGGATAATGCCGGCCCTGGACGCTGTAAATATATGATTATTAAGATGTCTTAAAATCTGCTCGCATACTAAATGCTATCTTTTGGTTAAAACGAAAAACATTAACTTATTTTTTTGGAAATTGACAGTAAAAATCCATGCAATATTTTTAATTTAAAAACCAGAATTAACCCAAAGCACTCTTCTTCTGCTTCTTAACCTCAGCCTGTTCAGAAACAACAACTCTCCCGGTCTCCTTCTTAAGCGCCTTCATGAACGCTTTATAATAATCGTAATCCAGCTCACCATTATCGATTGCTTCAAGGATGGCACATCCCGGCTCATTTACATGCCGGCAGTCACTGAATCGGCATAAGCCGGCCAGTTCGATAATGTCTCCAAATTCGTCATCTTCGCTATTAGTGCTGTTTTCTCCGCTATTATTACCATTCAAAATTACAGCATCGACCTGAATAGGAACAGACAGAAGTAAAGCTGATGATGGGAGAATATGAAGTACCCCTTTTCCAATATCATTAGCCGCAGCATTGTCATCACGAACTCCATTGACAAAAACTTCACCATCGGTTAGATGACTAATAATTGTAGAAACATCCCCTGCATTCACTCCCGTTACAGCATATGTCTTTCGAGGAGAAAGTAATTCAGTCAGCTTAGCAAGCCCGGAGTTATCTATAGAATCGATAAAAATTATCCCTGTATCGCCGGCTGCTTTCTTAAAACTTTCCTGTTCACTTTTATTTTTCGGTTTACCATAACATATAAAGAGCGGCTCAGCGCCCCAGTCACGGCTTATATCTGTTAAAATTTCAACCATTGAAGGATCTATCCCGTCACCGGCGGGAATTGCCGCAAGAATAAAGTCAACATTCGCAGCAGCAGGAACCTGTTCATGGGGATTTTCTTCATCGGGGAGAGTAAGAAACGACCGCCTGGGAAGGAGATCATAAATTGAATATCCAGAACTGCTCTCATCTGAAATAATCAGAACCCAGTCACCGGGAACAGGAAGTTCACTGTCCGATGAAGTAGAGTAAAACAACCTGTCGGAAATTCCGGCATCAATCACTCCATCTTCGCATACAACTTTGTAAATCTCCGAATTACCTACGACACGTCCGGTCTTTAAATGCATATTTAAAGATTTATACTGATCATCAAACCATGAATCCCAGCCGTAATCTTCAAGTTTCATTTTAATATCTCCTGTCAAATCATCAGTTTGTCATCTTTTATTTTTTTCAGCATTCCAGGAATTGACCTGAAATCATCTACTATATATTTCTCACCCTCTATCTCATCAGTTCCGGTATGTCCGAATGCACAGCCGATAAAAGGGATTCCGTTTTCCTTTGCTGCTGCAAGATCAGTATATCTGTCGCCGATCATTACCAGTTCTCTACCTGGATTGAGTTTATGATACATACTGATAATGTCAGTTTTATTTTTAATTTCGCCCTCTGCATAAAGAAACGGCTCAGAGAAAAATTTTTTTAAATTATACGTCTCCAGTATAGCCTCAACATAATCACGCGCGCCGTTTGATGCAACAAGCATATTGTACTTCATTGAATTTAACTTCTTAATGGTCTCTGCAACACCGTCAATGAGAGTCCCTTTTTTTAATTTAATCATCTCCACAAGATTAATCGTCCATTTTTGAGAGAGTTCACTTCTCTTATACTCTTCAAGTGACGGAAAAAGCATCATAGTAATTTCGTCAAGCGGGTATCCCAATGTTGCAGTAATCTCCTCTCTTGTAGGTATGCGGAGCGAATCAATAATCCCCTCTTTTATAAGACTTTCAATTGCACGCCTGAAAGACCCTTCAATGATATCTCCGGCATCATAAATAGTGCCGTCTATATCAAATGCAAGAAAAACTCCGTTTTCCATTAACTCCCCTGCGGGGTTTTTTAAAAGGGACCGCCGCCCCTAAGACCCTGTTAAAATATTGAGTAATCAGAACCTGTTGAATTTTTAAAATATTCCCCTTTCTATCTGCCTCCCCTTTTAACAAAGGGAGTATTGAACTTCGGCTCAATGGGGGGATTTCGTTCTATCACTCAATCCGTTCAAAATTAAAATCCGGTTCACTTAGTCTAAAAATCTTTTAAACTCAACTTCTTGTTACCGGTGTGCTTTTTGAATAAAAAAACAATATCACGGTAATGTGTCAAACAAAAATTTAACCAAAATATTTGCAAAAAACATCAATTATTTAATTGACTCCATCCCTGCTTTAATATTTTTAAAGAAAAAAACCTCAGGAGACTCACTTTGAATACCGGAATAAAAATAGGAAATCTTACACTTAAAAATCCTGTAACCGTAGCTTCAGGAACGGCAGGTTATGGTGAAGAGCTTTCACAATTTATAGATATATCAAAAATAGGAGCCGTTTTCACTAAGGGTTTATCCGTTGAACCAAGAAGAGGAAATCCAGGAAACAGAATCATGGAGACTCCATCGGGCGTACTTAACTCGATAGGTCTTGAAAATGTAGGACTGGCTGAATTTATTGATAAAAAGCTCCCTTTTCTTATAAAAAACGGTGTTACGGCCATTCCGAATATCGCCGGACATTCTGTTGAAGAGAATATTGAACTCTGCAGAGTGCTTTCAGAAACAAATGGCATCGATGCCTTGGAACTTAATGTATCGTGCCCCAATGTAAAACATGGCGGGATGGCCTTTGGAACTAATCTCGAAATATTTACAGATCTTGTTGAGAAAGCCCGTGCTGTAACTAAATGTGCACTTATCGTAAAACTCTCACCAAATGTAACCGATATTACCCAATTTGCAGTGAGAGCCGAAGAGATAGGAGCAGATGCTGTATCTGCAGTGAACACTCTCCTTGGAATGAAGATCGATATAAAGAAACGGAAACCGCACTTTACAAATAAGGTCGCCGGACTTAGCGGACCAGCAATAATGCCCGTTGCAGTAAGAATTGTTTACCAGATCTATAACAAGGTTAAGATACCGATTATCGGAATGGGCGGCATAAGCAACATTGAGGATGTAATAGAGTTCATGATGGCCGGGGCTTCCGCTGTCTCTATAGGAACTGCAAATATGATCGAACCTGCTGTTTCTGAAAAACTGGTATATGAACTTGAAAAATACCTTGCCGAAGAATCCTTCTCATCGATCCATGACCTTATAGGCGCTGCACACAGATAAAAATAAACCGGAGCTGAAATGAAATACTGGAATAAAACTCTTACGAGCATGAATGAATACATCTCCGGCGAACAGCCTATGGATATTGATGAATATATTAAACTCAATACAAATGAGAATCCCTTCCCCCCTTTTGACAGCGTCATGAAGGCCATTGCCGGAAACCTGAACGGAGGTTTGAAAAGATACCCCGACTCAAAGGCTATAAATGTCAGGGAAATTTTTGCCGACCAGAACGGAATTAAACCTGAGAATGTCTTTGTCGGTAATGGCTCAGATGAGATTTTTACTCTTCTTTTCCGCGGATTTATTGAAAGTGACGGGATTGCCGCCTTCCCCTATCCTTCATATTCTCTTTACGATACACTCGCCCAGGCAAGCGGAATAAAATATGATAAAATAAATCTCGGCCAGGACCTTTCACTTGACCTGAATAAGTTTCTTGCCAAGTGGTACGATATGGTAATAATTGCCAATCCCAACAACCCCACGGGGACTTTTACCGGAAAAGATAAAATACGAGAATTTATTAAATCATACAAAGGCCTTCTTGTTGTAGATGAGGCATATATTGATTTTTACGGCGGATCATCAATCGATCTGATAAAGGAATTCGACAATGTTATAATTACACGTTCATTTTCTAAATCGTATTCACTTGCCGGTCTCCGTGTAGGTCTTGCAATAGCACATGAGGATATTATAAAAGGTCTGTTTAAACTTAAAGATTCATATAATGTTGATACTCTTGCTCTTGCCGGAGCAGCAGCGGCGCTTAACGATACAAAAAGTTTCAATTACAATCTGGGGATGCTTAGAAGCAATAAAGAGTATCTGGAGGAGCGGTTAAGCGGAATCGGTTTTGAGATAGTCCCGTCAAAGGCAAATTTTATATTTACCCGTCATCCGAAAATCTCCCCGCTGGATCTTTATGAAAAACTGAAAGAGCAGAAAATTCTTGTGAGATACTTCAAAGGCCCCATACAATCCGAATATGTCAGGATTAGTATAGGGACAATGATGGAGATCAAAAAAACATGCTCGGAGATTGAATCTATATTGGGAGGAGTATAATTTTACCAAACGTATTGGTTATTGTACTTCTCTGATACATATCATTTAGAGTAAGCTTCCCGTCATAGAATAGCTGAAGATCCTCTTTTTTTATCCAGATATTAACCTGCTGGGAGCTGCCGTTCTCAATCCATTTGAATCCTATCACTATTCCCACTATTTCATTCTCATTCAGAATGACCTGATATTTGTGCATCAAATCAACGATGCCGCCTACATTTTCCTTTATAACCTTAACAGAAAACCTGCCGTAATCAAGTGTACCCTCTCTTACTATATTTATATCAACACCAAGGAAAAGCCTGTCGGTCCGTGCTGATTTTTTATCAAAATAAAATCCCACACTCCCTTTATTTACATCAAGATCCTGCCCTTCAATTATATCTCCCGTCATAGAGAGAATCTGCTTTTCATATTTATTCTGATAAACACTTCCATTTGTGGAGTAACTCTTTATATCAACCAGCATCTCGCTATATTTTTTAACATTACTGGTCTTCACAACATTTTTGGTGCCGTTATCTTTAAATATAGTTTTGCTGTTGCCTTTTTCCGAACCCTGCCCAGATGCACATGCTGCAGCATTTATCAGTATTAAAAAAAGAAGTGCTGCAGGTAATTTTTTAAGAAATTTCTGGTGTAAACTCATATTAGTATCCTCTGATTCTATTTTCAACTGTCCTTCATGGACCGTCTTAACCCCTCCTGTCAAAGGAGAGGGAATAATCAACAATCTACATTTTTAAAAATTCAAAAAAAGTCTGGATCTCCTTTGGATATGCACCGGAGGCGTCCTGGTATTTTTTAAATCTTCTTTCATATGCTGCAAATTCCCTATTTTGAATATTCTTGTATTTTTGCGCAGACTTAGTGTAAGCCGGCATATTCTCAAGAGATTCTCTTACTTCCTTTTTAAAGGGAATATGTTTAAAAAACATATCTCTTACAACAGTATTAAGCTTCATCATACCTTCCCGCTCATACTCAACCCACAGCATATAGTCATCTGCAAATCTGTCTCTATTTGTTCTAAGACTTTTAAACTTTAAATTAATTTTCTCTTTCATCTCCGGTGAGAGTTTTGAATTCTTTTTAAAATTATTTACATAATCAAAATACTCACCGGTAACACCGCCCTCAATGGGATCAGCCCACATGGGACCTTTAATGTTTTTCGTAAGTTCCCATCTGAAACAGGCGAATGAATGCATAAGACTCTTTTCAAAATTGCCGTTAAAAAAAATCGGAACCATAAATCGGCCTAGAGATCTTTTATTATTTCCTGTTATTTCCTGCCACAGAAGCGTTTTTTTACCGAATATCGGAACAAGAACAAAATATGGAAGAATCTCCTCCTGAATAATCTCTCTTTGTGAATCGAGCTTTAATACCGTCTCTCTGTAGAAAACAGAATAATCAATATCAATCAGTTTTTTAACTAAACCTTCCAGTTTGCTTTTTGAAACATACATATCCTTAAGGCTGCCTCTGGCAATTTCGGATGTAAGAATCGGGAATGCAGTAACCGTTGAACCGGAACATACAGCGGCTGTGGTCTTCAATCTCTGCGCAATTTCATGTAGAGTTTTCTGGATGTTTACATCACGGCTGTCTCCTCCGGCGGCCTGGCCATCTTTACCTTTTCTGGTGGTTTTATCCATTTCACGGAGATAAGCATCGTATGTCAGACCCATCTCTGTAATACTCGGCTCTTCCTGACCTGCATAAATTTTAGAGAGAAACTCATATTCAAGAAGCACCGGAATCTCAGTCTCCCTCTCCCTGATTCTTGCCAGGTCATTCAATTCAACAAGATGCTCCGGCACCAGAAGCTGATCATCAAGAAAACCGAAGGTGAGCATAAGCTTTGCAGCCTTCGGAACAGAAGACTCGATTTTCGATCTGACAAAAACCTGCTGATAGAGTTCCCAATAGAGCTGAGCTATATGTCTTCTCAGTTTTCTTGCATCGGATTCTGCACTGGCAGAGCTGCTTATAGTTTTATAATCGTTAAGAAGCTTCAGCATCTTATTCTGAAACTCTTTTTCTATCATGGAAAATTCAAATATCTGGAAGATCGACTTCTGCAGCCCGGTACTTATAAGTGTAGGCGCAGAGATATCACTTTTCACATCAGCAGATCTCACTTCTGCAGCGGGTATTTTCTCTTCGGTCTTAAAATCTGCAGAACTTGCAGCATTTGATAATGCAGTGTAACCTGGAAATGATGCCAGTCGTTTTCCAGTCAACTCCAGATACATCATATCGAGTTTTGAATTTATTTTCATCATGTTGCTGAAAAAATCTGAAGTTATACGGCCGCTAGAGCTCCAGTCTTTTATTCCGTTCATCTTGGAAAAATATCCGGCCCAGCTCTCTGAAACTCCGAATAGAACTTTAGCTTTCTGGATAACTTTATCATTCACATCATGGACATTATCAAGGACTCCATTAATTGCAGTTGCAATAGATGAAAAAATCGAAACGGGAATTTCCGGGTCACTCTTAATAATTCCCGCCATAATCTGCGGATCGAGTTTAAGAAGCTTTTTTATCAGTTCGACATAATCACTTCCGATAACTTCTTTTATCATTTTGTCTGAATAGGATTTTTTTAAGAAAGGGCTTTTGTCCTCCAGCAGAAAATCCGCAGCTACAGTATCCGGTATTTTACCTTTACTAAAACTGAATATTGAGGAGAGATCTTCACTCTTTTTATTGAATATTTCAGGACCGTTACCTGAAGAGATATTATTATATAACAAAAGAAGATTGTCGTCGATCTGACTAAAACGTGTATAAAGACTCAGCGCTTTTTTAAGCTGAGTCTGAGAGAGCATATAAATATTGAAAATCTGCCTGAGCATATTTATTGAACCATTAATATCCCGTGCAGCAACACCCTTAAATCCGCCTGAAGCCAGAGGATACTCAACAATCTCAGAGTCAACAACTGCCCTGGCTGATTTGCCGTATTGAGAAACAAGGTTACCTGAAAAACCTAAAAGCATTGATTTACCTTTAATGCTGCAGACTCTAACAGATTTATCTATTATAATGTCACTGTCCAGGCCAAGAAATTCATCAGGTGTTGATAATATCTCAATCTCCCCCTCCTGAAGCATATACAGTTTTATAGGGTTTTCACCTTGAAGAAAAAGTACTTCACCTTTTTTTAAGATTCTGTTATCAGGCATTCTGCTCTCCCGGAATAAAGTTCCCCGCAGGGGACGATGTGCGCCCGTGTAATTATGGCATCCCCATAAACCAATCTTACTGGGTCTAAGGCCAGCATTATCTCGACATCCTGTCGCTGCTGGCAGGCGAACATCGTGTTCGCTCGGGCATTAGCCCCTTAATATGCCCCGCAGGGCTCACTGCGTTTTCAAAAACGTAGTTTTTGGAACCGCAAATTAATAGTTCACGTTATTATATAATCGGTTAAAAATCTTTTACAATAAAAAAAATAATATTTATTAAAGATTTTTTAATTTATTCATATATTCTTCCCATTCTGTGGGGATCATATACTTCTTTTTGTTGTTACATTCTTTGCAGGCAGGCACAATATTCATCTTTTCAGATAAACCGCCCCTTGAAAGCGGGATTTTGTGATCCATAGTCAGTTCAGAGGGTTTAAAAATCCCTCCGCAATAATAGCATTGTCCTGTTGAAATCCTGGATTTCCACCATGATGATTCCCTGAGCTCTCTAGCTTTGCTTTTTTCCCGGTTAAGCAGATCATCAGCATCGGAGGATATCATTGATTGCCGAAGACTCCCCCTTCTCTCCTTTTTTCTGTTTATATCTCTATCTTTATATCCCATTTTTTACTCAAATTTCTCATTTTCCGCCAGTCTGTAGCCATTAATAAAAGCAAGTCCATCCATCCGCTTTTTGTTTTCAGGCTGAATTTCCAGAATTTCAAGTATGCCGCTGCCGGTACCTGTAAGAAGATGTTTTTTATGATATTTCATAATCTCGCCAGGCTGAAGTTTAATCTCCTCATCAGCAAAGGGTATTGTTTTCCATATTTTTATATTCATTCCTCTAAAGGATGTCCATGCCGCAGGTTTAGGATTTAAACCTCGCACAAGATTATGTATTTCCGGTGAACTTTTACTCCACAATATCCGCGCTGTATCTCTATCTATCTTGGCACAGTGAGTTGCCTTACTATGATCCTGAGGTATCAGCATGTCTCTTCCTTTTGCGAGGAGTTCCATCGATTTAAGAACAAGTTCCTCGCCGATGGGCATCACAAGCTCATAGAGTTCACCGGATGTGATAGTCTCACTGAGCTCAATTTTTTCCTGAAGCACAATGTCGCCCGCATCGAGCTTTTCATTAATCATCTGAACCGTTACTCCGGTTACATGTTCACCGTTGATCAAAGCCCACTCAACCGGTGCTGCTCCGCGATATTTGGGCAGAAGTGAAGGATGAAGATTTATAGTTCCGAAGTTTGGCAGATCAAAGATTGAGCGAGGTATAAGTTTTCCATATGCTACAACTACGAAGATATCGGCGTTATATGTTTTCAGTTCTTCCAGAAATTCCGGATCTTTAAGAGTTTGCGGCTGGAGGACCGGGATATCTTCACATGCTGCAAGTTCTTTCGATGAACAATGCTGTACTTTTAAATTTCTACCGCATCGTTTGTCCTCAGGCGCTACGAGAAAAACCACATCATGTTCCCGGCATAATCTCTTAAGAACATGAGAAGCAATGTCCGGTGTACCAAAAAATCCTACTTTCATATTACCACTTTGTTACTTCGTTATATTTTAAAATTTACATCTTTGTTATTCCGGATTTGGCTGACAATCATATGTTTTGATCTTGTCATTCCGGTTTTGCGTCTTCCGAGCTAGCAAATACCGGAATCTCATAGAACCGGTTGTGTGCGATACCGGCATTACGCGATGCTGCAGCCGGTATGACAGAACGTAAATTTTTCAAATTACACAAAACATATATACACCGGTTTTATAAACAACTGTAACACAGTTAATCGTGATACTATTTTTTATTGAGCTTTTTAATCTTCTTCAGCTCGGCTCTCAGCTCATCTTTAATATACTTCTCTATTCTATCGATAAAAAGTAAACCGTCGAGATGATCCACCTCATGCTGAAAAACTCTAGCGAGTAAACCGGAAGCTTCAAATTCCACTTCATCACCCGCCGGAGTTATACCAGACACAAGAATTTCCGTCGGTCTAATAACATCCGCAAGAAGATTAGGGAGAGAGAGACATCCCTCTTCATACGGTTCAAGATTATCGGAAAATCCCTTTATTACGGGATTGATAAGCGCCAGAACGCTATCCTTTTTATCACCGGTATCAATCACTATAATTCTTTTACCGACATTTATCTGAGGAGCGGCAAGTCCGATCCCCCGCTCTTTATACATTACATCAAACATATCATCTATAATTGATATAATATTATCATCAATATGTTCAACTCTCTCCGCAACGGATGCAAGAGTTTCATTTCCATAATAAACCAGACTATGAGACATTGCCAACCTCAACTAACAAAAATTTGAATCTCTTTCAAGACCCTTCTCCGCCCTCAGGAGATCCTCCTCGGTATCCACCTCGTACCAGCCGAAACCGGAGAGATCACAGATTTTCGGAGCATTCGAACCATCTTCAGCCATATACTGAAGAACATTTTCAACTACCGCCTTTTCGCCGACTTTTTCAATCGTTTTATCTACTGACATTCTATAGTAATTCTCACATTTCTTATCGACATAAGTCATCCCGATATATCCGCAGTCAAAATCGTCCAGCTGTTTGCTGATCAATTGTATTTTTTTATCGTCTCTCAGCTTTACCTTCATATCATCGGCTCCGAGACTTCTATCGTAATCGCACATTCCGGTAATTCCGGACATGCACTCCTTCATCTTCTTAAACATAACAGGAGGATAGATATGATCCACATTTGTTATTAAAAACGAATCATCTTTGAACTCGTTCAATGCAGTAAGAAGTGTAAAGATATTTCCTTTGAGATAATTCTTATTCTCTATGACTCTTACATTTTTATAGTTAAGAGTCGCTATGTGATCACGAAGATCCTCAAAGCAGAAGCCTCCCACTACTATAATCTCATCAAAAAAATCCGGTTCAAAAAACTCAAGAAGGTAATCTATAAGTTTTTTCCCCTTAACCGGAACCATCCCTTTGGTCCTGGCCTTTGTTATCTCTCCAAGTCTGCTTCCTGTTCCTGCTGCAAGTACTATAGCTTTCATATATATAATAGTTCCTTTATAGATTCAATAGTTACAATATCACTGCGGTATTTCAAAAAATCGCTTCTTTTAAATGTACCGCATATTCCGACAAATTTTAAACCGTATGCTAATGCTTTCTCCGCATCTTTGAGAGAGTCCCCCACAAAGGTAATTTCATCTTTTTCAAGTTTAAACTTCTCCCTTACAAAATCGAAATGCGCAGGACCCTTTTCAAAACCCTCTCTGAAACCGAGAATTATATCAAAATCAAGCTTTTCGTTCTGAACAAACCTGTCAATAAGTTCCTGAAAATTATTTGAAGCAATACCGGCAATATGACCCTGCACCCTGAGCATATTTATAGTTTCCCTTACTTCAGTAGTAAAAGATGATTTAAAGAATCCCTCGATTTTAGTTTCTTCGAATATACGTGCTTTTTCTCCGTTGGCTGGATCATTTGGCGTGATAATCTCCAGCTGCTGGAAAAACGGATTTCCGGATGTTTCAAGATACCGCGTTCGTGCTGTTTCCACTGGAATTTCCGGATTAAACTGATTTATTACCTTTGCGGCGATATCGGCAAAACCTGACATCGTGTCCACAAGAGTCCCGTCAAAATCGAAAAGATATGCTTTTGTTTGTGCCAATTTACTCCCTCTTTTGAATAATATATACTATCAAACATAAAAATTTAAAATATCCCGTCAAGTACAAAGTTTTATGGCGCTTTCCGGAATATTGGGATAATAATTAATTTAATTCAAACCTTCCTGCCCCCTATCCCCCGGAGGGGGCACCGGGTAAATCAGGTGTTTTAATATTGTTATGATTCATAAATTCAAGAATATTTCCCTCTTGCGTGCCCCCTCCGGGGGACAGGGGGACCGAGTGATATGGGAATATCAATTATCCCAACATTCCGGAATGAGCTAAGTTTCTTAACACTATTCAATATCCATACATATCATACAGACATCATCTTCAAAAGATTCTGATCCATGAAAATTAATCAGTTCTTTATAAATATTACCTATAAATTCTTCAGGTGTATTGCTGCTGTATTTTATAAATAAATCAATCAGCTTTGTCTCCTGAAAATCTTTCTTTTTGTCATCTAATAAAGTGGCCTCGGTCAATCCGTCTGTATAGAACAACACCTTGTCCCCTTTCTCAAGAATAATACTATTATTTGAACCCGGTTTGTTTATAGAAATCAGTTTTTCATTATTCATAATCGCAAGGGGAATAGATTTTTTCCCTTCGATTGTTTTTACTATACCACCGGAAATAACGAAAGGCGGATTATGACCAAAATTTGAATATATCAGCTCCCTTGTCTGAGGATTATATATACCGTAAAACGCAGTTACAAAGTGTCCGCCGCTCCGGGTCAGAAGATCCACAAGAAGTTCATTCAGATTTGAAAGCATATGCGACGGGTCATCCCTGTCTACCCCGGCCTGAAGTAAACCTGTTTTTACCATCAGCGTTATAAACGCAGCGGGAACTCCATGGCCGGAAACGTCACTCAAAAAAATTCCAATTTTATCAGACCCGCGGTATCTTAGAAAATCGTAAAAATCCCCGCCGACTTTATCCATGGGCTTATATAACGCATAGATATTTTCAAATGGACTATGCCCCGGTATGATCTGCTTCTGAATATGTCTGGCTATTGTAAGCTCATTCTCCATTAATTCATTCCGGACCCGTAAAAGTTCAGTTTCGTTTTGAAGCTCTTCGGTCCTCTTCTGTACTTTTATTTCAAGATTACGGGAAAGATCCTCTATCCTTCTATATGCATTGGCAAATTTAGTAGATGAAATAAATGACTGCAGCAGAATAAAGGAAAATACTCCTAATGATGAAAGCTGCATATTATGTATTACATTATTAACTGAAAGTATATCGTTAACAACTGTGGCGAAAAGTATAATAAAACCTGTCAGTGCAAGCTTTGCCCCTTCACTTTTACTTAATATTGATTTTACAAGTACAAAAACGACTAATATACAACCAACTAATATTATCAGATTATATATTGGAAGAACAGAGCTGTAAACTCTTGCAGGGAAAAAAAGTATCAGGAACGAATAAATAGATGCCAATACAACAAAAGTGAATCTGATCCGTCTTGTAAATGTGACAGGATACAAAAGATAAATAAAATACATGAACACAGGGAGACACAGAGTTATTGCAAGAAAATCTATTTTCATCATCATCTGCCAGTCGGCACGGGGAAGGAGCTGATATAAAAACAATTCGTTTGTAACAAGCGATCTTAATGATAACAGTAGAGTAAAAATCGAAAAAAACAGATGTGATTTATCCGACCTCCTCATGAGAAAAAGACCGAAGTAGTACATGCTTATGACAAGGAGGCTTGCAAAAGTAAAGACATCAAAAGCGACCATTTTACTGGTTCTGCCATAAACAGCTTCACGGCTGCCGGCGATAACCGGTATAAGCATCCCCCCTGAATATGTTGAATAATTTGAAACCTGTATAACAAGTTCAATTTTTTTATTAACTGGCTCAAAATCAAATATTAATACATCATATTTCGGAATTTCCTCAGCAGGGCTTTTCCCGACCTTACCGGATCCTCCATATAAAACACCATTTGCCCAGATTTTATATGCAGAATTCGGCGGTAATATCTTTATATAAAGCGGATTGTCACTGCCGGTAAGTATAACCAATCTGTATGTTGCATATCCGTAGCTGCCGATTCTGTTCCCGTTAATCACAAAACTGTCCCATGAATCGGGAACATCGATATGTGAGATTTTCCCAGGCAATACGGACAGAAAATCCTTCGGCTCAAGTAATTGTCCGAAGTAAAATTCCCAGTTTCCATTTAATTCAATAATTCCATCGGGATTTAAATCCCAGCCTGATATATCAATTACACCGCTTTCTGCCACAGGGGGCCTATCGCCTGCAGAGTAATTGGAACATGAAAAAAATAAAACTGCTGATATAAGAATTATTATTTTATACCGTTTCATCTACTTTGTTTATATATAATTATAAAATCAGCAATTGTCAATTTTATAAGCATGTTTTTACTGGACGGTTTTCTTTTTTGTAATTAACTTTAACAAAGCCCCCGCACCCCCAGAGGGGGCAAGGCAATATTAATAAAACTAGTGATTTTAATGGTAAAGTGCATAACTCTATGCTCAAGTACCTCTCAGGGGATTTAGATGACTGCAAAAAAAGATACAGGTAATACAAAACGGAGGCAGGGGCATTATACAACTACAGATCAGATATTTAAACTGTTACGGATCAGCCAATAACAAATAATTTTTTCCTTGTAAATTTTTCTTAATTAGATAATATATTCTTAATAGTATTCTTTCCGGAGGATATTCCTATTTTTTATGTTTTACAAGATTTCAGGCGAAGCAGACACTGAATGCTCACTCGGGGATACTGTAATTATACAAAGCTCAATCTGGTTATGTAAGAGCTATTGCTGCATCTCATAATTATTAATAAAATCACGACAAAAATTATTCAGGAGAATAAAATGAAGAAGTATATACTTGCACTGATCATCGTACTTTTTTCCGCATCTCTTTTTGCCTACGAGGTGGATATAGATGAGATTAAAAGCAAAAAAGTAAACTTTGTAAACTACACCGGAAAAGGAAATAAGACTGAAAGTGTAACTGAAATTAAATCTATCGGATACAGGCTATCATACCTTGTGAAAAAGGGTAAGGCCGATACTCCTCTCAGATTTAACATGAAGTATTCAGTTATCCGTGCACTTGCGAAAAGTGATAAGGAGAAGTTTTCCGCTGATATTATTTTAATAGATAAAGATGCAAAAGTTGACCATATCCGCAATATCAGAAGAATCATCTCGGCCTATCTTGAAGGGATGTACGGATACACAGAGAAAGAGGCTGATGCTGTTGCGCTCTACACTACTTATTACAACGCGCTTTACAGGGGAAACACAGATTATTTTTCAACAAAATATAGTGAGTCCGTAATGAAGCACATAACAAAAAAGAACGCAGGTATCTCAACACTGTGGAGCGACTGGCCGGGCAGGACTGCAATTATTATACCGCTCACTGAAGAGAATAAGCGGGGAGAGATCGCCGGGATAGATCCCTTTGTTATAGCTGATGACAAAGTGAAGGATGAAGTAAAAAAAGATAAAGATAACAATGAGAGTAAAAAAGAAATCATAGCACTCAAAGAAAAGGATATAGACACATCAAAGAAAAATCTTGAAGAAGATAAAAAGCAGCTCGAAGAGAAAAAGAAAGAAACCAAAGATGAAAAGAAAAAAGTAGAAGAGAAGAAAGCCGAAACTGAAAAGAAAAAAGAAGAGATAAAAAAAGAAAAAGTAGAAACCGCAAAAATTAAAGACCCTGAAAAGAAGAAAGCAAAAGAGGAAGAGATAAAGAAAAAAGAAGATGAAGTAAAAAAAGATGAAAAGAAGAATACCGAAACTGAGAAGAAGGTAAACAAAGAAGAAGAGAAAATCAAGAAAGATGAAAAGGTAATCGAAAAGAAACAGGAAGAAATAAAGAAGAAAGAGGAAGATGTAAAGAAGGAGAAAAGCGATACAACACCAACTGACAAGGAGAAAACTCCTGCAGATACAAAGGATAACACAAAAGACAACACAAAGCCGGATGAGAAAACTGCAGCCAAAGAGGAGACTCTGAAAAAGAAAGAGGAAACTCTAAAGGAGAAAGAGAAGGAGCTCGACAAACGGGAAGATACATTAAAAGACAAAGTCCCCAGTGAAGGGGTATTTGCCCTTAAAATATATTATCTCGAAGTGAAAGAGTATCTTGATGGCGGTCATTACAACAATATAATGTACATGATCAACACCACAACAAAAAAAATCGACTTCAAATCGCCGGTTGAAACTATCTGCGGAAGAAGATACGATGTATTCTCCGGAGGTATTGCGGTCATAACACATACGGGAACTCATGAGGCGGGACACCGTCTGACCCTTCTCGACAGAGAGACTCTTCAAGCAACAAAAACCGGAGAAGATAATATTTTCTGGAGAAGTTTTATCGAGATAAAAGAAAACAATATCTATGCGATTATAAAAGATGGAGAAACATTTTATCTTGGAAAATTTGACACAAACCTGAAACTGATTGCAAAATCTGAAGAAAAGATAAACGGAAATACATTTATAACATTCTTCGAAAAGTTTATATATGTAACTCGAGAGGATAAGACAATCATCGTACTAAAAGTTGAGGATCTTAAACTTTCCGATGTGATTAAGCCGTAGGATCGATGTAGAAAACTCTATGATCTTTCAAAGTTCATGGAGTTTTCTACATTAAAAAAATGCTACAAACCACAGAGTAAAAACTAAATTCAATGGTGTTAAGATACTTATTGTATATTTTCAATATTTGATAAACCGCAAACACTAATTTAACCTGCCAATTCGTTACTGGATATTGTAAAAAGACAGCTTTGAAAATATTTCCTCATTACGCCACATGTACATTAAATTTTTTCCATATTCAGGTTATCACCGGGTATGGTTCGAGAAAATTGATCTAAAGTGATATCAGGAATTATCTTTGGACTATTTCAAAAATCAGATCATTTTTTAATATCATTCAACAGTACCTTATAATATGTTTTTCATTGTTAAAAAAGAATCACTACTAATAGAAGTAACGTGTTTATCGCTTCAATCCGGACAAAACATTTTATTTTTTTAAGCGATTTGAACTTATTTTGATAGAATAGATAAAATATTTTTTTCTGCACAGAAATCCATTAGATTGAATTGCTAGTGTAAACAATTTTTAATTAATGGAATGGTGCGTATCATGAAAAACAGATTCAGAAGTATCATTATAATATTGATGATTTCATTATTTTTCCCGGTTACAAATTATGTTTCCGCAATAGAGAAAAGCATTACTATCTACAAAGTAAACACAAACCATCTAATTGTCCGTGAAGAACAGAGCGTTAAAAGCAAAGCTCTATTTTCACTTCCCAGAGATTCTTATGTTCTCAATTACTCCGACATGCAGAGTCAGGAAATTGTAACTATTGCTAATCTGAAGGGTCGATGGATTAATGTCTGTGGAATGAACGGAAATCTTATCGGCTATGTTTTCGAAGGATTTCTTTTGAAAACGGATGATTTAAGATTCAGCCAGTTTGAATACGGATGCGGGTTTGATGACAAATTCATAAAATGTGGCGATGAAATATTTGAATATACGGACAAGACTCCAATATTCGGAGCGTGGTTCAAAAATCCTGAAACTCTTGACGGGAATATGACCTATATAAGCGACCAAAATTCATCGTTGCTTAAAAAAATATTAACTTCTCCTGGTGAAAATATTTCTACGGGCGGTGACGTTGTAATGATATTAAAAAATAACAAAATAGTACAGTTTATCTCAACACCCCCACCTAGAGGAGGCGGATACTGACTAATTACAAATGCCTGCAAGCACATTAAAAATAATTCTGCATATTACGAAGATGCTGACCTGAAAGTCTGTTCACTATAAATCCGTTTGTAGATAAACGAAACACCGGAATCTCCTGCAACTGACTCTATCAGAAGATTCCGGTACTAAGACAGGATTCATATTCTTTTCTTGTAATTGATTACTCGAGTTAAAAAATGAAGTATTGCCTGGGAAGTTATAAAAAATATACCACAAGGGGTGTTTGAAGAAAATGAAAGGGAAGTTTATTGTTTGTGAAAAATATAAAATAGCTTTATTATTGGTCCAATTAACCCCAAGTGCTGGAGTCATTGGTGGATATAATCAATTATTGCTTAATGCCGTAATATGTGCTTTCTTTACTATCTTTAAAGATTGTGAAACTGGTATTAAAGATTTTGATATTGGATATGATGGGTGGATTCCTGAAAAACATTATGCAAATTTTTTAAGTTGCGAAGCTTTAACTTCATATATTAAAAATAATCCAGAAGAATGGTTTTGCAAAATTATTAAAGAAAAATTATAGACAACAACTTTGCAGCTAAAATTTCTGTCTTAAACAGACCGATTTCTTAATATGTTTTTAAACAGATTCAATCCCTTTTCCACTCGTAGATTAACAGATCTTTAATATGATGAATTACAACAGAAGATCGTTTTGAAATTCAGGTCACTTTCACAACAAGTCCCCGAACTTTCCTAAAATGGATTATGTGCGCCGAATGAGCAAGGGTGGGCCGCCCCCGGCTGTTGTTAAAGGAGCGGACACACCCACTATGTCAAGCAGCGATGCCCATTTTTTTATCTTCCTGATAAATTA
>CAYVCQ010000013.1:0-118835 GCA_964450405.1 uncultured Leptospirales bacterium | reverse complement strand
GTACTTTTGCAGTTCCGAAGTTCATCTCTACACCATCGGACTGCTGACCCAATTCCCATTCGTTACCAAAAACCGGAGCATTAGGAAGGATTAAATCAAACATGCCGTTTTTAACGGGAATATCAGCATTGCTTATAGCTTGGATAGTAATCGAACCATTTAATACTTCTTTACCGCACAAGCTGATTTGTATTCCTTTAGCCAGGACTACATCCTTTGTAACCGGTGCTGCTTTCTTTTCATTCTCTACAACAGGTGCGGCTTTCTCTTCCTTCTTCCCTGTTACCTTTTCTTTCGCTTTCTTTAAAAATTTTGGAGCGGTTGAACCTGTCGATGCAAATGAAACTGCAAGTAATGCGATCATTACAAAAATAATTCTTTTCTTCATACATATCCTCTTTTAATAATGTTAATGTTTTTGGTATATTTCACAATTACTCAAAACCTCGGGAAAGTTATTTCCGTCTCGCATACGCAGCAGAAAAATATTTCAAAACGGGTGTGTGAGCAGCAATTATACAGCACTAATAATCATCGGATGTCAATCGATCAATATTTCTGCTTCCTTAACTCTTCCTTAATTTTTACTTAATTTTTACTTATATTTATTAACTACTATTTGACAGATATACTTCCTTATACTAATAAATATGAAAACAGTATTTGAGAGTACAAATGGAAGACAAACCTACAATCCTGATTGTGGACGATCAGCAGGAAGATCGCAATTCTCTTACCAGAATCCTCAAGATGGAAGGGTACCCGTATATTGAGGTATCCGCGGCTCTTCCTGCGGTTCAGGCTCTCAAATCTTTTGAAATATCGCTTGTACTTCTCGATCTTGGACTCCCGGACATAAACGGCCGTTTTATAATTCCGCAACTTCTTGAGGTTAAACCTGATCTCCATATAATTATTGTATCATCCACGCTCGATATGGAGGAAAGGCTTGAATGCTTTAAGCTTGGAGCAGAAGATTTCATAACAAAGCCATATCATGATGGAGAAACATTAGCCCGCATTAAACGTTCACTGGGCGAGTATGAATCACAAAAATTAAAGCAGATTCACTGCAGCAACCTGGTATTTGACCGGAACACCCGACAGATATTCTTTAACGGCAAAGCACTTGATGTCAGCGGTAAGGCCTTTGATATTATTAATCTCCTTGCAATGAATCCTGGAAAATTATACAGCAGAGAAAAGATCGGTCAGATTATATGGCAGGGTTTCTATGTAAGTGATAATTCCATATGGGTACACATGAACAGAGTGAAAAAGATTCTTAAAGAATCAGGTAAAGGCGCAGGGTCCATTGAGAACCATCGCGGCACCGGATATTGCTACATTCCGGACTGAACAATTTTAAGCTCGAGCTCCCACAGTGCTCCGCAAAGTTCACCCTCACTGCTTGAAAGTTCAAGCTTTACTTTGCAGGCCTCAGCAAGCTGCTTTACAATGTAGAGACCAAGACCGGTGGAACGCTCACCACCACTCGGTTTTGCACTATGTTTTTTAAACTTGGAAAACAGTTCTTCTCTATCTTCCGGCAGAAACCCTGGACCGGAGTCATTTACTGTTATCAAAAGAGAGCTCCCTTCCACCCGTGCATCCAACTTAACCTTTCCATTTTTCGGAGCATATTTTATTGCATTCGAAACCAGGTTTGCCATAATCTGATAGACCATCTCCTCATCATTATTTATCAAAAAGTCAACAGCTGGAGAGCTTACAAATGTTTGCCCCTTACCTTCCGATAATGGTTTAAAATTTTCTATCAGCTTTTCCCACTGCCATAAAAAATAGTATGATTTGAAAATAATCAGAGATCTGCTGCTGTCTAAACGCGCCGCGTTAACAGAGTTCTGCACCATAAGAGACATCTCGCAGAGACGCAAATAGATTCCGGTAGAGATTCTGTTGGGTATACCTGCTATATTTTTCTGAAGCTGGAGAATTTCATTCGCAAAGCTGTGTGTAATAATAAACAGAAGATCTTCAAACTTCGATTTGTCTTTTTCAAGTTTTATTGCGAGAGACTTCACGCTTTGAGTGAAAAGCATCATTGTTATTAACATTCCGCCAATAAACAGAGTTGATAAGGCAAACAAAACTATAAGATCCTTTATAAAACGGTCCCTTTCTTTCTGCAGATGGTAACTGGTATCCATTACTGTCAGAAGCGACATTGCTCCATTAAAAATCGGGAATTTTTTATAGAGGATATATTCTTTATTTGTTTTAAGACGACCATAATCATAAGCTTGCGATAATATTTTTTTTACTAAAGGATCTCCTTCAGTTTTATTTTCTTCTTTAACAGTGGAATTTTCAAATCTGAAAAGTTTAACTCCTGCACCAATCTCCATACGGGAAATATCTATGACTGGATTAGCTTTATCATCAAGGATGATTACCCGTTCACCTTCATTGATTATCTGCAATAACTGTTCTCTTAGCCGTGCAAGCGAAATCTGGGCGGCAATGCTTCCGATAGGGCGGCCTTTCCTGTCACGTATAAGGCGGTCAATATACAACTGATAATCACTCGTTGAATTTTCTGAATAAAGTGTGAAAGTCCAGTCAGGAACTTTTTCTTTTTTCCAGAAATCAAAAAACCAGGCATCCCGGGTTAATGCCGGATCAAGGACTATAGGATTATCCGACCAGTAATCCCATACAATTTTTCTATCTCTGTCTGAAACTCCGACTGAGTTTATCTCAAGTTCTTTCGCCCATGATTTCATGTGTGATTTAAGCCATTTGGGATTTGATGCCGCATTACTCATTATAAGCTGCCAATCGAGAGTTTCAGAAAGCAGAGACAAACCTTTAACTGACGGTTTAAAAAATAGATCAATCCGTTTATCTATTATTTCTGTCAGCTTAGGGAAGGTGCTCTCTTCAAATTGTTTCTCTAAACGATTAATTGCAGATAAATAAGACCCTAAAAGAAAAATCAGATAAATAAGGAGGCAGCAGCACCCTAGTAAAATGATATATCTTGACGTTTTAATAATTTTCTTTGTATCACTCATAACACCAAAAAAGCCTTGGTAGGCTTCTCTGTCAATATTTAATTAAGGAATAATTAAGGAAGAGTTAAGGATACCACTCTGTTAATATTGTTGACCCATTCTCTGTTAAAAAATCAAATTCATGTTTAAAATTGATTCAAGTCTGACTGAACTCAATTTTAAAATAAAAAGTTCTGCTATACTGAGCATTATTTTTCAGTAAATCGGATCATTATAAACTGAGAAATAATCTGCCACAGCGTTATTTCTCTAATTTAAAAAAATCAGAGGAGACTTTTCATGAAAAGATACTTAATTGCTTTAGTTGCTTTCTTAGCTTTAATTTCACCGCTCTCAGCAGAAATGATAACAAAGGATAAGGTACTATCCTGGTCAACCAATGCAGGACAAAACGGATCAATAAAAATAGTTAATCTAAACGGACAGTATTTTGAAGCAGACCAGACTAACGAAAAAAACAAAGCTGCCGGTGTTATTAAACTTTACGGCGCAATTCTTGATGGCGGAAAAAAAATGGTATTAATCAATACCGGACAGTGGAAAGAAATCTGGGAAGGTTCAGTTTCTGCAAATGAAATTAACGGAAATCTAATAGCTGGTTCTGCAAAATATACTTTCAAAATTACAGAGCCGGTAGTGGCGCCTGTAATAATTACTCCTTTTGTGGCTGGTGAATATCAGGGTGTGCACAAAGACTGGACCGACAAAGTAATATTCAGCGCCAATGGTACTTACAGACGTGCAGTCAACAACGATCCGGGAACATGGACTTTTACAGGCAATACTCTTGTTCTCAAATGGGCTAAATGGAGTCCAGAGACACTCATTCAGACATCACCGGGAGTATTCTCGTGCCCTTCATACAAGTTTACATTGAATTATCTGAATTCCGGATCGACAGTCTCAATTAATGCCTCAGCTTCAACAGAACCGTTTGTTAACGGAGTAACACTGAAGTGGAGTACAAACGCAGGACAGACCGGAACACTCGTTGTAGTAGCTGTAAATGGTACAAAATTTACTTTTGATCAGACCAATTTTAACAATAGAGCAGCCGGTGTAATCAGAATGGAAGGCGAAGTTAAAGATGGCAAAGTTTATATTTACAACACGAAGTGGAATGAAACCTGGATTGGTACCAACAACAATGGAACAGTATCAGGAAAAATAAATAATTCATACACTTTTACAATTTCTAAATAGTAAATAAAAGTATTAAATAAAATATCAGTTAAGTGATAACTGCTGAACTGATATTTTACTCTAAAAATAAATGTTAATATCTCCGCTGGCAAAGTCCATGTGAAGATATTAGCATTTTCTATTATTGCTCCGTTTGAATTTAAATTCGATTTATGAGTATAAATGATATTTTTTTCTTTGAAGAATTTCGGATTACTAAAGAAAATATTTCTATAAAAAAAACAGAAACTGATTCCGGATATTTTATGGTACTTCATTTATTTTGCGCAGAAGTGGAATTACCGGAGTATCTATTTAAAGTCTTAAATTTATTTTAATGAAGTGCTGAATTGTATGAGAAAGAGAAAAGATAAAAAATTTATCATCCGGATAACGGGATTTATTCTTATTCTTATAGTCGCCGCCGGAATATGTAGTCGAGATAGCTTGAGCGCCCAGACAATAGCCGGTAAAGTAGTTATTACTGATCAAAAGACTCCGGCCATTACCGTGCAGAACACTGCTGGCACAGGTGATGAGAAGAGCGCTCCGGATAAAAAGAGTGAAACATCTGAAACAACAATTGAGATTTCTCCGATTATTACAAACCCGAACACACCCATAGCTAAAGACAAAAATGTCATCCTTGTTGAAAAAGAAAAAATCTACATAAAGCCTGAAGAGATTTCAGATCATCCTGAAATAATATTGAACGCTTATAAAGATGCATACCCGGGCCTTATAACTGAAGTTACCAGAGGAGAGAACGACTGGATACTAAAATTTGCAAACGGAAACTTTTATTACTGGGCGAATGGTAAAATACTTCCTGAATTGGCATTACCGAAAGCTAATAAATATATCAGCTATTCAATATATCCATATAATATAAATGGCAGAACCCCGGAGTTATATAGTCCGGAGAAGATTGAAAAACTGCGGATAGTAAATCAGCCATTAAAAAAAAGAAAAGTTATTCCGGGTGAAGAGGGAGGGTTATATAATGAACTCTTTGCTATTAATACAAAGAAAAGCACAAAAAAACAGCTCATTGAAGTAAAACTTTCCGGACATTATATAATCGTTCATCAAGGCATTGCAGAAAAAATAAAACTCATAGACTCAAAGATCAGACATCTGGCAATGACAGATCCGGAAGTTCGGAGTTTTTTAAAGAATATACGCAGCGTAGAGGCTTTCAGCTGGCGTAAAATTGCAGGGACCGACCGTATGAGTAATCATTGTTACGGAATTGCCATCGATATACTTCCGAAAAAATATCATAAAAAAATAATATACTGGTCATGGGAGCAGGTTAAGAACAAGGACTGGATGCTTCTGCCTCAAAGCAGTTTATGGTCACCTCCCGATTCAGTCATAAAGATTTTTCTTGAAGAGAATTTCATTTGGGGCGGGAATTGGGACAAATATGATACAATGCATTTCGAATACAGACCGGAGCTGATACTTCTTTCTAAAAGTGTAAAGTTTGATTAATAAAACTTCCAGTACTGAAATTGTATTTAATCCCCGCTTCAATCTATTATTTTAATTCCTCCACATTCTGATTCTGAGCATCCAATAGTTTTCTTGATTGATTGATAAAATCTATCATTGAGTTGTAATATTTTATGCTGTTAAAAAATTCAGGACGGTTTTCAAAATCTCTACATGGAAGGATATAAAACTTTTTATTGAGGCCGGTACCGGAACCATAAATCCATGTAAGAATATAATTTGCCATCGACACTGTTGTTATCCCGTTCTTTTTCGATAATGTTAGCTGAATCATCTGCCCGCCGTCAGTCTTAGGTTTTTTCTGATTTGAAATAAAATTCCCAAGCGAATAAACCACAAACCGGCTGCTATGAGGCTTATTTACCAGAATGCTTTTTTGTACTACATGAGGATGTGAGCCTACAATGATATCTGCGCCTGCTTTAAAACAGATGTCAGCTAATGCCAGTTGTCCAGCTTCAGGTTCGTCACGATATTCGATACCCCAATGAATAAACAGAATAACCGCATCTGGTTTGGTTAATTTAGCCTTAGCAATATCGGATTTAAGCCTCTCAATTTTGTTCAGGTTAACAAAAGAGGGCTTAGGTACGGGATTATCATTAGTGTCGTATGTATAGTTAACCATCGCTATTTTGAAATTGTTTTTATTTATAATAAGAGGGGAGTTCTGCTGTTTATCGGAGTAAGATAAAAATGTGCCGGTATGCAGAATATTTAAATTATCAAGAGTTTTAATGGTTCGTTCAAGACCCTGCTTCCCTCTGTCCACACAATGGTTTGTTGCAGTGGCCAGGACGTCAATCCCGGCATCTTTGCAGGCTTCGGCCAGCGCATCAGGTGAACTGAAGAACGGATACCCGGTGTATGGAGGTCCGGCAAAAGTTACTTCCAGATTTGCAATGGCTAGATCAGCAGCCGAAATATCAGCCCGGATATAATCGAAAAAAGATTTGTAGTCGTATGTTACACCATCGGGCTGCAAAGCTGAGTGTATTAGACTTTCGTGCCCCATTATATCGCCAATAAACAGAAGAGTAAGACTCTCTTCATTCGATATCACATCAACCGATTTGTCCTTTACAATCTCAACCTCAGTTTTTTGAACTTCAGGATTATACACGCTGCCGGATGAATGGAATTGAGTTTCTGCATATAGAAAATTACCGGAAAAGATGAACGGTATAAAAAGATAAAGAACGATAGTAGTAACTGACTTTTTCATGTATAAGTATTCCCATATAAACTATAAGTCCGTCTGGCAGGCGTTCCGGGTACAGGCTATTTTAATAACCGGCCGCGAAACGCTCACCAGACAGAGACTGAACTAGTTATTCAAAAATGTTCAGGACAATTAAATTATATTTCGGGTGATTTCTGGTACTTCGCAGGCTGCTCTTTATTATAGCCTTTCGCTTTAGTGTCACACTTCCCGGAGCAGTTAACCATGTTAGAATTGCAGGCAGATTTTTTTGATTCATTTTTGCCGGCTGCCTGAATACATTTTCCATAAACTGCTGTACAATCTTTTTTACATGATTCAACAACCGGATCTGATGCTTTTGCATCGGGTTTTTTCGACGATGATGAACTAGAGCACTGAACGAATTGAAGAATCATCGCAATCCCGATGAGTGTTAATATTGTTTTTTTCATAATTTCCTCCATGATGTAATCATTCTTTATTAAGCCGTTACCGTCAAACAAAAAGTTTTAACTGTCATCGCCGGATAGCCTTATTACAAAAGAATTAAGGAAGAATTAAGTAAAAATTAAGTAAGAGTTACCTACTCTTAAAAACAAATTTTTAGTCTTTAATTGCCATGTATATGACATCGAGAATTCTTGAGCGGATATTCATTTTTGCAAGTTTATTCGCAGTATTCGGATAAGTGCGGTTTGAAAGAAATATATAAATCAGATTCTTCTCCGGATCTGCCCAAACACAGGTACCGGTAAAGCCGGTATGCCCGAAAATAGAACGTGATGCCATGAATGATGGATACCCTATTTTACTCTCCGGGTCCCAGCTGTCAAATCCAAGTGCTCTGCGGCTTAATTCAGAACTCTTAACAGTAAAAATATCAACAGTTTCCACCTTAAAATACTCCATCCCTCCATATTGTCCGCGGTTTAAAAGCATCTGAAAAAGAATTGCAAGATCATTTGCATCGGAGAAAAGACCTGCATGTCCTGCAACTCCTCCCATCATAGCAGCTCCCTGATCATGAACATAACCGAGAAGTATTGAATTCCTGAAATATGTATCAATTTCAGTCGGTACAAGTCTATCTGCAGGAAATTTTTCGCGAGGATTATAACAGGCAGTCTGCATCCCCAGCGGTTTATAGAAATTATTATAAATATAATTTTCAAAATTCTTACCTGACCGTCTTTCTACTACCTCTTTAATATAGAACATACTCAGATCACTATAAACGTATTCACCTTTTGTTCCAAGGGGTGCTGTAAGTATCTTCGGCCACATATTTTTTTTATAAAAACCGTTTTTCATGTAACAGAAGTCTGCGACCTTGACTTTGTATGCCGCTGAATACTTTCCGATATAATCCTTTGACTTTATGAGACGGCCGAAAGAGACATCAGCCGGGAGCCCCGACTGATGAAGCATAAGGTCTTTTAATGTAATATTTTTCTTATTCAATTTTCGTGTCTCGGGCAGATAAGAAGAAATGCAATTATCAAGTTTAATCCGCCCCTGATCGTAGAGACGCATGACGGCAATCGTAGTTGCTGCTACCTTTGTAACTGATGCAAGATCAAATATATCCGTCGTCAGCATCGGCATTGCGCCATCATTATAAGAATGACTACCGTAACTTTTTTCGAATATAACTTTACCGTCTTTAACTATCATTACAACGGCACCCGGAGTCGCTTTTTCACTGATCGCTTCTTTTACTATTAAATCTATTGGAGAAAGATCTTCAACGTCAATCCCCGTCTCTTCCGGTACTGTATATTTAAGTCTTACGGGTGTTATAGTATATCCCGCTCCGGCAGGATATGAGTCCGATATTCCGATTTCAAGTTTTGAAGATACAGCTGTACCTCCGAATATCAATTGTGCAGCAAATAAAGCGGACACATTCGAATTTTCAGAGATTATTATAGGTCGTTTGAAATTACCGAGATTTTTAAGAATAGAGCGGTTTCCGGCAACACAGAGAATAAGCTGATGTTTCTTCTGATTGTCTACTATGAATTTCATTAATATAGAATTCGCAAGAGGCTGATCAGTTGTAAGTATTATAACCGTATTAAATTTTTTAATTTTTTTATTTAATTCTTTTATACTTTTAGTGCTAATCAATTTTACCGGGCAAGAGATGGCAGTTACATGTGCATACTTATTAAGCATATTATTAAATGGAACGGAATATTCTGAATCTATATTTATACTTACAATTTTATCTTTTTCATTATTTTTTAAAGGGAGAATTGCTTTGCTGTTGTTAAGCAGTACTGAAGCAGCCGCGGCTCTTTCCATATCCCCAACGAAAAGGTTATTGTTTATATGCTCAACCGATTCAGAGCAATTAACTCTTGAAGTAAGATATAATGTCAGAATAACAGATAAAATAAAAATGGTTCTCAAATAATTTTTCATGATTATATTCTCTGCTGCTTTTAATTAATATCAATGGTGACTACGACATAAGGAAGCCCCCAATGTGGTTATTTCCGAAAACCGGCCTGCGAGAAAATGTTAAAAAATATTTTTTCCAGAGAGTGTTAACCTTCTCAGCCATCCAAAAAAAACAAATCAAAACCTTTATCTCTTTAAAAAATTTGAAATACTTCAAAGCGATCTAAACTTTTTTATAAGCGCTTTAAAATTCAATTCAATTATAATCTGAGTTTTAAGAAGATTTTGAAAGGATTAATACAGTCTCTGTAATGGATGCGGTAATGCAGAGAAACTAAACTCCCCTCTTTAAAAAAGTCATAGGATTCAGAGCTCGTCCATTTTTTCTTATTTCAAAGTGGAGGTGCGGACCCGTTGATCTTCCGGTAGTTCCCGACAGTGCAATAGTTTCACCCGGTTTTACCTGCTGACCAGTTTTTACAAGACTTTTGCTTAAATGACCATAATAACTTCTATAACCAAATTCATGCTCAACAATAACAAGATTTCCATAACCCTCTTCGTATCCGGAGAAGACAACCTCACCGCTTCGTGCAGCATGAACTCTGGTTCCCATATGACAGCCCATATCAATCCCTTTATGAAACTCCATTCTTCTGTCATTGAAGGGATTTCTTCTGGTTCCAAACCCTGAAGTCGCTTTGCCCTCCTGAAGAGGTGAAAAAAACGCAGTGCCTAGAAATAGAGATCTTTCTATAGAAGAAATTTTTCCGCATGGAATAAATACAAATTTTTTATCTAATGATTCACTTTTATTGACGGCCTTGACGTATCTAAGATGAATTTTTTCAGCCGCAAGAATGCCATATACTGTTTTTAAATTTTGTCCGGGAATAACAACTCCTCTCATATTGGGAATATAAAGAACTGTTCCGGGAACCACCTGAAATGGAGATGTGAGATTATTTACCGACATTAGAGTATCCATATCAAGAGAACACTTTGACATAACTACCCAGAAATTCTCCTTCTGTTTTACTTTGTAGGTATAGAATTTTAATTCCGGCAGATTTTTCTCTGATCTTCCGCTTTTAACAGTATATATTGTCTGTTTAATATCTTCTCTTATCGATTTTAATCTGGAATTATCCTGATAAACAAGAGTATCAAGCTTTTCCACAGATTCATCGGCATACGCCTTCAATGAAAGCGACACTCCTATCAACAACGTAATTATCATTATGAATTTGTTCTTCATTAAATAAAAAACTCCCGATAACTTTATCTTCGGCTGTTTTTTAATTTGCTTTAACAAAAAATTATGTCTCATTGTATAAATTAAAACTTTTTGTACTTATATTTTTTTTTATTGTTAAAAACTGACAGTTAACGCATGATGTTTTTTACATTTAATGCTTTTTTATATATATTAAATTCATCCGCCCCTATCCGCCCGCTGGGCACCTTTCCCCATAATGAGATGGGGCAAGGGGTATTGAGATATTTTTACTATCATTTCTCCTCCCATTCATGGGGGAGATGGCCAGCGGCTAGAGGGGGAGTTTTGAAATTACACTTAAAAATACTTATTATAACAACATCTTACATACAGGCAGGACTATGATAAAAAAAGAAATTCTTGGACGCTGGACAGTTGAAAAATCTGAGGAACTGTACGGAATTAAAAATTGGGGAGCAGGTTATTTTGATATATCCTCCTCCGGAGAAGTAACCGTAAATCCATTCGGAAAAAAATCCGAATCAAATATAAGTCTGATGGATATAATTTCAGGGATAAGACAGCGCGGTTTCGAGATGCCTGTTCTGCTTAGATTTGAAAATCTTCTCGATGCCCAGATCTCACACCTTAATGAATCATTCAAAAAGGCAATGAAGGAGTGGAACTACCAGGGTGATTACCGTGGTGTTTATCCTATTAAAGTAAACCAGCAGCAGCAGGTAATCGAGGAAGTTGTTAAGTACGGTGAGCGGTACCACCATGGACTTGAGGTGGGGAGCAAGGCTGAACTTATCGGTGCACTATCTATCATGCGCGACAAAGAGGCCTGTCTTATCTGTAACGGTTATAAAGACGAGGAGTTTATCGATCTGGGACTCTATGCAGTTAAGATGGGCTTTAAATGTTTTTTTGTTGTGGAAATTCCCGGAGAGCTTGAACTTATAATGCAGCGTTCGGAAATTCTGCAGGTGAAACCGCTCATTGGAATGAGAATTAAACTCTCTTCTAAAGCCGGAGGACACTGGACTGAGTCCGGCGGAGACAGGAGCATTTTCGGACTTAACACAGCTCAGCTGATTGACGCAGTTGACCTGCTTAAAAAACACAATATGCTGGATTGTTTAAAGCTTCTCCATTATCACCTCGGTTCACAAATCCCGAATATCCGTGATATACGTTCGGCCGTTGTAGAGGGCTCAAGAATCTATGCAGGCCTCGTTAAAGAGGGAGCTCAAATGGGTTACCTCGATCTTGGAGGCGGACTAGCCGTTGACTATGACGGTTCGAATACAAATTTTTCCAACAGCAGAAATTATACAATCGATGAGTACTGTGTTGACGTTATAGAGATTGTTCAGGCTACGATGAACGAAGAGAATATTCCTCATCCTACAATTATCACAGAATCGGGAAGAGCAACAGTTGCATACTACTCCGTTCTTGTATTTAACGTACTGGATATTGCCAAATTTGAAACCAGCAGAATACCTGAAACTCCGCCTGAGAATTCACACGATCTGATAAAGAGTTTATACTATATTCTAAACACCCTGAATCTTAAGAACATTCAGGAGTGCTATAATGACGCTCTTTACTACAGGGATGAGGTAAGAGAACTTTTCAAACACGGCAAACTTACTCTTAGAGAACGTTCATTTGCTGAAACTGTTTTCTGGAATATTATAAGTGTTATCGCTCAGGAAAAAAAACGTATGAAGCAGTCTCCACCTGACCTTAGCGACATCGAGTCTGCCATTGCAGATATATATTACTGCAACTTCTCGGTATTCCAGTCTGTTCCGGACCACTGGGCAATAAATCAGCTCTTTCCTGTTATGCCGGTTCACAGACTTACAGAGATGCCCACAAGAAATGCAGTTATAGCAGATATCACATGCGACTGCGATGGGAAGATAGACAGCTTTATAGATCTGCACGATGTGAAACATGTACTCCCCCTCCACGAGCTGGGAGAGGAGGATTACTATCTTGGAATTTTCCTTGTGGGAGCATATCAGGAGACTCTTGGTGATCTGCACAATCTTTTCGGAGACACAAACGTAGCAAGCATAAGAATCTACCCCAACGGTGAGTACGATTTTGTCCGTGAAATCGAGGGTGATACCGTTGCGGATGTTCTATCATATGTTGAGTTCAACCCCAAGCAGATGATGCTTGACTTCCGCGAAATGGCGGAACAGGCAATTCGTGAAGGCCGCATATCGGTAAACGAAAGACGCGAGATCATGAAGGCTTACGACAATGGTCTTAGAGGATATACATATTTTGAAAAGTGAGGAGGCTTAAATTATGGGAAAGGTTCTGATTATCGGTGCCGGCGGAGTAGGACAGGTTGTTGCTCATAAATGCGCCCAGGTGCCTGAAGTTTTTGAAGAGATATGCCTTGCAAGCCGTACTCTCTCAAAATGTGAACATATTGCATCTCAGATTAAAAGACCTATAAGAACTGAACGTGTCGACGCAGACAATGTTCCTGAGCTTGTGAGCCTTATAAAAGATTTCAAACCGGATGTTGTAATAAACGTCGCTCTCCCCTACCAGGACCTTACTATAATGGATGCATGTCTTGAGACTAAAGTTCACTATGTCGACACGGCAAACTATGAGCCGCGGGATGAGGCCAAATTCTGCTACAAGTGGCAATGGGAATATCAGGAGCGCTTTAAGAAGGCAGGAATAATGGCACTGCTTGGATCGGGGTTTGATCCCGGTGTTACTAATGTCTTCACGGCATATGCACTTAAACATCACTTTGATGAGATAAATGAACTGGACATCATTGATGTCAATGGTGGAAATCACGGATTAAAATTTGCCACAAATTTCAATCCAGAAATTAATATCCGCGAGATAACAGCTGAATGCAAACACTGGGAAGATGGAAAATTTGTTGAAACATCCCCCATGTCTATGAGTAAAAAATTTGAATGCCCTGAAAATGTCGGAACATTCAACATTTATCGCCTTTACCATGAAGAGCTTGAGTCTCTTGTAAAACATATTCCCACTATTAAAAAAGCTCAGTTCTGGATGAGCTTCTCTGAAAATTACCTGAAGCATCTTGAAGTTCTTCAGAATGTGGGGATGACATCTATTGATCCGGTGAAATTTAAAGGAATGGATATTATTCCTCTGGAATTTCTGAAGGCGCTTCTCCCCGATCCTGCATCCCTTGGTCCTCTTACAAAAGGCAAGACCTGTATCGGCTGCGTCGTCAAAGGGGTAAAGGATGGAAAACCTAAAGAGTATTACATCTACAATATATGCGATCACGAGGAGTGCTACGCCGAAGTTAAGTCGCAGGCAATTTCATACACAACTGGTGTACCGGCAATGATCGGAGCGATGATGGTTATGAAAGGCCTCTGGAAGGGAGATGGAGTTTTTAACATGGAACAGATGGATCCCGATCCGTTTATGAAGGAACTTAATGTTCACGGATTGCCATGGAAAGAGATATTTCTTTGATGGACTTCTCAAAATTTGAAACTCCATGCTTCGTAGTGGACGAGGTTCTCTTAAAAAAGAACCTCGAGCTGCTGGCGCATATACAAAAAGGAACCGGCGCTAAAATTCTTCTTGCACTGAAGGGCTTTGCCATGTATGCAAGCGCCGGTCTTGTAAAACAGTATCTCTCCGGCACATGTGCAAGTTCACCTCACGAGGCAAGGCTTGGACGAGAGGAGTTTGGTGGAGAGGTTCACTCCTTCGCTGCGGCATACAGCGATAAAGACTTTGACGAGCTTATTACACTTTCCGATCATATAGTTCTGAACTCAATGAGTCAATACGAACGCTTCAAAGATAAAATTGCAGAAAACAGCAGCAGTATAAAATTCGGACTCCGGATCAATCCTGAACACCGCGAAACCGAGGTTGAGATATACGACCCATGTGCCCCATTCTCAAGACTCGGCATAACGAGAAGAAATTTTCCGGGCACCCTCCCCTCTCACATAAGCGGACTTCATTTTCATACACTATGCGAAAAAAATTCCGATTCGCTTGAACGGACTATTGAAGCAGCAGAAAAGAAATTCGGAGAGTTTTTCCATCAGTGCCAGTGGGTCAACTTCGGCGGTGGACACCATATAACACGGGAAGATTACGATACCGGTCTTCTCACCGATCTTATAATATATTTTAAAAACAAATATGACGTTGATATTTATCTTGAACCTGGAGAGGCCGTAGCACTGAATACAGGTTTTCTTGTTTCAACGGTTCTTGATGTAATCGACAACAACAAACAGATAGCGATACTCGACACATCGGCGTCCGCACATATGCCTGACGTTATCGAGATGCCGTACAGACCATTTATAATCGGATCAAAGGAACCCGGAAAACTTCCTTTCACATACAGGCTTGGAGGCCTCACATGCCTGGCCGGGGATATAATCGGAGAATATTCATTTAAAGAACCTCTTAAGATCGGCGACAGGCTTGTATTCACAGATATGGCGCACTACTCAATGGTAAAGACAAACACTTTCAACGGGATTAAGCTTCCAGATATTTATTTCTACAATTCTGAATCTGAAATAATTCTTCATAGAAAAAGTTTCGGATATATCGACTTTAAAGGAAGACTTTCATGACTGCTAATCTTTTTTTTCTCGAGAGTGAAGGTGAAAGACGCTCGCCTGAGAACTCCCTTTTTCACATACTCCCTGTACCATATGAAAAGACTGTTTCTTATGGTACAGGAACAGCCAATGGCCCTGATGCAATAATTGCATCCTCTCAGCAGCTGGAGGCATTCGACGGCATCTCACTCCCTCTTGAGTATGGAATTTTTACACACAAAGCAATAGACTGCAGCGGCAGCGATACTCAGGTACTCTCCGACATTGAGAAAAAAACTGCCTCGATTCTCTCCATGGGAAAAATTCCCGTTATACTTGGCGGAGAGCATACCGTGAGTTATGGCCCGATCATGGCTGCAAAAAAACATTTCGATGTAATAGGCGTTGTACACTTTGACGCACATGCAGATCTCAGAAATGAAATGGACGGAAGTCCTTTTTCGCACGCATGCGTTATGCGGAGAGTCCACGAAGCCGGAGTACCTCTTGTACAGATAGGCATCAGAAGCTTTTCACTGGAGGAACAGAAATACCGCGATGCTAATAATGACATTATCTGCTATAATGCTTCATATATCTATAGAGAAAATAATTTTACCATAGATTTTCCGGAGGATTTTCCTGATGATATATATATCTCGGTTGATGTTGACGGGCTCGATCCTTCGGTGATTCCTCATACAGGGACCCCGGTCCCGGGAGGATTATTCTGGTACGATTTTTTCAAGTTTGTCGAATCTATCCCTGCAGTAAAAAGGATTATCGGATTTGATGTTGTGGAGCTTGCTCCTACTGAAGATTCCCAGGTTTCAGACTTTGCCGCGGCACAGCTGACTTATAATATGATGGGTATAATCAGCAGAAGAATGAAATAAAAAATTCTAAAATAAATATACGGCCACGTTATAGCTTTTTACGAATGAATTAGGGCAGCGTATGTCATTTCGAAGAAGTGATAGCGACTGAGAAATCTTAAATTTACAGTAAATTCAAGATTTCTCACAGGAGTTTACCCTGAGCCTGTCGAAGGATTCGAAATGACAAATGGTTTAATTCATTCGTAAGCTGCTGTAGAGCGATTTATCTTTAAAATAATTTCTTCATAAAAAATCCCCGTCGCTCCGGAGGACCTTAGCCGTTAATCAGACTATGCACTCTACGGAATTACGGGGATTATTATTTTGTTTAAAAAATATAAACTTATATCAACTGAAAGTCTTACCTTTATTTAAAAAATCTTGATAAAATCGAACTCTTATCTTTTTTTTCATCTTTCTTTAAGGATTTTTTATTAGCACTCTTTTTCACTGGAGCTTTTTTCTTAACAGTTTTAACCGCAGCTTTCTTCTTTACTGCTGGTTTTTTCTTCACTACAGCTTTCTTTTTCACAGCTGCTTTTTTCTTAACAACGGCTTTCTTTTTCACAGCTGCTTTTTTCTTAACAACGGCTTTCTTTTTCACAGTTACTTTCTTTTTAACAACAGCTTTTTTCTTCACAGCTGCTTTCTTCTTCACGACTGCTTTTTTCTTAACGACCGCTTTTTTCTTAACGACTGCTTTTTTCTTAACAACGGCTTTCTTTTTTACAGCTGCTTTCTTCTTAACAACAGCTTTCTTTACCGCTACCTTTTTAACCGTTTTTTTTGCTGTAGCTGCTTTTTTAACATTCTTTTTTACAGTTTTTTTGACGGTGGATTTATCTGCGCTTTTACGCAGTGCTTCGGGGGCCTTGAAAAATGTTTTGTGATATTCCCTGAGCTTAAATGACTGCAGCGCCCGGGTAATAAGATCATCAGCAATTATTGTTTCATAGGATGATTCAATAAAATCGAAACATAAATGCGCCAGACCACAACGAAGATAGCTTGTAAGTTTTTCCTGCGAAGCTCCCTGCTTAAATAAAGTGATAAGCCACTCTCTGAGCGCCTCCTCCCCTATAAGAAATGTTTCTTCAGTGAGAATTTTTCCCGTCTGTCTCATCCGATCGTTAAGCATTGAATGGACAATCTGGTAATCATTCTGATACGCAGTATCCAGTATGCCCTCATCAATGAGTTTCAGATCAAGGTTAGTTACAAATTTTAATTCAGCCATAATCATTTCTCCTTGAATATTTTTTAAAACTTAGATCAATCAGTCCGAAAATCTCTTTTATAATTAACTGCAGTTGCCAGTGCTAAGCCCTGATAATTTTGAATCAATATGTCATCCCCGCGCATGTCTGGGTCCAATTATTTTAATGAATGTATTTACCACAAGGGCATTTCTTTCGGTCGCCCATCTTCACGGAAATGACATTGAGTATAATTCATCGGATCGAAACACTAATTCTTCTTATAAAATAAAAGCTCGTTGGAGATCCACCGTCCTTTAGAAACTTCTTCTTCGTATTTAATAAACTGGTACGGTTTTTCAGAATTAAAATAAAAATAGTATTTATCTCTTGAGACCATTGACTTCCAGCCTGCAACAGACAACTCCAGCTTATAGCATTCAAATGTACCGGTTTTCACCCTGATTGTATATTTGCCTAAATTAACAAGTTTCATTTTTAGCGCATCGCCATATTCACTCAGATAACTTGAAAATTTTACTTCTTTACTTTTAGCAAATGGAAATCCGCGGAATGAAACAATAAAAGCGTATCTAGAATAAATATTATTTCCGTTTGATTTAAACTGCTTATTTATATTTTTTTCTTTATTGTAAAAAAGAATAGCCCCGTTTCCTGAATTCTCGTAAGACTCGACAATTTCACCTGTTTTTAAATTTTTTCTTTTTTCATAAATTGTCGTCAAATCATCATAAGATAGTTTTGTTTGTGTTTCAAATATATCACCCTCGGTACTATGTATGTAATAATACTTTTTCCCATTCTCACTCTTAATTTTTATATCGACTTTCGCTGTAACATAGCTATCTGACTGATCAATAAAATCGAGCATTTCAAAATATTCACGTCCCGGGATATCAGGATTAATAAACACCGGATTTTCACCATAGGAATATGATGCAAAAAGCATAAAACTTAAAAATATACATTTAGTTTTGAGGAATTTAACCATGGATCTCATTTTAATTCATATATTCCCGTTTCTTTTTTTATACTGAAAGAATTCTTATAATAAACACTGATTCTAATTAGACTAGCTGGAACCGTTCGCTTATCTATACTCAACTCACAAACATAAAGCTACTCCGGAATATATATTCCGTCAATGAAGAATTTACACCATTAAAAATTATTTTATAAATTCCTTAACCGGATAAATATATTAAAGCATTAATCCATTATGGAAAATGTTTTGAGAAGTATTTCTTTTGCCTTAACTATTCTTTTAAAAACAAAGAATTGACTTTTAATTACTTTTTGTTTTTTTGTAACTGATGTTTAAAATTCTAACCGACGCTCATCCGGCACAGAAGAACAGTTTAAAAATGCTTTTGAGGAAATATCATATATACGATTTCAGGGAGAACGAGATGAAAAACAATACAAAGGTAAATCTTACTTTAAAAGAGGGAGTTCTGAGAAACAAACCTTACACCCTTGTATTGGAAGATACTCCGATTAAATTAAATCAGAATGAATCCCCCTTTGATATTCCGGAGAAAATTAAGGATAAAATACTCAAAAAATTAAAAGAAACCAGGTGGAATATCTATCCCGATTTCACTCCGGAAGTCCTATATGAAAAGATTGCCTCATTCTACGGATTTGATAAAGAAAATATCCTCGTCGGTAACGGTTCCAATGAAATGATATTCACTATTCTCGCTGCGGCACTCGAAAGCGGAAAAAAAGTAATATTACCAACTCCGACTTTTGCTGTTTATAAACTAATTTCGTCAAATCTGAACGCAGAGATCAAAACTGTGCTGCTTAATGAGGACTTTAGTTTCAATACAGATAAAATTATTGAAGAGTGTATTTCTCCCGGTTCTGTTACAATACTTTGTTCTCCCAATAATCCCACAGGTACATCACTTAAACGAAGCGAGATCGAGAAAATCATTCAGGCATCGGAGGGAACCGTTGTCGTTGATGAAGCCTATATACATTTCGGAGGCGAAACAGTTATAGATCTTGTGAAAAAATATGACAATCTCATTGTTCTGAGGACTTTCTCAAAGGCATTCGGACTAGCGGGTCTAAGAATGGGTTTAATGATATCGAATAAAAATCTTATTACCGAACTCGCTAAAGTGAAGCTTCCTTATAATCTGAATATATTTTCACTAATAACACTTAACGAAATTTATGATAATATAGATCTGGTAAATGACAATATAAAAAAGATTTTAATTGAGCGGGAATATCTGGGAAGCGAACTTGCCGGTATAAAAAAAATTAAAGTAATTCCGACGGATGCAAACTTCTTTATTGTTAAAACTGAAAACTCATCAGATCTTTTCAACAGACTTCTTGAAAAGGGTATCCGGATTCGTGATGTTTCAGCATACCCGATGCTGGAAAACTACCTGAGAATATCTGTCGGATCAAGAAGTGAAAATGAGGCTCTTATTCTAGCAATTAAAAGTATATTAAACTGATTCTTTTTTTTTGTTTCTGAAATACTATTAAAATCAGTCTCAACGGAATAATCGGGAAGTTCTTATATCCGTTTCTGTTGTATTAATTCGACTTGATGAATTTTGCTCAATGTCATTCCCGTGAAGACGGGAATCCACTCCTCTAAAAACAATGGATCCCCGCATACGCGAGGATGACAAATTGATTCAAAATCATACGATCAGAGCAGTAGAACCCGATAGCTGAATAATTTTATACCGGAGTATATTATGTTAAAATTGTATTCTATAGTATCTTTAATTTTTATTATGTCACTATCAGTTAACGCTCTTCCGGTTGAATATACAAAAGGTTTTAAAAAATTTAAGCTTACTCCTATAAATGATTCTCTTTCAGACAAAGATTTTTCTCAATTTATTAAAAACTTTATAAAGGATGTTAAAGATAAAAATATTGAATCTCTAAAAAAATCAATTGCACCTGACGTCAGGTGGACCTTTGGAGAGGATGAAGGAATAAAATCTTTCCTTAAAAGCTGGGAGCTTGATAAAAATCCAAAGAACTCAGAATTCTGGGATGAGATGGGTAAAGTCCTCTCAATGGGATCAGCATTTTACAACGAAGAGAAAACATCTTTTGCTTTCCCTTATCTTTTTGTGACATTCCCTTCGGACTACGATCCTTTCCAGTTTGCCGCTGTTACAGGAAATAAAGTCAATGTCAGAAAATCCCCTTCATCAAAGTCGACCGTCATCGAAACACTTGATTACGAAATTGTGAAAAGATCAAATCCGGAAGAAGCTATAGTGAAAGAAAAAATTGACGGCATCAACGGGTCATGGATAAAGATAATTACAAGCACAGGAAAAGAAGGATACATATTCAGTCAGTTTATTCATTCACCGGTAGAATACCGGGCGATATTCGAAAAACGGAATAACAAATGGATGCTGACAGTTTTTATCGCAGGTGACTGAGAATATGTAGATAGAAACCTTCAGAATGGTGCAAATTGTGAATAAAAAAAACTAAAATATTAAAAAAATAAAACATTAAGCCCGAATTGTATTAAATTGAGTGTAATAAATAAAGGAATTTACCTCATTGGGAGTTATTACCATGTGCTTTTATAATCTGCCTAAAACCTTTTTGCACATAATTCTACTGCAGTTTATTGTCATTTCATCTGTGCTTATGATGACAGGATGCTATACCGACAAAAAAACCTCCACCGGCACAATTGATATAATTGTTATTTTTAAAATTGATGTTCCAGTGGAAAAAGCCAACAGTATACTGTTTGAAAAAGAATATATCTTTACTGAAGGGATTGGCAGCAGTAAGGATAAAAATCATTCACTGAATTCAGGTCATAAGTATATAGTGCAGGTTCCGAAAGATAGAGTGACGGCGTTTATCGTTGAGATGAAAAATATTCCGCAGGTTAATGAAGTATATCAGGCTGAATGATACTTCACAAAGGATTAATTTTAACCTGCTTCTGTATTTTAAACAATCTATTAGAAAATGCTTTATCCTCTGCATGTGTCAAAGCGGATAGAGTTTTGCAGCCTGTGTTATTGCATGATTATCTAACAAAAAATACTTGTCATCTGATTATTACTTAATGTATAAATATAATATGATAAACATCCAGATAAATACCGCTTCAGCAGCATTCAAATTCATCGAATTTATAAACTTACCGGTTAAAAAAATTTTATCCAATCATAAAAAAATGAGAACGTTTCCAGGTTTCTTCAGTCTAACAAGCAGAGGATTAGCAGGAGAAATTTCCGGAACTGAAGATGCCGAATTAATTAAAGGTTTCTTAAACGGGGAGGAAAGAGATTTCGATTCTCTTGTAATAAGGTACAGGGATATGATTTTTAATCTATGTTTAAATATTACCGGTGATTACGACGAGGCTGTCGACTGCAGTCAGGAGGTTTTCATCAAAATGTATAAAAACCTCCACAGGTTCGAGTTCAGATCATCTCTCTCAACATGGCTTTATTCCATTGCGCTGAATACATGCCGGAACAGATTATCATCCTCATATAGAAAAAGAAAAGTATCCATTGACGATTTTGAAAATATTCACACTAACAGTAGTGACAATGATCACAAGGTTAATCCTGAAACACTTTTTGAAAGAAGTGAGGAAGAGAGAGCTGTTCGAAGAGCAATTGCCATGCTGCCGGAGGATGAGAAAATTCTTGTTATTATGAGAGATCTTGAAGAACGGAGTTACGAGGAGATTACAGAAATCACTGGAGTAAAAGCCGGCACGGTTAAATCAAGGCTTTCGCGGGGGAGACACAGACTAAGAGGTCTTCTTGAGGGGGTACTGTCATGAAATGCAAAGACGCGCACGAAATGCTGAACTCATATTTTGACAATAAAATCGACCCGCTGAAAGACAGGATTCTTTCGGAACATATTAAATCATGCGATAAATGCAGCGCTGAGCTCGAATTCCTTTATAAATATAGAAATATTCTCAAGAATGTAAAACCTGTAAATCCGCCTGATAATTTTCTCTATGAACTCCACCGGAGAATTAAACTTGAAAAATCGGATAATCCTTTAACTAAATTATCCGCTGTGCTGAGAAATTTTTCAGATAGTTTTCACTTCCCCCTTGAGGCAGCGGGAGTACTCGCCGTTGCTGTAGTACTTTTTTTTCTCTATAAACCTTTTTTCAGCGAAAAAACTCAGAAGACAGCAGACGAGTACGGAGTAGAATCTCCCCGCAGTGCAGTCTCATCTAAACAGGAAAAAATTGATAAGACTGAAAAATCCGATCAAATCATCGGATTAAAAGATCTCCCATCTGAAAGAAATAAAGCTGCTGCAGAAAAACTGAGTGAAAAGGAAAACATCGCTGATATGAGATCAGCAGATGACACCCTCTCTAAAGATAGAGAAATCGAATACGATTCGGCATCTTCAAGTGATGTAAAAAAAGCACCCTCGGCAGAGAGTGAAAAAAAAGTACTGAAAAGTGAAGAGCAGCCATACTTGTCAGAAAGCATCAATTCCAAGGGAGCTCTCATGAAACGCAAAGAATCGGCTGACACACCATTTTCCGATATAGAGAATTTGTTCATAGAGTTTGATGTTTATGTTATCTCTAAAGATCTTGCCGACAGCAGTAAACTCTTTTATAAAATACGGGTTCATTCGGCAAAACACTCATCCTTGATAAAAAAACTTAAAGAGAATTATACCGTAATTGAAAAGAATCCGAACCGAACCAAACCTGAATATGAAATTGAACTTTTTCTAAAAAAAAATAAAAAATAAGAACTTTAAAACAACTGAATCAGTCAAAGAATAAATTTTACAGGAGACCATTTATGAAAAAGATAATTTTAACTATTTGTGTACTAATACCGCTTTTATCAGCTATGCCTTCATACGCAGCATGGGAAAAAGATGGCAAAGCAAAAATTCAGATTGCCCTGCTTCTTGACACAAGCAGCAGCATGGACGGCCTGATTGACCAGGCCAGATCCCAATTGTGGAAAATAATAAATGAACTGGCAGTGGCTCATAAAGGTGGTAAAGTTCCGATACTCGAAGTTGCGCTCTTTGAGTATGGTAAAAGCAGCATACCGCAGGGCGAGGGATATCTCCGGATGGTGACTTCATTTACTCATGACCTGGATAAAATTTCCGCAAAACTTTATTCTCTCACTACTGACGGAGGAGATGAGTATTGCGGCCTTGTTATTGACTCCGCCGTACGATCTCTCCAGTGGGACAGCAACGATAACAATCTTAAACTTATTTTTATCGCGGGCAATGAACCATTTGATCAGGGCGATGTAAGCTATAAAACATCTGTTAAAAAAGCAAAGGCAAAAGGTATTATAGTAAACACCATTTTCTGCGGCGACAAACAAACGGGAATTGATTCATGGTGGAAGGACGGAGCCGATCTCGCCGGTGGAAGATACATAAGCATTGATCAGAATATTCAGGTGAGGACAATATCGGCTCCTCAGGATGCAGAAATCACAAGACTTGGAGATGAGCTTAACAATACTTATATCGCCTACGGAAATGCTGGGAAAGATAAAAAGAAAGAGCAGGAGAAACAGGACAGTAATGCAATGAGTAAATCTGAATCTATAGCTGCAGACCGGTCTATATCAAAGGCATCAGCTCACTACGATAATTCTGAATGGGATATTGTAGATGCAGCAAACAAAGGTGCTGTAGATCTAAAAACTGTCAGAAAGGATCAGCTTCCTCCCGAAATGCAGAACATGGATGCAAAAGAGCGTGAAGCATATGTTAAAAATATGGAAAAGAAACGCGAAGATATAAAAAACAGAATAAATAAGCTCAATGAAGAACGTAAACAGTATATTGAAAAAGTTGAAAAAGAAAACGCTTCAGAAAACACTTTAGACTCAGCCATTATTAAAACCGTAAGAGAACAGGCTCAGAAAAAAAGTTTTGAATTTAAATAAATCCCCCCGAACCCCCCTTGAAAAAGGGGGGAGGTTTTTACTTATAGCTTATTAAAAAATTAATTATTTTATTACACACTCTTAACCCCTTTATTAAGGGGGTCGGCGTACCCGCCAGGGGGATTTTTTTATTGCATATATTCCATATCTCTATAGTATAATTTCATTTATCTCTCCACCATCTTTTTGAGGGAGATGTCCAGCGGCCAGAGGGGGCGTAAATTTCATTCATGAAAAACTTAATAGAACTCTCACTTCTTCTAACACTCTTACTTCTATCCTGTTCCTTTGGAGACAGGAAAGATGATCCGAAACTGCGTCTTAAGTATATTAACTTAAAATATAAATTCACCCTGCAGTTCCCTGAGAAATGGATCAATTATATGGATTTTGAAAAAACAGAATTAATTGATCCGCAGATTGATGTTCCGGTGATATATTTTGCTCTACCCACAAGATCAAGAGAGTGGCAGCCTTTAAATATACCTGCAGGATTTGCCGATCTTTTTTGCGTTAGAATATTCAATAAGGCACAATGGAAATTGTACGAGGAGAGATATAAGGGAACTGGAGAATTCAGACTAAGCGATAAATTTCCCGGTGAAAATAAAAATTACGTTTTCATGATCAGATATCCTGAATCAATACCTGTTGATCTATACATGAATATGAAAGAATCAGGTTCAGTTACAGACACATTCCGAATAGTGAAAGAATAGCTCTACGACCGTGTAAGTATTAATTAAATAATCTCATAAATAGCTACAAACTTTTAAAACTCACCCCCAGCACCTCTCTTTAGAAAGAAAGAGAGGGGAGATTAAGTCCGGATATTTATTCTGTTTTCAGTAGAAAATTTCTTTTTACGAAGACCCTCTATTTTTCATCAAAGAGAGGGGCGCGGCAGTAGCCGGGGGTGAGTTAAAAGAATAGTTTTAAACCACAGGTAGATAGATAGAGAATGTAGTCCCCTCCCCAGGGGTACTATCCACTGTGATTGCCCCTTTGTGTGACTGAATAGTTCCATATACAGCTGAGAGACCAAGCCCCTTACCCTTGCCAACCGGTTTAGTAGTATAAAATGGATCAAATATGCGTCCCAGATCCTCCTTCTCTATACCGAGGCCGCTGTCTGAAATTTTTATTACAATAAATATTTTTTTGGCATCTCCTTCTGCCAGTTCGGAAAGCAGAACATTATCTATTGTTTTATTCTCGGTACTGATGCTGATCCTGCCTCCATCGGGCAAAGCGTCTTTTGCATTAATTATAATTCCTGAAACTGCTTTAAATATCTGCTTGTAGTCACCCTTTACACTATCCTCAACTGCACCGAATTCGGAGTTTAGTGTTACACTTTCCGGTAGTTCCTCAGGCATTTTTAAAAGCAGTTCCCTGAGCATACTATGAATTGAAAACGCATCAGTTCTGACATCAATCTGCCGCGCAAATATTAATAGATTTTCGATAAGTTCCGTCGACTTTATTATTGAGTCCTGAATACCGTCAGTATATTTTTTTATGTTCAGATCTTTAGCTTTCATATCTATCAAAGATGTGTATGAGCCTATGCCCATCAGCTTATTATTAAGATCATGTGCAATCCCCCCCGCCATCTGTCCAAGGGCTCTGGCTTTCTCCACCTCTTTCTCTCTGAGTTCATTTCCCCTCAATACTGCCTCAGCCTCTTTCTGTTTTGTAATATCGAGAATGAAGCCTTCAAGAAAAAGAAGTTCGTTGTTTTCATCATAAACTCCCTGACCCTTTTCCCATACATATTTAACTGTTGAATCCTTCGTGATAATTCTATAATCAAGATAAAAGCCCTGCCTCATTCTTATTGCATCCTGCCCTTCCAGCCAGACTTTCTCTTTATCATCAGGATATATTATATCGTTCCATCGGATTACTCCTCCTTCAACAAGCTCCTCCGGTTTATATCCAGACAGATCAAGGGATCCCTGACTTACAAAAAACATTGTCCAATCCCTATCATTTCTGCACCTGTACACCATTCCGGGAAGATTCTCCAGAAGAATACTCAGCTCCTGCTCACGCTCAACAAGCTTTTTCTCTTTAATTTTGCTTTCAGTTATATCATCGATCAGACATGCAACCTCGTCTTCGCTTGCCTTAAAAATCAGAACTGTAAAAATTCTGCCTATTCTCTTTACTGTAAGCTCTCTCTTGATAGACACACCTGTACTGAGGACCTCAAGAAACTGAAATATAAGTTCGGAGTCGGGAGCAGGAAATATCTCTTTAAAATGTCTTCCGATCAGGTCATTCTCAAAATTAAAAATTTCCAGAATCCTTTTATTCATACCGGTAAATACCAGGTCCGGCCAGCCGTCATCAGAATGTCTCATCGTAACATAACCCGACTGTATTCTGTTGCTGAGATTGTTAAGCAATTCACTTTTATAATGAGATGCAATCTCTGCAGCATATTTCTGCTGTAAAATTGCACCTTCATATTTTTTTCGATCTGTGATATCCAGAATCCATGTAATTACAACATCATATGAATAATATTTAGCCGGTATTATTTTACACTGAGCATTAAACTTACTGCCATCCTTCCTTGTTAATACAATTTCAAAATTCTCAAGAGTTTTAACTTCAGCTATTTTGCTCATGATTTTATTTTTTATAACATCAGGAATTTTATTTCCGATGATCAAATCCGGAGAGATATCAGATGATTGAAAAATATTAAACAAACTTTCATTTATAAAATATGTTTTCTTAAATTCACGATCGGTAATATGAATGCCGGTTGGAGAAACCGAGAGAACTGAGAGTATTGCATCCTCCGATCTGTAGCTGTACAATTCAAAAAAAAGTAAAAAAATACTATAAGGTATCATTAACAATATCAACGATTTTATCAATACACTATCGAGTTTTGAAATATTAAAATATAAAACCGTCAACATAGCGATTAAAGTTATAACTGGAATTATCCGCTCAATCCTTGAAACATAAAAAAGGTTATACCTTGCAGCTTTTACAGTTTTTTCTTTAATATGTACTTCACTCCAGGCCGCAAAACAGATAAGCAGCATTGCTGCTGTACCCAATAAATCGCTGTATCCCCCTATTAAAGATTCCCCGGCAAGAAATCTCTTAGTAATAAAAAAATTGTTAAAAATAAAAGAACTGAAAGTTGAAAGAATAATCAAAATATAAATATTTTTTCTCTTGGCATCTTTTTTCCAGATGCTCATCCAGTAAATCCCTACACCTATTATAAACGCAGAAAGATTAATTACTCCGGTAATGGTTCCCCTTACTAAAGTTTGAATTGCAGTTATTTCAGATATTGGTCTGTAATGGAAAAAATATGATATGATTATTGTAGTCATCAGAATAAGACCAAGAAGGTTCATCTGCCTTTTAGTTTTAAAGGACTCTTCTTCAGATTTACTAAAGTTTACCAAAGCGAAAATCAGTGCAATATTTCCAAGACTGAAAAAATATGCGTTTAAATTTACTCTTACATACCCATAAAAAAAATTATAATAAAATGCCGTCAGAATAACTGTAAGAGTTAAAACTCCGTAGATTATTATGAAGAACCATGCTTTTTTTATAAAATCTCTGCTGGCTCTTAAGGCCAATACTGCATATAAAATCTTTAATAATTCAGAAAATATCCAGACGTAATTTGTGACTATTACCCTGTTTCCGGGAAATAAAACAAGAAGTAGAAAATGGATAAAAACTATCAGAATAAATGATAGGTATATGCGCCAGGTTACCCTTAAATAATTAAAAAAAAGAGTTGAATGGACGTTATATTCCAGCATTATTGCCTCAGCTTTAATTTTACAATACTCTAAGTTATTGTATAATTATTACAATAACTTATTTAGTGCTTTATATGCATTTACCATTATTTTCACTTAACTGTTCAAAAACCGCAGGTAATAATTTATTCTACCACCAGTTTTTGAGCAGATACATTTTTACAATCTCCATCATTGACGGAGATAATTCTAAAAAATCTCAGGAGCCGGAATTATGAGAAAACCATTATTCTTTTTATTAGCACTTTTCATTTCAACCTCAACTCTTTACGCTGAAGAGACCGATGCAACAAAAACTGTAATACCAAGAGAAAAAAATGTTTTCACTAATCCATCTGATAATGAATTTATCGGTAAACTTGGAACAAGTTATGCTGCCAAACCGGGGAAACTTGGAATGGATTTAAGTCTTAATTATATATTCAATATCGACCCTGTTTTTGTTTTCGGCCTTGAAGGGGATTTTTTCTGGATCAAATGGAAAACTAAAGTCGGTGAGGTTAATAAAGGATCAGCCAACGGCGACCTTACGGCAAATACCGATTTGTTTACATTTCCTCTCTTTGCCAATGCACAGGTAAGGCTACCATTTTTAAAATCAAAAATTTATATTGAACCGGCGGTAACTGTAGGGATAGGTTACTGCTTCATGATCCTGGATTATTCATCCGGATCTGAAAATGAAACAGATTTGTACAGCGGATTCGCATGGCAGGCTTTTGCTTCCGCTTATTATAAGATTTATGATAATTCCGCTGTAAATTTTGTTCTCGACCTGGGATATAGAGGACTCTCTCCCGAAAAGAATAATGTACAATTTGACATGTCCGGAATTATAGCACGGCTCGGAGTAAGAATGTACATATAAGAATGTACTGTTGTCTGATAATTCGCATATTTCACTCCCTTTAACGGGAGTGAAATTCAAAAGATCCTTTTTAAAATGAACAAATAACACATATATTCAGCTATATACAGGGTCAATCCATGGAAAATAATAAATCACCAGAGAGCGGGCTCATTGCTAAAACCGTAACTTACTCAAAGATGATTAAACTCTCGCATACAATCTTCGCCCTGCCCTTTGCTTTATCCGGTCTTATACTTGCGCTAAGAGAACACTCAGTAACTCTGCAGATGATATTCTGGATCGTGATTGCAATGGTGGGAGCACGCTCAGCGGCGATGGGATTCAACAGAATTGCAGATGCGGGCATAGATGCCGAAAATCCCAGAACAGCAATAAGAGAAATACCATCGGGTACAATTTCCAGAAAAGAAGCTCTTGTCTTTACAATTTTTTCTTCCATACTTCTTATTATTTCTGCAGGAATGCTTTCGAAGATATGCCTGTGGCTTTCAATACCTCTCCTCTTATTTCTCTTTTTATATTCATACACAAAACGTTTCACATGGCTTGCACATATCTATCTTGGATTTGCAATCGGTCTTGCTCCAGTGGCAGTGTGGATTGCCATAGCCGGTATTCCGGATATCTCAATACTAATACTCTCCCTTGTGCTGATGACACACATCGCAGGATTTGACATACTGTATTCATGTCAGGATATAGATTTTGACAGAGAGAAAAAACTTTTTTCGATACCTGCACGGTTCGGAGTTAAAAAGGCTTTTCTTATCTCGGCACTTCTTCATATAATTACGGTATCACTACTTGTTCTTCTTTATTTTACCGCAAGTTTCGGAGTTTATTACTTTATCTTTACAGGTATAATTGCTCTTCTCTATATCGCTGAACATAAAATTGTTAATCCCGATGATATTTCAAATATCAATATTGCATTTTTTCATATAAACAGTATTATATCTGTAGCCGTATTTTTTGCGGTACTGACAGGTTATCTTACAGGAAAATGACCGTTCGATGTCAGAACTATTACAGGAAAGAGAATGAAGAAAAAAATAATTGTAGGAATAACAGGAGCATCAGGGAGCATCTATGCGCTTAACTTTATCAGGCACGCAGCAGCTCTGGGTATTGATCAGAGAATTGTTGCCACAGAGATGGGAGCAGCAGTTTTTAAACATGAAACAGGTAAAACTATAACTGATTCGCTCACTGCAATTAAAATACCTGCAGGGAATGACCGCGGAATAAGAATTTATGATAATAACGATATGTTCGCCGATATCGCCAGCGGATCATATAAAACTGATGGTATGGTTATACTGCCATGTTCGATGAAAACTCTTTCCGGGATAGCAAACGGATACTCATCATCACTTCTTGAACGCGCCGCAGATGTGTGCTTAAAAGAAAGAAGAGATCTTATCCTTGCTGTGAGAGAAACCCCTTTGAGTAAAATACATTTAAAGAATATGACACTTGCCGCAGAAGCGGGCGCAGTGATACTCCCTGCAGCTCCAGGGTTCTATCATCATCCAAAAACGATTGAGGACCTTGCGGACTTCATGACGGGGAGAATCCTTGATCAGCTTGGTATTGAACATGGACTTGGTACCGGGTGGAAGAAATAACGATTGAATCTATTCATGAAAATTTAATCTATTCAATTATTTTTCACTACTAAGTTAACTCTTGTCATGCCGGTTTCTCGTAGAGAATACCGGCATCTCATAGTATAGGTTTAAAGTCTTTCGTATGAGATTCCGGTATTTGCAAGATTGGAAGGCGCAAAACCGGAATGACACATTTAATCCTTATTGATTAACCGGATAAACAATTATATATTTAACTCAATTGCTTAAAACTAAACTAAATGGAACTCTATATGAAACTGAACTACCGCAACTTAACTGAATTTATAAATGAGCTTGAAAAGGAAAATGAACTTATCCGATTCAGTGAACCGGTGTCCAATAGACTTGAAATCACCGAAATTACAGACCGTATGTCAAAACTTCCCGGCGGAGGAAAGGCAATACTTTTTGAGAATGTTGCCGGATACAATTATCCACTGCTTATAAATCAGTTCGGCAGTACAAAGAGAATCAATATGGCTCTTGGAAGCGAGTCACTGGACGCACTTGCCGGGAGACTTCACGATATAATAAACACAAAGCCTCCGAAAACATTCTCTGATAAAGTAAAACTTCTCCCACAGCTGATCAAATATTCACGGTTCCTCCCGCGTACTTTTAAGGGGAAAGCGCCCTGTCAGGAGATAATCAGTACAGGTGATAAAATTGATCTCACATCCATTCCGGTACTCTTCTGCTGGCCCGATGACGGAGGCCCCTTTGTTACTCTACCGGTTGTATTCACAAAGGGTCTGAGCGACGGTAAGCGTAATGCCGGGATGTACCGCATGCAGATTTACGATAAAAACACAACAGGAATGCACTGGCACATACATAAAGATGGAGCGCATCACTATCACGAATATCTCCGCGCTGGTAAACGGATGGAGGTTGCAGTGGCGATCGGTACGGAACCGGCAGTAACATACTCTGCAACTGCGCCTCTGCCTCGCGGAGTTGACGAGATGCTTCTAGCTGGATTCATCAGACAGAAGCCTGTGGAGATGGTTAAGTGCGTCACAGTTGATCTGGAGGTTCCCGCCGAGGCCGAGTTTATTATTGAGGGATATGTCGATCCGGGTGAACTCCGTGTAGAAGGACCATTTGGCGACCACACCGGGTACTATTCTCTTAAAGGTGACTATCCGGTGTTTCATGTCACTGCCGTTACTCATAGAAAAAATCCTGTTTACAGCGCGACAATTGTAGGGAAACCCCCCATGGAAGACTGCTACATGGCTCTTGCAACGGAGAGAATATTTCTCCCGATGATCAAAACAGTTCTTCCCGAGATAACTGATTACATGCTCCCATGGGAAGGAGTGTTTCACAATATAGCAGTAGTTGCAATCGATAAGGAGTTTCCGGGTCATGCAGTGAAGGTAATGAACGGGCTGTGGGGTTCGGGACAGATGAGTTTCGCCAAGATGCTTGTAATGGTTGATGACGCAGCTCTCCTAGCGGACAGAACCGGACTGATGAAATATATTCTCAATACTGTGGATTTAAACTCTGACATTGTCTTAACCAAGGGTATTCTCGATGTGCTTGATCACTCGGCAGACAAACCTCTATACGGATCCAAACTGGGGATTGATGCCACATCCAGAATAGATGGCGAGGAGAAAAGAACAGCCGGTTACCTGCACGGTAAAATGAATCAGAAAAAGATTGAAACTTCCGTTTTCTCTATAGATAAAAAGATTTCTGCAGTGCGCACAGCCTTTGATGATTGCAGAAGCAGAGTGATTCTAATCTCTGTAAGAAAAGACAAAAAATCCGGTTCACCTTACTTTATCAAAAAAATAAAGAGCAGCCCGATTGTACATGAAGGAATCATCGTACTCTATGATCATGAAATAAATATAAACGACAACTCGGTTCTGTTATGGAAAATTTTCAATAACGTCGATCCTCTGCGTGATATAGTAATTGAAAAAAACTCAGTGATTATTGACGCTACAAAAAAGGGAATAGCTGATGGTCACACAAGAGAATGGCCCGATGATATCGTAATGTCTGATGATATTGTTAAGAAGGTGGATTTGATACTAAAAGGTAAATCTGATTTCGAGGTGTAGAAAGGCTATATGGTAAAGATAAATTATATTTTCCGGACAGTTTTAATAACTGCTGCAGCTGTGATTATTATCTCGGGCTGTACAAACGATAATTCAGAACCTGCTGTTGAAGGAGAAAAAGCCCTTGTGCTTGTTCCTATTGCAACGTTTTCAAATACAAATATAAATGAATCATCGGGTATTGTTACGAGCAACAATTTCCCGGGCATTTTCTGGACACATAATGATTCAGGAGGGACCAGTACACTCTACCCGGTTTACCAGGATGGAACATCACCAGCCATTACAGAAATTTCAATCAGCGGAGCGACTAATGTTGACTGGGAGGATATAACAATAGATAACGCAGGGAGTATCTATGTGGCCGATACCGGAAATAATGCCATCAGCATTTCTGCTCTTCTTGCCGGTTATGGTTTTGACAGAACCGATCTCTGCATATATAAAATTCCTGAACCGTCATCGATTACCAATGTTACATCTGGTGTAGTAAGAATTCCATTCCATTATCCTGAGTGGACAACACAAACAAAATATAACTTCGATGCCGAGGCTTTATTCTGGGCCAGAGGAACGGTGTATCTCCTGACCAAACATTTTTTGAATACTGAAACATCTCTCTATCGTTTTAATTCTCTTACTGGAGGAGCTTCAACTCCCCTTGAACTTCGCAGCTCTTTTGACGTACAAGGGAGCGTAACTGCAGCGGATGCTTCATCTGACGGGAACCGCCTTGTGGTACTTGTAAATATATATCAGGGATTTCCCTCCACCGCTGTCTCATCGGCGATTGTGTGGCTCTTCGAAGCAACCTCCGGTGACAATTATTTCAGCGGCACAAAGTATCGCCTCAGAATAGATGCGGGACAATGCGAAGCAATCTGTTTCATTGACAGCAATACTCTGCTTATCACCAGCGAGGATGGAAAATTGTACAAGCTCAACATCAATCAGTTGAAACCGTATAATTAGAAATTAATCTTCAGAGACGCAGCATATTTCCGACGATCAGGACATTCATTATATCCACTTCAGAAACAGATTGCCCCAACTCAGAGATTTTAATAATCTGTTTAATCATTATTGCCGATAAGAGATATAGGGATTTATATAAAACCGGATTTACTTTTATCTGGAATTACAAGAGGTGGTAAATGAAATTTACAAAGATTGTCTTAAGCTCAGTGATTCTTTTAATTCTTAGCTGTTCCGGCCAGAAAATAGCACAGGTAAATCAGGATCAGCTATCCGGACAATCACAGGGAAAAACTCTTGCAGCAAAAGACTATCCCAAAACCCCTAAAGACGAAAATTATTTTGAATATTACTCATCAGCAGGTGAAGATGATAGTGCATTGAGAAAGAACTGTTATGCCTATTACTCTGAATACTGGAAAAGAAAACTTGAAGGAAATGATAATTCAATCGATAAGATAAAGAAAATAATCAGTGACCCCTCAAGTGACATTAAAATTAAATCCAGGATGAACCGTATTGCTATAATCAAACGAACCGATGTGGTGATGAAAGAACTTGTCGAGGGAGTTGAAGATATCTTTGTTTTCCGCTCAGGAAAGTGGGAGGTTCTGCACGGAGTAAGAGGAGAGGATGAATATACCAGGGAAGTACAATTATTGTATCTCAATGATGATGAATATATTGATGCCATCGTTTATGCAGGATTCGGAGACAACTCATGGCTTAAGGTTTTTATTGGAGACAAGGATCAGGTCTTAATATATCGCCAGAGAATATCCACGTTCGGTTCCTGGGAAAAAAAATTCTACGGTAAATGTAACTATAAAATAGAAATTACACCTTTTTCCCTTGAAGATAATCAAAAACCGGAATCATACATATTTGACTGTCAGATAAGCGGTTTTAAACTTCAGGAATAAAATTATTTTTTCACTAATCAAATAGCGATAATCCGGAAGTTTTCTAAAGCAGATTTATATAGCTGATGTTTCTCAATGAACTTAATGTCAGGAATTATTATACTTAATTCCTGACATTGTACAGCCCGCAACTTTTAATTTAAGTTCTTACGAAATTTTTTTGAGAGCGCCCTCCTTCTTCACAATTTGTATAAGTCGCCCGTATTTAATATAATCTTCACTGCGGCATTCAGAAACGAGTTGTCCGTTTATATATGTTCTGTTAGGACAGCCATCGCACTGATCCTGCTCGCCATTTTCCATAAGATCCTGCGGCTGCATGATAATGATTGTCTGAAACGAAAGGCGTTTGAATAATCTAAGGGGATTTTTTAAAACATAAAGAAAATATTTTTTAAATGCATGCCTTATATCTTTATCAAAAAAAACAAGAGGTATAAGCAGCTTTGCATGGTTGTAGATTTTCGGATTCAAATATGATACGAAGCGTTTCTGTATAAAGTGAAATCCGCTTTGAATGATCTCCATGCCTCGTGCACCTAGATATCCATGTGTCATGCCCCCTGATGATATTGTATTTGCAAAAAGCCACTTCGGTGCATTTGGAATGATTGTGCCGCCGAGATACGAGTTGAATGAAAAATGAGGATCAACCTCCAGAGCCTCTCTGTAGAGTTCCATGGCGGTAATCGGTCGATAAGAAAATTTAGCAGCATAAACAGATTTAGCCGAATCAATCTGAATGTTCCCTGCAAAATATTCCCAGCAGTCCTCCTGCGGAGCAAGTCTTACAGGTATAATTAGATTAGTCTGAACCCTGTCAGCATTCTTCATCGTCCATTCTATAATATAACGGGTCTGATGCAGCTGCGAAGGGACAATGGTTGTATTGAATCCGCAAATGAGTCCTCCTTCATTGTACACCATATCCGCAAATTTCTGACGAAGCGTGTTGAGTTCACTTTCATCACAGCCGGTCCATCCGGGGCGATTCTGAAGCGAATCTACATGAAAAGTAAAACCATATGCTCCGGCCTTTTTTAATTTTTTCAGCAATTCTGCACTAAGGCTTTGACCGTTAGTTATAATAATCGGTTTGACTCCATAAGATTTAACCATCGATATGATTTCACAAATTTGCGGATGGATGAGAGGCTCTCCTCCTGCGATGTTGATAGCATCACATTTTCTGAGAGACAAAAGCCCCTTAAGATCCTTTTCGAATTGATCAAGACTCTTATTGCTGTTTTTATCATGCTCCTGATAACAATAAGCACAATTGAGATCACAGTTTCTGGTTGGTTCCATCCAGCTGAAAGGATTATCCGAAAACGTCCAGGGCATCCTGTAAAGTTTGAGCGTATCCACCTTCGGTAACACCATAGTTTTGTGATTCATTTTAAACCTCCATAAAAAGTATCAGTTATTTTGCTTATTACAATCTGCGCTAAAGCTTAGATGAGTTTTAACTTACAGATGAAAATATATCATTTTAAATCCCAGTCTGTCTTCCCGTTTGCAGTAATTACTTAAATTGGGAATGTTTTACCTTTGAATTGTCTGCGTATGATTTTAGACGGTGTTGAAGTGAACCTGACGAAACATTTGAATGACTCAATATACCTCTTGACAAATAGTCAACCATGAGACCTTATTAAGCTTTCTTTAACAGGTGAAAAATAAATGCTTTTCAAATTTTTAAATAATATAAAACTTTTAGGTATTACAGATAAAACTGATAAAAGTGAAATACCTTATATCAGTTTTACTAATATTTTTATATTATTAGCCGCTCTGGCTGATGTATTATATGTGCCATATATGATAATATATCTTCCTGAAACAAAATTATATTTACTGATTGGAACATTTCAGTTTATCTTTTATTTATCAGCATTGTTTTGCAGTTATAAAGGTCATTATTTTTTATCCCGGATTATTTTCAGTTTAACTGCTCTCTTTTTTACAATTATAGAATCGATGGTAATTAATTTTTATTGTGATGTACATTTATACTTATTGATTGGTGCAATATTTACATTTTTTGTTTTCCCGGAAAAAAACAGAAGATGTAGTTATTTTATATCTCTCTGTTTTTGTCTTACATACATTGCAATTGAGATGCGTGTTGCATACGGCAGTTTACTCCCGGCGCCTTCATTATTTGTAATGAATCTTAAGCCGGTAATCCGGTCGCTACTTCTTTTTATGATTTTTTTCTTTGCATACTATGCGTATAAAATTATAAGAAGATATCAGGAAGAGCTCACGGCCAAAAATTTAAGTATGTTAACAGAAATTAACCTTGCGAGGATTATTCAGCAGCAGATTATTCCTGTAAAAGATCCCGCTGAAAACTTCTATTCTTTCTACAAATCAATGAGTCTGCTGGGGGGAGATTTCTACGATTTTGTTTTTTTTCGCGATTCAAAAAAAATAGGAATATTTATAAGTGACGTTTCTGGTCATGGAGTGCCGGCTGCCTTAATTACAACAATGATAAAAACTGCAATATTTCAGTCCGGTTCTTTAAATGAGAATCCCGCGGAACTTCTGATGCATCTTAATAATATCCTGATTGAGCAAAGCGGCGGTAACTTTGTAACAGCATTTTACGGAATTTATGATTTGAATGACCGGACAATGGTGTACTCAAATGCCGGCCATAACTATCCCTTTATAATAGATTCATCCGAAGTAAATGAATTAAAAGGGGGTAAAAGCATACCTCTTGCTATTTTGAACAATGAAAACCTAATAAAAGAAAATAAAAGTTATACAAATTCTGAAATCACACTTTCTAAAAACACCAAACTTTTATTCTTTACCGATGGATTAGTTGAAGCAAGATCCATTAAAGATAGTAAGATTTTTTTTGAATATTCAGGGATGTACGATTTATTTAAGAAATACAATACAATGCCATGCAAAAAATTTGTCACATCCATCTATCAGGATCTGGTCACCTTCAATGGTAGTGATAATTTTGAAGATGATATCTGCATGATATGTGTAGATATTTAATAATACCGGACCTTATATTAAATTTTAGAATCTAAAACACGTTTCAATTCTTCCATTAAAAAGCTGAATTCCTGACGATTTTCTTCGCTGATCTCACTTAAGACTCTATGTGATTCAAACATCAATTCAACGTTTTTGTAGGACTTAAATGATTCCGGATTGCTTGCCAGTTTAAATACCGGAAAAGGTTCAAAAGGTAATTTTTCAATTACATTGATTTCTTTCATCCCGGAAACTTTCCGCAAAGCATGTACAGCTTTTTCAGAAGGATTTACAATCTTAACAATATCACATAAATTTTTTCTGCATTTTATCGTAAGTGCGACAATAAAACCGATAAAGGTCGAATCCATATAATTGCATGAATTAAGATCTATATACACCTGCTTTTTATTACCGGAATTTTCGAGATAAGGCAGAAGATATTCATTTAATGCAAAACATTCACCAGCCCGCATATCACCGATCGCTATTATAAGAATATTGTTATCCTTGAATCCTATACTTATGGAATTAGCAACTTTATCAGACACCTTGACCTCTCATGTCAGTCCAGACTATACTGAATAGAACTACCAGTTTACAGTAATAATCTTTAACTCTTTTTTATTAAAAATATTTAACTACTCAATCTCGAAACGGCAACGATATCACTGATTTATTTACGACAATAATTGTATTAACAATTGCAGTTATATACACTAAATGAAATTTTTAAGGAAATATCAAGTATTTTTGTCCACGTAATGTATAATTTCATAATTAATATTATACGATTTAATCTTACCTGCTTTTTTTCAAAGTTTAAAATTCGATATGCATGGAGACCTTAATAATACTTGTTGACAATCGGATGAAATGAAGTATCATAATTTTAATACATGAAACAAAATAATCTTACATTAATTATGCTGATTCTTCTCTCTTTAAGTATCTTTTCCTGCTCAGGAAAAGATACTTATGGTAATATAGAAAACTGGCAGATTCTTTATGTGCAGGATAATGACCTCCGATCATTGTCATTAAAACCGGAATGGATCCCGATTGCAATACCATCGACATTCAGATTACCATACAAACCGGAAAAAAAATTTCAATATGTTTGGCTTAAGGGGGAGTATACATTAAATGAAGCTTCAGGTGATTACGGATTATTTATTGAGAGAGTTAAATATACAGATACGATTTATATAAATGACAAACTGATCGGTTCTACATCTCCAGGGAATATCTGCGCAATGCCGATGCCCAGAAATTATCTTATCCCGTCGGGTGTTTTGAAAAATGGAAAAAATTCCATCAGCATCCGGCTTGGAACTTTTGGGAATGAATATCTTGGAATAATGGGGAGTATTCAGATACTTCCACATAATGAGTTTGAAAAAAAAAGTACAATATCTGATCTTGTATTCAAATACATTCCATTTTCAATCGTAATTCTTTTTTCCAGTCTTGTGGTAGCCCTGATGAGCGCCTTTATAATCAACAGAAGCGAAAAAATTTTACTTATTGATTCAGTAGCGATGCTGGTGCTGGTACTTTATATTCTCTCCCTTATTTTACCTTTTAATATTTTAAACGTAATAGTTTTCTTGAAATTTATGTTTTCAGTTATTCCAATTTTTTCAATAATATTTATTTTAATGATCCAGATAATTTATCGTGTATATCTAACTAAATATAACATTATTATTATTCCTGTTTTTTTACTTATCATAGCCTCAATCTATTCAGCAGACATATCTGCATTAAATTATAACATTGGTCAGATAATGTCTGCAATTGCAATAGTTCTGGCTGTACCGAATTTTTTATTTCTGATTTATCGACTGAATTATTTTCATCCGGACAAATTCAGATTATACATAATGATCTTGATTATAACAATTTTCTGTTTAATAGCCATACTGGAAATTTTTTCCTATAGGGCGGGAAATTACTATGTGACTTTTTTTACTTTCTTTTTATCTTTACTTTATATCCCGATTTTCTCGATTTTCTTCTCAAGAGATATGATGCAGCGGCGTATAGAGCTTGCCCTTCTTTATAGTAAACTTGTTCATCTCGAAAAAAAAGGAAAGGACCAGCCTATAACAGACTCCGTTGAGGAAAAACTGACGAGGGTACTGGATTTCCTGAAAGAGAATTTTAAGTTTGATATTTCACGCGAAGGTCTGGCCAACGCCGTGGGGATGAACCCTAACTATATGGGAAGCCAGTTTATACTATTCACCGGAAAAAAAATAAATGACTACATCAACGAACTTAGAGTTGAAGAAGCAAAAGTTCAGCTGAATAACAAAAACAAAAAAATAATTGATATCGCTCTCGAGGTCGGGTTCGAAAGCCTTACCACATTCAACAGGACCTTCAAGGATATTGCAGGAAAAACTCCCACAGATTACAGAGATGGAATAGAAATTATCAGCCGGCTAAACTCTGCAGTATAGCAAAATTTCCACACTCCCATTATTCATGAGATACAGTGCTTTTAATCTAATCAAATCCACAGTTGAGAAATTGAACAGCTCAAAAATTCAGATTCCGTTAAATTGATAAGATAAAATTATTTTTCTAATGTAATATTCTCTCAATAAAAAAAATAAATACTACTTATTTGAGGAATATAAATTGAAAAAAATTAAAGTACTGCTTGTACAGCCTAAAACTCCCCCTACATTCTGGAGCATGGACAGTGCTATCAAATCTGTCGGGTATAAATCGGTTATGCCTCCACTGGGCCTGATGACTATTGCAGCGATGCTTTCTGAAAATTATGAAGCGGTGATTGCGGATCTGAATGTAAAAGATCTCGACAGGAGGGAGATTGAGCAATGCGACATGATCTTCCTTACCGGCATGTGGATACACAGAGAATCATTTGTAGAAGTTGTTAATATATGCAGTGAGATGGGTAAAACTATTGTTGCAGGGGGCCCCTTTGTTATTTCGGCCTATGGAGGGAGGGATAAAGATGAGTTCGATTACATGAAACTTGAAAGAATTGATCATCTTATTCTTTACGAAGCAGAGGTTAACCTCCCGGATTTTCTCCGTGATTTTGAACAAGGCGTTGCGAAAAAAGTCTATGATAATAAAAAAAAACCTAGTCTCTCACTGACGCCTGTCCCGCGTTTCGATCTTGTAAACCCTGAACATTATTCAACTATGTCTCTGCAATTTTCCAGGGGCTGTCCATTTAACTGCGAATTCTGTGATATAATTCAGATGTTCGGCCGTATACCGAGGACTAAATCTCCAGATCAATTCATTGGAGAGATGGATGCACTTTACTCTGCCGGATACCGCGGCCGCCTCTTTGTAGTTGACGATAACTTCATCGGTAATAAAAAGATAGTAAAGGAACTTCTGCGGAAGATGATAATATGGCAGCAGAAATGGAGTTACCCCTACCTTATGTTTACCGAGGCAAGCATCGATCTGGCACAGGATGATGAACTTCTTAATCTTATGGTGGAGGCCGGCTTTACATCTGTATTTCTCGGAATTGAAACCCCGGATACTGACTCATTGACTGCGATGAATAAAAATCAGAACACACGCTGCGACATGGACGCAAGTATTGAAAAAATTCAGAGATCCGGAATAGAAGTAATGGGGGGATTCATTGTGGGATTCGATTCGGACTCAGCTGATATTTTTTCACGCCAGATAGATTTTATCCATCGCAATGCGATTGTTCAAAGCCTGGTGGGAGTTTTATCGGCAATGCCCAATACAGATCTCTACAAACGGCTGGAACAGGAGGGACGCCTGATTGATCTTGGCAATGAAAATTCCGGCGATAATTTCAGCGCCCAGCTTAATTTTATTCCTAAAATGGATCCCGAAACATTGCTTGATGGCTACAAACATATTCTAGGCGAAGTTTTTTCTCCGGCAAATTATTTTTCACGTGCTTTGATTTTAATCAGCAGATTGCCCGATCTTAAAGCATCATCTTTATCCAAAGCTGAACCATGGAGAAAAGCATTAATTAAATCTAAAATTTATGAAACACCTAAAAGTTTTAACCTGCTGCGCGGGATAACCGGCCTTCTTTTTTCTTCTTATGGATTTTACGTTTTCCCCTTTCTGATAAAATCGCTTCGTTACGGTATTCTTTCACTACCCATTGCAATCAATCTTGCTTTCCGCGGGCGTCACTACTATATTGTCAGCATGCGTGTACTAAGAAATAACTAAAATGATAAAGCTTAAAAATTTACTGCGCTTTTTATCAATTATCCGAATTAAGGATAACATAATTGTATGATTGAAAAAACGCCATTCAGTTCTAAAAAAACAATTTTAATGCTTTTGCTTTTTTTATCAGGAACCCCTGCACATGCAGAGTACAACTGGGAGCAGGTAAAATATTCCGATGGAATAAAAATTTTCAACAGGCAGGTTGAAGGATCAGAAATAAAAGAATTCAAGGCAGAGGCAATAATTGACGCGCCACTCGAGATTATATTTGAAGTGATGATTGATGTTGATGCCGGACCGCAATGGATGAATCGCTGCATAGAATCACGGCTTGTAAAAAATGTCGACAGGTTTATTCTTTCCAAACACGGATTCCACAGTAAGAATATTGTATATAATGCAACCGGAGTACCCTTCCCTGTTTCCAATAGAGATTTAATTGTCGAGACCAATATTAATTTTGATTTCAAAACAGGATCATTAGACATTAATTTTCATTCAGTAAATGACTCCAGTGTTCCTGTCAGAAAAGGTTATGTCCGGATCACAGATCTTACCGGCAGCTGGTCTTTCAAGTATATTGATGCCGGTCATACAAAAGCTATCTATCAGATAAAACAGAATCCCGGAGGGAGTCTTCCTTCATCAATAATTAACTATTCCAGCAAAAATCTGCCGTATAACACAATCACCGCATTAAGAAAAATAGTTAATGATCCAAAATATATAATTACCGCCGCAAAACGGAAAAAAGATCGTGCAAAATCATCCCGGTGACACACCGATGAAGAGTAAATAAAGACCTTGACTTTACTCAGGAATTAATGTAAATAGATGTTATATGAGAAAATACAAAATAATTCCGCTATATATAATATCCTGTATATTTATATTATCCTGTACCCACAATGCACCGCATCATCAGGCGGAAAAGGGTATTCTTGACCTCTCACAGACAGCTTTCAATAAAAACTATGTTCTTGATGGGGAGTGGGAATTTTACTGGCATAAGCTTTATTCACCGGCTGATTTTTCTGCGAATACTATTTTAGATAAACCGGTTTTTGTAAAAGTTCCATCAATATGGAATGATGTCAAACACCCTCTTGGACCGTTGCCGGGAAACGGATATGCAACTTACCGACTCAAGGTAATAATCCCCGGTAAAGATGTACACTTAGGTCTTAAACTGCTCGATGCTGCAACAGCCTACAAACTATGGGTAAATGGAGAGTTGTTATCTGAAAATGGAAAAGTTTCTACTGATGGAGGAGTTCCTCAGTACCTTCCACTCACAGTTTTCTTTCACAACAAAGTAAAAAACAGCGACAATACAGGTGTATTGGAAATTGTAGTTCAGGTATCAAATTTTCATCATAAAAAGGGCGGGTTGTGGGAAAGTCTGCGACTCGGTCCGGAAGTCTCAATCAAAGCTGAACGTGAAAAGAACACACAGCTTGCATTTTTAGTTCTTGGCGTTATAATGATAATGGCCATTTACCACCTTGGCATTTTTTTTCTCAGACCACGAGAAAAATCCGCGCTGATTTTTTCAATTCTGACAATACTCATGGGGATGCGGTCTCTTGTAATGGGGGAGAGATTTCTGGCAGCCTGGTATCCTTCTATTAACTGGGAATTTTTCAGTACGATTGAGTATATTACATCCTACGGAATGATCCCGCTTATTGTTCTCTTCTTCTATACAGTATTTCCTTATGAAATGCGGAAAAAAATCATGATTTTTATGCTCTCCATCGGCGGATGCATCGCAATGCTTACTATTTTTCTTCCTTTGAAAAAGTACAGCGAGTTCAAAATTTTTTACGATCTGTATATACTTCTTGGAGGGCTTCTTATACTGATAGTTCTCGCTTTAGCAATTTACCGGAGAAGAGATGGCGCTCTTGTCGCTTTTGTCGGTATGGCTGTTCTTTATCTTACCGGTATCAATGATATTTTATACAACAGTGAAGTCATCAACACCATGAATACGGCTTCATATGGTCTTGTTTTCTACATATTCTCCCAGTCATATCTTTTATCAAAACGTTTTACCATGGCGTTTGAAACTGCTGAAACACTTTCCGGTGAGCTAAAAAAGATGAACAGTCAGCTCATTGCCATGGATGAACTGAAGGATGAATTCCTGGCAAATACCTCTCACGAATTACGAACTCCGCTTAATGGTATAATCGGTCTTACTGAATCAATGAGAGACGGATCAATGGGACTGCTTAATGATAACCAGAAATACAATCTCAGGCTGATTGAATCAAGTGCCCGAAGACTTTCAAATCTTGTTAATGATATTCTTGATTTTGCAAAAATGAAAAACAGCGACATTGAAATTATGCAGCAATCCATTGATATATATTCAATGGTTGACCATGTCCTTATACTTTCCAGCACTTTAACAGGTTCAAGGCCTATTACTCTCCGTAACCGGATTGATTATAATCTTCCGCCCGCACTTGGTGATGAAAACCGGGTACAGCAGATTCTCTATAATCTGATTGATAATGCTATAAAATTTACAAAGGAAGGAACAGTAGAGGTCTCTGCAGAAATCATCCCTGTAAACGGAAAAGATATGCTCGCGGTAACTGTAACCGATACAGGAATTGGTATCGATGCCGATAAACATGAACTGATTTTTAATTCTTTCGAACAGGGTGACGGCTCTACTCAAAGAGAATACGGCGGAACAGGTCTGGGTCTTGCAATTACCAGAAAACTTGTTGAACTGCACGGAGGAACAGTTAAAGTCATTTCAGAACGTGATAAAGGATCATCTTTCACATTCACAATACCTGTATCAGAAAAAAATGAATCAAACAGCCTTCGTGTTATTACCAAACTTGAATATGATCTGGACAATATCGATTTTGCTCATCTGAATAATGATGAACAGAAAATGGAGAATAAACTCACTTCATTTAGAATACTAATTGTTGATGATGACCCTGTGAATCTGCAGGTACTTCGCAATCATTTTATGCCGTATGATTACCATGTGACCGAAGCTCAAAATGGAGTTGAAGCCCTTGAGTTGATCAAGGAAGGATATACACCGGATCTTGTTCTCCTCGATGTGATGATGCCCCGTCTATCAGGATATGAGGTCTGCCGAGAGATACGTAAAAATTACAGTCCCAATGAGCTTCCGGTTATTATGCTTACTGCGAAGAGACTCATCAATGACCTGATTCAGGGATTTGAAGCAGGGGCAAACGATTACCTCATAAAACCATTTAATAAACGTGAACTTCTGGCCCGGGTTAACACCATGCTGCGTTTGAAGCAGGCGATGCAGGATCATAAAGAGCTTGTCCTTATGGAACAGGAACTTGATATAGCGATGAAGGTACAGAAACAGGTTCTCACTGACAGAAATTTTTATTCCTCACTGGATGATTTTAATATAGATGTGTCATATATACCGCATAACAAGAAGGTCGGCGGAGATTATTATAACGTAGAAGTTCTTGATAACGGGGCTGTTTCTGTTATGGTTGCAGATGCAACGGGTCACGGGATTCAGGCAGCACTTTTCACCATGCAGATTGATATTGTTAATAACCAGAGTCTGAAGCTTGTTGATCCCGACAAGCGGCTTTATTATATTAATAATTTCACATGTCAGAATCTCAAGGGAAAGAATATCTTTTCATCTTTTATGTGCAATATCAGTCCCGATGAGATTATCTATGCATCAGCCGGACATCCTGATCAGATACTGCTGCACCACGACACAGGCACAGTTGAGCTGCTTAATAAGCGAGGCAGGATAGTCGGATTTATAGATGATTCAAGATATGAACCGGGCCGCATCGCCTTCAGACCGGGAGATATTCTTCTGCTTTTTACCGACGGTCTGATAGAAGAAGTTGATTCAAATAATATTGAGTTCGGTTATGATCACCTGGTTCCGCTGCTAAAGACTCTGGTTGAAAAAAATTATCACAAAAAACCTCTGGATCAGTTTCACCGCCAGATAATCCAGGCTATCAGCGAACATAGCGGATCTTCCGATTTGAAGGACGATCTTACACTTGTAACTATTCAGAAACGTATGAAATAAAACTTTCTAAACGAATAAATCACTTATTAATAACCAGGCTGATCGCCTCTGAAAGTTTTTCGATAGTATATGGTTTCTGAATAAAACCTTTCACTCCCAGACTCAGCACATCTTCAACACGTTCATCCCACTTAAATCCCGAAGCAAGAAGAACCTTGACATCCGGATCAATCTTCTTCATTTCAATAAATGATTCCTTGCCGGATTTTTTAGGCATAACCAGATCAAGAAGTACCACCGCTATCTCACTGTGATGCTTCTTAAACATCTTGACACCATCTTCTCCATTTTCTGCAAGTAATACACTGTACCCGCATTCAGTAAGTATTTTCACAGCCAATCCCCGCATCAGATTTTCATCGTCAACAATAAGAACTACTCCAGTACCTTTGGCTATTTTTATATTTTTACCGGAAACCTCTTCCTCATTAAAATCTTCTATACTGGGCAGATAAATATTAAATGCGGTTCCGATCCCTATCTCCGAATAAACATCAATAAAACCACCGTGCTCCTGAACTATATTGTAAACCATCGCAAGACCAAGACCAGTGCCTTTCTCCTTCTCCTTTGTTGTAAAAAATGGATCAAATATTTTGGCCACTGTTTTGCTATCCATTCCAGTCCCTGTATCCTGTACAGAGAGAACCCAATAACTTATTTCCTTAGCTTCAGGATGCGTGGAACGGAAAAATTTATCCGGCAGAATTTTTTTTAAAGAAATAGCAAGCGTTCCGCCCTGATGCTCTCCTGCTTCCCTCATAATAGTCATGGCATGACTTGCATTGATGCACAGATTCAACAGCACCTGTTCCATCTGCCCGGGATCGGCGTTTATCATCGCCGGTTCATTTGTATAAAAAGGTTTTAGTTCAACTGATTTGTCGATCGTATTACTGCATAAACTGAAAACACTTTTAATTGTATGATTTAGATCTACCGGAGCAAAAGAATATTCCCTCCTTCCGGAAAGTGACAGAAGCTGTTTCACCATATCTGCGGCCCTTTGTCCGGCTCTATCAATAGTCTCAATATAATCCTTTAAAACATTAATATCAATGCTCTGTTTTTCGCTGATATCATACTTAATCAAAGAAACAGTTCCGACAATTCCTCCAAGAACATTGTTGAAATCATGCGCAAGACCGCCTGCGAGTGTTCCCACTGTCTCCATCTTCTGTGCCTGACGGAGCTGTTCATCCTTCTTCTCCAATTCAGTAACATCATCCATCCTGATTACCATACCGGAAATGCCGTTTTCTACCAGCGGATAGAGTGAAACATTTTCATATTTCAAAGGGGGTCCTTCAAATTTCTGGCGATATAAATGAACCGCTTCGCGCTTGTTTATTATCTCTCTGCATACTTCCTGATATTCATTAAATATCGTAGTCTCCGCCCAGATATTTTTCCCAAGAATATCCATCGCCTTAATACCGGTAGTCACCTCTGCAGCATGATTCCACTGTGTCACAATTCCATCCCCATCCAGCGAAATGAGCATAGATGGCATAGACTCAATCATGTTGCTTAAAAAACTTCTTATCGCGATTAACTCTTTCTCGTTACGCTCAATATTTTCGGCCATTATATTAAAATTCCGGGACATAAATCCGAACTCATCCTCAACCCGCACCGGTATCCTGATCTTTAAATTCCCCTTCTGCATTTCCTTCAGTCCGGATAAAAGATTCCTGATCGGTTTTACCAGAGATCCCCAGAAGAAAAAAGGAAATCCGAAAATTATTACACCAAGCATTATAAACAGGAGTATCATATATTTTTTTGAAGTATCGTGAACATAAACTCTATAGTCCAGATAAGGATATCCAGCTTCAACAACAGTGTTATTTACTGTGTCTGCTTCCATAACAGCCACGTAGTGATTTTTATCTGCAGCGTCTTTTCGATATATACGCGCACCGGGCTTTCTCATCGGTGCCAGAAAGGAGAGTATTTCTTTTCTAAGATTTTTACTGTCAGTACCGGCTGTATCAATATGATCGAGAATTACTTCATTAAATATTTTGGTTCTGGCATCCGGCAGAAAGCGTTTAAGATCTTCAGCAAAGTTATCTTCCGGAATTTGACTGATCCTGGTTCTTGTTAAAAGAACAGGCCGTTCTATTGAATCTATATATCCTATAATTTTTTCTATGGGATTTTTATCATCGGCATCAATCGTATCTGCAAATTTGCTAATTGCTTTTTTGTATCCTTCAAAACATTTGTCACTTCCATTAAGCACTGCATTAAGACCTTTTTTAAAATTATTTTTATCAAGATGCTCAATTATATCATAGATCAATGTATTATGAAACTCCGGGATGTTATCAGAAAAATCTAATGCTAAAGGCTTATTATCCTTTGTGTATTTTGTAGAGACCTTTCCATCCTTAAAAGAATATGAAACCATATACTCCATATTTTCGGGATTTTTTTCCTTTGCTAATGCCAAAGCAGTTTCAGATCTTAATATTAAATCAAAAGATTGCTCCTGATCTCTCAATGAATAATATGAAAATCCCTGAACAAGAAGAAGTAGAACTGCAACTGTAACAATAAGTATCTTTGACATAAAATTGGAACGTTGCCTGGTCACATTCATATATATTATTACTGCGACAAATACACCGGTTATCGTCGAAAGGTTCTGGGAAATCTGATATGTTCCTCTGTCCAGAAGGCCATCCCTGCTTAAAATATTGAGTATACCGGGAATCATAAACATTATCCATATTGAACCGCCTATACCAAGAGCAGCCCATCGTTCCAGACCCCGATTAACGATCGTTCTCCAGATTCCCATAACAAGTATTGTTGCTATTGCAGCAAGGATGCCCAGAGCATTTATTTTAGAGGCTTTTTCTGCGTTAAAATCCCAGTAGTGTCCGGCAAATTGAAAAATTTTGTTTGAATGATATGAAACATAAAAAAAATATACCGCCAGAGACATACAAATAATATAACAGATACTTTTATATATCCTTCCAAAAACCGGATTTCGGTCATCCGGGAAATGGAAAATGGCCAGGCCTATAAATATCTGTGCAATGGCGCATGTTCCGATGGTAACCCAACGGTGATACGCGGCAAGAGGATGATATATACTAGCCGCAACGGCATATGATAAAAAAAACAACGTGGATAGTGATAGAAAAAGGGTTAAATACATTGTGGATTTTGTTTTATTTTTCATCGCAATAAAAAAATATGATAGAACACCCATAAATATTGCAGGAATTAATGCTCCAATTGTAAAAAAATTAAAATAAATATATTTAGAAAAATCCATCGATTTTCTCCCCATAAAAAATCTTCTTTCTTTTCGGGAAACCGGAACAATGAGAAATCTTCACATATCGTTTAATGGTGCATCAAAACCTGAATTTGAATGTGCAGAATCCACATCAAATTGTTTTTATTATAATAACTCATAAATCAGCTGGCGAAATTTTACTCCGACATACTATAGGCTCGGCAAAAAAAAACCTCCGGCATTTGAACAGTTACAATTTATTAATATGCATTATTTAATTATTAATTGCAAGGATAATTCTCATAGTGGTTAATGAATAATGAAGAGGAATTTTAACAACTCTTTGCTGTTAACTGGAGATGCTTTAAAAAACTTATTAAGTCACTGCTATAATGAACACAGAGTGCTGGAAAGAGTTAACAAAAATTTTTCTCCACATATGGCCGCAATACAAATTCATCAACAGCTATATTTTCATCCATACGTAATATCGAGATAATAGAATCGGCTACTGCTTCAGGATTTAAATAATCTTCTCTCACGCTTTCCCTGAAAGGTGTATTGATACCGCCGGGATAAATGCTGCAGACTCTGATATTTGAGCTTCTCAATTCTTTACGGAATACTTTTGTCAGTGCATCAAATCCGGCTTTTGAAGCTGTATATGCCCCTATCCCCTCATTCGAATAAAGGGATACGGTTGAATTAATATTAATGATTTGTCCCTCTTGCTTTTTTATCATTCCCTTCGAAACTTCTCTCATAAAAATAAACGGTGCGGTTAAATTTACTTTTATCATTAATTCCAGATCAGCAGTCTGTATATCCACACCTTTGGCTCTTGCAGGATTAGCTCCAGCGCAATTAATTAGAATATCAATATCGCCCAGCTTTTTCTTAACTTCATTTATAAAACAGATTATCCTGTTTTCATCAGAGATATCAAACGTATCTGAATAAAATGACTCATCAGATAAACCCGATAATTCCTCCAGCATCTCTTTCATTTTCTCTTCGGAACGTCCGCAAAATCCGACTTTTGCTCCGGCGTGTAGAAGTTTTGTTGTTAGTATTTTACCTAAACCGGATGTTGCACCTGTTACAACTATTATTTTGTTCTGTAAAATATTCATTTTATCCTTTGCTATTTTATATATTTTCCTGTACAATCTTTGTAGTTTTTATTATTTCAAATCTCATAACTACAATAAAAAAGCCCAGAACGGGTTATCACTTCAAATACCACATTCTTTCAGTATTTACATTCCGGAATAATTAATTAAGTGCATAAAGGAGAGAAGATCCCTTGCTTATTAACAAGAGACCTCATTACCCTTTATGCGATGAAGAATAATTATTTTATCAATGTCGTGGTTTTTCTTTGAATTGAGAAGCACTTGAGGTATACAACTTAAAAATAACCTTCATTGTTGCTGCGACAGGTATTCCTTTGTTGTTAAACTCAGTTAACCTCAATTCCATTTTTTCCATAACTACCTTAGCTTTTCTGCCACTAAAAGAAAATAACAGCAGTGGAGGCCTGTGCTCATCTGCATTTACATCCATAAGTTTTTTTATCGGGTTGGTTATGGTTAGGACATTTGTGTTGCCTGATGAAGTATCGAAAAAAAGTTCTGTTGTAATTACTGTTCGTTCCCCTGATATAAATTCGATAGCAGGTTCGTCAAGTCCCTGAATGTCATGTTCGAGCCAAATAGTTTCATCTTCTTCAAGATATGTATGATAATCAAACTTCACATTAAAAATTTCCTTTGTATCTATGTTTTCTATAGTTGCGTTAATTAATTCCGATGAATCAGTGTCGAATAAATCAATTGAGGAACTGCTTCCTTCACTTTGCGAAGCTGAGCTATCATCATAGCATCCCGTGATTGCAAAACATATACAAACAATAAAGACAAACATCAGGTTTTTCATAAAACTACTCCTCAAATTTTAATTAATATTTATTATTCCTAAATTTTAGAAGTCATATGAATTTTGAATTTCAGCTTAATTGCAAGCCAATTTCACAACACCTTTAAAATTGTAATAAAAAAATAGAAATGATTTATTTTACAAACGCAGGGTTAAGCGATGAACAATTCAGTTAAGACGTCTGAGTAACATTAAAAAAGCCCTGATAAATTCAGGGCTTTAATGTGCGTCTGGAGGGATTCGAACCCCCGACCAACGGATTCGTAGTCCGCTACTCTATCCAGCTGAGCCACAGACGCGTATATTATATATTCAGTTTAGAAGTATATACAGTGATATATTTGCCGATATGAGGAAACTCATTCTTTTCATTATTCTTTATCATTCTTGTACCAATTACTGCAAGAGTAATGTACGCGATATAGAGAATGTAAATAAGCATTACAATGAGAAATTTTAAAATATCTGCATGAACCGGGACAAAATAGAGGAAGAAATATAAAAATGTGCATGTTCCAGTGAAGAACACTGCCATTACAAATCCCTGTTTTGCGTGATACATATAGAACTCATCCTCTCTCTTCATTATCATCGGAATAAACCATCCAATAAATGGAAAGTAGGATAACAACAGGGGATCAAAAGTTTTTACATGTTCGTTGTAGATTTTCAGTGAGAATTCTTTGATTTTTAAAGCGAATTCTTTTGCCGATGTAGTGATTTCTTTGATTTTTTCGAAGTTCATATTCTTTTTTTGCTAATCCGGAGAAGGGGGGATTCGAACCCCCGGTACCTAAACGGTACAATTGATTAGCAGTCAACCCCCTTCGGCCTCTCGGGCACCTCTCCTGATCCAGCATCTTTTTCTGTTTTTAAGGGAAAAAAATTCGGAGAGTGAGGGATTCGAACCCCCGGGGCTATTAACCCAACGGTTTTCAAGACCGCCTCCTTAGACCACTCGAACAACTCTCCGAGAGCAAATCTATTTAAATTAGGTTTCGTGTCAAATAAAAAAAGTTAAAATGCGTTTTTTTGTGAGAGCGGCATGAAAATTATGCTATATTATCTGTGTTCCAACCCCGCTATCTGTAAAAATCTCAAGAAGAACTGCATGTTCCACTCTTCCATCAATTATGTGGGCTTTTTTGACTCCATTTTTAACAGCTTCAACGCAGCAGTTGACCTTTGGAATCATCCCCCCTTTAATCTGACCCGACTTTATATGCCCTTCGATATCATCGGAATTGATAGATGAAACAAGCGACCCGTTAATCATTACACCTTGAATATCTGTAAGGAGAATCAGTTTTTCTGCATTCAGAGCCTCTGCAATTTTACCTGCTGCTATATCGGCGTTAATATTATATGTGATGCCGGACGTATCGGCTCCTATGGGGGCAATAACCGGAATGAATTTATCCTTTTCCAGAATACGTATAATCTCAGGATTAATCTCCTCGACAGTACCCACAAGTCCGATGTCAACCCTCTCCCCCTTTTCATCATGATATAATTTCCGTGCTGTAATCAGCCCCGCGTCTTTGCCGGAGATTCCAACCGCTTTTCCTCCGGCTATATGTATATTGTTCACAATCTCTTTATTGACTTTACCAACAAGAACCATCTCGACAATCTCCATTGTGGCCGAATCCGTAACACGAAGGCCATCGACAAATTCACTCTTTATACCAAGCTGTTCAAGAAGACTCCCTATCTGTGGACCACCGCCATGTACCACAACCGGATTTATCCCCACAAGCTTAAGCAGAGCCATATCCCTGGCAAATGAGAGTCTCAGAGCATCATCACTCATGGCATGCCCGCCATATTTCACCACAACGGTTTTTCCGCTGAACTCTCTGATATACGGGAGAGACTCAATAAGTGTATTTACTTTTTCGATGGACTTTATCATTTAGTGCTCCGGAAAATATTATAGTGAATAATATTCTATACATTTGGCAGATTTTCTTTTACAGTACAAGTAATTTTTTTACAGGATTTATAGGATTTCAATGGATGTGCAGGATTAGGAATTTGTCTGAACCTTGATTTTCCTGATTTTGGGATTAGCGTGATTTATTTCTACAGCACTTCGCGCTAAACATAGAAGATTTAGGACGGTATAAAACTCCGCTACCTGCTTGCGAAGAACACACATCATGTACCGATAAATCATTATCTATAAAACCATTCAGAAAGACTCTGGCAGAATCATGAAAATCCTCAAATCCTTTAATCAAGGTTCAGACAAAAAAATTATCTTTACATTTTATTATTTGAAATTCTATTAATTTTATTATATTTAAAATATTGATGCAGATATTGAATGTAAGATTAGTTAAAAAGATCCAGCAGTAAAAAGATTAAACCTGGTGTGCCGGTGCTTCGACAGGCTCAGCATAACAGAAAATATAATACATGTGTCGCCCTTAGCCTTTCGAAGGGAGTTTCGAACATCAAGGAGGAAATTATGATTAAGTTTGACGGTTACGATGAAGTTATAGAGCGGGTTTACAGATTTAATCAGGAACATGTCTTCCAGTACTGGGATAAACTTCTCGATTCTGAAAAGCTTGAACTTCTACATGATTTATCCGGAATAAATTTTCAGCTTCTTAAACAGATATACTCTCACTGTAAGGACGATGAAAAAGTTGAATTCACTCCGGCGCCGTTTATCCCTCTCCCGAAAAATGAAATTGATAAAAAATTATTCCGTGATGCTGAGAAAATCGGCGAATCCCATATCCGTGAGGGTAAAGTTGCGGCATTTCTTGTTGCAGGCGGTCAGGGTTCAAGACTCGGATATGACGGACCAAAAGGTAAATTCCCCATCGGACCGGTTTCAGGTAAAACACTTTTCCATTTTCACGCGGAGAAGATTAAAGCTTCGGAAATCAAGTATAATACATCAATCCCATTTCTGATTATGACCTCCCGGGATAATCATACTGATACAGAAATCTTTTTTAAAAAGCAGAACTTCTTCGGACTCGATCCTGCGAATGTTCATCTCTTTCCGCAGAATATGATTCCATCCCTCGATCTTAATGGAAAACTTATATTATCAGAGACTTACAGAATTTTTATGAATCCTGATGGTCACGGAGGGAGCCTCACCGCATTGAGAACATCCGGTGCTTTGAAGAAACTTCAGGAACTGAAAATTGAAACACTATCGTATTTCCAGGTGGACAATCCGCTGGTGAAAATTATTGACCCGGTATTTATCGGTTTCCACGTAATGAATCAGGCCGATATTTCAAACAAGGCGCTGATGAAACTCTACCCCGGGGAGAAGACCGGAGTCTTTGTTCAATTCTCAAATGGAACTTCAGGCATCATTGAATATTCCGATATGCCCGATGATAAATTAAATGCAAAAGATTCAGAAGGGGAGATGCTCTACTCCGCAGCAAATCCGGCGATACATCTTTTCAGCATACCTTTTGTTTCAGAGCTAACAGGATCGGACAGTATATCTCTTCCGTTTCACATCGCAAAAAAAGTTATTACCGCCATGGTTGACGGAAAGCATACCGATATTTCCGGTTATAAATTTGAAAAATTTGTATTTGACGCTCTACCGTTATCTGCACGAAATGTAATTCTCGAAGTATTAAGGGAGGAGGAGTTTGCTCCTGTAAAAAATGCTTCGGGTCAGGACTCAGCGGATTCTGCAAAGGAACTTATGACAGCACTTAATAGAAAGTGGCTGACAGAAAGAGGCATTAAAATTCCGGAGAATGTTAAAGAGATCGAGATATCCCCTCTCACCGCACTTACGTCAGAGGATTTGCCGGATAATATTGTGGTACCTGATACAGAGAAAGTTCTAATCGGATAATTAAGAGGTTATATGTCATATATTACAATACTCGGCATCTCTGCGGGACTTGCCATGGATGCCTTTGCTGTTTCAATTTCATACGGCTGCACTCCAAAAAAAGTTCCGCTTAAGCATATTCTGCTTATAGCATTTTCATTCGGTGCGTTTCAGGCTTTTATGCCGGTTCTCGGATGGCATGTGGGGAGATTTTTTGCAGAGTTGATAAAGAATTACGATCACTGGGTTGCCTTTGCACTTCTTGCATACATCGGAACAAGAATGGTTATAGAAGGTTTGAAGAGCGAAAAAACTGACGACACTTTTTGTGAAACAGATGAACACATTCTTGATCTTAAAAAGCTCTTTGTTCTTTCAGTTGCCACAAGTATAGATGCGCTAGCTGTCGGTTTAAGCCTCTCTCTTCTTGGATATGAAATTCTTACACCTGCAGCAATTATAGGCGTCACTACTTTTATTTTCAGTTACATCGGAGTTAAGATGGGATGCCGTCTCCACAAGATTCTCGGAAAGAGAGTGGAGGTTTTCGGAGGAGTTGTCCTTATTGCCATTGGAGTAAAAATTATTCTTGAACACATGTAAATTCATCGATAATTTTTCCGCCTGAAAATATTTTGTAAAAAGAGATTATTCCTGACCCGATGGCAATTGAACTCCACTTATCGGTATTAAAATCTACTCTCACCACCGAGGATTTTTTCATCGAAATATCCGATGGAGTACTGCTGATATACGATACAAAATCGCTAAATAGCGGTTCATGACCCACAATCATAATTGATGACATCTCTGCTGGTGACTTCTGAATCATATGAAGAATATCAGCCTCTTCGCGTGAATAATATAAAACATCCTCAACAACAATTTCCGGTTCCGGAGATCCATATACTGCGGCAGCTATAACGGCAGTTGACATCGCTCTCACTGCGCCGCTTGTAATAATAAGATCCGGGCGCACTCCCGATTCTTTCAGATGCCGAGCCATCTCTGCTGTTATGAGTGTCCCCTTCTCTGTGAGTTCCCGGGAATAATCACTCTCATAACCAATCTCCTGCGAATCCCCGTGTCTGAAAAGAAATACAGTTTTCATTGTGGATCTCCTTAAAATATAATTTTCCGAGTGGAACCCTGACACATTAACTGTACCAACCCCCGTTCCATTTTAGAAATAAACTGAATAATGTCTTATTCAATCTGTAACTACATGTCATGCTGAGCCCGTCGAAGCATAGCCTTTCATACTCTGCACCCTTCGACGAGCGCAGGGAGACATTATGAATATACTTTAAAAATACTAACACTTCAAGCATAGAAAAATATTAATAAAGTTGTAGAAATAAAATATCACGATTCTATTATCTGACAACTTAAAATGTTTTTTATGAGAGTAAATTCAATGAGACTGAAAATAAAAATTCTTCCCGGAGACTATACTATATTTAAACTTCCGGCAGGATCCGAAATACCGGAATGGGTTGATAGAACACGGTTTTACAGCATAACCGATACAGGTGAAGAAATGTCCATAATCTGCTCCGGAGAGGGAACTTCTGAGAAATATCCTCATGAATGCAGCATGAAGATTTTTAAAATCGATGCTGAACTGGATTTCAGTTTAACGGGTATTCTCAATTCTATAACTTCACCTCTGGCTGATAAAAAAATTCCTGTATTCACAGTTTCAACCTTCAACACTGATTATTTCTTAATTAAAATGGAACATGCAAATAATGCGGTTCAGGCTCTTGAACCTTTTCATGATATTGAATATTACGGATGGTGAGAACAATAAAAAGCCCCGTGAAGACGGGGCTATTTAAAAACAACAATAAGTATCAGTTAATACTGCCATATTGACCATTGATTTAATAAAACCTTGACAAAATAATTTTTATACTACATTTTAAATATATGAATACAGTTAATAATATAAGTTATGAATTTTATCGCCTAAAAATTATTGAATTTCTAGAAAGCAGAATAAATCTTATTGCTGTTTATTTTTACGGCTCAATTCTCAGCTCAGTGTTCAATGATGAGAGCGATATTGATATTGCAATAATTGCAGAAAATGAAACTGACAATCTATTTTTGTATGAACTTTCGGCTGAACTTTCAGTTATTACAAAAAGAGATATTCATCTTGTTGATTTTATCAGAGCCTCTGACATTTTAAAAATTGAAATATTAAAAAACAAAAATGTTGCCTTTGAGAAAGATGAAAGTAAAAGACTCTATCACGAAATGAACGCGCTGACCGCTTATGAAAAGTTTAATGAAGAAAGAGAAATAGTTATCAAAGCAAAATACGGTGAGGGTGCATGGATATCATTATAAGTAAAATTGAATCTATCGAAAGATGTTTAAATCGCGTCATCGAAGAATAGGACGGGAATCCTTCAAATCTTAAAAACTTTACAAAACAGGATTCAATTGTTCTAAATCTTCAACGTGCATGCGAGCTTTCAATCGATATTGGAAATTACATTATTTCTAAAAAGAATTTCCGTACTCCAAAAATGTCCCGGGATGTGTTTGAGATATTAAACGAAAACTCTGTGATCTCTGAGGATTTATCTGTTAAACTTCAAAAGATGGTTGGTTTCAGAAATATTGCCGTTCATGATTATCAGAGAATTGATCCGGCAATACTTCAATCGATAATCGAAAACAATCTTGATGATTTCCGTAAACTTAGTAAAACTATTGTTAATTATTTACAATTATAATATATTTTATAAAACTACTGTTGCAAAATTAATCTGCACCGGTTATACGGTTGAAAATCACTTCGTCTTAACCAATGTCTTTATCCCCTCAGGGGTAAACTCAAACTCAAGACGCACCTCTTTTGTCGAGAAGAACCTCTTCAGTACCGCAGATGTTCCGGAATCACCCTCTACTCCGGAAACAACGGGATCGTAACTGCTGCCGTATGCACTGTTGATAATATTACCATTTTTATCAATGGAGTAAACTCCGCCCAGCGGACATACAGGTTTGAACCCGAAATTTTTATAAGCTAAATCGGGGAGTTTCCCACTCTTTGCCCCGGAAAATATTTCGCCTAAAAGCTTTATTGTTCCATTATTTTTTCTGCTTGCTTCAAGCGCTGATTCAATAATTCCAGACGCGTATGAATTCTTTTCAAGAACCATTTCCGATGGCCTGAACACAGCCGCAATATTTCTCTTTACGCTAACCTCTGCAGATTTCCCGGAATCTATTACATCCCTCATATACTTTTCAGTTGTTGCAACATGGAGCATTCCATTCTTAACGCAGTATAAAATCCTGGAGGTTGCAATACCGAAGTAGTTGATTTTCATAACATTTACTTTAACATTATTATAGTCCATGGCGTACTTTGAAAATGTGATAGAGTTTGATCTGCCGTAACCGGCGAAGGAATCTATCAGTTTTATTGCCGCATCAGGATTTTTAACAGGAATTGCAATTCTCATGGGATGAAAAAATGACCATGCAACAAATCCGATTGCTATATCCCTCCCTGATGCTCCACCTCTGGTAAATTCCCTGGTGAATGCCGAACCATCTATATCTATCATCGGTGTAACATCACTCATATGTATCTGTATCTCATCACCGAAGACATCACTGAATTGATTTTTTTCTGTTTCGCCAGAATCGTAATCCCTGAAAATCCGGAACAGGTTCAGATCACCTGTGAGTTTTGACATGTTTACTTTAAACGCAGCACTGAATACATCCCCTTTAATTGAATCGCCGGGATGAAGCTCTGCAGGTTTTCCTCCGAATATTTCTTTCAGTGTAGTATATATTGAATTATCTATAAGAGGGAGTATGCAGGTATCCACAGCAATACCTCCATCCTCCAATCTGAATCTTATTCCAATTGGATCAAAATACTCCTTCCAGTAACTGGCGTAGTCTTCGGCAAATTTTTTGTAGCTTTCAGCCTCACCTTGAGTAATAGCTCCGGTTTCAGCTTCAATGTTCGGAACCATATATCCCATTCTGCCATGTGATGAGTGTACGGCAGAAAAACTACCGTTGATAACATTCAGATCTTTAAACAGAAAACTGTAGTTCATCCGCGAGTCACCGTAAAATTTTAAAAGAGTGAAGACTTCTCCGGGACTCTTCGGAGAAGTTCCGTTCACACCCAGATAAAACTTTTTCAGCAGATCCTGATAATTAACTCTCTCCTCCGCCAATTTCTGCTCTTTTGTACTCTTTGTTTTTTTTGATTCTGAATTATAGTTTACATCATAATACTTCAGATTTTTCATAAAGCTGTCCCAGTTCTGCAAAGCATCTCCATAAAACTCTGATGCAGTCTGATGAAGACGGTGTCCGGTGATAGCACTGAGAACTTTACTATCCTTGTCCGTCAGCACCTTCATATCCATTGAAGACAGTACCTCTCCTGTACTGACAGGCATCTTTCCGTTTAACTGATAAGAGTATATGATAAACCTCTCAAGCGCCGCAAGTTTTACCGCGCCCTCCATTCTCCGGGCCTCTTTTATCCGCAGTTCCGGAGAAACAAGATATCTGATAAATGCCTCGGAGAGATATATAAATCCGTCTTCGGTTGAAGGATCGCCTTTGTATATAGATCTCATATACTTATAATCTTCCGCATCGGCAAGTGCTGCATGCTTCTTCTGAGATGTCGCAATGACCCTTTCTGCAGCTTTTATTGAGTTTGATATGATCACAATATTATCCGGAAGCTTAACAAGAACCGAGTTCACACTCCGGTAATCTGCTGTGATATATTCGCCCTCAATACCTGACATGACCACAGTCTTTGAGTCGGCATTAAATTTCTTTTTGAACTCGCTGCGGTACATCCCAATAGTTGCATTAAAAACAATTTGAGATTTAATCTTCATTATTAATGTGACATCGGTCCCTTCGATAATAAAGGGATCCGATCCGGTTATAGACATCTCTTCGATAACCGAACTGTAGAATATACGCGCCTCTTTATTTTCTTTCAGAGCAAGCTGAGTCATCAGCTTATCTTTTATATTAAAATCAACAGGAGTCATTGTATAACGGTTGTGCAGAGATCCACCCACTTCGCCCAGATAATCGAAGAAATCAAGAGCCTTTGTAGTGTTGCTGAAGTGAACTGAATAAAACTCAACGGGAATATAACTGTCCAGTGCAAAGAGCTTGTACTCACGACCTTTGAGCATCTCCGCATAGGGATGAGAGTTCACTTGAGGTGGAACGAGAGTCTTAATGTCCGCTTTACCGGTTGTAACACCGGAAGCATGAATTGTATCCAGCTGCAGCGACTCTCTTATTGCAAGACCGCCGGAGAGCAGCGAATAGAAGTCGACACCATTTTCATTCCTGTCATCATTGTCCCTGTCGCGATATGAAGGAAAGCTATCCCCTTTACCCGGATATATGCCATATTTTTTCCCTAGAAAATCGAGTATCTCCGTGGAGTAGCCAAGATGATCTCCGCCCATGAAATATATTTTAAACAGGCTGTCGGAGATCTCCTGTTTTTTGTCATTGCTGCCGGCATGTAAACCGGAAGAAATAAAAGTTAAAACAGCAACCGCAGTAATTGTTAAAATTTTTCTTATCATGTTTTTATCCTGTCTCGTTTAGGTTTTAAAAAATATTTATATCTTCTTAATAATGTCCGAGATATACGGCATTAGCTGTTTCTTTCTAGACAATACATCTTTTAGAAGATAAATATGATCGGAGTATCTGGGGTACTCTATCTTTTTGATAAAGTCCTCTTTCCCTTTAATAAAGAGATAACTGCTGAACTTATTTAGATCGGTCACAAGGAGCGAGCAGAAAAGATATCCCTTCTGCTCCGCCAGTGCAGCCATATGAGAAAGAATACTCTCCCTCCTCTCCATTATCTCTTCAGGATCATTAACCTCAACCTGACTGACTGTAAATGTAAATGCTCCTTCATTATAGTCCTTCATGTCCATATTGAGGATCTCCTCAACGGGCTTGCTGCTTATAAGAGATGAAGCCGATACAATTTCTCTTCCGAATTCATCAATGTTAAGATCTGTTATATGAGAAAGGAACTCCGCAGTATCACGGTCTACATCTGTTGTTGTTGCAGATCTTAAAATCAGTGTATCCGATAAAATGCCTCCGAGCAGAATTGAGGCAATCTCTTTTTTAACAGGGATCTTGTAATCCCTGTACATGTTCGCAATAATGGTTGATGTCGAACCAACAGGTTTGTTTATAAATGTTATAGGATAAGTTGTGGGAGGATTCCCCAGCCTGTGATGATCAATTATTTCAAGAATACGTACGTTCTTTATACCGTCAATTCCCTGCGAGAGTTCATTGTGATCCACAAGAATAACAGAGACGTTAGGTTCCTTCATCAGGTCGCTTTGAGATATTACTCCGCGGACCTTCATGTCCTCGTCAACAACCGGGAGAGATCTTGATGGCGAATCGGCAAAGCGCTCGCGTATATTTTTTATGTACTCATCGGCGTCGACCGGTACAAGAGTTATATCTCCTGCGGTTCTTACCGGAACTGAATGAAGCACAAGCCACGACGTGCTTGCGCTATTGAATGGTGTGATAATTACTGCTACATTTTTCTCTGCAGCCAGTTCCTTAATCTCTTTGCTCACCATTTTACCGGCAGATACAACTAAAGCTCTCACACCCTTCTCAACTACATACTGCTGTATATCAATCCTATCGCCGACTATTACAATGGAGTTTTCAGCAGGCATCACGTCAATGTACTCTCTCAGTGTTTCTATCTCGGAGGCTGCAACGACTATCTGTGCCTTGAACACCTCATCATTATCCTTCACTACAACGTGTTGCGCCCGGAGAGTTTTAACAAGGTTTGCCTCTGATGTCTGGATTATACTGTTTTTCTGGGGATCTATTTTCATTAAAATATTTTCTGCAAAGATGTTAAAGTGAATAGTAGAAATATACCTTTTGTTATCATCAACCAGCGGTATCATCCTGAATTTATTCGCTGTCAGTATCTGCATTGCATCCCATAACGGAGTACCAAGCGGCAATGTTACCGGTTCATCACTCATGTGATTTTTCACCTTTGGAAAAAGGTCACTTAAAAATTCCGGCTGGGGGATATTGAAACGATTAAGGATATATTCTGTCTGAAGATTTACCTTGCCGCCGCGGGCCGGAAAAACATTATCTTCACCGAGTGCTTTTTTTAATTCGGCATAGGCAATAGCAGAAACTATGGAATCCGTATCGGGATTTTTGTGACCTATAACATAAACTTTTTTCATGAAGGTGTTTTCTCCTCTTGGTGGTATTCAAGAATACCTCTAATTATTAGATTATATGTATGAAATTTGTTATACTGCTCCGCCCCTATCCGCCCATCGGGCACCTTTCCCCATAAATGGGAGAAAGGAGAGATACAAAATTTTCTGTCGTTTCTCTCCCCCCATTCATGGGGGAGATGTCGCTTTGCGACAGAGGTGGCGGGTGTTTAGTAATTCTGAATTTCTCTATCCTTTACTACATAATACCCAAAAAGCTCTATCTGGCTATCAAAAAAATTCATGAAATCAGTAAAAATTATACTTTAAGAACAAAACATTTATTATATTAAATTTATATAATAAATGTATTTTACAGTATCCAGAGACATCGTAACTACTCAAAAACATAGGTAATTTTAAATTTCACCACAAGTGTATGATTAGATACTGATCAAAAATAAAACACAAGGAACCATTATGAGACAGAAATACGAACTCAAACTTAAGCCTATACAATCATCAAATTCAGATAATAAAAGAATATATGAAATGCTGAAACACTCCTGTGACGGTCTTAACAACTACCTTGCTGATTTTTTTGAAACTGTTGAAATATTAAAAGAGAAAAAGGATAAACCTTCCACAGAGAGTAAAGATGTAGATGAGAGCATAGATTTTGTTCTGAAAAAAATTGATGAAGTTACAGCATCAATGAAAAGCATTGCTCAGGAAATGCATACACTGATTGAGCTTAAAGAGCGGTAATTGCCGCAGATTACGCAGATAGAACCGCTGATAGAATTGATATCGCTGATATAATTCGTAATCCTTCTTTATCTGAGAAGTCATCTTCATCAGCGTCCCATCTGCGGTCCATTTTACAAAAAAAGTTAGTATCCACAGGAATATAAGATATGACTGATTTAAAAAAAACAATTCTTCTCGTGGAAGATGAAGCAATCATTGCCATTACTGAAAAAAAGTCTCTGGAGAAATATGGTTACAACATAATCACTGCACAAAGTGGTGAAAAGGCCCTAGATGCAGTTGAAAAATCTCCGGAGATCGATCTTATCCTCATGGACATAAATCTTGGTGATGGAATTGACGGAACAGAAGCCGCTGAGATAATTCTCGCGAAACATGATTTGCCATTAATTTTTTTATCTTCACACTCCGAAAGAGATATCGTCGAAAAAACAGAGGGAATAACCTCCTATGGTTATGTTGTAAAAAATTCAGGAATTACCGTACTTGACGCTTCAATCAAAATGGCTTTTAAGCTTTTTGACTCATTAAAAAATGAGAAGAAAAAAGAGAATGATCTGCGCAAAAGCGAAAGAAACTACCGTGATATTTTTGATAATGCCCTAGAAGGAATTTTCCGGACATCGCCGCAGGGAAAGTTTATACAGGCTAACAATGCTTTAGCTGCAATGCTCGGTTATGCTTCATCTGAAGACCTTGTAAATTCAACAACTGATATTGCTGATCAGGTCTGGTTTGATCAGGATGAACGAATGCGTTTTATTGAACTTCTTGAGAAGCAGAACAATGCCCTTAATTACAGGACACAGTTTAAACGAAGAGACGGCAGTATTATCTGGGTGTCTCTTAACTCCCGTATTGTCCGCAATCATAAAAGTAATAATATTTATTATGATGGTTTTATACAGGATATTACCGAACACATAAAGGCAGATTTGGCTCTTTCCGGGCTTCAGACTCTGCAGAATGCGATAGTCGACAGCACATCCGATCTGATCTGGTCGGTTGATCCTGAAAACTTCGGTCTACAGACATTTAATAGCGCCCTTGCTGATTATTTTCTCAATGTCCGTGGCACTACAATAAAAATAGGAGACCGCCCGGAAGATCTTTATCCGCCGGGTGAGTATGTTGATCGTTATCACGAAATGTATAAAAAAGTTCTTAGCGATGGCCCTTACACCAGAGAGCATATTGTCTATAATGGCGCACTTACTCTTGAGATGAACTTCAATCTGCTTAAACAAAACGGCAAGGTTTTCGGAATATCCGTCTTCGGTAAGAATATTACCGCCAGGAAAAAGAGAGATGAAGCTTTAAAGAGATCTGAAGAAAAATTTTCAAAAGCGTTTAATTCCAGCCCCAACATCTGTACTATCTCTCATATCGACAGTTCACGCATGATCGAAGTAAACGAATCCTTCATAAAAATGTTGGAATTCACACGTGAAGAGGCTATCGGCCGCACAACATTTGAATTGGGGATATGGGTAAATCCGGCTGACCGCGAGCATCTACTCCAGGTACTCCGGAATAATGGCAGTGTAAGAAACGAAGAACTGAAATTTAGATCCAAAAGCGGTGCTGTTTTAGACTGTCTATACTCCTCGGAATTGATAGAAATTGACGGTGAAAAACATGCATTTTCTGTCATTGAGAATATAACTGAACGAAAGCAGACAGAAGAAGCACTGCGCAAAAGTGAGAAGCTCTATCGAAAAACTTTTGATGCCGTTGATGACTATATTAATATTATCGATCGTAACTTTGGACTTATTCTTTACAACGATGCTTATTCCCGCAGTCTCGCTGATCTTGGTATAACAGATATTAAACCAGGGGTTGACATTTTTGAGTTATGCCCGTTTCTTCCGGATAAAGTCCGTCAGGAATTTGAAAGTGTATTTGATACAGGTACACCTTTATTCACAGAGGAGTCTTTTTTTATTGGCGGATCGCAGAGATGGAGCGAAACGCATAAAATCCCGATTAAAGATCAGGATGGAAAAACATATAAGATTGTTACTGTAATCCATGACGTTACAGAGAATAAAAAATCCGAACTTGAAATAATTGCTGCAAAAGAACAAGCCGAAGAAAACGGAATACGTTTCAAGGCCATTTCAGAACAGGCAATGGACGGCATAGCACTTGCCGACATGAAAGGTAATTATATTTTTGTAAACCTTGCTTTCTGCAGAATGGTGGGTTACACCGAAGAGGAATTAATTCGCATGAACGTATTTGATTTAAAGGTCCCCGATGATAACAGTGAAACCTTTAAAGGAATAATATACCAGGGAGAGAAATCTGTATTACGAAAAAAACTGTTATGTAAAGACAAGTCTACAATTACAGCTGATATAAATGGTAAAGTTACACTGATAAACGGCCAGGAAATGGTCATAGGAATAATGCGTGACGTTACAAAACAGGTGGAACTTGAAAACGAAATAATAGCCGCAAAAGAAAAGGCCGAAGCAAGCGAATTAAGACTTAAAGGTATGCTTGATAATATGCTCGATGCTTTCTTTCAGGCAGATATAAACGGAATCTTTACATATGCAAATCCGGCAGCTTTAAGGATGTATCGATACTCTTCTCTCGACGAAATAATAGGGATTCCTGCCTCCACCTTATATGCTATAAAGGAAGAAAGAGATGAATTGGTTGAAGAATTAAAAAAGTCCGGAATAAAATTAGACTGGAACTGCAAGGGGTTGAGAAAGGACGGAACAACATTCTGGGTTTCTATGAATATACAGGTTATCCGTGATAAAAATGGCAATGTAATTGGCACGCAAGGCGTTACACGGGATATTACAGAACGTAAGCTTGCAGAGGAAGCGCTTCGTGAAAGTGAAACGCGCTACAAGCTTTTATTCGATGCTATCCCCGAAAGTGTTCTTCTGATAGGAACGGACAGACGTGTAGTTACCGCAAACCATGCATCAGCTCTTCTTTACGGCTATGAATCGCCGCAGCAGCTTGAGGGTTTCGATACAAGACTGCTGATTGCCGAGAGGGACCGTGAACGTGCCGCACAGATACAGACGAACATACTCCAGGGTGCGGAACGGCCGTCGCGGCAATACATCGAAGTGCGGCGTGATGGATCTGAGTTTGTTGCAGAGGTTATGTCAACAACTCTTCTCGGACCACAGAATGAGGTAACCGGATATATCGGTATTACGCGTGACATTACCAAACGCTTACAGACCGAGCAGGAACTTCAGATTTACAGAGAACACCTTGAGCAGATGGTGTCTGACCGCACTGCCAAGCTGGAACTGGAAATTATAGAGCGAAAAAAAACAGAGGAATTACTTACCGATAGTGAAAAAAAATACCGCAATATAGTAAACAATTCAGCAAGCATCATACTGGAATGGGACCCCGATGGAACGGTGCTGTTCATTAATCAATATGGACTTGAATTATTCGGCTTCAGAGAAGAAGAAATAATCGGGCGTAATGTAATGGAGACCATTGTAGAACCTGTAGATTCAACAGGATATGATCTTCAAGATAAAATGCAGAATGTTCAAAAGAATCCTGAAGACTATTACAGCAGCGAAAATGAAAACATTTGTAAAAACGGAAAAAAAATCTGGGTTGCCTGGACTAATAAAGGTATCCGCTCGCATGACGGCCGATTGATCAAAACCCTCAGCATAGGTGTTGACCGGACACAAATGAAACAACTGGAAGAGGAACTAAAACAGGTAACGGAACTTAACGTACTAAATCAAAGGTTAAAACAGGAGATTGGTGACCGAACAAGGGCTGAGGAAAAAATTCTTAAATCGCTTCGTGAGAAAGAACTGTTAATCCGGGAGTTATATCATAGAACAAAAAATACCATTCAGGTTATACGCGGAATGATTGTATTGCAGGCCGTAGGGTATTCCGGAAACAGAGAGATTCAGGAACTGGTTAAAAATACTGAAGACAGAATACAGGCGATATCCCTTGTGCATCAGATGCTTTACCAGAGTCAGGATTTATCTCAGATTTCTATTAAAGAATACATACAGAATTTATCAGTATCAATTATTGAGAGTTATAGCATCTCAAGTGATAAAATAATCTTTAATTTCAATATTGACGAACAGTCATTTCTGCTCGATACAGCAATACCTCTGGGACTGATTATAAACGAACTGATTACCAATTCAATCAAGTACGCATTTACAGATCACAGAAAAGGGACAATAAAAATCTCTCTGACCAAAGATGAATCAGGGAATAATATTATGCAGTATTCAGATAACGGTGTCGGCACGCCGGTTAACTTTGATTTTAGAAATAGTTCCACGCTTGGTTTAAAACTTATTCACAGTATTGGCGAAGATCAGATGCTGGGCACCATAACAATGGAAAACAACAACGGGATACGAGTTTCATTTATTTTTCCCGATAATCTCTACAAGGCCAGGGTTTAATATGGAAAAAGAAATACGCATTCTTCTAGTTGAAGATGAAGTTGTACTTGCGATGCTCATGAAAGAGCAATTGAATGTTATTGGATATAATGTCGCACAGAGTGTTCCAACCGGCGAGAAAGCTATTATAGCCGCGAGAGAAAATCCTCCGGATTTAATTCTTATGGATATACGGCTTGCAGGTGAAATAGATGGTATTGAAGCAGCTATAGCCATTAAATCTGAATCAGATATTCCTGTTATATTCATTACAGGTTATGACGACAAGGCCATCAGAGATAGAGCTGAAAAAACCAATCCGCTGGCATTTCTTATTAAGCCGGCTAAATTGTCTGTTTTGAAAGAGATCATCGATTCTCTTTTCATATCTGCAGGTAAATAACTATATGCTTATTAAAAATTTCCCGTGGATACTCAAAGCACCGGAAGAATCTAAAATTGAATATGCTGCGGCACGCACAGCGGGTAATGCAGAACGGCTGCGCGCCACCGCTTTAATTCTTCTCATCATTTATTCATGTTTTCTGATTCAGCACCTCCTGAGCCCGGGCATCCCGCGGACTGGTATTGCTTTTGCCATGTATCTGACTATCTACATTTTATTCATTTTCGGTTCTACTGCATATCTGCTTTTCGAGAGGATTTGTTCTCCGGTTACAAAGTCCAGCCCTGCTCAATGGATGCTGATTATTCTGATACTCTCCGGCTCGATTGGTCTTGCTTTAACTGACAGCAGTATTTCAGGGGATCTCTCTTCTTTATTTCTCGGACTTATCGCCGTGGCAGTTCTTTATCGATGTCCTTCCGGATGGTTTGCTTTTTCTGTAATGCTGACAGTGTCCGCATATATATTAGGAGCTTACTCAATCAGCGGCAGATTTTTGACCATAGGACTTTATTCTCAACTGGTCATTGTTGGAATTTGTACAATATTTTTTTCCATGGCTTTCGGTCATTATGATATTCGAACCTTCTGTCTGCAGAAAGAACTGAAAGCAGCACTTGCTGAAAAAGAAATAATACTAACTGAAGTGCATCATCGCATTAAAAATAATATGCATATCATTTCCGGACTTCTTCTTCTCCATTCCTATTCCTTGAAAGAACCTTCAGCTATCGCAGCACTTGAAGACGCCATAAGGCGTGTGAAAAGTATGATGATACTTTATGAAAAATTATATCAGTCTGCCGATTTTAAGGAAATATCAGTTTCTAATTATTTTTCATCACTCGTTGATGAAATCATTGCAAATTTTCCGGATAAAGACCGGATAAAAATTCAGAAAGTTTTTAATGATGATGTTATTAATTCAGAAATAATTTTTCCATTGGGTATTATTATCAATGAAATTCTGACAAATGCAATGAAATACGCTTTCAAAGGAAGAGATAGCGGATTGATCAAAATAGCTATTTCTTTTGCAGACAACGACGGGATACTTGTTATTGAGGACGATGGAATCGGAATGCCGGATTCAGTAAGTTTTGAAAACACTACCGGCTTCGGGTTGTCACTTATTTCAATGATGACAAAGCAGCTTAGAGGTCAGATCCACATAGAAAATACAAACGGAACAAAGATTGTTCTGAATTTTCAAAAATAATAATGTGTAATGCAGGAAGATGGCATTGAAGCAGCTGCGGATTTAAAAATGAATCAGATATCCAGGGGTAAGTATCTTTAATCCAGTAGAAATGATAAAGATAATTGACATTTTTTACATCATAAAAATGTTATAAGATATTGATTCACCGGAGAAAACATGCCTTACCCCTTAACATTATATTTAATTATTATTACTTATATATAAGCCATCCACGCAGAGCTGAATTCTATGCAGGATTTACTCCAATGGCTTATAAACGCCTTTGGAGTGTTAAAACAGATACATGCCTCCTTAAAAATTTTACTGACAAAATTCTAATTATTCATTAACTTAAATTGATATTAAACATTTTCATATCTCCCCCCTGGTAAAAAGGAGATACGAAGTCCGGAGGCACTGCAATGTTTGGACAACTTCTGCTCCCTGAAATTATTGAGCTTATCGATATGAAAGATTTTAAAGCACTGAAGGAGGTCATCAGCGAATGGCTCCCTGCGGATATTGCCGAGCTGATTTCAGACCTTCCGGAGTCTCAGCAGTTTATAGTATTCAGATTTCTCCCTAAAAATCTGACATCCACTGTTTTTGATTTTCTTGAGGTGGACTCTCAGAAAAATATATTATTATCTATGGGAAAGAAAGAAGTAGCCGCGATAATAAATGAACTCTCACCCGATGACCGGACATCGCTCTTTGAAGAGCTGCCTCACCATGTCGTAAAAAATATGCTCCTCCTGCTGACAAAGGAAGAGAGGGAAATAGCAAAAACGCTTCTCGGTTACCCCGAGGAGAGCGTCGGACGTCTGATGTCCCCTGAGTATGTGTCAGTGAATGATCAGATGACAATTGAAGAGGTTCTGGAAAAAATCAGAAAGTACGGATCAGAGAGTGAAACCCTCGATGTAATCTATGTCGTAGACGATGATGGAAAACTTATAGATGATATTACAATAAGAGCTATACTTCTCTCCTCTCCGAAGAAAAAAGTGAGCAAACTGATGGACCGGAAGTTTGCCTATCTCAATGCAACTGATGATCAGGAGATTGCCGTTGAAAGTTTTAAAAAGTACGAGTGTTATGCTCTCCCGGTTATTGACAACGAAGGTTTTCTCATTGGAATTGTAACCATTGACGACATACTCTATGTTGCTGAAGAAGAGACAACTGAAGATATTCATAAGATTGGAGGTGTCGAGGCTCTCGATGACTCTTACATGAATACATCATTATTTGAACTGGTAAAAAAAAGGGCAAGCTGGCTTGTTATTCTTTTTGTCGGTGAAATGCTCACGGCATCCGCAATGGCTTTCTATGAGAAAGAGATTGCAAAGGCAGTTGTACTGGCTTTATTTGTTCCGCTTATTATTTCAAGCGGAGGTAATTCAGGCTCACAGGCGGCTTCGCTGATTATCCGGGGTCTTGCGCTGAAAGAGTTCGGTTTTCGTGACTGGTGGAAAATCATGAAACGCGAAATTATTTCAGGATTTCTTCTGGGACTGATACTTGGAATAATCGGATTTGTGAGAATTTTCATATGGCAGTCTATCAGCGGCATATATGGTGAATACTGGCTTAGTATCGCATTAGTTGTTTCGCTTTCACTAATCGGAGTTGTTATGTGGGGGACTCTCTCAGGTTCAATGCTGCCGTTATTATTGAAGAGATTGAAGCTCGACCCTGCAACTTCATCGGCACCATTTGTAGCAACACTGGTTGACGTCACAGGTCTTATTATATACTTTACATTCGCACATCTGCTTTTAACCGGAAAACTTTTGTAAACTGCACAGGAAATGTATCATTCAGCTTACCTTGTGCAGATTTGCAGGCACTCATAAACTGGCGATAAAACTGATCTAAAAGGCTGACTTAAAAATCCCCCGGCCGTAGACCGGGGGATTTTGTTTTATAACACAGCCAGTTTAAAAATAAAGATTCTCTTCAATCTAACATGCAATCTCTTAACTTAACGTCATTACCCCTGTGCCCCATTCAAAGGAGAATTATAATCTATTTTTTTGTTTTAGATTCCATCGCTCTTAAAGTTCTTCTTACATTTATTGCAGGATACAAATTTTTTATTTTTGCTTCCAGAGCCGTTACACGATCAAATTTAGTTTTATTCCAGTCATATACTGCAGTTTCATAAAAAGTATCATTACCTTTTTCATATGAGTACAGAACAAAGAGTTCCCTTTCTTTATCCTTATCAGCCTGATCAAAAAAAACTGATTGAACTTCCTGTGTACTTTTTGCAATGGATTTGATTTCACCAAGCATCATTTTATTATACTTTCCCTTCTCCGCCGGAATAAGCAACATCAGCTGTACTTTTCCGTTATTTCCGGTAATAAACGGAACAATAAATATTGCACCTTTAGTGCCATCAGCCGGACCAAACACCCCTTCAGTGATTCTATGGTTAATTTCACTCTTGGCCGGTAATAATTTTTTTACATCTGCTTCCATGTCACTGTTATCTGTCATTACATAATCGTACTTAATCTCAGGTTTTGCGGGAACCTCTTTTGATTCTTTTTTATCACCAGACATTTTATTCTTAAGATCTTTCATTTTAAACTTTGCTTCAGACTGGATACTCATAGCAAAAACTGTTACCATTATAACAGAAAGTAATTTTAGAAATTTCATACTAGCCCTCTCAATATTTTTTTTCGTTTTACCGTAAAATTATCATGACGTATACTATGCCACGTGTTACCCATTAAATAACTATAATTCCGATAAAGAATATTAATCTATAACAATGATTTGTCAAGATTTATATGATTAAGAATACTGGTGAATCTGGAAACAAATACTCTACGGCGGAAATAGTGTCACTCATGGAGGTGACATAGCTGAATACCGTCTGTTGTCTTAATAGTTTTTACTTCAAATAAAATATTTGCATTGTACGGCATATTATTTAAACATGAGTAGTTCCGATAATTAAGCCAGAGAGGTGCAATATGAAATCCAGTTTTTTGATGAATATAATATTTTCAATAATAATCACAGCATTATTTGGTTGCGGAGATAATCTTTCAAAAGTAAGCAGACCTCTTCTTGGAACAGTTGTGACAATAACAATTATTGATACCTCTGCAAATACCCCGGGCGACTTTGATGCTGCATTCAAAGAGATTGAAAATGTACAAAAAATTTTTAATCTCTATGATACGGAATCTGACATATCTCTTTTAAATAAAAATGCATCACTCCGACCGTACAAAGTTAATAATGAAGTGTTTTCATTAATAAAAAGATCCATTGATGCTTCTGAAAAAACAGAAGGAGCATTTGATATAACATTTGCTTCAACAGGAAAACTCTGGGATTTCTCAAAGGAGAGTTTCTCTCCACCCGACGGCAAAACCATAAAATCGTTACTCCCTTTCATTTCATATAAGAACCTTTTGCTTGACAGCAATTCCGGGACTATAAAATTTCTGAAGTCCGGTACAAAAATAGGTCTTGGCGGAATAGCGAAGGGGTATGCTACCGGCAGAGCCATCTCCGCCCTGAGAAAAAGAAATGTAAAAGGAGCCATTGTCGCCTCTGCAGGAGACATTCAGGTAATCGGAGATAATAACGGAACTCCATGGAGAACCGGAATCAAGGATCCGCGAGGTGATTCGGTTATTGGAGCCATTGATATGCGCGATGGCGAAGCTGTGTCAACAAGCGGCGATTACGAAAGGTTCCGTATAGTAAATGGAAAAAGATACCACCACATAATAGATCCCGCAACCGGTTACCCTGCAGATTCGGGGCTGATCTCTGTTTCGGTATTCAGCAATGACCCTGTTCTCTCAGATGTTTATTCAACAGCATTTTTTGTATCGGGACTTGTAAAGACTCAACGTATACTTTCATCAATGAATAATCTTTCAGTTGTTCTTGTAACTAACGACATGAAAGTTTACGTTTCATCGAGCCTGAAGAGTAGAGTCGTATTCCGCGATGGTCTCGAAATAATTTATTTTTAATAAATATCGCTATTTAACTTTTACTCCATAACGCAGCAATATCTGTTTATACTTTTCAGTTTTTTTAAACTCTTTTAATTCTCTGGAAAATTGCGCAGAAATCCTGTCAAGACCCGGTTTTTTTGCGAATGCCAGATAATTCCCCCCCGTACAGTATTTAGCTTTCGGGATAATATTAATCTTATCAATAATTTTCATATTATTTGCAGTATAATATCCCACGGCATCAACTTCAATAACCGCATCTATACGATCTTCAAAAAGCATATTGAAACTCTGCTCCAGTTTATTTAAACGTACTGCATTTTTACCGATGGGAGACTGATCAATTTCATCACAGTACTCATACCCTGACATTGCACCGATTCTTAACTTATATAAATCCTCTAATTTCGAAAAAGAAATTTTCTTATTTTTTTTGATGAAGAACACCGTAGTCCCGATAGAGATGGGTTCATCGGGATAATAAAGAAATTCTCTGCGCTCTGGAGTGATACTTATATCCAGAATCATATCAGTTGTTTTCTGTTCAATCATAGATATACATCGCTTCCAGGGATAAATTTCAAATTTTACAGATCTCCCCATTTTTTTAAACACAGCGTTTACAACTTCAAGATCCATTCCTTTTTGTACACCATTCTCCTCAAATCCATATGGAGCCCAATTGTCCAGAACAATCAATAGAGGCTGTTCTGCAGAAACTCCCTGTGAGCAAAGCAATAAACAAAACATTAAACTAAACCAAAGTTTCAAAACTGTATTTTTCATATACATTCTCCTTAAAAAACTTATTAAGAAATTTCTCAATCCTCTTTTAATATTTCAGCAAATATATGCGTTAGCGTTTCCAGAGTATAGGGTTTCTGTATAAATTTCTTTACTCCAAGATTCAGCACCTCTTCAACTCTTTCATCTTTTCTGAATCCAGAGGTCAATACAACTTTTACATTTCTATCTATTTCCTTCATCTCGATATAGCTCTCCTGACCTGATTTTTCCGGCATTACCATATCAAGAAGCACTGCTTTTATCTCTCTGTGTTTTTCCCTGAAAATTTCAACACCCTCTACACCGTTATGAGCAATCAATACAGAATAACCGGCAGTTGTTAGTATTTCCGCCGCCATCTGCCTCATTATCCCTTCATCATCAACTATTAAAATTACCCCATCTCCTTTTATAATTTTTTCAATAATTCTTTTCTTTTCCAGCTCACCAACATTTTTCAATACCGGCAATATTATTGAAAACTCCGACCCCTTCCCTAATTCTGAGTTTATATCTATAAATCCGTTATGCTGATTAATTATATTATAAACCATGGATAAACCAAGACCGCTCCCCTTCCCCTTTTCCTTTGTTGTAAAAAATGGTTCAAATATCTTCGAGATAACATTTTGATCCATCCCTATACCGGTATCTTTTACCATTAATCTCCAGTACTCTCTGGATTCAGCTTCAATATATTTCGCCCTGAACTCCCTGTCAGCATAGAATTTCTCAAGCCTTATAGATAAAATTCCACCCTGCTTTTCATCCGTGCTTTTCATTATTGTCATAGCGTGGCTTGCATTAATACACAAATTCAGAACCACCTGCTCCAGCTGTGTGAGATCAGCATTTACATAGGCAGGCTCAGGCTGGTACTCCACTCTTATCTCAATACTTTTATCAAAGGAGTTTTCAGTTATTCTCACTACGTTTTTAATTGTTTCATTTAAATCAAGAGGAGCCAGCGTCAATTCATGTTTTCTTGAAAGAGCTAGAAGGCTCTGAACAATATCCGAAGCCCTTTGTCCGGAATACTCCATTGTATTTAAAAATTTTCCGATTACAGTCTTATCTACAAGATCATCCTTATTTAATCTGAATTTCATCAATGATATTGATCCGATTATCCCGCCCAGTACATTATTGAAATCATGGGCAAGCCCTCCTGCCAGTGTTCCTATTGTTTCCATTTTCTGCGCCTGCCGGAGCTGCTGTTCCTTTTTTTCAAGCTCGGTGATATCATCAATTCGTATTACAAGTCCTTTAATCCCGTTTGCTATTAATGGGAAGAGTGTAACATTTCTTAATTCATTTATATTATTTTTAAATACCTCTTTAGGGAATTCCATTGATTCTCTTTTCTCAATAATTTCTGAGCAATACCCCTTGTACCGGTCAAATTCATCGGTCATCTCCCAGAGATTTTTTCCAATAGCATCGATAGCATTAATACCTGTATATTCAACAGCCGCCTGATTCCACTGGTTTACAATATTGTTTTCATCAACTGAAATGAGCATAGATGGCATTGAATTAATTACATTATTTAAAAAATTCTGAGTATGCTTTAGAACCTGCTCAACTTTGTCACGCTCCATATCTCTGGATTCAACCTGTTCGAGCATATAATTAAAACCTTTATACAGATCCCCGATTTCATCTTCACTTTCACTGGCTATTCTCAAAGTATAATTACCGGTGTCTGCCACCTGCTTAATTAAACCTGCAAGATTGAATATAGGCTTAATGGCATATTTATTTATACCCAGATATATTATTAAAACTATTGAGACGGCAATAATTAAAAATATCAAAATCAACTTGGCAATTGCGGCTGTTTTTTCCTCCTCAACCTGTTTAGTTGAAAAAAACAGCTCAAAAGATCCAACATCGGTATTGTTATATTTTACAGCTGCTTTTTTAGTTATTATATAAGGATTACCTGGATCGGGTTTAAGAGGTTCGTTGTGGGAACTTATATTTTCTTTAATATTAATTGGACTCTTCATTTCACTATGAAGAAGAATATTCTGATTATCATATATATTTACAGCTATTAAATTATTGCTTTTCAGAATCGTTTTACTTAAATTATCAATTGCATCAGAGTCAAGCGTCCACAGACTATAACCCAGGCTGTACATTGAAAAATTATATACGTCATTTATTGAATCTTCAAGGCTGACTTTTAGTGTACGGGAATACGTATTGATAAAATAAATATTTGAAATAATACTGACAATAAATACGACGGATATAATAATCAGGCCAAGCTTAATCGCTATTTTCTCTTTTGTATTTTTAATTATACTTTCATGAAAATTTTCCCTGGAGAAGATCTTTCGTAGATTTTCATATATTCTTTTCATCGAGAAAATATACTTCATGAAACTCCCCCCTCTTTATTTTTAAGTATGGATGTTAAAACTATTAAAAAAAATACAAAATTCGCACCCCTGAAAAGAAAAGCAGCAACTGGATAAAATTGCTTTGATACTAACAATTTATACTGATTTTTTTTATCTGTCAAACTATTGTAGACTTTGTTAAGCGCATTTATATAGCTAATAAAGGGTCAAAATCAAACATTTTAAATTTAACTTTCCCTGTTCTCAAATAACATAATAAACGATTATAACTGGTCAAAAACAGTGGGTAATTATGACTTTCCCCCGCGCCTTCGGCGCGGGGAAAGAAATTTTACCGACAGTTTATAAGCTGTTATAAACGATTCATTCTTGACAAAAAATCATATATGAATTTTTTGTTAAATGCTTATAATTAGGGGAAATATACATGCACAATAACATCAATTTAGAGGATACAGTTCAGGAAGGTTTCATTATGAGTCTTGAAGGTGACCTTGCTAAACTAAAGGTAGCTCCGAATGCCGATTGTGACAATTGCGGATCATGTAATCTGGTTCACATGGAACTTCTTGCCTATAATCCGGTTAATGCTAAACCAGGACAGAAGGTGAAGTTTACAATGATCGAGGATAATATGCTGAGAATATCATTTATGATATTTATTTTACCGCTTCTGTCTATATTTGCAGGTTTATACGCAGGCTCTATTTTAGCTGCTGTTCTTAAGCTGAATGAAACTGCGCTTATGACAGCAGGAGTTTTTCTCTTCCTTTCAACGGCAATTTTTTTCATATATTCATATGATAAAAAATATAAAAAAAACAAGTCTAACTTTCCTCAAATAATAGAAGTAATTAAGTAAATGAGGTAAATATGTTCAGGAAAATAAAAGGCGGAGCACATCCGCACGACGAGAAAAAAAGCACTGAGGATAAGAAGATAGAATATCTCCCTATCCCGAAAAAACTCTTTATCCCGGTTCACCAGCATATCGGTCAGGCTTCAATACCTGTGGTAGCGGTTGGGGACATGGTAAAAAAAGGACAGCTCATTGCTGATTCTGCAGATGGAAGAGGTACACCGGTACACGCTCCCACATCGGGAAAGGTTTCTGAGATAGGAAACTATCCGAATCCGATTTACGGATCATCGCTCTGTGTTGTTGTAGAGTCTGACGGGCTCGACGAGTGGCAGGAAAATCTGCTTACAACAAGGAACTACGAAAATCTCACCACACCTGAGATGATCGATATTATCTTTAAAAACGGTATTGTCGGTATGGGTGGAGCCGCATTCCCGACACACATCAAACTCGCCCCTCCGAAAGATAAAGTTATCGATACACTTATTATTAACGGTGCCGAGTGCGAGCCTTATCTAACATCGGACTACAGAACAATGATGGAATTCCCCGATGACGTTATCAGAGGAACACTCATTGCGATGAAGATTCTGAATGTTCAGAAATGCTATCTGGGAATTGAAATCAACAAGCCTAAGGCAATTGCATTGATGCTTCAGAAAAGCGAGGGAACTCCCATCGAAGTGGTGGAGCTTGAGACAAGATACCCGCAGGGTGCAGAGAAGATGATGATCCTCGCCATTACCGGCAAAGAGGTTCCATCGGGCAAACTGCCAATGGATACAGGATGTGTTGTACAGAATGTTGGATCCATGAAAGCGGTTGCCGATGCTGTTGAGAAGAATATTCCTCTTATAGAAAGAATAGTTACTGTTGCAGGACATACTGTAAAGGACCCGAAAAATGTTATGGCTAAATTGGGGACACCATTCAGTGAGCTATTTAACTACTGCGGCGGATTTACCGGTAAGAACGGCAAACTTATAATGGGCGGACCTATGATGGGAATAGCTCAGGTTAATATTGACGCAGTTGTAATCAAGGCGACTTCAGGAATTGTTACAATAGCTGAAAATGAAACTGATATAGGAACAGAACGCGCATGTATACGCTGCGGAAGATGTTTTGAGGCATGCACTATGCATCTTATGCCGAGTACTCTCAGCATCTTAAGCGAGAAGGGACTGCACCAGACCGCCCAGACCGATTACAATCTTATGGATTGTGTTGAGTGCGGATGCTGCTACTTCGTCTGTCCTTCAAGAAGAAATATTGTACATTATATAAGACAGTCCAAGGCAAAAAATGCCATGGTCAGACAAGCAATAAAAACAGGGAGTAAATGATGGAGCCTAAAGAAAATTCAAGCAACATCCAGAAACCGGAAAAACTGGTAATTACCTCCTCTCCGCACGTCCATGACACAGAAAGCGTGTCTAAGATTATGTGGATTGTAAATCTTACCCTCCTTCCGGCTGCAATATTTTCAGTAATAAACTTCGGCATTCCGGCGCTGATTACAATGCTTACATGCATTATCGGAAGTGTCGCATGTGAAGCTGCCATTCAGTACTGGCAGAAGAAAGAGATCACTGTGAGCGACGGCAGCGCGGTACTTACCGGTCTGCTTCTTGCAATGTGTCTTCCTGCGGGGATACCGTGGTATATTCCGCTTATAGGATCGGTTGCGGCAATTGGTATTGCCAAGCACACAATGGGAGGACTTGGACAGAATGTTTTCAATCCCGCTCATATCGGCCGTGCTTTTGTTATGGCAAGTTATCCCGTTGCAATGACCACATGGGCCATTTCACGTATAGGAAGCAATGTAGATTTCTCAGGCGCTGTAAATAAAATCGGTACTCTAAATGCTGTTACCGGCGCCACTCCGCTCGGGATACTTAAGCAGCAGGGCTATCAGGCGCTTGTTGACTCATTCGGCGGTCAGATGGCAATGTATAAAGCTCTTCTCATCGGAAGCAGAGGGGGAAGCCTTGGAGAAACATCCGCGATTCTTCTTCTACTGGGCGGTTTAGTTCTTATAATTAAGAAGTATATTAAATGGCAGGTTCCTGTTGTAATGATCGGAACGGTGGGTCTGCTCACATGGGTGGCCGGCGGAAAAGTTGACGGCAAGGTAATTTTGTTTACCGGTGATCCGATACTCCATATGCTCTCCGGCGGTCTTATCATCGGAGCATTCTTTATGGCCACAGACATGGTTACTACGCCAATGACAACTAAAGGACAGATACTCTTTGCTGTCGGATGCGGTTTACTTACCGTCCTCATCAGGCTCTACGGAGGATATCCTGAAGGAGTATGTTATTCAATTCTTCTGATGAATGCAGTTACACCGCTCATCGACAGATATATATTCCCGGTTAAATTCGGTTCTCTTCCAGAACCTGTGAAAAGGAGTTAGAGATGACCCATACAGATCACAATAATAACAGTATGTTGAAAATTACTCTGAATCTGACTATGGCGACACTTCTTGCCGGTATTATCATCGGAGTTGTTTTTTATTTTACCGCCCCTATTGCCGAGATTCAGAGAATCAAGCTGAAGGAACAGTCCATGAAAGAACTGGTTCCCGATGCATCATCTTTTGTAGAAATAGAAGGCAAACATGAGTGGTTCAGAGCTGAGAAAGATGGAAAGGCAATTGCCTATCTTGTTCTTACACACCAGAAGGGATTTGACGGCCATATAAAATTATTTGTAGCTGTAACCCCTGAAAAGAAAGTTATAGGATACAAAGTTCTTTCACACAAGGAGACACCAGGTCTTGGTGATGCTGCCTTCAAACCGAAATTCGCAGGTCAGTTTACTGGTAAGGGCGTTGAGAACATGGAGCTTGTGAAGATTCAGGAGGAAGGAAAAATTACAGCAATTACAGGTGCGACAATCACATCCCGCGCTGTGACTACTGCAGTAAAAAATGTACTTACTGATCTTGACACATATCTGAAAGAAACCAAGAGTGAAGTTAAGACCGAAGTTAAACAAAACGCAAAAACAGAAGCAAAAACTGATATTAAGAAAGAAACTAAATAGGAGGTCGGAATGAATCTGTGGAAAGAGTTTACTAAAGGTTTAGTCGCGGAAAATCCGATTTTCCGTCTTGCATTGAGCCTCTGTCCTGCACTTGCTGTTACATCTAATGTATATAATGCGCTTGGCATGGGCCTCACTGTAATGTTTGTTATAACATGCAACAACATGGTTGTTTCAGCTTTCAGAAATGTAATACATGTTAAGGTTCGTGTACCGGTATATATTATTTCAATTGCAACAATCGTTACCGTAGCGATGCTCTCGCTTGAGGCATTTCTTCCAATTCTCTTTAAAGAACTGGGGATATATCTTTCTCTTGTAGTTGTATTTGCTATAATTCTTGCAAGGGCGGAAGTCTTTGCTGCGAAGAATAAAATTATACCATCAATGGTAGATGGTCTTGGAATGGGTGCAGGCTTTACGCTTGGAATGGTTGTTATCGGCGGAATCAGGGAGATGATCGGAAACGGTTCATTCCTTGGATACCAGGTGCTTGGAAGCTGGTACCATCCCCCCCTCATAATAATTCTTGCCCCGGGCGGATTTATTGTAATTGGATTTATCATAGGCTCGATGAATCTTTATGAAAAACGTAAAAGAGAAAAAAAAGAGAAATCTGAAATTACTGCCGGAGGTACAATATGAGTGAATATTTTCTGCTCTTCATGGGCGCGGCGATAGTTAACAACTTCGTCTTAACCCGTTATCTGGGGCTTTGTATATTCTTTGGTGTATCGAAGAATTTCCATGCATCGTCAAGTATGGGACTGGCTATAATTTCCATTATGACTATGAGTTCAATGCTCACATGGGTTATTGAACATTTTATATTATTACCGCTGGGATTATACTTTCTAAAGACAATTGTCTTTGTTGTGGTAATCGCGGTATTTGTTCAGATTCTTGAAATGGTAATAAAAAAGTTTATGCCGACACTATACAACGTCTGGGGGATATATCTTCTTCTTGTAGCCACCAACTGTGTAATTCTAGGAGTACCTCTGATTAACGCTGAAGCTAACTTCACCTTTTTGAAAAGTACTGTAAACGCTCTCGGATCTGGCACAGGTTTTGCCATCGCTCTTATTCTGTTTGCAAGTTTAAGAGAGAAACTTCAGTTTTCAGATGTGCCGAAAAGTATTGAAGGACTTGGTATAGCATTTATACTGGCGGGTATGCTGGCCCTTGCGTTTCAGGGTTTCAGCGGCATGATTCCGCTATAATTTTAAGGAGCAACTATGTTAACACAAATTAATGCAATATTAGGAATTTATGCAACACCTGTTTACGCAATATTAGTCATGATCGGACTCGGCGTAATGTTTGGCTTGCTTATATCCTTTGCAAATAAAAAATGGGCAGTTGAAGTCGATCCGAGAATCCATGAAGTAGATGAAGTACTTCCAAAGGGACAGTGCGGGTCATGCGGTTATCCCGGATGTATGGCTTATGCTGAAGCAGTAGTAATGAATCCGGATGTACCTACAAATCTCTGTACTCCTGGTAAGGCTGCGGTTGCAGAGAAGGTCGCCGAGATTACCGGAAAAAAAGCGGGAGCCGTTGAGACAGTAATAGCTTTCGTCAGATGCTCCGGGACATATGAAAAAGCAATAAGAACCGGGGAATACAAAGGCGTGAAGGATTGTGTTTCTGCAAATATTCTTGTGGGCGGAGATAAAGGCTGCACTTACGGCTGTCTCGGCTATGGCACATGCGTAAAGGTATGCATGTTCAATGCCATGAAGATGAGTCCCGATGGAATACCGGTTGTTAATCCGAATAATTGTACCGGATGCGGAAAGTGCGCCACTGTATGTCCAAGATCAATAATTACACTTACACCTCCGGGAATAATGGTCAAAGTTAACTGTAATTCACACGATAAAGGTGCGGTTGTAAGAAAGATCTGTAAAGCGGGATGTATCGGATGCGGAATGTGTTCGAAAGATTGTCCTTATGGTGCTATAGTTATAGATAATTTCCTTGCAACAGTGGACAGCAAAATCTGTCTTGAAAAATGTTCAGATCCTGTATGTCTTACAAGATGTCCAACAAAGGTTATTCGACCTGCAATTTGGGGAACTGTTCCGGGATTTGAAGTAAGGGAAACTAAAGTCTGATATATAATTTTAAAATGAAGTTATAAAAAAAGACCGGTGTTTCCGGTCTTTTTTTATTTGCAGCAAACTTCTTTAATAGATTTGGCTCTTCCCGGAATGTTGGGATAATAATTAATTTAATTCAAACCTTCCTGCCCCCTATCCCCCAGAGGGGGCATAATTTATCTTTTATAATTCTGTTAATTTTATTCTTATCATTTCTTTTACAGACACGGTCATGTTGTTTCAAAGATCTTTTGCAAGCTCAACGATATTAGCAGGTGTTTTAATATTGTTATGATTCATAAATTCACTAATAATTTCCCTCTTGCGTGCCCCTTCCGGGGGCAGGGGGATATAGAAATGTCAATTATCTCAACCTCCCAAAAGAGCTATAGATTTTATCTTAAAACTTTTTAAATATTTAACTGAATCATTTCTGCTTTATTCCTCGGGAGGCTTGACCGCATTAAATTCCCGGAATATCAGCAGATCGTAGACAATTTTAATTCCGCCGCAAAGGAAAAATGGCAGACTAAGCAGCCCCGGAATTCCAAGAAATAGACCTGTTAAAGTGGGTGAAACTGCCGCACCAACCGAACGGGCAATTGCCGTCACCCCGGAGGCAGCAGAGCGTTCATCGGGAGCTACAACCGCCATGGTGTACGATTGACGGGCTGGAACATCCATCTGTGATATACTGAACCTGACCAGTAAAACAATAATCGCCAGCTGCAGATTCGGCATCAGCGGCACAAGTATAAGTAGAACATTGGATGGGATATGAGTAAATACCATTGTATTGATCAGCCCTATTTTTCTGGCAAGCGGTACTGCAAGGAGCGCCGAAATTCCCGCTAGAATATTTGCTCCAAAGAATATACTCCCTATCACCCCAACTTCGACCCCGAATTTAACATGAAACCAGTAAGCCATCATACTTTGAACAATCAGACCCCCGGCAAATGCATCAAGAGAAAACAATGCAGAAAGTTTGAATACGATACCCCGTGATTTATGCAGACCCAGAAACAGTTTTTGAGATGATGCCTTTTCTATTACTTCCATTCTTGAAGAAAGATTTACAAAACAAAATATAAGCAGAACTCCCGCTATTGCATATCCGGCTAGTACAATCTGATATGAGTTTATCGATTTCATTCCGCTATGTTGTAAAACAGTGGCCAGCCATCCGCCGGTGAGTGCGCCCGTTGCCGTTGAAAATGAACCTACAAGATTATACCATGCGAATGTTTTTGTGCGGTTTTCGTCAGATACCAATTGACTGAGCCCGGCCTGTTCGATTGACAAAAATGGTCCAATCTCATTCCCGCTGGGACTGATAACACCGAATATCGCGGCAATTGTAAGTATCACCGGATTCTGTGTAAGAATAAAAACACCCCCTGCAAAAACCATTAATCCGGCACCCAGGACAAGCATTTTCCGGCGTCCAATACGATCTGCAAATGTTGTAATCCACAGCGTTATCCCGGCATCGCCAACTAAAGTCAGGGACAGCATTATACCGATCTGTCCCTCGGAAAGTCCGGCTTCGGAGAGATACAATGCCAGGACTACGGAAAGAAAACCATAGGCAAACATTCGTGTAATACGCGTGGTAAAAAGCAGAATAATATCGTGTTTATGTTTCATTATATTTCCTGTAATAATTTATAATCTTCAGTTTTTAAAATACTGAAGTGATCCACTGCAGCTGTATTTCTTTAACTGCAATTTAGACTAATTCATAAATCTATATTTGATATAAATCCCGGTATTCCGCGAAATTTCAACTATTTATTTTTAAAGATTATTCCGCTTTTTTGTAAATTAACTATAAAAAATCACTTTTTCCGGAATATTAGGATAATAATTAATTTAATTCAAACTTTCCTGCCCCCTATCCCCCGGAGGGGGCACCGAGTATATCAGTTATCCAAACATTCCGGAAAAAGCTTAAAAAATAATTAAATTTCAAAAATTTTTCAAAACTTCACAGAGACTTCATATTCCATTCAAACTTACCCTGCATCTTATCAAAAGGATAATAATTAACCGATCACAGATTTGGGATAAAAATGCTGATTGTTTTTAAAACTAAATTCATCATGCAAAAAAATGAGGAGTATATCATGGAAAAAAATATCTCTTTTATAAGTACTTTAATTTATAAAAATAACTTATCACTTCAGATAGAGAGAATAAAAATATACTCTATCATTTCTGTATTTTTTTTCACTCTCAATTCTGTAACTATTTTATTTCCGGAAATGACTGCCATTTTCTTTTCTCTTCCTGCTGCAAAAACGTCATCCCTTTTTCTCGGAACTCCATGTATTGAAACAGAACCAATGACTTACACTCTTCCCCATCCGGTTATGACAGTCCATGTTGTTCCTTCATGCAGCGGGTACAGCTTCTGGACAATACTAATAAGTTTTTTTTTGTTCAGAGTTCTGCAGAAATATCACTATAAAAAAGCAATGAAATATGCTTCAATTTTTATTCCGGCCAGCTATATCATTTCAATAATTCTTAATGCTTTTCGCATAACAGCAGCATTTTATACCAGCATCATCGCCCAGAACTTTATGAACGCGAAGTACGCTCAGGTGCTGCACCTCTGGCTGGGGATACTGATATTTTTTCCTGCATTAATACTTATCAATATAATTTTTGAAAGGAGTTTCCAACATGAAAAGTAATTCACTAAATTTGTCCCAATCGATCGAAGTTCTGATGAATCCGCTTCTCTTTCTGGCATTTTCTATTATTCCGCAGTTAATTCTGCTGGCAGTTAATCTTCACTCCTATGGAATAGTAAAAGGCAACATGGATGATACACAAAAACTGCTGGGAGCTCAAATATTATCTGTCGAGCTAGTCATGATGCTTCTCTTCCTAGCAATTCCTCTTATAATGTTTTTTCTTAAGAAGAAAATACCCTGGGCCGTGAATTTTATTTTTCTCGCCGTCTCGGTGGGATATTTATGTTTTTTTGTTATCAAATCCGCCCATCTTATTCCTCAATCTGTCCAGACATGGATACTACCCGAAGAGCGGATTATTTTTTATCAATTTATCGCCATCTGTCCTGCTGTTTTTTATTCAATAATAAGAATTGTCGCAGTGGACTTCAGAATCAGTGCAGGAAGGGATATTGCTATCACTGCCGGGATGGCGGCACTTCCACCCTTTTTCTTCTATATATTTGCAATGATGCCCGGGCATATTTTTCATATTCCTTATAGTCTATCCTCAATTTTGCTTCCGGTATTTCTGGTTATATCGACGCTGGTGATGATCTTTGCTGTTTCACGGCTTATTCTTATTATGTACAATCTGATGCAGAGGAAGTCTCAAAACCTTACCGTTGTTCTCTATATTATTTTTGGACTTGCCATGCCCATTGGAGGCCTTATTCTTAATTATTTCATCCCATTCCCCGCAGATTTTCAGAGTGCAGGTATATATTTTTTCACTTTTCTAAACGGAATATTTCTGGCTATCCCCACTGTTAAAAACGAGAGGATTAATACCGCAGCTGCAATCTGCAGGTTTGCTCTTTACCCGTTCACTCTGTATTTCTTTTTTATCTTTCTTCCTTTTCTACCATTGAGTCTGCCGCTTATAGTAATTGCCGGTGCAGGTTTTCTTATTCTGTCTCCGACAATTCTCTTTATACTGCATACGAAAAAAATTTCGCACGATTTTAAATATTCATTCCGGAATATTATTTTTAAAAATAAAATTTTCATTGCATCCGCATCTATCTGCATATTGCCTCTATTGATAACTGTTAATGCGCTGATGCATAAACTGGCTATTAACCAGGCTATCGATTATATTTATGAAGCAGATTACGTTAAAAATACAGAATTTAAAGGATCCACATATCTGGTTAAAAATGGTCTTCTTAGTATTCGCGATATGAAGGCGGGTATATACCTCCCCTTTATTTCCGGTTATTATGAGTGGCTCGTCTTTGATAACATGGTTATGCCGGACAAAAAACTGGTTCATCTCTACAAGGCTTTTTTTGGAGAGGACATTCCGGAAATTAAAAGAAGCAATTTTTCCGGAAACTTTGGGCCCCTTTTCGGCATGCAGAGCAGCTGGAGCAGTAATATTGAAGCAGAAACTGTTTTTAGCAATTCAACAGATGTAACAATATCATCAATCGATCATAAAACTTTAAGTGAACAGGGATTTAAAAAAACTTCTGTAACCATCAACATGAAAAATTACAGTAAGTTTGAAACTGAGTTCAGAACGTCCATCTCTCTCCCCGAAGGTGCTTTTGTTTCCGGCTATTGGCTTAATATTGACAATGATAAAGTGCCGGGTAAATTATTTGACAAAAAGACAGCGATGTGGGTTTACGAGATGATTAAAAATACAAGAAGAGATCCCGGTCTGCTTTATTACAATGACAACCGGACGCTTCATCTTAAGGTTTTCCCCTTCAGCGGAGGTCAGAGGCGTATAACCGAGATTGAATTTATCTATCCCGATACAATTTCCGGTTCAATAAAAATCGGCGGTCAGAGCATAGTTCTTAACAAAGAGAACAATAGAGTTTCACCCGTTATTTCGTCAATGAACGATGGTCACGTTTCTTTACTTCTTCCCGGAGGACATAATCGTGAAAAGTATAAAATACTCAGAAAACCGTACTTACACTTTGTAATAGACTGGTCAGCAAAATCAAATCTTACAAAGGAAAACATAATCGATAAGATTGAAGCAATTGCGCAAAAATATCCCGATGTAAAGTATTGCTCCATAACACTAGCCAACTACGAGACACTTAACATAACCGGAGGTATCATATCACTTGATTTGATACAGAAACTTCGTTACAAAAATCTGCAGAATAGTCTGACACCACAGGGCGGGTTCTGCAGAGATCGCGCTATCAAGGAGATCCTCCTTTCATATCAGACATATACATCTGATAAAAACAGGCTGATTGATGGATATCTTTACTATCCGCAAATCTATGTTATAAGAGATAGTAAAAGCTTTACTATTACTGAAGATAATATGCAATATTTTACATCACTGCTCTGTGATGTTAACGGTTACTATCAACTGACAGATAATAACCAGGCTGAAAAAATATCATTCGACGGACTTCAACTAAAAGAAATAAAAAAAACGCCAATACTTGTTAAACAGATTGTTGAAACAAAGGGTGGAATACAACATCCATTTACTCAACAACCGGGCTCATCAAAATTATTTTTTTGCGATGTTAAGGACAACAATTTCTTCGTTCAGATATTTAATCCCCAAAAAAACAGTTTTGAAAATTTCAATCCTGTGCAGAATATCTCTTCAACCACTATTTATGCCAGTGCCCTTCAGGTTAACGCCCTGAGTTTAAAAAAAGTATACAACCCTTCCCTCACATCAGATCTTTTGCCTGAAATTGTTTCCATGAGTAAAAAGACCGGAATATTAACACCGGCAACCACATACATTGTAGTTGAAAATAATGCTCAGTGGGAGATGCTGACACTTAAAGAAAAGCAGAAACTTGAGGGAAAAGATGTTTACGAACCTGGTTCGGCCGATTCGGTAAACTCTCCGGAACCTTCAGTGTTTCTAATGATAGGATTACTTTTATTTTCGTTGTGCGGGGTCAGAGCCAAATCATATTTATTCACAATGAAACTAAATAAAACTTCTATTTAATAGAAAAGTAAATATTTACTTCTGCCTCTTTCCGGAATGCTGTGATAATAATTAATTTAATTCAAACCTTCATGCCCCCTATCCCCCGGAGGGGGCACCGGGTATATCAGTTATGTCAACTTTCCGGAAAGAGCTATGCTTTTCAGATCTCCGTCTCATCAAATTGCGGCGGAAATCTTTTACTACCGGTTTATCTTCCGAACACTTACAACAGAGCAACCTCACACATCATGATGCGATGTCATGCAATCCCGACACCATTGATTACCATTGCAAGATGAAGCATTGCACCAGCCACTACAAAGTAATGAAATATTTCGTGAAATTTCCGGTACGGCAATTTTCGGTAAGATTTTGCTGCAGCATACACCAGCGCTCCAAGAGTATATGAAATCCCCCCTGTAACAAGAAGAAATAAAACCGTTGCCGGCATTGCAGATATGAATGTTTTATACGGTACTATCACCACCCATCCCATTATAAGATAAATTATAATCGTTGCAAAACGGGGCAGATTAAGAAATAGACTTGAAAATATACCTGAGATCACAAGGAACCACTGGATAATCAGTATACTCCACATCAATGGTCCACTCAGATAAAGAAAACACATTGGAGTATATGTACCTGCAATAAGCATAAAAATTGCAGAATGATCCAGTCTGCGCCAGATCGATTTCTCATCTTCATATTTTTTCTTAGAGTGATATAGAAAACTGGCAGTAAATAAAGTTATAGCCGAAAGTCCGTAAACAAATGATACTATCTGCAGTGGAACACTCCCTCCTGAAAGTATTAAAAGAGCAATTGTACCTGCCGCCATTACAGGAACTATCGCACCGTGTGAATAAGCAGATATCTTTTCATTTTTTAAAATAGCCATTTTTTAACTCCGCAGATATTATTGGAGTTCCATAATCAGGGAACTCTGTTTATCAGACAGAAATGTTCTATTTTTAGTTGCAGATAAATGTGTATAATATAAACAGTATTGAGCAGGGGCGGAGATCTTCTGACTAAATATGTCGCGCTTGTACCGGGAAAGTTGACGAGTGATTTTAATATCCGGCATACGGATACATCACCCTCCTACGGTTATTTTGACACAAAGTCAAAAAATGGAGCTCCGTAAAAAATCCAGGAATAGAATAATTCACTGAAAGTCGCGGTAATACTAATTGTAAAACACGGACCTGATTCCAAACAAAACCCTTAGGATAAATTCCCATATCTCTTTAAATAAATTTCTGTCGAACCAAGCCCAGTAATATCCCGCATATATAAAGAAAAAGAGAATCGATACCGAAATATAAAGTCCGATCTGCCTTCCAAGATAAACTCTTGTAATGTGTACAAATTTCTCGACAAACTTTTCAGATACTTTGCTTATGTTTGCAACGAGCAAATAGAAGATAACAACAACAATCGACATGCCTATGAGCGTAATGTAATGTTTTCCCACGACGCCATTATATGAAAGGATGTATTTGTTAATGAGTACTATTGTAAGATCTGCAATAAGAATTGTAAGTATTGTAAAAACAGCAAATATAATTCTGAATCTGAGTTTAAGTGTTCTTAATCCCATTTTAAATTTCTCCTTTTCTACTACTCAAAACATAGAGTGGTGATTACACATGTTTAGCTCAACCTGATCCTGTCAATAAGTTGCAGGAAATCTCCGTATTGGCTTAAATGATAAAGAGGCACTTTTGTTTTCTGTCGTAACTGTGCCATCTGTGAAATCAATACTATATGCCTTAGTAATGCTATTTTCAGAGGAGCTCCAGTATTTTGCATTGCTGAACCCCCCCAAACCGGATACTTTCAGATTATTGTACATTAACCTGAGTTCATCTCTCGATGGTAAGAACCATGTGGCATCGGAGTTTCCATAATTCCAACAAATATCTGCCGCACTATTTGTGTGGCCCGATTGAGAAACAATTTTAAATGTGTTCGTCTCGCAAGAATCGATTATTGTTTTAGTACCGCTAAGAAAAATATTATTAATATTACTCCAATATTCGTTATATGTATTATTCGTTGACGATGCAAGCCCACCTCCATTTCCGTCGTTATAAAATACAGTATAAGTGTCCGCTGGGTAAGGTCCGGGATGTATGGTTCCGAAAGTTAATCCACTGTCAAAATAGATCGGATCTCCATACGCTGTTCCGGAAATGTTTGTTGCATATGCCCGGACATTGTAAACAGTACCAATTGTAAGACCAGTCATGCTACTTAAGGAAAAAACACCTGTTCCAGAGGCAGCTGCATCAGATACATGGCTGCCTGAAACAGTTGGAGTAGCGGGGAAAACTGCCCAGCATAAACCACGATCCGTTACCGGTGCGCCACCGTCAGACACAACTTCTCCGCCGCCCCGTGCGGATGTTCCAGCTATATAAATCGTGAAATCTGTATTGTCACGGATCTCCGTTGTTATTACTGTCGGCAGCGCAGGTACAAATGGTGTACCCGTCGAAGATACACTGTATCCCCCTGAACCAGCTGAATTCTTTGCCCTGATCCATACATAATATGGAGTTCCGTTGTTTAAACCTGTTATTGTAGAATTTAAAACAGTGATATCTCCTCCCCATTGAGAAGAAGTCGAAGAGTCGTTAGTAGTGCTATAAAATACATTATAAGAATCGGCTCCAGATACTGCTGCCCAGCTTAAAGATAGATACTGGTTACCAGCTGTTACAGTTATTGCTCCCGGTACACCTGGAGGGGATAATGGCAACACAGGCGTTCCGCTTGCAACAGTGCTGAAGCCGCTTGAACCTGCAGAATTATTTGCTTTTATCCATATATAATATAGTGTCCCATTTGCAAGTCCGGTTAACAGACGTGTTGTACCCGTTAAACCATTGTATGCAGGTGCAGAGTTCGGATCATTCACTGTGCTGAAATAGACGTTATATGATGTGGCCCCCGATACGGCTGTCCAGCTAATATTGAGCTGCCCGTTACCCGTTGTTACAGCTGCTGCCCCTGGAATAGGCGGCACTGTTAATGATGCCACTGTGACCGTAAATGAAGCAGATATATTCCAGTAAGCAGCAGTCGCTGTTATTATTGCTGTTCCGTTGATTCCTCCTGTGTAATATCCGGTTTGATCAACAACCACAACAAAAGGATTACTGCTTGTCCATGTGAGCCCAGTATTTGTGGCACCAACCGGAAGATAACTGGATAAAGTTGTACCCGTATCACCCGGCTCGATGTTAAGGGATGACGGTGTAAGGGTAACCGAAGTAACAGGAACCGGAATTGGAGTAACATTAACTACACAGCTTGCAGTAAAACCACCCTCTTCTGTTGTTGCTATAATTATTGTGCTGCTGTTAGCGGCAACCCCTGTAACTACTCCCGTTACCGGATCAACAGTAGCAACTGCAATATTGTTACTTGACCATGTTACCTTTTTATTAGCTGTCATTGAGGGATAAACTGATGCATAGAGCTGTTCCGTGGAACCAACAACAATAGATGTATTTTTCTTAATACTGACGCTCTGCACAGGACCTGTCAGCTCATCGAAAACTTCACTGAAGGACTCTCCGCACCCTGTGGTTATTGCCGCCGAGGAGATCAATATTGCAAAAAATAACTTTTTCATGTATTTCACCTTTCCAACTATTGCTGTCTAAAAATAATATTCATCTTCCCGTGAAGAGAAATCTGATTTTAATCAAATTTTAAAAGATTAATGCTGCTCCGAATGTGCAGCTCATAAAACGCATACTGCCGCTGTTCTGAAATAATACTGAATATTCTGTTCCCAATGAAAGAACAAATCTATCTTCAATCCATAGATCCAGATTAACCCCTACCGATGCCATTGCGTCAGACCTGTTCTTGCTGATAGTTTTTGTTATTAACGGATCAGTAGTGTCGTGTTTCAGATACTCAACCATCTGATAAGCCATTCCCGCCTTAATAACCGGTCTTAACGATACAGTATAAAAAAGCGGAAGCCTGTATTCTGCAATACCAAGAAGCGGAATAATTGACATACTCTTTATATCATTATCTGCCACATCGAACGTCAGGAAACCTGTTTCTACCCCGGCGCTGAATGATTTGCCTCCAAGGGTTAGGTCAAGCAGTCCGCCATATCCCGAGGTTGTTATCACTCCAAGGTCGCCGGATGGTATAAGGTACGTTCCTGAAATCCTGGCACAGATTTTTATTCCTGTGTCGTATAGAGCTTTTAAATCAGCAGATTCGGTTCCTAAATCATTTACCGCCACAACGGCGAACCAGTGTTTGCCCTCCGCAGGAAATTCCTTTGTTATAAATTCGCTACCCTTTGTATTGCCGAGTTTTTTTCTTTCCCTGTCATCAATCTTATAAATAGTGTAAGATTTTACCCTGCTCTCAACATCGGTCACGGGCACCCAACTCAAGGTCAACTTCACCTTTTGTCCATCGGGTGATAGTTTATCTGTAATATTAAAATCTTCCGGTGCGAATGGAAGTGTATTTGCTGTAATCTTTTCACTCGGCAGAGATTCCTCATTTGCATCACTAAGGGCTGTTACATATATCTCATAGCTTGCGCTTTTACCAAGATTTTTCAATGTATATATAACATCATCTGTCTCACCGATTAACTCGAAATCCTGGCTCTTTTTCTTTTCTCTCATATAAACTTTATATAATTTTGCCGGTTTAAAGGGTGGGCTCCACTTGATTAAAATACGATCAATTGATGGTTCGCTGGTAAGGTCGGTAGGATTTGTCCTGGATATGAACATTACCTTTTTTCGTTCAACAGTGAATTCAGCGGGTTTATTAATATCTTTTCGGAATACATAAACATCTCTATCCTCATCAACCTGGTAACCTTCTATAACTTCACCGGATGTTAGACGTATATAGATTTTACCCATGTAGAGATCGGTAAATAGTACTCTTATTATTATGTTTCTATTGATGCGCTCAACTACACCACCCTTCTTCTGTATTGTCATATAATACTGGGTCTCTTCTAAAATTGAGCCCTTGACAATTTCTCCATCTTTTTTGAAGATAAACTCCGCATTCGCTAAGCTTGGGATAATACTGAGAAACAAAACGGTTACAAAAATCAGTTTATTCATTTTTAATTCCTGAAAAAAATATCCCTGCTTTATAAACAAAGTTTGAATTTGGATTCAAACTTATAAATTCAATCGGGTCTAATATTTAGTATAAAAAAACGCTTAAAATTCCCCATGAATAATGAATTTTTTTTTGAAACATTTAAAAATTAAATAAAATTGGATTATGTAGCATTTTATAGCCATTTTTTGCTCTAATATTAAGCATAAAGGCCATAATTGAATGACAAAGTGAACATGTGCATAGAAAAAGACTACATGTTTTTTGCGATATATTAGTTTTTTTACATACCTGTTTTTGATGGCTAAAGAGTTAAATTGCGCAATTATGAGGGAATGAACAAGGGGGGACTCAGGAAATTATAAGTTAAATCAAGGCAATGAGTTAAAAATTTTAAGCCCCGAATATACATATTTGATTGTTTACGGTTAAAAACCGTAAACAATCAAATATGGAATCAGAATTTTTTTCTTCTCCATCATACGCTGCATCGAAATCTTCTGCTAATACTATTGAAATTAAATCTCAAGTCCATCCCGGGCAAAAATCACCATACAGCCTGCTCCTGCCCGGATGAAGGCTGCCCTGACAGAGTCTTCATCTATTGTTCGTGACGGGAGATGGGTAAGCACAACACTCTTTGCCTGTGATGAAACTACCATAGAAACAATTTCATCTAACGTGGAGTGAGCCCTTTGCCTGTCGGTTCCTTTTTTCTTTTTTGAATTAGTTGCGCCATTGGCAGAAGATGATAAAGGGCCTCCGTCAAGAATAAGTATGTCGGCATTTTTAGAAAGAAGAATCAGGCTTTCGGAATAGTACAAATCTCCGGATACAACAATGCTTTTGCCATCCTTTTCAAAACGATATGCAATAGTTTCTATGGAGTGATTAACCGCTGCAGTTCTGATTGTTACACCCCTTACTGAAAATTCTTCGCCGCCCTTAACCTCCCGCACATCAGTTACCGGAATATCTCCAGACATACCGATGTTTGACCGTCTATATAAAATATCGCTTTTATAAAAATTCTCAGTAAATTCTGTTAGAGAACGGATCCCGGATGGCCCTACAACAAAAGAAGCGGTTTTCCCCATCAGCATTCCGGCAAGAATCGGAATAAATTCCTGTTCATGATCCGTGTGATGGTGGGTAATAAACAGTGCTGAAAGCTGTCGTAGTTTTATATTTGCCGTGTTTAAACCAGCCTGTGTTCCGTTTCCCATATCTATCAGAAAAGTAACATCACCATACCTTAGTAATACCGATGATTCTGCACGCTGGGAATTGTAGCCCGGCCCACCGGATCCGATTATCCTCAATAATACATCACTGCCCGCGCTTTTAGCTGACAATTTCGGCATTATAATAAGAATCGTAATAAAAAATGGGATGAAGAGACCTTTGTAACTTATTTTCATTTCATTGTCCTGACACAGCGGACATAATTGTATACGCTAAGAAGATCTCCCTGAGGTCCAAAAAATTTAGGATAATCAGCAATATTGCCGCTCTTGGGATCAGATCTTACAGCTCCTGCGCCATGTGCATCAATAATTCTGTCTCTCATTTTTGCAGTGGCAATACCAAAGCAGACATATGCTGCCTGATTTCCAGGCTGAGGTCCATCCAGAAGCGTTGTTGCTGACCAGTAATAAGGGTAGTTTTTTAAACCGTCAGGATTTGTTATTGATGAGCATGAAAACATAGGATCAATTGCAGCAGAGCTGGTTGCCTTTAACGAACGGGTATAATCAACAATACTCTGCAGCTCCTTTATCGACGGGACGCGCCAGTCGCTCTTTCCGGCAAGTTTCAATGAGTCTGCATATTCAAGCGCCTCTTTCCAGTCCATTGCCCTGGAACTGTCAGCCTTCTGCCACATCAGCCCTGTTGCCTCATCTGAAATAGTTCCATCACTGTTATCGTGAAACCTGTTTTTGCCGTATTCAGGATTGCCGCGGACAAAACGGTAGTACATCTTTGTGTCAGAACCTTTACGCTTGTTTATAACCGGATAAGACTTAATCCGTCCATCTACAAAATTCATACCGAATCGGGAGCTGTCATTGTTCATTGTCAGTCCGGTGTACTCATTGGAAGACCATGTCTGTGCGTCAATTTCCCGTTCGCCCATGGAGGCATTGCCCTTAGGCTGACTGAAGTAGCTGGTATTTATAAATGGTTCAATAACATTTTCACCGAAAACTCTCCCGGAATAAAGCGAAAGAGAAAAGAGTTCCTTGATGGTTGGAATTCTCCAGTCCTTGTCTGCACCGCCGTTGAGCAAAGCAAGCTTTGCCTTTGCTTCATCTGCAGTCATTTTCTCGCCCACATCCTGCTGCCATATAAGCCCGGTCACAAGATCGCTAATTGTACCATCACCATTATTCCGGTAAGAGGGAATATTATATAGAACATTGGCATCCTGACCGAAGAACGGTTCACCTTTTTTAGGAATATCAATAGATGTTTTGTCGTCATAGGCCCGAACAACTCCCGTGTGAACAATCGGGTATGTCCGTTTTGCTGCCGGCTTTTGTATGGAATCCTTTGAAAACAGAGTTGGTGACACCAGAAATATCAAGCATGATGCCATACCTATTGTAAAGTTTTTCTTCAGACTCACTGCAAATAAATTCTTCATTTTAATCTCCTTAGAATAATTTATATTTTTTAACATAATGTCATTCCCGCTATACCTCTGCATCAATCCCGTGGCTTCCAGGTTTTTTTATTAATCGGGCAATCCAGCTTTATCTGAATAATTTATATTCTCCAGATACCCGAACTGAGTAAATTGTTCATTTGAAATGATGGAAATTACTTTATTAATTTTAGTCATCTCGAAAATATAGGATAATTTACTATTTAAATCAATGAAATGAAGTTCGATGTTATTTTCAATAGAACATTTATAAAATTTTACAATTGCTCCAATTGCCGATGAATCAATATAATTGCAATTGCTGCACTCAACACCTATTATATCAGGTTTCATACTAACTGTTTTTTCCCAGGCATCTTTCATTTTTGAAATGTTCCAGAAATCAAAATATTCAGGCAAAGATATTTTCAAAACCTTTTTATTGTTCAAAATATTTAATCCTTTCTAAACTTTATAATCTAATACAACACTCTCAAATCATATATTCCGCACAAGACGAACATAATTAGTTATTCTGAGAATATCACCCTGCGGACCCCATCCGTAAGCCGTGTCGCCATCCTGTTCAAGCCCCAATACATGATCTGTGGGGCTTCCTGTCTTCGGATCACTACGCTGCGCTCCGGCACCATGCACATCATAGAGAGTGTAATATGTACCAGTCAACATATAGCCAAGCGCCCTTCCGAACGAAAAATAAGCCGCACCATATCCTTCAAGATGTGTAGTTCCACTCCATATGTAGGGATATTCTGTCTGCCCTTTTTCATTGATAATACTTGTAGATAAAAAAACCGGATCAATAGCGGCAGAACTCGTGGTGTCCGGGGAACGGGTGTAATCCAGGATGGTATGGAGCTCCTTCGAATTCGGCATCCTCCAATCGCTGTGGCCGAGGTAATTGGCATTATTTTTCATCTGCACCCATGCAAGGCCATCTTCCCAGTCCATTCCTGTACCACTATCTGATTGTGCCCACATAAGTCCGGTTGCACTATCGGAAATAGTTCCATCACCATTGTCTGTGAAGCTATTTATACCATATTTAGTATTTCCTCTAACATATCGGACATACATAGTATTTTCAGTAGCACCGCCCCCTTTGTATTGCGGATACCCCTTGATGCGCCCGTCAACAAAGTTCACACCAAAAACAGTTTCATCATTTACCATTGTTTTATAGACATACTTATTTGAAGACCAGTCCTGACCGTCTATAACACGTAAATCCGCACTATCCTGATCCCCGAATCTTATTTCAAAAAAATCAGTGTCTATATACGGGATACATTGTGCATCTGTACCTCCGGATTTACCGGTGAACTGGATCAGAGAATACAGCTCCTTAATTGTAGGCATTCGCCAGTCTGAATAGCCTCCGGTGGTGCAGCCCGATGCCCCGGCAACAGCAGCATCCCATGTTACTCTTGTCCCTGCCTCACGCTCCGACTGCCACATAAGACCGGTATTAAGATCGGTTATAGTTCCATCTCCGTTATTCTGATATGCAGGAGTATTTCCCGTATACTGAGCGTCCTGACCGTAGAACGCTGAGGCAGATGAAGATGGTTTAGTAATCGTTGATGATGTATCACCGTAAAATAATGTAACCCCGGTATCTACGACAGGATAGGTTCTATCGAGTACAATAATACAGTTAGTCCTTACCAGCGAGTCAGTTCCGGAAGCACCTGTTACAGTAAGTGTTACGGTATATTTACCTACAGCAGTATATATATGTTCCGGATTTTTTTCTGTACTTTTCGTTCCATCACCAAAATCCCACTCACGGGATATTACCTGACTTGTAGTTGTATCTGTAAAAGTGACTGCAAGATCTGTTGTACCGCTTATCACATCTGAAGTAAACGCAACACTTGAACCACTTGATGAACTGTTAGCAGAACTGCTGGAGGAAACTCCCCCGCATTTTAGTAAAAGCGCCAAAGAAAATATAATAAAAGCATTCACCATGTGGTGCATCGTTGTAATTTTTAAATTACTTTTGTTAACACGTATATTTTTCATAAATCCTCCTTCACTCTATATTCAAAATTGAATTATTCACCCGATATCAGATAAATTGACTGAAGTGCAAATCTGATACCGGGGAAGACTTAAATTCTATTTCTCATTTTTCTGTTCGTTACGTTTCTTCTCATGAAAAGCACGAAGTTCATCACGCGTCAGCTCCCCACTTCCATCATTATCTATCACAGTAAATATCTGTGTATTATATGCGATCCATTCCTTCGATGATATGGTATCGTTTCCATCCATATCCATAATTGAAAACGTATTCATTTTTTTTGCACCCTGCTTTGCAGAGATACTTTTTTCGGAAATGAGCACAACTGCCGAAATGAATATAACAGCCGAGATGACAATCATAGTCCATATTCTGTTCATATCACAACTCTCCAATTTTTTTAAAATAGGTATATCTAACTGTATTACACCCGCATGCAGCAGTTCAGTTTTTTCTGCTGACATGAAAAAATGTTTTTATTAACTGGATTATTTATATCACTTAAATGGAGGGAGGTCGTCCGCGCCGAATGGCAGGCACCATATTTTTAAAATTAAATTTATTTTTAAGCTTGGCGTTTGTGACGATACAAAAAGGTGTTTAATCATTAATTTATCCGCACATCCCGCGGAGTAATTTTAATTTATTTAAGATTGTTAACAATAGCGTAATGAGCAAAAATTATTTTGTTAAATATTGCTGGCGATATTCGGTAGGAGTTAAACTGGTTATTTGTTTAAAAATTCGATTAAATACTGATTTTGAATTAAATCCTGAATCATATGCTATCCTGATAATTGAGTGTTCTCTGTAACTTTCATCTGCAATTTTTTGTTTTACTTCATCAACTCTGAATTCGTTGATATATGTATAAAAATTTTTATCCATCATTCTATTAATTATCTCTGTCAGATAATGTTTAGGTATATTCAATTTCTCTGAAATATTCACAATAGACAAATCCGGATCAAGAAAAGGTTTTTCCAAACGCATATACTCTTCCAGCGATTTTAAAAAAATATCTGCTTCATTATCTTTTAAACCGGATTTTTTATACTTACGATCTTTCCTGATTAAATCACTTTCATCATCTACTTCATCATTAAGTATACCTTCAACATTTTCTACTTTGAAAATAACCGGCTGTTTTATTGCAAAAAGGCTGAATGTGAATATGAAAAAAGTTGTTCCAAGATCTGGTGCAAACCTGGGATCTAAAATCTGATGCCTGATAAAGGTAGGGGCGAACAAAACAATCGTAATAACAAAACCATAGGATAAAAAAAAGCATATGGTGATCCATTTTAACCATTTCAGATTAATCTGCAGCGAATCATAGGAGAAGTAGTCTGTTATTTTTTTTTCATGCACTCTTAACAGCTTTATTATTAATAATAAATATATAAAAAAAGAAACTATTATACTCAAACTTAAAAATTTTGCGGATGTTGTGTTAACAGCTCCTCTATTATCGGCTCTCCTGGGCGGGATAGCGCCGGCAGGTCCGGGAATACCTGATATCCTGATTTCTCCACCCTGCAATTTCTGATCAGGCATCTTGCCGATTAATGGATTGGTCATTTCAGAGGCAGGTTTAATCATCATGGGATCATGATTGATTTTACTATCTACTTTGAAAAACAGGGTAATAAAAATTACAGCTATCAGAAAAGGAACAAAGTTGAACCAGTACTTCTTTTTAAAATAAGGACGCTCAATGATTTCACTTTTTGTATAGAAATATAAAAAAGGTCCGAACAACAGGGGAAATGCTTTGAATATATCAAGTTTACCCGAGGGAAGGTTAATTACTCCTAATAAATTCAGCTTGGTTATCATTGGAAGAGAGAGTGACATCATGAAAAATATAACAATTCTGTTCGAAAGTAAAAAAGGTTTACGCATTAAAAAAATCAGAATCGTAAAGAATGCAAAGGCTAATCCAACGAAAATTATTGGTATCATTAAATTTTTATCAGACTCCTTTAAATTGTTTAATTCTAATTTTTAAAATATTCCAATCAGCTGCCGTAAACAATCTTATTAGTTAAAAATTCTGTCTGAAGCGGATTAAGATTAAATTTTTTACTTGTATCTTCAATGAGCTTAAACTTATCAGCATCAGGTGTGTCTTTTAAAATATCACTAATGTATCTTACAGCTTTTTCCATTGTGTCATCCATGATGATTCCCCTTTGTTATTTACTTTAGTTTTAATCGATTAACATAATGTTTTAATGCTGTCATTTCGAACCCCTTCCAAAATAAGGGTGAGAAATATTTTTAGTGCTATAAAAAATTAAGATTTCTCAGTCGCATCCGGTTTTAAAAAAGTACTCTCCGATAAATGCTCCTTCGAAATGACATGCAATATACTGATAGTCTATTTGTTTACTGACATTTACTTTTTAAAGCGCTCTCATGTGTTCCGGTTTTAGTATACTCTCATCTTTATTATTTATAACCTGCGCAATCATCTTTAATACAGCGCTCTGTTCTTCAGGAAGATTTGCTTTTATAGGAAGATAATTTGATGCATGGTTAGATGTGAAATAACACTTTCTCCGCACATTCATATTCTTCACGATTATCTGCAGCTCCTCAAGCAATCCGAACTTATCTGGGAGAATAAATTTCCCCTCCTGATACTCTTTGAAAAGAGGAGTGTTTGGAAGAATCATAACAGTAAGAGCTGAGGCGAAGTCAGGCGACATCTCTCCAAGGAGCTTCCCTGTATCGCGCGCATGTTCATGGGACATCTCCTTCCCGCCGATTCCAAGAAGAACAGTCTGCGAGAGTTTAATACCCGACTCGATAACTTTTGCTGCGGCCTCTCTCATATTATCTGGGAACGCGCCTTTCCTTATTCTGCGGAGAACATCTTTATTTCCGCTTTCAATTCCCTGGTAGATAACAGTGAGTCCTGCATTTTTAAGCGCTGTAAGCTCTTCCGGTGTTTTGCGGAGAATTGCCTTGGCGTTACCATATACATTTATAGTTTCAATTGCCGGATTCTTCTGCTTTATATAATTCATAATTCTAAGAATATCTTCCGTTGGGAGGATAAGTACATCCCCGTCAGCAAGAAAAGCTTTAGTGAAGCCGTACCTATAACTCGATGCTTCATCGATATCCTTCTTTACGGTTTCCCATTCCTTGACCCAGTACTTCGGCTGAAGATCCTTATATGCACCGCAGAAGGTACACATGTTGTGCGAACACCCCACTGTAACCTGTATTATCATGCTATATGCCTCGGAGGGAGGTCTTATTACGTGTCCTACATAATCCATTTTGCTACCTCTGTTAAAATTTGTATTTCTTTAAGTAACCGTGACCCGTCACAAGTTACATTTCTTTCCTATTCCTTCTCAGGCAAACCGTGCAGTCTTGTGAAGCTGAATGTTCAGCCTTACCTGAAGCTTGTCCTTTAAAATCATCCGCGCCAGCACCCATGGTTCCATGAGACTGGATGCGGGTGAAAAATTTATTACAGATTCTACACCTTTAAGTTTCTCTTTCATAAAGGATTTTGCAAATTCATAGTCCTCCATCATGGAGATAATGAATTTCACCTCATCATTTTTCCGGAGATACTTTATATTCTCTTCATTGAATGAGTTACCTTCACCGCTTGATGGAGTCTTTACATCTGCAATAATTCTGACATTATCCGGAATTGTTCCAAATAAAATAGTTCCGTTTGTCTCCACCTGTGTTGAATAACCCTCTTCTGAAAGTCTCTGAAGAAGATGAAGGGCTCCATCCTGCATAAGAGGCTCTCCCCCGGTAAGAGTGACATGATGGAAAGGTTTGTGGCGATTCACCTCATCGATGATATCGTCAATATCCATCTCTGTCCCCCCTTCCCTTGCCTTTATAGTATCACACCAGGAACAATTCAGATTGCACCCGGCCAGTCTTATAAAAAGAGAGGTAAACCCGGCTGTTGTAGTTTCGCCCTGAATTGAATAAAATATTTCATATACTTTTAATTTCATAATTATCTACCCGGTACCATAATCTCCCGAAGAGGGGCCATTACGCCACTAAAATTTTTTAAATAAATACAAAAAAACAGTAAAAATTCCCTTCCACCTGTCCCCCGGAGGGGGCACGAGATACCATTCAATCAGTTAAATTTTCAATATTTACCATAGTTAACTACCAACCAGTTCATATTATTTCGCAAACTTGATAACATGAAAGTCATTTTATTTTTTAATTCAAAAACTCGCTGTATTTTTCTTGTAATAAGCACCCGATCCGGGGGGACAAGAAGTGGCGGCAATAATATGAATGAAACCAGATAACTTTTATAAATTTGTGCGGCAACTGTGCCCCCTTTGGGGGTTAGGGGGCAGGTAGGTTTTAATTTTTGGTTAAATGATATTATTTCTAAAACTTTTATATTTTCTGAAGTCTTGCAACACGCTCTTCAATTGAGGGGTGTGTAGACCATAAAGATATTCTTCTATTAGAACTTATCTTTGAAATTGCAAAAGAATCCTTCTGTGTCGGTATCTCAGCCGCACGGGCAAGGCTTTTAAGTGCATTAGCCATAGAGACTGAGGATGTCAGTTTTGCCGAGCCGGCATCAGCTTTAAACTCTCTATATCTCGAAAATGCCGCAATTGGAATTGTCGCCAGAAGCATAAAGAATGTCTGCAGGAGATTTACCACAATAAAATATGCAAAAAAACCGAGACCCCCTTCCCCGTTATCACCCCTCATAGCATTGTTAATAATGCTGGCGATTATACGTGAAAGGAACATTACAAGTGCGTTAGCTATACCTGTAAGAAGGGTCATTGTAACCATGTCGCCGCTTGAAATGTGTGATATCTCGTGTCCCGCAACAGCCTCCACCTGATCCTTGCTCATAGAATTGAGTAATCCTGTAGAAAAAGCAACCAGAGACTTGCTTTCCGATGGGCCTGTTGCAAAAGCATTCGGCTCGGGAGACTGATATACACCGACCTCCGGAACTGCAGGGAGACCCGCCTGTTTCGAAAGACGCGAAACCATCTGATAGAGCTCCCTTAATTCATAGTTCTGCTCATTGCTTTGTATAATCTGTATACCATAAGCTCTTTTTGCCATCCATCTGCTCATCGCAAGAGAAATGAACGCTCCCGCCATTCCGAAAATTCCGCAGAATACAGCCAGGCCAAATACACCGCTTGTTTTCAGTCCAAGCATAGGCATAACAATATTCAGAATTATACCCACAGTGGTCATTACAAGAAAATTTGTTAAAAGAAAAAGACCTAAACGTTTAAACATATTACCCCTCTCTGAAAGTTCAAAATTTATATTTCACGGAGGATACAATCTTTCCTCCGGTTTTTCAAATAGTACAATTAATTTTTATTCTGTCATCAGTCAATAATTATAGTTATTTTTGTAATAATCAGAATCTATTAGTTACATAAGAAAAAATTTTTATTTTAAACCTTCCGGCCCCCTATCCCCCGGAGGGGGCACCGGGTATATCAGTTATATCGCTGTTAGTTTTATTCTGATACGGTCATGTTGTTTTGAAGATGTTTTGCAAGTTCAACGATATAAGCAGGTGTTTTAATATTGTTTTGATTCATAAATTCACTAATAATTTCTCTCTTTCGTGCCCCCTCCGGGGGACAGGGGGATATAGGAATTTCTATTATCCCGACTTTCCGGAATGTAGCTTTAAATTCAGTATTTTTTTAAATCGATAGAGCAGTCTTCACATATCTTAATATTAGAGATATACTGACAGAAACATCTGGGGCAATATAATTCCAGATCATCATAAGCAGCCGGCGGTATGAAAAGTTCTTCATAATTTATCGCGGTTTTTTCCAGGAGCGATCTGATTTCTTTCAGCATGGCTAAACGGTAAGAGCCAAATAGTTCCCGCTCAACACTCTCAGCGGATTCAAATTTAAAATAAGTATATTCCCGGACTAGATAAGAGATTATTTTCTTTGAGTCTTCCGGTGACAATAAAATAATTGCTGCAGCAGATGTGTTAAACTGCATAATCGAATCTTTAAAAAAGTAATCAATAGATCTGAGAAGTGCAGGAGGAAAAAATGCGATAGATATTATCGCCTGCCAGGGAAACCCTCTCTCTTTAAAAACTTTTCTGTAAGCTTTGCAGAATAAATAAACTGCAACGGAATGCATTAAAAGAATTATCAGAAGTGCCGGAATCAGAACATTCTCAAAAGAGAAAAACAGTATCAGTAATGGTGCGGCCATAAATAAAAATACGTAGAGTATATTTACAGCAATCCGGAGAGATTTCACTTCCCGGAATATACTGCCGGTTATTTCTTCAACACGTTCTACATCAAACATCGATCCGACAAGCTCTTCAATCAGAACAGATCTTTCTTCCGATGCAGAATTTACCAGCATAATAAGTTTTTCTTTCCACCATTTCGCTTCTGTATCGCAATGCATTTTACAAAAATGCTTATCGTTTATCAAGAGTGCTGACCCTGAAATACCGATTGTTTTAACCTCTGAATATGTATAGAAGTTTTTGCCGGAAGCTCTGTATTTTCCCTCCTGCGGGTTAAGCATAAAACCGGCAGCTGATACAATAACAGGATTTGACCCGGTGATAAATGCGGCGCCGAGCGGCGGAGTTAGCGTTTTAAGAGAGAGATGTCTGCCTCCGAAAAATGGAAAAGTTCCAGAGATTGCAAACTCCCACGTTCTTAAAAGATGTGAATATATTATAACCGTTCCACTGCCGGAGAGGAGAACACTCTCAAAGAAGAATAAAGCTGCAAAGACTGCAAATAGAAAAAAATCTGAAACTATCAATATGACCTCAATGTCTTTTAGTTAAAATCGAATTCATCTTTTTTTATCGAAATGACCCGCAGGTGGTTTCATTCTTTTCTCTTTTGAAAATTTTATCGAACCCGTTGGACAGACCTCCCTGCATGTGTAACAGGCAAAACAGTCCGGTAAAGTTTTTTTGTTGCTGAGTAAAATCGCGCTCATTACTGTAGAGGGACAGGATTCTGCGCATTTCTTACAGGCTATGCATGTATCATAGTTGACATTAATTTTTACAAGACTAATTTTCTCGACGATCCAGCCTGTCAATCCGAATGGACAGAGAAGATGACACCATGGCCGGTAAACAAATAAACTCACTGTCAGAAGTATCGCTGTGGAAATACCTCCGATTAATCCCAGATGAGCCGGTTTATATATTTTGAAAAAATCAATTTTATCTATTAAGTCGAAGCCCCATAAAAAAGCTATAAGTACAAATATAAAAAAGAATATTATTCTGAATGAATTAGTGAAAACAAAAGGTATTTTAAACTGCTTAAACACAACGGCCTTATTTGCATCATTCCGGTTTAGTCTGAAAATCAGATCCTGCAGAGTCCCCGCCTGACAGCCCCATGCGCAGATATATTTATTCGCCAGAAATACTATAAGTAAAAAAACAGTTAAAGCCATCAACCGGGGAGGAAAAATTATATGCTCATTGGCAAAGAGAAAAACTGCATCCTTGACAGTACCCATGGGACTTGGATCTGATCCTAAAATTATACCAAAGACAAATACTGAAGAAAACAGCAGCAGCTTTCTTAAACCGGTGGTGAGTTTATGCTTCCTGAAATAAATAAAAACAGAGCTCATAAAAATAAACCATAGCAGAAACTTTAATGCAATTTTCTTCCAGTTTTTTCCGGACTCTTCCGATGCTAATATCAGTTTTTTTGTCACCAGCGATTTAATTTCTTCTGCAGATCCGTATACCGAAATTTTATTTTCCAGATCCGCGGCAGATTTAAATTTAAAAATCTCTTTCAATAGCTGATCTGATAATCCGTTTGACTCGCCGAATTTTCTTATTGTCATTTCAGTTTCTATTACAAGTGCTTTTGATGTAGGAGCTTTTTCTGTTTTTTCACCCCACATCTTATTGGAGAAAATCGAAAATCCCACAACAGCAGCAAGCAGGAGTAAAAACAATAGAATGGTTTTAAATGATTTGTTTATATCCATAATGTCAGCCCCTTTCGTTAAAAATTTTTCTATTCGCAGTGCAGAAAAAATAAACTGCAGCAGAATGCAATATCAGAATTATCATAAGCCCCGGCATCAGAACATTCTCAAAAGAAAAAAATAATACAAATAATGGTGCGGCAAAAACAGCAAACAGCAAAAAATCTGAAACTATCAATATGACCTCGTCTTGAATTCGAAGGTTAACAAACCGATTTAAAATCAGTACTTTATAATTTTTTTATGATTATTTGAATTAATTGTAAAGAATAATTTACTTCCGATTTTAAACCTTTCTGCAGACAATTTTTTATAGGGATTAATTAGATGAATTTCACGGGATGTGAGCTAAAAAACGTCAGTTTAATGCTTTCCTGCCCCACTGTCGCAGCAGTAAAATCTTCTCTGTGAGAGATGGCCTTAACCAATAGGGAGAGGAGGCTTTACTGCAAATTATTAAGCTCCATTATCTCTTCTCTATCCAGTAATTTTCATTTACATGCATAGAATAAAAACGAACTCTTTGGAGTTAAAAGATCATAAAGAATTTTTTCGGTAGAATGAACTTATATCATCCTTGACAAAAAATATTCAAAAAGAATTCTTAAATTAAATTTTTACGGTTAAAAGAATGGGTAGAAAAATTTGAAGAGAAGAAAATTTAAAAATAAAGTTAATGACTTTTATTCCATTGGTGCACGCCGGATTGAAATAGAGGGTAACGAGAAAAAACATTTTTCCGGCGGATTTATATCCTTCGGGTATTGGGAAAATAACGAAAAAAACTATGTGAAGGCCGCGGAAAAACTTCTCGATTTTTTTATCACTGAAGCATCAATCAAGAACCCCAAAAAGATTCTGAATGTAGCTTGTGGTTATGGTGAAGAAACATTTCAAATATTAAAAAAAACCAACCCCGAAGAAATAACCGGAATAGACATAACGGAAAGTCACGTCGACTATGCAAATTATGTTGCAAACAAGATGAATCTTCAGAATGTAATAAAATTTTTGCATGGAGATGCAGTCGAATTAAAAGATTTTCCTGACAATAGTTTTTCTCATATTTTAGGAATTGAAGGTCCCGCACATTTTAATACACGGGAAAAATTTTTCCAGTCTGCTCATCGCGTACTTGCTGCCGATGGAGAATTAATAATCACCGATATAATACTAGGAAATAACTATACACCAAAAAATATATTTTTTTATATTTTAGTCCGGCTAGCATGTTATTTCTGGAAGATGCCAATTCCAAACAGGATTCATAAGGAAAAAGTTTTAGAACAATTGAAAACTATCGGATTTGAAATAATCAATGTTAAGCTTATTGGAGACAAAGTTTTTCCGGGATACTCCGGTTCATTTGCACCTGATGTTCTTGAATTGAATCACAAAACAAAACGAATGGGATTATTCTATGCTTTTAGTTTTACTTTTATAGGAAAATATCTAGGCTATATATATAACAAAAGTTTGATAGACTATATTTTTATTCATGCCAGGATAAAAAATGAAATTTAATTTAAAAAAAATAAACGGAATACCATATATAGAAATGAGTGGTTTTATAGGTATAATAATAATGACTCTGTCATTAGCAATTTCGATACCCCTTTTCAGAGGACTGAATAACGAGTTGTTTAATCCCTTCGATCATTTCATTTCGGAACTTGGAGTTACTAATATTAAGTCCTATTATTTAATTTTTAATATATCACTGGTAATTGTAGGAATATTGTTTGTTTTTTTCATGATACACCTATCGCAAATTATTAATAGCAAACTTTCTCATGTTGCAGGCTTTTTTGGAGTTCTTTCTGCATTATCATGCAGCTATATGGGCTTATTTTCTATGGATAAACTTATATTTCATTTTATTGGAGCCTACATTTTTTTTTACTGTGGTATGTTTTCAGTATTGTTTTACGGACTGGCAATTTATTTTGATAAAAAGAATATAATTTCTAAATTATATTCATCAGTTTATTTCATCAGCTTTGCAATACATGTTTCTTTTCTGTTTTTTATTGAAGAAATTCCAAAACAGCAGAACTTAACTGACTTTGTTTTTTATAGAAAATCTCCAGTATGGTTACCGGCACTTCTGGAATGGTTTGTAGTTTCTTCAGTCGGATTCTGTATAATAACAATATCGTTCTGGTATATAAAAAAAAATAAAACGACAAAGAGCTGTAGTTGATTTTTCCAACTGAATAAACCTAATTTCATCCCGAGGTATAAAGCTCTCTCCCTTGACTACACCCGAGAACAGATAATTTTATTCCTTGACCATTATTTTTTACCAGTAATTAATGCTCTTGAACATCAGCAGATATCATGCTGACTAATTTGATTTTATATAACAGCAAAGTGAAAATATGAAAAAACGACAGAACGCCGAACTACGAAAGCCCGATATACTTAAAAACTATTATCAGGTAATCCTGAAAGAGGGTGTTGAGGGCGCATCCATTGCAAAGGTTGCAAAGAAGATGAAAATAAATCCCAGCCTTATAATTCACTACTTCACTAACAAGGACAACATGACCGTAGAGCTTGTTGACTACATGAGCAGAGTATACAACAGGCTTTTTCTCGACATGAAAATAGAAACAACCGATCCTCAGAAAAGACTCGATCGTCTGGTTGAAATATTCTGCAGCGATGAATGGTACAACAATACTGAAATATCCGGTGATTTTTCCATTCTTACTTTGGGTTTCAGAAATAAAAAAGTCTTTAAACATCTTCAGAATATGTATGACGAGTTTGTAAAGTTAATTCAAAAAGAACTGGAGATTGCAACCGCCAGCGGAAAGGTAAAGATTACCGATCCAAAGAGGACAGCAGAATTAATTGTTTCAGTGTTAGAAGGCTACAGGCACTTCAAACATTTCTATATTGATGAGACTGCATCTGAAAGCTACAGGCAGGATATGATGAAAACTTTGAAGAACATTATAAAGAACGGATAAAAGTTCATTTGTACTCATTATAAAAAAAGGCACCTTTGGGTGCCTTTTCTGTTTCTGTCAACCTGAGCCTGTCGAATGGTAACCGTGTTAAGAATACTATGCTTCGACAGCCTCAGCATGACAATTCGCTGCAGCCGGAATTACAAAAACAGTCTTTTCTTCTACCGCTTAGCCTTTCGTGTTGCAACATCAAATATTACCGCCATTGCAAGCACTATACCACGGATGATATACTGCAGAGATGCATCATTAGTCACGGTCCATAAATTCATGCCGTTCATCAGCGACATATATACCAGTGCGCCAATCAGTGAGCCGGATATTTTACCAACTCCACCTGCTGCAGATACTCCTCCGATGTATGCAGCTGCAATAGCATCAAGTTCAAAGAGTGTTCCAGCCTGGGGAGATGCGGACTTCAGTCTGGAGGCAAACATTATTCCGGAAAGAGCAGAAAGAAGTCCCATGGAACCGAATACGATCATAGTAATTTTTTTTACGCTGATCCCTGAGAGTTCCGCAGCCTCAGGATTCCCGCCAACGGCATATATATGGCGCCCCAATACCGTCTGACTCGCTATCCAGTCATAGCCCATTACTACTACAAGCATTATAACCACTGTCCATGACATTCCGCTTGAGCCTGATAGAACCCATGTGATAGCACCTATTACCACAGCTAAAAAAACCTGTAGAATAACAAACAAATATAATGGAATAGTTTCAAAGCCGTATGACTGTTTATTCTTTCTAGTGAGATTGTTTTTAAAAATAATCCATATTACAGCTAAAAGACCGAGTAAAAGTGTCAGCTTATGAACACCGGGGAAGATGTTTATTTTTGATAACAGATCCGGTATACTTCCGTTGCTTATTGCAATGAATACCGGGTCATTTATTATTATTGTACCGGTCCCTGATGTTACCATTAATAAAATTCCACGATAGATCAGCCATCCCGCAAGCGAAGCAACAAATGATGGTATCCCCAATGCGGCAACCGGAAGCGCTGTCATACATCCGGCTAGTATACCAAGCAGCATTACTACCGGTATAACAACATAGACCGGGTATCCCCAGCTGGTTAAACCGATTGCTGAAGCGGCACCTAAACAGCCCGCCAGAAATCCAACCGATAAATCGATATGCCTTATGATGATTACAAAGGTCATCCCGACGGCGAGAACAGCAATGTATCCTGTCTGGTTCATTAAATCGGCAATATTCTGAGGCTTTATAAAATCCCATTTAGTTACAATTGCAAAAAACACAATTATTACTAAAAGGGCAATGTACATTCCGTAATCACGAATATTAAGTCCCGGTTTCTTTTTAAGTTCTTTAATACCCATCTTTAACTCTCCCTGTTACTTCCGATTTCGTAACTGCTCAAAATCCGCAGTATTCGTCTCCGCCGCTCTGAAGAACAATTCTAACACCAGTTTTTAAGTAATTACCCGATTCCAAAATTCAAAAAATTATTTCGTTGCAAGACGCATAATCTCTTCCTGATTTGCTTCTTCCCGTGACAGTTCTCCGGTAATTTTCCCTGCGGATACTACATATATCCGGTCACTCATTCCGAGTATTTCAGGGAGTTCGGAGGAGATCATTATAATGCTCATCCCCTGTTCGACCAGCCTGTTCATTATAGTATAAATTTCATATTTCGCGCCTACATCGATTCCTCTTGTTGGTTCATCAAGTATAAGTATATCAGGTTCGACAAAGAGCCATTTTGCAATGGACACCTTCTGCTGATTACCACCGCTTAGATTTACAACCTTCTGTTCCAGATTAGGTGTCTTGATATTAAGAGAAGTCTTATACTCACTTGCATATCTGATTTCAGCATTGCTATTGATAACACCCCTGGCGGAGATTCTTTTAAGATTCGCCATTGTTATATTCTGTTTGATGTCCTGAATCAGAATCAGACCATCCCCCTTACGGTCCTCAGATGCATAGGCAATGCCGGCTTCAATGGCATCTTTCGGTGATTTGAAGTTCCGTTTGCTGTTTTTCAAAGTCATTTCACCGGTAATCTCATAACCATCTGGATTTCCAAAAATACTGTGAGCAAGCTCCGTCCGGCCTGATCCGATAAGTCCGGCAAAGCCGATTATCTCACCTTTCCGTAAATTAAAATTCATATCTTTAAGCACCGCACGGCCGAGTCCCGGATCATACGCATTCCAGTTTTTTACATCCATAACAACTTCTTCCGAACGTAGATGATTTCTCCCTGGATAAATATTGTTTATCTCGCGGCCAACCATGTTTCTGATTAGAATATTTTCACTTATCTCTTCTTTCGCGGAGTCGAGAGTGCATATAGTCTCCCCGTCGCGGAAAACGGTAACTGTATCAGCAAGATGAATGACCTCTTTCAAACGGTGAGATACAAGAATAGATGTTACACCTTTTTTCTTCAGTTCAAAGATAAGAGCATAGAGATTTTCGCAGTCGCTTTCATTTAATGCTGCAGTGGGTTCATCGAGGATGAGGAGTTTAACATCTTTTGAAAGCGCCTTGGCTATCTCCACCAGTTGCTGCTGACCAACCCCTAAATCTTTTACTTTTAATTCGGGATTTACATTTAATCCCACACTCTTCATCATCTCTGTTGATTTTTTTATTGTCTCTTTCCAGTCAACGGTTATCCCTTTAGTAATTTCATTGCCTAAAAGAATATTTTCATAAACTGAAAGCTCCGGGAAAAGGGCGAGTTCCTGATATATAATGGCAATACCGGCAGACTCACTGTCAGCTATTCCATTGAATTTCTGAATCTTCCCGTTGAATAGAATATCTCCATCGTATTCACCGTGGGGATAAACTCCGCTGAGAACTTTCATCAGTGTAGATTTTCCAGCCCCGTTCTCACCTACAACACAATGAATCTCTCCTTGAGCAACCTGAAAGCTAACATTGTTTAAGGCCCGTACACCGGGAAAGGATTTCGAAATAGATTTCATTTCGAGTATTGGAGTATTCATTATAGCCCTGCCTTAGCATAATATTAAGTTTGAACAGAATGATGAAGCTATTTGGAAAAGATTATCTGCAGTCATTCCGGTTGTAGCGCAGCGGAATACCGGAATCTCACACACCTGATTTGATCATGAGATTCCGGTATTTGCCAGCCTGGATGATGCAAAACCGGAATGACAGAAACAAGAATAATACTTTATGTCATCCCCATCATAATAGATAAATAAGTCTTATAGTCCTTTAAAATCAGATGCAGGATAATAACCTGAATCAACAATAACTTTTTTTACATTCTCCTTTGTTACAGTTGTAACTTTAGAAGGTTTTGCAGGGACATCAATCTTCCCGTTATTATATGTCTTTGTTTTTTCAGGAGTTTTACCGTTATTCAATGCCAGTGCAGCTGCAATAGCATCATCAACAAGAACCCTAACATCTTTCAGAACTGTCATTGACTGTTTGCCGTCAATAATATACTGAACTGAAGCCTTCTCGGCATCCTGTCCTGTGATAAAATATTTGGTGACGTCTTTGTCCTTGCCGAAGGCATCTGCTATCGCTCTAGCTGTTCCATCGTTTGGAGCTACTATATATACCTGTCCCTTCTGTTCTTTTTTTGCAGAGATAAGGTTTGCCTCAGCCTTGCTCTTTGCTACATTAAAATCCCAGTTTGTAGTAACCTGTCCGATTATTGTAGAGAGTTCACTTCGGGATAACTCAGCCTTTGCAGAAAGTCCGATAGCTTTGTCAGAATTCATAACAGTAAATGTTCCATCGGCAATTTTAGGCTGAAGAACACTCCATGCTCCCTGAAAGAAAATAAATGCATTATTGTCCGACAATGCTCCGGCATATAGATAGAGATGATTACCTTTACCTGAAGCCTTTGATACAAGATACTCTCCCCATGCTGCTCCCACATTGAAACTATCAAAAGTAACATAATAATCTACGGCATCGGTATTGAGAATAAGACGGTCATAGGAGATAACTCTTACACCGGCTTTCTTCGCAGCATCGGCAGCAGCAGCAGCGGCAGCTCCGTCATGAGGACATATAATAATAACTTTAACACCCTTTGTAATAAGAGTCTCAACATTGGATTTCTCTTTTGCAGAATCCCCCTGGCTGAAAAGAACTTCAGCGCCGACACCGGCTTTCTTAAGTGCTTCCATAAATCTTGTCTGATCCTGAATCCATCGGGGCTCATCCTTTGTCGGAAGAACAATCCCGATTGGAGCTTTCGAATTGGAACATCCGAAAATAATTAAGGCAAAAATAGAAGTGAGAAAAACTAGAACACGTTTCATAAAACACTCCTTAATATAATTTTGTTTTGCTGACTGAAATCTATCTTTAATATTTTATTTAGTCAAGTGACTTAAGGCAGGCCTCCGCTAAAAATCATTTAAAAAAGCAGTTTTATTTTTATAATTAATGAAAATTATGTATGTAATTATTTATTACCAATTACTGACATTTTGTATATATCAATAAGTCCTCACTTAATTTGATATTATTATAATTAACTTGATATTTATAATCTGCAGAATATAAATATGTAAACAGACTGCCACGGCAATGCTTGCCTTGCAGATATATAGTAATAATTATTTCAGTTTTTATTGTAGGTTAAAAATGAGGATAGAACATACAGCTTTATGGGTGAGAGATTTAGAAACGATGAAAACTTTTTATTGCACATACTTCGGGTTATCTGCGTCTGAAAAATACAGCAATGAACTTAAACAGTTTTCTTCATACTTTTTAACATTCACAAGCGGCGCCCGGCTCGAGATAATGCACAAACCCGGAATAGAATCAAAATCTGAAGCACCATCATTCGGATGGGCTCATCTTGCAATATCGACGGGCTCTCGTGAAGAGGTTGATAAATTAACAGAGAAGCTCCGGAATGACGGCTACACTATTGATGGAAGTCCGAGAACTACCGGTGACGGATATTATGAAAGTGTAGTCCTAGATCCTGAAGGAAATCAGATTGAGATAACGGTTTAGGATTTTTCCGGGTTTAACCTTAGAACGAACGGTATGATCCGCCTGATCCTATTACAGCAATTTAAATTTACAATACACCTTCTAAATTAATCAATTAAAACTGAAAATTTGTCTGAACCTTGATTTACATGATTTCAGGATTAGCTTGATAAGTGATGAGTAAACTTTATCTTTAATCATGAAAATCTCTTAATCTTTTAATCAAGGTTCAGACAGCTTTGATATCCATCTTATTATTCTGAAGAGTATTGAATATAAACTCCGATGCAGGAGTCGGAACCCCAAGTTCAATCCCCATTCTCAGCACTGCTCCGCCGAAGAGATCACGCTCATCCGGTTTATTTATAACAGAATAATCCCGTTGGAAAGAGGTCTTTGTTTCAAATGGAAATTTCTTCCCTTTTATGTATGAATCATCCGCTATTGATTCCGGCAGTGAAATATTTTTTCTACGTGCAATACAAACAATTTCATTCATGATAGATTTTGCATATCCGGATAACTCCTCCGACTCTATTACCTCTCCGATAGTTTTATCATACGCCGCTGTAACAGGTCCGAATGCCCCGATAAATACATACTTGCTCCAGATTTCGGGATACGGATCATCCATCCAGTTATACTTAATTTCTGCTCTTTTAAAAAGACCGAACACTTCATCATTCATGTAAGAATTTTTCGGATCACTGCCGAAGTGAATAGTACATGTCCCGCCTCGCTGTATCACCATTCCTGGTTTTTCAATATGTGTCCCGACATATACGCATGACGGGAGAATTACCCCTGTCTTTATAACACTTCGCATCCTCTCATATATATCAACTCCATTTAGCAGAGGGAGAAGAATTGTTTTCTCCGATACTTTTTCCTTCAGCTGTTTCAAAACATTATCCAGATCAAAGCTCTTTACACATACCAGGCAGAGATCCGGCACTGGTATATCCGAAATTCTATCTGTAGCCATGGATGGGATACAGTTCATCACTCCATCGTCTGTATCAAGATAAAGGCCGTTCTTCTGTATTTCACGAAGATGTTCTCCTCTTGCGACGAAGGAGATGTTCATGCTGCTGTCATTTTTAAGAAGCTGCGAGAGTTTGCCTCCAAAGAATCCTCCCACTCCCCCTATTCCTATTACCGCAATATTCATAAACTATACCCCTTCATGATTAATCAGATTAAAATGAGAATTTGTCTGAACCTTGATTTACATGATTTCAGGATTAGCTTGATAAGTGATGAGTAGACTTTCTACTCCATCATGAAAATCCCTTAATCCTTTAATCAAGGTTCAGAAAGAATACATAAAAACTTTACTTTTTCAAGTTAAAAAATATTTCACAGGACTTGTTATAACACCCTCAACACAGGATGCTGCAACTGTCGCTGCTGATGCAAGATAAATCTGTGAATCGGCATGTCCGGTTCTACCCCTGAAATTTCTTGTTCCCGTTGAGATTGATACTTCATTTTCTGTTATAATCCCCTGACATCCTCCCCAGCAGGCACTGCAGCTTGGATTAAGAACCACTGCACCGCTTGAAATAAAAGTTTCTATCAAACCCTCTTTCAATGCCTGAAGATAAACTTTCCGTGATGCAGGAGATATCATAAGTTTAACTCCATCTTTAACTTTTCTCCCCTTCAATACTGAAGCCGCCTCTTTCAGATTTTCAATTCTTCCGTTGCTGCATGCGCCGATAAATCCCTGGTTTACTTTCACTCCCTGTTTTTCAACGTCCTCTGCAGTGGAATAGTTATCAACGTTATGAGGCTTTGCAACGCCAGGTTCAATATCTGATAAATTGACATTAATTACTGAACAATATACAGCATCGTCATCACTTGTAAAAAAAGTATTATTTACACATTGTCTTCCGTTTTCCGAAAGGTACTCAATGCATTTCCCGTCAGCCTCAACGATTCCGTTTTTAGCACCCGCTTCAACTGCCATGTTGCAGAGAACTGCGCGTTCTGGAACTGTCATCTCTTTAACAGCCGGGCCTGTAAACTCAAGCGACTTGTATGATGCTCCATCAGCTCCAAGTTTTCCCACAACATAAAGAATAATATCCCGGTGATACACACCTTTCTTCAACTTTCCTGTTATAAAAACTTTAATTGATTCAGGAACCTTGAGCCATGTACTCCCCGTTGCCATGGCGCCGACAATATCAGTTGACCCCATGCCGGTGCCGAATGCTCCAAGTGCGCCAAGAGTACATGTATGTGAATCCGCACCGATAACAATCTGTCCCGGAAGAATATATTTTTCCATAAGAAGCTGATGACAGACCCCTTCTCCATCATGAAAATTCTGAATGCCGTTTTCCGATGCAAATTTTCTCATTTTACTATGCACATCTGCAGTCTTTATATCGTTTACCGGAAAGTTGTGATCAATCACCCATATATTTTTCTCAGGATTTTCAACTCTTCCGTTTTTAAGTTTATTATTAAAGATCTCAATTGCAATGTGCGTAGTTGCATCATTCGACATTATCCAGTCCGGTGAAACCGATACAATATCGCCAGGCTTCACATGGTTTTTTGAAGCTGCATTTGCTAAAATTTTTTCTGTTACCGTCATACTCATTGTTATGCCTCCACTCTTTTATTATTGATCGATTCTATAAGCCCTCCGGCTGCGATTATCTCCGACATATGTCCGGGATAGCTTCCGAAGGAATAAATTTTACTTCCGCTTTGCATTTTAGATTCTTTAAGATCTAAAGTCAGTACATCTCCATCAGACACTTCATTATATATTTCCCGGCACTCTATCAGAACCAGTCCGATGTTGATTGAGTTTCTGAAAAAAATCCGCGCAAATGATTCCGCAATAACTGCCGATGCTCCCATTGCCTTTATCACCGCCGGCGCCTGCTCCCGTGAAGATCCGCATCCGAAATTTTTTCCAGCTACAATACATCCCCCTGTATTAAATTTTGATGCGAAACCGGCATCAACAGTTTCGAAGGCATATTTTTTCATCTCCTCTATTCCCGGCAGCATAAGATATTGGGACGCGATAATCTGATCGGTATCGATATTATCACCAAGTTTGTAAATCCTATGTGTATTCATTTAATTCTCCTTTTTAACTACAATGTATCGAAGACTATGAGTGTGCTTTTCACCGCCATGATCTTCAGGTTCTTCAAAATTTTTTATTTCAATAAGTGTAAATTTTCTGAAATGATCAATGAGATCACTTTCAGTAAAATAATGCACTGCTCTTCCCGGTTTACTCTCAAAACTGTTTTTTTCTATTTCCTTTCCTGTGCCGAAGGAGCTTTCTTTTTCAGAAAAGACTGTGCAGAAAATAACTCCTCCCTGTTTTATTGATTCACTCCATTTTTCAATCAGCAGAGATCTTTCATCTTCTCTGAAAAGATGCAGAAAGTTATAAGCGAATACCGCATCTATAGAACCGTGTACAATTTCCTCATCAAGGCTGCTGCAGTTTTGTAATTTCAATTGAGGATATGATTTAACTGCAGCCTCACATGCGCTTTTTGAAATTTCACTTCCGGAAACTTCATATCCATGCTGCATAAAGTAAGCAGCATTTCTGCCGTATCCGCATCCGGGGATATGAATTTTTGAAACACGATTCTCTTTAAAAATTCTTTCAGCCTGAAGGACCGACAGCGATGGTTTATCTCCCCAGATCCTCCCCTCTGCGAGATATCTTTGTTCCCAATAATTATCCATTTTTACCCCCTTAAAGATATTATATCACCGTCAGCCATCCGGTGTGCATGGAAAATACTGCGCTCCGGTGAAACTGATTTCATCGGCTCTCCGGGTGATATAAATCGAATTTACAGTTTTACCTAAGGGCAAAGTCAATAGGGGAAATAAAAAAAAGTTGGCTCTTTCTGGAATTTTTGGAAAATAATTAATTTAATTCAAACCTTCCGGCCCCCTATCCTCCGGAGGGGGCATTTCGAAGATCTATTGCAAGATCAACGATATAAGCAGGTGTTTTAATATTGTTATGATTTCATAAATTCACTAATAATTTCGCTCCTGCGTGCCCCCTCTGGGGGACAGGGGGATATAGGAATGTCAATTATCTTAAGATTTCGGACTGAGCTAAAATGTTTTTTTATTTAATTTTTATCTGGAATTCAGAGACAATATTCTCTCTGGATTTGGTGTGGGCGAAGCTGAGCAGGTATATTTTGATTAATGGTCCATCTTTCTGATATTCGTTTTCTTTGAGCCACGCGAGCATTTTTTTATACATTTCAATCGAGTCTTCTCTCCCTCCGCGGTGATAAAAACAAACATATCTCCCTTCGGGAATTGTCCTTATAAAAGATTTCTCTTTTCCCGAAAAAGATTCAATCTCGGATGCGATCTCAAAATCAATCTCATGGTCAATGCTCAGAGAATAGTCCTCGTGAAAGATTGCCATGCCGAGACCTGTAATATTAATTTTTTGCTCTTCACGAATAACCTGAATCCTGCTCAGCCGCTCCGACAAATTTTCAATAGTGAAAAATTCTTTTTTTCTAAAAAAAATTACCGGTCTCGACGGGAGAGATTTAACTGTAAAAATTTCTTTGTTTAAAATATTATTCTTTTCCAGCTCGGATATCTGCCTGAAAAATTCAAGTTTATCATGAAGAAGTTTTTTTGCAATCTGCAGCTCTGAAATTTTTTTTTCTATTTCATTTTCTTTTTCTGAAAACAGCTGCTCTGTCTGCTTGAGACTTTTACTGTTCATAAAGATGCTGATTTCCTCAAGGCTGAAGGAGCGGTACTTAAGCCGCTTTATCATAACGAGCCAGAATAACTGTTCTTTTCTATAATAACGGTAACCGGTTTCAGAATCGGTGTACTCCGGCTTGAATATCCCTATCTTGTCATAGTGCCTGAGTGTCTTAGTCGAAATTCCGCATAGCTTCGCGATCTGTCCAATTGAAAGAAGATTGGATGGCCTATCCTGTTTTTCCCAGAACCCTTTCTTTTCATATTTTGGATATTTTTCACCAGAGAATTCCGTAGGCATTTTTCCCTCCAATATTTAAGTACTCACACAGTAATATTAAATAAAAACTTCAATTCATAAAACAATATTTCTAAAAACTATACCCTGCATTGTGCACCGCTCCGCGCTGCACGGGAAAGAAAGGTACTATGCATTTTTATGTGTCTGATGACAGCCCTCTAACATATAATCGA
>CAYVCQ010000012.1:0-122744 GCA_964450405.1 uncultured Leptospirales bacterium | reverse complement strand
AATTTATCAGGAAGATAAAAAAATGGGCATCGCTGCTTGACATAGTGGGTGTGTGACCGGCGACACTTCCCACATCCTGTGGGTCGCCCGCACTGAGCAGTGCCACAAAAAGTAATGTATAGAATAAGTCTATAAAACACATCAAATAAAGTAAAACACCAAAGTGCGAATGGCGACGCCCAAAAAAAAACTCCCTACAAGCGCCGGCGGAACAAAAGGAAAATATTCACCTGCGTCATGCCTACCTTTCAGCATAAATAAGTTTATCAGTTTCAAATCCAAGAGATGCTGCCTTCTTCACAAGCCTGTCGATAATCTTTTTATCCGGGTTGGCACTTTTGGATAAGATCCAGAGATATGACCTGTCGGGGCCGCAAACAAGGGCATACTGATATCCATCTTTATCTAGCTCGATAACATTGTATGTTCCGTAGAAAGGTCCGAAGAATGAAACTTTAAGCAGGGCTGTTTTTGAGTCCCCCTGAAAATAAGCTTTCCCTTCAGCATGTTCCCATTTATCCTTTACTGAATTATATCCGCGGTTTAGAACTTTTACTCCGCCGTCATTGCGCAGAGAATATTCTGCAGTAACCTTGATTAAATTTTTTTCGAATGAATGATCAAGCCTGGCTATTTCGTACCATTTGCCAAGGTAGCGGTTTAGATCAAAATCCTTTACTGTATCGACACCTTCCGGTAGAGATGTGCACCCGGTTATACATAGTAAAAACAATATGGCTCTGATTTTTTTCATGATGTTTATCCTTTAGTTTTATGAGTATAATATAATAATTTTTAACTTTGGAAAAAAGTATAATTTAAAAAAATTGTTTTAGCGATATCATTCCTGCATATTAAATTTTCTATCATGAGAGTGTTCGGGTATAGTGTACCCGCTTCATGCAACGGAATCATTCTTCGTATATTAACGAATATAAAATTTTATTGTTAGAGATTTGAGTATAAATTACTCGTGGTTAATTTAAGAGTCTTTGTCAGAGAGTAAATCAAAAAAGAAAACTGCTTGATAAAGAATCAATATTTAGTTAAAATGCCGGATAGTTGATTTCCTATCTGGAGGACCCCCCGTGATTATCATGGAAGGTGTAGAAAAACACTTTGGCCATCTGCATGTGCTCAAAGATATTCATCTTAGAGTTGCAACTGGTGAAAAACTTGTTGTTATCGGTCCAAGCGGATCGGGTAAAAGTACTTTGATACGCTGCATGAATATGCTGGAACAGCCTAATCACGGAAGCGTTATTGTTGATGGCGTTGATGTTACAGCCCACAAAGCTAAAATACGAGAGGTACGTCAGTCAATCGGGATGGTTTTTCAGCAGTTTAATTTATATCCTCACAAAACGGTTCTCGAAAATCTCACTCTCGCGCCTATTATAATACAGAAAATCAGAAGAGTCGATGCCGAGGAAAGCGCAATGAAATACCTCGAGCGTGTAGGTCTGCTGGAGAAAGCAAATGTTTATCCATCTCAATTATCGGGAGGACAGCAGCAGCGTGTTGCAATTGCACGTGCACTGAATATGCATCCTAAAATTATGCTTTTCGATGAACCGACATCGGCACTGGACCCCGAAATGATACAGGAAGTTCTTGATGTAATGATAGATCTTGCGCATGAGGGTATAACAATGGTTGTGGTAACTCACGAAATGGGTTTTGCGCGGGAAGTTGCCGACAGGGTTATTTTTATGGATGAAGGGAGAATTCTTGAAGAGGGAACACCTGAACATTTCTTTAAAAATCCTACACAGGAACGTACAAAACTTTTTCTCAACAAAATACTGCGATAAAGAATTTATTAAAGAACGGTTACAAAAACTTCGTTTTTGAAACCGAAGAGAGCCCTGCGGGGCTACTAAAGGGGCTACCGCCCGAGCGAACACGACGTTCGCCTGCCAGCAACGACAGGATGTCGAAATAATGCTGGCCTTAGACCCTGTAAATATTGGAATTTTGGGATTGCCTTAAAATATAAAAGTATAAGCACTCATTAAAAAGGAGATTAAAAGTATGAAAAGAAAGATTTTTCTTACCCTCATGGCGTCTTTAATTGCTTGTATTTTCATCATTTCAGGATTTGCAGCAGATGCTCCTGATATTAAAGTAATCAAAGATCGCGGTGTATTAAAAGTAGGGACAAAAGTGGATGTTCCAAAATTCGGTTATCGTGATCCTAAAACAAATAAGATTGATGGTTTTGAGATTGATATTGCCCGTGCAATCGCTAAAAAAATCTTCGGCAATCCCGACAAGTTAGATCTTCAGGGAGTATCGGCAAAAACACGAGGACCTCTTCTTGACAATGGTGAAATAGATATAGTTGCAGCAACATTCACTATTACTGAAGAAAGAAAACTAAGCTTTAATTTTTCAGAACCATATTTTACCGATGGTATTGGACTTCTTGTTAAGAAAAAAGCAGGTTATACAAATCTTAAAAGTCTTAACGGCAAAAAAATCGGTGTAGCTCAAAGTGCAACGACAAAAAAAGCCATTCAGGAGGAAGCAACTAAACAGGGAATAAAGGTCGATTTTCTCGAATTCGGAACTTATCCTGAAATTAAAGCAGCACTTGATTCAGGACGTATAGATTGCTTCTCAGTTGATACAGCAATACTTTTCGGATATCTTGATGATACAACAGTTCTTCTTTCCGACCGTTTCAGTCCTCAGACATACGGCATAGCATCTAAAAAAAGCAACACCGCTCTTGCTGAGCTTATAAATAAAACCATTGCTGATATGAAAAAATCGGGCGAGCTGGATAAACTTATCAAAAAGTGGAAACTTAAATAAATGAACGGACCCTTCGCACTATTTAAATGGCATGCACTCTTTAAAGAGTGGAATGTATTTGCCGAGGGATTTGCAGTCACAGCGCTTGTCGCTCTGCTTGCACTGACCCTGGCTATTCTGCTTGGCATTCTCTTCGGAGTGCTGGGTGCATCCCATGTGCGTTGGGCCCGTTTTTTTTCACGAATCTATGTTGAGTTTTTTCAAAATACTCCGCTTGTTATACAGATATTTTTTCTATACAACGGTCTTCCTAAAATTGGACTTGTTATCCCGGTCTTTTTTGTAGGAGTTTTAGGTGTTGGAATCTATCACGGGGCATACATTGCAGAAGCCATAAGAGCCGGTATACTTGCAGTCCCGAAGGGTCAGAAGGATGCTGCATTCTCCCAGGGTTTTTCCTACTGGGGTGAAATGCGTTATATTGTTCTTCCACAGGCAAAACTTGTTGTTCTGCCGCCATTTACAAATCAGTGTGTATTTCTTATTAAAAATACATCGGTTATGGCCATGGTTGCAGGTGGAGATTTAATGTACTGCGCTGACTCATGGTCCAGTTCAAATCTTTTTTACGGCCCTGCATTTATCATAACCGGCGCGCTATATTTTATTCTATGTTTTCCTCTGACTCAGCTTGCCCGCAAACTTGAAAAGAGTGCGGAGGTCCACAAATGATTTCTGTTCTTTTTGAATTTGATAATATTTTATTTCTTGGTCGGGGACTTCTTTTAACTGTAATGATTGCAGTTGGAAGCATTTTCTTCAGTCTGGTTTTCGGTACAATTTTAGGTGTTGCACGCTCTTCAAAACATCCTTTATTTGGCAGGATTTCTGCAACGTATGTTGATGTTGTAAGAAATATACCAAATCTTTTAATTATCATATGTTCACGAATTCTATTCCCTCTGTCGCCTCTTGCTCTTGGTATCGTTGCATTTACGATTTTCACATCTGCAGCATTTGCCGAAATTATACGCGGAGGTCTTAACTCGGTCAATAATGGTCAATGGGAGTCAGCCCGTTCTCAGGGGTTCGGATATTTTTCAACACTGAGACGAATAGTGCTTCCACAGGCTTATCGCAATATGATCCCGCCGCTGGTATCTCAATGTATTACAGTTGTTAAGGATACTTCGTTATTATGGGCTGTAAGCATAGAAGAGCTCACTGGGAAGGGAATGATTATCATGGGGCGCTATGGATCGGAAGCGCAGGTATTTATGCTTTTTACGATGATAGCAGCAATATATTTTGTTATGAATTATCTTCTAGCTATACTTGCAAGAAATCAGCAATACAAATTAAGGCATCAGTAATACAGAGTTAATGCTACACAAAGCCTGGTTACAGATTTCTTTTTCTGATACTGTCTATCATTCCCATGCAGAGGGGAGTCCAGTATATTCACACTTATGGTTATATTCCAGATATTGAAAACAAATCTGATTTATATTCTCATGTCGCTGATAATTTAAAATTCACAGCGGACATGAAAATAGAGGTTCAGATTATACTTATCTGAATATTTTTCCAAGAATCTTATTGTATCTTGTAGGAGCAAATTTTTGTATTATCTGAATCAGGCGTGCATCTGAACCGATTAATATCCGGGTATTCTTTTTCTTCATTCCCATAATAATTGTTTCCGCGGCACTGGCACTGGTTGTTCTCCCTATTTTATCCATTCGTTTAACCAGCTTGGCGGTATCATTCAACACAATTCCATTTTTTATAAAGCGCGCATTTTTACCAATATTTGTTTTAATTCCGCCGGGGATCACGCTTATCACATTAACAGGAAACTTTTGTAGTTCGTCCTGAAGAGCCTCGGTGAATCCTCTAAGTGCAAATTTGGTTGCACAGTAGGCGCTCTGGTTGCCGGTTCCAACTATACTGAATATGCTTGCTACATTTACGAGGCAGGTATCGGGTTTATTTTTAATTTCCGGGAGAAACGCCTTTGTCATATAAACTGCTCCCCAGAAATTAATATTCATTATCCATTCCATATCTTTCCTGGGGAGTTCATCAAATTTTCCGAAGAGTGTAACACCTGCATTATTTATTACAATATCAATTCCGCCGTATTTTTTTTTTACATTTTGAGCGAATTCTTTTACGGCTGCTTCGTCTGATATATCAACTTCATGCGCACTGGCTTCACCTCCGGCATCTGTTATTATTTTAACAGTTTCATTCAGATCCTTTTTATTAAAATCAGCGGCTGCAATTATAGAACCTTCTTTTGAAATTTGAAGCGCTAACTCACGGCCTATTCCTGAAGCGGCGCCTGTAACTACGGAAATTTTTCCTTTGAATAAACTCATTATGTTCCCTCCTGGTAATATTGATAATACAGATAATTATCACATATTGCCGGAGGAATGTCATTAACCCTGGTTAAGAATCTATATGTGTTTTATTCTTTTTTTTAATCTGGAAAGTGCTACATCAGTAATGTGAAGATATGACGCTATATGATATTGAGGGAGTCTGCTGGCAAAGTCGGAATGTTCTTTAATAAAACGGATATATCGCACTTCAGGGGAATCGAGTATATCACTCTCTCTTGCTTCAATCTGAATTAAAGCGTTTTCCGCCATGAGTCGCCCCAATCTCTCCCAGCATTTATCTCTCTTATTCAGGTCTTCAATTTTTGATCTCCACAATAGTCCTGCGTATGTATCCTCAAGAGCCTGTACATAGAACCTACTGGGTAAATATTTTACCATTGAACCCATTGATCCTATCAGATTGCTTTCTGTGGCAAATCCCCGATTAAATTCTTTTCCGGAATCTGTCAGATAATAGATCCGGACTAATCCTTTGAGAATTACAAAGGAGTGGTCTGCAACAGTGCCTGCAGTTAGGAGGTACTCATTTTTTTTGAAAAGTTTTATTGGAATAGATTTAGAGACATACTTCCATTCCTCATCAGGGATATGGGTGTATGATTCAAAAATATTTTTTATCTGATGAAGCATTTCATCCATAATCAAAGTCCCCTGATTAGAATTTATTATTTTTCTAAATATATCCGAATCCTGTAATCACCCAGCTGTCGCTCTTTTTCTTTATGTATACCTGAATTCCTTCACCGCGAAGATTACTGTCAAGTTCACATCCGTCCTTTTGTGAGTTTTCATTCACATCAATTTTCTTTGCATTAAATTCATCAGGCAGTACTGTGAAAAAAAAGTTCGTTATCTCATTCGGTTCTGATGAATTTAAATATTCGGCTACTTTTTCTTTAGTCCACTTTTCAGGATTGTTTGTTGCAACCATTTCAATTCCATCCGGGGAGAGATGATCGATAAGCTTCTGAACATCTTTTTTTAAAATAATCTCCCGGAACTCTTTCACATATTTGTCGTACTTTTTGTTGTTTGCCGGATAAAGAATAGTACTAAATGAAAAAACGATGGCTGCGATGAAGAGATATCTCATAATAACCTCTTTTAATTGAAATTTATAATAATTTAGATATATATAAAAAAGAAGGCAAATTTTATTTAATCCTCGAAAAAATAGTAATCTGATAGTGAATAATTGATTTACATATGGATTAAACATGATATATTGATTGATATAATGAAATTTATTTTAAATATATAAATGGGATTTATGAATAATCATCTGAAAGAAATCATTATAGCACTTGCTGCAGCTGATATAAAGTTTATTATCTGCGGTGGTGTAGCTGTAGTACTTCATGGCGTTGAACGCCTTACAATGGATATAGATATTGCAGTATCAATGGAAGAGGATAATCTTGCAAAACTGATAATTGTTATGAATAAAATCGGAATGACTCCGCGGGTACCGGTTCCTGCGGAAACTATATTGAATCCGGATATGCGGAAAATTATGGTAGAAGAAAAAAATGCGCTGGTGTTCACATTTATTGATAACAGGAATCCATATCGGCAGGTTGATATTTTTATTCAGAATGATAATCTTTATTCAGAGCTTGTTAAGGATGCATCGGTTATAGAAATATCAGGATTTAAAATACATGTTATCTCCATTGAGAAATTAATTCAGATGAAGGAAACGGTGAGTCCACCTAGAGAAAAAGATTTGTCCGATATACGGGAACTGAAAAAAATAATGGATAATGAAAATGAATAATAATCTGGATACATTTAGAGAAAGTATAGATAAAATAGATTCTGCTGAATTTGACGGTCATACATGTTTTAAAGAATTGTCGTCTGAACAGAGATTGGACTGGCTCGCAGAACTTGTAGTCTTTGTATACGAATCCCGTTCGTTCAGAATCCGGAAGAATAAATCACCAATGCACCAAAAATAGTATAACAGCCCTACTTAGAACTTTGAATTATTATAATTGGATGGGAAACTTCGGACAGAAAAAAATCTTAGCTGTTACGATAATTATTTCTGAAGAAACGCAGTTGAATCAATACTTTATCCAGTGCTTCGCTTTCAATAAAAATTATTAAGAGAGATTAAATGAAAACAATAAAGCCTTTTTTTAATTCACTGACTTTTGCAGTACTGGCCGCATTGATAAGCGGTGTTCTTACATTTTTTTCAGATTATCCGAATCCGATTGCAGTATTCGCATGGATTGCTCCGATACCGGTACTCTATGCCGGAATCCGGCGGGGATTTCCCGACGCCTGGTGGCTGGGACTTTTGTATGTAATACCCGGATATCTGGGCGCTGCATTTTTCAATATGCCATCTTTCATTCCTGTTCCTGTAAGGGTTGGATTTTTTCTTGTATATATCATCTCATTTGAGATGATTTTTCTTCTTACTATTTTTTGTATCCAGCGTCTGGGACTTGCCTACGCGGGTTGGATAAATGCTGCTTTGCTGACTGTGGGATTACTGGTACAGGAACTTCCGGTAATCGGTCACTGGGCGCCTCTTGCATCTACACAATCATATGCAGACTGGATCCGTCCGGTTGCCTCGGTGGGGGGAGATTACCTTATCGGATTTATTATTTTTCTTTTTGCAGGGACTGTGGCTGCCATTCTACTGGAACAAAGCCGCAGGGTTATAGTATCATCTGCTGCAGGATTTATTTTCGTCATTGCGGTGGTGATTGCGGGAAATGTCAGTATAGCCTCATACAATAAAACGAGTCAAGTTAAGGTTGCAGCTTTTTCCCATAATTATACCGTAGATATGGAAAAACGGCTATGGCATCATAATATGGATAAACTCCAGAGTGCTGATACATGGAATCTCTTTGATCTGTACGAAAAGTCCACAAGAAAGGCCGCCTCCGAGGGTGTGCGTCTAGTGGCGTGGCCCGAATATGCCCTTTGGGTAAAAACAAGTGATCTTCCGGAGTTCATGCAGCGGCTGGAAAAACTTTCTCATGATACCGGAATTGCCATCGTTGCCGGTTATGTCGATGCCGGGAATTTATCAAATAACGCAATAATCATAGGCCCAGATGGTGAGAGGGAAGTGTATCTCAAATACAATCTGGCACAGGGTGGTGAAATCCAGTATTTAAAGAGAGGAACAAAGCCATATGGATCAATGTATCTTAAAGCTCTGAAACTTAAAGTGGCGGTAAGGATTTGTTATGATAATGATTTTCCTTTGGAAAACAGGCTTGCAGCTATTGATGGAGCAGATATTTTTTTCGCACCTTCGGCAGATGAAATCAATAGTGCCGAGCGACATGCTATGCTGCACATCATGCGTTCAGCAGAGAATGGTATCCCCATGATCCGGGCGACCTTGAGCGGTACTTCTCTTATTGCCGGAGCTGATGGTAAAGTGATTGCACAGGCTTTGGATACAAAACCGGGTGGAGCTGTGTATGTTACTGCTGAACTTCCGATTGTAAAAGGGGAAACATTCTATAAGATTGCCGGCAACTGGATAGTTGTTTTTTCCGGATTAATGCTGATTGCGTTTACTATAATTTATTTTCGGGATAAAAATCGATAGTATAATGAAGAATTTAAATAGAGAATAAAACCATGGAGTCTGAAGAAATCCGTTTTTATTATATGAAATCAAAACGGACCGTAATGAGTAAGAAATACAAAAAATGTTTTGCATAAGAATTATTAACGATTCATGAATGAAACAGGAAATATGAGAGAAAATTGATATGACAAACTTAATGCCGTTTTACCTCCAGTGAAAATGTATTTAAGTTAATAAAGAAATTCATGATTTATTTTTTAACTTTTCCTAATACAGCTTTGGCATCTTTTTCAGCCTGAGCTTTTTTTTCTGTGTTTGCTTTGCCTGTATCTTTCTGTTTTTGATTCTTGTCTTTTGATTTCGGGCTCTTATCTCCCATAACGGACTCCTTTGATATTATTATATTTTGATCAGCATATATCCTCTATTGATTTTAATTAATCAGAGAGTATAATAACAATACTTACTTCGAGAGCAAATGTAAAGGTATTTATAATTTTAAATAAGTAGTTAATCTGGAAAGCAATTATTATAAAGTGAGCGAATGCTTAACATTTCATGGAAAAAGGGTTTTTGGGGCAACGTCTACGTAATCAATCTTTTTTTAGCCGAAAACGAAGAACTGTATTTTTAATAAATTAGTATTAAAACATTTAGCAGATAAAAAAACTCCCCGTTGCGGAGAGTTTTTTATCTATATTGCTTTTAGTAATTGGTCTCTTTAATTTCAAAAAATGCCTGAGGATGCAGACATGCCGGACACATCTCCGGAGCTTTTTCACCTTCATGTAGATATCCGCAATTGATACATTTCCATGTAACCTTTCCGTCTTTTACAAAAACTTTTCCTTTCTCAAGATTGTCATGAAGCGTTCTATATCTGCTTTCGTGAGCTTTTTCAACTGTTGCAATCATTTTGAAGGCAATTGCAACTTCTTTAAATCCTTCGTCTTCAGCAATCTTTGCAAAATCCTGATAGATCATAGTCCACTCTTCGTTTTCTCCGTCCGCAGCAGCCTGGAGATTTTCCAGGGTAGTTCCAATTTTTCCTGCAGGATATGTTGCAGTAATTTCTACAGGACCACCTTCAAGAAATTTAAAAAATCTCTTTGCGTGTTCCTTTTCGTTTGCCGCAGTCTCTTCAAAGATGGCAGCAATCTGCTCAAGTCCCTCTTTCTTTGCCTGACTTGCAAAGTAGTTATATCTCATTCTTGCCTGAGATTCGCCGGCAAATGCCTTCAGCAGATTCTGTTCTGTTTTTGAACCTTTTATTGATTTCATCAATATCTCCTTTATATTTAATTTTTTATTTTACTGCACTGTTAAAATTAATTTTTTGAATCAATTTTTTTTCAGTTATTTTAGCAAAGACAAAATCTACACAAGATCAAAACTTGCTTTATCTGCACCGCAGACAGGACATCTCCAGTCATCAGGGAGATCACTAAAATCTGTCCCTGCTGTTATATTACTTTCAGGATCGCCTTTTGCGGGGTCATAAATATGTCCGCAGATTAGACATCTGAAGTTATCTTTTTCAGAAGCTATATCCTTTAGAGATTCAGGACTTATATAACTTGGCGCATTTTTAGGTGCCTTCCCTTTTCTGACATCTCTGTAATATGAATATGTGAGAGGTTCACCCGTTCCATCAATAAGGTCATTATCAACTATCTCAGCAGTAAATAGGATATGTGTTCCAAGATCAGTTGTCTGAAGAACCCGGCATTCAAACCATGCTAGTGAATCTTCGATAAGAATCGGAGACCCCGTACTCCCTGTAATAAATTTAACGTTCTTAAATTTATCTATATCTCTTCCGCTTTGATATCCGAATAAACCAATGAGTTCAGGATCAGTATCTTTTTTTAAAACTGAGACCGAGAAAGCCATGCTGTCAATAATAAGTTCTGTAGTGTAATTATTCTTGCTGCAGCAGACAGCGAATTGAGCCGGTTCCGCAGTTACCTGGAATACGGTGTTGGAAATATAGCCGTTTAGTTTTTCACCTTTTCTTGAGCTTACCACATAAAGACCGTACGAGATTTTAAAGAAAGCTTCAAAGTTCATTGCTTGATTGTTTTGTTCAATGGACATTTTTTTTCCTTTTAAAAAGTATATAATAACTAACAATGAAAATCATTAAACAATTTTACAAGAAATAATTATTTTTATAAGCTTTCAAAATATGCAGTTAATACTTTCTGAAGGCACTTCGCTTCGCTTTGTGTGAGAAATGGGAGCACCGCACCAATGAAAATAATATACTTAACAAAAACAATTCAGATATTTGGTATTTTATATAAAACTAAGTTACTAAAATAACAGATATTTTATCAATTCTTTTTTATTGAGGAAAAGTTTATTTGTATTTATTTTTTTAATGAAGTTTGTAATCAGTAATTCTTTATAAAAGGGGCTGTTCAATACAGCCCCTTTTATAAGCTATTTGAATCATGATTTTCATATTTCTGTGGATTCTATATTTTATTCAAAAAAGCACGAGCGGGTTAAAGAGTCAAGCGGAATATTATGTCACTATTTTTAAATTATAATTTTAAAATAAATTTATTAATAAAGAGAATCTATGTTTAATAAATCAGAAGTAAAAGATGGTATATACTCAGGACTTCCGGTTTTTATAGGATATTTCCCTATTGCTGTTACTTTTGGATTGCTGGCTAAATCAGTTGGTATTTCTCTTTTTGAATCATTCTGTTTTTCAGCTATGGTCTTTGCTGGTGCAAGCCAATTTGTAGGACTGAATATGTTTCATGCAGGGATTGGTCTCGGGGAGATTACTCTTACCATTTTTTTACTTAACTTCAGACACTTTCTCATGAGTGCAACTCTCTCATCTAAGACATATTTTAACAGATTGCTTATACCGGTTATTTCATTCGGTGTGACAGATGAAACTTTTGCAATTGCATCGATGAAAAAAGGGGATCTGTCTTCCCGATATATGATTTCAATGAATTTCACAGCATACTCGGGATGGGTTACAGGAACCGTTGCGGGTTATGCTGCAGGCAATTTTCTACCGGCGGATATTCAGGCAAGTATATCTATCTGTCTTTATGCGATGTTTGTTGCAATTCTTATACCTGCCGTAAAAGGGTCTTTTAATGCAGGTGCTGTTGCAGTAATTGCCGCAGTAACAAATACTCTTCTGGGTTATTCCGGTTTTTTAAGTCCGGGATGGAATATCGTTATTTCGATAGTGGCTGCATCTTCAGCCGGGATGTTTTTCTTTAAGGGTGAGGAATAGAGATGAATATCTTGACTGTTATAATATTTATGATGATTGTTACGTATCTCCCACGTATGCTTCCGATGTATTTTATTGATGTGGAAAAAATTCCGCGCGATCTTAAAAGATTTCTTTCCTTCATTCCGTATGCGACTCTAGGAGCACTTATATTTCCCGGAAGTATAAGCGCCATCAGCGGTAAGCCGGAGGTTTCAATTCTTGCCATTGCAGCTGCAGCAGTTATCGCCTGGTTTAATAGTAATATAATAATTACGGTTTTTTTAACTGTTGCAGCAACTTATTTACTACTCCTTTCCGGACTTTAGTTTAAGATCTTCTGAACGGTCTGAATCGATACGATATGTTTTCAGAATTCTGCTGCTGAACTTGTCCATTTTATCTTTTCTTAGTATAATTTTTTTTCCGGTATCATCTTCTATAACATGATAAATTCCGGTATTCTTTTCAAAGGAGTCTACAAGATCTCTCATCGAAACAACTTTTTTCCCGTTTACTTTTTCTATTATAATGTTGTCGATATCATGATAACCGAGATTGATTTCATCTGCAAGCACTTTGGTCAGGATAATCAGCTGTTTTCTATCTTCAGTGCGCACTCCCTCTGAATAAAAATTGAGTAGTTTTGCTGGTGCGGTCATAAACCACTGGCTTCCATATTCAAGAAGATAGTTTTTTGTCAGAGGTGCAAAAATAAGTCCGCCGGTTATAAAGTAAGTAGGCGCTGTATCATATTGTTCAAATGGTACAAGTCTTACTGAATTCATAGGTATAGTAAGCTTAAGTTTGAGATCCTTTATCTCCCCATTTCTGAGAACTTTAATTGTAAGAGGGTCGTTCACAAATTTTTTCTGCACAATATAATTCAGAGATGTTCTCTCACCTGTTCTGAATTCAATCGAACCGTCATTTTCAATCTTATTGTTTTCTATAGATATTATTACATCATTTATATTAAGAATATTTTTGCCGGCAGAATCAGAAATAATATCAACAATCAATACTCCGCTCTGATTTGACTTCATCTGGAATTTTTCTCTTAGATCAGGATTTTCCATTTTCTGATAAAGTATTCCAAGTTCAGGAAATCCGTCATATTTTCCATCAGCGATATCTTTAAGAAAATGATTTACTATCGGTGCCGGCACCATGTAACCGAGATTCTCACCTCTAGTTGCGGATTGAAATGCAACTCCGACAATTTTATCTTTAATGATAACAGGTCCGCCGCTGTTGCCGGGATTTATTGCAGCATCAATCTGGCAAGTAAGGAGATTTGCACTGCTGTGGGCATAATTTCTCTGTTCAATACGAGAGACAACACCCTCGGTAATGCTCAACTCATCTCCTCCTGTGGGAAATCCGTAAACAGCCACCTTGTCTCTTACCTCGGGGAGCTCACCGATTTTTATCGGTTGAGAATCTTTGAAAAAAGAGGGATCTTCAACTGTAAGAATTGCAAGATCGCTTTCGTGTGAAATTGAATCAACGTGAGCAGTATATTTTGTCGCCTCTCCGGCTTTCTTTACCTGAATAAATGTACTGTTGCTTATAACGTGTGCATTGGTAAGTATCCGGTTTCCGTCAATTATACAACCGGAGCCGGTACCGTTTGACTGTCCCCCCATCTGCCATGGATTGTCGTAATTATAACTGCTTGCAACAACATAGATCTTTACTACAGATTTTGTAATAGCAGTTTCAGCAGAGAGTATTGAAATATTGATGAAAAGGAAGGTCAGAATCAGTAATAATCTCTTCACAGTGGTCTCCTGTTTTTTGGTAAAGGTTTAGTAACTGCTGAAAACAGGAATCGGATACATTTCCGTTTTTTTAGCAATCATATAATATTCAGTAAATTAAATCATATGTAAATATCTGTAAAACAGAATATGTATATGTTTATTTTTTTTTACAGGATGATAATTTAACAGAAAGAAATATTATTTATAGGTTTTAGATTTTTGTACTCAGACAGTATGAATTTCACACAATGTCATTCCTGTGAAGACGGGAATCCATTCTTATTTAACACTTATGTTAACAAAAAAAATAGATCTCCGCCTTCGCGGAGATGACACAATTGTTTATTCAATTGTAAACTGATTTTTTATTTGCAAGCCGTTTCCCTCTGAATGAAGATATTTCATTCAGAGGGAATCAGTTAGATATAATTAAAATGCATATCCGGCTTCAATAAAGAACATGTAACCGCCAAAACCGAAAATTGACTCCTCACCAACTGGTGCCGCAGGATCTTTAAATGAAGTAGCGTTAATATCTCCCCGCATACCACCAATTACAGAAAGTCCTATATTCTGAAAGGCAACACCTGCTCCCACCTCTCCTCCTATATTAAATGATGATTTTACAGGAAGTGTCTGGTCAGCTCCATCGGTACTCATTTTTTTTACAGGTGATTTACCAAAATAAAAACCGGTTTGAAAAACAATGGCAAGCCCATCATCCCATCCAAATGTACTGAAATCGCGATACCCTAAAATCCACCCGTTACCCTTTGCTTTGCGAGTCTGCTGTTGGGAAGGTTGAGTAACACCATTTACTGATCTGCTTTCCTCTGAACGTTCAGAACTCCAGAATCTCAATCCTCCGTAAAAATAAGTATAACCCATATCCCCGGGTTCAGTAAACAATTTTGCACCTGCTTTGAAATCTGTGACTGTATAGTTTCCAGTTCCTGTTGAGTTGTAATTAGATGTAACATTAGAGCTATTCGTATCGGTCCATTCAAGTTCATCAATATTTCCGCTGAGAATATTTAACTCAAGCCCAAAAGCTGAATAATTGAACAACGCAGCCAGATTTATTATTCCCCCTGCGCCTGTTCCAAGATCTCCGCTTCCGCTGGCATGACTAATATAGCCCCAGAAGATCTTTCCTGCACCAAGTGAACCTCTTAGATGAAATCCCCAGTCCTTGTCGGTTGTTCCTGAATCAGCATTGGAATCTGATTCCTCAGCATATGACAAGGCCGGTGATAAAAAAGTTATAGATATTAAAACTAAAAACAGCAGCAGTATTTTCTTTATCTTCATTTTTCCTCTCTTGTTTTTTTAATAACGTTGTATTAATTCAAAACTGGCTGTAAAAATATTTTAGACTCGACTTCAGTAAAGGTGAAGATATATTTTTCAGAGGTTTTGAGTTATTACAATTTATATAACAAAGATACATTTTTTTAAGCATCAGGTCAACAAATAGTGATGAAAAAATTGCGTTGAATTTTTAAGAATTATAGTTATTATTAAAGTGTCGTAGTTGGGATTTTTGGCATTTCAATTTTTAAGTAAATTATTGAATTACATATATTTACCATCCAACCCCGCTCAGGGAGCATATGCTGGCAGAACAGGGACGGGGACTAATGTTAAAAACAAATCATTCGTTAAATGCTAGAAGGTTATGGTATTATTCATGAAACCAGATTTACTAAAAAAGATTCTCTTAGTTTTAGGTTTAATCAGTTGTGTAGCTGTTTTTTTTATATTTGATTTGAATCAATATTTTACTCTTGATTACATTAAAGAGTCCAGAACGGGATTCTACGAATTTTATAGCGCAAACAAAGTAGCGACAATTGTCGTATATATGCTGATATATATTGTAGTTACAGCACTTTCGCTCCCCGGAGCTGCTGTTATGACTCTGGGCGGAGGCGCCTTATTCGGATTCGTCACAGCACTTATCGCTGTTTCATTTGCCAGCACAATAGGAGCAACACTTGCCTGCTTTGTATCACGTTATATTCTTCGAGGTTGGGTGGAGGATAAATTCGGAGATAAACTAAAAGTTATTAATACAGGTATAGAGCAGGAGGGAATTTTCTATCTTTTCATGTTGAGACTGATCCCTGTTTTTCCATTTTTTGTTATCAATCTGCTTATGGGTCTTACAAGAATTAAACTCTTTACTTTTTACTGGGTTTCACAGATCGGTATGCTTGCTGGAACTGCAGTTTATGTTAACGCAGGGAAAGAGCTTGGCAGGATCGATTCTCTAAAGGGAATACTATCGCCGGGGCTTATTATCTCGTTTGTGATTCTTGGGATATTTCCTCTGGCTGTTAAGAAAATTGTAAATTTAGTGAGAAATCGATAGACGTTGCTCCCCTCCCTTGATGGGAGGGGCCGGGGGAGGGTGATTTACATCTACTGATTCAGTAGTGAAGCTTTCACACCCTCCTAAGGGACTGTCGTAAATGTCCGTTCGCTGTCATTCCGGCTGTAGTGAAACGAAATGCCGGAATCTCATACTACTGATTCTATCAGGAGATTCCGGTATTTGCAAGAATTGAAGCAGCAAAACCGGAATGACAAATACGAAAATATCAGACTTTTTGGACAGCCCCAATTTTAAAAACAACGAAATTTACCAGAGGTAAAATAATGAATTACAACTACCACATAATAATAATCGGCGGAGGGAGTGCGGGACTTGTTGTAGCTTCCGGCGGAGCTTCTATGGGTGCTAAGGTAGCACTGATAGAGGAGGATAAAATGGGTGGAGACTGCCTCAATGCCGGTTGTGTTCCCAGTAAGGCATTTTTAAGGACTGCACATCTTGCATCTGATATAAATGGAACCAGGGAGTTTGGTCTTACAGCTACATTAAAAGATGTCAATATATCAGCCGTAATGAAAAGGGTAAATAAAGTGATTGAGACCATTGCTCCTCACGATTCTGTTGAGAGGTTTACATCTCTTGGTGTAGATGTAATCAAGGGTAGAGGCATTCTTGTGGATAGCCATACTGTGAGGATTCATGACAGGATTATTACAGGAAAGAATATAGTAATTGCAACCGGTTCATTTCCGGCAGTGCCTTCTATTCCCGGATTGAATAAAGTACCGTATTTTACTAATAAGAATATATTCCAGATAAAAAAACTCCCGAAAAAACTTATTGTTCTTGGAGGTGGTTCCATCGGTCTTGAACTTGGACAGGGTTTCCGTCATCTTGGATCTGAGGTTGAAATTATTGATATGGCGGATCAGCTTTTTCAGAACGATGATCCGGAGGCAGCCGTTCTTATGGAAAGTCTTCTGAGAGAAGAGGGAATCAAACTGAATCTTTCTGCTCAAATTAAAGAGGTGAAAAAAACGGGGAGTAAAATATCTGTTGAAATTATTAGGGAGGGGAAAACAGAGATAATAAGTGGTACAGATCTGCTTGTCTCTCTAGGAAGGGTTCCCGCAACTGAAGGTTTTGGACCTGGAAATGCAGGGGTAAAAGTTGACGACCGTGGTTTTATATCAGTGAATAAATATCTTCAGACCAGTGTAAAAAATATTTTTGCCTGCGGCGATGTTGTCGGGCCTTATCAGTTTACTCATATGGCGGGATATCAGGCTGGAGTTGTACTTAGAAATATTATTTTTCCTCTAAAGAAGTCAGCAGTTGATTACTCTCTGGTGACCTGGACAACGTATACAAAACCTGAGGTTGCGCATGCGGGGTACACCGAACAGAGCGCACGTAAAGCCGGAAAGCTGAAAGATATAATTCTCGTTGATCTAAAGGATATGGACAGAGCACAGACTGAAAATGATATAATTGGTTTTCTGAAACTGATTATCGGAAAGAAAAACAGAATTATCGGTGCGACAATGATAGGTAATAAGGCGGGAGAGATTATCCCTCTTGCTTCCATGGCTATCCGGTATAAACTTAAGGGAACAGGCTTTATGTCGCAGATATTCTCCTATCCAACAGAGGCAGAGATATTCAAATTCGCAGGATATGCCTCAGCAAGAAAATCATTTAAACCCTGGATGAAGAGTATTGTTCAGAAGATTTTTTTCGGGTAAACATAAAACGCAGATATTTTAAAGTCTTATATATCAATTTACGAATTGATTAGTATTTTGTCATTCTGGCTTAAGCGGCAGCGCAATGTCAGAGATCGGAGGAAGATCTTCGATAATTTCATAAATAATACTTTTATTGTGAGATTCCGGTATTTGCAAAAATTGAAATTGCAAAACCGGAATGACAGAAAAGGTTCTAATTCAATCGTAAAATGTTTTATTTAACAAAATTAAATATTATCCGGATAAAGATAAATGTTTCTTGAAATAGTAAATTTAAATAAATCGTATCAGGGAAAAGAGATACTGAAAGATGTCAATCTCGATATAAAACAGGGGGAACTTGTTTCTATCGTAGGTCCATCTGGCGCGGGGAAGACAACTCTGCTAAAAATTATCTGCGGTATAGAATCTCCCGATTCAGGAAAAGTTATAAGAGAAGATACTCGTAACGGTCAGAGCCAGCCGATACTTGTGTTTCAGGATTACGTTCTCTTTCCGAATATGACTGTATATGAAAATATTGCCTTTGGACTGAAGGCAAGGAAGCTTGAGAACTCTGTTGTAAAAACAAGAGTAAGCGAAATAATGAATTTTTTTAAAATAGGAAATCTCAGCGGACAGTATCCGTCACAGATATCCGCCGGAGAAAAACAGAGAACAGCTATAGCAAGGGCGCTTGTGCTTAATCCTCCGATGATACTTTTAGATGAACCCTTTGCTAATCTCGATAAAAATCTGAAATTTGAAACTGCTGAATTTATCAGAAGCACGCAGAAGGAGTTCGGAATTACAACCATCAGTGTTACGCACGATCTGAAAGAAGCCTTTATGATCTCCGACAGAATTGGAGTAATGATAAATGGAAAGATTGTTCAGTACGATACTCCATCTGAAATTTATAAATCTCCAGCTGCGTTGGATGTTGCAGCGCTTCTTGGCGATATAAATATTCTCCCGGCAGCGCTTGTTAAGGAATTCTGCAAATCATGCGATTCAGAAATCATCGCAAAGGTCTGTGTACGTCCGGAGTCAGTTAAGCTTACAAAAAGTGAAGAGGGTGAAGGGAGAGTTGTCAATGTTGCATTTTCCGGACACTATTCAACGGTAACTGTTAAGTATCTGAATACTGAACTACGATCTTTTATTACAAACGAAAATTTAAGTGAAAAATTTAATGAAGGCGAAAAAGTAAAGATTACAATAGATCAGATAATTCAATTCAAGGAGTAGTATGTGAAAAAAATAATTTCTCTTTTAATGTTGCTTCTGCTGGTTTCATGCGGCGGAAAAAAGAATAGTGATGTAACCGGTTCCTTTGATGAAGTTATCAAAAAAGCGGATAATACCACAGTGCGATTTGTAATGTGGGGAGGCTCATCGGCAATCAATAAATGGGTTGATACATTTGTTGCGGCAGAGGTGAAGAAACGGTATAATATTACCCTTGTGAGAGTTCCGGCTGATGCATCGGTTTTTATCAACAAACTTCTATCTGAAAAAAATTCCGGTTCTGTAAAGGGGAGCATGGATCTTTTGTGGATTAATGGCGAAAACTTTAAGAATGCGAAGGAGAAGGGATTGCTCTGGGGTCCGGTAACTGAAAAGCTCCCTAACTTCAAAGAGTATGTGGATTCTTCAACTGTAAAGTTTGATTTCGGATATCCGGTTGACGGATACGAAATTCCATACGGCAGAGCTCAGTTTGTATTTGAGTATGATTCGGCAAAAGTTACAGATGTTCCCGATTCCTATTCAAAACTATCTGAGTGGGTTAAAAGAAATCCTGGAAAATTTACATATCCTCAGCCTCCCGATTTTACTGCGTCGGCATTTATAAGACAGGTTTTTTATGCCTCAACCGGCGGGCATAAACAATATGAAGGGGTATTCAATAAATCTCTTTTTGATAAAAATAAAACTGCATGGCTGAAATACCTTTCAGATATAACTCCATATCTTTGGAATAAAGGGAAAAACTATCCTAAGGATTCGGCAGCTCTGGTTACTCTTTTTACAAGAGGCGAGGTGCTGATAAACATGACATATAATCAGGCTGAGGCACAAAACCGTATACTGGCAGGGAGATATCCTTCCACTGTGAAAACTTTTGTTATGAAAGAGGGATCAATTTATAATACACATTTTACCGCTATTCCATTTAACTCCGGCAACAAAGAGGGAGCGATGGTTGTTGCAAACTTTCTTCTATCTCCGGATGCGCAGCTTTCAAAAAATGATCCGGCAAACTGGGGGGATTTTACAGTACTGGATCTTAAAAAGGTAAGTGATGAAAACCGTAAAAAATTCATCAGCCTTGATCTCGGAAAGGCTACTCTCCCCCTTGAAACTCTTGAGAAACACGCTGTGCCGGAAGTAGCCTCTGAATATGTCGAAGCTCTGGAGAAGGAGTGGGAGATTACTTTTTCAAACAGATAAATGATAATTTATACTTGTGTTTTTTAGATTAGAATTCTGTAATATTACCAGTAACTACATCGGGTACAGGATTAATTATGAATTTACAATCCATTCCAGTCCTTATGATGTCTGCTGTATGTCTGTACGTATCGTGTTATTATTTTATAATGTACTTCCTGCGAAGACATGAACGGGAATATCTGACATTTGCCTTTTCATGTATTGCTGTATTTATCTATGACCTGACATGCGCGGGGCTTTACAATTCTGTAAATGTGGAACAGGGGATATTCTGGCAGAGAGGTAATTTTGTCAGCACATCGTTAATTTCGGTTTCTATCTTATGGTTTATTTCTGATTTCACAAGGGCGCGTATAGGCAAACGTGCTTTGTCACTCACCATCTATTTTCTGCTAATGGTACCTGTTGTTATGCTGTTTAATAATGAACTTGTACTGACTCCTGCAAATCCATCAATTAAACATATTAAGATAGATTCAATTTTTGATATTACCTACTATGAGGGTGCGCCGGGAATTTTATGTTCGCTGCTTATGCTGGTTGCTATAATCTCATTTATATATCTTATACTGATATTGATAAAATACAGCCGGATGAATCCCGGCCGTAATACCATTAAGATAATAATATCTTTCTGCATTTTTTTTGCATGTGTATCCAGCGATATACTTGTGGCATCGGGATTTTATGAATTTATATATATTGCAGAATACTCATTCATGTACATCATACTTGTTATGGGATATGAACTGCAGATAAAGTTTGTAAAAATTCAGAGAGAGGCAGAGATTCTGAATATAAACCTTGAACTCAAGGTAGCTGAAAGAACAGTAGAACTTATTGAGAAACAAAAAAGAATCGAAGAAGAAAAATTTGTAATGTCCGAATGGCGCAAAGAAATGGATATCGAACTGGATATGGCCAGAGAGATTCAGCAGCAGATTATTCCGGAAGATTTTCCAGATGGCAACATAGCGGCAATATTTAAGCCAATGGCACCAATCGGCGGTGATTTTTATGAATTCATTAAATTTCGCGAAAATGATACAATAGGAATTTTTATCAGTGACGTTTCCGGTCATGGCATACCTGCGGCATTGATTACAACTATGATAAAAAGTCTTATATCCGGAGCTGGGGGGGCTAAGCTCGATCCTGCGCAATTGCTGACAAATCTGAATGAAACTCTGGTGAAGCAGTCTGGTACTTATTTTGTTACGGCATTTTACTGTATATTCAATAAAACAGACAGATCAATTATTTATTCCAGCGCGGGACACAATCCACCTTTTCTTATTCACAATAATGAGATAACGGAGCTTGATAAAGCAAGAAGTATGCCTATGGGAATATGGACTACAGAGGAACTTGAAGATTTAAATAAAATTTACAAGAATCATATTGAAATATTACCCTCCAATAGCAAACTCCTTCTTTATACCGATGGATTAACTGAGACCCGGGGACCGGATAAAAAAGATTATTTTTTTGATAACATCATGTATGAAAAACTACCCGGCATTGCAGAACATTCCAGTATCGATTTTATAACAGCTTTGTATCAGGAACTTGTAACTTTCAGAGGTTCAGAAAACTTCGAGGACGATGTATGTGCAATCTGCATAAGTATTGAGTAAAAAGTAATGAAAGAAAGTACTAAAACTTTATTGAAACTCTCTCCGCTTGCGATTCCGTTTATATTTATTTTTATGAGCGGGATTGCACTGACGGTTATGCATTCATTCGGATTAATGTTTTTCGGCTATATTTACGAGGATCATTTCTTCGCATATAAAAGTCTTTTCACTGAGACGTGGTTCTATCATTCATTTGCTCTGACTCTCTTTGCGGCAGTGACATCATCTCTTCTTTCGGTTATACTTGGTGTCCTGATATCTTACTATATCTGGAGGCTTCCTGAGAGTATGAAGAGATTCGGTATTGTCTCACGAATTCCTCTTATACTTCCGCATATCGCCGTGGGATTTCTTGTGATATTGTTTTTCAGCAGATCGGGTATTTTCTCTTCGATAAGTACAGTTACGGGACTGACCTCAGGTATGGATGATTTTCCAGGAATTTTGTACAGCAGATATGCGCTGGATATTATTCTTGCGAATATATACAAAGAGACGCCATTCGTTATTGTTATGGTATATGCTGTTTTATTAAAAACAGATTCCAGATTAATCAGCACCGCGTCGATGCTTGGCGCATCTTCAATGAGGATATTTTTTAAAATTACTCTTCCGGCACTTATACCAATAATAAATACAGTGTTTATAATTATTTTTGTCTATAACTTCGGGAGTTTTGAAATACCATATGTTCTGGGGAGCAGTAAACCGGGAATGCTGAGTATAAGGGTGTACGATTACTTTTTTATGAAGGATCTCTCTCTCCGCCCGATTGCCATGGCAATATTGATTGTGATATTTATTTTCTCAATGACATTTGTATATATCTACTCCCGGGTAATTTCAAAGATTGATATCAGGGACCGTAAATTATGAGAGCAAAAAGAATATTTATAGTATCTCTGCTTCTTTTCTTTGCGCTTCCACCTGTGGTGCTTTTAATCTACTCATTTGCCCCGGTATGGAATTATCCTGATGTTGTCCCGAAGAGATTCGGTATGGATAGTTTTAATTTTGTTTTCAGACAGAGGTATGATGTAGTTTTATCCATTGTGTCATCTCTTGGGTATTCTCTGACAACTGTTTTGTTTACAATTATAATTACGATACTTCCCGCTCAGGTATTTGCACGTAAAAATTTTAAAGGGAGAGTTTTTCTGGAAACGGTTCTCATTGCACCCGCTCTGCTTCCGTCGATGTCATATGCCATGGGGGCACATTATGTTTTTCTTAAAACAGGTCTGTCCGATTCCTTCATTGGGCTTGTTCTGATATTAACTACCATGAGCTACCCGTATATGCTGCGTTCACTCACCGCCGGTTTTATTGCTTACGGGGAGGAGTATGCTCTGTGCTCAAAGAATTTAGGTGCGGGATTTTTCACGACAATGTTTTATGTGGAGCTTCCGTTACTCCTGCCGTCTATAATTTCCGGCGGGACTATTGTATTTCTGGTTTCTTTTTCGGAGTATTTTCTTGTGTTTCTCATTGGCGGAGGAATTGTCCCTTCTTACTCAGGGTACCTGTTCCCTTTTCTAAACTCATCTGAACTGTCGATTGTGTCGCTGCTGACGCTGATATTTCTGGTTGTGCCGTTTCTGCTGTTTGTTGCCATAGAGATTTTTTTGAAAACATATTACAGAAAGAGATTTATAAACATTGCCTGAATGTTTATTAAAGGATTATAGGATTTTCATTATTTGCTGAAATAAAGTCCTTCTATATCAGATTAACTATTTAAATCTGCATAATTTTCTAAAAAGCTGTGCTTACATTGAAAAGCGGAAACACTGGAATGGTATTGTTTTCAATAATATTTATAATACCTATCTGTAATCCCACCATTCTTTTTGACCAGTTGACAATTCCTATTTGTATTCCTTTAATACCTTGAGAATAATTAAATAGACCAATCTGTACTCCATATGAACAAAAATCCTCTTTAAAAAACGATTGAATATTATAACAGGCAGTCTGCAGACCAATCATCTCTCCTGAATTGTTGCCTAATATTCCAAGCTGAATCCCGTACATATTTTCTTTGACATAATTATTTATGAAAACCAACTGAATACCTTTCATATTTTCTCCGACATTATTTTCATAGCCGGATAACTGTAGACCATTCATATTTTCTGAAACACTATTAGCGAATCCGGCAGTTTGAATACCATTCATACTGCCGGCACCATTATAAAATAAACCTGTCTGAATCCCGTTCATATTGCTGGCAACACCATTTATTACTGAAGTCTGAATTCCATTCATATTGCCCTTTTCTTTACTAGTGGCACCAAGAAGATGGTGCATTATAGATGCAGAGGTTGGATTCAAGGCATAGTTAAGAATGTCTAAAAATCCGACTTGAACTATTTCGCTTATGATAACATTTGCAGCAATGGCAGTTTGTATACCGGTTATGTTCCCTTCAATCCAGTTAGTATTAATGGCAGTTTGGATACCGGTCATATTACCTTTTACACCATTGGTAAGAATAGCAGTCTGGAAGCCGGTCATGTTCCCGATAACTTTATTAGAAGTAAAAGCATTCTGTATACCTGTCATGCTGCCATTAACTTCGTTCATTACAAAACCAGTCTGAATACCATAAGCATTACCATTCACAAAGTTACCAGCAGTCGTAGTCTGCATTCCGGCCATATATCCTTTAACACGATTCTCTCCAAGAGCAGTCTGAATGCCGATAAAGTTTCCATCAACAATGTTCGTGCCGATTGCGGTTTGTATTCCGGTCATATTCCCTTTAACGTTATTCTTGTATAATGCAGTTTGCAACAAAGCCATGTTACCATCAACACCGTTAAAAAATGAAGTCTGTATACCGGCCATATTACCATTAACAGTATTGCAGAACAAACCGGTCTGTATCCCGTAAACATTTTCTGCTTTATTTACAAGTCCAAGATCAAAACCATAAACATCTTTATTAATACCATACATTATGTTTAATCGTAAACCGTAAACATCATTGTCTGAACCCGGGATTTGAAGTGGACTAAAGAGAGAAATCTGAAGAGGGGTCCATTTATTTTCTTTTTCAGTGGGTATGTTGATATTATTTGCCGGCTTTATCGAAGACGAATCATTTTGCTCATTCGCAGAAAGAGTATTGGTGTTTAAATTGGTAAATGTAATAACTAAAGAAAAAATAAAAATTTTAAGAATAATATCGAGCGGTTTTTTTTCTTTCATCGTGTTTCCTATAGATAAAATAATGATATTTAATTTAAAATGCAATTTGGAAATATCTGCATATTTAGTGATATATCATTATAACCAAAACGAATCTATTGCGGATTTTTTCAAATAAAATTTAAAAATAAAAGTGTTTTTGTGAATTATAGAGTGGTGTTGTTTTTGAAAATTCCGAAATTAATCTTTAGAAACATTTTCCTGGATTCCAAAACTCATTTCGCAAGTCTGAATTTGATTTTCACCCTTCTTCCATGGGCGTTTAAAAAACGCATTTCCGCAATAGTTAGCGAACAACATCGTTCTTAGAAGTTTTTTAATTAGAGCCTGCTCTTTTAGTGAGTAAAGATTCCTGAATTCTTCATTAATCTTATTGGAGAATTCTCTCCCTTTTTCAAATGTCCATTCCCGGGCGTAAGCAAGAGCAACCCATTCCCTGTAATCGAAATCTTTTTTATCAAGCTTTATCAGAGACAGGTACTTATCTTTTGTAATGCCTGCTTTTCTGCCAACTGCAGAATGCATGGAAACTCACCCAGCACAGTTGTTTGTCATTGAAACTGTAAGAAGAAGCTTTTCGCGGAAAACAGGATCAATTTTTAAGAAGACAGATATAAACATCGGTCCTCTGAAAATATCTGCAAAGCGTTTAAGAAAATCAGCAGGTGAGTTAAATGTAGTTAGCTGATCAATCATTTATTAACCTCATTGTTGTTAAGATAATGGAATTATAAAAAGTTTAAAAATAAATAGACCTTCATAATTTCTATTTTAAAATCAGAGATATTGTTTTAAAAACTTATTCCTGTTTTGAAGTATTCAAATCAATCCAGGTGGCCTTTGCTTTAGCGCATAATTTACCCGATTCTGTAAATACCGATGTTCCGGCATAAAGCTTACGGCCATCGACCATTAGCGGCCATCCGGTTACGATATATTTTTCACCTATTTTGATTTCGCTTTCAATCGAGACAGCAATTTTTCCAAGTACAATCAAACGCATTTTTGAAATTAAAAGGGAAAATGCACCGGCACAATCTAATGATGCCCATATGAACTCCGGTTTAACATTTCCGTTTTCATCAGCCAGAGATTCATAAGGAATCCATGGAGCAGCTACTAAGTCTCTTCCGGAAACCTGTCCGGGGAAAATTCTTAAGCCGTCATTCTGATGACGTTCCGGACCGCAGACAAAGCATTTAGGGAAAGCATGCTGTTTAAATCCAATATAACTTTCAGAAGCTTTCACAGCTTCATCATAAGCGGGAGGAGAAGGAATATCAAATTCAACCGCAGATGGGGTAGCCTGCGCAACAAGCAGATCTCCATTTAATAGTTTAATAAAGTTTTTATCACTATGGTCAATTTTCAATGAATGATTAAGAGGCGGAGGCATCCTGAGAGTAACCTCCGATGTACCGTTAATAAATCCTCCAAGCAGTCCGGAAACATATCCGCCTTGACCTGATTCTGTAGGGCCGCAGAATGTTTTATCGATAACAATTTCTTTATACATTATGGAATCTCCTCATATTAAATTTTTTTTGCAGCATTTGTAAATTTACAACAAAACGTTAGGATTTTATTGTAAAAAGAACTTAATAATTTCATCAGCAATTAAATAGTCTTTAAATGTTTTCCCGAATATAATCGATGGAAGGGGATTTGTTCCCGGTAGTGTGTGGCCTCCGCCATATATAATAAATTGATAGAGAGAAGATTTGTTTTCTTCTAACCATACTTTCTTTTCTATTCTGAAATCCGGATCATTATTTGAAGATGGAATATCTGTCACTACCGGTTTCTTTACAAGATTATTCAGTTTAAGAAAATAATTAACAGTTTCACTGACGGATAAAACTTTTCCCTGTTTAATAAATTTCATAATAGAAACCTCGCCGCCGTTAAAAGGGGAGATTGGATCAGTTGTTCCATTGATAAGCAGTATAGAGACAGGTTTCTTTATCTCCTCACAGTTATAGTTATCCGGGACCGGCATTTGAGTTAATGCCGGTGCAAATTTAGAAATTTTATCCGGAATTGATGCAGCGAGTTTCAAAGTCATATGCCCCCCTGCAGAGAAACCCGTTACATAAATATGGTTTTTATTAATGGAATATTTTTTTATGAAGAGATCAATCAACGTGCTGATAAAACCTGTATCATTAATATTTAATTTATGGGCGGAATCATTTGGAGCCTTTCTGCAGTCGTTCCAGTTTCCTTCGTAACCGTCTGGATAGAGAACAATAAATTTGTATTTATCTGCAAGTTCTTCATAGCGGTAATTCATTGTTTCCCGCAGATCTGAACCGTTTGATCTGGCGCGATGGAGAGCAATCACCAGGGATGGATTTTCATGGATTTGATCAGGTATGTAATAAGTATAAGATCGGACTCTACCTTCATGGTTTAAAGTTTCTTCGCATATCTCATTTTTTAATACAGGTTTTTTTAATCGGGAGGGTTTGATAATAAAAAATAGTGGAATTGCTATTATTATGAAAAGAATAAAAACTACAAGTAATCTGGACATTTGGGTCCTCCAACAATATGATAATACTATTAGCATAAAATTATAGATCAGGGTAAAATTTTTTCAGCCTCCGCAATTGAACTCACATTCATCGCAGTTTAAATCATGAGGGCACTTTTCGAAAGCCTTCATGAAAAGGGCATCGATCTCTTTTTTTAATTCAATCAATTGAGTTTTGTTGATGCTGTAATAAACACGGAATCCCTTGCGGTTTTCCTCAAGCAATCCTATATTTTTAAGAATCTTTATATGCTGTGATGCTGCGGGTTGAGTAATTCCAAGTTTGACTGCAACATCGCTTACACAGAGAGTCTCCTCCATGTTCGATGCCAGAAGCTTTATAATCTTGATCCTCTTCTGGTCGCCAACTGCTTTGAAAACTTCTGTTAATGTTTGAATTCTATTTATCATATTACCTTTTAAATTAGTGTATAAGCATATACTTATAGTGATGAAAAATGTCAAACTCTTTTTGTTATTATCTTGATTTTAAAAAACGTCGATGTTAAGTACCTACTCATAACCTTCTGGTAAATTATTCTTCCCCCGGCCGAAGGCGCGGTTGAGCAATAATTGCCCAGGGGTTTTTAACTAGTTACGATGTTAATAAAAGAAACCTTAAACCGGGAGTAAAAAATGAAAAACATATTTCCTGATCCTGTACTGCTTTTGCCTGAAGCTGAAATACCAATTGATGGAGTAAAGGCATATCTATCACAAGCGGAAAATCATCAGATAATATTTATGCAGTTTGAAAAAGATGCTGATCTGCCTGAACATTCTCATGCAAGTCAGTGGGGAATTGTTCTGGAGGGGAGGATAGATTTGATAATCGATGGAATAAGTAAAACTTACATTAAGGGGGATAGATATTTTATCGAAAAAGGGGTACGGCACTCTGGAAAAATTTTTGCCGGTTATGCAGATATTACTTTTTTTAATGAAAGAAGCAGGTATTGATTCAGGTAATTTGGTGATTATTAGAAGTTATAGAAAAAAAGATTGGTAATATTTACAGGAATGAATTATATAATTATTACAGAAGAATATTGATTCAATATATACAGGTGTGTTGATGAAAACATTTAAGGTTTCAGATATCATCAAAATAATCGAAAAAGATGGATGGTATCTAGACCGTCAGAGCGGGAGTCATAGACAATATAAACATAAAGTTAAAAAAGGTTTGGTAACAATATCATGCCATAAACTATCAAAAGATGTGCCAATGCTAACTTTAAAAAGTATTATTAAACAGGCTCAGATTAATGAGGAGAATTTATGAGAAAATATGTAGTATTATTTGAAAAATCAAAAGATGGTTACAGTGCATATGTTCCGGATCTTCCAGGTTGCGCCGCATTTGGTGATACAAAAGAGGAAACAGAAGAGTTGATATATGAAGCTATCAAATTTCACATTGAAGGTCTGGAACTGGATAATCAGATAATATCCCCATCGATAACTGAAAGTGAAGTAATGGTGTTCAACTGATAGATTTTCATTCCGGAAATTCTTTTCTGCGGAAAGAAGAGATAAAGAGTATGGACAATTTCTTAAACAAGATTAAAGGATTAGATGATTTTCCTGCTTCAGTTTTAGTTAGCTTTTACCTGATCATGAAAATCATTAAATCAGGTGAATCAGGGTTCAGACAAATTATAATTCATTTTCCTTAAGCAAACGTATAAAGTCCATAATAATCTTCGCCGTCAATCCCCAGACTACACCCTCTGTGGTTTTGTAGACATAAACGTTCTGTTTAAAATTTCCCCATGGATCCAGATATCTTTCAGGAAGTCCCAGTTCGCGCACCGGGAGATAGACAATCTCTTCGCCTGTTTTTTCATCAATTTCTGATGATAATAATCTTACCAGAACTTTATGTATTTCCGGTTCTGTTTTAATAAAATAAGAAACCGGTATGGTGAAAACCTTTTCTACTTCCTCACGATTGATTTTTAAAGATGATATATCCGAATGCATAACTCCCACAAAAATATCTATGATTGCCCCCATTGCTGCCACAAGGGTATCAAGGCGTCCGATTATTTCAATCTTTTCCGGAGGAAGACCCAGTTCCTCTGTGGTTTCTCTAAGGGCGGTTTCACGCGGGGAGAGATCGGTACCCTCATCAAACATTCCTCCGGGAAAACAGACCTCTCCCCCCTGACGGATCTGCGCGTTTCTTTCCTGTAGAACGAAATGGTACTCGCCGTTAATTTCGCATAGTAGAACCATTACAACAGAGGTTGGCATCTCACCCCTACCGTGAATGCCTGGAATTGCAGGGAGTTTATTTCTGATCTCATCAAGAAATTTCATTTTATATGTACACCGCGTGAGGTAAAAGAGATTCCCTGCTGCTGCTTAGTTCCGATCATTACAGCTTCAACAAAGAGATCGGTAACTTTTTTATCAGCATTCCATCGGACAAGAAAACCTGACGAGCTTCCGCCATGTGTATCAGATTCCCTGACAATAAAATTAACTGTTTCAAAAGGTTTTAATACTCTGGGTGCATTTAAATAATTTCTGACAGGATTTCCGGCACTGTTGTAGTAATCAACTGAATATAAGGTAATACTTTCTTTGCTGTCCAGGTTTCGGATTGTAACAGTTATAGTAAGATCAAACTCATTTTCACGATCTCCATGATATATTGAAGAGTATACCGGAACATATATCAATTTTGCAGTATCGGATTTATTTTGTGCAAATGAATATACATACGCGTAACAGATGAAAACTGTAAATAGAAATGCAGTTTTAAAAATTTTCATTATAATTAATCTCCTTTTGCAAAAAAAATATAATCAAATAAAAGTCTTTTTTCCTTAGGGCCTATTATGGCAACAAGGTCTCCCGGAGCAAATAAAATATCCGGTTCAGGATTCGGAGTGAACCGGCTATCTCTTACTAGACCGACTATTGAAATCCCTGTTTTTTTACGGACTTCAAGATCACGCAGAGATTTACCATCAAATTTATCACCGGATTTTATTTCATACCATCCGGTTTCAATGAGAAACGGCGTATTCTTTAATGTAGAAAGAATGGCTGAGTTTTCTAATAAATTATTTTTTGATGAATAAGCATTATTTCTGATATTTTCACTTAGGTTATGTATTTCAGGAATACTGCAATTTAGTTGAAATAATGTCTGCCGGATCATTTCAAGGCTCGCTTCAAATTCGGGCTGAATTATTGTTTTTATATTTAGTTTCTGCAAATCCTTTATCTGATCCATATCGTCTGCTCTGGCGATAATTTCCACGCCGGGATTATGGATCGAAGCGCTGTGGAGAATCTGTCTTGAAGTTATTATCGATGGAGCGGTAATTATTATGAGTTTAACGTTTTTGATATTTGCGGCGGCCAGAACAGTATCCTGCCCAGCATCTCCATAAATAACAGGGTAGCCAGCTTTTTTTGATTTTTCAAATTTACTGAAATTCTGTTCAATAACAATAAAAGTGAATTTAAGATGACTCAGGACAGCGGCAATCTGTGAACCGACTCTTCCTCCTCCGGCAATTAGTATATGATTCTGAAGCCCACCCTCTGGCATGTTTATCGTCTGAACCTGTTCAAACTTAAACCATCTTCTTCTCAGGGAATATATTGGAGCGGAGAGAAGAGAGAGAAAGGGGGAAAGAATCATGGTTATTACTGAAACTGAAAGTATCAGAGAATAGAACTCATTATCGATTACTCCGCTCTGGACTCCGGTACATGCAAGTACAAAGGAAAATTCACCGATCTGTGATAAACCGAGACCCAGTACAAGGGGAACAATATTGCGGTAATTGAATATCATAGCCAGTGATGAAAAAATCAGGAATTTTCCTGCCACAACAAGTAAGACAAGAATTATGATTTTCATAAAATTTGCTGAAATAAATTGAGGATTAAGGAGCATTCCTATTGATGTGAAAAATATTAATCCGAAAATATCCCTCAGCGGAATAATGTCATTAAGTGCCTGATGGCTGTAATCTGATTCATTGATTACCATTCCGGCAACGAAAGCTCCGAAGGCCAGAGACAATCCGAAAAGATGTGTCAGATATCCGATACCGAGTCCTATAGCGGTTATGGTTATCAGAAAAAGTTCTCTCGAATTAAGCATCGCTACATATTTAAGAATAAACGGGATAAGGCGTACTCCGATAATTATTATTACAGCAAGTAAAATCAGCGCTTTTACAATTATCATTCCAAGTACCGGCAGATTATTTTCCAGATCGTGAAGTTTTGGAATAACAATCATCATCGGAATTGCCGCAAGATCCTGAACAATCAGCATTCCTATCATCACCTTACTAGAAAGGGTGCCTATAAGTCCTCTGCTCAGAAGCACTTTAAGTACAATCATTGTGCTTGAAAGGGAAATAATCATCCCCAGGACAATTGATACATTGGCAGGAAGACCCATAAAGTGTCCGATGCCGAATCCGAATAGTATACAAAGCAGCATCTGCAGAGATGTTCCCATTATAGCAATTCTCTTCACATCCTTGAGCTCTTTAAATGACAGATCCAGTCCTATGGAAAAAAGCAGCAGGGCTACACCTATCTCTGCAAGAAGCTCAATCCTGGGAATATCAGATACAGTAACTCCGCCTGTAAATGGACCTATTACAATACCTGCGATAATATATCCGATAAGAGGAGGGAGCTTTATCATATTGAAAAGCAGTCCGGCGGCAAGACCGAATACAATGATTAGAATAATATCTCCAGCAATACCCATATTTACCTTTCTCTGTTTTAAAAAAATAAACTCTTTGTAAAATTTTTGTCAACCAGTATTGATCATTGAATAGTCAAAACAGCCGCGTCTCACTTAATACTATTTTAAAAATATTGTGATTGAAATTATTCAATTTGATTGAAGAGTTAGAAAACGAATAAGTAAAAATATGGTGATACATGACATTAACGTATTTATCTGTTTCAATTAGTGCCGGTATATGGCTGTATCTGATTTACAGATACGACAGATTTGAACCTGAACCGATAATACTGGTTTTAATTGTTGGTGCTCTCGGTGGTATTTTCAGTTCGATTCCGGCAGTAGTTTTGAATACTGCAGCAGCGTCATTTCTGGGTATTGGAGATTATCTTAATAACTCTTCCAGGCTGGGATTATCGGGATATAATGCGTTTTTTTTCTCTCTCTTTATAGGAATAAACGAAGAGTTCTGGAAGGCTTTTATTGCAGTAATGATTTTAAAAAGGCTCAAAGAGTTTAATGAACCTATAGATGCATTGATATATTCCATGAGTATTGCTCTTGGTTTTGCAGCATTTGAAAATATCGGCTACACAGTTGCCGGGGGATTCGGTACGCTTTTAGTCAGATCGTTCACAGCGGTACCTCTGCACGCAGGACTGGCATCTATATGGGGATCGGGAATCTCTGACGCAAAATACAATAAAGACGGGAGATATTTCAGAACGCTTATTCCATATGTTGCATCAGCCGCTTTACTTCATGCACTTTATAATTTTATACAATTTATTAATTCAGATAATCCTGTTTCGCTTATCCTGGCACTAATCTTTGTTTTTTTTATAATTACATATGCTGCCGGCAGGTTAAGATTTTATCAGAAGGAGAGCCCCTTCCGGAGAACAGGTTTGTGTCCTCAATGCGGTACTCTTAATGGGAAATTTGCGAGATATTGTAAAGCCTGCGGAAGTTATATTGTTACAGATTACTTCTCTCTCTGCACCTCATGCGGCAGGAGAAACAGAAAAGGTGCCTGCTTCTGCAGAAATTGCGGTGATGCGATAAAATCTCTCAATTTAAATATATAAGTATAAATCAGTAATAATTCGCCAATTTCCACGTATGCGAAACAAACGCACTTCAATAAGTCAAACTTTATAAGCCCCGCAGGGCATCCTGCGGGCCCCAAAACGGAGTTTTTGTGGACACCTTTAAAAATTTATTGATTTATACAGCCATGAGATAATCTTATACAAAAAAAGATAAGGTTTTAAATAATGAAAATATTCAAGAAGTTTATACTGATTCTGACTTTTCTATTCATGGTAAGCACCTCATATTCTGCAAGTTCGAAGAGTGTTAATCTTAAGATTTTCCCCACTGAATATACTATTGCGGTTGATGGCAATACTTCAGTCCCTCAAAAAGTGAATCCATATCTGAAAAAGATAACTCTTTCTTTTGGTGAGCATGAATTGCTCCTTAAGTCTAATGGATATAAAGACAGAAAGATAAATGTTATAATCGATAAATCCACATCTGAACTTGAAATTAAACTTGAAAAGAACGATTCAATGATTGAGCAGATGGCTGTTATCCAGACCGGGAAGCACCCGAAATCTGTTGAGTTTACACCTGACGGGAAGTACATGGTAAGTGCTCTTCTTGAAGGGACAGGGGTTGATCTCTTTTCGGCTGAAACCTATAAGCATGTTAAGAGAATTGAGTTTCCTGAAAAATATGCGAAGCTTCGCAACTTTGTTGAGGTGGTGTTTCTTCCTGAAAGAAACGAGATGTGGGTATCACAGATGGCGGCCAATGCCATTCATGTTGTTGATATGAAAGACTTCACATATAAAATGACAATTCCGACTCTGGGGATATGGACAAAAATTATTGCCATCTCAAATGATCATAAGCTTGCCTTTGCTTCAAACTGGGAATCGCACGATATTTCTGTCATAGATGTTGAGCAGTATAAGGTCATCAAAAAGATAAAGGTTGCGGGAATTCCCAGAGGTATGGCTGTAACGCTGGATAATAAGTTTCTATATGTCTGTATATTCAGTACCGGCGAGATGCAGAAAATCGATCTCAGTTCATTGAAGATTGTTAAGACAATGAATTTTCCCAAGGGTGCAAAAAGGCATATCATTCTCGATAAAAAAAGAAATCTTTTCTACGTTTCGGATATGTATAGAGGGAGCATCTATGTTATAAATCCTGTTGATGATAAAGTAATTAAAGAGATACCTGTTGATTCAAAACTCAATACTGCCAAGCTTACACCTGATGGTAAATATATTTTTGTTTCATCCAGAGGTCCAAATAACAAAGAATCCTATCTATTAAAGGGACCAATATTTGGGAAAATATTTATTATAGATACAACAACTTATGAAATAAAAGAGTGGATTTGGGGCAGAAATCAGCCTACAGGTCTCGACATTTCACCTGACGGAAAGTATATGGTTTTTACAAATTTCCTAAACGATGAACTTGAGCTTTACAGGATTAATAATAAGTAATACAATAAATAAATCTTTACAAGAAATATTTAAGAGGTATATTAATCCAAAGGAATATAACATGCCAACAGTTCTGATTATTGGAAATATAAGATTCTTTTTTAACAGCCGTGAAGAATCGCGCAGACACATTCATGTTGAAACACCTGAGGGAATTGCAAAATTCTGGTTAGAACCTTTAGTTTACCTTGCGAATTTCTATAATCTTTCAGAGAAAGATCTCAACAAAATTGAAATAATTGTAAAGGAGAGAAGAGATGATTTCATCGAAGAATGGAATAGACATTTTAGAATATGAGATAACAAATATTGAAAGATTTGGAATCTGGCTTTTAGCTGATAATCAAGAATATTATATTAAATTTGAAGATTATCCTGCATTAAAGAAAGCTTCTGTAGAGCAATTATTAAACTTGAAAAGGATAGGACCAGAACAATTCAGGTGGCCTGATCTTGATGAAGATATTGAACTAGAAGCGTTAGAATCTCCTGAAAAATATATATTGAGATATGAAAAGTAATCAACAATCAAAGAAACGGCCTTACATCGGTAACTATCATGCCTGCTTTTTCTCCTGCGATAAGTCCCAGTTCTCCATCTTCAAAGACCTGACAGAATTCCGGCGCGATATTCATTAACTCGGCACATTTTAAAAAAGTATCAGGCTGAGGTTTATGGTTTTTTACATCTTCTGCAGAAACAATAATATCAAAATATTTATCGAAGCCAAGAATCTCCAGTGTCAGCAATGCAATTTTTTTCTGTCCGCCGGTTCCGATAGACATGGGGAGTATGTTGTGGTATTCTTTAACGATGTCGGCTACAGGCTGTATCAGTTTTACATCTTTTATATTTTCCAGAAAGATCTCCTCTTTTCGACGTGAGAATTTCTCAGCATCAAGATCAAGTCCGAGTTCTTTATTTATAACAGGAACAATTTTAAGGGTCGGCATTCCTGCAGTATCCAGAAACTGTTTTTCAGTATATTCGAATCCGTTTTCTGCAGCGGTGAGTTTCCAGGCTTTAAAGTGTAACGGCATGGAATCAGCAAGCGTTCCATCCATATCGAAGATCAGACCTTTTGCGTTTTTATCGATTTTAATTTTCATTATTTCTTCCAGATGTTTTGTTTGTTGTCTAATTATTACGTCCATGTCACGATAAGGGCATTCTGGTTTTTAATTTTTTCAGGTCAATATAAAAAAGATAATTTATACTTTAGCAGTTTACGGTTGAATTAATACTCTTTCTGTCATTTCGAAGAAGCGATAGCGACTGAGGAATCGTTATTACACTACATTTATTAGAGGTTAAAAAGATTTCTCACCCGTAGAATTGACAGGTTCATAACATTTCGTAAAAATGCTATAGTACTTATAATATTAGAAGCTTGTAAAAATAAGGAATAGACATAGTTTCAATATGAAAAAAAATCATACCGGCTAACTACACATCAATTGTATTATTTGCTTTAAAACAAAAGATTTATTATATTCATAAAAGACGACTCGATCGAATAAAATCCCGTTAACCGGATTTGAGTTTAGAAAAAGAAGGGCAGGCGATTAATGTTTCAGATGAATAGTATGGATGAAGTTCCTGACTACAGCGGTTTGTATGATGCAGTACGAAAATCGGTAAAACGGTATGGGGTCGTACGCTGGGTATTAGCATTACCGGTGATTGCAATTTATTGTGTGAGCTACTCACTGCTCTCGCCTGAATATAAAACACCAGATCAGATTCATTATGAAGAGTTAAAAAAACGGATCGCTTTAGAAAAGAATGAAATAACTTCACCTGTCACTCTATCCCCGGACCTTTTCTTCTACAGCAGTTTATGGCAGGAGAGAATTGGAGAGAATCCAATTGCCCATACTCTGGTAACTGAAAGTCTTGAATATCTCTTTAAAAGTATGAATTTTTTGAAAGATATTCAGTCTAATAATGAAGCAGTAATTAAAAAAATTATCATGGATAAGATGAGCCGGCTTGAGAAGAAGAAGATCGAGAAATACACAGAAGAGGAGATCTATTTATCGATAAGCAATAAAGGAGAATATTTTACCAGATTATTCCAGCAGTTATTTTCGCAGCATGGATTAAAAAAACTTGGTTTAAATTATAACGAAACAGATGTAGAAGTTTTTTTTAATATGCTTAATAGAAATCCGGAAGAAAGACAATTCCGTCAGTTACTGGGAGCCCTCGTTCTTAACATTCCATACTACCTCGTTATTAAAAATAGTATAAATGAATATTACCAGAACAATGATATTCTTATTCCAGTTGATCTTTTCAGTTTTACACTTTTTATGATGTATCTTGACGAGGTAAAAAGCACACAGGTCAGGCCGTCAATTGAGGAATGCCGTTCCTGGGTCTTTTCTGTAATTATTCAAGACGAAGGAAAGCGAAAAGAGCTTCAATCAAAACCATTCTCAGTTCAGGAAATTATTCGTGAAGAGATGATTATGCCTAATCCCGGTTATTTTTCGAAAGGGTATAATGAAAAAAAGCATAAGGCAATAGATATAGCAAGCGGCAGGGGAACCATGATACGTTCACCACTGACCGGAACAGTACAGTATTATGAAAAATCCCCGAAAATACTCAGAACCGGAAATTTTATTATAATAAAAGATGAAAAATCAAATTTCAACATTTTTATCTGTCATATGGATGACAAGGATTATATTGAGGAACATTCCACAGAGGGAGAGCTTGCGGAACCTATTGCGAATCTTACTCCTGACTGGATTCACCCTTTAAAAAAAGGACAGTTTTTCGAGGTAGTGGGTAATAAAGGGAAAAGTACCGGGGCGCATACTCATATACAGATAGCTCAAAGAATAGCCCCCTATAAAACATTCGATTTTCTTTCTGTTAATAAAGCGTATGAGAAGCAGTTTAATTCATATTTGAAAATAAACGGTTATTGGCCTATTTACAGCAGGAATGAAGATCTGCTGCAGTCTGTATTCGGAATGATGGTATCTCAATATGACAGTACCAGACATTTTTCTGATCGTGATCCGGCAGTGCTTGAATTTTATAAGCAGCTGCAGAAAAACTACAAATCCGCTTCAATGACCATTGATCCAATAGACATAGTTCTTGAAAAAATTCCCCATGGAATTCTCCGTACATATTTTTCCAGAACAATACAGGAACAGGTCATCAATGAACACTATGAAGATCAGCTTAAGTTTTATGCACTGATGATACTGCATTTTAATCACCATATGAAACAGGTTGTACCTCTTGCGGAGACTCCACCGGAAAGGGCAATACCTCTTACTCCATGGCAGATAGTTTATAGAAGGCGCTACGGCAGTGATGAAGCAGTACCGGAAATTGACATGCATGAACGGAATTTCTATCGTGCAATCAATACATATTTTCTCTACAAAATTCTGCAGTTAAATGATACTCCAAAAGAGATACGTGATCAATTGCTGGCGGACTCAACTTATACAGGCAATACGCCATATGATTTACCCGATGATTTACCGGTCGATTTTATTAAAAGCATTGATGAGAGGATCAAACTCCTTAGTAAGTACATACAAAAAAAGACACATTTACTGATAGATTTTTCGTTTATCAATAAAGATGAATTCTGCTCATCTATGTTCACGACAATGGTTACTGCATGTAAAATGCAGGGGTTTCCTCTGGATTACAATTTCGGTTTTTTAAGATATGATATTGAAGATCTTCAGAATCAATATAAGACATCAAAATTTATACACTTTTCGGACATTCGTGAATTTGTATATAATGATAAGTACGATAACGGGATACGATTATTCTGTCTTAACATTCTTGAATTGGCTGCTGAGGCGGGGAGGTTTGATCTCTTCCGTGAATTGTATAATTATGAAGAAGATGTATCATTATCAAAAATAAAAAGGATGTTAAAAAATCTCCGCAACAGCATGTCTAGAAGAGCATCAGAAGTTCGAAACAAACTATTTGGTACTCCATATCCAATCAGACAGGAAATACCGGAAAGTCACATTCGCCTGGTGTTTCAGAAAATTATTGAAGATATTGTAAAACCCGTTCCATATGAATCAAGATCACATGCAGAAACCACGTTTTATCGAGCCGCGGAAACCTCAATATTTTATTCGCTCATCTATGAGGTCTACTGCGGAGAAAGAGAACATTACATGAAATTTTTTCCGGAAGATCAGCTCAATGGAGTTATGGATGCCATAGGATTGTTCGACAGCATGTTTAAAGTTTTCTGTGATAATACTGTTCAGAAAAAAGTGATCGATAATGTAACAAGTAAAATTATTCAGGAACTGGAATCTGCAGAAAAGGAACTTGGAACTGCAAAAGAGACAAAGCAGCAGCTGCAGGATGATTTTAAAAGAGAAACGGAAACATATAAAAAACTGCATGATTATATTAATAAACAGGCTGAATTATTTGCAATTTATCTGGGAAAAGAAGAAGAGATTAACAGAAAGATAGTCTCACTTGAAGAGTCCATAGATCGATATCGCAATGAATGCAGTATGCTGAAAAAAGAAAAATCAGAAATGCAGAAACAGCATGAAGCTACCATGGAAACAATGATTAGTGAAATTGAGGCTCTTAGATCTCAAAGCAGAATAGAGCGTGACCGCTTCAGGATTGAAATGATGAATATATCATATCATAAAGAAAAGGCAACTCGTGAGGTAATTGAACTAAAAGTAGAAAATGATACTCTGAAAAAAAAGATGAAAGATCTTGGAGATGCTCAGCTGCTGCTTAAAAAATATCAGACTGTTGTTGCCGGCCGTAACAGTAAAGAGTCAGAGCAGGAAAAAATAATTCAAAATCTGAACAATGATCTCATTCGTATTAAAAAATCAATCAATGATTTTAAAGAGAGTGTTAGTACAATATCAGGACTTCAGGGCAAGGATATGACTCTGGAGGAAATCGGCAGGGAGCTTCTTTTAAGATTTAATTCTACTGCGGGTTATCGCGATCAAAGTGCGACTATAAAATTATTTCAGGAACAGCAGAAGAACGATAAACGGAGTCTAATGCTTAATGCTCAGTTAATCAATGAAATGAAACAGCAGATAGAAAAACTTGAGATACAGCTTCATTACCTTATTGATACAACTGTATCTCTCCGGGAAAAGGAACTGGAAGATGAGAATAACAAACTTCTTGTAAATACTGAGCGTCTTAAAGAGGAGATCCGGTCATTACGTAAACTGATAAGTAAATCAAAATAAGTATTTATAAGATTTTTCGATTGAATCAGCACTCCTGCTGTCATTTAGAAGAAGTGACAGCGATTGAGAAATCTTAATTACACAGTTAATCCATTAGAATGAACTAAGATTTCTCACCCTTAGAATTGATGGGGGTTCGAAAAGACAGATTCTAAACATTATGAAAATTCCCTAAACTTCTCTCTTTGCATTAATGATAAATGTACTTCCTTCAGTACCGGAATCCACAGAGATGTCCCAGGCTAGAACCATCGCGGCATGCTTGACTATAGATAAACCCAATCCGGTCCCGCCAGTTGCCCTTGACCTGCTTCTATCGACACGGTAGAACCTCTCAAAGATTCTATCTTTAAACTCATCAGGTATACCTACGCCGGTATCGGAAATTCTGATAACCAGGAGATCTGACGATACTGATCCGTTTATCGAAAGGTTTCCACCATGGCAGTTATAATTTATTCCATTATCGATAATGTTGAAGAATATTTCTTCAACAAGAAAGAGATTGGCAGTGATTGTATAATCAGCCCCGCTGCCAAGATTATTTACAAGTTTGATTTCTCTTTGGGCTATTTTAGGAGCCAGGAGATCGAGACACCTTTCAATAATAACTTTCAGATCAATTTTTTCTTTCTCAAATTCTTTTGAAGATTCTATCATACTTAGTTTAATAATATCCTGAATCAGGGCATTCTGTCTATCAACATTATCTATCGCCCGGTCAATAAAATTCATCGTCAATAATTTATTGTCGTAGTTTTCCTTTATTGTTTCAAGATAACCTCTCACTATCGCAATAGGAGTCTTAAGTTCATGTGATACATTACTGACAAGATCGGATTTGATTCTTTCAATTTTTCTTTTTTCGGATATATCATGAAGAACAATAAGTATTCCCTGAATAAGTCTTTCTTCTTTTATCGGTTTGATAACTGTTTCAAAAAATCTTTCATTAATCATTTCAACTTCAAAGATATCATTCTCACCGGCTTTCAGACTTTTCTCAATTCTGCTGTTAAGCGTGCTGTTGCGTATAATTTCAAAGTATTGCTTACCTTCAACTTCAGCAGTAATCCCAAGCATTGATATGAAAGAATTGTTGTAGATAATTATCTGCTTATCAGAATCGATCATTGCAATTCCGTCACTTATGCTGTCCAGTGTTGCTTCAAGTTTTTTGTGTTCAAGTATATGATTATTAAGAGTATCAACTATTGTATCGGCCATTCTATTCAGAGCTTTCTGCAGAGTTCCGATTTCGTCATTATTATAATTCAGAATCCTTTTTTTATAATTTCCATCAGCAAAATCTGAAGCAAAATTCAGAGTCTCCTTAAAAGGTTTTGTAATTTTAATTGAAATGAGAATTATCATAAATATGGAAACAAAAAGTACCGCGGCAGAAACTTTTAAAATAAGATTTTTTAAAGAGAGAATACTTCTGTCCACCTCATGAAGAGGTTTTGATAATCTGATTATGAAATTATCTTTAAATATGGCATAATAAAGCATATCTGTTTTAAGAGTGCTGCTGTATCTTGTAGAGAATCCTGAACCTGAACTAAGTGCATCCATGATCTCTTTTCTGTACTGATGATTTTCCAGATGGGAAAAATCTTTTACTTCGGAGTCGGCAATAACAAAACCATCTGCTTTGAGAATTGTAATTCGAAGTTTCATAATTTCAGCTAGATCTTTAACAGTTGCAGATAAAGACTGTGATGGTACCGGTCTTATAGATAATTGTCTGAATTCCAGATCGATCAGTTCATCATATCGTGACATTTCGGTTTTGATTATATCTATATGTATTTTTTTCAGAAGTGAACCAAGAAGAGTGAATATTACAGTCACAAGTATCAGTGTCAGAACGAAATATGATAATATTAGTTTACTACTTAGTTTCTTAAGCATACTACTCCTTAAATCCGTAGCCTACACCGGAAAATGTAGTTATAATATTTTTATAATCGCCGAGTTTTTTTCTGAGATTCATTATATGCACATCAATAGTTCTATCCACGACAAAAACATCATGGCCACGGACACTGTTGATTATATTATCTCTTGAAAAAATTTTCCCGGGATTTTCCATAAAGAGGGAGAGAATATTCAATTCAGTTTTAGTGAGTTTTATCTCTTCACTGTCCACTTTTAGCGAATACTGTTCAGGGTTAAGCTCAACACCTTTATATTTTAATATAGAGATTTTTCTATCTTCAGGGATATCTCCTGATCTTCGAAGAACAGCTTTTATTCTTGATCTAAGCTCTTTTATACTGAAGGGTTTTGTGAGATAGTCATCCCCTCCAAGTTCCAGTCCAAGAACTTTATCAAACTCTTCGGATTTTGCGGAAAGAAAAATTACCGGGATAGATTTAAGTTTTTCGTTTGAGCGGATCTCTCTGCAGAATTCAAAACCGTCTTTTCCCTCCATCATCACATCAAGAATTATAAGATCCGGTTTTTCCAATTCAAATCCTTTTTTTGCATCAGCCGCAGATGGAAATGCAGTTACAGAATAACCTTCGCTTACAAGATTGATCTTTAAGATCTCTCTTATATCTTTTTCATCATCTATGACAAATATTGTTTTTTTCATAATTTTATATCAGCTTTAATTATTATAAACCGTGTCAGTTTTTTCACCTTTGTGAAGTTGAAGACTGAAATAAATCTAAGCTCCGGTATAAGTAATTACTATCATTTTAAACCTTAGGTTTCTGATGTCTGATATCTTCTCCCTGTATATAGTAAACGGCTCTTTCCGCAATATTTTTAGCATGATCACCAATACGCTCCAGAGCCTTTGCAACTGTGATAAGGCAGAGACACTGGGATATATTTTTTGAGGATTCTCCCATGTATGTAAAAAGTTCCCTGTATACCTGAGTGTTCAGTTCATCTATATCCAGATCCATGAGAATTACACTTTTAGCCTTCTCCACATTTTTTTCTGTCATGGAGATAAATGCTGTGTTTATCATTTTAACTGCGGTTTCACTCATCCGGGGAATATCCACCAGTGGTTTTATCAAAGCTGCTCCATTAATCCTTTGAGTTTCCCTTGCGATGTTGGTCGCGAGATCCGCTATTCTTTCAAGATCTGTATTGATCTTAAGCATAGCCAGAATAAATCGCAGATCTGATGCTGCCGGCTGCTGTGTAACAAGAAATTTGATACAATCATCATCGATCTCTATTTCAAGTTCGTTTATAATGGAATCTTTTTTTATAATGTTTCCTGCGAGTTCCAGATCGGCATTTTTTAAAGATGATACAGATGACGTTACCGCCTCCATTGCATAGTCGGCCATTCGAAATATTTTTATTTTTATCTGTTCCAGTTCCATTTCAAGATGAGTCTGCATTTTAATTCTCCTTAGATTTGATTGCTATTTAATTTAACGGCGGACTTAGACTTTATAAAGTAACTAGCTTCGTCGTTGTCACTGCGAGGCAATAATGCCGTGGCAGTCTGTTTACAAAAAATATATTTTAAATAAAAAACTATGTATTACAAAACAGCTTGCTTCACTTGGTTCGCAATGACAAAATTTAATCATTTCACACAGAACATGATATATCATTATTTTTGCGGAAATCCAAATTCAGCCAAACTTTCCTGTAATGTAATTCTCCGTCATTATTTTGTCCGGCTTAGTAAAAATAGTTTCAGTTTTATTAATCTCAATCAGTTCACCCATATAGAAGAAGGCAGTGTAATCGCTAACTCTGGCTGCCTGCTGCATATTATGGGTTACAATTATAATAGTATAGTTTTCCTTAAGCTGATGTATCAACTCTTCTATTTTCTGGGTTGAGATCGGATCAAGTGCAGAGGCCGGTTCATCCATAAGAATTACTTCGGGCTGAACGGCTATGGTTCTTGCAATGCAGAGTCTCTGCTGCTGACCTCCGGATAAACCCATGGCAGACTTCCCCAGCCTGTCCTTTACTTCTTCCCAGAGTGCCGTGCTCTTTAAGGATTTTTCAACTGTATTTTCAATTTCATATTTATCTTTAATTCCGTTTATTCTTAACCCGTATGCAATATTATCAAAAATTGACTTGGGGAAAGGATTGGATTTCTGAAAAACCATTCCCACTCTCCTGCGCAGAGTTGTCACATCGTACTTATGGTCGTAAATGGAATCCTGATCAATAAGAATATCGCCGGTAATTTTTGTCCCGGGAATTATATCGTTCATACGATTGATGCATCTGAGGAAAGTTGATTTTCCGCATCCCGAGGGACCTATCAGTGCAAGTACAGAATTCTCCTTTGCGGAGAGATTTATATCTTTGATAGCCCTGTTAGTGCCATAATAGAAAGAAAGGTCTTTTACATTAATTTTATCAGTCATTTATTAATCCTTGTGAGTTACAATAAAGATACTCTTTGCGAGCTCGATATGATGAAGTATATTATTTATGGTAAATAATTGATAAATATAATATAAAGTTTTTGTGAAGATTTTCAATTATACTTTTAAATAAAAAAAGTTTAAAAGTATAAATTCATGGTTTTTTTAAGAAATCTTTATAAAAAATTGATATTTTAGTTCTACGTTTATCTGAGAAAAATTAAATTCTGGAGAAAAGTAAAATGAATAAGTTAATTAAAAAAAGTATTTTTATCGGATTATCGTTTGCAATTGCGGCATCATTATTTGCCGGATGCTCACGGGACAATTCAAAAAAGGTAGTAATTAAAGGGTCAACAACGGTATTACCTGTTACACAGAAGACTTCTGAAGAATTTAGAAAACTTAATAAAATATCAATTACTATTGAAGGGAGCGGTTCAGGAAATGGTATAAAAGCGTTAATCGATGGTACATGTGATATTGCAAACTCATCAAGAGAGATGAAGCCCGAAGAGCTTAAAAGTGCAAAAGAAAAAGGAAAAGTTGTTAAAGAGATTATCTTGGCTTATGATATGATAGTCCCGGTAGTACATCCTTCAAATACTGTAAAAAACATAACAATGGCGCAATTGAAAGCGGTTTACGACGGTTCAATTACAAACTGGAAACAGCTTGGCGGAAAAGATGAAAATATAGTAGTGGTATCCCGTGACACAAGTTCAGGTACATATGAAATCTGGCATGAGAAAGTTATGAAAAAAACTGATACAAAAAAAGACGCATTGCTTCAGGCATCTAACGGAGCTATAGTATCCGCAGTGGCGGGAAATCCTAAAGCCCTGGGATATGTCGGATTCGGATATATTGATTCATCAGTTAAAGGCTTAACTATAGATAAGGTAGAGGTTACACTGGAGAATGGAAAGTCCGGTAAATTCCCGGTTTCCAGAAAACTTTATATGTATGTTGATGAAAATAAGTTATCTCAGGAAACACAGAAGTATATTGATTTTGTACTGAGTGCAGATGGACAGAAACTTGTAAAAGAGGCCGGCTTTATTCCAGTAAAATAGTTACTTCACAACTCCGCTGTATGCAGTTACAGCGGAGTTTTAAATCTCTCATTTCCCGTACAAAGCAAAGCATAATTCCCCCCAAAAATAATTTGCTATATAGTTTTATAGTATGTATAATATTATTATGAATAAAATGAAAATGAATAAAACGAAAATAGCAGTTTTTGGAATAAAGCTTATTCTGGCATTGTCAATTCCAGGTGTTATTGCTACGTTTATGATCTATACCTACCTCTGGTATTTTGATCTTGGCCTTACAGAAAATTTTATTAAAAATGTATCTAAAGCATCAAATATTTATACTTTAATAATAATTTCTGCAACGGTCATTATTTGTTTAATGTTTATATTTCAAAGGATTCTTTATCTTGTTAAGCATCTGCTTCGATATGTTAAAGGCGGATTTTCTCCTGATGAAATAGTAGAACTTAAAATAAATATAATCAGCATAATTCGTCATATACTGAGCATTACAATCTTATCGTGGATAATCGGCGATGCTCTGATCTGTACGATGTTTGTTGTTATCGGTCAGAATATTGCATTTATGATGCGTTCTTTTTTTATAAGCACAATGTTTGGCGTCATTCTTACCTCTATACCGGCTTACTTTGCACTGGATACAATAATTAAGAATTTTATCAGAAATTACTTTGATGAAGTTGATCTGCAGGAATATTCTGATATTAAAACAATTCCAGTAACAGCAAAAATTTTCAGTGTACTTGTTGTAGGTGGAGTTCTTCCGACATCTATAGTTTATATCACAGCCAATGATTATATGGAACTGGTGCAGGGAGTAGCGGGAGTAAGTCCGGAAATTACCGGAAAGTTTTTTGTAGCCGTAGTTACGGCACTTATTGTCAGTATTGTAAATCCGCTTGCCTCTGCTATTTATTTTTACATTACTTTAGCCAGACCAATAAGAAATCTTGATAGGACAATGAGGGTTATTGACGGGGGAGATCTCAATATCAAACTTAAGACAGATTTCACCGATGAAATTGGACACATCTCTCAGGGTTTTAATAATATGATTAAAAGGGTACGGGAATCTGTAAGAGTACATGAAGAACTTGCTCTGATTGAAAAGGAACTTGATATTGCCGAGACGGTTCAATGTTCGGTACTTACACAACCCGATGTATATGAAAATGTTGAAGGTTATACAATCAGCGTCTTATATAGACCTCAGAACGGCAGAGTCGGAGGAGATTATTTTAATATCCGAAACATGGCCAATGGATGTATTTCTGTTTTTCTGGCAGATGCAACGGGACACGGTATGCAGGCAGCTCTTACTACAATGCAGATTGATATGATGAACAGGCAAAGTCTTCATTTAGTGGATCCCGGTGAACGGTTTAAATTTCTCAATGACTATTATACTTCTGAATTAAAGGGTCAGAATCTTTTTACAGCCTGCTGCGTGAATTTGTATGAAGATCATATAACCTATGGCGGTGCAGGTCAGCCACGTCAGTATATTTTAAAGTCAGAGAATGATCTTGTAGATGTTGATAAAACAGGAAAACTCATAGGTGCCTTTCCAGGATTTAGTTATGACTCAACGGATTATCCGATGCAGAAGGGTGATATTCTTATATTATTTACTGATGGTGCATTTGAGCAGTTCAATGAAAAAGATGAAATTTTTAACGAAGATAGACTTAAGCAGCTGATAATGGAAAATGCAGGGAACGAAGAAGTAAAATCTAATTTAAAGCAGTTTAACAAATCTCTTTTTAATCATATATACAATTTTACAGGAAGTACCGGCCTTGATGATGATGTTACTATTATTTGTATCAGAAAAGATTGACCGGATTTAACAGATGATGTTGGATTGTTCGTCTATACTTCGACAAGCTCAAAACAAATATATAAAATTATGATTTTGCGGGAATTATTGTGTAAAAATTTATCGCAGGAAATATGATTTAATATTTGTACTAAGCTGTTTGTCTTAGAAACGAATTAACGCGAAAAATTTATATCTTTGATTACAATATCTCATAAACCCTCCTTAACACTTGACATTGAATACAAAAGTAGTTATTGATATAAATACCGTGTAATCCATCAGTTAGTTACATTACTTTGCACTTCTGTTTTAATTACACCATACACTTCTATATCAGGTGCGCGCTATGATATCTTATAAATGTTATAAACATTACACGGTTCTGTTCAGGGTTGGAATACTCCTATCAGCGGCGTTATGTGTAATTTTATATTTCAACACTACAGCAAATGCTCAATTGAATCAGTTTGATAAAATGCGGCTGAGTGATAAATTTGAAACATTTGATGATGGATGGCAGATGCAGTGGGGAGATTCACCGATAGATGCTGATGGTGTTCCGGCATGGACGAAAAGTGAAGCAGGATGGCAGCCGGTAGAAAAGCTGGATAGTCCCCCTGGCCGTGAAGGGAAAAACTTCATCTGGTACAAAAAGGCGCTTAGAAACAACAACTGGAATGACCCTTGCATATATATTCCATGGGCATTTTATACATTTCAGGTATATATAGATGGAAAAAACGTGTATCAGCATGGGGTAGATTCAAGCGGCAATCTGTCTTCATTTTCAGGTTTTTCATTTCATTTAATTCCATATACTAAAGATAACACAGGAAAGTACGTCTACATAAGAGTATATTCTGAAGGTGCAAAACGCATTGGTCTGGCAAAAGGTATACTTATAGGCTCAATTCATGCTATACACATAAAGCAGCTCCGCAAAGATGCGCCAAGAGCCATCATATCTTTTCTGGTGTTGTCATTATCCATATTCATGATCTTTATGTTTATTCGTGCGCCGCGTGAAGGCGGTCTTTATCTGGCCTTCGGAATTTTTTTGCTCTCCATGGGTATTTGGAATTATTCCACAACACATTGGCGCGGATTCTTTTTTAGCCTGGGCAAGTGGGATATTTATGTTGAACTTTATGCCTTGTTCCTTGCTCCTCCGTCACTTGTATTTTATTTTGATCAGGTTTTTAAAGACCGTTATAAAAAAATCATAAAATGGGTTGCTCGTATATTTTCAGTGTTTTTCATAGCAGGAGTTCTTTCTTCTTTTGCAGGGCCGATATTTCTCTATGAAAGATTTCTTCCCATATTTCAAACGTTTGCAATACCGCTTATGATCTTCCCATTCGGTTTTGTTGCATACCGTGCGTTTACGCAAAAAGATACTGAAGCACAGATCCTGATTGGAGGTCTTTTTGTATTTATTCTTACTTCAATTTATGATCTGTTAATGTCCTTTATGGGTTGGGCTTCGCACATGCCCCGTTTAACGTATTTCGGCATGCTGATTATGATGATTATGCAGGCAATTATTATAGGGCGCAGGTTTAGATTGATGACGCAAAACCTCAAACTGTATTCCGGGGTACTTGAAGCTGCAAAAACTGAACTTGAACAGAAAGTCATTGAAAGAACAGAAAAACTCGCTGAAGAAAGAGAGGAACTTGACAGACGAAACTTTGAACTTGAAGAGACTAAAAGTTCTCTGATGCAGAAGAACAGCGAACTACAAATTGCCAAACATATCGCAGAAGAGGCAAACAAATCTAAAGACAGATTCCTTGCAACATTGAGTCATGAACTTCGAACTCCGCTTAACGGAATACTGGGTATCTCCAGCCTGATGCTTGAGAGAAATCTCAAGGATGAGGATATCCATACAGTTCAGATGATAAAGCAGTCCGGGGAAAATCTTTTTTTTCTTATACAGGATCTGCTAGATTTCACTACAATTGAAAACAATCAGATTTCCATAAAAAACAGTTTTTTCAGTCTGGGCGATCTGATGGATAATATTTCAATAGGAATAAAAGATCAGGTAGAAAACAAAAATCTTACATTTATAAAAAAAGCTGTTCCAGAAAATGCAATTGTTTTCAGCGACAAAACACGTATCTCTCAGATTATCATCAATCTTGTTACAAATTCAATAAAGTATACCAGGAGAGGGAGCATAGAACTAATTGTCTCTGTTGACAATAAGCTCACTATAAAAGTTACGGATACTGGAATAGGAATCGAGAAGAATAAAATAAATACAATATTTGAAGCTTTTACACGTATCGAAAACGATTATGTTAAAAACCAGAGCGGTCTTGGTCTTGGACTATCAATCGTTTCCCAGATTATCAGAATGATGAATGGCACCATCAATGTTGAGAGTCAGCCGGAAAAGGGTTCAATCTTCACTGTGGAACTTCCTCTTGAAAAAATCTCTGAACAGGAAAACCGTGTGGAGTCTGCAAAGGAGAGCGACCACACTATTATTATAAACAAAAAAATTCTTGTAGTGGAGGATAATGCTATAAACAGGTTTTACTTTAATTCCATACTCAGCAGAGCCGGAGCTCTGGTGGATGAAGCTATAAACGGTGAAAATGCGCTGTTTCAGGTTGATACCGTTAAATACGATATTATTCTTATGGATTTAAATATGCCCGATTTTGACGGTCTTTTTTTAACACGCATAATCAGAAACACTCACAATATGAATGTAAAAACACCTATCTCCGCACTCTCCGCACACGCATACAAGGATCATATAAAACATTGTCTTGAAGCAGGGATGAATGATTTTATAAGCAAACCGGTTGAAAGAGAGCAGTTCCTTAACGCAGTGAGTTCATTGCTTAAATCTGTAATCGTATAATTTTTAATAGAGATAAAATCGGCCGTTGGGGTAAGTCCATAGTGTCAGGTTAGAACTCACTTTGGTGTATGAATAACTGTTAAATTTAAAAATATAACTGAAAAGTAATTACTGCAGCGAATATCTAATAAGTTTTTCATAATCAACTACTTCCACACATCCGCGTCCAACGCGAACTAATCCTTCATCCTGAAGCTTCTGGAGATTACGGTTTACTGTTTCACGCGTAGTACCTATCGATTCTGCAATCTCTTCCTGTGTGCAGTTAATGATGGTGTTTTTCGCATTGTCTTTTTCAGAAAGATATCGGATAAGCCGGTCAATGGGACGCATTAATTCTACACGTGAAAATAAGGCATATTGCCGGCGGGCCATTTCATCGAGAAACCACCTGTGAATAACCGGTATACAAAGCAGCTGATTAAGACCGGACTTGGAGAAAGATAAAACTTCGCAGCTTTCAGAAGCGATGCAGTCTGTCATATACGGACCTGAAAGAAGAAGCTCTGCTACGCCGATCCAGTCGCCGGAGCTGAACAATCCAAGGTCGAGGGCACTTTCATCGGATCGGTACATCTGTGTACGGACCGTTCCGGAAATAATTACAAAACAGAAATGCGCTCTATCCCCCTGATACCAGAAGGATTTTCCTTTTCTCATAGACTGGATCACTCCAGCATGTCTTACAGTATTCCACTGAGAGTCATTCATTTTGTTAAATGGGGAGTGTACTCTGGCTGATTCCATTTTTATCGTCCCAGAATTTGAAGATATGGCTCAAGCGTTCTGGCTGGATAAACGATGCCGATCAGGGGCTTTTCTTTTCCATGTCCAAGCTCGATTACGACAGCCATATCCCTCTCCAGTTTTATATCGAATGAATTATCTGATACTGTATCCAGACGAAAATCAACATGTTTTTTCCATCCGCTGCCGAAACAGGAAAGAAAACTTTTTTGTGTTTCGATATTATCTGATATAATAGATTTTGCCAGGTCCGGGTAAATAAAAAAGTAAACCGGTGATTTTTGAGTAAGTTCACTTTGCGCCATACTGTATTCTTTAATCATCTTTTTTGTTTCTTCACGTAAGGGAATTTTACAATCAGAGGCTTCAAAAATTACGGCTGGAATTATTTCTTTATTAAAAGAATGAGCATTTATTGTTCGATTCTCAGCAGTAAAACTATACTCTAGATTACGGGATGTCATCAGATCACGTGCCTCTTTCATATTACACTGATCGGTGTATGTACATGTAAGATCCTGTAATATATGATTTTGCCGGCTGAATGCTGCTTCAATATTCCGTGCCGCAAGAGAGTGTATTGCAGACAGACGTTCCATCTGATTAAATGAGAACCAGTCCGGCATACGGAAATCATATGTTTTTGCAGAGTCTCTTGTTTTCGCATCGGCAACTTTTCCCGTTGTGCGAATAATATCGTTAGACGGAAATTGATTTGCGATACTGACGATTCTTATTCCCATCATCTCCCCGGAGCAGATAACCTGCCCCTTAGCAAAGGGAATTCCCGCAACATACAGATCAGCATTATCCTCCGTGTCTGATGGTACACCAAGATTTATATAACTCTCTGTTCGAAATTTTACTGCATCAGTGAGATCGATATTCAAAGAACCGAACCGGACAGAAACAGGAAGAAGTTCCCCAAGCAGATCCTGACGCTCTGTGTTGATCCTGAACTCAGGACGAAAATCAGAGTCGGCTATACGTACTCCCAGTGTACCCTCTCTTCCGAATACGGCTATTGTACATAAACCTATGGGGAGATTGTTGAAGAGAACAATTTGCGGATAACCGGCCTCACGGTCAGTGAGAATAACATCACCCGGTTTTAGAGAGTGAAGTTCATGAACGGTTAATTCGGTCTCACCGATACTGACAGATAGAGTTCCTTTCCATTCAGTCTGCATAATAATCCTCCAGTTGTTATAACTTAAAGTACTCCCTATTATAATATATAACAATGATGTAAGTCTGTGATGGATGTCACATATATAAATTTAATCCTTAAAGTTAAATCTATGATTTGATATGTTTTTTTCTCTTTTAAAAAATAATAACTTGCCCATTTTTGCCACTATTTGATTAATTCGTAATAGCTCATAAAACTTTGGCGAAATTCTCTCCGCCGCGCCAACGGCGCGGCGGAGAGAAAATACCACTGATTTGTGAGCAGGTATATTAATTCATGTTAACTGATTCAGAAAAATATTGTCAGAAATATAACACGGTTTTTACTGCGAAAATATCTGTAAAACTATAAAATCTCAGGACGTAATAATGGATCTTCTAAAAAATCTTAATGATAATCAGAAAGAGGCAGTTCTTCACACCGATGGTCCGCTTCTAATACTTGCCGGTGCAGGTTCAGGAAAAACACGGGTAATCACACACCGGATTGCGCATCTCATTCAAAACGGAGTAAAGCCCTGGAATATATTTGCTGTTACATTTACCAATAAGGCAGCTGAGGAGATGAGAAACAGGGTAGCAAAGATTGCCGGATCTCAGGGGAACAGTGTTTTTATAAAAACATTCCACTCGGCAGCTGTGTATATACTCCGCAGATTTGGTGAGGATATCGGACTAACAAAAAATTTTACAATATATGATATGGGTGATCAGGAGGATGTGATCAAACGTATACTCATCGATATGAAACTCGATCCGAAAAAGGTTAAACCTTCGATGATATCATCAAAAATTTCAGAGGTTAAAGACAAAGAGGAATTTCTCGAGGGAGTGGATGTCAACAAACTGATACCGGATTACTTCTCTTTCAACTTCGGAGAGATCTTCTCTCAATACCAGATGAAAATGGCAGAGAACAATGCACTTGACTTCAACGATTTGCTTGTCAAGACCGTGGAACTTCTTCGAAAATCTCCGTCAGCATTGAGCGAAATGCAGAATATGTGGCGTTATTTCATGATCGATGAGTATCAGGATACAAACTACTCGCAGTATCTTATTGCAAAATATCTCTCAGCCGCTACAAAAAATATCTGCGTAGTCGGAGATGATGACCAGTCAATATATTCCTGGCGCGGAGCTGACATAAGAAATATTCTGAATTTTGAAAAAGATTACGACAGAACAAAGGTAATTACTCTTGAAGAGAACTACCGTTCAAGTAAACAGATTCTCGATGCAGCACATAGTGTAATTAAACATAACGAAACCAGAAAAGAGAAAAATATAGTAGCATTCCGCGGTGACGGCGAGCCTGTAACGTGGTGTAAAACAAACAACGAATATGGCGAGGGTGAATTTGTAGTTAATACAATTGTCTCTCTCAAATCAAAGGAGAATCTGAAAAATCATGACTTTGCCATATTTTATAGAACTAATGCGCAGTCAAGGATCTTCGAAGATTTTTTAAGGAGAGAGAAACTTCCATACAGAATAATCGGCGGTCAGAAGTTCTATGAAAGAAAAGAGATCAAGGATTGTCTTGCGTACCTGAAGTTTCTGGTAAATCCGGCGGACTCCATAGCATTATTCAGAATTGTTAATACTCCGGCTCGCGGTATAGGGAAGGCATCTCAGGACAGAATATCGGAGATTGCTAAAGCTGACGGTGTAAGTGAATGGAAGGTTATACGGGATGAGCTTATGACAGGGCGTGTTCCGAAGGGACTTGATGATTTTAGAAAAATAATAGATAAACTTCTCGCGGATATGAAAAGAATTCCAACAACTTTAAAACTCTCGGAATTTATGAAAAATCTTGTGGATATAACAGGATATCGCGAATCCTACCGCGAGGAGAATACCCTTGAAAGCAACTCCCGCATTGATAATATAGATGAACTTATAAACAGTATTTTCGAATACGAACAGTCCGATCCGGAGGCAACACCGGAACAGTTTATACAGGATATTGCGCTCTACACCTCGGAACAGAATCCTGAGGAAAACCCAGATGAGAAAACTGATTGTGTAACGCTAATGACAGTACATAACGCAAAGGGTCTTGAATTCCCCGTAGTCTTTCTAACCGGGATGGAGGAGAATACCTTTCCGCATAAATTTTCCATCGATACAGAGCAGGGGATTGAAGAGGAGAGACGGCTCTGTTATGTCGGTCTAACAAGGGCGATGGATCGGATATACATAACAAATGCCGAATTGCGCAGAGGTTATGCAGGCACAGAGAATAAACTTCCATCAAGATTTATTGATGAGATAAACTGGGAGTTTATACTCAGGACAAGTTATGTATCTCAGGGATTTGGGTATAGTGGAGCAAGTCAGCGTGAGACTTACACGCAGAGTGAAACTAAACAATATGTTGAAAATAAAAGCGAAGCTTCATATCAAAACAAATCATCTTACCAGAGCAAACCTAAAGAATCGTATATTGACGAACTTTTTGAGAAAAAGAGTGATACCGATGAAAGCGGGTCAAGATTCAGCGTAAAAGAGAGTGTAATGCACCCTAAATTCGGAGTTGGAAGAATTTTCAGTATAGAAGGGACTGGAGATAATATTAAACTTGTGATAAGCTTTGGACTGACAAAGCGTGTTTTCATGGAAAAATATACACCTCTTCAGAAGTTAAACTAAAGTGGGGCATCAAATATTACGATAAGTTAATATCAGACTTTAATGGCGGCGGATATTAATGAAGATCACCCGGATTTACTCAATAATACTTTTAATGATTTTAACTTCGTGTACCACTCAACCTTTAAAGATCGAAAGTGTAAAATCTGGAAATATCGATACGCTGGAAAAGTTTTTTGAAAGGTCGGAATCAGATTCAGTTAAAGCAGGGAACGTTTTACAGACTCATAATGTAATACAGCATCTGACTCATCTTTGGAAGATGGACCGCGGCGGTAAAAAGTATTATCTCCTCGAGAAGGATGATATAACTGAGATGATCAAATCAGTAACTGAAGGGATATATCTTGGTTATATTCTTATTAATAAAAATGGCGATATTATCTACACCAGCAGAAACGATGAGTTATTCGGAATAAATGTTAATAATGGTCACGATTTAATCCCGCTACTGAAATGTTTTTCAAATAGAACGGGTGTTTTTTTTGAAGATGTCACGCTTCTCTCACCCTCATCTAACTCATACTCCTTGTATATTTCTTCGCCTGTGTATGTTGAGGGAAATTTTCATGGAATACTTATACTTCAGGTTGATATAAAAAAAATAAGTGAGATACTTGAAGCGGGAACGGAAATTGCAAGCAGGGATGGAATAATCAGAGTTACTTCTGCGGAGGAGAGAGTCTTTTCAAAGCATTCCGCATTTGATAAAATCGATTTGAATACTATTGACAGCAAGGGAGAAGTTATAATTAAGCAGCCTGATGTTAATTATAAAGTCTCAAAATTTAACTATAAAGAGATTAACTGGATTCTAATTAAGAAAGAAATCTGATTATATCACGAGAATATATAAGATCTTACTGCGGTCGACGGAACCTGGTCGTCGTTTCAGAAACATACAATTCTATCCCGTCAGGCAAACATCGTGTTTACTCCACAAAATGAAGATGCAGAACCGGAATGATTTATTTTTTTTCTTTTAAAATAAGATTTTCTATTTGAAAACTTATATCACTGAAAAGTCCCGGAAGATCATACTTATTCTCCATCTGTTTTGAAACCAGATCTGCTATAGATATCAGCATATCATCAGAGAAGAATCTTTTCGAGCTGATAAGAATTGCATTTATCAGAGCCGGAAGTAGAGATAAAGTATCGGTCTCTTCAATTTTTATAAATTCCCTGACACCTTTTTCTTTCAGAGATGCAGTATCACCGATATCGGTTGTAATTCCTGAAACAATAATCTGTCCTGCTCTGAAACTGTTAATATAATCATATGAAACTTTTTCATCCATGATAAGTAATATGTCAGAGTTTGAGATTACGTTTTCCACAGTAGTTGCAAGACCCTTTTTACCTTCAAAGTTCATCATCTGCCGCTCATTGGTATCATGCCCAAGAACCTTCATATATCCGGCTCTCACAAGCAGAGATGTGAGTCTTATAGTACTGTTATTGAGTCCGACAATCCCGACGGATGTGTCGCCGGGAACTATGCCGTGGTTTCTTATAATTGTATTAATAACGGCAAGATAGTGAGTGGGATTTTCATCAAGCTCTTTAAAAATTAATGGTCTTGATACAGCATCAATAATATTTGAGAATAAGTAACCATCTTCATCATTATTCATTATCCGCAAACAGCAGAAACTTTCTTCAATTCCTTTAATTGTCTTAATCATATCTTCTATTGAATTATATTTAATAACAATGGGGAATGCGTTTTTACCTGCAAATTTTCCAATAAGAACCGAATCTCTCTCTGAATCGGCATATAGATGATAATAACGGTTGATATCCGGATTGTTTGTGTTTTTGATTCCGCTTATCAGCGCAACACTGTTAAAGCTGGCACAATAGTTTTTCTGCAGACCGGCCTCAATTTTTTCATGTATAAGTTTATTGCTTCCGATTAAAGCTGTCCATACATCATTAATGTTTTCAATTTCGATCTTACTTGCTGTGGTTAAAACTCCACCTTTAATTTTATCTTCAAGGGTATTTGTGACAGTTATATCCTGAAAATATTCGCTGTTTTTTTTGAGAGTTTCAACAAGCCTTACAAGATCTTTTTTTGATGAATAGATAATCTCTACTGTATAATCCTCCCATTTGCCGTCCGATTCTGTGAGGTTAACCATGTTTATTTCAATATTATGTTTATAAAGCGTAGATATAAATTGCGGGAGGATAACTTTTTTCATTTTAAGAGTTACAGATGCGATTAGTTTCATAAAATTTCAGCCTGTTTACTTGCAGTATTTTTATTTACTAATCGGAATATTTAACTCCAAGCATTCGGCATTTTTCCAGAATTTCAGGAGATATTTGATCTGTCATATCGGAGTTTTTAATCAGAACCGTGTTATCTATATCAAATGATGTATTTATTGTGTTGTAGAAATGTCTGACACTGGTGAGTACACTGGAAAAAATTTCATTGTAATCAGACCCGGCGCTGCAGAAGAAGAAACCTTTTTTCTCTTTAATTTTCAAACCCGTTTTTCTATTTTCTTCCCACAGGAGCTGACATCTGTCGATTATTGATTTTAGAGGAGCAGGGAAAGAGGAAAAGTATAGAGGTGATGCTATTGAGATAATGTCTGCATCCCTTATAAGATTATATATATCAGACATGGAGTCATCAAAAATGCAATGTGATTCAGTACCGCAGATGCCGCAGGCAGTACATGATTGTACATCAGCTTCGTAAGCGTTTATTATATTAATTTTAAATCCCTTTTCGGCAAAGGGATTTAAAAACTGATTCTGAAGATTTGTCGAAAAACTGTTCTTTCTGGGACTCCCGGTCAAAGCAAGAAGATTCAAATTATTCTTCCTTTAACCTCGTAAAAATCATTCTTCCGGCAGTTGTCTGAAGGACCGATGTTACGGTTACATCAACTTCCTCATTCATCCGGCGTCTTCCATTTTCCACAACAACCATAGTTCCATCGTCGAGATATCCAATAGCCTGATTAGAATCCTTACCTTCTTTAACAAGGTGAACTCGCATCTCTTCACCGGGGAGAACAATTGGTTTCAGAGAATTTGAAAGAAGGTTTATATTCAGAACATCAACTCCATGGAATTCCGCAACTTTATTGAGATTGAAATCGTTTGTTATTACCTTCGCCTTCATAACCTTTGCAAGCTGAACAAGTTTAGCATCAACCTCTGGGATGTCTTTAAAATCCATATCTGATATTTTTACCATGATTGACTGATCTTTCTGCATTTTGTTTAAAATATCCAGACCTCTGCGTCCTCTGTTTCTTTTTATTGAATCAGCAGAATCTGCTATCATCTGCAGCTCATGAAGTACAAAATTCGGAATTACAAGTATTCCCTCAAGAAATCCTGTATCACAGATATCAGCAATTCTGCCATCTATAATTACGCTTGTATCAAGGATTTTATAAGGTATCTGAACATCAGAGTCTTTAATTCCCACTGCGATAATTTTATCCAAAAAGCTGATATCTTCATGATTTATAAGGAAAAATATCATAATTGCAAAACCAGAAATATGGTAAAGCAGAGGTTTGATAATCCCGGAATATTTTTTTATAAGTTCAATTTCGATTGAATTGAGACCGCTGACAATCAGATGAGCGGCAACTAATCCTATAAGGAGACCAATTAAGGCTGATAGAAGCTGTCGTGACTGAAAACTGTGTGAAACATATTCAATTACTATAATGATACATAATGCTGCCAATCCGGCAATGCTGCCTGCTATTATGACAGTAGTCAGTGAATATGACGAGTAGAAAAGAGTAGTAAAAAGTATAGATGTTGTTATAAAAAGAGTTCTGAAAATAATTATTAACATAATGAGACTCCTGATTAAAACGATGATAATATTATAATATATAATATGATGAAAAAAATTTTTTTTTGTTTAATAAAAAAAGAAATGAATCCGTAAAGTAGAAGTTTTAAATGAAGATAAACCGGCTGTCAAACCGGTTTCATGTATTGAGGCTGCGGGCTATTCTACTTCTTTTAATCCGGAAGAGAGAGCCTCAGAAACAATATTTCCAGCTTCATCAATGGCAATACTTTTAGACATTGCTACTTCATAAGTAATCAGCTGGTAGGCATTTTCATAAAGTTTTCTTTCCATTATAGAAAGTTCCTTTTCACTACCCCTCTTGAAAAGATCTCTTGCAACCTCTGCAACTTCATATATAGAGCCGCTTTTAACTTTATCAATATTATTCTGATAACGAAGTTTCCAGTCCTCTTCTATTGCAACTGCTTCGGTTTCGAGAATTGCCATTACTTTTTTAATATCTTTTTTAGGGATAATACTTCTTATTCCTATCTCTTTTGCATTATTAACTGGTATCATAACTTTCATACCATTGCTGATGATTGTAATCATATAGTATTCATTCTTTTTTCCGAGAACTACCTTCTTTTCAATCCCTTCAATTTCTCCTACGCCATGCATAGGATATACAATTTTATCACCAACATTAAACATTCTGCAACTCCTGTTTTATTTCCCAAGGAATGAGAAATAATAGTTTCGTTAACTAATTGAATACAATATATACAAAATAAAAAGAACTGTCAGTAAATTAAAATATCTCTATTCTGTCAATCCTTCTTTTTCCATATATCTTTCAAGAACAGACTTCATCTCGTAATGTTTTCCATCACAGACTTTATCAGGTCCGCTACCTTTAAGCCCTATACCGCCGGATATTTTGTTACAATTAGGTCCCGGTATCAATCCTGTGTACCAGCATACGCCTGTATTAACTACTCCGTCAGGTCTTGCTGCAAAAACCGGATCCGGCATACCGTTATATACTTCCTTCATGTAATATCCCCAAATCGGAGCTGAGAGACCGGCACCAGCCTGACCCTTTCCCAGTGTCATAAAAGATTTATCATAGCCGAACCATACAACAGCTGCAATATCAGGAGTGTAACCGCAGAACCATGCATCGGTCCAGTTCTGTGTAGTTCCGGTTTTACCGGCTGCTGCTTTTGTAAATCCAGCCTGATTTCTAATAGCAAAAGAAGGAGTTCCGTGTTCAACAACTCCACGCATAAGATCGGTCATAATATATGCAACTGATTCAGGAATAATCTGTATTGTTCCCTCAATTTCTTTAGAAGCAATTATATTTCCGACTTCCTCTTCTATATTAACAAGCTCATTTCCGTCTCTGTCAATCACATAACGTACTGCAAAGGGAATAACATCGCGTCCCCTATTTGCATATATTGCATATCCGGTTGCAAGTTCAAGGGGAGTAAGATCCACAGTTCCAAGAGCTAAGGCAGGACCCGGAGTAAACCTGGTTTCTGGGACTTTAAGCATTGAAGCCGCATAATCTATAACTCCATCGGCGCCCACAAGATCAAATATACGGATTGAAATGATATTTATCGATTGAGCAAGAGCTTTCTGTATATTAACCATTCCAGAGAAATCACCTTCATAATTTTCCGGAGACCAGGTTGAACCGGCTGCGTCAACATCAATTATAGGAACATCTGGAAGTACAGTGGCGGTGCTTATGCATTTATTATAAATTGCAGAACCGTAAACAAAGGGTTTAAAGGATGATCCCGGTTGTCTTCTAGCCTGAACTGCTCTGTTGTACTGATTCGAAACCTCAAACTCTGATCCCCCCACCATTGTTGTGATGTAACCAGTCGGCGGCTCAACTGCAATAAATGCCCCTTCAACCTTCATCGAGGAAGATATCCCTGAAATCTGCGTCCGGAAGGCTTCTACTATATTATAATTTTTGGGAGTATCAGAAAGGAGAGTCAGAATCTCCATGGAATCAACAAGCTGATCAACCATATTCTTTTTAAACTGAGTATCAAGATCGTTAACTACAACTACCGAAGGGAGACTGAAAATCATTCTAAGAGTGTTGTAAGCTCCAAATAAACTTCGATCAACGGCGCTATTGTAAAAAGAATTCATTCTTGTGGAAATTTTATCCTGTTCAATAAGTCCGTCACTCATATATTTCTGCGCAACTCTCTGCCTTTTAAGATTAAGTGTTGTATATACAGTTAATCCTTCGTTATACATTATATCTTTCCCGAAGCGCGCATCAAGAATCTGTCTAACATAATCGGTAAAATAAGGCGCGTTATCTTCATCTTTTGATTTTGCTGTTTTTGTAGGGAATTCAGTTCTTAGAGATTCAATAAACGGGGGCCAGAACTCCTCGTAAATTTCTTCTGATCGTTTTTGTGTAAGATATCCTGCGTTGACCATTCTAGTAAGAGTATCTTTGTTTTTACTATGAGCCTCACGGGGATATTTAAGAGGGGAATAACCCTCAGGTTTAGATGGAAGTGCAGAAAGAACACTCCCTTCGATTAGCGACATATGTTTTACTTCTTTATCAAAAAAGAATTTTGATGCGGTTGATATTCCATGACAGCCGTGCCCAAGATATATCTGATTAAAATACATCTCCAGAATTTCTTCTTTAGAGAATTTTTTTTCTATCTGAAGTGCAAGTATTGCTTCAAGAGCTTTTCTGGCAAATGTTCTCTCACTCTCAGTAAACAACTGTTTTGCAAGCTGCTGAGTAATCGTTGAACCACCCTGAACGATAGTGGGTCTGAAGGATTTTACCGAAGCTATGAAGTTTTTACCCATTGCTCTTACAATGGCCATGGGATTTATGCCGAAGTGTTCATAGAATTCTTTATCTTCCTGTGCAAGAAATGCATTGATCAAGGTATGAGGAAGTTCTTTAAATGTAATGAGATCTCTTTTTTCCTGATATAATTCAGCAATAAGTTCTCCATTAACATCGTAAAGTCTGGTGGGAATGCTTGGCTGGAATTTTTTCAGATTGTGTATTCCAGAATAATTCTTAATTTCAGAGGTGATAAATCCGAATATCAGTCCGCCGACAATAGAAAAAACTGCCACTAAGATTAGAGCAATTTTCTCAAGCTTCAATACTTTTTCTTTAATATTCATATTTTCCATGCGGTTTTCACAAGATGATTACAGTATCTGCTAAAATAAAAATCAGAGCCCATTAATCAACCATTATTTTTATGTGACTGATATATGAAGTTACCGAGAAAATATAGAACAACAATAATTGCGCCCCACATTATAACTTTCAGAATAAAAATCAGAATCATTCCTATAAGCTGCAGCAGCATAGGGATTAAAAACTTAAAAGCAATAAAGATCAAAAAAACTATTACCACATATTTCAATATGGTTTGAGAAAAGTCATTCATGGCTAACTCCGTATAATTATTATTTTTACTATTGTTTGAATAAGAATAATTTCAACAACAAAATGTTGTTCTTCGCATTAAAAAAACATCTTTTTGCAGATCAAGGGACATAATTAGTACCAATAATCATAATATCGATATTTATTTCGATAAAAAATAAAAAAAATGTTGTCGATATTAAAACGATTATATAATATTAACATAAATGTGATATTATATTTTAAGTATGGATGCTTAAAATTGGTTATCTTTATTTAGGAGATAAAAGATTATGAATTACGGAAGAATTTTTTTGGTTCTAATATCCTTCATTATGGTATTCAGCCTATCAGCTTCATCTCAGGAATTGAAAGAGCTTGATCCAAAGGGTACAGATAAGCTTAATGAAAATTTTAACCAGGCGGAAAAACCTGATGAATCGTACCTTGCAAAATTTCATGCACAGGATGTTGTAGCTAAACTAATAAAACAGAACCTCGAGCAGATCTATCTTCTTAATGTTATTGTAGCGAATTTTGATAAAGGCTGGAAAGCTGATTATGACAAAATTTATGAAGAGTACAAAAGAGCTACAGAGCTTTATTATAAAAGAGATATGATTTTTGCCAGAGTATGGTATGAAAGAAACCAGCAGTCGATTTCTGAACTCATGAAAAAAATGTCTGAACAGTATAATAAAGATACACAGGCAATTATGGATGAGTGTCACAAACAGATTATTGCACTTCACTTAAATCAGAAAATCAGATCTGATCCGAACAAGCATAAAGAACTTTTACAGAATCAGAGCAGACTCCAGATTGCATATGGTCAAATGGATGATGGAAATAATGAGTATACAGCGAAGAATTATGAGCAGTCTCTTTATCATTACAGAGTTGCAAAAGCGTATGCTATAAGAATTCTTGAAACAGTTGCTTATTCAGATGAAAGCGACGGCAAAACTGATGGTCTGAAAATTAAAGATATTAAAGAAAAATACAAAAAAGATAAAGCTGATAACAGAAACAGAATTTATGAAGAGATTCAGAAAGGCGAACAGAAAGCCGGTGAATCAACTACAGCTCCTAAGTAAGTTATAATTTAAAATGTTTTACCAATAAAAAAAGGGGGTTTAATACCCCCTTTTTTTAATTTAAAAAGATTCAATCTTCTGTAACTATTTAAAATTGTGATGAAGTACGTTTTAACTGAACCATTACAAAGCAGAGATTATATATATTATTGATTTTTTGTAATATTATATTTCTGTATTTTATATAATGGATGTTAATTATTAAGTGAACTGTATTTTAAAAGAAATGAGAAAAAAGCGGGTATTAATATTATGCATCCTGACTTTACTTGCATTCATTCCAGATAAAAATATCCAGGAGAATGAGTTCCCGCTTTTTAGGGTAGTAATAGATCCGGGACATGGTGGTGTTTTTCTTAATGATAAGAAAAAGCACGGTGACAGATTTGATATGATCACTGCGGAATATCTTGATAATTTCGCAGAGGGTGCAATTTATAAAAATATCTACGAAAAACAGATTGTTTATAATATAGCTTTGAAGACAATTCATCTCCTGTCGTACTGTTCAAAAGATGGTGATTTTGAACAGTTTAAACTTATTCTGAAGAAATATACAGACAGCAATATAAAAAAAATATATATAGAAACAATACTAAGCAGGGCCGAATCAATCTCTGAAGAGAAAATCAAGACCAGCAGTGATCCAAATGCAGATTACAGATTGTACGATTTCCCGGCCCCTAATGGCGATATGGTTAAGGGACGTATTTCGAAAATAAATGAATATAAACCTCATCTTGTTGTATCTCTCCATCTTGCTAAATCTGCACCACCTGAATATAAAGGCATGAATGGTATAATAGTTCCCCCTTACAATGTCTTAAAAAAAGGATTATTCAGGCTCCAGTCAGAGGAGACCGGAAAGGATCTGAATGATAACGGTATCCTTCGTTCATGGTTTAGAGAATCGAATACTGTTTCCTCCAGATATGCATACTTTAAAGATTCAGCTCAATATTTTACAGGTTATGGAATAAAAAAGAATTATAAGACTGACTTGAAAGATTATAATGGCTATAAATATAATATGGTAACATGGAAATATAGCGATGATCCTTTTTGGGATATTGTAGCAGAAAAGCATCCGGTGAATTCCAGATATTCCTCAGATTATAAATCATTCAGGGAAGAGGGGAGTTTCTGGGAGAGAGAGCAGTCTGTCTACGAAGAGTATAGAAGAGGAACGGGTTTTAAGGATTTTGGGGGAGATAATTATATGGCAACATATGAAATTATCAAATACGTTCTGTTTTCTTTAAATGAAACTGGTGCGGCAAATAAAGATAAGATTCCCGGCAGGCCCTTTGTCTCAACCTGGTCTGTTCCTCTGCTTATCAATGCAATCAGCGCGTACATTGAGTTAGGGTATCTCGATAGAAAATGGGATCGGGATGTTCTCCTAAACAGGCAGGATGCAATTGCAGAAGGAGTTGCGGTGGGAATCTATTCGTTATTATCCGGATTGGATAATATTAAAGGAAAATTAAAAAATAAACCCTCAGGAAAATCAATTGACCTGAACCGGTATAATATTACAAAAGAAAAAAGTTATTTTGACATCGTAACGGAATGAATATGAGAAAGTTTTATTTAATTCTACTGATATTTTCATCCGCGGGTTTAAGTGCAAATCCTGTAAACTTCAACAGTTATTTCGTTAGCGCGGCATCGATTGCAAAACCCTCAGTAGTAAATATTGTAGCATATGAAAAACGGGAAGTAGATGGAGTAGTTAAACTCACTCGAATGTCATACGGCACAGGGACTATCATTTCAAAAAGCGGCTTTATAGTTACTAATTACCATGTTGTTAAAAAGGGAAATTATTTTAAAGCAGTCTGCAATGATGGAACTACATATGAACTTCAGCTTTTTCAGAACGGGAAATATTTTCTCTCAGATTATAAAACTGATCTTGCCGTATTAAAACTTAATAATGAAGAAGGGAAAAAATTTATCCCTCTAAAACTTGCGGATTCGAATGAGTTGAATGAGGGGGAATGGGTTATAGCCATAGGGAATCCATATGGTCTAAAGCAATCAATAACTGCAGGAATCGTCTCATCTAAAGGGAGAGATAATATCGGATTTACTGATATTGAAGATTTTATCCAGACCGATGTATCAATTAATCCCGGGAATTCCGGGGGACCGCTGGTAAATCTAAACGGCGAAATGGTCGGTATTAATACTGCTATAAGATCGGCATCGGGGGGATTTCAGGGAATTAGTTTTGCTATTCCGTCAAATATTGTCAAACAGGTCTGTTTTGATCTCACAAGTTTTGGAAGAGTAAAAAGGGGCTGGCTTGGATTTGTAGCAAGAGAAAAAAGTTTTTCTCAGAATAAAGAAAATAGAAGTGTTGAGGTTCTCTCAGTTATAAGGAACTCCCCGGCAGATACATCGGGTATTAAACAGGGTGATATCATAAAGGAAATTGATAATCAGAAAATAGATAGTCTGGGCGCGCTAACAAAAATAATCGGTAACAAGGGTGTCGGTTCCCGTATTGAAATACTACTCTCGCGAAATGGAAAAATTATTGATATTAAATTTGTTTTGAGAGAGAAGGATGAGTATGTAAGACTGCAAAGTGAACTGGAACAGCTTTTTCATTCATACGGTGTTGAAGTTGATGAAGATGCCATTTCGGGAAATATAGTGGTGACATATCTTTCTCCAAGAAGCCCCCATAAAGAGATTGAAGAGGGGGATGTAATAATTTCAGTAAATAATAAAAAAATTTCATCACTTGAAAGTTTCATAGAAAAATACAGATCATCAGAAAGAAAAATTCGAAGTATTATTGTTTTGAGAGATTCAGGAACGCATGAAATATATTTTGAAGATTTGAAAAATGAAGAATAAATTGATAAAAAATATTTTACTAATACCGGCACTCATTTTCTTAATGTGCGGGATTTCCTCCGGAGATGAATCGGATGTAGTCCTTGATTCTGTTTTTTTCAGGGATTTTAACGGCAGACAGCTGATTCAACGGGATGAACTGTTCGATGGTTTAGTAAACAGAATTGTTATTGGACGCGGCATAATTACCGGTATATCCGCAAGTGAAAGGTATAAAAAAAAATATCGTATTATTATAGAATCTTCAGACTCAGCTGCGTATAATCAGAAATTTATTTTTTTTGTATTTCTGGAAAATAAAGATACAATTGATCTGCTGACATTGAATTCTAAATTTGAATTTAAAGGGCAGCTTATGGGCTACACACCGCTTGGCAGTAAAAGGAATGAATTTATTCTTGATGTAATTATGATGGATGGATCTACGGTTATTGAATGATAGAGGGTAGGAAATGACAGATATTAAAAAAACATACCAGACAATACTTGATGATAATTTTCCTGAAGAGATGACTATTATTTATGGTAATCAGAAACTTCAGTATAAAAAAAGAATATGGAAAATCAATGATGAAGGTGTTGAAGTTGAAAGAGGTTTAAGGTATGGGGAAAATCCCGGACAGGAAGCCGCAATGTATGAACTGGTAAACGGCAATCTGGTGTTAGGCGGTTGTGAGTTTATTAAGCCGGGTAATGCATTTGTAAGCGGTATTGATGAGGAGATGCTGATTCAGTTCGGAAAGCATCCGGGTAAGATCAACCTGACTGATATAGATAATGCACTTAATATATTAAAGTACCTCATGGACAAACCGGCCGCAGTTATTGTTAAACATAATAATCCATGTGGTGCTGCATATGGTTCATCCATTGCAGAAGCATTTAACAGAGCATACAGGGCTGACAGAATTGCAGCCTTCGGCGGATGCCTTGCAATGAATAGAATTTGCGATAAAGAGGCCGCGGAACTGATTGCTGATCTCTATCTTGAAGTTGTAGTCGCGCCTGAGTATGATGGAGTTGCCCTTGAAATTCTTAAAAAGAAGAAGAATTTAAGAATAGTGAAAATCCCGAGAATTGATCGTCTCGCTGAGCTTAGGGATGTAGTCTTCCCGGATTTTAAATCTCTAATGGATGGAGGTTTAATAGTACAGCAATCATCAACTACCAGAATTAAATCAAAAGATGACTTTTTACCTGCATTAACAGAGTATAAAGAAAAAAAATACAGTATTGAGCGGACTCCTACCTCCAGGGAATTTGATGACATGCTTTTTGGCTGGTATGTAGAGCAGGGAGTTACCTCAAACTCTGTTATATATGTCAAGGATGGAGTAACAGTCGGAATTGGAACAGGAGAGCAGGACAGGGTGGGAGTAGCGGAGATCGCTATATTCAAGGCTTATACTAAATATGCAGATCTCTTATCTCATGACAGATATGGTATTACTTACAAGGAGCTAGAATTATCTGTTAAGAAAGGAGAGCGTAACAGTTCAGATAAGATTAAAATTGATGAAGAGACTTCTGAGGCAAAGGGCGGACTTAAGGGATCGGTTGCAATTTCGGATGCATTTTTTCCTTTCAGGGATGGTGTTGATGTTATAATTGACCAGGGGATATCTGCAATACTTCAGCCGGGCGGATCGATAAGAGATTTTGAATCGATTGAAGCATGTAATGAAGCTGATCCGAAAGTTACAATGATATTTACCGGGCAGCGAGCCTTTAAGCATTAAAATAAAAAACGGTGAAATTTATTTTCCCCGCGCCTCAGGCGCGGGGGAAACTATATTTACCAGCAGTGTTTGAGTAATAAAAAACCCGGAATAACCGGGTTTTTTATTACCAGAAATTGGAGTTATTATTTTCTTTTTTGTTTTTCATACTCTTTCATGTATTGATCAATAAGACTTATTCTTCTTCCTTGTTCCGGTTTTTGCTGTTCATTTTCTCTAACCGGGGTTAACTTTCCGGCAAAAAATTCAGCAATAAGAATAAACGGTTTTGTTAAAATATCTTTTACTGTTACAAAAAATTCCACAATGAATTCAAGAGTAGATTTAAAGAAAGGTTTCTTTGATCCCTTGGAGGGAGCTGTTTTTAAAGGGTTGAGTCCTTTTTGAACAGTAACAGTGGTTTTAGTGCTGACACTTGCTACAGCAGACGATATAGCTTTGCCTGTATCAGCCGTTGCAGTTTTTACTCTATACATAGATGGTATTACCGATGGTGTCTTATCTAATGTGATAGATGGAATTCTTGATACCTTCTGAGATTTGCTTCGTGTTCGTAAATTGGGACCGCTTGACTCGGATCCTCTATCAATAATAAAAAGGAATATATAGTAAAAATACATAAAGAAATTATAGAATATTCCAAAAAATGCGAGCCAGATATCTAAAAATCCCCAGAATACTTCTATTAGAATTTTTCCAAAATCGACTATTTTAAAAATAAAACTGTAAGCATTATCAATAGCAGCATTCGAGAACTGCTTGACCATACCATATTTCATAAAGTTACTCCGACGGATTCTTTTTTTAATTAATATCTTGAAAAATAATAATATTTTCCATTAAATTGAGTCAATGATTTTTTAGGATGGTCATAAAAACTCTGATTCTGTGACTCTTACCTATACTATTTGAATCGGCAGAAATTATAGTTTTACTTACTAATTAAATTTACAGGAAATAAAATGAATAAAATCTATATAGCATCCCCTCTTGGTTTTTCAGAATCCGGGAGATTATTTCTGTATGAAAAAATATCGCCGATTTTTTATGAACTGGGTTTAACAATAATTGATCCATGGAAATTGACACCGGAAAATCTGATTGAAAGGGTAAATAACATTAAGGACAATGAGGTAAGACGTTCAGAGTGGATAAAACTTAACAGAATAATTGCAGAAAATAACAGGGATGGAATCGAAAAGTCTGACGGAATGCTGGCGGTCCTGGACGGCACTGATGTTGACAGCGGTACTGCATCTGAGATAGGTTATGCGGCTGCTTTGAATAAAAAGATCTGCGGTTACAGAAGTGATTTCAGAAAATCCGGGGATAATGAAGGTTCAGTTGTAAATCTTCAGGTGGAATATTTTATATTGAACTCAGGAGGCCTGATTGTATCAAACCTCTCTGAGCTTAAGATGGAATTGATGAGGATTTTTACCTTTTAACTTCTTTAACTTTATAGTTTTGTCTGAAAATGAGTTTTTCGTCTGAATCAAATATCAGAATTGTAATCTGATTGAAAAAGTAATATTTCTTAATATATGGACTAAAGTGCCGAGCATGAAAAGTTATAACATCTCTTAACTCATATGGCTTTCCGGTTTTTTTATCAATACCTGCTTTAATATCCTTCGGATATTTCTGGTATACTTTTATTTCTTTTCCGGTAGGATCTTTTTCCAAATATTCATAGTTTGATACATCATCAGGATATGTCTGAATAAGTTTCAGTAAGTCATTATCTTCCAGATCCGGTTTATCAAAGCTTGAAACCGGAACAAAATCTTTTTCATTTGTTGCTATTACAAAAATGTAAAGATTCATAGATGTATTTGTCAGATTTTCAATCTGGAACTGTGTTTCAAGTATCTCCCCTTTGTCGTCCCTCCGCTCTTTTGAAAAATTTAAATTTTTCAATTTAAAAAGATTGGTAAAAACAGAGAGAACCGGCTGTTTAGTTATATCGAATTTATTATCTTTGCTCTCAGCAACTTTAGTTTCAGAAGCTTTATTATCCGCAACTTTATCCTGAGAGAAAAGAAGCACTGGGGTAATCAAAAAAAGAATGATCAGGAGATGTTTCATATTTCTACCTTTTAATCGAATATTTATATCTATAATTTTCGACAATTTTGAGTTTTTTTAAAGTATTATTCTCTCAACACCATCTTTTTTAACAACACTTGATAAAAAATTATTTTTCCATCCCCGTCCAAGAAAAATTTCTGCAAGATAAATAGACATCGATTTGCCGGTAACTGAGACTTTACCGCTTATTCTTGATAATCCCTGAGCACATTGGGGACATGTGGTGATAACTGTAACGTTCTCTTTCTTTTCAAAAAGTGATGCTATGTTGAGAGTTTTTCTTTCCCTCAAATCGTTTGAAATTGATGGAGAGGAGAGTGACATAGTTCCCCCTTCTCCACAGCAGTTAGGGATTGAAACGGGTTTATTACCCAGTATAATATCAAACGTTTTATCAACTCCATAATCTTTGAGAGGGGAGTGGCAGGGATCATGATAAAAGATCGGGTCCCTGTGTATCTTTTTATAAAGATCTTCTCTGGCTACAAACGCGTTGATGTCTGTAATCTGAGCGTTAGGAAAAATATTTTCTATTTTATACTTCTGAAGCATTTCATAACATGTCCCGCATGAAACGATTACATCTTCTATTTCCATATAGTTTATAATATCCGACATCCTGTGAAACAGAACACGGTTTTCATAACTCTTAATTTCAGCTTCCTTTTGCCTTCCATTAAAAAGAAATGGATAGCCGCAGCAGAGATATTCAGGAGGAATTACCACACGAACTCCTGCGTTGTAGAGAAGAGCAATCGTTGCAATACTGATTTCAGGAAACATTCTTTCAGAGCCGCAGCCGGGGAAATAAACCACACTTTTAACAACATCAATTTCTGGATTTTGAAATGCAAAAAATGTATTTGTTCCTTTAAGTCCAAGATAATCCCTGAGGGATGGAGTTCCTGATTTTGACATGCGTGACTGGAGGATACCATTAATTTTTGGAACAATAATTTTTGTTATATTGTTAACCGGCTTGTTTAGAAGATATCCAAGTCTCTGCATTGAGAATCCGAATTTCAATAGAATCAGTCTGAATAGTTTATTGGTATAATATCCCTTTCGTTTCAGATAGAACAGCAGAAAGCTGATGATCAGTTTGGGTTCGGCTCTCTTTCTGTCGTTGAGCAGATTTTTAATAGCTAGAGTAACCAGTCCAAAATCTATATCTACAGGGCATGGTGTGAAGCAGTTGTGACAACCTGTACAGTGATCTGATACCTCGCGCAGCATACGGAAATTCTGGAAACTCAGATTGTTTGATGTCTGCGCTTCATAGAGTACAGCTTCAGTAATAAGGGTTACTGCCAGAATTTTATTCCTTGGACTGTAGAACATTGTGCATCCCGGTACGTGGGTATTGCATACCTCTTTACATTTACCGCATCGTACGCATGAGGCAATTGACTTAGTGAGATCCTTCATGTCGGCAACTTCAAGTATAAAGGCTTCCAGCTCGAGTAGATTAAGAGAAGGAGTATATATTGAACTGTGCGGAAAGTCATGTCGCAATTTTCCGGGATTGAAAAGATCTTCCGGATCGGCCTCTTTTTTATATTCGGCGTAAGCATCAAGTATTTCTTTGTCGATAAATTTAAGTTTTGTAAGACCAATTCCATGTTCTCCGGAGATTACTCCGTTAAATTTATCGGTAGTCTCTTTCATAACAATTCCGACTATTTCATCTGCATCGAGCATCATTCTATAATCATTGGAATGAACCGGGATGTTTACATGAATGTTTCCGTCACCTGCATGCATGTGTGTTGCGATTATAAGTTTTCTGCTCTGTCTGAATTCAACAATTTCATTGAAAGCATTTATTATTTCATCGTAGCCGTGAAAGTTTTTTCTGAATCTGTTCAGTACAGTATCAGAAATTGAGAATTGAATATCTCCATCCCGGAGAAGTTCAAAAAGCGGTCTTTCATTATCTTTAGGATCGGTTCTTAGAGAAAGGCTCCCTGCGGGTTTTTCAATATTATGTATATATTCGGTCTGCCTGGTTTTAATTTCGTTGATATATGTTATATAAGTTTCAATTTTTGACTGGAAGAAGACATCCTCTTTGCCCTGTATAGTTTTGAAATAATCTGTAAGTTCATCAATTATAGTACAGTTATTTTCAAGTTCTTTCTGCAGATTGAGTCTGTCGATAAAATCTGAAAAATTAGGGAGAGATTCTACCGGTATTACAATATCTTCATTAAGCTTGAAAGCATTTGTATGACGGGCAATGGCACCCAGATTTTTTCTGTCTTTCCAGAAGAGTTCTCTCTTTTCTTCGGAATCGGCAATAAAGCCCTCTGTATTATAAGGCTTAACTATTTCCAGAATGCTGTTTGATGATATTTCTAGTTCTTCAATGTGGTCGCTCTCAACATCAATTAAGAGAACAGCTTTTGGGAATTCACTACGATTGGATTTGTTTCTGTAGTTTATTGCTCCGACATATTTTTCATCAAAATGTTCAAGAGCCGTAAGGTGAGCATGGTCGTTTAAATTGAAGGATTCCCTTATTTCAACAATGGCTTTAGAAGCATTGACCAGATTTGTTCCGAAAAATTCAAGACAGATTGTTCTGCAGTGGTCAAATGGTTTATAAAGAACAAATTTAGCAGAGATGATTACTCCATCTCCTCCTTCTTTCTGGATGCCCGGGAGACCCTTCAATGCTTTGTTTGTGATGTCTTTTCCCACGCCATGTTTTCTGATATCAAGTCCGCTGAGTGTAATAGTTTTTAAAAGTTTTTCACTTTTCTTTTTTGCAAGAGAGTATACTTCAAAGATTACTTCATCTTCCGGTTCAATTTTTCTATGAGGATGATCTTTTCTTCTTACATCAAGGACATGTCCCTCAGCATTGATAATTTTGAAAGAGAAAATATTATCAATCGCTGTTCCCCACATTACGCATTTCTTACCGCCGGCATTCTCGGAAATATTACCGCCGATTGTTGATGCCCAGCCGGATGTTGGATCTGTGGCGAATATATAACCTCTGTCTTTACAGAAATGAGTTACAACCTCTGTGATGACTCCCGCATCGGTTTCTATGATTGGAATATTTTTTCCGTTTATATTAACAAATTCTATTTCTTTGATTTCTCTCATTTTTTCGGTGTTGATGATCATTGTGTCCGGAACAACCGGTATAACACCGCCGGTAAGTCCTGTACCGCCGCCTCGAGGGATAATCTTGAGATCAAGAGCACTGGCTGCTTTGATGAGTTTTGAAATCTCTGAGGTGGTTTCCGGATATACAATTACTTCGGGATATTCCACTCGCCAGTCGGTAGCGTCTGTAACATGTGATACCTTCTGAAACGCGGAAAAATGGATTCTCTCTTTTGAGAGAATTGTACTTAGAGAGTTGAAAATCTTTTTTCTTTTCTTTTTTTCTGTTTTGAATCTGTTAAAAAACTGAGTATCAACTACTTTTAATTTTTCGACAAGCTGGAGAATCTGTTCATTGGATGTTTTTTTTAAAATTGATTCAAAACGGATTTGATGGAGTTTTTTTAACTTTATCTGTTTTTTTATATCACTGAGGAAATCATTTAGAATATAGGGATTCCTATCGATAACAAATATATCACCGATTATTTCAAAAATCAAACGGGCACTTCTGCCGGTTTTTCTCTGGTGTCTAAGATTATTAAGAAGCTCCCATGTGCTATCATCAAAATATTTAAGTATAATCTCTTTATCAGAGAATGATGTATAGTTATAAGGGATCTCCCTGTAGCCGAAATCTTTTTTCATGTTTTATATCCGTATATTAGAAAAATAAAAATCCGATTTTATTCACATAATTTACGTCTGTTTATGTCAAGTAATTTAGGGTGGAATTTATTGATGTTACTCTGATAAACCAGTGGTAAAAGCTGTGTCCTCCGCGCCGAAGATACGGAGAGCAATAATATCCTATGGTTTTTGAGAAGTAACTTGATGATAATTCGAAGCGGAACAAACTGTGGTTATTAAGTAACTATAAGTATATAATTAAAATCCAAGTTCACTGCTTATCTCCTGTAGAGCTTTTAATGAAATTTCAGCAAACTCATCAATCGGTATTCCGATTTTTTCACATTCCATGATACTATCTCTATTAACCGAAGCGGCAAAGATTTTCTCTTTCATGCGCTTGGTTATAGATTTTGGTTTTACACTGGATAATTTTTTGTCGGGATAGACCATGGTTGTGGCAAAGATCAGTCCCGTTATAGTTTCACATGCGGCAAGTGCATGATGAAATTTTTCTGATCTCATCAATCCGGCAGATTCTTCGTTATGCATTTTTATTGCTTCGATTATCTCCGGCTTGTAGCCTTTTTCATTTAATATTTCTGCAGCTTTAAGACCGTGGGTTTTCATATCTGCATTGGTTACTTCGACGTCGATGTCGTGAAGAAGACCGGCAGTTCCCCATTCGTGCTCGTTCTCATTAAGACGTCGGGCAATGGCTCGCATAACGGCCTCCGATGCTAGAGAATGTGCGAACATCTTTTCATTCTTGATATATTGTTTTAATAGTGCAAGTGAATCATCTCTTGATATTGTCATTGCAGCAACCTCTGTTCTCCCATCCGCATTCGATGGCGGCGGGATTTAATATTTTATTTTTAGACTAAAGTATATGTGAAGGAATTATCATTTAACAATTTTATTAAATCAAAAAAAATGTTTCAGAAGGAATCCTGATTCTGTTTTTAAGAGGATGATAACCGTTGTTAATGGTCTCCTTTTAAAATTTGAAGAATTTTCGACTTAAGCTGATCTTCGCCGTTATCTACGAGTACCATATGGCCGGAGTTTTTTAAAATTATATGATCAACTGTATTGCCGTTTTTTTTCAAAAGTGCAGCTGTATTACTAAAACCTTTCTGAGCAAAATACAAATCGCTGTCACCGTTTACTACAAGAATTCTAGTTTTCTTAATCTGCGGCAGCAGAGTTTTTTCCATAAGCTCTGCTGTTTCCTGAACCTGCACTCCAAGATGAGATTTATCCTCAGGATTAATCGGGAAGCGGTTTGCCATTTTTCTGTTTTTCTCCGGATTAACAATATCCCAAACCGAGGCACGATTTGGTGAAGGAGCGGGTTTAGTAAATGTTATAATATATTGCAGCCAATTCATCTGTTTGGAAAGCCAGAACACGAAATCTCCGGCTGCCCTATATTCAATGCTTGTATTAAGCGGAGAGAGAAATATTGCAGCATCCGGTTTACGCGATGCACGGGCAAGTATTCCCGCATGTGGATAAGTTCCGAATGACTGAGATACTGTTACTATGCGGTGATTTTTGGGAAGCATTGAAGTATATGCCTCGTAAGTCTGAAGTACCGACCGCAGATCTTCAGAGGGATACCATTCGCGGTAACGCAGCTGAAAGGGGGAACTCTGTAGTCCATATACAGGGACAATTATATTTATATTGTATTTAGTATGCAGTTCTGTAAACCAGTTCATATACATACCGGCGGGATTCTGTGTTCTGAAACCCTCCATGAAAATCATGGTAATTCTGTTTTCAGGCTTAACCAGAAATAGAGGTTCGCCGCCATCAAGGTTGTATTTAAGATCCGGATCGAATTTCCAATCAGCTTCAATTTTCTCTGCGTAATTTCTGGAAGAATTATACTGCCAGGAGATGAAACCTCTGTATATAGTCATTAGTGCCAGAAGAACAATACAAAATTTTAAAAAATATGTGGCGCCGCGTTTTATATTCATCGGAATCATCGTACTAACCCTTACATCTTTATTGTAATATTTTTAAAGGAATCAATTTACCTGACTCTTAATAATATAATTTGTCAAGAATGTTACTTTTATAAATATCAGAATAACGGATGAGAATTTTTCCGGTGCTTTGATACAATGAGATAGAGGCTTTACTTTATTTTCAGCTGTTATTACAGGAATCTTAAAAAAATAATTTTTACTATTATTGACATTTCATTTCTACTGTGAGTATACTGTATGGGCGGAAAAGATAAAACTTAATACAATTAGCGGGGTAATATGAACGAGTATGTATGGTGGAAACATGGTGTATTATATCAGATCTATCCGCGAAGTTTTTATGATTCAAACGGGGATGGTGTTGGTGATCTGAATGGAGTGATTGAAAAGCTTGATTACATTAAAAGTCTTGGAGTTGAGGGGATATGGTTTTCTCCGATTAATAATTCACCAATGTTCGATTTCGGATATGATATAAGTGACTACATAGGCATCGACCCTGTATTTGGAACAATGAATGATTTCAACCGGCTGCTGGATGAAACACACAGTCGCGGTATGAAAGTAATACTGGATCTTGTTATTAATCATACGTCTCATCTTCATAAATGGTTTATCGAGTCCCGTTCTTCAAAGAGTAATCCTAAACGTGACTGGTATATCTGGCATCCTGGAAAAAACGGGAAGGCGCCGAATAACTGGAAGGGAGTTTTCGGAGGTAGTGCATGGGAATTGGACAAACAGACCGGTGAATATTATCTCCACTCATTTTTACCAGAGCAGCCTGATGTTAACTGGCGCAACCCTGCACTTAAAGAGGCGATATTTAATGATATAAAATTCTGGCTTGATAAGGGCGTTGATGGGTTCCGGCTTGATGTTGCAAGCTGCTATATAAAAGATGACAAGTTTAGAAGTAATCCATTTACAATAGGAAGAACTCCCCGCCCATATGATTTGCAGAGGCACCTCTATGACAAAAACCGCCCTGAAGTACATGACCTTGTTATAAAGGATTTCCGTAAACTGCTTGATGGATACGCAGAGCGAATGTCTGTAGGTGAAATTTTTATAGACGATCCGGAAGATCATAAGCAGCCTGCAGAATATCTTGGAAATGGAAACGATGAACTCCACCTTGTTTTTGATTTTTCACTTTTAATGCAGCCCTGGAATGCACGTAAAATCCGTAAGTGTCTCCATGACTGGTATGCTCCGATTCCGAAAAACGGATGGCCCTGCCAGGTTTTGTCCAATCACGATATTTCCCGTGCAGCTACACGATTTGCAACATCAAGTGAAGATGAAACAGATGCCCGTGCAAAAATTGCAGCAGCACTTCTGCTTACAATAAAGGGGACACCTTTCATTTATTACGGTGAAGAGATTGGTATGCGTAACGGTAAAGTAAAAAGAAGTGAAATCGTTGATCCCGTGGGGCTGAGATACTGGCCGCTATTTGGAGGACGTGATCCGGAACGCACACCGATGCAGTGGAATAACAGATCATATTCAGGTTTTACAACAGCTAAAACGTGGCTTCCGGTTAACAAAGATTACCTGGAGCGTAATGTTAATGAGCAGGAGAAAGATCCGACTTCAATGCTGCATTTCTACCGCAGTTTAATCACACTCCGTCAAACGAGAAAGGCGCTTTATGCAGGGGAGTGGAGCGGAATAGAATTAAACAATAAAAGTATTATAGCCTACGAACGGGTTTTTGAAGAAGAACGTATGCTTGTTATACTTAATTTTTCATCGAGGGTTGAAAAAGTTTCTGTAGGAAATATCGATAAGTGGAGAATTGTTTTTCCCGATAGCAGACGAGCCGGAAGTATTTTAACTGAAGAAGTTTCTCTTTCCCCATATGAGATCATTATTGCGGAAAAACTCTGATAACCCATTCAATTAAAACCGGCGCGCATATATCAACAATAGAGAAATCTAATTACTATGATCTGCCTCTGGAGATTCTTAGATGGAAAAAATAAAAAACTCCCGGAGAATAAATGTAATTTCGATGCTGATGTATCTGCCGCTTGCGGCCGGTATTTCATCATATATACTTTCATATGCCATGCTGTGGTATTTTACTAAGCAGGCGTCTTCTTTATCAGGCGAAAGTATTGGACCTGGAATACTTTTCATTAACTGTTTTTATGTATATGTAATCGGACTGATGCTTTGTCTATTTACTGCAGTTGTAAAAAAATCGGTGAAAATGGCTTTATTTGTTTTTCTTCTGCCGTTATTTATTTTTTTAGCAACTATGCATTATTATAAAATGACCTCCGGCAGAATCAATTATCCTGCTCCGCTTGAAGATTTTTTATTATGATGAATTTACAGTAACTACTAAAAACTGGCGGATGGCATAATTTTCTGCGGTTTTGAACAGTTAAAATTTATGACTCAAACAAATCATTTAAAAGAATTGAAATAAAATTTGATATGATATAATATGACTCTTAAATACAGCAGAGCTATTGTAGAAATAACAGATCTTTGAAACTGATGGATAATATAATTTCATTGCACCAGATGCACAAAAGAAAAATTACCGCCGGTTTTGAACAGGAAAAAATCTCTATTGTATTTATGGAAATCATTCATAATAAACGGAGGATAAAATAATGAGAACATATTCAATGAAAAAGGGACTTACTTTAGGGATTACTCTGGTGATTGCAATCATGTTTACTGCAGCAGGCGCTCTTTCCGCAACTGAACAAACAGATGCAGCACAGCTTCGGGAAAAATGTGAGACAGAGTTTAAACTTATGGAGGTTCCTGTGAAAAACTTCGGGAACTATTATGTCAAGCAGCATTATAAAACCGGAATAGATTTACTTAAAGATGGAAAGGTAAAACTTGCTCAGTCAAAGTATCAGGAAGCCATTGCCATCTATAATAAATTTCTGCAGCTTCATGCCGATACCTATAAGGAACTTGCCGCGGATTACATAACACGGACAGAGATGATATACAACGACACCGCAGCCGAACTTGTAGATTTTATTGACAACGCAAAGGTAGCACAGAATTTTCAATCTGCACATCAGAATATTGTTGATGCAAAGAAAGCAGCCGCAGCCGGAAATCATAAATTGGCAATCGATACGTGCAGAGTTTCCAAAAAGTTTTCATTTGATTCATACACCGCTGCTGGAAAAACTGTTCCCGATAAATATAAAAAAGATGTTAAGGATAACAACAAAGAGCTGGAGTAGAATAGGCGTAAGAATTAGTTTAAAGAACCGGTTTCTTAAAAGTATGATTATTTTAAAAAGCAGAGAGCTTTGATTAAGTTCTCTGCTTTTTTATTTAAAAAAGTCTCTCAGGAAACTTTCGATCATGACAAAAAATAATAGAACCAGACTTTGTGTAAATAGCAGCGAAATAGTAAAAACAGTTTCACTATCATTGTTGTAAAAATGCAATGAAGTGCCTAGTCTCTTTTCAACGGCGTTTTATAAATAAAAAAATCCATCGAGAAAAAAAAAATAAAAAAATCGGTTCTTTAGGCCTTTTGACCCATGACAGGTTATTAAATTTTTGTTAATATTAAGCCATAAAATAAGGGCAGAGAAATTCTATAAGAAACATCCGGATAATTATAGAAGACATTACCGGGTCAGAAAACTAACTCTGACAGGACAAGCGGCCCATTAATAGTAAAAGGATGTGGTTTTAGAAAAAAAAGAGCTTCGATGGTGAAAAAAATGAATATTTATTTTAAAAATGGAAACATTTCAACAAATGACATTTTCAAGGCGAAAAGGGTATTTTTATGCATAGCTCTTGTTTTTCTGTCCTTCGCATGTGAGCGCAATGATTTATATAAATTTGCCAGGGATGGAATTGAGTACAATCTTCGTGAAAAGGGGCCTGGAGGCGGATGGATATTCTATATAAATCCGAACTGGGAAAATGACGGCTGGAAATATATGGAAGCCGCTCCAGCTGATCTAAGTTCTTCAGAGGTATGGTCAAATGTGACCACGGCAATCGGGGTAACCGCTCAGGGAACGGCAATAGGAACAGGACTTTCTAATACCACTGCTATTATTATTCAGGCAGGTCATACAAACAGCGCGGCACTGCTTTGCAGGAATTATAACGGAGGGGGAAAAACCGACTGGTTTTTGCCATCAAAAGATGAACTTAATCAGATGTGGGTGAATCTTAAAGAAGGAATCGGCTATACACCGGTGCCGGGACTTTCAAGTGGCACATACCTGAGTTCTAGTGAAAATGGTGCAAATCCCTTCAACATGTGGCCTCAGAGTTTCACTACAGGCTCTTCTGTTGACGATTCAAAGAGTGTTAATTCATATATTACTCGTGCGGTAAGGCGTTTTTAGTAAAGAAAAGTAAGATATAATTTTAACTTTAATATAAGCATGAATTATGCTACCCGATTATATATTTAATAATAACTGGTGAAACAGCCAGCAGAGATGAGAGACGGTTTTTCCATGTGCCCAACTCTTCAATAATCAGCAGAATACGAAATGGAATAAAAAAAAGCATCAGGCCAAACCATAACAATGGAACAAGAAAAATAATTGTCAATAACCATTCAGTTATACTTTGCGGATTAACAGGCTTTATCCCCTGCATCATCGCGGGCATACCGAATATGCTGGCAAAGAGAATGATACAGGAAAAGATTAATAGCTGGTCTGCGAGATATTCAGTATTGCTGTTGTTCATCCATTTAAAACGGGGTTTACTTGTGCCAACCGGTATCATGGCGCGGTATGTAAAAATTCCCGGGGCAAGAGCTGCTGCGATAAGCAGGATAATCCAGGGAATAGTCCACCAGTGATTGGAGTCTGATGCAGACATCAAATTTGGAAATAAATTTGAAAACCCCATTGCAAAAAGCAGGCCTGATATAATGGGATGCATTACAAGGTAAAAAGTAATTTGGCTTTGCTTTGGTGCTATAACAGGATGGAGAGATGATTTGTCCTCATCGTCTTCAGAGACTTTTTCCTTAACAGGTTCGCCAAGACGCTGCTGCAATGGAAAGCGTTTCAGCCATGCGCCTGCTAACTGGGCAAACCATGCACTTAGCATTAATAAACCGGACAATGAACTGTTATAAGCATAATCAAGGGGATTGCTTCCCGTTGACGGTGTAAAAAAAAGAGACCATGAAAAGAAACCGCATAAACCTGCATTTAAACCGTGATCGGTAAGTATCCGCCAGATACGCTGAATGCCGGTAGCCGATGGTGAAGTTTTTTGAGTGAGTTTCTTTTTTTTCATACTTTTAATTAATAACCTCTTAAATCCATTAGTGATTCCAATGGATTTTCAAATTACATTATGCTCTGTTGACTTTGTTCCTGTCAGGTGCTGTTTGTGCAAGTAATGTAACCGGAATTAATATTTTTTTCAAGAATATTAATTATAATATGTTAGTATTGGAGAGTTGATTTTAAACTCTTTGATGTTAAACGGTCCTTCATAATTTAAAGGAATTAATCAAAATAATCGTCATCATCTTTTTCAAATCCGGCATTGGGGTGTTCAAGAAACCATTCAGTTTGCGGAGTGGAATTCTTTTTTGATATTTCTTTAATGTAATTTATATAAACTGGAATATCTTTTTCAGAGTATATATCATAAATACGGCTTAGTGCCTGACGGCGTGTCTCTTCATCGGGATCAATCAGGAAATTGCATAATTCTTTAAAACACTTTTCATCCTGATATGGATAATTATTTTCAATCAGAAGGTATTTCAATTCAGCAGTCCATTTTTCGCAGGGGATACGATGAAGTTTGGCTGCAAGCTCCACACCTTTTCCAGAATAAATTGATTTAATGAAATTCCGGGCAATGTTTCGAATTCTTTTGTCCGGGTCACATAAAAGTTCCAACACAAATTTTGATGACTTTAATTTAATGAATGGTTTGTAGTGGAAAAGTCCACTAGAGATATTTAATCCCGGATCTTCAGAGTTATAAGATCTCCGTGGAATTTCGGCATAAGACCACAAAGCTCCAAGCCTGATCTCTGCATCAGGATTCTGCAGGAGCTCCTGAAGCTTTTCCGGTTTATTCTGTTTTTTGTAAAGATCGGCAAGAGTTTCAGCTGCAAATTCACGCGCTCTGGAATTGGGGCTTTGCAGCATAATACAAATATTCTCTTCCAATGATAATCGCGAATCTTCAGCATCGCTATAAGCTTTGTCGAAATCACCCTCTGTTTTAAAGTCCGATTTAAAAACCGACAGTGCCTCAAAAATAGTAATACGAACAAGCCGAAGGTCATAATAACCGATGGTGCCGGAAAAATCGGAATCAAACCGGTAGTAAGTACCGCATTGACTGCAGCGGTAATAACGATCATTGACAGTAACCTGAATTTTAAGATCATCAAGCTGCTGAGTCATTGCCTTCTGATTTTTAATATTCTCTTCGGAGTTTGTACTGCAGAATTGAACTCTAGGAGTCTGCGTACAATAAGTACATAGGTCAAATGAAACCATATTTTTTACATTCCATTTAATTAATATAATTGCATATTATAGATATTCTCTTTATCTGAATATATGTAATTCTTTCACTGCTGCATGATAATCAATTCTGAGATAAATACAAATAAAAAATCTTTTTAAATATGGTCGTACAGAATATTTATTGTCAATGAAGATATTGAGTGTAGCTTAGATTTAGATTTGTAGGAGACACTATAAATCTGAGTAAATCTTAATCGGTTATTTAGATAGTCAGGTTACCTAATTCTCATATCAAATGGTAAACTGAGGATTTGTATGTAATATTTTAAAGTAAAGTTGTATCTTGATTATTGTATATTTGTTAGGAGTATTTTATGTTACGTATTATTAAACTTTTTAGTTTATTGTTCGTTCTTATTACTTGCACCATTGAAAGTGCAAATGCAAAAATATATAGAACTACTGTATGTCCAAATGATGGTCTGCAAGTATTTTCTGATGTTGACAGGTTGGATAAAATAAGTTCAATTCCATTTAAATCTAAAGTTCAAATTATTGATAATATAAAGATTATTAGTAAATTATCGCATGATGAATATATTAAGATTAAATATAAAGATACCACTGGTTATGTTCTGGCAGAGTATTTATCTGAAAAAGATGAGATTCCTTTTGTGGAAAATATTAAGTACGACTTTAATCTCAATGAATTTCAATATGATAAAGGGAGTATAATTAATGCTGTAAAAAAAAGAATGCAGGAGGAGGAATACTTTAAGGGCACAATTCCGTATTTTTATGTTGATGATCTGCAAATATTTACGCTTTATGGAAAAGACTGTAATGGCTTAAAGGTAAAAAGAATTGTTGTTATAATGATTAGCAAATTGCATAAAAACTTTAATGAAATTATTTGTTTTGAAATTGAAAATGGCAAGTTAGTTTTTTATGGAGGTGGTGGTTTTGGAAATGATACTATTCAAGAGGTTATTCATAGATTTAAATTACCTGACGAACACTGTGATGAACGTTGTGATGGTGAATGTGAATAAAACATAATATATATCCAGAGGTAATTCCATGAAGAAGCTTATAATAATATTTATAAACGAACATTCATTGAAGATAAACGTATTAGTGCGCGTATAAATTTAGTTATAGATGAAAGACCCAAAACACAGAGGGATAAAGCTCCGGTATATTATCAGAATAAACCAAATTATTTAATCATGGAGTAGGATGAATGAAAAAAGTAAAATTCAAATATTTTTTAATAATCAGTTCAATAATGCTGATTGCTTCATCTGTTAAAAGTGAAAAGCAGAAAGATGAAAAAATAGTTTGGAAATATGGTGTTGCAGTAATTAATGGAGAACCACGATATATTGATTATGATAAATTAGATCAAACCGAAATGTTCTATGATAAAAATTATTTAAAGTTTAGTAATTCAAATAGAATAGAAGCGATAAGGATTGTATGGGTTAGTAAAGAAAGATTTTTTACCTATAACACAATTAAAGCTGACATTGAAGGTTATTTGCCAGAGACAAAAAAGATTTATTTTTATAAAATTGAAAATAATAATTTATATGTATCAATAGACAAGAATGAGTGGGATAAATTAATAATCACAATTGTTGATGAAAATCCATCGAAACCTAAGAACGAGCCGAAAAATTTTAACCCACCGGTTTTCATGATAATTCATTTGAAGTGTAAGTGGTTTGAAGGTCAATATGAACTCGTTGGAACAACTGGATGATATGTTCTATTGCTGTGTCAAACTCTGAACCGTTTTAAACAGAATGGTTTCTTAATTGGATCGAAATTTTTTAACAAGTACAAGCTGAAATTTATTAGAACAGATACCTTATTGAGTCTGGATTTAGATGAGATTAGCAATTCTTTCAAAACATTAACGTCATTCTTTAAAATTCAAGTATGATATAAAAACAAATAGTTTTATATCAAAAGAAGATAGAGCGAAAAGGACTTTCGCGACGGGCTGTTCGAGCCAGGAGGGCGATTAACAGCCCTTCAACAGATTCTGTAGACACACGGCAAGTAAATACGGAAAAATAAAAGTACAAACAGAAAATGAATGCAATACTAAAAGCCGCGACGGCGCATGAGTCGCAAGCACCCGGCGTTTGAGGGTGCGTTTCTTTCCGTCGCTTTCTTTGCGCATCTCAAAGAAAGCGACAGTTCAGAGATAAAATAAGTTTTGAAAGAAAATATAAATATAGCAAAGCAACAAAGAAAAGAACATACAGCAGGTGTACACCACCGCAAATCCACCCACTGCAGGAAGTGCCATGATACAATCTTTAGTTTTGTAAACTAAAAGTATAAAGAATGCAATAAAGTCCACAATGTGTGTATCAAGCGTCTCAGAAGACCATTCTAATTCACGGGATTCTTATTGACAAAAATGCAATATTAACTAAGTTATTAATATTCTATTAATATAGATGAAGAGGATTAAATGCAGAATATAAAATCGCAAGTAATAGAAATAATAAAAGGTTTACCTGAAAACATTACACTGGATGATATTATGGAAGAGTTGTATTTTAAATCCCATGTTGATTCCGGATTAAAAGAACTGGATGAAGGTAAAGGAATTCCACATGAAGAAATAGAAAGCCGGTTTTCCAAATGGCTAAAATAATATGGTCACCAAAAGCAGCGGACAATCTTGAGTCTATATGTGAATATATATCGAAAGATTCAAAAAGATATGCACAGATGTTTGCGAAAAAGATTTTTGAAACAATAAAATCAATTAAGGAAAATCCTTTAGCAGGAAGAGTTGTTCCTGAATATACAGATGATAAAATAAGAGAGAGAATTTATAAAAATTACCGGATAATTTATAGAATAAAAGAAGAAGTCATTGAAATCGCGGCTATATACCATGGAGCGCAACTAGTTGAAAAAGTAGAAAAGGTATTTAATACGGAAGAAGACTGAAATAGGTAATTCTATCTAAAACAAAAAGTATAAAACATAAACGACGCCTGGGTTGCAGTTCCTGCCGACCGAATCAAGGTGCGCGATGCTTATAGATTTATAAAAAAATTTGTAGAATTGCGAAAAATGTAAATAACAGAACAAAGAAGATTTCTGAAAAAATAAAGTATATTAAAAAACAATGCGTCAGGGATGCGCAGGGTTTAGCCCGTACTTCGATGCTTCGAGAGGCGCATTAAAGGGGGGACTGTTTTAAGTATAAGAATGTTTGAAGAGCGGGCCGGAGCGACAGCGGAGCCCGGAGCAGCCCGACCATGAGCGTGGTTAATGAAGATTAAAATTAGTGTATCAATTTTTATTACACAAAGTTAAGCGAAGGTGACGCCCAAAATAAAAATCGATGATGTTAATTGAAGAAGCATTGTCAATGCCGGCATCGTTCCATCATTCTGCCACTACAGGCAGGCAAACACTTTGTTCATTCCAAAATACCATAAGAAAAAATATCTCAGTAGTGAAGATACCCCTCAATCCCGTAGATAACCATCATAAGATGAAGCACCGCTCCTCCGATTACGAAGATATGAAAAATTTCATGAAATCCGAAAAAGTCAGGCAGTGGATTTGGTCTTTTGACCGCGTAAATTACTGCACCAATAGTATATGATATACCGCCAGCTGCCAGAAAGACAAGTGCTGCGTGAGGCATTGTATGTACAAGAGTTGATATTGGAATAATTACAATCCATCCCATGAGAAGATAAATAAGAGTTCCGATTACCCGCGGCGCGTTTACAAAGTAAAGTTTAAAGATTGTACCAGATATAACCAGTGACCATTGTGCAATTAGAATCCCCCATCGCATATTACCCTGCAGGTAAAAAAAACAGATAGGTGTATATGTCCCCGCAATGAGAAAAAAAATAGCCGTGTGATCGAGTTTTCGCCAGAAAGACTCATCATTCTCGATTACCTTCTGCGAGTGATAAATAAAACTCGCGCTGAAAAGAAAAATTCCCGACAGTCCGTAAATCAGGGAGATGATCTGAGCAGTAATGCTTCCCCTTGAAATTATTAAAAGTATTGCAGTACCTATTACCATTACCGGAATTGTACCTCCGTGAGTGTAGGCGGATATTTTTTCTGTATTAGGGATATTCATTATAACTTCTCCGTTTTTAAGCTTTATAATCTGATAAACTGAAAAGATATGAAAATGGTTGCATTTTTTTGCAACTATGTGGTAAAAAGTATGTTTAGTACTATGAAATCATTTCGATAAGTTAAATAAATTCATAGAGAAGGAGTTTGTAATGCCAACACCATCAACAGCAGCACAGGTTATCGTAACTATTATTCCAATTGTGGGGATTGTAATGGGTTGTATGGTAATATTTTTTTATCTTTTATGGAGCTACAAGCTGAAAGTGCATATGATTGAGAAAGGTATCTTTAAGCGTGTTCCATTTGATATGGATACATTTTCACTTCTTTCAGGACTTGTTTTATTTATTCTCGGTTTAGTTTTAATGATATTTTTTCTGGTAAAAGACGGATTCAATTACGGAGTTTTAAGCGGACTGATACCTCTTTCAATCGGGGTGAGCCTGCTGCTTTTTTATATAGTAAGATATAAGACAAACTCAAGAAATGCCTGAAAAAGAATTATCTGATGAATATATCGTCAGGCAGGTTCAAAAGGGAGATTTTGAATTATACCGTCTGATTGTTGAGAGATACCAGGATAAGATCTTCAGTATCGGTATGAGGTTTTTTTATGACAGGGATGACTCGGCTGATTTTGCTCAGGAGGTTTTTCTCAAGGCATTTAAAAACATCGGATCATTCAGGGAGATAGCGCTGTTTAAATACTGGCTGGTAAAGCTTGCATATAATCACGGTATTAATATTAAAAAAAGCAACCGGGATAAAAGTATTGATTTTAATTGCGAGGAGATTCAATCAGGTTATCAGCTCCCAGAGTCTACTCATATTTACGGGGAGATTAAACAGATTCTTGCAGATGAGATAAACAGGCTTCCGGAAAGATACCGTATATGCATTGACTTATATTTTTTTCTGGGACTGAAATATAATGAAATAAGCGAGATTACCGGATATCCGGTAAATACTATAAAATCAGATGTATTAAGAGCAAAGAATATACTTAGACAGAAACTTAAAGGGACTATTGCGGAGGAGTATCATGAAATGTAAAAACGCTGTTGATGAATATCTTAAACTTGAAAGGGTTTCTCAGATGCCGCTTTTACTGAAGATTCATATTTTATTCTGCAGAGAGTGCCGAAAGGAGACTTCCAGGCTGGGGGGATTTTTTAATCTTCTAAGGAATGATTCTCTATACAAGTCTTCTTATGATATAAGTTCTTCGGTTATGGATATAATTAGAAGAGAGAGCGTTTTTCCGGCGAAAACCATATCAGGTCTAAAATGGGTTTCCATTGGTTCGATTATCTTTTTAAGCATTTTACTTATAAATTTCAGCGAGTCCTTTGTATGGCTTAAGAAGGAATTTGGTTCGGACTATACTCTTCCAATGAGTTTGGTTATGGGATTTATAGTAACGGCATACGTCACAATTCTTGTGGGCTGCAATTATGAAAATATAAAGAAGTATATGGATCTACATTTAAAATGGAAGATTAAATAGTATAATCTGGCGGGGGCGTTGCCTCTGCACCTCATTTTATCTCTCCTAAAAAACATTGCCTGACTAAAAAGTCGATTTTCTCTGTTAAAAAAATTATAAAAAAATATTGACCTTTAATTATTTCCGGATTTAATCGGACATAATAATATTTTAAGCAGGTGTTGTATGAGCGATTATGAAGCATATAGTAGAATTCTGACAAAATCGGTAAACCATATATTTAAAAAATTTCTCGATGACCAGGGAATTTCTGAAGTCTACGAAAGTCAGGCAGGAGAATCGGATCCTCAGGTTGCAATTGAGATCAAAGGAACTCTGAATGGCGAAGTTGTGATTAATATGCCGCAAAGGACACTTACTCAGATCTCCAGAAAATTTATTGGTGACCCGAAGGCGAAAATATCAAAACATATGAGTGCCGATGTTGCCGGAGAACTAGCAAATCTGATAACCGGAACATTTGCCAATCTGATGCAGTACGCAGAGCATGATCTTATACTCTCACCTCCGGAGTATAATGATGATCCTATATCAATTAAAGCTCTTTATGATAATGTAAATATGTCCTTTATTTCATCTTTCGGCGGTTTCGATATAGATTTCTATTACAGGGATAATTGAGTATCAGCCGGTTATCCCCGGCAATCCTCTTTATATTTTGCACTCATCTCTCCGGCTTAGTCACTGTTAAAAAATGTTTGTCATACCCTTAACTACTGTTTAACTTAGGGATGGCATTTATGATATTCATTATTTTATGAAAAAGTGGGGAAAATAAATTGAAACAGAAAAATACCTCAGTTGAAAACCAGAAATCCAAAAAAAATAACTCTATCCGGGAACGGTTCAGTTTCCGGCTTTTCAGTAACCCTGATACTCCGCTATGGACCAGCGAAAAAAAAAGGATTGTCGTAATCGGCAGCGGAATCGGAGGGATGGCTTCCGGAGCATTGTTTTCAAAAATCGGACATCAGGTTAATGTTCTTGAGATGAATAAGGATTTAATAGGAGGTCATGCGAGGTGGCTTACCATTGGCGGCGTAAAGTTTTCAATGGGTCCTCAATATGTCTGGGAGTTTGGAGAAGGGGAGGCTGGAGATAATTTTTTAAAATTTATTGGTATAAAAAATGAAAATCCCTTTGAGCTTATGGAGAGTGATGGTTTCGAAAGAATTTTAATTGGTTTCAGAAATGAAGAGAGTAACTCATATTTTGTGAATTTTAAAGTTCCGCTTGGACTTGAGAATTTCAAGACACAGATGATGAAATTATTTCCTGAAGAAAAAGACAAACTGAAAATGCTTTTTGATGATATGATAGGAATATACACTGCATTTAAAGATTTTTTTAAAACAAATGAGGATTCAGAGGGGAGAATTCTGCTTGCGACAAAGTTTTTTTTGAAGGGGGAGGCTCCTATGAATATCAAAATTAAACTTCTGCAGAATCTTTTTTTATCACTGAAAGAATGGTTTGATAATTACGGGATAACAAGTCTTCCCCGCCGGATTCTTTATGGTCATGGAGGTATTTTCGCTGAAAATGAATCGGAGATGTCGGCAATTGCATTTATTGTAGGGACTGGTAATTATCATAATGGAGCCCGTTATCCGCTGAAGGGCTTTCATTATCTATTCGATTCCATGGCAAATGTAATACGCGAAAATGGCGGAACTGTTGAGACTGGGAAAAAAGTTGTCAGGATTGAGGTTGCTGACAATAAGGTAACCAGGGCAATCTGTGAAGATGGAAGTGAATATCCATGTGATTATATATTCAGTGATATCTCGCCCCGTCTAACAGATAAACTTTTAATTGAAGGGAAGGGCGATTTTATATACTCACCATCTCATTGTGTTCCCACAATATGTGTAGGTTTTGAAAAGGGGCTTGAATCAATTTCAGGAATGAAAGGACGTAATTACTGGTGGCAGGATGGTAATGAAGTTGATTATAATAATGCAGATGTGACAGCTCCGCCGCGAATGCTGTACATAGGATCTCCAACTGCAAACGGAAACAGCGGTCTTGAGGAGTATGATAAAGATGCGCTGATAATCTTTGTACCTGGAAACTACAATCAGGAAAAGGAGATATATGAAAAAGGGGACGCAGCAGTACAGGCGTTCAAGAAAAAGCTTGCTGATGATATTGTATCTATCCTCGATCAAAATATTTTTCCAGGATTGAAATCTAAACTTCTTTTTACAGAAGTAATAAGCTCTATTGATATTGAAGCTGCTACAGACAGTGAAATGGGTAATGCCTACGGCAGAAGGATGAGCGTTAAAGAACTGTTTAAAGGTACAATAGATACTGATGACTCTCCTTCAAATCTATTTAATGTATCTGCAACAAAAAACAGTCCGGGTATTGCCGGTGGAATCTATACGGCAACAAAATTATTCGAAGAGTTAACCGGAGGAAAGTTAACTAAAAATAATTGAAAAGTTTTAATTTATATATATATTATAATAATTACAATTAGGTAATTTATAACAGTTCACGATTGAGTTAGTAAAATTTCTGTCATTCCGGTTTTGCAGCATCAATTCAAGCAAACACCGGAATCTCGCAAATAATATTTTAACTATGAGATGCCGGCATTACGCTGTCGCTTCAGCCGGAATGACAAAGTACTGATTATTCCATAAACTGTTTTAAAATTACTGCAGTATGTATTTTCAAATAGAAAAAAATTGAAAAAGGAGAATTATATGATTCAATTAAGAAATTTTTTAATGTGTTCAGTATTAGTTTTGTTCGCAGGAGTAAATCTTTACGCAGAGTGTATGGATGGAGATTGTCAGAATGGTAAGGGTAAGTTTGCATATAGTAATGCGGCGGTTTACGAGGGTGAATTTAAAGACGGCAAGATGACCGGAAAGGGCGTATATACAGATAAAAAAGGTGACCGGTACGAAGGGGAGTTTAACGACGGAAAGCTGAATGGAAATGGTAAAGTAACTTATAAAACCGGAGAAGTGGCCGAGGGAAATTATTCTGAAAATCTTCTCAATGGAAAAGGTACCGTTGTTTCAAAAACCGGAGACAGGTTTACAGGAGATTTTGTAAAGGGAAAGAAGCAGGGCATGGGAGAGTTTGTTTTTACCTCCGGGGAAAAATATACAGGCATGTTTGAAAATGATTTTTTTAATGGAGAGGGTGAGTATAAATATTCCACCGGAGCGACATTTACCGGAACATTTGTAAAGGGTAAGCCAACCGGCAGCGGAATGTTTACTGATGCAGGTGGAGATATCTATAAAGGAACATTCACTAATGGTAAACTCAACGGAAAAGGAAGCGTTGTTTTTAAAAATGGTTCCAAATATGAGGGGAATTTCGTCAACAGTACAATGAGCGGTGAAGGTTCTTTTGTTGATCAGAATGCCAACCAGTATGTGGGAAATTTTAAAAACGGAAAGTTAAATGGAAAGGGTAAAGTAACATTTACCAATGGTGAAATTTTTGAAGGGAACTTTGTTAATGATATACTTGATGGTAAAGGAAAGCATACAACAATAAAGGGCGCGGTGTATGAAGGAAATTTCAAGAAAGGAAAATATGACGGTAAAGGTACGCTTACACAGGCGAATAATATAAAATATGTGGGCGATTTTAAAGATGGTTTACCTCACGGGAATGGTGCAATCTACAGACCTGACGGCAGTGAGGATAGAAAAGGAAAATTTGTTCAGGGAAAGTTTCAGGAAAAGTAGAAGATCATTTAATGAAAACTTTTCCTGTTAAGTCGGTATCATCCGAAGAACTTATTGATATCACTGCTCAGGTTCAAGCCGCTGTACGCGAATCGAATGTAAGTGAGGGGTTATGCTTTATCTATACCCCTCACACTACAGCAGCTGTAACTATAAATGAAAATGCGGATCCCGCTGTAAAAAGGGATATACTCGCAGGTCTGAAATCCTTGAATCTTGAGAATGTACATTATCTTCATGGTGAAGGTAATTCTGCTGCACATATTAAATCATCGCTTGTCGGTGTGTCTGAAACTGTAATAATTGAGAATGGAAAACTTCAGCTAGGTACATGGCAGGGGATATATCTCTGCGAGTTTGACGGTCCGCGGAATAGAAAAGTTTTTGTTTCGATCAGTTAGTGTCTTCATCAAATAATATCTGTTGATTGTCTTCAGCCATTCGTGTAAGTTCAATTCCAAGATGTTTATATGCGTGGGCTGTTACCATTCTTCCTCTGGGAGTTCTCTTCAGAAGTCCAATCTGTACCAGAAATGGTTCGTAATAGTCTTCAAGAGTATCGGTCTCCTCGCCTACTGAGATGGCGATTGTTTTTAAGCCGACAGGTCCGCCGTTATATTTTTCAATTATTGCTGCGAGTATTCTTCTATCCATCTCATCAAGGCCAAGTTCATCGATGTCGAGACGTTTAAGGGAATACTTTGTAGTTTGAAGATCTATTCTTTCATGTTTCATTACAGTTGTGAAATCCGCCACACGCCGTACGAGTCTGTTTACTATCCGTGGAGTTCTTCTTGATCTCTTTGCAATTTCAAGTGCGGCATCATCGTCCATCTCTATTCCTATGATTCCTGCAGTCCGTGTTGCTATTTTTTTCAGATCTTCCGGCTCGTAGTAATTTAATCTTAGCGGGATGCCGAATCTGTCACGAAGTGCAGCGGTTAGGAGTCCGGTTCGTGTTGTTGCTCCAACAAGAGTAAATGACGCGAGGTTGAGCTTTATACTCTTGGCTCCGATCCCCTGACCGATGATAATGTCAATCGAGCGGTCCTCCATGGCGGGATAAAGAATTTCCTCAATAGCCGGCGAGAGTCTATGTATCTCGTCAATGAAGAGCACATCATGCTCTTCCAGTCCGGTCAGAATAGATGCGAGATCTCCTGCCTTGTCGATAATCGGAGCTGAAGTTGCTTTGAGGTTTACACCGAGTTCCTGTGCGATGATAAATGCAAGGGTTGTTTTCCCAAGACCCGGTGGGCCTGAAAGTAATATATGATCAAGAGATTTTTTTCTAAGTTTTGCAGATTCGATAAAGACTTTAAGGTTATCGGTTATTTTTTTTTGACCGATGAATTCTTCAAGACGCGCCGGACGGAGAGATAATTCGTGATCTGAATCTTCTTCAGGAGTTTTATTTGAGTCTAATATTCTGGAGATCTGGTCCATTTTATGCTGAGGTGTAGTTTTTAAGAGTTTTAATAATTGAATCCGGAGTTTTAAGTTCCAGCAGTTTTTCACGTAGTTCTGCATCGCACATCATTTTCGCGATATTCGCCAGAGTTTTTATATGCAGTGTAAGTTTATCTTTTGGAACAATGAGAAGGATTACTATTTTTACAGGCTCATTATCAATGGCATCAAAGTTTAATCCTTTGTGAGTTAAAGCCATAACAGTAATTACACTGCTAACCTTGGAGGTTGAGCAGTGAGGAATTGCAACACCATTGCCGATACCGGTACTCATAGATTTTTCTCTTTCTATGAGGGAATTTTTAACAGTTTCAGAGTCTTCCTGGGAAATTTCCTTATTCTTGACAGCCAGCTCGACCATCTCTGAAATAATTTCCCACCTGTTTTTCGCATTGGGGTTGACCAATATATTGTTCTTTTTTAAATTTTCCAGCAGGCTCATTTTGAATTTTTCGTCATCATTTTAATTTAAGTTAATACTATGAATTATTGCTTTTTCGTCAAGCCTATAATATTGGCTAAAGCAAAAAGTGACTGCAGAATTCATCTGCTGAATGTTTGTGTAAACTGTTTCATTGCAGTATAATTTTAATTATTAGCAAGGTTTCAATTTTTCCTTCACATAATTAAGTGTAATGTATAATAGCTTTTTTTACGAATAACTGTGTTTAAAGAAGAAACAGTAAAATTTTGTTGACTCCTTGGTAAAGAGTATGTGTATTATTTATTTATGTAATATAATCGTTGAGAGGGATTAATATGATACACCTTGAGGAAAAAGAGAATGGACTCTGCATTATTAAGGTTGTAATGCGGGAGGTGCATACCCTTGATGTTCCTGATCTGAAAGAAAAAATACAGCAGGCAATAGTTGAGAAAGGGATAAAAAAAATGGTTCTTGATCTTTCAAACGTTAAATTAATTACCAGTACCGGAATCGGAATTTTTCTTAACATTAATCAGATTTTAAAGTCGCAGCTGCGACTGGCATGTCCAAATGAAGATGTAAAAAAAGTTCTAGAACTGACTAAAGTCACATCTGTAATAAAACTATTTAACTCTGTAGATGAAGCAATTTTGGGTTTTTAAAAAATAAAACATTTATGATGGAGCCGGCAAAAAGTTTACTCACTGTCATACCGGCTGCAGTGTAACGTAATGCCGGTATCTCATACGGCTTGATTTAATAATGCGATTATCGAAGATCTTCCTACGGTCGCCGGTATTCGGCCAGCTTTTTTGTAACATCGTGTTACTTGCTAGCAGGCAAACTTCGTGTTTGCTCCAGGAATTGAAACTGCAACACTGGAATAACAAAAGCTTAAAATGCATACTTTTTAGACAGTCCCTTTAAGAAAGAAAAGGATTCATTTTCTTTTCTTTACCCACAGTGGTTTCCGGTCCATGCCCTGAAAGAACACGAGTTTCATCGGGAAGAGTAAATATCTGATTTCTTATTGATGAGATTAACTCTTCGTAACTTCCTCCCGGAAGATCAGTTCTGCCTATTGAAAAATTAAACAACGTATCTCCTGAAAATAAAACATCACCGATTCTTATTGATACTGAACCTTTAGAATGACCGGGTGTATGGAACAATTCCAGGGTAAGACCTGCGAGCTGAATTTCGCCCATTGAAGGAAGATTTCTATCAGGTATCACCTGTCCGGGATCGGGTACACCAAACATTCTAGCCTGCATCTGAACAGTTTCGATCAGTTCCATATCCAGATTATTTGCATAGAACTGCACATTGAATTTCTGTTTTACTTTGTTTACACCATCTATATGATCAATGTGCCCATGAGTGGCAATTATTGCTTCAATCTCAATTTTTTCAGATTCAGCTTTTACTATCAGAGGTTTTATCCCTGCACCCGGGTCGAGAAAGATTCCTTTTTTTCCGTTAACTATAAGATACGAATTAACCATAAACGGCCCGTTGGGAAGTGTAAATATTTCCATTCTATACTCTCTTTTTTCTGAAATAAATGTCGCTGAAATCTGTTTTTTACGTTATTTGAAATTACCACGGCATGTCAATAATTTTTGTAGCACTCCGCGAAGCATAAGCAAAACTGGAATTGCAATTTTGTATCGTGTAATTATAAGCAGATTTAGCGAAAAAAAGGGCCGTCTTATTCAGACGGCCCGACTTTCAATTAAGGAGGTTTTACGACTAAGAAGTTTTAAATAGCTTATTATCTATCGTCATCGCACGGTTCATCCGGGTTTGTGTTTCTAATCATTTCCGGATGAGGTGCTGTTACACATTTATCTAATTCTACATTACCCTGTATTTTATCTGATTCTGAAGGTTCTATTGTTTTAATTTTATCGTTCATGGCAAATACCCCTTTTCAAACTTATAAGTACAATATATAAGATTTTTATTAAATAGTCAAATGCTGAAGCGAAAAAAAAGTGTTTTATATGATTTTTTTTTAATTAATTTATTTTAAAATTCCCCGTCAGTTTCGGTGACGGTGGAAATGGAGATTTTTATTTTTTAAAGATTTTTATTCTGGAAATTTATAGGTTAATCTTCACTATTATCGGATGGAAAACAGAGCGGTATTTGATATAACAGTATCTCCAAAATCCTCCCGAAGTGAAGTGATAATTGATACCACAGGAAAGATTAAGGTTTATCTTAACTCTCCCCCTGTTGACGGGAAGGCAAACGAAGAGTGTATAGCAATTCTCTCAAAAAAATTGAAAATTGCAAAGTCTAATATTGTTATAGAGAAGGGAGATCACGGAAGGAATAAAAAAATTTCTGTTTCTGGAATGAATCTCGCCGGGGTGATGGCAAAACTAAAGGGTGAAAATTAAAGATAATGATAAATAAAATAAATAAGAAAATAGGATTTCATTTATCAGTTGCCGGGGGTTTAGATCAGGCAATAGAAAGGGCATCAGTTCTCGGAATAAATGCTTTTCAAATATTTTTAAAAAATTCCAACAGATGGACTGCTCCGCCGCTGTCTGAAAAAGATATTAGAACATTTAAAGATAGATGGGAAAAGAACCCGGATATTACAATTTCAGCTCATACCGGTTATCTTATTAACCTTGCGGGAGATGGGGAGAATCTGGAAAAGTCGATGATACTCCTTGCAGATGAAATGGACAGGGCGGAAAAACTTGGTATAAAATATCTTGTGCTGCATCCGGGAAATCATAAAGATAAAGGAATAGATGAGGGTATAAAAACTATTGTCCGTAATCTCGATGAAGTTCTTTCAAAGAATGAAAGTCCGGTGGAAATACTTCTTGAAACAACGGCCGGTCAGGGCTCATCGGTGGGTCACAGGTTTGAACATATAAGGGATATAATCGCTGCAAGTAGGTATCCTCAAAGATTGGGAGTATGCCTTGATACATGTCATATCTTTGCGGCAGGTTATGATATCTCAACGGAAGCCGGATATATTGAAACAATAGATGAATTTCATCGGACCATAGGTATTGAGAAGTTAAAACTTTTTCATCTTAACGATTCAAAAAAAGGGTGCGGTTCTAAAGTGGACAGACATGAGCATATTGGTTTGGGCCTTATAGGGAGCGATGGAATTTCTTTTTTTCTAAACGACGAAAGATTCAGCGGTATTGATTTTATTCTTGAAACACCGGATGACGAGGTCAGGTCCGATAGAGATAATCTGGAAGCGGTTTTATCACTTATTAAATGTAAATAGATCTAAATTACAATCTTGCAATGGAAAAAAACGGTTATATTTTTAATGAACCCGGAAGATCAGTTAAATGCGGTTATTCGATAATATTCTGAGGCAGAGATGAAAAAGAAAAACATCGCGGCGGTAATTATATCAATGGTTCTTGCAGTCCTTTCTGTATGGGGCGGAATAGTGGCATTCCGTGGTGATGCAGATTCAGTTTTTTACGAGGGGAGCAATCCCGAACTTCCAACGCTGGATATTTATACATCCGGAGGTGCTACAACTCCCCAGTTGGCTTTATTTGCAGCGATACGCGAAGGAGATCTTAAAACTCTTTTTAATTTCAGAATTCATTTATGGAAGAACCCCGATGATCTGCTGTCAAATGTAATGGCCGGCAAAGGAGATCTCTGGATAGGTCATACTGAGGGTTTTGCAATTGCAAGGATGAAGGGTGCTCCTGTGCAGATGCTTGTTTTTACATCGTTTCATAAATTTTATATTTTATCATCAATAAATGTTTCAGGATGGAGGGATCTCACCAGCAGCAAAGTTGCCTATGCTCCTCCCGGCTCACCTGCTTTTGCTCTGATGCAGAGAGTGATGGAAAAGACATCAGTTGAATTAATTCTCGAACCTTATCAGGGACGGGAGCTTGAGCTGCTTATTGCTTCGGGAAAAGTAAAAACTGCAATTCTACCTGAACCGCTTGTTACTCTGATGCTTACAAAGAATAGCAAACTTAAAGTTGTGGCAAATGTTGAGGAACTTTTCTGTTCGGTGACAGACACATCCGATTCTCTTCCTATCGCCGGTATAGCAGTGAATGAAAGTACTGCGCGAAAGTTTCCGGAGAAGATTGCTCAATTACAGAAGATTATTTTAAAAAGAACCGGGCTTTTAAAACTTGAGGGGAAGAAAGCTGCTCGATATTTTCCCGAATATTTTCAGAAGTATATCCCTCCCGCCATAGTTGAACAATCTCTTGAACGCGATACCATCTCTGCAGAAAAAGGATCTGATATGAAAACTGAACTTGGAAATTATCTGAACGCCGTGTATCCGGAAATATTTAAAAACACAAATATGGCTGACTGGTGCGGAACATTTCTGTGGCAATAAGGAGATATCTCCTGACTCCGGTTTTACTTATCTCTGTGTGGATTGCGGGATGGCTTTTAGCGGGGAGTATACTGGTTCCATCTCCAGCTGCTGTTCTGATTCGATTAATCTCTATTCTTTCTGTTGTAGATTCATTAAATAATATTTCAGTTACAGTTTTCAGGGGGATATTAAGCCTTGTTATTACCTATGCCCTGTCACTTCCTGCAGGTATTCTTTGCGGTTTAAATAAAAAAATCATGGAGGCAATCTCTCCGCTTGTGACATTATCGCAGAGTTGTCCGCCTGTAATATGGATTGCTTTACTTATGATATGGACCGGTATGGGTAATACCGTTCCTGTAGTTGTTGCAGTTCTTACAATTATGCCGGTTGTATTTTTTTCAACTGCATCTGCAGTAAGTACCATCGATAATGATCTTTTCGATATTGCAAAGGTATACCATATTAAAAAGATAAGAATTCTAAGAGGAATAATTATACCTGCAATTTCTCCGGCAATTATCGGTTCGTTATCTTATGCTCTCGGAGTTGTATGGAAGGTTGTTGCAACGGCGGAGTTCTTCGGATCGGGAAACGGAATTGGTGCCCGACTTTACTGGTCTTTCAGAATGCTTGATATACCTGATCTCTTCGCCTGGTCTATTGTTATTATAGTGATTGGTTTTTTTATTGATACTTTTCTGATAAGGCTTCTCCGGGAAAGAATTATCCGTCCAATGGATGGCGGAAAATGATTACATTAAATAATGTTAAAAAATCTTTCGGACAGCATGAAGTTCTCCGTGATGTTACATTTTCAGTTAACAAGGGAGAGCTGCTGACTATCACCGGTGATTCAGGTTCCGGAAAAACAACTATACTGAATATTGTATCCGGTACTGTTAAACCGGATTCCGGAACGGTCAGACGTTCAAGCGACAGAATAGGTTATGCCTTTCAAAAGGATATCCTCATTCCATGGATGAGTGCCATTGACAATATCGTTTATATATTAAAACAAACTCTGCCTGGAAAAGAGGCTTATGAAACTGCAATTCGGTGGCTTGAGAAAATGGATCTTGATTCTCATATGCATAAAACTCCATCTTCAATGTCCGGAGGAATGAAGAAGAGGCTGAATATTGCAAGAGCATTGTCTATAGAACCTGAGATACTTCTTCTTGATGAACCCTTTGTATTCCTTGATCAGGAGCATATAGCAAATATAAAAGAACTTATTAACGACATGGTTTCATCCGGTAAAAGTGCCGTAATTCTTGTCTCTCATGATGTAAAACATTCAGACGATATCGGCGGACATATTGTAGGAATTTCCGGAAACCCTGTTGTGATAAAAAAATGAAGAGAATATGAATATGCTTCGATTAAAACAGGGATAGATAAAGATAAAAAAAATTATATCTCCATTGATTTTCAAAGCCGGAGATGTTGTTGAAAAATTTTTTAAAAAATGCCAGGAAATTCGCAGACAGATTCTATCGGGTATTTTCATAAAATTTCTTCAGAAATAAAATAGCTTCCAGTTTCAATAGAATTTTAAAAGACCATTTATCTGTTTTAAAATTTAGTTCCCAATTTCTACTTTACAATATAGTGGAAATAATATTTAAATTTATAAAAAATAAGTTCAGGAGTTTTTATGAAAAGTATTTTTTCAATTGTCGTTATTTTATCATTTGGATTTTCAACTATTTTTACTGCATGCGGATCTAATCACAAAAAAACCAGCATTAAAACCACCATGAAATGTACTGAAGGAAATTGTATAAACGGGAAAGGCACAATGACCCATTATAATGATGATACAATGATAGGAACATCTTCTGGAACATGGAAAGATGGAAAGTTAAACGGTCAAGGTGTTTTAATAACCGTAAATGGAAACAAATATGTTGGCGAGTTTAAAGATTTCAAACAAGATGGAAAAGGGATGTTGTCTATCAACAATAAAATTATATATGATGGTCAATGGAAAGAAGGGAAAATGAGCGGAAAAGGGAAATATACATATACTGAGGGTACATATTATGTAGGTGATTGGATTGCAGGAAATAGGCATGGTCAAGGTACATTATATAATGCGGATGGTTCAATAAAAGTTAAAGGTCAGTGGAAATATGATAAACTTATTGGTATGGACAAGTAAATAATAAATAGAAAAAAGTTTTTTAAAAAGTCGGATTTTAAAACAATGCAAAAAGAGGTTTAGCTATGCATATGGCAGATGCTTTAATTTCTCCGGCAGTTGGCGGCACTATGTTTGCCGTCACTGCAGGTTTAATAGGCTATTCAGCGAAAAAATTAAAAGAGAATCTTGCCGAAAAAGTGATTCCATTGATGGGTGTTCTTGGTGCTTTTATTTTTGCAGGACAGATGATAAATTTTACTATTCCGGCAACAGGTTCAAGCGGGCATATTGGCGGAGGGATGCTCCTTTCGATACTTCTTGGACCGTACGCTGCTTTTATTACTATTGCTTCAGTGCTTATTATACAGGCTTTTTTCTTTGCAGATGGCGGAATTCTCGCTCTTGGATGTAATATTTTTAATATGGGCTTATTCCCATGTTTTATATGTTATCCGTTAATCTATAGAAAGATTGCCGGGTCAGGTATAGACCGGAAAAAGATTTTCATTGGTACTACTCTGGCTGTAGTTATAGGTTTACAAATGGGAGCATTCTCTGTCGTTATGGAAACGACTACTTCAGGAATCTCTGCGCTTCCATTTAGAACTTTTATAATGCTTATGCAGCCGATTCATTTAGCTATAGGTTTTATCGAAGGGATTGCAACCTCTGCAATAATTCTATTTATATACAATGCCCAGCCGGAACTTGTTTCAGAAACAATCAGTTCAAATAATAAGTCTGTTTTTCCTGCTAAGAAAGTTATTATATGGTTTATTACATTGACAATTATTTTCGGAGGAATTTTAAGCTGGTTTGCATCAACACTCCCCGATGGTCTTGAATGGTCAATGTTAAAAACGGCAGGTACTGAGGTCAAGGAGGGGTCAGATAGCAGGATTTATTCATTGCTGGATACTATTCAGAAAAAAACGGCTTTTTTCCCGGATTATAATTTCAGAATTCCGGAAAATCCTTCGAAAGAAAATGACAAATCATCATCGCCTTCAGTAAATCACGGTACATCGGTATCGGGTCTTGTTGGAGGAGTTCTAACGCTTCTTCTGGCTTTATTTGTTGGATTTCTAATAAAAAAAAGGAAAACACCGTAAGAGAATAATATTTTTAATATTCTGAAATCGAATAAGTTTTTTCATTTATTTTTTTTTCGGGATTTTTGAGATACCCTGCGTTTTTTATTTTTGTGCTATTGATTTATTTGACACATTACTTCTTCAAATACTTCAGGAGTAACAATTTCTAAATAATTTTTATGGACAGTTATATCTTTGTTATATGGCCAGGGGACGGAGATTTTTATAATTAGATTATCCGGTACATCTGGAAGCATCACCTACTCAAATTCTGAGAGTTCTTGCGCTAGTAGATGGTTTAATAAATATTTACTATAGAAACCGGGAGATGATAAAAATGGTTACACTACAAACAATTGTGAATGTAAAAGGGATAACATCTAGGGATATTTATGATTTCATGCTGAATCTTAACGATACCGAATATCAGAGATGGTGGAAGGGAACTCATTTGGTATGTCATACCGTAAAAAAATATCCGGGTGATATTGGAAATGTTGTATATGCCGATGAGTTTGTGGGTACATATAGATTAAGGGGATACACTGTTATAACTAAATTGGTTCCATACAGTGAAATGGTTTATCAGATTAAAAAGTTAATCAAGCTTCCTGCATGGTTTACAATGAAATTTGAGGATACGGAAAATGGTATTAATCTTACACATATAGTTGAGGCAGGCGGAAATGGAATATGGAGGATTTTTGATCCGATTATCAGATTATATTTGAATAAAAACTTTGAAAGTCAGCTGAATGCTCACGCAAATGAAGAATTCCCCATGCTGGCAGAGATGTTGAAGAATAAATAATGGATAACTATATGGATAAAGAAGCGAAAAAATTTCTACGCAAAACACATATACCAAAATGGGAAAATGAACTTATTGTAAATTTTGGAAAAGAGTCCGGTATTGAAATCTATAATGCAGTCTGTTTAAAATATAATGAACTCCTAAAAAAAAGAAAACCGGAGTTGAACAAAGCCCTGGAAAGTCATCTTGTACGCGGAATACTTCCTACTCTGGCTGTTTACAAAGTTTTTATTTCCAGGGGATTGAAACAGAAAGAAGCTCTTGCTAACATTGACAGCCTATACCGTACTTCAACACACATGAATGTTCATCTATATTCTGCTCTGGGGCATTTCCCGTTTTTTTTCCCGATACTACGAAAAGCAATAGTTTATGTTATGAAGAATTATTATCCGAATGAAGGATGGGAAACAACCTGGATTGAAAATAGTAAAGATTTGATATCATTTGATATACGGAGATGTTTTTATTTCGATATATTTGAATTACACGGGTGTAAAGAACTTACTCAATGCTGCTGCAATATAGATGATTACCTGTATCAAAACATGTCAAAATCTGTTGCATGGGAAAGAACAATGACTTTAGGCCGGGGTGATAATAAATGCAGCTTCAGATTCAGAAAAAGATGAATGCTGAATTAACAGATAATGATTTATCTGTTAAAACAAATTGAAGAGGGTCTTTATTATAACACGGGTATCGTTTACTTATACTTTCTTCATAAAGCATGTTTTAAGTACAATTGTACTTTTGCCTATCCGGCATTCTATCTCTTCCGCTTTGGAGGTTAGATGTATGTTTTTTATTACTGTTCCTCTCTTCAGTGTGTCAGAGGCGCCCTTTACTTTAAGGTCTTTAATTACCTGAACTGAATCGCCATCTTCCAAAAGAGTTCCGTTGCTGTCTTTGACTTCCATATAGTTCTCCTATAATTAGCTGCAGGCAAATTATTTTAAGTAAGTGTATCTTACCGTTGATTATTTGTCAAGGCTGGTTTTAGTATATAAGGGGAAGTTCCAAAAAAGTAGTTTTTGTAGCCACCGAAAAAAAAATCAAAACTCATTGAGATCTTTGAAGTATCAGATGAGAATAAAATGTAATCAGGAAGGATGATGAGCATGAGGTCGAGTAGAGGAGCCTGATCTCATTGAGCTCGTTTACTCTTGCGGTAAAATGCTGGTATTCGGTTAATCTAAACGGCTACAGAAACATCCTGACATCGAGCAGGAAGGGCTTTATATATTCTGCGCTATGATTGCCGTTTTGGAGTCAGAATTTTTTTTTAGGGATTAAGAAGAAGACAGGGTCAGTGAAGCACATAATGGGAAACGTTGTGGAAGTAATATTTCAAGGTCAATAAATAATAACTTGTAATTGATCAGAAGGTGGATTAAACTGTTAAAATGAACTTTATCGGATTTATAATATTATTTACTTTTTCTCTTTCAGTTTTTATGGCGGCTGGATTTCTTGTCCGGCCAATTCATTATCGTAATGTTATTTTTTCCCTCCTTCTATTATGTTTTGGATATATGCATCTTTTTATATTTTTGATTGATTCGCAGTTTATTCTTCAATATCCGCATCTTTTTTTCATTCATCACCCGGTTATGATTTCAATCGGTCCCCTTTTGTATCTATACACATTGAGTTTGATTGGAGAAAAAAAAGACTTTCAAAGAAAAGATATTTTTCATTTTTCCGGTACTTTGTCTGTAATTATACTGTTTTCACCTCTTTGGATTAAATCTGCTGATTCGAAAAGAGAAATGGTTAGCAATATTTTACAATCTAATTTAAATCTCTTCAGGATTATTGGAGCTGTAGCTGTTGCGGTTGCAATAATCTATACAGCTTTGTCTTTGGCAAAAATAAAAAAAAATATCAATAGAAATAATTATGGGCATCAAAAATTATTTCTGGTACTTATACTTTTTGTCTTATGGCTTATAGCGGGAATGGCGGGATTCATTATTGCAATTACAATGTGCTCCAACATGATGATTTTTTTTAATCTGATGTCTGCTGTAATAATAATCTGCATATTTTTTCTTGATCAACGGTATCCTTATCTGCTCCAGTTTGCAACGATACCGATTAAACAAAGACGTTATTCAAAATCCCAATTAAATAATATAGATCTTGAAAATCTGGATAAGCAGATACGCATTTTGATGGAGGAGGAGAAATTATATTGTGATGAAGATCTTTCGCTTTCAAGGTTCAGTCAAATATTGGAAATTTCATCACACCAGCTTTCTCAATTTTTAAATGAATACTATAAAAAGAATTTTAATAATTTTATAAACGATTACAGAATTTCAGAAGCAAAGGAATTTATTCTTAATGATGCATCTAACAACATATTATCTATAGCATTTGCCGTAGGCTTCAACTCATACTCATCATTCCATCGTGTTTTCAAAAAAGAAACCGGTTTATCCCCTGCTGAATTTCGTCAGAAAAACTTAATGAAATAACCACCCGTTTAATCAACACATTGCATGAAAAATTTTTTAAAAGTACAGCTTTCTCCTCCACGAAAAGAAAAGTACTTACACCATTTAACAAACAATGTTATCATCTTATAAAATAAGAACTTAATCCTCCTCTCAATTTATAATATTGTAAGACCGCGTGATATTTTTCAGATATTTTCTGTTCATAAAATCTAAATTCCGAAGAGTTTTATAAGCAGCTAATCAAGGTAAGTTAAGCTGACAAGCTGATTTCAATAGTTAAATTTTAAAGATTTTATAGGGGGAATCAAAAATGAATTATTTAAAAAAATTTTCAGCATTTGGACTGACAGCAATGACGAACACTTTTATGAGAGTACTATGTCTGCTGATCATAGAGTACGACTGTGCCCGTCTTGTTCAGCAATCCTCTGGAAGACCGGCAGTAATAGGCAACTACATCCTTGCAGCAATTTTCGGGATTGGATTTATTCTGATGTTTATGAATTTGCGGATGGGTTATTTAGTAGCTATGACCGGGGCAATCATCAATATTCTTGCGAAGATAGTAATTATTTCAGGGGGTCATGAATATTATCCATATTGGCCCATTGTCTGGATAAGTCAGTCACTTGTGGTTGCATACTTCAGTTACGCGGCTTATAGAGAGTTTTCTAAGATTCAAAGAGTATAGAGTTTCTACAAAGAATCATATGCGGGTAGCCGTAGAAGCTACCCGGGGTTTCAAGGAAGGAGTTTAAGGAACCTGAATTATTTTATAATTGATGCCGGGGTGAATTATGGAAATTTTTAAAAGTGAATTTAGATTTTATATTTTATATATGATTATAGCTGTTTTTACAGCATCAATAATCGGGATTTATTATTTAAATGATATGGCTTGTTTTAAAGCGTTTGTTTTTGAATCAGTCAGTGCTGTTATTGCGATAATTATCTCTTTCGCGGCAATTAAAGAAAAAAATAGATTAACAAAACCGATTGCACACTGGACTGCCCTACTGTTTCCTTTGCCTGGAATTTTCTTCACACCTGTAAATATGATATCCACATGGGGTTTGAAAAAATTTCTGGAGATAAGACTGATTGCATGCCTTACGATAATATTTTTTGCCGTTACTCAGATTATTGTAGCTGCAAAGTTGTTAAGAAATTTCAAAATAATTTTAAACCGGGGTTAGTTATGGAAAGAATTACTATAATATTTTTGTTTATTGTTTTGTTGATATCTTTTACAACCAGACTTATTGTGTTTAAAAAAAATAAGATTAATGCGAAGGGCATGCCTTCAATAAATAAAGTGTTATTTAAAATCGGAAAGATGACTATGTTCGCCTCATGGATGTTGTTGATGATGCATATTAATGTAAGAGATATTTCGATTGTCTCTAATACTATCCTGGTTCAGCGTGGAGCAATTATATTATTTGCATCTGGAGTTATTCTTAATATTATCAGTTCAATAAATCTTGGTTTCTCTTTCAGGATGGGATTACCTGGGGAAATTACAATTTTAAAAACAGAGGGGCTGTATCGTTTCAGCAGAAATCCCATGATTCTATCTTTATTTCTAATTTCAATTGCATCATGTTTATATACCTTAAGTCCTATTGTGTGGGCTTTAACTTTAATTACTATTTGTATTCACCACAAAATTGTTATTGTCGAAGAGAGCTTTTTACAGGAAAGATTTAGTGAACAGTGGGTAAATTACAGCAACAGTGTTCGAAGATATATATAGAATTATTCATAGCTGTATTTTTTATTTAGGCTTAGCTTCTAAAAGGCGTTTGTATTGTTTTTTAAAATTATTGCAGATCCGCATGATTTGCAGAATTTTCCATAAACATATGTTGCTTCTCCGCAGCTTGTGCATGTTGTATTCTGTTTGAATCCGCAAAACGGGCAGGCATTGATGTTGGATGGAATTTTTTTTCCGCATTCAAGGCACTCCCCCCTGGAGATTCTCCTTTCGATAAGCCTGTCTCTATTGAATAATTTTTTTTGAATCACATAGATTAATAACAGAGATACAATGATTGAAATTAATATTATTACATAATGCCAGATGGCAATAAGATTTAAATCAACAAGAAGATCCCAAAGTGCTTTGAGCAGTTTTTTAGGTATGATATCATAAACAGTTTCTATAATTTTTATAAAAACCGGTATAAAGGTCACAATGAGAAGGTGAGATGAAATCAAAGTCTGAAGACCATTGAATTTTTTTATGCTGATTGAATTCCAGAAATAAAAAAGAATAAGCAGCGGCAGAAGAAATATCATCTCCATTAGAAGTTTTTTTACTGGAAACCAGAATTCACGATTCTTGTACTCCTCAGCCAGTCCTTTACGATTGTTAATTTGTAAAACAGAAATTTTATTCCAGAAACTTCTTATTCCTGCGTTTGTACTGATTTCCAAGGATATTGTATTCAGCTGCCCAAGAGTATTATTGTAGCTGATTGTTTTTTTATTTAACTCGTCTTTTATTTTTACTACATCGGATTTATTAAGCGATGACTCTTTTGCGATTTTTCCAAGCAGGTATGAGTCGTATGAACTTTTTAATTCATCGATTGATTCCTTTAAATCTGCAAGTTCCTCTTTCAGCTTTTTATGTGATTTGAATAGAAGAAGAAGGTCCTTATTTTTATGAAGCTTTCTTATCTCTGCAGTACACTCTGAGCATGCGGGATACTGATTTTTCTGTGAAACAATCTCTTCATCTTCGTCATAGTTTGTATATGAGGGGCGTAGTATACCTGAAAGGTTATCTATCAGAGTTGTCTCGCTCCAGGTATCTTCAATAATTATTTCTCTGCAGATTCCGGGGATATATTCATCAGGAGATGTAAGCTGATTAGTATGTTCGCCCAGTCCTGCAAAAATAGCGTAAAGAATAAAGAGATCGAGGAACACAATTACAATAATTGAAAATCTGCTCAGAGTTTCCTTTTCATTAATCTTTGTCAGATTATTCTTTATTAGTAAAAGTTTATCTTTGAGTGAATTCAGTATTTTTTTCATAGATCTCTCCTGATTGAAAAGACAACTGAAAGTTTTATAAACTCAATTCAATAATTTGTCAAGAGAGCTTTAAGTAACGTTTCAAAAAACGCAGCTAATTATGTCGATTCACGCGGAAGACAAGGTGAAATGCTTCTTACCATCAACTTTTGGTAGACTCTAACTCAAAGTAATTCATCTTCACCTGATGATTGGAATGATCGAGTCTCTGAATAGAGTTTCATTCAGGCCTTTCCTGAAAAAAGAAATTAATGCAGTAATTAATCTTTCCGGGGTTGTTTTAAATGAATTGATATGTATTAAACCGGTAATTATAATTTCACTTTCAGCAAGAGATGTTATGCTTATTACTCCATCTGTTCTGACACGGAGCCTTTGAGTTTCAGTCAGAATCACATCGTTGCTGCCGGGCCATGTAATCCATAAAATCCCCTTATGGCAAATAAGCGAAATATCAATTCTTTTAAAAACAGTTCGATCTTCTGTATGCATATAATATTTTTTTTCTTCTGATATGGCGCGGTTCATTTTATTCCTCTTTTAAATTTAATTATTTTTTTTAATTGCTTAAGAATCAGTAATCACCTAGAACCCGAAGTTATTATATCCCCGCGCCTTCGGCGCGGGGGATATATTTTTCATAACCAGTTTATGAGTAGATACTGGAATTATTGTAAATTTATAATAAAAAGATTTGAATTTACAGCCCCAGTAATCTGTTATTTAACAGTTACAGATACAGGGCTCTAATACACTGTACCCGTTAATTTTCTCTAAACTGTATCTTTATTATTTCCTTCAGGGATATAAACCTGTTACATGAAGGTGAGTATATGAAATCCACGAAGTATGATCAGGTTGCTGATAAAATTCAGAATCTTATCCGGAACGGAATTTTGAAGGAGGGGGAAAAGCTCCCCTCGATGAGGCAGCTCTGCACAGAACTTAATGTAAGCATGAATACTGTTAAAGAGGCATACTGGAAGCTTGAGAAACAAAGCATCATTGAAGCAGTTCCTCAGTCGGGATTTTATGTTAAAAAACAATCGCATAGAAAGATAGAATCTTCCGTTGCAGATCCGTCGCTCATGGATCCGCAAAAGATCAGTCTTTGCCAGATATACGGAGCGTTTCAATCATCCGGTGTATTTTCTCCGGGAATAAATCTTGGAATTGCCAATGTAGATCCGGAACTATGGCCCTCGGAAAAACTCGGAAAGTATATGCAGGAGGCTGTTCGCTACCATGATAACGATTCATTCAGCTACATAATGTCGCCGGGATACCCTGAACTCCGCAAACAGATAGCCCGTCTTGGTCTTGCCGGAGGTATGAACCTTTCCCCGGATGAAATTATAATCACAAATGGATGTCATGAAGCAATCTTTCTCTCGATAATGGCTATATGCAAGCCAGGCGATACAGTTGTATTTGAAAGCCCTGTTTATTTCAGTTCATTAAATCTGCTTAAGCATATGGATTTGAAACTTATTGAGGTTCCATCACGCCCGGAAGATGGAGTTAATCTCGATACTTTAAAATTTATCCTTGAAAACCATAAGGTCAAGGCGATGTTTTCAATTCCGAATTTTAACAATCCTATGGGGTTTACTATGCCGGATGAGAAAAAGAGGGGCCTTGTAAAACTTCTGGCAGAGCATGATGTTGTACTCATCGAAGATGACATATATGGAGAACTTTACTTCGAGAAGAGACCTTCAACATGTAAAGCATATGATACAACAGGTAATGTTATTCAATGCTCATCAATTTCAAAATCGGTAGCTCCGGGGCTGCGTATCGGATGGGTAATTCCCGGAAAATATCACAGAGAGATAAGCGAACTTAAAACAGTTCTTAATATATCAACAGCATCAATCGCCCAGATTGCAGCTGCAAGATTTCTTAAAGAGGGTGGATATGACCGTCACATGAGGAAGCTCAGGGAAACCCTTAAGTATCAATGTAGTGAGATGAGAAAACTTATTCTGGAAAATTTCCCTCAGGGGACAGAGGTTACTTCACCAGAGGGTGGTACTCTGCTGTGGATTACTCTCCCCGAAAACATTGACTCTGTTCATATCTACCAGGAGGCTTTGAAAAAAAATATTCTGATTGCACCGGGATGTCTCTTTTCGATAAAAGATAAATACAGCAACTGTCTCAGATTAAATGCAGGATACTGGGACAGGAATATCAGAGATGCAGTTATTTACCTTGGGAAGCTCTGTATGGAATACGATGTAACAGATGACGAATCTGACGTAAAAATAAAAGTTAAATAAATCATTATACTGTGCAGTTTACGATTGAATTAGTTTTTTGTCATTCCGGCTGGAGCGATAGCGGAATGCCGGAATCTCACAGTTTATGCTTTCTAAATGAGTTTCCGGTATTTGCTAAAATTGAAGCTGCAAAACCGGAATGACAGAAAATGGTCTAATCATTTCGTAAACTGCTAGAAGAAGAAACAGGAGATCCAGCCGTGGAAAAGAAATATGATCAGCTTATTATTTATTATTTTTCCGGAACAGGAAATGCAAAAAACTGTGCGTCCTGGATATGCGAAACAGCCCGGGGTCATGGAATAAACGCGGATATGTTTGATATCAGTAAAACCGATGTTGGAACGATTGCTTCCCCGGGGGAAAGAACTCTTGTCGGATTCTGTTCTCCAACACATGGATTTAATTTTCCAGCAATCACCAGAAGATTTATCCATAAATTTCCAGCATCTGAAGGCGCTGATGCTTTTGTTCTAAACACTCGAGCCGGTGTTAGAATATTTAAAACGGTTATACCGGGACTTAGCGGTGTACTTCATTATGTTTCTTCTTTTAGATTGATGATTAAAGGTTACAGAATTGCCGGTCTCTTCCCGGTCGATCTTCCGTCTAACTGGATTTCACTTCATCCGGCCATTGCACAAAAATGGACAGATATAATTTATTCCAATCAGAAGATAAGAGTACAAAAATTTGCGAAAAAAATACTTAACGGCAAAAGGGTATATCGCGCTCTCTATGACATTATACAGGATACGCTTATATCACCTGTAACTCTGGGATATCTTCTTATGGGGAGATTTTTTCTCTCTAAATCGTACTTCGCTTCACGTGAATGCAACCACTGCATGTTGTGTCTGAATGAATGCCCCGTTAAGGCAATCAGCGTTGTTGACGGCAGGATGTTCTGGAAATCAAATTGTGAAAGCTGCATGCACTGTATGAATATCTGTCCCAAACAGGCAATCGAAACACCGCACGGATTTCTAGTTGCTTTTTTTTATCTCTTCTCAATTACAATATCAGCCGGAATAGTTGCTCTTATAAACAGATTAAATATATATGGAAATTATTCCGGTACTGGTAATGATATGTTAAATTTTATTATAATATCTGCAGTAATGCTTCCACTATATTTTGCAGCTTATAGAATAATACATTTTCTAATGCATTTCAGTTTAATAGAAAGAATCATGACGCTGACATCATTGACTCATCTGAAATATTGGGGAAGATACAAATCGCCAAAGTAATTTTTACAGAATAAAAGGAAATCTTAAAAATGAGAAAACAACTCTTCGCCGATATTTCACTGCTTATTGTGGTAATAATCTGGGGCTATACTTTTGTTGCAATTAAGAATGCTCTTGCGGGTATAACACCATTTAATTTTATTGCCCTCAGGTTCATTATTGCTTTTATTATACTGATAGTTGTTTTCCGGAAAAGACTTGGCGGATTGAATAAGTATATTTTACTCCGGGGATCGGTTGTCGGTATATTTCTTTTTTTTACCTATGCGTTTCAGACTGTGGGGTTAAAGTTTACCACTGCATCCAATGCGGGATTTATAACAGGTTTTAGTGTTGTGCTGGTTCCTGTTTTCTCTGCGCTTATTCTCAAGGCTCGTCCTTCCATTGAAAGCACTGTCGGTGTCGTATGTGCAATAGCCGGTTTGTTTTTTTTATCTTACAATTCAGGATACGTAGTAAATAAGGGAGATATACTTGTTCTTTTCTGTGCGCTTGCAGTTGCTTTTCATATACTTACCGTGGGGTACTACACAAAAAAAACTGACTCTATTCTTTTAACAATTGTTCAGGTTGGAGTTGTAACATTTCTTTCCATCATTTGCGCATTAATCTTTGAAGAACCTGTCATGCCGGGGAGTGCAGTAGTCTGGGAGGCGATTTTTGTAACTTCACTTTTTGCAACAGTGGGCGCATACCTTGTTCAGAATATTATGCAGCGCTTTACAAGCTCAACACATACAGCGTTGATTTTTTCCGGAGAACCGGTCTTTGCCGGAATTTTCGGGTACTATCTTCTTGGCGAGAGATTGAGCAGCTGGGCGGTTCTCGGATGCTTTATGATTCTTGCAGGTATGGTTATAAGCGAGCTTAGAATTTCAGGAACAGCTGATAAAGATGTATGATTATTTAACTTAACAACCCTTTTCTTTAAAATGAGACGCTATAAATTTTGCTGCATCATCGGCGGGGAGAGGTTTAGCATAGAAATACCCCTGGGCATAATCGCATCCGCAGTTTTTAAGAATTTCTATATGCGACGGATCATCTGTCCCCTCTGCAACAACCTTTAGACCAAGATTGTGCGCAAGGGCAACCAGTGAAATAACAAGGGTTTCACTCTGTTCATCAATATGCATCCACTTTACGAAGGACTGATCTATCTTAATAACATTAACCGGGAAGTGCATCAGGTAGCTGAGCGAAGAGTAACCTGTTCCGAAGTCGTCCATATAAATTGCATATTTTTTTGATCTCAACTCAAGTAAAGCAAGGTTTGCAGCCTCCATATCCTCCATGAAGGCACTTTCAGTCAGTTCAAAAGCAATGTCATGTTCGCCGATGCTGAATCTTTCAGTTATCTCGAATATGTGACTTATAAGTTCAGGATGAATAAACTGTTTTGCCGATAGATTTACATTTATTCTTAAATGCGTATCGAGATCAAATGTATTTTTCCAGATCTCTATCTGTCTGCAGGCCTCTTCTATTATCCATAATCCCAGAGGAAATATTATTGCCGAATTCTCCGCCACTGAAATAAATTCATCAGGGGGGATTAACCCGTCAACAGGATGGATTAAGCGGATAAGTGCCTCAAATCCGGCAAGCTTACCCGTATCAAGAGATATCACCGGTTGATAGAATAATCTGAAATAGCCTTTTTCATATGCTTCCCAAAGCTTTACTTCAACAACTCTATGATCATTTACTCTTTCAAAATGAATCTTTTCAAAATCATCAGCGGGTTTAATATCTTTTATGTGTTCCTTCACCATCCGGTTCTGAACCACAAGATTTGAAATCAGAGAAACTTCAGCATCATTGCAGAAGTACTTTGTTTTCGAATAATTATTTTCATCAGTAATAGTTTGAGGATCTGCCTGACAGAGAAAACTATTTATATAATTGAGAAAATCTTCCCTATTAACCGGAGAAGTAATAATTTTTGTTATATTATTTTTTACTAAAAACAGATAAGGATCTTCTTTGCTGTTATTAACTATAATTGCAAAAGGTATTGAAAAAGAATCTGAGATTCTTTTTAATTCGGATATCTGATTCTCATATTCCGGAGAGGAAGAGTTTATTGCTGTTATAAGAATATCCCTGGAGGAATCAGCTATTGCAGATTCTGTTTTTTTCAGTTCACAGAATTCATAGACATATGCAGTATTATTCAGATGAGACTTAATCTCCTCTTTAAGACTGTCTGCGATTCCGCTGAAGAGTATTTTAATATTTTTTTCATCCATATATATATTATAACAATTAACCGGATAATTTTTACATATTTATTTATAAAAATCAAATTTTTACGATTACTAAGGCATATCACAACTGTATTAAGTGCTTATGTCAGCACTGTGATGACAAATAATATTATAGCGAAATAAAGCTTTAAATCTGTCATTATATTCTAAAAAAATAAAATAACGGATTACTCTGGAATTATACAGTTTTTTTATGTATATTGAATTATATATTTATAATAAGACTTCTACCATTTCACATCTAATTATCGTCAGGAAATGCATATAAAGTCTTCAAAGACCAGAAAATATTTTTAAGGCAGATTATGAATAAAGATTACACCAGTTATATTTTGCCGGAGGATCAAAGGTATTCGGTTCCCGGTTTGAATCAGATTATGTTTATATCTCATAAACAGACAATTTCCCTTGTTCTCGGTTCTTGTGTTTCAACGGTATTTATAGGAAAAAAAGGAGATATATGCCTTCTTGCGGCAAATCACATCGTTATTGCTGATACAAAGGGTGACAGTATAGTTGCAACAAAAAATGCTCAGACTCAGGTTGATCTGATTATAGAAATATACAAAGAAAATTTTGGAATTAGCCGTGAAGATCTTATCTGTCTGCATCTTGTGGGGGGAGGATTTAAAGGAGAAGACAACAGTTTCAGTGTGCATAGGCGAAATATTGATATTACAAAGGGGATTCTTGAAAAAATGGAGATTCCTTTATTGTTTCAGGATACCGGAAGTTATTTTGTATCAAACTATTCTGTATATAATGGGAATATTTCAATTTTTGTAGAGAATAAATTCAAAGATGTGCATTTTTCATTCGTTATGAATTTTGAAGAGCTTCTTAGTTCAATGAAAGGAAAGTCAAATTTCATCCCTGGTTCAGCAATTAATCCGCAGGATGCAGGATTTGAAAAGCTTGCAGATGGTAAAATTATTACTCTTATCACTGGAGATAGAAAAAGATCTCATCCTGGCGATTAGTATTTATGCAAAAACTCATCATGGAATAATTCCCCGGGTATTTTTTTAAATTATTACCTTAATAATCACCCGCACTTTCAGGATTTACCATAATTATATAAAAACACTATATAATTAACCGTTTTTATTCAGTTTATTTAAATATTACATTTTTTTTCATAAAACCTCTTCAAACCGAAACATGGTTTGTTTTGAAAAGACAAGCCATGTCATTTTGTGTTAAATAAGACCGACTGGACGGTATTTATTATCAATCATAATTATTTAAAAAGGTATGGAGGAAATATGAATCTTAAAGGCTTAAATGGAAAAAAATACTTTATAGGTTTTCTGGCTATTTTCACCCTTATTCTGGCATTCTCATTCACTGGCTGCGAACTTCAGACACCAGATGAAAACTCAACTCCTCAAACAAGCTTTGATCTTACAATGACTACAGATGGTATTGTTCCGGCAGATGGAATTATGAAATCTGTTACAGGCGGTGCTGGTTCAACTCCAACCGGTGCAACAAATGTTCCTGTAGAAGCAAATATTTCTGTTGCATTTGATGCAGATATAGATACATCTACTCTCAATACAACTACATTTAAAGTAACACGTGTTGATACAAGCGAAGTACTCGGCGGAACAGTAACTTATGCTAACCGTATTGCTACATTTATCCCTACGAGAATTTTTGTATATGATACTGTTAAAAAATCAAAAATCCGTAAAGGTTTGAAACAGGATACATCTTATACTGTAACTATTGCTGCTGCAAGTATCAAAAGCACAAGCGGTGTACCTCAGGGAACAGCAAATTACACTCTTACATTTAAAACAATCAATCTTGATTACGGATTTTTCTTTCTTGGAAACAACGGCGAATATCAGAAAGCTGTACCCGGACAGTCCAATCTATATTATGACAAAAACAAACCCACCATAGTTTATTACCACGGATGGCAGAACGGTTCAACTAAAGAAGACTTTGGAAATGATAACGCTTTCTTTTTTAACTCATCAACAATTGGTGCTTACAATGCCATCGCTTCATGGAGAAACAAAGGTTACAACGTATGTATCGCATATTGGGCACAGTGGGCAGACGAATCTGAAGTTAAAGATGCTCAGGCAAAACTATGGCTCGCCAACAATGGTAAAAAAGGTATGAGATATATGGTCCGCAGCGGTTCATATGTTTCTCTTACAACAAGCTATAGTGTGACCGATTTATTATATGAAGATTATATAGATATATTCGAAGGTTCAGTAAGCGGCATTCGCTTTATGGGTCATTCCCTTGGTAATCAGCTTGCAACTCTTATGTCTTACAAAATCAGTAAAGCGGTCGTTGCAGGAACAGTATCCTCAAATCTTATGCCTAAACGTGTTTCACTTCTTGATCCATTCTGGGGAAAGGGTTCAGAAACCTATTGCGGTTCTGTATATCCCGGCGCAAAATGTGTTACCTATATGAAAGAGATGCTTGCGCGTGATGCATTTGCACTTGAAGAGATTCGTACCAACAGCAATATTGGAGGATTTGTTGGAGACAGCTGTACTGACATGAGAAAACTTTCAGCTTACTATTGTCCTTGGCCGTCTTTTGGTGACGATACAGCGAAACATCTATATGCCTACAACTGGTATGCATTATCAATCGACAAGGTTGTATATGCAGACAAGACTCCCGGATCCGGCGGACTAGGAGCTGCAGCGAGCGATGCTCAGATTAAAGCTACCATGAACTGGGATTTTAATACCAAAGCTGTAAAATCAACTCAGTACAAATATCAAATAAATGCAGGGAAAACAACTGTAACTCCAGCTGATGATACTTTTACACAGTCATCCGGCGTATAATTAGTTTTTAATTAAGTGTTAAATATAAAATCGTGCTCTCTAAAAGGGGCACGATTTTTTTGTGTTAAAAATTTTTTTTGTTTGTATATGATATGTTTTTCTATAATATAAGTTACAGGGATCAAAATTAAATCCAGTAAAAAACCTTATATAATTATGCTTTCCCTCGTGCTGAAGGAGCGGAGAAAAAATTTTACCGCAGGTTTTTGAATAGTTGCTGAAAATTATTTTGAATTTTAACTTGAGGCTTAAAAAACCGCAGGTGTTTTTGTGATAAATCCGTATTTTTTAGGGAGTGTTAATGGAGCCGGATAAAATTCTTTTATTCTCACAATACTCATTCGAAAGTTTTGCTCCTGCAGTATTGACATTTGTTATCTTTTCATATCTTGTCACAAGGAAAAAAACGGACCGTACACACAGGTTTCTGAGCTACTACTTTGCAGCCGCGTTCCTTTATGAAGCGGGTCATTTAATAACATACTCACTCTATTCTCCCATAGGTGCATATGGATGGTTTCTTGCCGCACTTGCGCCATTCGGACTTGTTTTTCTTATTCAATTTGCCTATAGCTTTGCCGGGGAGAGATGCCGTCGTGAATCACGTATTGTCTTTGCTGCCACAATGTCATTATCTATTGCAGTGTACTTCCAGTATTCTTTTAATGCTGTGAGAAGCGGTATACATTTCAGCGAGACTGGATATGCTCCTGTATTCAGTTCAAAACTTCTTCCGGTTTTAGTATTTATTTTTTATCTATGGGTAATTGTGATTTTTGTGAGGAATGCTGTCTATGCAGAGAGGAATAACTCAGGCAGCGGGATGATTTTACGTTTTTTATCACCCTCTACTGATGCCGGCCGCACAGCCCGGAATTTTGCACTGCTTGTAACTCTTGATATCAGTAAGGTAGTACTTATATCCGTTTATATTTTTTTCAGGGCAATACCATACGTTACTATTATTTCCTCCGGCAGCGCTTTATTTCTCATCATTTATGCTTTATATGCATTGGTATATGTACGGAGTGACTTTCACCGATTGTCGGCCCGTTTTAAAATTATCGGATCGGTGTTCATTTTTAACATTCTTATATTCTCTACGATGGGATATGTCGCACTTTCTCAGTTCGAAAATGCATATGATGACAGGCATGTGGTTGAACTGCGTTATCTTACCGATGGAATACGTTCCCGTAATTTTGCTGTTGTTCCCGATGAAGTGGACTATATTGTAAAACTAACTGAACCATCATACGACTGGATATACACAAGAGACCGTAACTTTGTAATGCCTCAATCTATTGAGCTTAATGATTTTACCCCGGGGCGATGGAGATTAAGTGATGTTGGAGAGCAGCTTCATACCAAAGATGCGCAAACTATGAAGCGGTATCTTGTTCAGATTAATAATATCAACTATAATCAGTTTATTGTCAAAGTTGATGGAGAGAGGTATGGAGTAGGGTACAATTATTTTTTCTACAGAAAGTCGGCAAATTCAACAGCATTTATTCTTATTCTTATTGCGATTATTTCATCAGCGGTTATTTTAGTGGCAATTCCCTTTGTGATTTCATGGGTGAAACTTTTTTCTTCAAGAGAAGGTGAGGAGTATACCGGCCGCGGTGATGAAAGAATAAAAAAAGATGAAGACTATACAGTGACATCCGATACACATCAGAAGATTCAAAAAGCCGTAGAATACATCAATGAAAATTATATGTTTGATATAGCAAGAGAGGGAGCAGCCGAGGCGGTGGGGATGAGTCCGGGGCGATTCGGCCGTGCTTTTCTAACATGCACAGGAAAGAAGTTCAGTGAATATATAAATGATGTCCGCATAGAGAAGGCCAAAGTAATGCTGGAAGGGGATGTGTCAATTATCGATATTGCCTATTCAGTGGGATTTGAAAGTCTCAGCACCTTCAGCCGGGCATTCAACAAAAATTGCGGGAAAACGCCATCTGCCTACCGGGATCAACTCCATAAAAAAAATATTTAACAGATATTCCAGTAATTACTCATAAATCTCAGGTAGTTATAACTTACCATGCCAAAGGCGCGGAGAAGAGATATTTCAACACCAGTTTATCAGTAGAGACATACACTTTAAAAAATTTTTAAGGAATGAAACTTGATTTTTTAATTATAATCTTTACAATGTTCAAATCATTAGCGAGTCTTGATTACATTTTCTGATTTTAAGAAGTAATCCGTGATATAGAAAGGATCTGAATGAAAAAATTTAAAGTAGTATCACCATATAAATCGTCCATTGACCAGAGCAGAGTAATCGGCAGTTTAGTAGATGGAATTAATTCAGGGAAACGTCTCCAGACACTAATGGGAGTAACAGGTTCCGGAAAGACATACTCCATGGCCAAAATTATTGAGTCTGTAAATAAGCCAGCGCTTGTACTTACCCATAACAAAACTCTTGCAGCGCAGCTCTTCCGTGAATTCACAGAATTTTTCCCCGATAACGCTGTCGAGTACTTTGTTTCATATTACGATTATTACCAGCCTGAGGCGTATGTTGTTTCATCCGATCTCTATATAGAAAAAGATTCATCCATCAATGACGAGATTGACAGGCTCAGACTTAAAGCATCATCGTCACTTCTCGAAAGAAGAGATGTTGTAGTTGTATCATCCGTTTCATGCATCTACGGTTTAGGAAGACCGGAGAATTTTGAGAAATCTCATATCGTTATAAGAAAGGGTCAGGAGATGGGGAGAGATGATCTCCTTCGCAAATTAATTGCAGTCCATTATGAAAGAAATGACATCGCCTTTACACGCGGGATGTTCAAGGTTAAGGGAGATATTGTAGATATCTATCCTGCATATCTTAAGCAGGAGGCCTTCAGAGTAGAATTTTATGGAGATGAAATCGAACGGCTTACATTCTTTAATCCCGTTAGTGGTGAAGTGCTGAATGAAACTGATACATGCATATTATATCCGGCTCGACACTTCATTGCCGATCCTGATGATATGAAGGTTTCCGTAGAGATGATCTCGGCGGAACTTGAAATGCAGCTTGAAGTTTTCCGCAGAGAGGGGAAACTTCTCGAAGCACAGAGACTGGAAAGCCGTACTAAATATGATATAGAAATGCTTCTTGAAACAGGCTTCTGCAGCGGGATTGAGAACTATTCCCGTATAATGGATAGAAGACGTGAGGGGGAGAGACCATCGTGTCTCATGGATTATTTTAAAGGTGACTACATCCTGCTGGTGGACGAATCTCACGCAACACTTCCTCAGGTTCGTGGAATGTACGCAGGTGACAGAGCAAGGAAGGAGAATCTCGTGAAGTATGGATTCCGTCTTCCCTCTGCTCTGGATAACAGACCTCTTGTGTTTGAGGAGTTTGAATCAATGATCAAGAGTGCGGTCTTTGTCTCGGCAACTCCTGCAGATTATGAACTGGAGAAGTCTGAAAATATAGTGGAACAGGTAATCCGCCCCACAGGTCTGCTTGATCCTGAAATTGAAATTAGACCGGCATTAAACCAAGTGGATAATCTTATCGGAGAGATTAAAAAAAGAGCTGATGTAAACGAACGGATTCTGGTGACAACTCTCACAAAAAAAATGGCCGAAGATCTTGCCGTGTACTTTGAAGAGGTGGGGATAAAGGCGCGGTATCTCCATTCGGAGATCAATACAATTGAACGGGTTGAAATTATTCGCGATCTCCGTAAGGGGGAGTTTGACTGCCTTATCGGAATAAATCTTTTACGGGAGGGACTCGATCTACCAGAAGTATCGCTTGTTGCGATTCTTGATGCGGACAAGGAGGGATTCCTCCGCTCCAAACGCTCCATTATACAGACAGCAGGACGGGCTGCGAGAAACCTTAACGGAAAAGTTATCATGTACGCCGATAAGATAACTCAATCGATGCAGGGAGCAATTGATGAAACTAACCGTAGAAGAAAAATCCAGAAAGCACATAATATAGAAAATAATATTGAACCTGAATCTATAAAGAAAGAAATAATTGATATGCTTGAAAGAGAATATCTGAAAGAGAATTCATATATCAATTATGTTGCGGACAATTCATCTGCCTATCGAAGTAATAATCTGAAAGAATTGGATGAACTGAGAGTTGTTCTTAAAGAACAGATGCTGGAGGCTGCGGATAATCTCGAATTTGAAAAAGCCGCGGCGATACGTGATCAGATGATAGACATTGAGAACAAAATTGAAGTGTTAAGAAAAAATAAAAAAAAGTAAGGATGGCCACAGAGGCACAGAGACACGGAGGACATGATGGTTTTTTGGGGATGCTGCCATAATTTTTATTGATTGGCTTCGAATTGGGTAAAAGTTAATGGCTGAATTTTTGATTTAATAATAACCTCCTCCTGCCTTTCTCTGTGCCTCTGTGTCTCCGTGGTGAAATATTATAATAATTTAAAAGAGGAAAAGATGAAAAAATTAGCAGTGGTTTTAATATTTCTAGCATTATCCACAGGAATCTTTGCAGCGGAAAATCCCGTTGTTCTGATGAAAACTTCCATGGGCGATGTGGAGATCGAACTCTTTCAGGATAAAGCGCCTCTCACAGTTGCGAATTTTCTAAATTATGTTGATAAAGGTTTCTACAATGGGACTATTTTTCACAGGGTTATGGGGAACTTCATGATTCAGGGCGGAGGATTTACTCCTGGAATGATTGAAAAAAAGACATTGCCGCCGGTGAAAAACGAAGCTGCAAACGGTCTTTCAAATAAGAATGGAACAGTTGCAATGGCAAGAACTGCAGAAGTTCATAGTGCAACGTCACAGTTTTTTATCAATGTAGTAAATAATTCATTTCTTGATTATAAATCCCCCACAACGGAAGGATACGGATATTGCGTTTTCGGCCGGGTTACTAAAGGAATGGATGTTGTCGGTAAAATCAGAGCAGTTCAGACCGGCACCGTTGGTTATTTTGATGATGTTCCCGTAAAAGATGTAGTAATATTTTCTATTAAAAAAAAGTAGATTAAAAGTTAGATAAAGCCGGAACCGGCTTTATCTCTGTTTTCTATCGGTAGTTTCTCTGTGGTGTTCACAAAGCCTGTAGAGTTTTCCTGTTTTTGTATTTTTATCAGAAACCTTTATCCCGCACCTTACGCAGAGACCCAGCTCTCTTCTGGATTTATAAAGTCTCATATATCTCTCTGTTCCGGATGATTTATATTTACTTATCTGTATTCTGAATCCCTTGAATAAATAATTTCCTATTGAATTTTCAGATCCATCTTTAATATCTTCAAGAATCTTCTCAAGTGATTTTATTGTTACTTTTTTTGGTTCCATAAGGTTTTTCCTGTGCATTGATTTATGAATATTTATAGATATTTGTTATTCTGTAACTGGTCAAAAACCGTGAAACTCTTATCCGCCGCGCCTGTGGCGCGGCGGATAAGAGTTTATCACAAGTTCACGATTACATACGTAATAATGTTAATGATCATTAAAAAACCATGTTAAATCTTTTCAATTAAAAAAAATAGATAAAAGCATTTAAACGAGAAAAGTTATCATATAATTATATTTATGTTTTAAATAAACTAAGTATTTATATGCTTTGGGAAAATCATCATAAGTTTAATTCTGAGGTTCCCCCGGACTTATTTTACTATTTTATTTAAAGAAATAGAGGGCAAAGTTCGTTTATAGACATTTTATCAATCCTTAAGCCGTATATACTTGTTTGAATTGAAATTGCTCTGTTTGCTTTAGGAGCAGTATAAAAAGAATTTTACCGGTTTTAAGCTGGTATCATTCGATTTATTCAGGGGATTATTATTTAACTTGACTGTGAAATTAAAATATTAAGAGAGTAAATTTAGATTTGAAATTAAGTAATATATTATAAATAAAGGATTTATTCTTCCTTTTTGGGAGATATTCTATATTATAAAAAAATTGCTTACATGGATAATCGTAAAAGTTCGATTTGTGCAGGATCAAAGGGAGCTGAAATCCCTAAAATCTACCGGAAGTGTCCGCCGCATATCGAAACAGATTGCCGAAACAAAAAGATTTTTATAATCGGACGAATAATTTAAACGGAGGTGTAATTCAGTGGAATGGTGGATATTGTATATAATATTAGCAATAGTAATCGGAGCATTGGTTGCAGGTTACTTCATTCTTAAAAAAAGAATGGAAAAGAAGATGACAGAACAGAAGGTGCTTGTTGATCAGCATAAGATAACTACAACAATTCTGATTCTTGAGAAACGCATGGATAAGATTAAAAACGCGAATATTCCTAAAGCGGTTATTGATCAGATCCCGAAAATCTACAAACTTAGAAAAGTTCCAATAGTTAAGGCAAAGATTGGACCACAGGTTATGGATTTATTGTGTGAAGAGGATATCTTTGCAAAGCTTCCTGAAAAGAAAAGTGTAAAAGTCGAAATGGCGGGAATTTTTATAGCTGGAATAAGCAAAGGCACAAATACAAATAAAGGGCGCAGATAGAAATATTTCCTTCTCATTGTCAGAATCTTGATTTACTTGATTAAAGGATTTTCACGATGTTTCAATTGGTAAACTCTCTTTTTTTTAGAGAAGCTCGTAATCCTTTAATTAAGTTTCGGACAACTGGTCCTTTTAAAATAAAAGAGAAAACCAGTCTAAGTATGGTAATCTATTGAATCCTCACCTGTGCGGTCAGATGATGTCGGATTTTTCTTAACATTTTGAATATTTTTTTACAGTATA
>CAYVCQ010000011.1:0-125386 GCA_964450405.1 uncultured Leptospirales bacterium | reverse complement strand
TTATCATGTCAATGATATTTGTCATATCACCGGAACTTTTTGCAATATTCATCATTGAGTCATTCATAGACTTAATTGACTTCTCGCTGGCATTGGCCTCACGGTTTATAATCATGATTTTACTTACAGTATCGTCAATGATATTGCTGATCTCACCCATACCCTTTGCAAGCTCTTTAATCTGATCTGTAACAGAATTAAAACTGTTCGCCTGAGTTTCAGCTATTGCAGCTATACTCTCTGACCCGGCTGATATCTCTTCAACTGTTGCATTTATCTCTTCTGCTGCTGCAGCCTGATTCTGTGCATTGCTGGAGAATACATTTGCAGTACCATTCAGTTCCTTTGAGGAAGAGGCCAGTGTTGACGATATTTCGCCGGCCGCCGATACTATCTCTCTGAATTTAATCACAAGATACCTGAAATTCATTATCAGAATTCCAAGTTCATTTTTTTCTTTGCTTATCAGATCATTGTTAAAATCCCCTACCACCAGCTCTTCATTTTTAGGGACAACCAGTTCCCCCGAAGCAAGCTGTCTTACCCTTGAAGTAAGTTCAACCAGAGGTGCCGCAATCAAACCTGAGATGTAGTTCATCCCGGCAATTACCATAATTAAAATTACGAAAAGTATTATACTTATTTTATTTCTAGTCTGTCCTATGCTGATGTCTCTATAATGACTGGTGAAACTCACCTGAACTTTGCCAATTACATTATCATCCCGGACTATATCGGCACTTCTTGAAAAATCAAAATTGCCTTTAACGTCTTTTTTCAGATCAATAAGTCTGCTTTCACTTTTATCACTTATGGTTATTGAAACAATGTCGGTATCCTGAAAAAATGAATCGGTATTTTTATTAAGACCATCCTGATTAAAATTCCATACATTTTCGATATTTGTAAGAGCAATAAGACTGGTTAGTCTCCCGGCATTAGAATTTAATTCAGAATAATTTCTTCTTTTCTGGTCGGAGACTATAAATAGAATCAGAAATATAAAGGTAATGCTAAGGAGAACCGCTGAAGTGAAGGTAAACTTCTGTTTTATATTCATGGTTAAAAAAAGGTGGTAAAGTCTGGACTCTGAAAACTTTTCTTTTATACCCATAGAATAAAACCCTCACTTTTATAGTGCACCGGCTGCACTCATTTTTTACAAAGCTTAATACTGGCTACCAGAAATAAAAGATTAAATGAAAACTATTAAATAAACACTCTGTATTATAATAATTTAACAAAACATGAATTATTAGTCAATAGTTAAATATTAGATACTGCAACCTTACATTGGTAGCAAACTATTCTCAGTGGTTATACCCTTCTTTAACCCGGTATATTTGATTTCAAAGGTGTCATTCCGGTTTTGCAACTTCAGTTCTTGCAAATACCGGAATCTCATACTGTGTTTATATTTACATACTGCTTTTTACTTATAATTATACCAGTTCTATGAGATCCCGGCATTCCGCCAAAGCTACAGCCGGGATGACATGCAATAAACATCCCCCTAAGATAAAACTTCTAGAACGTTGAGCTTGTTGATACACTTACATTTCTGATCTCTTCATCTTTTCCGTTAATTTTGCCATCGCCATTCTTGTCTTCATATGTAATGAGATATTTAAAATCTATAGTGACACCCTCTGCAACTCCCAGTCCGACAATTCCGCCCATCACGGTACTCTCAGTTTTCCACTGAATTTTTTTTACATTGTTCTGAACATAATATGCCTTTGCTTTTGAAATCATCGGAATTAAATCTTTATTAAGAGAAAGCTCGCCCTTTAATGACTTATTGCTTATTTTTTCATCCCTTCCCCACTTCATATCCTGATACTCGCCCTTACCGGTAATTATATCAAAGAAATTAATTTTAAGTCCCGCAAGATATCCTCTTGAGGAAATCGCTTTATTAAGCTTATCTTTTTTTGTATCAACTGAAAGATTACCTGCCGCGTCGGATACATATTTTGCACGTTCCAGATCATAGGTATCATTATAATAACCGAATATGAAATCATCGGACTGCTGTCTGTAATCACCATAGATTTCAAAAAGTTTTCCGCCGGTTAACTTTATACCGGGAGCGGTATATCCCCATCCGCCGGTATTAAAGGATTTTGAAAACTGTGAGTATAAATCTACATCGAAAAAATCGGAATCAATAAGTTTTAAACCGGCATCCACAGCCCAGAAACCGGTCATAGATCTATGTGTAGAATAATTTGTCAGCTGACTTTTTGAAATCGGTGATATTAAACCGGCTGCGACAAGAGCAAGTATTGTAGGATTGTTTTCTGCAACACCTAACTTATCGGCAAAATAATCTATCTCTGTTACATGATTAGGATCTTCAGGATACATATCCACCTCATCGGGATATCCGTCATCATCTGTATCGCGAAGGCCCTTATACTCATTCAGATCTCCGCCGATGGAGCCTCCAATCTGCAGCCTGCTGAAGGGCTTAACATATATTCTTCCTCCACCCATTACTGCGGGGTTATGACCGGCAACATCCTTGAAGTTTCCCACTATCAGCTCCATTCCGGCATAGGTTGTATCAACCGATAGTTCAAGCCCCTGACGTTTATATGTGGGGTACTCAAGAAGGTTAGTATATCCGTTTATTATGGTTCCATACCCAAGCGTTGTAGACTCCAGTCCGCCGTATTTAAAATAGAAAGGATCGTCCTTCTTTCCCCAGCTGACGTAGTAAACCTTGTCGATGTATGCTTTCTTATTATTCCAGTCAACCTCTCTGACCTTACCCTCTTCATCAAGGAGTATGTTCAAGTCAAGCCCCACTCCAAGTTTCCATAGACGAATCTCAGGTCTCAGTCCCATCTGCTGATAGTTTTTACCATCGATGGTGACCGCTCCAAAAACCCCGCCAAGTCCGAAGTCTACTGCGCCCGGTTCTTCTTTACCGGTATCTGCACCGAAGTTCTCTCCACCGCCATTCTCGGCAGGTACAGTCTCTTCTTTTGGAGTTTCTTTTACTGCAGCTGCGGGCTTTTTTTTCTGAGCGAATGAATTTGTAACAATAAGAAGTAAAAAAATTATACCGGCAATTTTAAACTTTGTCATTTGATTTCTCCTGAAGTTAATAATTAAGAAATAATCGTTTCCTTTAAGTAACTGCTGATAAACTTGCAGCAAAATTTCTTTTCCCCTCGCTTTCGATTCCGGGATTCAATAATTACCTGCTGTTTTGTTACTCCTCTAAAAAGTATTTCCATGCTGAAAAACAGAAAATATTTATTTAAGATCCGATAACTTTAATTATAAAGATAACCATTGAGAAGAAAAAATCAAGAAAATAATAAAATGAAAAAGGCCTGATTAAAAAACCGGGCCTTTTTCATTTAAAATCCCCAGAGATGCTTCAGCTGCCGATCTCTATAAAATTTTTGAGAAGTTTAATTCCATGCTCTGTCATATATGATTCCGGGTGAAACTGTATCCCGAAAACCGGGAGCTCTTTGTGACTTACTCCCTGAATTACTCCATCTGTGGAGTAAGCTTCGATCTCAAGTATTCCGGGAAAACTTTCTTTTTCTGCGCAGAGGGAGTGATATCTCACTGCTTTAAATCTCTGAGGGATATCATGGAAAATATTCTCACCGGTATGACTGATAATATCCTGTTTTCCATGTACAATCTCCGGAGCCCGGACTATCCGTCCGCCATATTCCTGAACTATTGACTGCATTCCAAGACATATTCCCAGAAGAGGTAATCCCGGATTTCTCCTGATAACCTCAAGTGTTATTCCGGCATTGTCGGGACTTGAGGGTCCGGGTGAGATTACTATCGATGAGTATTTTTTAAAATCTATAGCATCTATATCATGGTCATTCATTAGAACATCAACTTCGTATCCCATGGACTCAAAGCAGTGAACAATGTTATATGAAAACGAATCGTAATTATCAATCATAAGTATCATAAAATTTCTCCTGAACTATTTCCTTCCGTGGGATTTAACTGCATTCCAGCATTTTTACACCGCATACCCCAGACTATCTGTCAGTGCTCCCAGCTTGTTGCTTATCTCAATACTCTCCTTCTCCGGAACACTGTCGTAAACAATACCAGCTCCCGCCTGAAGGTGAACTCCTTCCTCATCAAAGAATGCACTCCGTATCGTGATGCATGTATCGCTTGTTTTGTTAAAGCCGAAGTATCCAACGGCACCGGCATAAGCCTCACGCGGCATCATTTCCACTTCGTTTATAATCTCAACCGCACGGACCTTTGGCGCTCCGGTAACTGTTCCTGCCGGAAAACTGAATCTGAATGCATCTATGATAGACGCCTCTTTTTTCATAACACCGGTAACATCGGAGACTATATGCATTACATGAGAGTAGTCTTCGACTCTCATGAAACCATTCACCAGCACACTCCCCTTCTCTGCGATTCTGCTCAGGTCATTCCGTGCAAGATCTACAAGCATAAGGTGCTCGGCACGCTCTTTTCTGTCCAGAAGAAGTTCCTTCCGCACTATTCTTTTATCTTTTGCAGATGCAGGAATAGGTGCAGTACCGGCAATCGGTTTAAGGTGCATTATATTTTTTCTTATTTTAAGATGCGTTTCTGGAGAGCATCCTGTAATATAACGGTTCCCCATTTTCAGCATGTACATATACGGCGATGGATTTACATTCCGTATTTTGAGATAAAAGTTATATGGCGTGATCCTTTCTCTCACCTCCATCCTCCGGCTTATTACCGCCTGAATGATCTCTCCGCTGGAGATAAGATCCTTAACATTTTTTATCTTATTTAAAAATTCTCCTTCGCTCTCCATATATTCCATTGTTATGTCAACAGGTCTTGAAGGCAGATAACTTATTTTTTCACCGGTAATAATTTTCAGAACATACGATTCAAGTTCCGCAAGTCTTTCATTTATCTTCCGCACAAGAGTATTTAATTCACCTTCAGATGTATATATCGAAGCCGATACGTAATATTTTTCTGTGTAATTATCGTACACTACAAATTCATCAACAAGAAGAAGTTCCGCCATGGGATGATTATCATCAAACTTAACAGCTTTACGAAGGATTCCGGTTTTGTTGATAGCCTCGTACCCGATGTATCCCGCATAGCCGCCATTAAAATCTCCGAACATATCCGTATCGGGAGAATTAAATTTTTTAAGTTCACCATCTAGAAATTCAAATACCGATTTTTCTATTCTTTCTGTTACACCATTTTTCTGCTGCACAATATAATTGCTGTATGCTGTTATCACAGAAGACGGATTAAAACAGAGATATGAAAATCTCCCTTTAGTTTTAGTTTTTCCCGCGCTTTCAAGAAATATAAAATGCTCGTCATCTCTCATAGCCTTCAGCAGTGAGAGAAAGTCGAGCGAGCTGATATTCAGTTCTCTGAATAACGGAATTCTGTTGTAGGTCTCTGCAAGTGTTTCTATACTCTGTTTATAATAATTCATAATAATTCTCCTTAAAATTAAAAAAGCCGCGGTTTGCCTCCGCGGCTTAAATCTATAATTTGCCTGAAAGCGGGAATCCCTCTTTCAGGTCAGTACTGACCATAAAACAGGGTTATATGTTAATGAGACGCCATGTGCAGAGAGATATCTGTCTGTAAATCATATCAATACTCCTTTTTCCTTATGTTTCTATGTATAGAAACATAAGGAAAATTGTCAAATTATTTTTTATTTTTTTTAAAAAAATTTTTTAATAATAAAAAAGTTACAATTTGTAATATTTCGACATAATCTATTAATCACGATAAATTATTGTTCTGACATCAAGAGAGCAATGCTCTTTAATGCGTTTAACGCAAATTTATCAAAAAGAGGTAATAGTATGAAAAAAGGATCAAAACTAACGATAGCTGTAGCAGTAATAGCTTTATCAGCGATGGCTTTCAGTGCATGTTCACGCTGCGGTCATGATGCTTCCCCTGAAAAGAGAGTGGAAAAGGGCATGAAACATATATCCTGGATGCTCGATTTCGACAAGGCTCAGGATGTAAAACTTGATGCTCTCAAAAAAGATGTTATTGCAAAAATCAAGGATGAGAAACCGAACCGTGAAGCAACTCATAAAGAAGCGATTGAACTTGTAAAAAAAGATTCCCTTGACCGCGCAACGGTAATAAAATTTATCGACAAACAGATAGAAAGATTAAACAGTAATAAAACTTTCATTGCCGATAAAATTGTTGAATTTCATTCAATTCTGACATCAGATCAGAAAAAGAAAATTGCCGAACATATGGAAGATAGATTTAAAGATAAAGACTGATTCTTCCATGTCATTCCGGTTGCAGCGTAGCGAAATACCGGAATCTCATACAAAAAAGTATTTTAAACTTATTTTGTGAGATTCCGGTATATGCAAGCTTGGAAGACGCAAAACCGGAATGACAGAGAATCGAAAATCAAATCAAAATAATACCTCAATTTTGCGGAGGAGCCGGTGAAAGAGAAAATATTAATAGTAGATGATGATAAGAAACTTGCATCACTCTTAACCGGCTACTTTTCCACGTACGGATTTGAAACATTCACTGTTTCAAATGGTGATGATGCACTCACCGAATACCAGCGGCTCTCCCCTGATATTATAATTCTTGATGTTATGCTTCCCGGAAAGGACGGATTCAAGGTCCTCCATGAGCTACGCGAGCGTTCAACTGTTCCTGTAATTATGCTCACTGCACGGGGGGATCTCTCGGACAAGGTGGTGGGTCTTGAGATTGGCGCCGATGATTATCTTCCTAAACCATTTGAACCGCGGGAACTCGTGGCGCGGATACAGTCTGTACTGCGCAGAGTTTCGGACAAGCATGAGAAGGAGATTGAAGAATTCGGCGATTTAAAAATAGACTACAAACGGCATGAAGTATTTATAAACAATACACTTGTGGAATTGACAACAATGGAATACTACTTGCTGATAATGTTTTCCAGAAACCCCGGAATTCTCTTTGACCGGGATGCAATACTCGATAAAATCAAAGGACACGATGAAGGCGACACCTTCGACCGCTCGATAGATGTTCTCATAAGCAGACTAAGGCAGAAACTGGGTGACGACCCCAAAAAACCCGATTACATCAAAACCATATGGGGGAGCGGATACAAATTTATAGGGAGAAAAAAATGATACATCTTATAAAAAAATCCCTCTTTGCTAAAATATTTCTCATCATCTGCCTCACTGTTCTTTTTATAAATATTATCGTAGGATTATTTTTCAGATATTATATTCAGCAGGGTGCAGTACCTCAATGGATGCAGCCTGTTGATCTGTTCCTGGAATATTTAGTCACAGATATAGGCAACCCTCCGGACCGGAAGAAGATAGATCTTCTCTCCGATATCACAGGATTTGATATATATATTGAAAATTTTAACTCCAACAAATCAGGAGTAGATTTAACATCTCTAATGCGCCATAAATGGGCTTACCATGAATACGGATCTACAATGTTTTTCTTCAACAAAGGGAGACCGGTTGCAATTAAAGAAAATTCAGGAAGGAAAATATATTTTATAGCACGCAGCAGCCGCTTCACTGATCATGACAGCATCATACTAAGAGTAATTCTATTCATTACTTTAGTTCTGCTGGGGTCATATTTTCTGATCAAGAGATCACTTAGACCGGTTAAACAGCTTACTCGCGGGATGCATGAAATTGCTTCGGGAAATTTCAACTACATTATTCCTCCCCAGGGTAGCGACGAACTTGGCCGTCTTAGTGAAACCTTCAATGAAATGAACAGAAAACTTCTGGAGATGATCAAGCTCAAGGAACAGCTGCTGTATGATGTTAGTCACGAACTCCGCTCCCCTCTTACCAGGGTTAACGTTGCACTTGAGATGGTTGACCAGAATGAACTTACCGAAAGTATGCGGGAGGATCTCCGCAGTATGGATAAAATGATACATGAACTTCTGGAAAACGGAAGTTTTGACGGGACAAAGCTTGTGATTAAAAGAGAAAATTTTTTACTGAAAGATCTGCTCCAGGAGATCATTTCAAGAATAGGCATAGTCCATCAGATTACGGTTGAGTTCGACAATCTGACGATTAACGGGGATCGAAGTAAAATTGAAACACTATTCAGAAATATAATTGAAAATGCAGTAAAATATTCTGATCAGGAAAAACCTGTGATAATTACCTCGTCAGAGGTTGATGGCGGAGTTACAGTGTCGGTGCGCGACCATGGAATCGGCATAAAACAGGAGGATCTGGATCGTATTTTTGAGCCGTTCTACAGAACAGATCTTTCACGATCAAGAGAAACCGGCGGATTCGGACTTGGACTCTCCATTGCAAAAAAAATTTCCGCAGCCCATGGCGGGAAGATATGGGCACAGAGCAGTGGTGACGGTACTGTTATTCATATATTTTTTCCGGATTAAAAATTTAGAATTTTTTAATTATTTTTTTGACATAGAATTTTTTCAATATATAATTTTAAACAAACAGTATAATTATCTCTTGTCACGAGGACGAAGATGGCAACTGTAATTGCATATGGAACAAATAAGCAGGCATACTTTGACCTGTTTATTGAATCGTGCCGACGTTTTAACATAGTGCCGGTAAATCCCGGCTGGGGCAGACCATGGATAGGTTTCGGAAAAAAAATTACCGAGATCCGTGACTATGCCGCTGCACTTCCCGAAGATGAAATATTAATTCTGGTTGATCCCTTTGATGTAGTTTTTCTTTGCGGGCTTGACGAGATTGAGGATAAGTTCAGAAAAAGCGGATCCAGAATACTCTGCGGGGCGATGAGACTCGGCAGAATTATGCAGAGAGTATATAGCGCCGAATTCAACACAACAGGTCTCCCTACCCCGAAGACACCGCATGGTTACGACTACCTGAACTCCGGAAATATTATTACCACCGCGGGATTTGCAGTCACACTTATCGACAGATTTGTTTCGCAATACGGTTTAAAACCGCTAACAATGGATCAGGAGATATTCACAACACTATACATCACCGGTAAAGAAGAGGTTGATCTTGACTGGAGGTGTGAAATATTTCACAATCTTCTCTTTAAAAATCCATTAACCCGTAAACCGGACATGAAAGACCTTGAGCTCAGGGATGGCCGTTTTTTCAATACCGCAACAGGATCGTACCCGTCAATTTTGCACGCATCTGGAAACGCATTGATGGAAGACATTGCCGCTCTGCTTGGCTACGACAGTGAAAAAGTAAAACCGGTTGAAAACAATATGAATTTTTTTAAAAAAGCTATGTTCCATATTATTCAGCTCCGGAAAGAGATCACAATTGCCGTTCTGATTGCAGTACTGCTTATTGCTGGCGGAATTTTTATGCTGAAACACATCCTGATTTAATAAAGGTAATTCTACTGAAGTGAATAATCATTTACTCTCAGCAATTTTTCTTAAACCTGCAAGTGTCCTGTAAGGAATATCTTTACTAGCCATATTCGAAAGCCACACAGGGATAACACCACCGGGATTTGCAATTACGATGTATATCACATGGGTATAACCTCCGGAAAAAGTAAGCTCCCAGCTTCCGCTCATATCTTTAATGCGCACCTTCCCCTTTATCTCAGGTACAAGATCGGGTCTGTCTACGGCGCGGAATTCGTGAACAATTCTGTTTTTCTCCTTTCTGATCCCGGTTTCTACAATGACATCGCGGTTATTTACAACGGGTGCTTTTGTTTCATTATAAGCCAGAAGAAGCCCCTTCGAACTACTCCTCAGATCATAGGAAACAATACAGTCAGGCATCCAATTGATCTGACCGGGATTGTCGCATAAAATACTGTTTACTATTTCAATTGAAGCATGAATATCGCACTCCGCCTTAAATGCTTTTAATGGTGAGCCGGAGACCACTCTTGTATAGACCGATATTCCCTCCTTTGTAAATTCCTGATTCCATTTGTCCGACGCCCGGGCAGAAGAAATCAAAGCAAAAATTATTATTATTACAATAGCTGTTTTCATCAGTAATTCTCCAAATGTCAGAATATGCAAATACTGGCTGATAATAGTATAAAAAAAAATAAAAAAGTTTAATTTAGCTTGTTTTTTTCAAAAAGACACTATAATAATTAACTATGATTTAACAAATAAATCCAAAAAAAAATAATAGTTCAGGGAGAGTTTATGAAAAATAAAGTAATTTTCCTTTTATCAATGATTATTATCAATCTCTATTTCAACTATGCTTTCTCAGCCGGTATTTATGAAAATGCAAATCAGAGCGCTGAATTTATCCGCACTCTCACAAGGTATGCAAGCACTGATATCGATTCTGCATTTTATAATCCGGCGGGTTCTGTTTTTATGAAAGATGGATTTTACGGATATTTCAGTGATCAGATGCTATTTGATTACCAGACTATGACAGACAGCTCAACCTCTCTATCGGCATATTCATTTCCTTCCAAATATGAAGGAGAGGCAATGACATGGGCATTTCCGGATATATACGCAGTATACAAGCAGGATAACTGGTCTGCTTTTCTGCAAATGGGTCTGATTGGACGGGGTGCTGCTGCAACATATAACGATTGTATACCGATGATACATAAAGCTGTGATACAATATGCAACCGGAGTAGCCACAGGCGTACCAGGTGGTACCGCACTAACATCTATCCAGACAAGCAGTAAACTTGAGGCATACGCATATTTTATCGGAATGACCCTGGGTGGAGCTTATCAGGTAAACGAAATGTTTTCTTTGGGTGGAGGTATAAGATATGTTCACGCCGAACAGAATACTAAACTTAAATACAATTTTATTAATGCCACATCAAATTCAGGTTTTGTTCCAAATATTACGAGTCTCTTAACTCCGATAGATGTTGATGTCGATGCTAGCGGCGATTCAGCCGGATTTATCGGAAGCTTCGATGTTAAGCCTGTTAAAGATTTGAATGTTGGTTTTCGATATGAATATTATACCACAATGAAAGTAAAAAATGACAAACCAAATAAATCTGCCGGTGATCCGGCTTTCCTTGCAAATTTTCCTCTTGCCAAGGGTGATACAACTAAAATGACACTTCCGATGAATGCTGCAATAGGTGTATCCTATATGGTTATGCCTGAACTGAAAGTTGAAGCCGGTTTTCTTTACTATTTCAACAAACTTGCCAATTGGGGTAAAGACTCAACCGGGAAACAGCTGTCAGAAAAATATGACAACGGCTACGACGCAAGTATTTCACTTGAATACGCTTTCATGCCGCAGTTGAAAGCCAGTGCCGGATACTCATATTCCATCAGCGGTGTAAATTCAAAAACAAGAACCAACCAGCAGCTTGGACTTGATGCACATACTCTGGGTCTTGGAGGAACTTATTCATTTTCAAATGGCATGGATTTAACATTAGCCGCTATGAAAAACTTTTTCAAAGAGGCAACTGTTAATAATACTTCACCTGACACCGGTTCAACAAAGTATAAAGAGGATGTATATGGTGTAGCGGCAAGTATAAGTTATAAGTTTATGTAAGAAATACAAAATTAAAAGAATCCACCGTTGACAACAACGGTGGATTCTTTTGCTCAGCAACCCATTCCGCAGTAAATAGTCCTATCATTGAACCTATATAAACATTTTCTGAATCAACAGTATCTTAAAACTCGTTTAAAAAATCAAGTACCGCATTCCTATTTGCAGTAATTACTGCGAATAGGAAGACAGCTTTCATAATTCATTGTATGGTTTAATATATTAAACGAGGTAAAAAATGAAGCTGAGATTATTGATTACTATTTTCTGTGTAATGGTCGGCACCACATCTCTTTTTTCAGATCAGATAATTTTAAAAAACGGAAATACTCTCCCTGAAGAGATAATCTTATCTAAAGAAACAACCGTAGAATATAACAAGAATGAAATGAAAAATAATGAACTTAATATAAAATTTTCAAATAAAATATTCATCGAACACTTTTCCGGTATTCTTTATAATGATATGAGATCCGAACATAAAACATTATTCAATAAACCATCAATTAATCTCAATGAGAAATTTCAGATTTATCTGCAATTTGCTGGCGATGATGAAACAAATTCCACACAGGATTGTTTTTGCCTGCCTACTTCATCATCCTCTACATATATCAGTGCTAATTTTGTATATATACATGATGAAAATTTCGCAGCAAGAACAGGTGGAGAGATTGAATTTGGTTCCGGTGATTATAAAAATCCATTTTTATCCTTTGGATTTGGTCTGACTAATTTTAACGATATGGTTTTTAACTATTCCCAGTCATATTATCCGACCTTTTTCTTCAATATTGGTTATAAGGATAATATGCATATATTTTTTGATGCTGCTGGAAATCATATCACATTTGGAGACGCGAATCTGGATTACCGGGATTATGACAATATAGATATCGCTCTTGGTTATAAAAAAGCTGTTCCTTTGTTTTTACGATTTAATTTATTGGCCACACAAACTGCTGATTTTAATATAGCGAAGGAAGAACAGCTTATTTACGAACATGAAACGTCTTTTATGCATCTACAATATTATGGGGACTATTATGGTTTATCTGCGGGATATATTTATAATAAGGAAAAGTATAAATACACACACTTTGTGCCGCATCCAATTGGTGAGGCATCACAGACAAATACAATCGTAATCGGTAATAAAAAATCTCAGGGCGGAGGTTTAACCTTTTACAAAAAAAATTCAGATTCATCAATTGAATTGTCAGGAGAATTCCATTTGTTAGCTGATAGTCATATGAACTGGATGACTATATCAAAATTCGGCGTTAAAGTGTATTTCTAATAAAACAACATTTGAAATTACTATGCATTTATCAGCTTCAGCCAAAAAAAATAAGCTTGATCGGTCTGGATACATAGTGTATATAGATTATATGAAAAGATTTATATATCCCATCTCAATAATATTACTACTGGTTATATCCGGCACACTCTCTGCCGCTGAAACTCCGAAACTTATTCTGCATAGTTATGATCAGATTATCGACTTCACAAAGAAAGAAACCGTTCTGATTCAGAAAGGGGACAATCGTGAATATTCGAACCCGGCATACGATGACTCATCATGGAAGAGAGTATCCCTTCCAGTCAATTCGAATAGAATTTTTAAAGAACGCCCCGAAGTCTGCTGGTACAGAATACATATCATATTCCCGGGAGGTCTCCCCGACAGCACTATAGGGATAAGTCTTGGAATAATTTCGGATACAGATGAAGTTTATTTCAACGGAACACGCATCGGCAGTACCGGAAGTGAGACTCCGGTTCATGTCTCTGCATACGACAAGAAACGGATTTACGAACTTCCTGTAAAGCTTATCATCCCCGATGGCGAAAATATTATAGCAATGAGAGTTAAGGGATTTTTCCGCGAAGAGAACGGACCGGTCAAAGGTAAATTTATGATTGCTCCCCTGCTCTATCTGCAGAAAAAATTTGCATCGAAGGAGATTATCGATATTTTTTTTATCGGAATCTATCTCATAGTTGGATTGTACTTCATTTTTATTTTTGCCGTGAGATCCATAGACAGGGAATACCTTTACTTCGCAATTTTCACTCTGACCTCCGCTTTATACATGTTTTTACAGACCCAGGTAAAATACTATCTCTTTGATAATTTTTTAGTTTTAAAACGTGTTGAATACATTGCGCTGTTTTTTATACCACTCCTTGTCATGGAGTACATTACAAGTTTCTTTTCTAAAAAACATACTTTGATACACTACCTCTATATTGTCATAGCAGTATGCTCTTCTCTTGTAGTTATCTTCTCGGGAAACATCCACTACTGGCGGTACGTTCTATTATATGCAGTAGAACCATTCTGGCTGCTTACAATCGGATACTGCCTCTTCATCACTTTCAGAGAGATTAAAAACGACCCCAACGCAAAATACCTCCTTGCCTCTTTCATCTTTATGTGGCTGGTCTTTATTAGTGACGCACTTAACGACAGAAATATTATAAATACAATGCGTTTCTCAACATACGCTTTCCTGGTTGTTATAACCGGCACTGCAATAATAATGCTTAAACATTTTAAGGCTATGTATTCCGATGCTGATGAATTCAGGAACAGGCGCCGCGGTGTAACATCAGTCAGCAAAGAGAATAAAAAAAAGGTAGATACTGCCATTGCATATATAAAGGAAAACTACCGCAGCGAGATATCCCGCGAAGGACTTGCTTCACTTGCAGATGTACATCACGATTATTTCGGGAAGCTCTTTCTTCAGACTGTGGGGATGAAGATAAATGATTACATAAATCTTTTAAGGATCAACGAAGCCGCAGGTCTTCTATTAGGCACCGATCAGAAGGTGATAGATATTGCATACTCGGTCGGTTTCGAAAGTCTCTCGACATTCTACCGTGTATTTCAAAGTATTAAAGGTGTAACTCCAACTGAATGGCAGGAAAAAGCTAAACAGAAAAATATTAAATAAAACTTCTAACAATAGAAAAACTTGCAGTACAATTTGATATTTCCATGAAATTATATTATTATTAATTAAAATAATAAACTGCGGATTAATTAATGTACTTTATCTCTAAATATTTTTCACCGGATCATTCCAGAATTGATTCATATGAATCAAGATACTACATGCTGAATAAATACGTTTTAATCTTCTCTGTAAGCGGGCATACTCTGTTTACCCCGGTGTTTTATCTTCTAAACAGTAGTATTCCATTATTCAACAACATCCTATGTGTTTTTTTTGATATTTTTCTTCTTTATTTAAATTCAAAACGGAAACTGACAACAGTTCATATTCTTTATATTATAGAGATAACGTATCATGCCTTTATCAGCAGTCTTTTTTTCGGGAACGGTACAGGTTTTGAATTTTATTTTTTCCCGCTGACACTATACATTTTTCTTCTCAGAGAGCGTAATATTTTAAAAACAATACTCTTTTTGAGTCAGATGTTTTTATTTATTTTTCAGTATGTATATCTAAGCATCTATCCCCCGGAATTTCCTGTAACAATAATACCTCGATGGCTTATATACTTTTTAAATGCATCTGCGAGTATTTTTGCGATAGCATTTGTAGCTGCCCAGTTCTCAATATTTGTTGATGCGGCAGAGCGTGCAATGCTGAATGCGAAAGAGAAGGCTGAAAAAGGAGAACGTGCTAAATCAATATTTCTTGCCAATATGAGTCATGAAATCCGTTCACCTCTGAATTCAATAATCGGCATGATAAACCTCTCTCTATTCTCAAAGAAGAATGAGGAAAAAAAAGAATATCTTCATATAGCAAAAGATTCTGCAGATCATATGCTCACTGTAATCAATGATATACTCGATTACTCCAAAATTGAAATGAGTTCAATGACACTGAACATCCGGATATTCAACATACATCATCTTGTTAAAAACACAATGCGAGCGATGGATTCTTCAATCTACAGTAAAAATCTTAATATGAGGTATGAGATTTCAAACACTGTCCCGGAAATTGTAAAAGGGGATCCATCGAGAATAAGACAGGTGCTGATAAATCTAATCAGCAACGCAATCAAGTTTACAGAGAGAGGAAACATCACAGTTAGATGCAGGAATCTATCCTGCGAAGAAGATCTATGCACAATTGAGTTTTCCGTAGAAGACACAGGAATTGGAATACCTTCCGATAAAATCGGTACAATTTTTAACCGTTTTACCCAGATCGACATGATTGAAACAAGAAAATATACCGGAACCGGACTTGGACTGGCAATATCAAAAGATCTTGTTGAACTTATGGGTGGTACCATCAGAGTTGAAAGCACACAAGGCAAAGGAACAATATTTACATTTCAAATATCTCTTAAAAAAGCTTCAGATGATGATTTGAATACATCTCTACCGGAAACCCTGACTGCAGAGCGAAATACTAAACCGCTCAATGTCCTGATTGCAGAGGATGTATTTACCAACTGGCTGCTGTATGAAAAATACATGGAGAAGATGGGACACTCATTTAAAATTGTAGAAAATGGCAACATGGTTCTGGATGAACTGGAGCGCAACAGCTATGATATTCTCCTGCTGGATGTCGAAATGCCCGAGTTGAATGGAGAAGACACCTTAAAGATGATTAGAAGCGGAATCCGCGGGAATAACAGTAATATCCCTGTTATTGCAATGACAGGCTACACTCAAAACGATTTAAAAAAAACAGATTACGAATTCAGCGGATTTCTTTTTAAACCGATAGAACTTGAGGATCTCGACAGAAAAATAAATGAGATAATGCAAAACAGACAACTTTATAAAATTTGAATCCATTCAAACTAATATATTGACTATATTCAGAAAACCTGTTATATTTAAATAGTCAATGATTGAATTAAACCATTTGTCATTTCGAATGTATGTGAGAAATCTTGAATTTAACGTAATTTTAAGATTTGATCAAACAGGATGTTTAAAAAGCCGGCCTCTGGCCCTATCGCTTCTTCGAAATGACATATGCAGTGCTAAATCATAAGTTAACTGATATAATTAATCACAAAAAACAGGAGAAAAAAAATGGCATTTATAAACTGGGATGATAAATTAAGTGTTGGAGTTAAGCTCTTCGACAACGATCATAAAGAGCTCATTGCGCTTGCGAACAGACTTCATGACAGCATAACAGTGGGAGCTCAGCAGGGTGTACTTGCGCCTATCCTGAACGAACTTGTAAAATACACCATTTATCATTTCGGACATGAAGAAGGATTGATGATCCAATACAACTACCCGGACTATGATAAACATAAGATTGAGCATGATGCACTTATTGAAAAAGTTCAGGACTTCGACGATCAGGTTCAGGCCGGTAAAACTTCAATATCACTTAGCCTTATAAGCTTTCTGAAAGACTGGCTGGTAAATCACATAATGATCACAGATATGGAATACAAAGCCTTCTTTGAAAAGAAAGGTTTATAATAATTTTTTCATTCTTATTATTTTTCTTCCTTCAAATTCTCCCGAGGGGATAAAATAATCACGTACACCTGATGGTATGTACCGCTCCATGCTCTCTGTAAGGTAAAAATTCTGATCTTCGGCATATTTCTGACCAAGATGAAATATTGAATTAATTGAATCAGATACAATTGTACCGGTCTCCCCTCTCTCCCGGAAAATCGTATTACCCAGATGCATAACAATATTATATGAATATGAATAATCCATTTTGAGATCAATCTGATTTATCAGCTCTCTGTTAAGCATCAATTTAAAAGATGACAGAATTGCGTCACATTTGCTGCCGTCGAATGGAAAGAGTATAAGTCCGCTGTATTCCATCCACATCCATATCCTGCCGTTGATTGATGAAACATAGTTTCCTATATAATTATGGAATGACTCCATAATTTTTTTTGCCCTTTCCGTACCGGCAGTTTTTTTCATATCATGGAAATTATCCAGTTCTATATACATAAAGCAGAAAGTATATTCCTTCCCAGGCTTCACAAGAGTCCAGTCCCTTCCCGATGAAATAAAATTCATTAAGCTGTCATCACATTTTTTATTTTCAGATTCCGGAAGAGTAAAATCGGCCGTTCTGAAGTTAAATACCGCCTCAATCCGTTTAAATGTAATTCCGGTTTTATAAAGATTTTTCCCGATGTAATCGACAATACCAAGAAAAAAAAGTTCAGCAACATCTGCAATCGAGTTATCCGAATCGATTATACCGAACCTTGCATTTTTAGTTTTAAATATAAGATTAAGAATTTTTTTCTTATCTGCTTCCTTCACCGATGTAATATCAAGATATATCAGATTGCCTTCACAGGACAGTTTAATTTTTCCGGCAAAATCCTTTACTGGAAAAAAATGAATTGAACATCCCTTTGCCTTAACAACTTTTACGAAACATTGTTCTATATTTTTTTTGTCAGAGAATACCGTAATTTCCATTTATTCTTCCCACCGTAATTCATAATTAAAATGAACAGCCGGTCCGTCGGTTCTAACAGGCTGAAACAGTTTTCCAAGCTCATTCCCCAGAGTAATATGAACAACATTGCTCACCGTTACAGAATTCGGTTTTGTATATTTTGACTCAATCTCAACTGTTTTTTTAATAATTTCATTATCCAGAAGAGCTTCAGGATTATCACTATATTCGCATCTGCCGGTATGAACAGCCAGCCTCAGTTCAACGGGTTCATCAAGTTTATTCTCCAGACTGTTATAAAGAAAAATATCATGAATAAACTGCAACCCGGTTAATGCTGCAGATAGATTTGTATCTGAAAAAAAGAATGCCGCCAGTCCGCCATCCCCTTCCCAGCTCCAGATACGTCCGTTAAATTTATACACAGTAGCTTCGAGCATCGAACGAATATCTGAATATACCGATTCAACTTTTTCCAGAGGATATTTTTTTACCAGTTTTGTATTCCCTACAATATCCATACGTAAAAACGTAAAAAGATAATCCTCATTATTCATGAGTATACCCCAATTGTTTGTTCGTTGGACCCGCGAGTCCTCAACAAAGAGTTTGTTCTGATTATCAAAAACATATCCAAGATCAATTATGCCGTTTACTATCTCACGGAGATATGAAATGGAATACTTTTTACCCATAAGTCCGTTACCTTGAATATGATAAAGATAATTTATAAGATGTATTACCAGACCATTCCTGTTGATATCGTTCACAATCTGACGTGCCGCATCCCTGCTGGGTATAGCGATGCTTTGAGGAAATCCCGTTTCCTTGTAAAGGTCATAGTTATGGATAAAATGGCGGGCAAGATTCTGCATCGTTGAAATATCCATCGATTCAGTTAGAGATTTTATAACCAGATTTATAAGACTAGTAGGAATCTTCATTAATAAATATACCTGAATTATTTATTTCATAATATAGCGCAAATTTACATAAACTAATCCCTACAGAGGGCAATTTGTCAAATAGATTAATCCCTTATATTTTAGCCTGAAGGAGATGAAGCAGTCATATTAAATCCGCAGGAAATTTACTCCATCCATGACCTATTAAAAATATCATGCCTTTTGCTTAAAAGTTTATCACCTCTGTTAATCATCAATAATGTTATTAGATTTATATATGGTTTAGAATGACTTCTGTAAAAAAAATTTTTTAAAAAAAATTTTTGTCAATTCTTAACTTTTCTTTCAACATATAAAAAAAGTATGTATGTATAAATGAATGGCCCTGTACCTTTTCAAAGCCCTATCAGGCTTACTTCCTGCATCAGAAGTATTTCGAAGCAGCAGTAAAAAGAGTTTTTTTTATAAAAACTTTATATTAGAATTGATATTTTAAGCTGAGGTTTATAAATTAAATTACAGATTAGAACAGACATGAAAATAAAAGTTTGTATTTTATACTTTCGTAAATATTTATCTTTATCCTCAAATTACACAAAATATTACAATTATACTAAAGATGGAGTCTTTGAATGAAAAATCTTATATTCGCCTTTATTCTCTTTTTGCCGGTTTCATTATTCGCCGGAACCTATGACGATATGGCTGAGGAACTGATAAAAAAAATACCGGCAAAGGATAAAACAAAAATAATAGCTGTTATGCCTTTTTCGTCAGATAAAGAATTTGAATCCGATGCTAAAATTGCCTCAGAAGAGATGACAAAGGCTCTGATTGAAGCTGGAGCAAATGTTTCGGAGAGAAGCCAGATTGACAAATTGCTTAAAGAGCAGGAACTACAGCAGGTGGGCGTACTTACAAATGAAAACGCCGGCGAGATAGGACAGGGTTTAGGCGCAAAATATGTCGTGCTCGGTACTGTGACAAAAATAGACAAATATGGCGAGTCGGGTAACATAGGTCTGAAAATTAATGTTAAACTCGTTGCATCATCGAATTATAAAGTAATTGCTGCGGCCTCCGGAGAAGGTGCAGCGGGAGATGCCTCAGCCCGATATAAAAGAAAAGCTCCGAGAAAAGCCGTTGAGTATCCCCAATTTCTTGAAATCTTCGGAGGTGCCACTAAGTTTTATTATGACGGTGGATATGATGAGACTTTTGGACCTGTATCGGGTGATCTGAGCGGCAAATTAAAGCCGGGTTTAACGTTGGGTGCAAGACTGATCACATCAGGCATAGGTTTTTTTACTTTCGGATTGGAATTTCTCTATTCCGCACAGAAGTTTGACAATAACGATATATTCAAAAGAATTGATACCTACCAGGTAAGCTGGATTCCGGAACTTCGTCTTCCTCTTTGGGTATATTTCCCTTCGTTGCCCGATTATACAAACATCTATCTGGGATACGCCATAGGCTTAGGGGTTGATAAGGTTTTCTATGCTGATGGAAGTGAGAAAAAGGAATCCAAGGGATTAGGTGTCTGCAGCGCAGGTATCTTAGGATTACGCATGGGGTTATCAGAATCAATCTCAATTTTTATTGAAGGAAGATTTGCTCCACATACCATGAATCAGTTTTGGTGGAGGACCCATCAGATTGCAGGGAAAGGTTATTCGACAACTGATGAGCTTATTGGCCCATCTGCTTATTTTGGAATAAGTCTTGCACCATAATGCAACAATATATCTGAGAGTATAAAATTTATACTCTCAGACTTTATTCATCCAATATATTCCCCGATGTAATCTCATGTATTGTCTGTGCTAGCATCATCATGGTATAGGGCTTCTGCACAAATGCCCTGCACCCGTCATCCAGCATTTTCTGAACTCTGTCATCCTGTCTGAACCCTGATGAAGCCACAACAACTACATCCTTATTAATCTCTTTCATTTCATGGAAAGCATCCAGACCGGACTTTTTAGGCATTACAAGATCAAGAAGAACAACCCTGATATCTAAATGCCGTTCCCGGTATACATTAACTCCATCTTCACCATTTTCCGCGGTGATAACATCGTACCCACAGAGTTCCAGTATACTCCTTCCAACATGACGCATCACTTCATCATCATCGACAATCAGAATAAGACCACTTCCCCGTGGCGGTTCGCCATTAATACCGTCAACCACATCAGCGCTTGAATACTTATCAAGCACCGGCAGATAAAGATTAAAAGTTGACCCCAGACCCTTTTCTGAATAAACATCAATAAATCCATTATGCTGTTTAATAATTCCATAAACCATTGACAACCCGAGCCCGGTTCCAATTCCGTTCTTCTTGGTAGTAAAAAACGGATCAAAAATCTTGGCCACTGTTCTGGTATCCATACCAATACCGGTATCAGAGATTGATATCCGGTAGTAATCCACCTCTCTGGCTTCGGGATGTGTTGCTTTAAAAAAAGAATCAATCCTCATACGGTCGATGCTTGCAGAGAGCTTACCTCCATAGGCTGCCCCCTCCTCTCTCATAATTGTCATGGCATGGGAAGCATTTACGCAGAGATTCAGAAGCACCTGCTCTATCTGTGTAGGGTCAGCCATAACCATTGCTGTTTCCTGAAAATATTGCCTCACCAGTTCAATGGATTTATCAAAAGTACTCTCGCATATCATCATTACATGTTTTATGCTGTTATTGAGATCAACCGGCGCAAGAGAAACCTCCTGCTTTCTTGCGAGAGTCAGGAGCTGCTGAACCATATCAATTGCGCGTTGAGTCGAATTTTCCATCATAGAAATGTATTTCGACACTTCGTCCAGCCGGCAGATACGGTCTTTTTCAATTTTATATTTCATAATAGATAATGCGCCGGTAATTCCGCCAAGTATATTATTAAAATCATGAGCAAGACCGCTTGCCAGAGATCCCACCGTTTCCATCTTTTGTGCCTGACGCAGCTGCTCTTCCTGGCTTTTCATATCTGTTATATCATCTGCGGCACATACAACATATTCCACTCGACCCTTCTTATCAAGTTTAGGGGTCTTCGAGATTTTAAAAAGGCGGAGCACACCTTCTCTGTTTTTTATCCACTCCTCGGAATATACCTTTTTTGCTTTGATAAAGACTTTGGCATTATCTGCTATATGTTCCTTAACATCTAAAGGATCTAGTATTTCATCAAGTTTTTTGCCTTGCAGTTCAATCGGCAAAAAACCGCTGAACCTTGCAAACGCGCTGTTCACTGCACCACATGTAGATGGATCGATAAGATACCACACCTGAGTATCAATATTATCAAGCAGCAGAGCCTGTTCCTCCATCTTCTTTACAAGAGCCGATTCAGCATGTTTTCGCTTAATCAGTTCTTTATGAAGCTCATCAGTTCTCTGAAGAACCTGCCTCTTTAGGGTACGGTTTATAAACGCCAATACAATGAACATTAAAAAAACAGCACTTCCGATCCCTGAAATGATAATCCAGAATATGCTTTTCTTATAGAAAGGGATATCTCCCAGATGTATCCATTTTCGGAATATACGATCTTTCTCGGTTTGAGAAATCTGTGCAAGGGCTTTATCAAGGATTACATTCAGAATAGGCCAGTCTTTTCGTGAAGCAAGTCCCATACTTTCAAGATGAGGAGTAATCCCGGCTACTTTTAGATTTGTAATTCCACTCTTCTCTATCTGATAAGACGTAATAGGCAGCTCAAGAACCGCAGCATCTGCCCTGCCGAAAGACACATCGATCAAAGCCGCCATAGTGTCCGCTGCGGCATAAAAGTTGTACGAGGGGTATACCTTAAACATTACATCGTGCATTGCAAAACTCTTTACAACAACAACCTTCATACCGCTGAGATCTTTCATTGAGAGATTTCTTCTGACATCATTTCTTACAATTATTACATTCTGCGCATCTACATATGGTTTTGTAAAAAGAAAGAATGGTTCCCGTTGCGGGGTTTTAGAAATGTTGCTGATTGCATCAACTTCTTTTAATTCAGCTTTTTTGATTAACAGATCCCAATCCATGATTGGAATTATCTCGAATTTATAATCGAGTATCCGCTCAAGGTTACCTATATATTCTGCTGCAACCCCGCTATAGTTTCCTTTTTCATCATAAAATTCTATTGGTGGATAATCGGGATATATTGCCAGTTTAATTTTACCTTTGTGCTGTTCAAGCCATTCTCTCTCTTCGGGGAGAAGTATATCCCCTCTCTGGAAATCTGTACTAAGAAACATTATTACCAGCAGAATAGATACTGCCAGTAATAATATTATCCCGGACATAATCTTTTTTTTATTTAAATTATGTTTAATAGTTATCATAAATCCATATTATTTATTAATTCTTAAATTCTAAAATCTACATATGACAGATAAGTACAGAATAAACCTTTTCACATATTATATCGGTAATTAAAATCAAAATCAAAACTATTTTGTTCATGGTATGGATATTTACATATATTATACAGCAATTAAATCCTTTTAAAATCTCCATTAATTCAGTATATTAATTTATGGAGAGTATTATCTATGCGTATTGAAAAATTAACCCTTGATCATCAGAATATCATCAGCGAGAAGTTAAGAAGTCTATCTCTGCCTGTTTCTGAATATACTTTTACATCGCTCTACCTTTTCAGAAACAAACATAAATATGAGATAATTTTTGATGAAGAAATTTTTATCAAAGGCAAAACCTATGATGGCGCAGAATACATTATGCCAGTTTTTGATCTTCTCAATGCTGATAAAAACTACATAAAAAAAATGATCTCCGTATCGGGAATGCTTTTCCCAGTCCCGGAAATCTGGACCAGTGCACTTGACAGTGAAATCTATACTTTAAGCACAAATGAAAATGACAGTGACTATATCCATACAATATATAAAATGGAAACCTACAGCGGAAAACATCTCCATGGACAGAAGAACCATCTTAACAGGTTTAATGATTTATACACACACGATGCGCTCCCTCTCACTGTTGAGAGGCTTCCCGATGCTGTAAAAGTTCTTGATGCCTGGCTCAAAACTTCAGGCGGTGATGCTGAAAGTACAGATTACTACGAATGCATGGAAGGAATTGAACTTTATGAAAAACTGAATCTATGCGGCGGAATTTTCTACGCTGACAATGAGCCTGCAGGCTTTATCATCGGAGAGGAACTTAACGAAGAGAATTTTGTTCTTCACTTTGCAAAGGCAAGGAGAGAATTCAGAGGGATATATCAGTATATGTTCAACAGCTTTGCGAAGGTTATGCCGTCTAAATACTGCTGTTTCAATTTTGAACAGGATATGGGGCTGGAGCATCTCCGGACCTCGAAGATGTCGTACAAACCCGAAAAGATGATAAAAAAATACCGGGTATCACTTAAATAAAAAATCCGATATTGGCTCCTTAAACTTTCAACTCATCGCTGTTCTGTAAATGATCTGAAAGATTTTTCAGATCCGATGTGTTAAGCCTGAGATTATTCGTTGTTTCAGTATTACTCTGCAGCATAGAGTTGAAATTCTCGATAGATTTAACAACATCGGCAATTGCCATCTCCTGCTCATTCATCGATGTTTCTATCTGTTCAGATTTATTTCTGACAATTTCAGTCTTCTGATTCATATCGCCTTTGATTGACTTTTGTTTTTTCATCTGATCAAGAGCCTGGACCGATTTATCCTGAAGCTGAACTATATTCTGAAGAAGTGAATTTATAAAACCGATAATCTCAATAATATTTGTATTCCCCTCGTCCACATCCTTTTTATTTTTTCCAACAAGACCTGATATCAGTTTTAATTCCTGACTGGAATGATCTGCAAGTTTCCCTATCTCTTCGGCGACAACGGCAAACCCACGTCCGTACTCTCCGGCTCTTGCAGCTTCAATAGTTGCATTGAGTGAAAGCAGATTTATTTTATCGAAGAAATCCTCCATTACTGTAACGACTGAAAGTATCTCACTTGAATTGTCAGATATTTTTTTATTTGTACTCTCAAGTCTTGAAGATGTACTCTCACCATCTTTAGCCTGTTTTAGTATAGAAATAAAAATATTGGAGATATCATTGCCGTAATCCTCCAGCATATCCACTGACTGGGCAAGTATATCAAAGCTTTTAAAAAGGTCACGAACTGAATCATTCTGCTCCTTCGAAGCGAAAGTAACACTTGTTGTATTTGCCGAGATCTCTTCCATCGAAGCGGCAAGCTCCTCGAAGGTTGCCGCCTGATTCTGAAAGCTTTCAGAGAAAGACTCGACTACATCTGAAGTTACATTTATAGATTCTGTGATTTTCATAAATGTCTGATTCATTATTGAATTAAGACTGCTGATCCGTTTGTACTGTTCGATATTTTTTCTTGATTCATCAACCGTTATTGCAAGCGCCCTGTTTAAAATACGGCTAGACGTTATTCCAACTGCATATACACCAAGTAAAACTATTGTTCCATCGACTAATGCTGTTTTTGCAGTTTCAGCAACTAATCCTTCGGCAAAAGGAAGAGCTTTTACAAAATAATAACTGATATTAGTTCCGATATATGAAAACAGTACCACTGTAGTGATACGTACCGAACAGAACTGAGATGTAAACATAACATTCATCAACATAAAATACCCGAGTGATACTCCGGCAAGATGAGGGGGTTTTGCAAAGTATCCGGCGCATGCAAGAAATGTATTAAAAATAGCGAATGTATTCAGTCCATACCGTACCCTTCCTGATTTCAATATAAGTAATACTATTATTGTTTCAAATGATGCAGTTGCTGATATTATTCTTACACTTTTAGCAAGTTCAGGGGAAAGACTGAAGGAAATTAATATGAGCAATCCCATTAACGTAATAAAAATAATATTAATGACTAATAGAAACTGCCCTTTTTTATAAAGGATAAAGTCGTTTTCATCTACTTTATTGAGAAAGAAATTATTAATAATTCCGAATAATGTTTTCATTTATTAAATTCCTGTGTTGCTCATCTTTTCTGAAAACCCGATACGTACTGAATTAGTATTTGATCCATATAGAAAACACTTTGTCAAGCATGTTGTTTATTTTTTACATTATGCTTAATTTAATGTTTTAATTTAAAATTTCATTATATTTTAAACAGATTACTTTTTACCCAGGAGGTTTGACACGATGAAAGCCCTTGTTAAGGAGAAACCTGAAAAAGGCATCTGGTTGAGAGATGTACCACGGCCGGTTCCGGGTGTAAATGATGTAATTGTTAAAGTAAAAAAGACTGCAATCTGCGGTACCGACCTCCATATTTACATGTGGGATGACTGGTCAAAGAGAACTATCAAAACTCCCATGACAATCGGTCATGAATATATGGGATTTGTTGAGGAGATCGGCGAGGGTGTAAAAAATATTCTCCCCGGAGAACGTGTCACCGGAGAGGGGCATATCGCATGCAACAACTGCCGGAACTGCAAGCGCGGAAAAAAACATGTTTGCGAAAACACAATCGGCATCGGAGTAAACCGGGATGGTGCATTTGCAGAATACCTCTCGGTCCCTGCAGAAAATATAATCAAACTCGACCATCGGATCAGCGACGAGATTGCATCAATCATGGACCCATTCGGCAACGCAACTCACACTGCTCTCTCATTTCCGGTTATCGGTGAGGATGTACTTATCACCGGTGCTGGACTTATCGGAAACATGGCTGTTGCAATATGCAAATTTGCCGGAGCAAGACATATTGTGGTGAGCGACATCAGCGATTACAGACTAGAGATTGCTAAAAAGATGGGAGCCTCGATGACAATCAATCCGTCGAAGGGCGAAAAAATAAGCGACAGTGTTAAAGCATTCGGCATGGCGGGGTTCGATGTGGGGCTTGAGATGTCCGGCTCTCCGCAGGCGATAAACGAGATGATAGAGAATATGTATAACGGTTCGCGTATTGCACTTCTTGGAATACTCCCCAATGACACCTCAGTTCCATGGGATAAAATAATATTTAAGGCACTTTCATTAAAAGGAATTTACGGAAGGGAAATGTTCGAAACATGGTACAAGATGGAACAGATGATAATAACTGGGATAGATTTAAGCCCGATCATTACTCATAGATTTCATATAGATGATTTTCAGAAAGGATTTGATATTATGGCAGAGGGTAACTGCGGGAAGGTTATATTGAACTGGGACTAAAGATGAAAAAGTTATTTTTGCCACAGAGGCACAGAGACACAGAGGTCTTCTCTGTGTCTCTGTGGCAAATTTACATAAGACATTTGTTAAACGGCACATAATGTCAAACTCAAAGAATGGAGTATTTTTATGTATAATAAATTTAAAAAGCATCTTGAAAATGAAATCAGCTCTATAAAAAATTCCGGATTATATAAAGAAGAGAGGATTATCTCTTCACCTCAGGGTGCGGAGATAACATTAAGTACAGGTCAGAATGTACTTAATTTCTGCGCCAATAATTATCTCGGACTTTCGAATAGCGACCTCCTGAGAGAAGCCGCAAAGGAAACACTTGATACTCGAGGCTACGGAATGTCATCAGTTCGATTTATCTGCGGGACAACCGATCTTCATAAAAAACTTGAAGAAAAAATTTCTGAATTTTTCGGCACCGGGGATACAATTCTTTATGCAGCATGCTTTGATGCCAATGGCGGACTCTTCGCCCCTCTTTTCAATGAAGAGGATGCAATTATTTCGGACTCACTTAATCATGCTTCAATTATTGACGGGGTTCTTCTCTGCAAAGCAGGCAGATACAGATATGCCAACGCTGACATGAATGATCTGGAGGAAAAGCTGATAGAAGCAGCATCATCACGATTCAGGGTTATTGTTACAGATGGAGTATTCTCAATGGATGGAAATGTTGCGCCTCTGGATGAGATATATAAACTTGCATTGAAGCATGATGCAATGGTGATAGTCGATGAATCCCATTCAGCTGGAGTTGTTGGTAAAACCGGACGCGGCATAACAGAATTATTCAATCTAAGGGGTGAAATAGAAATTATAACCGGAACTCTCGGCAAAGCCTTCGGAGGCGCAGTTGGAGGGTTTACCACGGGGAAAAAAGAGATTATAACTCTACTCCGCCAAAGATCCAGACCGTATCTTTTTTCCAATTCTATCCCTCCATTAGTCGCGGCTGCCGGTATAAAGATGTTTGAGATAATAGGTTCATCAAGTGAGCTTACTGAAAGACTTCACAAAAATACAGAATATTTTCTAAGCAGAATGCTTTCTGAAGGATTTGACATAAAGCCAACAAAATCAGCAATCTGCGCAGTTATGCTTTATGATGCGGTATTGTCACAACGTTTCGCATCACGCCTGCTTGAGCTTGGAATTTACGTTACAGGTTTTTTCTTTCCGGTAGTCCCAAAGGATCAGGCAAGGATAAGAGTGCAGATCTCCGCGATCCATAAACATGAACATCTTGATAAGGCGATAGATGCCTTTGTTAAAACAGGGAGAGAGCTTGGAGTTATACAGTAATCAGGTTTAAAAAAAATATCTTCAACATTACATAATTTTATTAACATTCTTGACAAATTAACTTTAACAGGTCTTAGTTATTAAAATTTATAAGACTCAAAGCCATGGAGCAAAAAAAATATGAAAAAAACAGCTTTAATCTGCCTATTACCAATAATACTCTTTTCAGGATGTGTCTCGGCATCGCTAGGTATTGGCGGGACAGTGGAATATGTTGAAAAACAGGAAGCCCCTAAAAATTATACACTTATCGGTCCTGTTGAAATAACCGGTTTTGATTCAGGAAAAACTTATGACGATGCAATCGTACGGCTAAGAAACAAGGCCGCCTCTATGGGTGGTGATTTTCTTGTAATAGATAAAATCCAATGGGAGAGTATCGAAATTTCTCTTTATTACACAGGTTATGGGCGGGTATACAAGAAAAAGTGATAACCTCTCCTTACATTTGCTGATTAATACTTCTATGATAATGCCTGGAAATCCAGGCATTTTTTATTTTTAAGGCAGCCGGGAATATTTCAGCTTATCCGGTAAATTAAATCTTTTTATCTCTAAGTATTTTTTTTATTACACCTCTTCTTTTGAACCGGACTATTGAGAGTCCAATCCTTCCATAAAAATTAAACAGGAATAACCCGGCCGGAATCATCAATTTAATAATCGGAGTAAAATAAGTTATCATTATTAATCTATTATAAAAATCATCGAAATCAGATGCTGTGAAAAAGACACTGCTGCCGCTGCTTTGAAGACTCCATCGTTTTGCTATTATTCCCGCAGCTTTAAAACCATCGCGCATCCTAAGCTCAATATTGAATGGGGGCTTCATAATGTATGGGGCAGATATATTATTTATAAGTGACTCCCCCGCAGCCGAAGCAAGCTCTTTCCGGCACTTCTCCTTATCGATAAAACCGGATTCATCTTTCAGCACAGGGAAAACATTTATCCCGTGAACTTTTTCCAGAGCCTCTGTGCAGGCAACAGGACATCCTGAGAAGAAAACAGGGATGAGCGAATAAACAAAAAGTGATGATGCAAATATCTGGAGTTCTGAAACCCTAAGACCATCTGCCGTTATACCGCTGTACCTTGATGTAAAAGTGTGAGCGAGAAAACCATCAGAACCGGAAGAGGCATGCATTCCTATGAACATCACCGCCTCTGCATCGTAAACATTTCCAATACCGGGTACCGGTCCTTCATTATATCCATGAATCACACGAGCCCGTTTATCAATCAGCTCAGAAAGAAGATTGTATCCCGTGCGGTGAAAATCTTTAACATATATCTTCTCCGCGCCATTGTTAAACAGATTAGTAACAACGGCATTTATATCTAGCGACATATCAATACATGCATCGTACCATGCCGATGTATTAAACGATGAGGCTTCGTAACTGCCGCAACCAGTGCTCCCCTCAATGTCCGCTATTATTAAGATTTTTTTATACATTATATCTCTCTTCGGGTTGCAGCGATGAAGACGTTTGATGTTTTTAGACGTATGCAGTCCGGATATTTCGAGGCGCACGCAATGATATGCGCTGCATGCTTCATATCTACTTTTTGTTTTCCAGAGCTTTATGTAGAAGTTCCATCACAACGTCACTCACTGTCTTTTTCTCTTCTTTTGCGATATCCTGTATTTTCTCTACAAGATCAATATTGATCTTTACAGCAAATGGAACAAGCCCCTGTGCCTGATCGAGTTTGCGCTGTTCACGTTTATCTACCGGTTTTGCTGCATCTTTACTGAATGGCCCTGTTTCGCTGTTCGCATGAATTTTAGCCTTTATCTTAGTTCCAAGTGTTTTTTCTAAATCTGTTCTTTTCATTTTATAATCCATTGATTCTTTAGTTTAAATAGATAACAGAAAGATACATGTAAACTGTCAATATAAATTCTAAATACAGCAAAGGATCTGCAGCTTGAGCATACACTTATTAGCAGCGGAAAGAGCTGACCCGAAAGTTTACTCACAGCCATACCGGAATGACAAATGCTGCAAGTTTATTCTTTTGAGATAGTCTCTTAAGATAGAGTGGTTTAAATAAATATTATTTAACTGCTAAGACTAATTTGACATGATAATGTTTGTGCAATATCTGTTTACATCAAATGGAGATATATTATACCTGCAACTGCCAGAATCGTTGATACAATAGGAAAAAGTCTTATTTTATCGCTTCTTCTCTTCATGCGGAACATGTTAAAAAGAATACCTGAAACACTTAGAATAATAATTAAAACAAGAAGCCTGTAAATAATATAATCAGTCATCTGTCCTGCACCTTTTAATTCTGAAATAATATATGCAATTCCTGAAGATGCTGAATATCTCATAACAAATTTTACAATTATTACGCAGAGGACTACCCATGCTAAAATAGAAATTCTTATTACTGCATTCATAATTGCATTGGATCCGAATCTTCTGTTTTTCATAAAATATTCTCCAGAAACTTTATTTAAACTTAAAAAAAGATTCTATACTAACAGGCATATTTTAATCAATAAAAAAATTCATTTATAAATCCTGAACCTATTTAATATTTAAAGCTCATTTCGAATTGTCGGGATAATTTACATTCCTATATCCCCCTGTCCCCCAGAGGGGGCACGTAAGAGGGAAATTATTAGTGAATTTATGAATCACAAAAAAATACGATAAATACAGGGATGAATTCCTGAGGAATATTGGAATCGATACATTGCGGATCAAAGATGAAGATGTATTAAATAATATCGGGATTGTAAAGTAATGATAAGAATACAACTAACAGCGATATAACTGATACACCCGGTGCAACCGACCGGGGATAGGGGGCAAGAAGGTTTGAATTAAATTAATTATTTCCCCAACATTCCGGAAAGAGCCACATTTAAATATAAAATGATCTCTCTACCCGCCGCCAGAGAAGACATGGAGATGTAACCTTTTTTTTACATTAAATTTATGTTCAGGTATAACCATTGCATGTGTCTCTAAAACATTTAACGATCACGCAACATCATCGAATCTCTAGTGCATTGCAGGAAGACTAAAGAAAAAATTGGCGTATTCACCCTGAACAGAATCGATCCATACTTTTCCATTATGCTTTTCAATAATTTTTTTACATATATATAGACCAAGACCTGAACCCTTAATCCCCTCTGTACCCTTCTGCTTTAATCTTCCGAATTTACCGAAGAGTTTTGTCTCAGCATCTTCTTTTGAGATTCCTACACCATAATTGTATATAGAGAAGACCACTTCTCCATCTTTTTGATATAGAGAAATCCTGACCTCAGTTCCGTTGCGGCCGTACTTAATAGCATTATTAACAAAGTTTGTTACAACGATCTGCAGAAGATTCGGATCTCCATGTATAACAGGATGCACCTGATAGTCTATCACAAGTGGCATTTTTTTTATATTTGATGCGTATTCAGGTATTTCGACTACATGTTTAACGACATCATCTACAAAATTTATCTCCTGATGAAACGACTCAAGATCATCAAGCTCCATTTTGGATAGATCGATATAGCTCCGGATAATGTCTTCCAGATACTGACAGTTTCTTATTATCGTTTCAAGTATCTCTTTCTGTTTTGGTTCAATATTTCCGAAGTAACCTTTTGCCATAGTCTGAGCAGTTGTATGAACTACCGATACCGGACTCTTGAGTTCATGAGAGACAATAGCCATAAGATCGAGCATGCTTGTTTCGCCGTTTTCTCTAGACTTAACTGCATTTACTATTACATCGCGGAACTCCTCCGGGGTAAAAGGTTTGGGTATATAATCAAAAGCTCCCATCTTCAATGCTTCACGGGCAGTTTCTGCAGTGGCAAATCCTGTAAAAATTATAACTGTAAGATCAAGTTTTCTTTCTTTAACTGTACGGAGCACATCCATGCCGCTCATACCTGGCATCATAAGATCGGTGATCACAAGATCATACTTTTCCATCTCGATTTTAGCGAGGCCGTCTTCACCGGAATAGACAGTGTCAATAAGATAATCCTCGCCCCGGAGAATTCTCTGACAGCTTTTTAAAACTATATCTTCATCGTCGATTATAAGCATCTTTATCTGTTTACTCATACCTGTCCGCCGGTAGAATTTTTTTGTAATCTTCCTGATACACATCAACTTTGTAAAACCAAAATCCATCCCCCACGGCCCCCGCACCCCCGAAGGGGGCAAGGATTTGCTTTGCCAACGACCGGGGTGCGGGGGCTTTCAAAATATTGGACAATGCTACACAAATTTATTTATCTTCTCAATAAGCTCATCAATGTCAACCGGCTTTGTGAGAAAATCACTTATATCCGGTAAAAAACTTTGTTCTGCGTTAAGAGAAAAACGCGAATTTGTAACCTGATCAATTGCTGTAAGCATGATTATTGGAATGTCTTTTACTCCGGAATACCTAGATCCTTCCCTTTTATTTCTGATCTGATACACGGCTTCAAAACCTGCCGTATCAGTTTCCATCATAACGTCAACGATAACCAGATCAGGATTTTCGATGAGAATTTTTTTCAGTCCCTCTGCTCCGCTATAAGCTACAGCAACTTCAAAATCATTCATTCTAATCGCCTGAGCAAGAGTAGTGACAAGATCCTTATCATCGTCAACAAGAAGTATTTTCTTCATCTTATTCATCGTGATCACTCCCCTTAATTATCCAGCATTTTATAAATGACATTTCTCTCTTCCCAGGCTTTATTCCGTTCATATACATCTATTGGAAATTCCATCTGTTTGAGATCGATCGGTGCAACCTGTTTATCAACAAGGCCAAGAGCAAGTGCCACACCGTAAATAATAGCCTCGGGTCTTGGAGGGCATCCCGGTATAAAATAATTCACAGGTACAACCCCTGTAGCTCCGCCGGTTACATTATATGTATCAAACCAGCATCCGCCCCCGGTAGCGCATGAACCTATTCCGAAAACAAGTTTAGGATTAGGGAGAGCGTCGTAGGCTTTTTTTACAAGAGGATACGTTGGTCTTGTTACAGCTCCGGATAGAAGCATAACATCGGCGTGTCTTGGTGAAGCAACAAGTTTCATCCCGAATCTCTCAACGTCGTAAAAGGGAGTAAGGACGTTGAGTATCTCTATATCGCAGCCGTTACATGCGCCTGTATTGCAGTGGTAGAGCCACAGTGATTTGCCGAAAATTTTCTTTGAAAGATTCGTAAACATATCTATTCTCCTAATTTCCCGGGTCGTTTATAATTCGCTGTTTTCCTGAGTATTTCAGCATCAAAATGATCAGTGGTTTTTCGTATAAGCGAACGTGCCTCAATATTATCATATCTATATCCGAGAAGATCCATTCTATCGATCATATTTTTATTTTCCATATCATAGCATCTTCCACATCTCTGACATGTGAGCATAAAGAGTTCCATACTTTCTGTAAGATCCTGCTTGTCGTCAGTTGCTGTTTCATACTGTTTTGTCATAGTTATAGCTTTTTCCGGACAAAGATCGGCACATCGTCCGCAGTATGTACATCTTGATGCATCATAGACCATTAGTCTTATCTCCTGACAGAGATCACGTACAAGTATTGTTCTCGCCGGGCAGTGATTTGCGCACCCTCCGCAGCCGATACATTTCTCATGATCCCAATAGGGCATCCCGCGGAAATTTTCAGGTACAGGTCTTTTTTCGAAGGGATAATTCAGAGTAACAACACCCGGCTTGATCACCATAAGAACCTGTTTAATTTTACTTGTTAACCACATGGTTATCCTCCTTACCCCTTATATTCCGTATACCGAGAGGCCCACCGCACTAAGTGCGAGGACTATCAGTACCGCGTAATATCTCACAGCCTGATCAATTCTTAACCTCGGATTGGTGGAACCCACCAGAGCGATAAAAACATAAACACAGGCTATCTCTGCAAGCTGGATAATAATATCTAAACCATAAATTCCCGTATAGAGAAAAGGTATGAACACCATTACAAAGAGTGACGCGTAAAACATCTGTTTCATCATCATCGCGTATTTAAACAGCGCGTAGTTCGGACCGCTGTACTCAAGGTAGGGTCCTTCAAGAAGTTCCTGTTCAGCTTCAGATATGTCAAATGGCTGCTTACCCACGAAAGCCTGAAGAGCAGCAAGATACAACACCAGCATTAATCCCACAGCCCAGCTGTATCCGTTATTCATCACACTGAATATTGTTGTATCAATTCCAAGACTTTTCACTTTCATTGCTCCGACAAAGAATGTCATTGCAAGAACCGGCTCAACCATAATCATTGTAACCATCTCTCTGCTTGCACCCATCATCGCAAAGGTGTTTCTGCTTGCCAGAGCTCCGATGAGAATTGAAACACCGCCGAGTACCAGAAGATAAATTATTGTAATAACATCTGCATACTGTGTCAGAAAATTTGCCTTATATCCGAATGGTATGAAACATATTACTGAAAGAACAGATGCGAATGCTATCATCGGTGCAAGATTAAAAGCCCAGTTGCCGGCAACAAGGTTTTCTTTACCCAGCAGCTTTATTATATCATAGTAAGGCTGTATTATCGGAGGACCCATCCTCGACTGCACCTTTGCCGTGATCTTTCTTACAATCCCCTCAAACAGAGGTGCAAGAGCAAGAAATATAACAAGGTTGATAAAAACATATACTATATCCATAATTCACTCCCCTCACTTATTACCGCGTGATATAAATTCCAACTCAGACTTACTCATTATCTTATTCTTACCGGAGGTGATGTTTACCACCTCAACCCTGTCCGTGCATGAGAAACAAGGATCGATGCTCCCTACAATTATAGGGAAGTCGGCAAACTGATCTCCAAGAAGCATCGCAGGTATCGCCTGCAGATTCGGATATGTGGGAGCACGGACTCTCCATCTGTCGGGACGGTTCTCTTCACCGGTAATCACAAAGTGTACAGATTCGCCTCTTGGAGCTTCAACCACAGAAATTCCATGTTTGAGCGGCGGGATCTCTTCAGTTAAACTGGCAAGTATTTCTCCACCGGGCAGCTTGTCGATCACCTGCCGTATTATTTTTATTGATTCATAGATTTCAAGCAAACGCACTACCAGTGTTCCCCAGACATCACACGAATCTACAACGGGTACATCAAACTTAAGTTCTTTGTAGGCGGCGTATGGATGGTCTCTCCTTGCATCGATGTCGATCCCTCTTGCTCTGGCAACGGGCCCCACCAGACTCCATTTGATCGCCTCTTCTTTAGAAAGATAGCCGACACCCTTTGTTCTTTTGTGGATTGCCGAGTCGCCAATAATTGATTTATATACTGTTGTTACTTCCTCTTCAACTTTCTTTATAACTCTCAGAATATCATCACTGATCTCAGGGGTGATATCTTTTCTACAGCCGCCGACTATTACAACACCATAGGTTTTTCTATTTCCTGTAATACGTTCGCTTAGCCACATGATCTGTTCTCTGATTCTCCATGACTGCATAAACACCGTGTCGAAACCGATAAGATGCCCGGCAACTCCAAGCCAGAGAAGATGAGAGTGAAGTCTTTCTATCTCAAGATATAAAACTCGCAAGTATTCCGCTCTTTCAGGAATTACAATACCCGCAGCCATTTCAACAGCCTGAGAATATGCAGTTGCATGTACTGATCCGCATATACCGCAGATCCTTTCTGCAATAAAGGGAATTTCGTTGTAGCTCACCTGGCTTTCACAGAGTTTTTCAATTCCACGGTGAGTCATAAATCCCCTGTAGTCGCATCCTTTTATGGTTTCGCCGTCTACATATACTGCAAAGTGTTCCGGTTCGTGAAGAGCTGTGTGGAAAGGTCCTACCGGAACAATGGAGCAGCCTTCAGGACATTCATCGAGCTGATAAGCAACATCTTCTGCAGATGGGGGAACCAGATTGTACGGCACCTCTTTTCTGAGCGGATAAATATCTGTCGGCCAGTCATCTGCGGTGATAAGCTTCTTCGGTTTCGGATGACCTGTAAATTTCATTCCAAGAAGATCTATAAATTCTCTCTCAGACCATCCCGCACCGGGGATATCGTTTGTTATTGAATCCATCACGGGGTTGCTGCCGGGAACCGCGGTTCTGAGTAAAAGAATTGAATTCTCTTTGTCAAAACCGAATGTATGAATCATCCCGATGTTGCCGTCACGTGCAATATTGTCATGTCCTATCCCTACAAGGTATCGTCCGCCGAGAGCCACTATCTCATTTGAAATATCTTTTACTTTCTCAACTTTAATATCTACAAATAATCTTGAGGCAGCGGGTGATTCACTGTTTACTATACTGCTGCCGAATTTATCTTTAAGAACTTTTAATACTCTTCCCAATGAGTTCATATCCTACCTCTCATTTATTAATTGCTAAACTGCTACTTAACATTTCCGCCTGTCCACCAGAGGAAGTTTTTTAATGCCGAGAACATGCTTCTATCAGGATACCTGTTTAAATTATTCAGATCGGTATATCCGCACAGCCATGTTGGCACTTCACGATCAGTTGATCCCGCCGAGTTACGGAGCAGCCTTGCGATGATGAAAGCCACGGCCACTACAATTAGTATAACAATAGGAGTTGCCGCTGATGCAAGTCCCTGGAAACCGGGAATGTTTATCGATATACCATTCATCGATGAAAATACATGTTCATTCAGATTGAGTTGATTGAACGGACCTGTAAGAGTTGAACCGCTGGTTTTCTGAAAAACCTGAATTATAGCCTGGAAATATACAAATGGAATAAGTCCCTGAACAATACATAGAACTGTGAGTACAACTTTCGGGATAAGCATACCAAGCGGAACCTCTTTTATCTCGTGCTTAATTGTCCATTCAGTGCCGGCACTGGTAAAGGTCATACCGAAGAATTTAACATAGCATGATAGTGTAATTGCACTGGTAAACAGGGCCACTATACCGAATATTGCAAGGAATCCAATCTCGCTTCCTGCAAGAACTGTGGAGGAGATTATAGTCCATTTGCTGGCGAAGCCGCTTAATGGAGGCACTCCAGCGATTGAAAGTGAAGCAACACCTGCTATAACCGCTGTTACCGGCATTAGTTTAATCAAACCGCCGAGCTTATTTAGATCTTTTGTTCCAGTAGCATAAAGTACGCTTCCGCTGCTGAGAAAGAGAAGACCTTTAAAAACAGCGTGATTAAGAACATGATATAGAGCTCCTATTATTACTATCACAGACAGAAGTTTCAGATACTCGCTGCCGGTGTAAGAGAGCAGAAGAGCTGAACCTATTGCGAAGATTATATATCCCAGCTGTCCTATAGAACTGTAAGCAAGAAGGCGTTTGGAATCACTCTGCTTCATTGACTGAACAGTTCCTATAAAGAGAGTAACAACTCCGAATACCGCAATCACCGTTCCCCAGAAGAAACCATTAAAATGAACAGTCTCTCCGTGAGGAACCATCCAGAAGAAAGTTCTGATTATACCATAGATACCTGTTTTCAGCATAACACCGGATAACAGCGCACTTATCGGTGAAGGAGCAATTGAGTGTGCATCCGGCAGCCAGAGCTGACCAAATGGAAACATACCGGCTTTAAATCCAAACCCGACGAGTATAAGACCATATATTATGTATAGATTAATGTGTGACGAGTATCCTATTTTCTGTGTCAGAGTATGAATAGAATCTCCCATCGCGGCACCACTGATGAAAAAATTTGATGCTATGATAAGAATCCATGCAAGCTCCATAAGTATCAGATACTTGTTGGCACCTCTCACTACACCCTTCTCTCTGAATTCAAACTTAACCAGAAAGTATGAAGCGATTGTCATAATCTGCCATGCAATTGTAAAACCAGTCGAAAGATCATCAACAGTTACAAGCAGTATCATTCCAAGAATAAAGAGCGGAAGATGAAAGTAAAAACCTCTAAGACTATATTCATGATAGTGATCCATATATTCGATTGAATAGAAAGAGCTGATCATCGCCATGAAAGATATAAGAACAAGAAAAAAAGCGGCAAAGCTGTCCACAAGAAAGTAAACTCCAGAGGGCCCCAGATGTATTACCGAAGGCTCCTGCGGAACAGCTTTGAAAATCACCGCATAACAGGTGTGAATAATTAGTATAGCAGCAGTCGCAACCATTGCGAAATTCACCCAGCCCGCAAGCTTCCTTTTTGCTCCCGCAATTAGCGGTGAGACAACTGCTGAAGCTGCCAGTATAGTCATGGCTGTCATTAAGTTTCCGTAAATGTCAGTATTCATTTACAAACTCCTTTTATCACGATTTAAAGCATCTATTATTATCTCTATCAAAGCGTCGGCACTCTCACGTACAGATTGAGAAAGCTCCGCTCCGAAATCCACATTATCAATAACAACACCAAGCAGATAAGTCTCTTTGTTATGTTCTGAAAAAATTTTCCCCGACATTTTCAAAGCCAGTTTATGGGTAGAGAGAGTTCCGGACAGTTCTTCAAACTCTTCATCCAGACTTCCGAAGAGTATTGAACCGGTTTCAGCTTGCGTTTTTACCGCATCAATAACAACTACACTGTCACAGTCCATCTCGGCAATTTTAAAGACATACGCCTCAATTACATCCTCCACATTTAAAAGCATGGAGTTTTCACCAACTGCTTTTTTTACCGACTCAATGATATAGAGACCAACTGCATCGTCGCTCTTCAGATAGTTCCCCATCCCGACGAGACAGCAGTTCTCACTTATGACATTTTTTATGTCAGAGATTAAAGTATTCATCAGATAACTTCACCGAGAGTTTTAATCTGTTTATAAGTATAAACAGGCCCGTCAGTGCACACCAGCGTTCTACCTATTGCACAATGCTGGCACTTTCCGATACCGCACTTCATATGCCGCTCAAGAGTTGAAATGATACAGTCGTCTTTAAGTCCTCTGCTCATTAAATCGCCGATTACAGAATTAAACATCACTGGAGGTCCGCATACAAATGCCACGGTGTTCTCTACTGGAACATTTGCTTTCTCTATAAGACTATTTACAAAACCGGTCTCACCTTTCCACCCTTCAGTTTTCTGATCGACAGTTACATAACACTCAAAACCCTCGATCTTCAGCCATTCTTCAATATCATTCTGATACATAAGATCATTCGGAGTACGTGCACCGAGCAGAACTATAATCCTGCCGAAATCTTTTCTGTTCTGAAGCACATGAACTATTGAAGAACGAAGCGGGATTAGTCCTATACCGCCGGCAACATATATAATATTTTTCCCTTTGATCTCTTCAAACGGGAAACCGTTACCGAATGGTCCTCTTATCCCGACCTTATCTCCGGCAACAAGAGTATGCAGCGCGTCAGTCACCTTCCCCACTTTCCTCACAGAGAGATGGAAACGGTCGTTCTCCGGACTTGGAGGAAGCGATATGGCAGACTCGCCAAATCCGAAAACAGTCAGCATCACAAACTGTCCCGACTTAATTTTAAAATTTGCATCAACTTCGGGATTGTCAAATTTAAGATAGAATGTTTTAACATCCTGTATCTCATCCTTGACCTCCACTACAGTTGCAATTTCAGGAATAGTAATTACTCTTTTTTGTACATCACTCATAGCAGTCACCTACTCAGTAATTTCACGTCTAATATATGTCACAACATTTGGAAGTCCGATATCTCCAGGACAGACCCATTGGCACCTTCCGCATCCTACACATCCCGGTCTCAGATATTTCTTTGACTGAGAATATGAAAGCTTGCAGAAAAATCTTTTATTTCTTCTATCTTCAACGGGGTGACGCGGATTATGGTCACCTGCCATTTTGGTATACCCCTCGAAAGAGCATGAATCCCATGTTCTCAATCTCTCAGTAGACCCGCTGAACTTATTGGTATCCTCAATATTAAAGCATGAACATGTGGGGCATACAAAAGTACATGCGCCGCACTCAAAACACTGTTTACCGATATGCTCCCACACCTGATCTTTAATGAATCCTGTAGTAACTCTGTTCATTACCCGGGAGATCCATGCCTTGTTATCTGTGGCGAGTTTCTCAAAAAGTGAGATAGATTTATCTACAGCATTCTTTTTCTCAAGAGCATACTCACTTCCCGCTTTTTGAAGTCCAAGTTTTTCAGCAAGCTCACGTCCCTTGTCGCTACCAGTCTCAACAAGATAGACATCACCAAGATCGGTAAGATTAAGATCATATCCTTCTTCCGCCGCAGGACCGCTGTCTGTACATACACAGAAACACTGCTTAAACGGAACGGTACAGGTATTTGTCACTATAAACATTCTCTTGCGGTGTTCGAGGTAAACATCATCGACAAATTCGAGTCCCATGAAAAACCTGTCGAGGACAACAATACCTGTAAGGTCGCATGGACGGAGTCCGAACAGCGCCTTGCTCGATTTATCAAAATCTGCATTCATCTCTACTTTTTTTGAGTCTCTATCATATTTGTATTCCAGAATCCTTTCGATCTGTGGAAACACTACAGATTTCGGTGGAACAGATGGAATCTCCGCATTGAGACTGATCTCTGACGCAGAAGCGACCTTGTTGAAGAAGACCTGTTTTGTATCTTTGTCTACAACCGGCCCGTAGAGCGAATATGACCTTGCAAGCTCTTCAGCGATCTTCATTACATTATTTTTTTCTATAAGATACATAATTATATCCTCTCTATCCTGATTGGAATAATTGCGTCTTCTCCCTTATCAAAATCCTGATTATGCTCAATGAGGAACGAGGAGATCATTTCACGTATAAAGTATGGAACATAGGCCGTTCCGGTTTTAACATCTTCAGATATCTTAACCGCAACAATCATTGATCCGTGTGATGAAACAATTTTGACATTCCAGTGTTCTCTCACCTGAAGCTTTGCAGCATCCTCTTTGCAGATTTCGATGTATCCCTTAGGATAAACAAGAAGTGTAGCATTATATTCTCTTTTAGGAATATAAGTTTTCTTCATGATGTTATTCTGATGCCAGTAGTGCTGCCCCTGATTTGTGATAAGTAGAATCGGATAGTCAGCGTTTGCGTTTGGAACAGCATAGTTACCTGCTACAGGTGCAAATCTGAATTTTCTCCCCATCGATGCAGCTTCAAGTCTTGTGCATCCATCGGGAAACTTATCGTTACATGGCCACTGCAGTCCGAATGACTTTTCAATCTTTTCGTAAGACATTCCGGAGTATGACGGGGTGAGAGAAGTAATTTCATTAAAAACATCTTCAGATGAATTATATTCCCAGGAAAGAGAAGCCTTTGCTGCAATCATCTGAAAAAGTTTCCAGCCTGGAAGAACATTTTCAAATGATTCAACTCTTTTGCGTGAAAGCTGTACTCTTCTTTCTGTATTTGTATAGGTACCGTCATCTTCTATTACACCGGCAACTGGAAACACCACGTCGGCATATTTAACAAATGGATTTTCGAAACTTCCAAAATATGCAACAAACTCCAGAGCTTCAATCTCCTTCGCGTATTTCACAATGCCTTCATCATGATCTGCAACGACAAGGCATTTCAGTTTTGAATTTTTATCTGCCAGCATTTTATAGAGGTCATTTCCGGGAGTTCTATTTATACTGACTCCGCAGATCTTTTCAAACTTTGAAACAGCATCTGAGTCTGAAAGCTTCTGAAAACCGGAAAGAAGATCAGTAGAAACGCCCATATCATATCCACCCTGAATATTGCATATCCCGGCAACAGGGTTCGCACCGCAGTTTTCCTTTCCCATCTTGCCTGCAATGAGCAGAAGATTATATATATAACTCACCGTGTCCTGATCGAGTCCTGAAATACCCGTTGACCAGAATGCCATTGCAGACTCTGCGCTGCACAAATCTTTCGCAATTTTTATTATTGAATCAGAATCAATTCCCGCGAGTGAATAAACATCTTTCATATCAAGTTTATTTATAGAAGTAGCAAAACCATCGAATCCTTCTGTTTTACCGGTTATAAAATCAGCATCCTCAAGCCCTCCGTCAATAATAGCCTTCGCCAACGCCGCAAGTATAACTTTTTTAGATCCCGGTTTAATCTGCAGATGAATATTACTGAGTTTCGCTATCTGAGTAACAATACTGCTGATTGTCACGACTTTTGTCCCCGACATCTGCGCTTTATGAATCTCGCTTCCGATAATCGGATTCATCTTTGTGATATCAGAACCCACTACAAGGATGAATTCTGTCTTTGAAATATCCCCGAGAGAGCCAGTCATACCTGGAAAGCCGGCACCGTCACCAAGGACATTCATGCTGCTTCTATGTCCCGATTCGGAATCAAGAGTGATATTATTTGTTTTAAATACACTTCGAGCAAGTTTTGTGAAGAGATAATTATTTTCATTTGATGATCTTGGTGAAGCAAGAAACGCCGTCGATTCTGCAGCACTGGAACCGTATTTCGACATCTTTTCAATCATGAAATTGATCGCTTCATCGTAGCTGACATTTTTAAAACTGCCATCTACCTTTATCATGGGTGAACTTATTCTATGATCCGACATCAGCAGTTCATGAAAATGCCATCCCCTGACACAGAGTCTCCCTTTGCTTACCGGGTGGTTTCTCGACGAATAAACTCCGCAAACTTTACCATCTTTGATATTGAGGTAGTTGCCGCATCCGGTTCCGCAGAAATTACATACTCCAGACTTATAATCCATATCCAACCTCTAAGTCAGTATTCTTATTGACTGATAAGTTCCCGATGAATAAATTTGAATTTAACTTTTTGAATTGTTTAAAGAACTGATGTTCAATCTTACGTCATTCCGGTTTTGCATCATCCAAACAAGCAAATACCGGAATCTCTTAATTAAATCAGTTGTATGAGATACCGGCATTCCGTTACACTACAGCCGGTATGACAGCCAAAAAACATTTCATTAAACATCAAAAAGATTCTCTATTTAAATCATCAAAAACTAATTGGATTATAGGTGCAGTGAGGGCGATTGTAAATAGGGGGATAATCTTTTTACCATAGGGGGGAATTCCCCTATGATATCCAGGCTTAAGATCATATGATTTTGAATCAGTTTGTCATTCTCGCGAATGCGGGGATCCATTGCTTTTAAAAGAATAGATTCCCGTCTTCACGGGAATGACATTGAGTTTAAGACACTCCAGAATAATCACATCGCCGACATACCGCCGTCAAGAGGAAGTATCGCTCCTGTCATAAAATCTGAAGCACTGGATGCAAGAAAAACCGCCAGCCCTTTTATATCACCGGCCTCTCCCGCTTTACGCAGAGGTATTACACCGAGCAGTTTATTAAGTGCATCATCCATTCCCGGTTCGAAAACATATCCCATCATATCCGTATGAAAGAATCCCGGGGCAATGCAGTTTACATATATTTTATGATCGGCAAGTTTTACAGCCAGATTTTTTGTAAGAATCTCTATTGCAGCTTTTGATGAGTTATATGCCACAGCGGGATGTTCAGCCTCTAGTGATCCCCTTGAACCGGTGATTGATGAAACATTAATTATCTTACCGCCGCCGTTATCTTTCATTATATTGGCAACTCTTTGTGTAAGTATCCACACTCCTCGGACATTTACATTGAACACCTTGTCCCATGCCTCAATGGGATATTCCAGTGTCGGAGCACCCCAGGTAACACCGGAATTATTTACAAGAATATCAACTTTTCCGAACTTATCCATCGCGGCATCGACAAGTTTTTTTACTTCATCCTCTTTAGCAAGATCACATTTTACAGCAAGATATTTTACTCCATTATCAGCAGACAGTCTCTTCCCGGTCTCTTCACATGAGTCAACCTTTCTCGATGCGAGGACAATATCCGCTCCTGCTTCAGCCAGCCCTTCGGCAATGAACTCACCAATCCCTCTTCCGCCGCCGGTAATGATTGCCGTTTTACCGGAGAGATCAAACATATCTTTTACTTTCATTATAGACTCCTATACCTTAGTCATCTTATGCGCTAAATCCATTGCAAGCAATGTCTGATTTCTATCCTCAATATTCAACGCCTGCTCCATACCGCAGGCATCGAGGTTCATGTTTATCGCCTCTTTTGTAAGTCTTAGTCCCATATGATTTTTACTCATAAGAATTTTTGCGTATTCAAGCGCAGTATCAAAAAGTTTTTCTTTCTCAACCACTTTTGACACCATGCCAAGATTCATTGCCTCTTCTGATGTCATATATCTTCCGGTATACATAAACTCATATGCTCTGCCGGCACCAATCATCTTCGGAAGAAAATAACTGCACGACATATCCGCCCCGCCAAGTCCAATATTTATATAAGCAGCCGAAAACTTTGCATCGGGACTTATTATACGTATGTCAGAGGAGAGAACAAAACTGAATCCCTGACCGGCAGCAGCTCCATGAACAGCGGTGATTATCGGCTGAGGAGCTCTCCTCATATGAAGGTTAACTCTTGCAAGCCGTGCCTGAAATCTGTAAAACTCCGCAGTGCTTACCTTTGTCATCATCTCCATTGACTCCTTCATATCAACACCGGCACAGAATCCCTTCTCTCCATTACCGTTAAGTATTACAACTACAGTTTCAAGATCATAAAGCCGTTCGCGCCAGAAAAACTCAAGCTCCTCCATCATCAGATGATTCACTGCATTATATGATTCCGGTCTGTTGAGAGTCAGCTTCATAATCCCTTTTTCAACTATCGAAGATTGGATTGTTTTGTATTCCATAATTTTTTTCTCCTCTGATATTGTTAGATATGATATTATTTAATTGAACGTTCAGTTAATTAAATTTATAATATTATTTTGTCAATCTTTTTTCGATGAATCCATTATCTTAATTTTCAAAAGCGGCCGAGGGGAGGACATGGCCATAATTGCTTTATTCTGAGTTTTGCCGAAAAGCCTTACTGATGGACAAAAAAGTGTACAGCAGAAAGCAGTATATATAACTTAAAAAGGTTATAAACTTATTAAAACAACCTAAGCAATATCCTGCTTTCTGAATAGAAACAATAATAGCCCTACACTTATAATACAATACAGCCCAATGTTAATAATCGGGTGCAACGGACCGGCATAACTGAATGTTTCATGAGAGATAAACGAAGATGAAAAGAACTGAACAGTCGAAAGCTTCGGCGATATATAATAAAGTATTTTCCATATGGATATATCCGGGAGCTTCGAGGCATTCATTGCAACAGCCTCCTGCACCATTGTATTCTGACTTACCGAATAAACACCGTCGCCGATAAAACTGAAAATACCCAGAGCGGATATTATTATAAAGCAGGCAAAATCCGGCAGATAAATAGACAACAGCATAACAAAGCTGATAACAAAGAGAAGATCTCCCGTGCATATAAGCGAAGCAAGCATAAACTCCGGCATCGCCACCCCTGTATTCAAGTATCCGATAGCAAAGATAACTCCATGAAGTACAAACATAAACAGAGAGGTAATGATCCAGAGGCCAAGAAGTTTACCGGTAATATATTGATCACGTGAAACGGGCTTTGATAAAATCATACTCTGCGTGCCGTCATTCCTTTCGCGCTTTATTATCCTCATCGAGAAAAGCGCAGCAATCATCATCGAACCGGTGGCAACAATTCCGAACATTACTATTGACGCCTTTAATGCGACTGTCCCTCCGTCAACCTGCTGCCCGTTAATTGTATAATTTCCCTGATAACAGCTTTTAATTCCAAGAACAAAAAATCCGCAAAGAACAGATATAACGATAAAACTTTTCTGTTTCACCTGATCGGTTATGGTATGCCGTAATATATGCTTTATAATTTTAATTTTATTCATATTAACCCTGTATATACCGGATAAAGACATCTTCGAGATTTTCACCATCTTTAACAATGGATGTAATCTTATCTTTTACCAGCAGTTTCCCATTTCTAATAATTGCAGCAGTATCGCAGACTTTTTCAACCTCAGATAATAGATGTGAGTTTAAAAGAACCGTCATACCATCTTTGCGGAGATTTTCAAGAATCACACGGATTTCACGGATACCTATAGGATCAAGTCCCGAAGTAGGTTCGTCAAGAATAAGCACCTTCGATTTCCCCAGCAGACACGCACCAAGTCCGATTCGCTGAACCATTCCCTTACTATAAGTTTTTGAAAGATTACGTTCTTTGCCTGTCATGCCGACAATGTTTACTATTTCCATTATCTGTTCTTTCGCTTCAGCTTTTGTAAGCCCGATATAATCAGCACAACGTGCCAGATACTCATAACCTGAAATATGCGGGGATATCCTGTGATTTTCTGACAGGTATCCAATCCCGGCACGGGCAGCGGTTTTATCAGAGGCAATACCATCGATATAAACCTGTCCAAGGGTTGGTGTTGTGAAATTCAGGAGCATTTTCACAATAGTAGTTTTCCCCGCTCCATTTGGACCCAGAAGCGCAAAATATTCACCCCTTCGAACCTCAAATGATACGGAATCAACAGCAGTGAGTGATCCGTACTTTTTAGTTGCTGAGTCAATTTTAATCATATTTTTATTCTCGAAATATTTTAGTTTTCCGGAAGTACGGCAATCTGCATACAGGTCTTTAAATGACAGGCTCCGGAGATAATCAATTTTTACAACGGACAATATATAAATCAAACATCTGTTACTATAAATAGGATTTATTCTTTATAAATGTCAAGAGTTTTATATATTATGATCAATGCACACCAAAGATACAATACCTCCGGTTTTTAAATAGTCACGTAAACTGCCGGATGTCCGCAAACCGCTGTTAACAAAGTTCAAAAAGTTTAATCTTGTAAAAATAGAAATACAAAATTTGCCAATCCCGCTGCAAACAGCATCAGAGCAACAACAATTCCAATCGGAAGAAAATACTTTTTCGTTAAATAGGCTGTTCTATCCATTCCGAGTTTGGCTACCCATAGTTTTGCTTTACTGCTTGTTTCAAGATATCTAATAAATTTTGCTTCACTCCTATAGAATGAAATATTTCTGTATAAAAAATATCCGCCAAATGACATCAGCAAAATTGCCATAATTAAATATTCAAACATATTTCTTTTCCTTCCTTATATTAAAAATGAGTTAATCCTCTGAGAGTTTATACTGAAAGATCCGGTGTCAACCTAAAATAATAATATTTATCTGCAGGGCATTCAGCATTACTATTTATTCCAACGCACGCCAATACATCGCCTGATATATTGACCGGCTCCCTCCAGGACTCCGGTGCTATAATCATATTCAGCGCAATCGTTAACACCGTTTATTTTGCGTCTTATATTTTTAGTAAACTGCAAATTACTATGTAAATTTAATTTTACAGGATAGGCAGAAATAACCGGAACACTGACCCTTTCCCCGGTTCGCTTTCAACTACAATTGCGCCGCCATATTCCTTTGCCGTACCATATACCGCCGCAAGTCCCATCCCCGTACCTTTGTCGCGAGGTTTTGTGGTAAAAAAAGGTTCAAATATTTTCGCCCTCAGGTGCTCCGGAATTCCGCTTCCCGAGTCGGCAACCGAAAGAGTAACATAGCGCCCCTCTGCAAGCAAATCGGATTTAAAATGATGGCTTTCAGTATCAAGGATTGTTTCAGTAACAGAGAAGTCAATGGTGCCTCCATCGGGCATTGCATCGCGGGCGTTCATTGCAAGATTCAATACCGCATTCTGTAATCGCCCCGGATCTCCAAGTATTATAGAATCAGGAGCACTAAATTCCTTAGTCACCTTGTATTTTTTATCAAAACTTCTGGATATCATCTGAACAATTGACTCCATAACACTTTGCACATTCACCCTCTCAGGCTGCGCCTCCGGTTTATGGGCAAAATATAACAGCTGTTGAGTCAGATTTTTTGCGCACTCTCCACCCTGCAGTATCATATCGATATATTTCGAAATCTTCGGATCGGTTACCTTCTGCTTGAGCAAAGATGCAATCCCTATTATTCCGGCAAGCTGGTTTCTGAAATCGTGCGTTATTCCGCTTGCCAATTCTCCAAGTGCACTCATTTTCTCGCTTTGATGCAGCATCTCCTCGAGTCTGTATCTTTCATCGATATCCCGCACAACTACAAGCACGCATCCCATTTCACCTATAGATGTTGATCCGATGGAAACCTCCACACGGAATTCCTCCCCGTTCTGCCGATGCCCGATCCAATCAAACAATAGCTTCTTTTCAGTTTCCTGCCTCAGTATCTCGTAGGGGTTTACGACAGGATTTGCTGAAGTATCAGTAAATATAATATCCGATCCAAGACTTTGGAGCTGCTCTCTGCTGTATCCGAACATTTCGGCGGCGGAGTTGTTCATATCCTGAATAGCTCCTGAACGATCGAAAATAAAAATCGCTTCGGATGTCGCATTGAATATTTCTTTGTAGTTTTTCTCGGACTGCTGCGCTGTATTGAGAATGGAAAGAAGATTACCGGTTAACAGATGTATAATCATAATAGTTATAAGCGCAATACCCGCAACTAACACAGGATCAGCAAAAGTCACCATCTCAGAAAATGTTGTATGGATTCTTCCGGTAAATTCGCCTATGCCAACTGCGGAAACCCCTATCAGCGCCGCAAACGAGAGAAGAATCGATGCTTTGCGATTGAGAAGAAGACTGGAGAGTAAAAAAACAACAGGAAACATCATCATTACAACATCGTGGATCCCGTCCCCGGTATATATCGAGTAGAGTCCTATTATCATGAGTGTACAGACAGTTATAAATGATGAGAGAAATATCTGTTTGTTTTTCAGAAGACGGAAAGGAATGATAAATATAATAAATGCTCCGAGCGAAACAGCAGAAATCCTTCTGCTACCGATTGCCATTCCTATCAATGAAATAACCAGAAATCCGATCATTAAAGTCAGAATTAAGTAATATAGAAGACTTGCCGTGCGTACACGTTCCGAATCACCATAAACAATAGGAGAAAACACCGCCTGCAGAAACGTGGATGATTTTTTAATCATTATTCAATAACCTCACACAAAATAACCGGGAACTCATTAAAAGAGTAAAAATATCAAATATATCTAAAAGATATCTTCGCAATATTCTACAATATAACTAATAAAAGGGGAAACGTAAAATGAAAAATATGCCTCAATATTTTAATGTCCCGTCCATTGCTGTAGACGGTCATAACCACGGCACTACCTCTGCTTCGCAGATGAAAATGTGCGGCTTCTTTTGAAATCTGCCATGCGGGTGAGGTCAGATAATTACTTATTTTATTGTTGATTAAACCTCATAAAAAGATATATTAAATCTATGATAAATGAAAAACTTAACCGTCAGCTCGAAGAGAGCGAGTCAATATACAGGGCAATTGTTGATGACCTGCCTGATCTTATCTGCAGATTTACCCCGGATTATAAAATTACTTTTGTTAATAAATCTTATTGCACATATTTCAATGTCAGATTTGAAGAACTGATTGAAAATAACTGGTTAACATTTATCCCCGCCGAAGAACAGAGTATTGTGGTTAAACGAATAAACTCACTTTCAGCTGAAAATCCGAATATAACTTATGAACATAAGGTAATATTGCCAGAAGGGGGCGCAAGGTGGCAACAGTGGACGGACCGGGCTCTTTTTGACTCTGATGGTAATATTGATGAAATTCAGTCAATCGGTAGAGATATTACCGAATTAAAGGAAATAAGCGAACGCCTTGATCTGGTTATAAAAGGGATGAATGTTGGTTCATGGGACTGGAGGATTAACACCGGTGAACTTATCATTAATGAAAGATGGGCCGGGATTATCGGCTATACTCTTGATGAACTCAAACCTGTAAATATAGACACATGGATAAAATTTGCTCATCCCGATGATCTTATTATTTCAAATAAAGAGCTTGAACGGCATTTTTCCGGTGAGACAGAATTTTATGACGCAGAGATACGGATGAAACATAAAAACGGAAACTGGGTATGGGTTCATGACAGAGGGCGGGTTTTTGAACGTGACAGTAACGACACACCATTACGGGCTGCGGGTACACATTCCGATATTACAGAAAGAAAAGAGGTGGAATCCTGGATCATAATCGCAAAAGAGATGGCTGAAGCGGCAAATAAAGCAAAGAGCACATTTCTTGCTAATATGAGTCACGACCTGCGTACACCCATGAATGCGATCATCGGCATTTCGGGTGTACTGGTAAAGAAATATACCGATACAAATGAACGATTCAAAGAGGGCCTTCGTCTTATCCATGAAAGCGGTGAACGTCTTCTCAATCTTATAAATGATCTTCTTGATCTTTCAAGAATTGAAGCTCAAAAAATGGATGTTTCAAGTTCATGGTTTAAGTTAAGCGATTTTATGTCCATGGTAAATCAGACTATGCCGCTGCTGCTGAAAAGTTGCGATATTGTATTCTCAATAAAGACTGAAGATGCCGACAAATTTCTTTTTTATGATAAAGATAAAATATATAGAATATTATTTAATCTTCTTGGGAATGCCGCAAAATTCACAAAAGCAGGTTCAATCGTTCTAAAGATAAAAATTGATGAAGATAAATCTATTTTTGAAGTAACCGATACAGGAATAGGTATAACAGAAAATCAGCTTCAGTATATTTTTGAACCATTTTATCAGGCAGATGATTCGATTACCAGGGAATATAGCGGTTCAGGTCTTGGTCTTGCACTTTGCAAAAGTATGGCAGAGTTAATGAATGGTATTATTGAAATTGAGAGCGAAAAAGGAAAAGGTACAGTCGCACGCCTGATGCTTCCCGGAGTTCAGGATCAGAATAGTAATGCGCATCAATCAGATATTAATAAAACTATAACTGAACATGAAACGGAATATCAAATCAGCGGCAGTAATGTGCTGATAGTTGACAATGAATATATCAGCAGGGAAACTTTGAGACATATGCTTGACGGCCATTACAAATTGTCATATGCCTCAGACGGCGCAGAGGCAATTGAACTCTTTAGAAATAATCAATACGATATTGTACTGCTGGATATAATGATGCCCGGCATAGATGGCTACATGGTTTTCGACGAAATGAAAATTATAAACAGTAATGTACCGGTAATTGCTGTTACAGCTATGGCTATGCCTGAAGATAAAAAGAAAATACTTGAATGGGGATTTAAATATTTTATTACAAAACCAGTTAACCGGGAACAACTTATTGACATAATAGAAAGATTCAAATAATAATCGTGAAAAATCACAGCATACATCGGAGCTATTACAATGAAAAAGAAAATATTAATAGTTGATGATCTTTATCCTAACAGATTTCTCCTCCAGGAGATATTCGATGAAGATTATGAAGTTAATGGAGTTGCAGATGGCGCCAAAATGCGTGAAGTTTTAAAAACCTTTGTTCCGGATATTATATTAATGGATATCAACCTCCCCGATCAGGATGGCTTCGAACTTACAAAAGAATTAAAAAACAACCCCGCTACAAAAAATATACCTGTTATTTTTTTAACAGTACGAAATACAAAAATCGATGTACTCCACGCAGTCAATGCCGGCGGTTCAGATTTTATAGGTAAACCATTCAATGAAGAAGAATTAAAAAACCGTGTTGAAAAAGCTTTAAAAGATAAACAATTAAATGATCTTAACAATAAGTCATAGATATAAAATTGAACAACGGAGTCATAATGAATAAATATCATATCCTCGCGGTTGATGATGAACCGGCAATTCTTTATCTTCTCGATGAAGTTTTGAGTGAATAGACTCATTTATTCAACGAAGTAAATTGCCGGACATAAACTTATTTTTTTATTGAAATTAGCGGAATTTTAAATATATTATCATTGAAGTCATGATAAATCAATTGCACGTGAAAATCTTAGTATTTGATAAATTTAGATCTTACTTCTACCTCTGAGATACATGGGCTTTCAGAATAAAAGTGTCCGGTGAACAATAACATGTGTATCGGTTCGGGAATTATTCATTAAACAAAGGCAATATAAGTATGAGCGATGAAAATAAAAAAACAATTCTCCTGGTTGAAGATGAAGCTATTCTGGCAATCAGTCAGAAAATGACCCTTGAAAAATACGGCTATAGCATCGTCACGGCAAATAGCGGAGAAAAAGCCATTGAACTTTTCACTGAGGATAATATTATCGATCTTATCCTTATGGATATAGATCTTGGATCGGGTATTGACGGTACTGAAGCAGCCGGAATAATTCTCAAAGACAGGGATATACCAGTTGTGTTTCTATCAAGTCATACAGAACCCGCAGTTGTTGAAAAAACTGAGAAAATCACTTCATACGGTTATGTAGTTAAGAATTCCGGGATTACAGTTCTCGATGCTTCGATTAAGATGGCGTTTAAACTATTTTACGCTAATAGAAAAATCGGTGAGAGTGAACTTAAACAGAAAGCCATGATAGCTAATATCTCTGACATAATCAGCATAATCACTCCAGATGGAGTCATAAAATATACAAGCCCGAATATTGTAAAATGGTTCGGCTGGAAACCGGAAGAACTTTTAGATACCGACGGCAGGCTTACGGTTCATCCCGATGACTTTGAACATGTTCAGAAATTATTTAATAAACTTATTGAGAAAGATAACTCAAGCCAAAGTATCGAGCATAGATATAAATGTAAAGATGGCAGTTATAAATCAATTTCACTTACCGCCACCAATCTTGTAAATGACCCGGTTATAAAAGGCGTGCTGCTGAATTATCATGACATTACAGATCGTAAACTCGCCGACGAAATTATCAAAACAAAAAGTGAAGAGCTAGTTGCAGCTAATGAAGAATTAACCTCAGCCATTGAAGAAATGGAAGCTACCAATGAAGAACTTCTCAGAACCAATGAGGATCTGCTAAAAAGTGAGGAAAAATACCGTTTACAGTTTCTTAATATGGATTCCTATAACTCCATGTATGAAGTTATTACAGACAAGGAAGGAAAGCCCTGTGATTTCAGATTTATAATGGTCAACGAGGCATATGAAAAATATGTAGGTATAAAAGCCTCTGATCTGATAGGCAAAACATTGCTGGAAGTTTATCCCGAAACAGAACAGTATTGGATAGACAAAATGACGGAAGCAGTACTTGCGGGAACACCCCTTCATTTTGAAAATTTCAGCCAGGTGATGAACACCTATACCGAAATTAATCTTTACACTCCTCAAAAGGGTCAGCTCGCAATGACTACCGCGAACATATCCGGCCGTAAGAAAGCTGAAGTATTATTAGCGGAAAGTGAATTGCGCTATCGCAGCCTATTCAACCAGATGAATGAAGGCCTTATTATCATGACACTTGATGGAAAATTATATGAAATCAATCCGGCCTTTGCAGAGATGCACGGCTACACGGTTGATGAGATTAAAGGAATGGACATCCGAGATCTGGATATACTTAAAGAAAATACAATGGAATCCCGCACTGATGTTCTTCGCAGACTACAGGCCGGTGAAATTGTCCGTTTCGAGGTCGAACACTATCATCATGATGGACACATCATCACTCTCGGCGTCAGCACCAGTATGATAAATATTGGCGACCAGCCGCTCTATCTGGCCATCCATACTGACCACACCGCCCGGGAACATATTTAACCAGATTATAACCGGCATGATGAAGTATTCATTTAACGACGACACCGGATTTTTTGGAATTCTAATTTTGACAATTATGCAGACTCGTGCCCGCTGCAAGGCTACAATTAAGGACCAATCTCATCAACCCCTTCCCGGGTGGATAAAAAAACTGATTAGATTATCAATCAAAACAATGACTCAATAGTTATCTTTTCAGTAATGACTGCCTGAATAACCATTCGTATACATCGGGATCCTCAAAGGGAAATGTCCAAATTGAATGGCCATCATCGGGAAACTCTGTTTTCCTTGCAAATTCAATGCTTAATTTCCTGAGAATAACTGTATTTGCCCTATGGGTACCAACCATATAATTGGACTTTCCAATCTCCAGTGCACCGGCATTGTAACTGTGATTTTTTAAAAACTCATATAAACTTCTTGCCTGAGAGAGCAGACTATCATTCACTCCAATCATTAACCATATAGATGTCTTCTTTACAACAGGATCCGGAAGGCTGCTTCCGCCCCCGGCCAACATGATAACTCCGGCAAACATCTGTCCCGTATTTTGCGCCGCCATCTGATAAGACGTATAAGCACCCATGGAGTACCCGGTTAAATATATACGGTCTGTATCAATGCGATAATCACTCTTGAGCTGTTCTATCTGTGCTCTCAGTGTTACGATGTCAAAGCCGCTGGTTCCATCAGGAACATATGTGAAGCATGGATAATTTTGTCTGAACTTATCCGCTATATCCTTATTATTTTCAAACGGTTTAACAGTTTGCAATTGATCCTGTGCATAAGGAAGTCCGGAATGGTATCCCATACCCATGTAGTACAGGTTTCCCAGCCAATTCCCCTGACCCGAACCATGGAGATATACAAGCAGCGGGTATCTCCTATTTGCATTATACTCTTTTTCGTAATTCCAGGGTTTCACAAAATAATATTTACCGGCAGCATTATACTCAAGCCCCGGACGATTTGAATCATCAAAGGATTCTTCTTCAGAAGAATCAATAGAGAATACCCCTTCACATGAAATGAATGAAAAAATGAATAATATTACCACAAGAATTCTTTTGATTTTTGTTGTCATTATTCCCGTCTTTACTTTTTATTATGCTCCCTACTTCTTCGATGTTTTACCATCACTGAATTTTTTTTCAATTCCGACAACAAACTTCCACTCAGCATCATAGGTTTTCGCTAAACTGGAATCCTGTATTGATTTTATAGGATATACTATTCCAAATTGTCCGGAGATATCATCCAGCATCTGATGCTTTATAAACGGGAGTATATTTATCTGTTTAACAGAATCATTTGCATCATAAAACTTCCCAGATGATGAACCATCCGAGTATCGTCTCTCCCTGACATCGATATAATTCATTTTTAACTGTACATCAAGATTTTGTGTTAAACTAAGCTCTACACCACCCAGGACAGACCACGCAAAATTTTTATCAAAACTATACTTCGTTACCATATCACTCTGTTGAGTACTGTTAAAATAAAAGATCCCGATACCGCTTAAAAATAATCTCATCTTAAGAGATGCAACATTTAATTCGCTGGTGGATATGCTCTCCTGCAGCGAAGTGGTGTAGCCGCCATAACCCATTGGTATAAAGTTATCAAAATCCTGCGCGTTTACATTTCCTGTTGGTATTGTTATTCTCACTGTTGTGCGGCTTGAAATTAAATTTAACGGTTTAGCGGCATAGGCCACTCCGAACATAGTATCACCATATCCGCTTTTAATATAGTGAGTTTCATTATATACAAGAGTCTTAGTCAGATATGGAAGCGAAAATAATAACTGAATATTATCATCAACTCCGTATTTAAGAGGAATATGAAATATTGACAGATATGGTGAGTGGAGCAATGATAATCCAGTGGTTAATGTTCTTGCCTCAATAGTACCGCTTCCATCTTCAATCACGGTGGCATCAAAAATAACCGTGTCGCTTTTATACACATGTGTGTCTACTCCGCCCCTTGATGATAAAGGAGATGGGTACGACTGTGAAAACGCAATACTATTGATAGAGATAAAAATAAATAATGAGAACATAAATATAAATTTTTTACAGCATCCTGATTGATTAAACATTACGATACCTCTGTGATTATAAATTATTTTTTGATTTTTAAGATATTCATATATCTCATTTTTAATTTATCAATACTATCATCTTTGACAAACCGCAGTGAATTACAACTCATCACAGGAGTTAACTTATCAAACCGGATTTATCAAAATTGAACGATTCTGTATCGATGAACAAAAACTATGTATGCATGACTGAAACCGCAGATCGCTAAAAAAACAGCCTATCCTATAATTATTTTACTACGAGCTGACTTAAATTAAGTCAAGATATTAATCTCAAAAAAATTTTAAGAATTTTTCAGAGAATCTAATCTGTTTGATACTTTTTTAAATAGTGAAGAATCTTGAGAGTCATAATTGTGAAAGAACAAATCGTGGAACCAGGCTTTTGCAATATCAATTCCTGGTATATGGCAGTTCTTAGATGATTTGAAAAAATCGGCAAGCTCACTTTCATGTCAGATAAACATATTCCGGGTGAGTGGTGAACTCACACCAACATAGAAGTGTAAACATTTAGCATTAGACCGGAAATATCAGATTCAGATAGATGACACTTAAAGCTATTGAACATAACCTGAAAATCAGTCAACTGAAAACCGGCTGGCAAGTCTAACCGATTAATGCAGGAGAAATTTATTACCAATATAACAGTAGCAAAAATCTCATGTACAAACCTCTCACTGAAAACCTCAGGCTTTCTAATTTTTATTTAAAATTCAAATATAAATATATAAAACAGAGCTGGAATTAATATATTTTAAGCTTGACACGTAATGTTACACCCGTTACGTAACACATGTAACTAAAAAACCTCCATCCGGTCGGTTTTTTTTAAAAATTCAGGATTTAACTGATTCATCCATATGAAATACTTAAACCTCTGCAGGTTTTTAGCCATTTCATGTTTTGTGAAAGCGTTTGATCCCGGACGTTAATATTTCAAAAAATTTACTAAATTTAATATTTAAATATTTTTCGGGGGGGAATTAAAGAACAATGAACTATAATACAGGGATAAAGCATAATACCGGTGCAATTGGAGACGATGTAAAAAAGGTTGTTGATGACACAATCAGATATCTTGAAAAAGATATAGTCCTGGGCGTAACCCTTGCTTTGGGTAAGCCTGCAAAAATACTTAATGAGTTTTACCGTAGAGCCAAGGAAGATCCTGGAATAAGCTTAAAGGTAATCACGGCACTCTCACTTGAAAAGCCTCAGGGAAAATCTGAACTTGAAGCACGTTTCCTCAAAGACCTTAGCGACAGAATATTCAAAGATGTTCCGGATTTTGACTATATGAAAGATTTCCGCAACGGCACCCTCCCGCCCAATGTACAGCTATATGAATTTTACTGTAAGCCGGGGAGCAATATTAAAAACAAACATTACCAGATGAATCATCTTGCAAATCATTACACACATGTTCCCCGCTGTGCCAAAACACTAAAATGCAATGTAGGCGCATTGTTACTGGCATCAAGAATAATTAACGGCAAACGCGTTTACTCAGCTGCATGCAATCCCGATATAACCCTTGAGACTCATGCCATGATGATGGTGGAAAGAACCAAAGGAGTAAAAGGCGTTGTACTTGCCGAAGCAAATGAAAATATGCCATTTATGTATGGCGACGCGGTAATGCCGGCTGAATCCATGGATATAATCTTCCATGGTGAAGAATTCAATTACCCGCTATTTGCTCCACCGAAAGATCCCGTTGCACTTTCTGATCATATGATAGGTCTCAATGTCAGCCCCCTGATCAAAGACGGCGGAACCATACAGGTGGGGATCGGAGCGCTGGGTGATGCAATAGCTGCCGGACTGATTATGCGTAATCAGCATAACAAAGAGTATAACGAAATACTGGAAAAATCAGGTCTTATAGCAAAAAATAAAGAACTGATTGAAAACTGGGGCGGGACAGACACTTTCGAACAGGGACTGTACGGCGCATCAGAGATGTTCATAGATCCGTTTATGCAGATGTATAAAAACAATATTCTTAAAAGAAAGGTATATGAAAGCGCGCCGCTGATGAAGCTTTTAAATAGCGGACAATTATCCGAAGAACATATCCCTGAAGATATAATTGAAACCATGATTACCATGAAGGCGATTCACTCCACACTTGATCAGGAGGATTTTGACCATCTCTGCAATTTTGGAATACTGAAATCCGGTCTGAAGTTTTCAGATGGTAAGATATATGATGGCGATACAGCTTACTCTGCAGAACTCCACGATAGCGGTAATCTTAAGGCAATACGAAAACTGCTAGGAAATAAACTGCTGAACGGACAGGTTCTTCTTGCGGCATTCTTCATCGGCCCCAAGTCATTCTATCAGGCGCTTAATGACATGAGCGAAGAGGAAAGAAGCGTATTCGGAATGGCCGGCGTGGGTAAGGTTAACCAGCTTTACGGCGCGGAGGAACTGCGGTCACTGCAGAGAAAAGACGGACGCTTTGTTAATGCGGGAATGAAAGCCACTCTTATGGGCGCATCAGCCGCAGACCATCTTGAGGATGGAACTGTGGTAAGCGGTATCGGAGGACAGTATAATTTTAATGCCATGGCTCACGCTTTAGATGATGGAAGATTCATTCTAATGATAAAAAGCACCAAGGGTTCCGGAAAAAGTCTTAAATCCAATATAGTATTCAATTACGGAAGCTGCACAATAACAAAACACAGCCGTGATATTATTGTAACCGAATACGGTATTGCCGATATCCGCGATATGCCGGAGAGTGAAGTTATTAAAAGAATGCTTAATATAACTGACTCCAGGTTCCAGATCCAGCTTTTAAAAAAGGCAAAAAAAGCAGGTAAACTCGAGCCCGATTATCAGATCCCCGGAGAATACAGAAACAATTACCCTGAAAAAATATCAGCCCTTTTAAAACCATATCAGGATCAGGGTTATTTTAAACTTTTCCCATTCGGCACTGATCTGACTGACGATGATGTAGCACTGGGAAGTTCCCTCAAGGTAATGAAAGCTCTTGGTGAGGCTTCTAAGTTCAAACTGGCCGCCGGTTTGCTTAGCGAGTTTTTTAGACCAGCACCGGCTTCAGCGGCGCGTCATCTAAAAAGAATGAAACTCGACAAACCCGGATCTTTTAAAGAAAGAATTTACCGCAAAATGATTCTCTTTGCACTGAGAAATAACGGGAAGATTTAAAATACCCAAAACCAAACATTGGGAATTATTAAAATTTTAATAATTGTCATTCCGGCTGAAGTGACAACGGAATGCCGGAATCTCATACAAAATGTTTTTTAATCTTATACTGTGAGATTCCGGTATTTGCAAGTTTGGAAGTCGCAAAACCGGAATGACAGAGTAGTGAACTAAAACGTTCAGCATACTCATGCACCAGCATAAAAAAAGAGAGGAAGAAAATGAAGATAACTATAATCAGCGGAAGCCCCAAGGGGGAGAAGAGTGTAACTCTTCAATATTTATTGTATATCCAGAAACATTATCCTCAATATACATACGAGACTTTTCATGTTGGTCAGAAAATCAAGTCTATTGAAAAAGATAAAAACAAGTTCGATGAAATAATAGAAAGTGTAAAAACCTCCGATGCTGTATTCTGGATTACTCCGATATTCTATTTTCTTATTCCGTCACAGCTGAAGCGTTTTATTGAACTGATTCATGAAAACAATGCGGCAGAGGCTTTTCAGAACAAGTATGCGGCGGCAGTTTCCACATCAATCCGTTTCTTTGATACAACTGCACACAATTATCTTCATGCTGTCTGCAATGATCTTAAAATGAAATATGTAAATTTCAATTCACTGGACATGTGGGATATTTTTTCCGGATCAAAACGTAAGCAGCTGCGTCTTTTTGCAGAGAACTTTTTTTCAATTGTAGAAAAGAAGGAACCGGTTTCGATTCAGTATCCCCCTCTTTCTACAGATAAAATTAAATCCTATACTCCCGGTACTGTTAAAACTAAAGTAAATAACCCGGACAAAAAAATAGTAGTTCTCGCTGACGGTTATGATAAAAATACAAACCTTGGAAAAATGATAACACGTTTTTCAGACTCTTTTACAAATAAGATTGAGGTTGTAGACATCAACCAGCTTGATATGAAAGGTGGATGCCTCAGCTGTGTAAAATGCGGATATGACAATCAATGTGTCTATACAGACGGCTTTACCGACTTCTGGAAAAGCACAATGAAAGGTGCCGATATCATTATTTTTGCAGGAGAGATCAGAGACAGATACCTCTCCGCGCAATTTAAAATGGTATTTGACAGAAGCTTTTTTATGAATCATACACCATTTCTCATCGGCAAGCAAATGGGTTTTCTTATATCAGGCCCGTTTGGACAGATAGCAAATCTCAATTATCTTTTTTCAGCTTATGTTGAAAGTCAGAGTTCAAATCTTCTCGATTTTATCACAGACGAAAATCCGGATTCGCAGGAAATCGACCGTCTTATTGACATGATGGCAGATCATTCTGTGACTTACAGCAATCAGGAATATATCAGACCTCATACCTTCTACAAAGAGGGTGGAATGAAAATTTTCAGAGATGATGTATATGGACGATTGAGGTTTACATGCCAGGCCGATCACCGGTGGTATAAAGCTAATGGAATCTATGACACTTTCCCGCAGAGAAATAAATTCATAACAAAGATGAACCGTAAGTTTATGTTTCTTACACGATTTAAAAGTATACGTGAGAAAGTTTACAGAGAAGTAAACAACGAAATGCTTCGTCCAATTCATGCTATTGCAATTGATCCCGATAAATAAATTCTACCATAACAAATCAACCTGACAGAAATACATCAATAAAGAGTATTCGTCCTGTGTCGGGACGGATACTCTCATAAACCCTCAAAAAAAATCATCTTTTCCATAAAAAAAAATCTTCATATTGAATTAACCTTCATTTCTAACTACTTATATAATATCATCAACAAAATTTCACGCGAATTTATTTCAATATAAAGAAAAGAGGTAATGATGGATCCGAATATTTATCTTTTCGAACAGGCGCTTCTATCTCTTGACCGGATTAGCGCTAAAAAACATTTTATGGATTTATTCAAACCTGGTTCAATTGAGCTCATTGAAGAGGTCATAATTCCTGTACTTGAAAGAATAGGAACCGGCTGGGAAAATGGAAATGTTGCTCTTTCACAGGTATATATGAGCGGTTTAATCTGTGAAGAACTGGTCGATGAAATTCTTCCCGCGGAAAGTCCACTCCGAGCGAGGCAGCCGAAAACAGCAATTGCGATTCTGGAGGATTATCACATGCTGGGCAAACGCATAGTTTATTCTGTTCTGCGTGCAAGCGGATTTGAAATACTTGATTATGGGAGGATGCAGGTTGATACACTTACTGAAAAAGTAATAGAGGAGAATATTGAGATAGTTCTGATTTCCACACTTATGCTCTCTTCGGCTTTAAAAGTCAGATCTTTACGGGATAAACTAAACGCCGCCGGTAAAAACAATATAAAGATAATTGTCGGAGGAGCTCCATTTCGTATAGACGGTGAGCTCTGGAAAGAAGTCGGTGCCGATGCAATGGGTTCCAGTGCATCTGATGCAAAGAAAATTATAACTGGACTTGCAGGAGGTGAGAAATGACTGTGCAGAATATGACCTCACTACAACGAGTTCTCACCACCCTGGGACACAATGAGCCTGATAGAGTTCCATTTTTCCTTCTTGTGACTATGCATGGTGCAAGGGAACTAGGCTTATCAATCAAGGAATATTTCAGCCGCGCGGAATATGTTGCAGAGGGACAGCTTCGTCTTCGGGAAAAATATCATCACGACTGTTTATATAATCTCTTTTACGCCCCAATCGAAATTGAGGCCTTTGGAGGTGAAGTAATTTTTGTCGAAGATGGCCCTGCAAATTCCGGGATGCCGATAATTACTAAACCTGATGATATCCTGTCGCTGAAGGTTCCCGAAGTAAAAGAAACCGCGTGTTTAATGAAGGTGCTCAATGCCACAAGAATGTTGAAGGATAAAACATCGGACGATGCTCCGATTATCGGTGTTGTTATATCTCCATTTTCTCTGCCGGTAATGCAGATGGGTTTTGATAAATACATTGATCTTATGTATGGAAACCCGACTTTATTTCAACGTTTGATGGACATAAATGAAGAGTTTTGCATTGAGTGGGCCAATGCTCAGCTTGAAGCTGGGGCAACTGCTATTACATATTTTGATCCACTCTCCTCCCCCACAATAACAACAAGAGAGATGTTTTTAAAATATGGCCTGGAAACCGCGAAAAGAACAATTTCTCAAATCAAAGGTCCCAACGGAATACATCTTGCATCAGGCAGATCTCTGCCAATTATAGATGATATCGCTGAAATCGGCACAGGCATTATCGGTGTCAGTGTTATGGAAGATCTTGCATCTGTCAAGAAAGCCTGCAGAGGCAAACTAACGGTTCTTGGAAATTTAAATGGTATCGAAATGCGCCGATGGACACCGGAACAGGCAGAGGCAGTAGTTAAAGACGCTATTGCGAAGGCAGGTCCGGGGGGCGGATATATACTGAGTGATAATCATGGAGAGATTCCCTATCAGGTTCCGGACGAAATACTGCATGCAATTTCTGATGCAGTTCACAAATGGGGGAAATATCCGCTGGACTGGGTGGAGTCATACAACAATGAAAAATAGACTCTGTATTTTAATCTGTGAACATCATAGACATGAAGCAGAGAGAGTACTGGAAACAGAAGCATGGAATGACGTAAGGATTATTTCTTTTCCTGCTAAATGCGGACAGCCGACTACTTCAATCAGATTTCTGGATTCAGCATTGAATCTTTGTGAAAAGGATGACGACATCTTTGTGATAAGCGGCAGTTGTATTTCTGATTCAGAACAGAAATCAATAGTATGTCCGGACCATTTAAACATTAAACAGATTCAGTTCTCTAAACATCAGCAGTGTTTCTCGATGTTCATTGGTCATGAGATTGTTGATGATTTGGCCGGAAAAGGTTTTTATCTTGTTACACCAGGCTGGCTTGCCACCTGGAAACAAAAAGTTGAAAACTGGGGATTTAACAGCAATAAAAAAACAGCTGAACTGAGCAATTTTTTCCATGATTCTGCAAAAGAAATATTCCTGTTTGATACAGGTGTTGATAAAAATAGTAAAGAACTTCTCAAAAACTTTGCTGATTTCGTGGATCGCCCGTTTGACAGTTTATACGTTGGACTTGATTTTTTCCGCTTATATCTGAATAAAATTGTTCTGGAATGGCGTATAAAAATTATTGAAAACAACAATGCTGTTTCTGTTAAAGCAGCAGTAAAAAAAGTATCAGATTATTCTATGGTTGTTGAACTATTAAGCAGAATGACAAAAATTTCAGATGAACAGGATGTCATTTACGGAATAAGGGATCTGATTTCCATGTTGTTTGCCCCTGGTAAAATTCGCTACGGCGCATTCATGGACAATATGCTATCACGGATTTACAGTAATGAAACGCAATGGTTTCCGGCTCTTCCGGATATAGATTTAAACAATAACAACTGGGTAGAATTTACAGGTGATTTTTCCCGTTTAGAATCAGGACGTGGTTTTAAAATACGAATATCATATTCAGGTGAAACTCTTAGTATACTTGAAGCGGATGAAGTTGCCTTCCCGGAATACATAGAACAGTACCTCAGCCTGGCATTATCTATTGCCAATGTCTGCGGACTGGCAATCAGCAATGCCAGATCTTTTAATCAGATTAAATCTGATAAGGATAAAATAAATACTCTTCTTAAAGAAAAAGAACTGCTGCTTACTGAGGTGCATCATCGCATTAAAAACAATATGAATACAATTAAGGGACTCCTGTTTCTTCAAGGGGAAACATTAAATGATAAATCTGCCCTTGCTGCTATTAAGGATGCCGAAAACCGCGTAGGCAGCATGATGATATTATATGACAAGCTTTATCGCTCAGAAGGTTTTAAAGAAATCTCAATAAAAGAATACCTCCCCGGACTACTTGATGAAATCATAGATAACTTTCCGGAGAAAGAGAAAATAAAATTCGAAAAGAATATTGAGGATTTCATTCTTAAAGCGAATACTCTTTTTACACTTGGAATTATTTTAAATGAACTTATTACAAACATAATGAAATACGCATTTCAAGGAATGAATAACGGAGTTGTAATTGTATCCGCATCACAGTATGACAAGCATGTAAAAATAGAGATTCAGGACAATGGTGTAGGTATTCCGGAATCAGTAAGTTTTGAAAATTCAACCGGTTTTGGCATGCAGCTCATAAGTATGCTTACAGAACAGATTGGCGGCACTATTAACATAGAACGTGGTGATGGCACAAAGTTTGTGCTTGAATTCAATGTTTGACCGTTATGCAGCCCGCCTGATTTCTCCAAAAAAATTAACCTCAATATAGCATCTGCATACTGATAAATCATTAATTCAATTTATAAAAAAAGTAAAATAAATATTGACAAATATTAGTTAATTGAATATTCATTCAATTAACTAATATTTAAATGAATTCCATAAAAAATAGCGTAAACGGCAATTCTGGAGAAATAAAATGGCAAAGAAATTTTTCAGTGAAAAGAATCTGAAATTTACCCTTTACGATGTACATACTGTTGAAGATCTTCTGACTCATGAAAAATTCAGCGATTACAATAAAGAAAGTTTCGACATGGTGATCGATACTGCAAAAAATATCGGCATCAATTTCATGTACCCTTTATATTCCGAAATGGATCAAAACCCGCCTCAATATACCGGCACTACAATAAAAGTTAATCCGGCAGTAAGACAGTATATGAAAACATCCGGTGACGGCGGGTGGATTAACGCCATGTTTCCCGTTGAACATGGCGGTCAGCAGATGCCCTTATCTTTGTTTAATGCCTGCATGTTTATTTTCGCATCGGCAAATTACTCACTCAGCGTATATCCGGGACTTACGACAGGAGCCGCCGGCCTTATATATAATTATGGAACTGATGATCTGAAGAAAAATTTCGCAAAACAGATGGTAACAGGCAAGTGGCAGGGAACAATGGCGCTCACAGAACCGGAAGCAGGTAGCTCGCTAAGTGATGTTAAAACTTCAGCAGAACCAACCGCTCATGGTTATCATCGTATTAAAGGACAGAAAACGTTTATCTCTGCCGGGGATCATGATAACGCCGACAATATAATTCACCTGATGCTGGCGCGTGTAAAGGGTGCTCCCGCCGGAGTTAAAGGATTATCTTTATTTGTTGTGCCGAAGTACAGAATTGCCCTGTCCGGGGAACTGGAGTTTAATGATGTAAACTGCGCCGGATGCTATCATAAAATGGGCTACCGCGGTGCACCTATCGCGCAGCTAAGCATGGGTGAATCTGATGACTGCCATGGATACCTACTTGGCGAGGAGAATCTTGGACTGACTTACATGTTCAGAATGATGAATGAAGCCAGAATAAATGTTGGTCTTGGAGCTGCAGCAGTTTCAACTGCCGCGTATTACGCAGCGCTTGAATATACCGGGGAACGGCTTCAGGGACGGGCCAGTACAGAAAAAGATCCATGTAAACCACAGATTGCAATCATTGAACATGCAGATGTAAAGAGAATGCTTCTGCAGCAGCGGGCTATTTCAGAAGGTTCACTATCACTGATTGTATATGCAGGAAAGCTTGTAGATCTTATAAATATATCAGACGGTGAAGAAAAAGAGAGATATGAAACACTTCTGGATTTTCTTACTCCCATAGTAAAAACCTATCCATCGGAGATGGGAGTCATCTCGACAAGTCTTGCAATTCAATGCCTTGGCGGTTACGGCTACAGTTCGGAATTCCCCGTCGAACAATATATGCGCGATATGAGAATAAACCCGATTCACGAGGGTACAACCGGTATACAGGGAATGGATCTTCTCGGAAGAAAAGTGACAATGAAAAAGGGGACTGCTCTGAAAATATATATTGATGAAATACAAAAATGCATTGAAGAAGCATCCAGGTACAGTGAACTCTCGGATTATGCTTTAAAACTTGGTGATGCAGCAGCAATTTTGAAAGAAACAACGAATAGCCTTCTTTCAATTGCATTAAAAGGTGATATTGACCTCTTCCTTGCAGATGCAACACTCTATCTTGAATTAGCAGGGATTATAACTATTGCCTGGCAGTGGCTTTTACAAGGGATTGCAATGCATGATTTTAATAAGAGTAACATTTCAGAAACGGATTCAAATTTCTTTGAAGGTAAGTTATACACTTTAAATTACTTCTACAAATACGAGCTCCCGAAGATTCACGGACTTTCAATGCGATTAAAAAATGCAGATGGTATCACACTTAAAATGAAGCCTGAACATTTCGAGGATTAATTATAAATTCATTTCTTAGATCTTTAAAAAAACTCAAAACAAATCTTTCCACACACCCTCCACAAGAGGAGCAACTTTTTTTATCTGCATAATACCTGGAAATATGCATAGCTTAAATTTTATGCCTGCTTGAGAACAGCTTCTATTACAGAATTCAGGTTCTGAATACTGTATGGCTTATTAATTATTCCCCGGAATCCGTATTCAGTATACTGTGACATGACAGGATCATTTGAATAGCCGCTGGAAACAATTGACTTAACGTGTGGATCTATTTCCATAAGTTTTATCTGGAGCTTCTCTCCCCCCATACCGCCCGGAACGGTAAGATCCATAATCACGATATCATACTTTTTATTCTGTTCAAAGGCGATACGGTATTTTTCCACAGCCTCTTCGCCGGTAGTTGACGAATCAACTTCATATCCTAAAAATGTAAGCATATTGACAGAGGCTTTGACTATACTTGATTCATCATCCATTATCAGAATACGTCCTGAATTTTTGCCTTTTATCGAATCATCTGTTTTAACCTGTACAACTTTCATTTCTGATGAAGGCAGATACACTGTAAAGGTTGACCCAATTCCCGGTTCTGATTTTACATCAATTGTTCCATTATGTTTTTTAATGATTGAGTAACTGCTGGTAAGTCCAAGACCGGTACCAACCGTTTTAGTTGTAAAATATGGATTAAATATTTTATCAATATTTTCCTGAGAGATCCCCTCCCCCTGATCTTTTATTGATATTTTAAGATATATACCGGATTTTAAATTTAAAAAATTATTATCTTCAAGTATAATATTATCGGCTGAAACATTGATAACTCCGCCATTAGCCATTGATTGTTTTGCATTAATAATAAGATTATACAGCACCTGGCTTATCTGGCCTTCATCAATTTCCGCATCACGGAGATCGTCACTGCCTGAAAACTCACTTTTAATATTTGAACCTGTAAGAGCAAAACTAATTGAATCTTTGAGAATATCTTTTATTGAAGAAAGCTTCTTTAGAGGAGCCCCACCTTTCGCAAAAGTGAGAAGCTGCTGCGTAAGATCCCGCGCTCTTAAAACCGCTTTCTCAGATTCATTCATATACTCAACAACTTTATCTTTATCCTTGTCTTCAATACTGATTTTTGCAAGAGAAACATTCGCCAGTATTGCAGTCAGTATGTTGTTAAAATCATGGGCAATACCTCCTGCGAGGAGACCGATTGATTCAATCGTACGCGATTTCTGAAACTCATTTTCCATCAATAACATTTCAGTAATATCCCTGAATACTAGAATTGTTCCGCTGATATTTTTATTGTTATCGAACATCGGCGCTGCACTCACAGTAATAGATCTTTCTTTTAACTCAGGTGAAATAATAATCGCATTTTTTGAAAGTCCCGACGTCTCCTTTTTCCGTAGTACGGTAAAAACCGGATTCTCTACTTTTTCTTTTGTTGTACCGTTAAGAATAATAAAAATCTCATTAATATTTTTACCAATCGTTTCTGCTGAATTGTATCCCGTCATTTTTTCGGCAACACTGTTCATCAGTCCTATATTTCCATTGCTATCCGTGGCAATAACACCATCTCCAATAGAAAGAAGCATAGTTGAAAGCTGTTCCTTTTCATCATTCAATTCTTTATTTATATCAAGCAGCTCATTCTGTGAATGCATAAGTTCAGTGTTCAGAGAATCCATCTCTTCGTATTGAGCCTGTATCTCTTCATACTGGGCCTGTATCTCTTCGTATTGAGCCTGAATCTCCTCATTCTGTTGTAACACAGTCTTTTCAGCTGAGATCCGTTCATCCATTTCAATCTCCAGTTTCTCATTAGCTGCTTTTACTTCTGCATATAATTTTTTGTTTTCATTCGAAATAATATTAACCTTATCTGCAAGGGCGAGAGAGAAAAATACAGCAATAAAAACCATTCCTATATATATGCTCCAGTCTGCAATGAAACCGGACTGAATAAGATTATAATTCCGTAATAAAAAAATAATCACTGCTATAAGAAAGAATGACCATGAAACCATATACAAACGTGCAAGGCGGCATCCTCTGATGTAACATACAATGCCGGATGCTATTGAAACAGCTGAACCTGCAAAAACAAAATAAGAGGAAATAAAATAGCCCACTTGATTTATACCTGATAAGAAAAGTGTAATACAAATAAGTAGAGCTGCAATCAATACCTGAGATATTTTATCAAGTTTAGTACTGTATTTTTTAAGATCAAGAAAAGACCTGTTAAAAAATAGTAATCCGGCATTAGTCAATCCGACAAAAGCAGTTGAACAGTAATTCTGTATCCATATATTTTCAGGCCAGAAATACTGGAACCCGAATCCGTGTGCTGTCATCCGGTATAATACAAAGAACAGAATAAACGATACATAATAAATATAAGCTTGTTCCCTGAGGGAGACAAAAAGAAATAAATTGTATAACATCATAATAATCATAATTCCGAAAATTATACTTAGCGGTATTGTTTCAGTATCAACATCCGAAATAAGCGCCCGTGATGAAAAAATATTTATCGGAAGAACAAGATTTGATCGTGACCTGATTGAGATGTAAAATGTACTGCTTCCAGGTTTCTGAATAACAGGTATAATAAAATTTCTATCCTTGATCTCTCTGCTGTTAAAAGGTAATCTATCCCCCATTGGTGTCGTCTTAAAACCGATATCCTGCGGCTGATAAAACATTATATAGTCAATCATCGGATTATCAATCTTAACATAATATTCAATATCATTCTTTAGATTATTAAAACAGGTATACCTTATCCAGAAAGTTGATCCGGAGTAGCCAAAATTAATTCTGTCCTTGGAAAATGCACTGAATGACTTTGATATTTTTTCTGTCAGTATATCGTTGATGGCGAGAGAGTTAGTTTTATCTTCAAGTACTTCGGCATATTTAGGCAAAGATACCACTTTAAGGGAGTTATCAATAATAATCGGTTCTGAAGCTGAGAGCATCACCGGTGCTGTAAAGAGAATAAAGATGACATTTAATATAAATTTAAACATACTATTTTACCATCATCATTTTGTTATACTTATCAACTGATTTATTTTAAATAGAATTTAATGCATTAAAAGTTTACAACTATATTGAAGTTTAATACTTAAATCAGGAGGCATTCCGTTTACAAATTCTATGTACAGGATTGATTCCATTAATTAAATAAAATGTACAATATCAACACTAAAAGTCAATCATTTATAGAATCTTTTAAAACAGTAAATGTATCTTCCGGAATTCTTATAGTGAAGTTTATTTTCACAGCATCTTCTTTTAAAAGAAATATCATAATTCATTTCAATTTTTGAGCAACAACAAACCTGCCGCATCTGAAGACAGTGAAATAATTCACAAGAAAGTGCCGGGCTAAATAATATTACTCAACTTACTAAGGAGTTACTGAAAAATAATGCTGATATTTCAACAACTACGAGGTTTTATCAAGAATCCACTGCACGGCAAATTGAATAAGATCCGACGAGGAGTTAATATTCAGTTTGCTTTTAATTTTTTCACGGTAGTTTTCCACAGTTTTTACGCTTATATGAAGTTTATCGGCAATATGTTTATTTCCTAATCCATGCCCGATAAGCTGAAATACCTCAAACTCACGGTCTGTCATTGAATCCACCAGTGCAGAGTGTTCATCATGTTTCGGAGATGATAGTTTATCAAGAAGTTTTTCCTTTAACGAGTCGCTCATGTACTGGCGCCCGTCAAGAACTGTTCTTATTGCATTTATAATAATCCCGGGATGTTCATTCTTCATTACAAATCCCCGTGCTCCCGCACGGATTGCCCTTTCAGCATATAACGATTCATCATAAATTGATAACACCAGTATCGGAACATTGGGATACCTATCCCTGCATGCTTTGATAAGATCTATTCCGCTGGTACCGCTAAGAGAAATGTCAACTGTCATAATATCGGGAGTAAGCCTTCCAAGAGATTTAAGCGCATCATCTGCTGTGCCTGACTCTCCAATAATATAAAGGTCTTTCTCCATCTCGAAAATCTGTTTAAGTCCCTGACGTACAATGGGATGAGCATCTACAAGAAATACACCCGATTTATTTTTAACTCCATCCTTTTTTAAAAGCTTTATCTTTTTTGTGTTTTCAACAGGTAAAGGTTCACCAGTGACCCTGAAGCGGCATGCAATACTCAATCCACCTCCGGGATTTCCCTTCACTTCCGTAGATGCACCGATAAGCCACGACCTGTATTTAACAATACTTAGAAAAAGATTATTTCTATCTTTGTCTATCTTTTCGAAATCCTTTCCGTCATCTCTGATTTCAACTGAACATACATTATTATCTATTGAAGCATTAATTAAAATATTTTCCGCTTCGTTATTTTCAATGGAGTTGAGAATAGATTCTTTTATTATATAGTAGAGATTTGAGTTTTCGAGTTTACCGTTAATACTGATTGAGTCATCCCACTTGATCAGTATATTAACTTTTGAAGTCTGTCTCACCTGATCCCTAAGATTCTCCACCGCAGTGTAAAGACCTCCGGGATTTATATCTACAGGGCTCAGTTCTTTAGCTATCTCTCTGGTTTTACCCACAGCCTGATTTACAAGATTAATAACTTCATCGACATCGGAAACTGCTTCCTCCGCATTATCACCGAATTTCATTTTTAATAGTTCTGCCTTAAAAACTATTCCTGCAAGATGCTGCGCAAGCCTGTCGTGAAGATCCTGCCCTATTTTAAGTCTTTCAGAGGTATTTGCCTCCATTACTACTTTCTCAAGACGTTTTCTCTCAGTAATATCTATACCGACATAGAATATAAAATCGACATTACCATCTACTCTGATCAGCGGCCTGCCGTGCCACTCCACAAGAAGAACTTCCCCGTCCTTTGTAAGAATTGGATATTCACTCACCGTGGTTTTTTTTCTTTGAATCATATTTTTAAAATCTTTTTTCTGTATTTCCCTATCACCCTGATGAAAGAGGAGTTCTATATAATTTCTCCCCACAACATCACCAAGAGTGTAACCAAGAGCAATTAACATCGCTCTATTCATCGTAAGTATACTTCCCGCTGAATCAAGAGCCAGATAAAATGCCGGATTAATATCCTCCAGGCTCTTTAAAAAGTTTTTACCCTTCCTTATAGTTTCTCTGGCTCGCAGCTCCTCTGTAACATCTCTTTCAATTATTGATGCACCTATAATATTCCCTTCGGAATCACAAACAGGTGACATCTTCATTGAAAGAAAAACCTGATTTCCCGCAGAAGTTAAGCCTATAGTTTCATAATGATCAATCTTCTCTCCAAGTTTTACTCTTTCAAGAAGAAGAGGAAAATCATCTGGCTGATATGGAGGGATAAGTAAAGAGTACGAGCATCCGTTTATTTCTTCATTTGAATAACCGAAAATTCTTTCTGCACTGCTGTTCCAGCTTACTATCAGACCATCGTTGGTAACACCAATTATCGCTTCATCAGAGTCCTCGAGTAACGACGAAAGTTTCTTCCGCAATTCTACAATATTTTTTTTCTCCATTACATCGTGAAAAACACTCAGGATCGCATATTCGTTATTATACTCAACAAGTCTGCTGCTCACTTCAACAGCTACCACTTCTCCATTCGCATTCTTAACCGATGTTTCAATTCGCCTTCTGTCTTTTGATAAGTCGCTCATGATACTGGAAGCAATATCCGGAACAGCATGGTAATTGAACAGATTAAGGACAGAGAATCCCACTACATCCTCTTCATTTAATCCGAGATATTCAAGCCCGCTGGAATTGATCTCCTTCACTATTCCTTCAAGATCATGTATCACGACTATATCTATTATGCTATTAAACAAAAGCTTATAATTATTTTCTATTCTGTTAAGAGTCTGGGTCCTCTCTGCCAATAAATTCTCCAGCTGAAGGTTTTTAATCTTCAGTTTATCTTCTGTATTTTTAATACGAAGCATAGCCTTTACCTGTGCGGCAAGTTCTATCTCATCTACAGGTTTAGTGATAAATGCATCCGCACCTGATTCAAGACCAGCTGCTCTCTTCAACGATGTTGTGTCTGATGCAGTAAGGAGTATCAGCGGTATACTTTTTGTCTCCTCATTCGCCTTGAGCAGCCTGCACGCCTCTATGCCGTCGATTACCGGCATTACATAATCAATTATAAGGATATCGGGCTTTTCAATCCTTGCAGCTGATACACATTCAACTGCTGATGTTAATGTTACTATATCAGCATCTGGGAAATATCTTTTCAGCAATGCTTTAAGTGTTACAAGGTTATCGCTGCTGTCATCTATGGCTAAAATTTTAAACATAATCAATCTATCCATTTTCTGATTTTCTGAGTAAATGTATCAATATTAAAAGGTTTTTTAATAACATCATCAAAGCCATACTTGAGCATCTTCTCTCTATCTACGGCGATATCCATACCGGTGAATGCAATCACCGGTACATCTTTCTTAACAAAGAGATGCTTAATATTTTTTACAAGTGATAACCCGCTGATATCGGGCAGCGTCAGATCAAGAAGTATTATATCCGGTTTAATTTTTTCCAGCATATCAAGCCCCATGCCGCCGCTCTCAGCATGGTAGACTTTACCCATACCTTTAAACTCATTTTCAATAATTGCATTCACAGGAATAATATTATCTACATCATCGTCAATTATCAGCATCACAAACTCGCGTGTATAAATATGCGGATCAATTCCCCGCGAGGACAGTTCATCTTCAAGCATCTCATCTGAAGCATCTGATTCTGAAATTTTTCTTTCATCCATGTCTTCATTCATACTATCATTCATGAAAAGCATGTTCAGCTCATCCAGCTGATGCAGAATCTTTCTTCCGTTTCGCTCTATGACCTCAAGATAAGAATTCTCCTCATCTGTTAACTTACCGGAAGTATTCCGTATTAAAAGACTGGAAAGATTGATAACCGGATTCAGTGAGTTTTTGATCTCATGAGTTATTTCAGAAAACCGTTTACTATTTTTTAAATTATTTTTTTCCATCAACGCAACCGTTCATGCTATATTCAGATTTTTTTTCATAAGATAGATTATATTATAAAAAACAGTTATTCCGCCGATAAATCTCTCTTTTATTACACTGTTTTCCATTAGATCTATTTCTGTTTTTATCGATTTTATTTTAGCATCAAGCTCTCTGTGAATTTTTACTGCTTCTTCAAGACCGCGAATTGAAACAACATTTTCCAGCTGTTCTTTTATTACAGGTATATTTGTAAACATATCCCTGTACCGGCGTTTAAGATCATCTTCCATATCATGTACAAGTACTTCAAGAATAGATATACGGACAATCCTGTATCCTATCTGCACCTGCGCCGAATTCCCATGAGAAACCGATTCCGGATAAAGGCTGCAATAAACCTCTCCCAGCTTAGTCATTGATTCTATTCCGAAATCAAAATCACCATTCATTTTCAGGAGCGACTCCCTGAATAACTCCGGATCTTTTGTTTCTTTTAACACTTCAGATATTCCCGGATTCATATTAACCTACCGGCATTGTAATTAAAAATTCAGTTCCATTACCCGGAGTACTGATTACTTTTATACGGCCATTATGCCTTTCTATAATTCCATAAATTACTGCAAGTCCAAGTCCCGTACCTTTCCCGGGCTCTTTTGTTGTAAAAAACGGATCAAATATTTTTCCCAGATTTTCTTCGGAGATACCTGAACCGGTATCCTTAAAAGAAATCAGCACACTGTTTTCCTCTTCTATAAATGATGTCTCAATCCTCAGTTCACCGCCGTCAGGCATGGCATCAGCGGCATTCAGCGCAAGATTGTTGATTACCGACTTTATCTGATTAACATCAACAAACAATTCCGGAATATTATCAGCTAAAACTTTTTCCAGTTTTACTTTCTGGAAGCTTACATGTTTTTCCATTATCGCGAATGCGCCTTTTAATATTTTATTAATATCAGCATACTCTTTTTCAAGCCTGGTAACTCTTGCAAAGTCCAGAACCTCTTTTACAATTTTTCTGCAGCGGAGAGTTTCGTCGATTATAACGTTAAGATCCTCTACATATTTTGTCCCCGCAAGATCGTCCTTAAGCATACTGCTGTATGTCAGAACTCCGGTGAGCGGATTATTAATTTCATGAGCGATACCCGCAGCAAGTCTGCCAAGTGAAGCAAGCTTCTCGGATTGTGCCAGCTGGTTATGTGCAGTCTCTTTAATCTGCAGATCTCTGTCATATATGGCATCTATCATTCTGTTGAATCCTTTGGAAAGATAGCTCAACTCTTTTTCACGAAATACTCTTAACTTGTTGCTGTAGTTTCCCCCCGCTATAATCTCCGAGGCTGCAACAACTTCATTAATCGGTTTTACAATTCTGCTTATCAGATAGAAAGAAATCATTGCGGCACACATCGCAGTTACAAGACTTATAAATAAAAAATATTTTATAGTATTATCTTTTATTTTATCAAAGCGCTCCTGCGGAACCCCGACGTATAGAATTCCAATTATAGAATTATCTGTATCGTATATTGGTGTATAAGCTGCAAGAAACCATCTGCTTACAACGAAAGCTCTATCAACCCAGTTTTCCCCTCTCCGGAAAACACTCTCATAGACCTTTGATGACACCTGAGTTCCGGTTGACCTCTTACCGTCTCTCCTGATTACATTAGTTGAAATCCTTATGTCGTCGAGAAAAATTGTAGCTTTACCGGCAAAATAATCAGTGACACTCTCTGACGGGAAAACAAGATTCTTTATTTTATCTACTATCTCAAAGTTGTTGTTTACTATGAAAGCCCCATAAACAACACCGACAAATCTGCCATCAGTAAAAAGAGGAGCCGCAGCGTTAATCACCATGGCTCTATCTTCGCGTTCTTTTGTTATACGCCTGCCCATCTCGGTTGGAATAATATCAATCAATGCTTTATCAGCTATATCAACCCCTTCTTTTAGAAGTATCTGCCTTGAAAGGATGCCCGATCCGGATGCAGGCTTTGCGGTATCAATAACTTTTTTTATGCATTGAATATCCAGTGCAGAATCACCGTTAAAACTGCTGTTGTTCACCCTTTGAATAACCTTACCATTACGGTCGGTAATGATAATGATATCTGCGCCAATCCAGCTTTTCAATTTCAGAAATTTACCCTGAAGGAATGTCCTGTTCCGTGCCTCAACGGCTCTGCACATATAATCAAGAGTGCCGATATAATTTAAGGTCATTTCAATCTGGTAAAGTCTGTTGTTATAGATATACTGCGCAGTAATCAAGTCACTTCTGACAGATTCATAGGCCTGTTCAATTATTCCCCTGTTTATTATCCGGTAACCGGCAAATATTGAAGAAGCGCCGGTTAATACGACTAAAAAGAGAAAGCCCGAAATCAATTTATTTTTTATGCTGTTCTGTAGAATTTTTTTCATTTTTTTAATTCAACATACTTAAAGTGTCCTGAATATCAGTAAGTGAGTTGAAACCTTTGAATCCCGCTGCCTCTTACTGAATCCACCTATGTTAAGAGTGGCATTTAAAAAGGTCAACCCTTTAAGTATATACTTCTTGCTGGATAAAGTGACCGGCATTTTCTATAGCTGGTTAATTTCAAATTAACTACAAAATAACTGAGTAATATCACACTGATCTCATCTGCAGGATAATAATCATTTCCATCAAAAAAAGTTATTGATAAATGAAATATGTATTTAATATTCATTAATCAAACCAGTCAGGAATTAAGTAAGATCAATCAATCTGAAGTGACTTATTGTGTACATCCGGCAGTTTATAAAGTAATCAGGAATAGTTATATGACAGAAATAATAAAAGCACCAATTGAATTTTATGATTATAAAAATACAAATAACATTGATGAGTTTGATCCTGCGGCAAATCAGGCAATTGAATTTATAAATACAAAAATAGCCTCGCTCCAGACACTGGAGGAGATTATCGATTTTCTTTTTACAAACATACAGGATGTTATACCATGCGACAGAATAGCCGTATCTTTTTTCGAGGAGAATGGCAAGAGATTAACAATATACTATGTAAAGGCAAACTATGATGTAGTTAAACTTAAAAAAGGATATAGTGCGGAAATTGTGAACAGCTCACTTGAAAAAGTATTTTCAGAAGGGACCCCGCGGATTATAAACGATCTGCAGGAATATCTGAAAAACCATCCCTCAAGTGATTCAACAAAAGTCATTGTCAGAGAAGGAATCAATGCCAGTATAACTGCCCCGCTTTACGTCGAAAACAGACCGGTGGGTTTACTTTTTTTAAGTTCAACCCGACGGAATATATATACAAAATCTCATCTCCGCAATCACCTGAAGATTGTTGAGAGACTCGGCCAGGCTGTTGAAAAAGCTTTCACGATAGGACAGCTTTCAGAATCGATAAACTCATACCTTGAAATGCTCAGCTTTGTAAGCCACGAGCTTAAAAGTCCCCTCGATTCAATCATAACAATGGGAAATACGCTAGCTGAAGGATATTTCGGTGATATAAATGAAAAGCATAAAGATTACATTTTACGGATGGTAAAAAAAGCAAAGTTTTTGAAAGAGATGACTACTGAATATCTTACTCTTTCAAGATTTGAAAACAAGAACGTAGATCTTTATTTGACAGAAATCGAATTTGTGAAAAATATTCTTGATGAGTCAATCGAGATTGTAACACCACTTGCACTTGAAAAAAATATAGAGTTTAATAGACATTTTTCTCAATCAGTTACAGTCGAATGCGATGTAACCCTGATTAAAATTGTCGTAAACAATCTTTTAAGTAATGCTGTAAAATATGGAGATGAGGATGGAGTTGTGGATATAACTCTGACTTTTGATGAAAAGGAACTCACTCTTGCAATAAAAAATACCGGACCCGGATTTCCCGAGGAAGCCAAATCAAAACTGTTCAGAAAATTCTCCAGAATAGAGAAAGATGAACTTATGAAAAGAAAAGGTACAGGTGTCGGGCTTTACAACAGCTGGAAAATAATAAAGTTGCACGGCGGAATTATCCGGGCCGATTCAAAAGAGAATGAATGGGCTGAATTTTCTTTTACAATTCCCTTGAAAAATATTAAAAGTTAGATATAGTTATAGTAGTACACCCCTCCCCCTCTGTCGCGAGCGACATCTCCCCCATAAGAGATGGGGGAGACGGTGTAAATGAAAACAAGATTCGGAAATACTTAAGGTTTAAACACAAAATCCTTCCCCATTTTTTATGGGGAAGGTGCCCACGGGGCGGATGCGGAGTGAACATGAAAAACACTGATTTTGAAAAAGACGGCCTGACCTACTTTACCCTCCCGAAAAAGAGAGGGAACGGCAGCGATATATCAAACACATACGTTCTTAACACCGGAACCGGATTGTATATAATAGATACATCATGCGGAAGAAAGAGATATAGAGAACTAAAGGAATTTTTAAAAGACAAAAAAGATTACACTATTCTTTGCACACATTATCACAACGACCATATTGCAAATAATGGAAGACTGGTTTACAAAACCGGAGAAATACTATATCACCCGAATGCAATGGAAAAAGTCCGCTATCTCAGAACAAACGGAACAGGTCAGATTTTGATGATGTACCGTGATCTTGATAAAAAAGGTTTTCTTCAGCGTCTGGGATACTTCAGTGACGGATTTATAGATTTTATGCTTAAAAGAAAACTTACTTCGAAATATATTATGATCCCGCTGCTCTTTGTTGTATCTTATCTGTTTTCTCTTAATACAATTGGAAGGATTAATCCCGGCAAGAAACATATACGGTTTTTCGATAACACAAAAAAAATAAAAATCAAGGTGAAAGAATTCGAAACTGAAGGCTGGAAAATTGACGAGGGACTATATGCCATTGAAACTCCGGGACATACTGATTGCCATGTAATGTATTATTACAGTAATAAAAGAATTCTCTTTACGGGAGACTCACTGAATTTTCTAACACCCAATGACATCCAGTTTGGCGATCTTAACAGCACAATAGAATCACAAAAGATGATATATGCCCTGGCTGAAAACGGCAGTATATCTATGATATGTCAGGGACACTACACTCCCATGGAAGATAATAAAGCGATAAAAGAATACATTTCAGATACCATATCCAAACATGAGCATGTTTACAAAACAATACGAAACTATATAAATAGTGAAAATATAAAACTTCCCTTTGATGAGCTATATAATGAAATCTGTGCGATAGATGATCCTGTAATTCAGAGACTTGTGAAAATAACATTCCCCGGATCTACACTTGTTTTTCTTGATGTGTATTTACATAAAATGATCAATGATATCAAACACAGCATCGGCGATACAACTGAATGAAGAACAATATCAGCATAGCAGACAAAAAAAAGAAACATCTGGAAGATATACGGACAGATCTACTCTACATAAATTCGTACCAGTCAAGCTTTGCACTTTTTGTAATGATTATAATTACCACTTTCCTGTTCAGAGAAACATTAAAACACTATGAGGTTTATTATCAGATATTACATGTATGGTTCCCCTGTGCATTAGGTTCATTTACACTCAAACTGGTTCTGACTCTGGTGTATAATAGAAAAAAAGTTAAGGATAAAAAATTCTGGCGTAAAGTTTTCTACGTAACAACGGCAATGTCCGGAATAGTATTCGGATCTTTTTTATATTTTCTACAGGCAATTGACAATCAGATTTATATACTTTTTATTGCAGTGCTTCTTGGCGCATTATCGTCCGGATCTGTAAGCACTCACTCAACAAGCATGACTGCTTTTACAATTTTCAATACTCTATCTCTTTTCCCGTATTCTTTATATTTTATTTTTTCTCTCAAAGAAAACTACACCATAATCGGTTTACTGATAATTCTTTTCCTTGTAACAATTTATATAACTGCATACCGGGTAAATAAGATATTGTCAAAATCATTCAATCTCTCCATAGAAAATGAAATGATAATAGAAAAGCTGAGTCAGTCCGAGGAGAAGTTCTCCAAATCATTTTATTCAGGTATCGCACCAATGGCAATGCTCAGCTTTGATAATGCGCAATTTATTGATGCCAATGATGCCATGATTAATCTTATAAGGTATTCCAAAGACGAAATTATCGGTAAAAGCCCCTACGATCTGGACCTCTATCAGAAGCCTGAAGATGCCATAGATATAATCAAAGAAGCATCCAAAACCGGGCACATTATAAATCGGGAGATAACATTAACAACTGGTGAGGGGAAAAAAATTCACTGCCTTACAACAATTGAAAATTTCATACTTAACGATTCAGTCATAGCTCTTGTAATGCTGCAGGATTTTACTGAACGCATTGAGCATGAGAAACAGCTTAAATTTGAGAGAGACAGAGCCGAAAACGCAGCCGGAGCCAAGACAAAATTCCTTGCTGCAATGAGCCATGAGATACGGACTCCTATGAACTCAATACTTGGTATGACAAACCTCGCTATGCTGACAGAGAATAATGAGGAGAGAAATGAGTATCTTGGTGTAGTTAAAGATTCGGGCAATTATCTCATGGTACTCATTAACGATATACTCGACATGTCAAGGATCGAGGCTGGCAAGGTTAAGATTGATTACATTGACACAGATCTCGATAAACTTATAACAAGTATCTACCGCGCGATGGAACTTCTTGTTCTAAGCAAAAAACTTACATTTACAAAAAGTATTTCCGCAGATGTTCCGCTCTATATAAAATCCGCACCCGAAAGATTAAGACAGATACTTATAAATCTCATTGGAAATGCAATGAAGTTCACAGCCGAAGGTGGAATTACATTAAACATCACACTTTCTGATGGAAAAGGATACAACTACGAATCTGACTTAAAAGAATTTATTGAGTTCTCCGTAACCGATACCGGTATCGGGATTCCCGCAGACAAGCATGAATCAATATTTGAAAGCTTTACTCAGGCCGATGCGTCAACATTCAGAAAATTCGGTGGAACCGGTCTTGGTCTTACTATATGCAGACAGACAGTTAAATTATTCAAAGGGGACATCCAGGTTGTAAGTGCTCCGGGAAAAGGAAGCACATTTAAATTCATTATACCTCTGCTGATTGGAGAAAAACCTTCTATGGAGGATATTGAATCCTACGCAGTTCATGAACATGCCGGTTCAATGAAAATTCTTATCGCCGAAGATAATATAATGAACCAGAAACTCATTGAAGCTTATATGAAAAAGCTGGACCGCAAATTTGTCATTGCCGAAAATGGCATTGAAGCAATAGAAAAATTAAAAAGTGAAAAATTTGACATGGTGTTTATGGATCTGGAGATGCCTGTCCTTGATGGATACGAGGCGATGAAAAAGATCAGAGCAGGAGAAGCAGGAGTTGAAAACGCTCACGTATTAATTTTTGCCATGAGCGCCCATGTATTGAAAGATACAATAAATAAATGCATCGACGACGGATTCACAGGATATATCACAAAGCCTCTTGATTTGAAGAAGCTGAGGGAGATTTTATAAAACCCCTCTGGTACCTCTCCAGATTGAGAGGTACCAGGATAGAGATATGGTCTGACTCCATAGAAATTAGTTGCGAACTACACGAAAACCGAGCTCGCGGGTCCTTTCACCAGGAGGATAACTTCCCCGAGGGATAAAAGTAACCTGAGCTGCCGCGAAACTATAACAGCCGCCGTGCATAACGCGATCAGTGCCTGATATCGAATAGTAATCTGCCTGTAGTCCAGATGGATAAGCTGCAAATCCATCCCATTTATCCCAACACCACTCAATTACGTTTCCGCTCATATCATAAAGACCAAGCTCATTAGGTAATCTGGTCCCGACAGGGTGAGTGGTATTGGAGCTGTTGACACTATACCAGGCATAGTCACCAACAGCATTACTCCCGTTGCTTCCAGCAAATGGTTTACTATAGCCATTAATATTAACACCTCCACTAATTGCCCCGGGCCTGCTATCACTCATGCATCCCATAGCAGCATACATCCATTCCATATCTGTGGGCAAACGGTAGCCATTGTTAGTCCACGTAGCTGTTACTGTAGCACCGGTTATTGGATGTGCCGTTCCGGCAGGTACACGAGCTGTAATGGAATAGACTGGAGTTAGCCCTTCATTGGTGCTTAAATTATTGCAAAACTCAACAGCATCATACCAGGTCACCTGTTCTACCGGTCTGGATGTATCTCCGGTAAAAAAGCTGGGATTAGCATGGCCTGTCACCGCCATATACTGCGCCTGGGTAATTTCATGTGCACTCATGTAAAAAAAAGATTCAGTGCTTTTGTTAGCCGGAGTTGCATCACGCTGAAAGCCTCCCCCTGTTTGAACATAATTAAGTGTACCAAGAGTAGCAGAAGTGATATTATTTGATACAGGAAATACAACTGTTACAATTCCAGAACCAGCCGGATTTGTATCTGTTGTAGCACCCGCAACAGTAAAGAAGTCTGCAGCCACACCGGTCAGAGTGTACCCGGTTAATGCAGTCAACGTAATAGTTGCAGTGTATACTGTCGAACCTGCAAATGTTACCGGTGATCCGGACCACGCAACAGTTCCGATGTACTGACTGTTCGGGGTAATTGCTGTTACCGGTGTCGCTCCTGCTACTGGTGCAGCAACGCCCGAAATTGCCGCGATATTGACAACTGTATTGGCTGCGCCTACTGTAACCAGACAGGATGAAGATTTTCCCCAACGGTTTGATGTTGCCGTAATCATAGCAATACCTGTTCCTACTCCCTCAATCAATCCGGCAGATGTTACTGTCACTTTGGAATAATCACTGCTTGTCCAAGTCAATTCCTTATTAGTAGCGTCTAAAGGAAGAATAACCGGAGAGAATGTATACTGCAGGCCCAAACCAAGTGAATATGTAAGCGGCAGAGTTATAGAATCAATAGCCTTTGGTACCGGAACAACCGTCACAACACACTCTGCAGTAAATCCGCCATCCTCTGTAGTAGCTGTGACAACAGATGTCTGATTCACAGTATTACCTGTTACTACACCGGTATTTGGATCAACAGAGACTACTGAATTACTGCTCGACCACGTCACATTCTTATTCGGAGTCATCGAAGGGTAAACTGTTGCATAAAGCTGCGCGGTTTCCGTCACAACAACCGAAAGGGTCGGAGTAATTACCACGCTCTGCACAGGGCCCGCGATGTCATCATATACATTGTAAAACGAATCGCCACACCCGCCAAGAGATACCGCTGCTGCTATAAATAATAGATTAAATATTTTTTTCATTGTTTTACTCCTGTACACCTTACTTATTATTATTGAAATTTATATTTCATCTATTTGATTTCTTACCAAGAATTCAAATAGATTGATTAAACTTATTTAAAATACTACTCCGACTCCGAATGAACAGCCCGCGAAAGTCATAGTTCCGCTCTTCTGGAATATCCCCGAGTACTCTGCTCCGCCGGAAATAAAAAAATCTTTTATACGCAAATCAATGAACAAACCCAGAGATCCCATTGGACTGAATTCATTTTTTTTGCTGGTTTCTGTTTTTAATGGCGGATGTATTATATATTCCGTCATGCAATATCCTGCCCCCGCCTTAAGAACCGGTCTAAGCGACAAAGTAAAAAAAAGCGGAATTCTGTAATCAACTGCGGCAAGCAGCGGAACAATCGACATACTCTTTATATCACTGTCAGTTACGCTGAAATTCATATAGCCTGTTTCAATTCCGGCGCTTAACATTTTTTTACCTATGCTTATATCCAGCAGCCCGCCATAACCTGAATCTGCTATTACCGCAAGATCGCCAAATGGAACAATATAAATCCCTGACACTCTGGTATATATTTGATATCCAGCATCAAATACAGTTTTTACATCTTCCGATTCGGTACCGGCATCATTTACTGCAACTACTGCAAACAAGTGTCTCCCCTCTGCAGGAAAATCCTTTATAACAAACTCTCCAGTCTTTGCTGTTCCAAGCTTCTTTCTCCCGTCATCAGTCTTATATATTGTATATGATTTCACCCTGCTCTGCGGATCATCAACCGGCTCCCAGGTCATAGTTAATGATACAGTTTTATTATCCTGTGAATACTTCTCTGTCATTTTAAGATCTTCCGGCGGGTATGGAATTGTATTTGCAGTAATCTTTTCACTTGGCAGAGATTCTTCTCCTGCATCGCCAATCGCTGTTACATATATCTCGTAACCGGTACACCTTCCCAGTTTTTTCAATGAATAAGAAAGATCCTCAGTCTCGCCGACAACTCTGAATTTTTCACCTTTCTTAACTTCGCGCATATATACTTTATATAATTTCGCGGGCTTAAATGGCGGACTCCATTTAATGATGATGCGGTCGATGAAGGATTCACCGGTAAGGTCCGTGGGATTAGTTCTGGCAATAAACATTATCTTCTTTCTCAGAATAGTAAACTCCGCCGGCTTATTTATATCTTTACGGAAAATATACCCATCGTTGTCCTCATCGACCTGATAGCCCTCAAGAACTTCACCCGATGTAAGACGAACATATACCTTACCCATATAAAGATCGGAATAGAGCACCCTCATTACATCTTCCCTGTTAATACGGATTGTTATTCCGGCTTCATTCTTAAAACTGACACCTGAATTATCTTCGCTTAAAATTTTTCCCTTAATGATCGATCCATCTTTTTTAAATACAAACTCCGCACTTCCGATGACAGCTATATTGATTATAAAAATTACAAAAACAATTACCGTTGAAAAACATCTCATGTAAAAAACCTCTTTTAAAATTTTAAAATAAAACCCGGTTCTATATATCTTTTTTAGAAAAAGAACCTTGTAAACCTGTTCAAAACTACTTCTCAATTTTTGAACTTTACAGAAAGCTAACCCATAAATGGATTCCTGTCATGGGTCAGAAGGCCCAGTAGATGCATTTAACGAAGAATAATTGAGATTGTTAGCATTCGAGATCTCTGCTGCGGTGTGAGTATTCTGCGGATTAGCAAAAGCGGTTCGTTTTTTCTGATCGGATAATGCAAGCTTAAGATATATTGCATTTCCCTTATCATTCCAATAGGGATTACAGAATTTCCTGATAATCCTGATCCCATGCTTATCACTGTTTTCGGAATTACCAGGCAGTGCAAGCTGACAAAATCCCTCTCCCTCATCTGCAATAATTATGTAAAGTGAAGCCTCGTCCAGCTGAAGAAATACGTTGATTGCCTTACTGGAATCCCACCTGTTTCCATGCTGCATGGCATTAGTAAGAGCCTCTTCCATCATTAAATAAAACGATCTGGCATCCAATTCAAAATATATGGCGTTACTTTCAATCTTTTCTATCATCTTTAAAATTACTTCATGCAGCGAATTCATTCCGGTTTGTACAGTTAAATGCGCAATAGTTGTCTGCATTCGGGACTCCTGCTATACTCTATCTTTTCTTCTAATAAATTAATTCTGCCCTGCAGCAGATAATAACTGAATGTAATATTACCCGTAAAAGATTTTCTGTCATGGGTCAGAAGACCCAGAAGATGTGATGTGGAGTTTTTTCAGGCAGGAAACCGGCGAATATAGGAATAAAAAACACAATCCGGATACAATAGAATACAGCATATGCACATTTGCTGGTAAATGTTTATTATTTTCTACAAAATAAATATTGAACTATCATAAACATTTGTTATAATTATATAATAAACAGAATAAAACTACTTATCTAACAAGGAACTATGCGGAATTTATCTTTGACCGAATATTGCCAGCAGAACAAACCTGATCTAATACAAAAATTAAAACTCTGTATAGAGATTGCCGTAAAGATTGGTGATCTTCATAAAAATAACATCATAACCGGCAAACTCAGGCCGGATAATATCTTTATCGATAAAGATAGTCTGGAAATTTTACTTAGCCCTGAATCGGAGAAAAAAGAAGATAATAAAACATCTTCAGAATTTGATATATACAGCCTGAAATATCTTTCCCCTGAAGCTACCGGAAGAATTGATACCCCGGTTGATTACCGTTCAGATTATTATACTATTGGCATAATATTTTACGAGATCTTTTCGGGGACCATTCCTTTTCCGGATTCTGATCCTGCTGAACTTATGCATGCCCACCTTGCCAGAAATCCTTTACCGCTGCATAAAAAAAACTCAGATGTTCCTGAAGCTATTTCCATTATTGTTTTAAAACTTCTTGAGAAAAACCGCGATGACCGTTATCAGAGTTCTTCCGGAATACTCCATGATCTGAAAGAATGCCTTCATCAGCTTATCACATCCGGATCAGTCACCAGATTTGCTGTCGCATCCCATGACACATCTCCCATATTCAGAATTCCGGAGAAACTATACGGCAGACATAAAGAAATCAGTGCTATAGCTGAAAACTTTTCAGAAGCCGAGAGGGGTCAGAGCCGCTATCTTTTTCTCTCCGGCCCCCCGGGAATCGGCAAATCATTTCTTGTAAATGAAGTTATGCGTATTTTACATAAAGAAAAAACATACTTTATTTCCGGAAAATTTGATCAGTACTCAGGTACAACTCCATATTCTTCTTTTATACAGGCCTTTCAGTCGCTGATACGTCAGCTGCTCACTGAAAGTGAAACTCACCTGTCGGAATGGAAAACAAAAATTCTGGACGCGGCAGGAATCAACGGTAAAATCCTAACCGATATTATCCCTGAATTAATTCATATAATCGGCTCTCAGAAAGAAGTTGAAGAGATTTCCCCTATAGAAGCACAAAACAGATTTATGTATCTCTTCCATAGTTTTATTCAGCTCTTCGCAGATGGAAAAAACACTCTCGTGATATTTATTGACGATTTACAGTGGGCTGATAAGGCAAGTATTGAATTAATGAAGCTCATTTTTTCTGATCCATCTCTTTCAATTTTTTTTATCAGTGCTTATAGAAAAGTTGAAAGTACGGGTAATATTTATTTAACCTCTTTTCTTAACTCCTTCGAAGAAAATAATTACCCCGCCCGGTTTATTGATATCAACCAGGTTAGCAGGGAATATATATCGGCCCTACTTGAAGACATCTTCCATAATGATATGGAAGATAACTCCACATTGATTGAATTGCTTCTGCGGAAAACAAACGGCAATCCTCTCTTCATCAAAGAGATACTTCTGCAATTACATCGTCTTGGCCACATTTATCAGCAAACAGAGAGCACCGGAGATATCAACTGGATGTACAACACAGAGGAGATCAGCAATACCAGTCTGCCGGAAACACTTGCCGATCTTCTTGCGAATAGAATTACTCTGCTGCCGGAAGAAACTCAAAGTGTTCTGAAAATAGCATCATGCATCGGTGTCACCTTTTCCATAGATCTGATTACCGGTATTAATTCTTCAGACAGTGAATGTATCAGCGCAATACTGAAAGAGTGCGTAAAAGAAAACCTATTACTGGCAGAAAATACAAAATACAGTTTTATACATGATAAAGTCCAGGAATCTGTATATTCCCTGATTTCGGAAAACGATTTAACAGTTCTTCATTACAAGATCGGAAATCGGTTAATGGCAGAATATAATGCCGAGGAAGAATATCTTTTTGAAATAGTCCATCACATTAACCAGTCTCTGCAGCTGATAAAATCTGAAGATGAAATCGTAAGAGTAATCCATCTTAACTACAGGGCCGCATTAAAAGCAAAAAAATCAAATGCCTTTGACTCCATGCATATCTTTTTAAAAACCGGTATATCATTATTAAATAATGACAGCTGGCACATGCAGTATGAAATTACCTTTTCATTATACAAAGAACTCATGGAATGTGAATCCATTATTAAAGATTTTATTGAAAGCGATAAAGCCTTCAATGAACTTATATGTCATGCAGAGAGTGATATTGTAAAAGCGGAAATTTACAGCTTAAGTGTTCAGCTGCTTAATGCAAGCGGTGAATATCAGAAGGCTATTGATCATGCCCGTAAAGGATTGAAAATTTTAAACAACAATCTTTTTAATTTCAAATCCTCAATTGTAATTCTAATAATAGAATTACTAAAATTCAAATTACATTATACTCATATAAAAATTGATTCTATTCTGGAATATCCTCCTAATACCGAACTTAGTGAAAATATTGCAGCAAAAATATTTATCAATCTGGCGCCGGCTCTTTCTCTTGTAGATATCATAGGATCTTTAATACTATTGTTTCGGATTCATAATCATTATTTAAAGTATAAAAAACTTATCATTGATGATATCTCTGCAAATTTCATGGGAATAGCAATAGCCATCGCTACAGCATTAAATGACTATAAGCTGGCCTGCCGGTTCGGTGAATTATCTCTGCAGTCAGTTGAAAAATATAAAAACAATTCAGTAAAAAGCCGAATGATATTTCTCTTTGCTTTTTCAATCAATCACTGGAAGAGACATGCAGAATCTTCAATTGATTATTACATCGAGGCATATAATTCCTCTTTCACAATTGGTGATTTTTATACTACTGCGAATTCCATTCATTCCATAACAGCAGCAAAATTCAATTTAGGCCATAATCTGAACGATTTAATGAATTATTATAATCAGCATAAAAAAGTAATGGCACAGCTTTTCGTGAAAAACAACATCAATATTCTGATGTACGATATCACAATGCGAATAATTTCCAGATTAATTTCCGGAAATGAAAAAGGTGAAACAAAGACAAATGGTGAAGATGATTTTATAACCGGCAACAGTATAATGGCTATTTATTTTATATATGTGACGCAAATGAAAATACACTACATTTTTGAAGAACATAGTTTTCTTCTGCTGAATGTTCCATTTCTTAACGAGAATGAGAAAAGTGTCATCAGTTCCATCTTTCTCCCCGAATACATTTTTTATTATTCACTATCAATTACATCGCTCTGGGCAGATGCAGATTTGACTGAGAGAAGAAATTACAAAAGTATACTGAAAAAAAACCAGAAGAAAATGAAAACCTGGGCAGATCTCTGTCCGGAAAATTTTCTTCATAAATACCTGCTTGTTCAGGCAGAGTTAGCTCGTGTATCCGGAAAATTTCAGAAAGATGAAACAGGAAAGAAACAGAAAGCCGATCTGCTTTATGACATGGCCATTAAATCCGCCAGAGAACAGAAGTACATCAACAATGAAGCTATTGCCAATGAGTGTGCCGGGAAATATCATCTTGCATCAAACAATCAAGACAAGGCACGCGATTATTTTCTTGAAGCGTACCGGTTACACAAAGAGTGGGGTGCAGAGAATAAGTGCAGTTATATGATAGAAAAATACAGGGACTTATTAATTATTGATAAAACCGATACGAGGAATAACACATTATCTGATATACTCCTGAATTTGGATAAATCCCGGAGTATATCATTGCAGGAACTGGACCTTGAATCAATTCAAACCGCTGCAGCCGGAATGTCCGGCATAAAGGAGGTTGAACTTGCCATCAAAAAAGTTCTTAGTATTATTTGTAAAAGTTCCGGAGCACGGCGGGCCGTTCTGATTTTTTATGAAGCTAATGAAATTTCTCTCTACGCATCAGTTGAGACAACTGCAGAGAATGAAAACATTTTCAATCTACAGAGAGGAATAGATGAGAAACTTGATATACCGCTATCTATTATCAGGTTTGTAAAAAACACCGGGGAAAGTGTAAATCTTGAAAATCCTCAGGATTATCATTTTTTAAATGATTCATTTATTGAAAAGAACAGAATAAAATCTGCTCTCTGTAAAAGATTATTAAAACTCAACAATAAAGAAACAATAATGTATCTTGAAAATGACCGGTTACCCGATCTTTTTAATGAGAAAAGAATGTCATTGATAAACACAATTACAATCCAGCTCACAGCCGCTCTTGAAAATATTTTATTAAAAGAAATGCTCATCGATAAAAACGCAGAAGAAAAAGTAACTGTGACAATCCCGATCGAAAACATTCTGGAGAGTAAGTACTCATTTACTATGCAGGAAATTAAAATTGCCCTTATGCTGATGAATGGAGTTTCACGGGAGGAAGTGTGCGATGAACTTACAATATCATACAAGACCCTGAAAAACCACCTCTATTCCATGTATGCCAAAACTATCAATCTTGATGAAGACGACTTCGCAAAAACAGGAAGAATTGATAAATTATCACGATTTCTTCTCTTCCTTATGAACATTGAAAAACAGAACACAAAATAATCGTAGCTTAAAAATCAGCTCCGTAATATAATTAAATTCTGAACTTTTTTAAACTATGTCAATGCGCCGAGGTGCGGAGGTAAATATTTTTAACATTGATTTATCAGAAGATAAAAATAGTACGGATCAGTAAATCTAACTCTTTCTAAACTTTATTACAAATTCAGTCCCGCTGTTCCTGTTAACTTCAATACTCCCTTTTATCTGCCTTGTTAGAAGATCAATCAGATTAAGTCCAAAACTCTGCACACTTTTAAAATCAACTTTTTCCGGAATCCCTATGCCATCGTCAGAGATTGAAGCCTCAATTAAATTATCTTTATCAATAGTTACAGAGACCTTTATTTTACCCTCTCTGCCCCCGGGGAATGCGTGTTTCATACTATTTGTCAGAAGCTCATTGACGATTATTCCCAAGGGAAAAAGAGCCTTCGAATCAAGCACAAATTCATCTACAACATATTCAATATTTAAATTTTTTCTCCCGGGAAAAGTAGAAAATATTTCATTTATAAGATTTACAAGATAATCCCTAACCTGAATATTCCTGAAATCGGCTGACCTGTAAAGCTTATCATAGATCAACATCATACTCATCACTCTTGACCTGGCATCATTGAGAGCCGCGATCGCCGAAGGTTCAATCATCGTATCAGCCTGAATCATCAGCAGACTTGCTATTGTTGACATATTATTTTTTATTCTATGATGAACCTCTTTAAGCAAAGTTTCCTTCTCTTTAAGAAGTAAATCTTTTTCGCACAGAAGATTTGTAATTTTTTCCTCATAGGCCTTCTGATCAGTAATATCAAGGATTATCCCTATCAATCCAGCGACTTCACCAGCATGGTCATTGAATGTCGCTTTATTAAATATAACAAATCTAAGCTCACCACTTAGTGATTTAACTACCCACTCGTAACTCTGTGTTCCCGGGTTGACAAAAAGCGCCTCGTCCATTTCATAATATTTTTGAGCAATTTCACGGGGAGATAAATCAAATACGGTTTTTCCTTTTATTTCATCAAACTTTGTATGCATAAAATTTTCAAAAGCACTGTTGCACCCGATATATCGTCCCTCACGATCTTTATAAAACACCGGAAGAGAAATTGTATCCAGAAGTGTAGATACAAAACTCATCTGCTCCATATTTTTGTATTCTATAAGTTTTCTTCCGGTAATATCAACACATGAACCTATATATCCGTCAAATATATCATCAGAAGTATATCTGGGATGTCCACTATCAATGATCCACCTGTACACACCATCAAATCTTCTTAACCGATACTCCATTGTAAAAGGTTCTCTTGAATCAAATGCCTTAATATACTCTTTTATGTAATTATCTTTATCTTCGTGATGAATACTCTCAATCAATCCATTGCTAAGTCCCTCTTCAATTTGTCTTCCCGTGAAAGCAAGCCAGCGATTGTTAAACCATGTAAAATTTTTATCACACCCTGACATCCATATAAGAGCCGGAGAGGTATTAGCAATCTGCTCAAACATTATCCCGGCTTCGACAGTCCTCTTCTTCTCATAAAAAAGTTCAAAGGCCATTTCAATTGCAGAGAGTACCACAAAGTCTCCGGAATTTTTTACCACATAACCGTACTTTTTTATATGTTTCACTTTCTCTGTCATATCACCATCGGTGTGGGATGTGACAAAAACAATCGGGATATCCCTTATCTCCAGAATTCTTTCAGCAAGCTCAGGACCGCTAATTCCATTACCAAGATCTATATCGAGAAGAACCATATGACAATCTGATCCGGATTCAAAAACACCAAAAACCTCTTCACCGTTCCCGGCGGTTAAGACCTTATATCCATTTTTAGATAAAAATGCAGCTTCTGCCATTGCAATAATTCGATCATCATCGACGATTAGAATAGTTTTACCGGTAAAATCCATTTAACCATCCTTCTATATAAAAAAAATTATTAACCACAAGTCCCCGCCCCCAAACATTTCCATCAATAATTCAAAACATCAGCTCAATTTAAAAATTGAAACCAGATCAAAGAGTTGAATAGTCATATCTTTTATCTGATCATCAGACTCAATTGAATTGTTAATCAGTGTTCTGTTCTCAGAAGTGGAATTCTGAATCCTTTCTATTGAACTGCTTATTTCAGTTATACCTGCTGATTGTTCCCTTGATGTAGCGCTTATTTCCGCAATCTGTTTTGAAATATTCTGAGTATAGTCTGTTATTGTATTCAAACATTTGGCTGTTTTGAGAACAAACTCATTGCTTTTCATAATCTTCCCGATAATATCATTGATCAGAGACTGAACCTCTTTTGCAGAAGATGCACTTCTCTGTGCCAGATTCCGCACTTCACTTGCCACTACGGCAAAGCCTCTGCCATGCTCTCCGGCCCGTGCTGATTCAACAGCCGCGTTTAGCGCAAGAAGATTTGTCTGAAAGGCGATATCATTTACAACACCGATAATATCTTTAATTTTTGAGCCGCCCTTTATCACCTCCTCCATAGCTGAAAGTGTTTCACTCACTGCACTATCTCCATTAAATACAGCTTCAACTGTAGCTTTGGAATTAACCTCGGTTTTCTGCACATTATCCTCATTTGCATTAACTGTTGCAGTGAGTTCCTCTATTGCGGAAAATGTATTTTGAAGCGCTTCGATCTGTTTATCTGTAAGAGTAATAATTTTTCGGTTTCCCGATGTAATATTATCTATTTTATCAACAACGGTGGAAGTTGATTTTTTTATGCCTATAAGAACTTCTTCGAGTTTATCTGTAGTTTTATTAAGCTGATCAAAAAGCTCTCTGTGCCCCGATGTTAATGACAAATCGACCCTGTATGTAAAATCATTATTATAGAGAGAACTAATATACTCCCCAAGAAAATTCAGCGGCTTTACAAAATTGTTGAAGTTTTTACTCCCTGCAATAATCGCAAGACCAAGCCCGGCAAATATAAGCGCTATAGAAAGTTTAAAAAACTGATCTTTATCTATACCGACAAAGACTCCCACTGGATATATACATAAAGAAAGAAGTATCTCTACACGAATAATAGTGGTGATAAGATATTTTCTCTTTGAAATAAGCTTGTTTTCATTCATCATAATTTATTCTTTCCATTCATTATTATTTTAAAATTTTTTTATAACAACTTTCTAATCATTGCAGGAACCGGCGGGCCTACTAAAATTCATACTTATGCTTTTCGAATCCACTACTCATTCTTTTGGGTGAAAAAGCCTTCAGTATTTATAAGCAGATTTGTAAAAAGTAAAAATGCTATCTTAGATAATTTAAATACCGGTAAAAAACAAAGAATGTCATCCTATAAATATGTTTAAAAATCACACATTCAATTTAACAATTTATTACGCTGAAGTGTATAATTTTATCAATTATTCATATTATTTTCGATTATAACTTTAAGCATATTCGCCATAAAATATTCACTCTCGCAATAGTGTACACTTAAGTATGTATTATATTTTTTACTTGACTCTACTATTATATACATTAAAATATAGTTGATCAGAAGATTATTGAATCTTTACGGTTTATTTAACGAATTATTATCTTTTTTTATAAGGGTAATATTTATTAAGACAAATTCAAATAAATATAAAGTGTGGAAATATGCAGCTTGCTAAAACCTCAGTTCTTTCAGGTCAGGTACTAAACGGTGAACCTGTTAAACTATCGTTCCATTACAATAATAGAGAGATCAACAGATTTCTAAACTCTCTCTTTACAAAAATTTTATCTCATTCCGACATGCTGTACCTCCAGGGAACAGTGGAAAACGTTCTAAGAGAGATGATTGTAAATGCTGTAAAGGCAAACTCTAAAAGAATACATTTCAAGAAAAGTAATCTCAACATCACAGATCCCATGCACTATGAAGAAGGGATGGCATCCTTTAAAACATATATGGTTGAAACAATAGATGAACTTCCGGAAGAACTGAAACTGAACGGGTACAAAGTAGAACTTGTTTTAAAAAAAGATGATAGCGGTTTCAGAATAATTGTAAGAAACAATGCCGGTCTTCTCCCTTTTGAGCAGGAGAGAATTAAACTGAGAGTTGATAAAGCAAGGGAGTATAACGACTTTGCTGAAATATATATGGATATTGCCGATGACCAGGAAGGGGAGGGATTGGGGATACCTCTCACAATGCTTTTTTTAAAGAACTCCGGCATTGGAGATAAATCTTTCAGCATCGTATCTGATGGGAATATTACACAATCCGCATTTACAATTCCACTAAAAACTCAGTCACAAGCAGTGAAAAGAGTAATTGAAGTAAAAATAGTAGATGAAGTAAAGGATCTCCCAACTTTTCCGGAACATATAACTGAACTGCAGTCCATGTGCAGAAGGGATAATGTTACAATAGGCGAACTTTCAAAAAAGATTTCTCTCGATCCATCACTTGCCGCGTCAGTTTTAAAACTTTCAAATTCTGCGGGATTCATTACTTCAAAGAAAATTGAAAGTATCGTCGAGGCTGTAAAAATAATCGGATTAAAAAATCTGAATTCAATTCTTATTGCATCATCTGCAAAAAAAATTATGGACGAGCGCTACTCCAGCTTCAAGGATGTATGGAGTCACTGCAATAAAGCTGCATTTTATTCAAGGCTTCTTGCTCAAAAGTTCGGATTAAATAAAATCAGCGATATGGTTTTTTTATCATCACTGCTGCACGATCTTGGCAAGATTATCCTTTTATCCGCCAATCAGGATCTGACAGATCAGATTGAGAAGATATCTATAAACAGACAGATGAGAACTTCAACAGTCCTTGAAGAAGTATCTATGGGAGTAAGCCATTCAACAATAGGAAAGATGATTGCCGAAAAGTGGAACTTCCCGATTTACATAAGAGAAGCGATTTCATTTCATCATTCTCCACTGCTGGCCAGTGAAGAAAACAGAGATACAGTATTTCTGACATATCTTGCAAATTCACTATGTCTTATAGAAGAGAAAAAATTTGACTACTTTTATATGGAAGATGAAGTGCTAAAAAGGTTTAACATTGAATCCGAAGAAAAATTCATAGAAATGCACAACAATTTTAAAGAACAGTTTGCAAAGCAGGTTGAATTTTAAACAAACCCCCGCACCCCCGGAGGGGGCAAGGAAATTGTTTTGCCCCCTCCGGGGGTGCGGGGGCTTAGAAGTTAACCCTTTATTCTAACCTCGACAAAGCTTTTAACTCCCGGAATAAGATCTTCTATCATTTTATCAAGCTTCAGTTCTGTCTCTTTCGCAGATCCTGACTTTGCGGAAAAATAAAATTTTATTTTCGGTTCTGTCCCTGAGGGTCTCACTGTGACAGTCGAACCATCTGAGAGTTTATATTGCAGAACATTCGATTTCGGCAGTGTTGTCTCCTCATCAATTGAATCAAAAAGATTATCATTTTTATAATCAATAGTTTTAACAACGTTCAACCCCCCGATCTCCTGTGGAGCCTTTTCACGGAATTTTTTCATTACATCACCGATAACTTCAACTCCTTTTAAACCCTCTGCATCAATCGAAACGCTTCTGTCTGAATAATATCCATATTCGGTAAAAATACCATCCAGATAATCAGTAATAGTTAACCCTCTGTTTTTCAGATATGCACAGCATTCAGATATCAGCAATGTTGAGGCTACGGCGTCTTTATCTCTGGCATATGTACCTGCAAGATAACCGTAACTCTCCTCCCCTCCGAATACATATTTATAATTCCCTTTCTCTTCGAAGAATTTGATCTTTTCTCCTATGAATTTAAAGCCGGTCAGTACATTAAACACTTTAAGTGAAAAGGATTCAGCAATCCTGTCCTGAAGATCGGTTGTAACGACGGTCTTCACAACTGCACCATTAACCGGAAGAGTACCCTTCTCCTTCATTCTTGAAAGAATGTAGTACTCAAGAATTGAACCTATATGATTCCCCGAAAGGACTTCAAACTCACCTTTATCATTTCTTACTGCTATTCCCATTCTATCAGCATCGGGATCGGTTGCTATAACAATATCAGCGTCATTGCGCATTGCATAACCTATTGCCAGATCAAGTGCATCTCTCTCTTCGGGGTTCGGCTTTCTCACGGTTGAGAATGATGAATCAGCCTTCATCTGCTCATCAACATAAATAATGTCTGTAAATCCCATTCTGGTCAAAACTTCAGGTATCAAAGTACCACCGGTTCCATGAAGCGGAGTGTAAACAATCCGGACACTGCTCTTTGCAATCTCTTCGGGAGAGATCGAAAGAGAGGTAACTTCCTTTATAAACTTCTCATCTATGTCTTTATCAATCCAGATGATCATCGCTTTATTTACGAGTGATTCAAAACTTTCTCTCCTGACATCATCCAGTGTTTCAACTTTTCTTACTTCACTTATTATATTTTCATCATGAGGACTGATAATCTGTCCTCCATCCTTCCAGTAAGCTTTATATCCGTTATATTCTTTAGGATTGTGACTGGCGGTTATTACGATGCCAGTGACACATCCCAGTTCTCTAACTGCAAAACTCAGTTCAGGAGTTGGCCTCATCTCTCTGAATAAATATGTCTTAATACCGTTGGCTGCAAGAACAGCAGCACTCTCCATGGCAAACTCTTTTGAAAAGAGTCTTGAATCATAGGCAATCGCTGCAGATGGATTGACTTCACCCGATTTATTCACATAATTTGCAAGACCCTGAGTTGCCCTGGCGACAACATATTTGTTCATGCCGTTTGTACCGTTTCTGATAAGGCCTCGTAAACCGCCTGTACCAAATTCAAGTTCCACTGCAAATCGCTCATTGAGTTCTTTTTCGTTTTTGTTTTTTATAAGTGCTTTTATTTCATTTATACAATCTTCATCATATGGAGATTCCGTCCACTCAGCAGCTCTCTTCAGTACTGTTTCAGGTAAAGTCATAATCAGTCCTCCGCCATCTTATTTTTCAGGTGGTGAATAAAGTCAATTTCAGCCGGATCCTCTTCATTAATCAGCGCCAGAAAATATGATATCCAGTCGCAAAGATAAATACTCTCCAGAAGCCTCTCTTTAAATACAGATCCCTTACCCTGAATTTTCAATATATCAATTTTTTCTCCATCCAGCAACTTATTTATAATATCTATCCGTTTCTTTATTCTATGAGAAATATCATCGTCCCAGATTGTTATAACCTTATATTTTAAACCGGAATCTTTTACACTCTCCCAGCCTACAATTTCATTATGATTCATTTCGGGATACTCCGCCGCCCATGCATGAACCTTGCTGTTCTCATTAAGCTGCCCCTTAAAGCGTTTCCCCACCGAATCGTTCAGATCTGTTACAGAATAAATAACAGGAATAAAACCTTTCAGCGCACTAGCGATTTTAAAAGCATCACCATCTTCAGATCCCCACTCATCACCAAGCTTATGCAATGAATTAATTATTCTTTCTGCAACCTCATCCTGCTGACCTACTAATTTCAATTCCTGCATAACTCTAAGCAGTGTAAAAAACGAATTGTAAAGTGCATATCTCGGCTGAAAACCGGGCTGGAGTTTTACAACCTGAATATTGTTTCCAACAGCCAGTTTTTCAATCTCTCCACCTGTTGTAAGAGCAATTATGGTACATCCTCTTTCCATTGCAGATTTAAACGCGGAGATTGTCTCTTCTGTATTACCGGAATATGACGATGCTATAACTAAAGTATTATTACCTGCATATGCCGGAAGCTGATATGTCCGGTTAACTATTAGAGGTATTTTAATTTCATCATTAAGAAAATTTTTTAAGATATCTCCGCTTATCGCCGAACCGCCAAGACCTGTAATAATTATGTTGTCAATTTTTTCTGTATCAATTTTTGAAAGATCAATGCTCTTCCATGCACTTTCACCCTGCTGCCAAGAACCTTTCAAGACCATACAGAGATTGTTTGTATCAAAAGAATATAATATTTTATTCATCAATTCACCTTTATTGCCTATAAGCTTTCATAAACTGATAGTAAATTACTCTCCGGGGCTATCCCGAAAGTATGCATTTCAAGCATTTGTCATTCCGGTTCTGCAGCTTCAAATCCTGCGGATACCGGCGACCGCAGGAAAATCTTCGATAATCTCCTGATTAAATCAGGAGTATGAAATACCGGCATTACGTTACACTTCAGCCGGTATGACAGTGAGTAAAATTTCCTGTCATCCCTGGAGACGGAATGCCGCTAGTTTTGAGCAGTTATTATTGCTGTTAAAGTTAAATTAAAAAAAGTAATGCTTTATTACAAGTTTTTTTTAATAGAGCTTATTTCTCCATAAAAAAAGCTGCCTGTATATGGCAGCTTTTTTTAATTATTCTGAAATAAATACTCTATTAGATCGCGAGGGCTTCTTTAAAAGACGAATGCCAGTTCAATTCTGATTCTGAAAATCTATCTGTAATACCAATCTCCTGATAATAATCCATTAGTATTTTCAGATGCACAATCTCTTTATCTTCATCACCAAGACTATCAATATCTTCAATTTCTATATTATTGAATGAGTTTTCAACCCAGTTATAAAAGTCTATCCCCTTATCTTTGAAAATAAAATAACTTGAGATCATATCAAACTTGATGGTATCAAATGCCTTGATAAATTCATCATCATCTATATCTTTCATCGTGGTGGCAATCTCAGCCTGGAAATAATCTCCCCATGTAATAATATCAGGTCTGACACCGAATTGAGCTTCCAGCCTCTCAAGCTCTTCCTCTTTCATATAAGGCTTTGTTGAAATTCTCTCAATAAATTCCTTCATAGAAATAAGAAGATTCATTCTTATAGTTGTGATTCCGTTTGCATTTATGACCGGTATTATAGCTCTGTTTATCAGATTATTCATTCTGCTCTCCTGCATGAAACTTCATTGAGATTAATTAGTTATCAATTAATAATCGGCAGAGCGGTTCCGTTTAGCTTAGTGTTTTTTAAAAAAAAATGGATTTTAGGAAACAATAAGAGATATCAGCAGATAATAATAATAAAAGATAAGACTTTGAGCAATGGAGAATATTACAGTAAAGAGGTTACAACACTTTTATTCAGCAATCAGGAATGTTTTCTGATTCTTTCGTAGATTTCGTAAGGTATCGGCTTCGAGGGGAGATAGTATCCTATCTTTTCATCTTTATCTCCATGATAATCACTTCCGCCGGAAACTATAAGATTATATTTTAAAGCAAGCTCAAGAAAATCATTAATCTCGGAATTTTTATGCATAGAAGAGTAAACCTCGATCCCCTCAACTCCTGCATCGACAAATCCCTTAATGGTACTTTCAAACTCAGCTTTATTTTTGCAATTCAATGATACCGGGTGAGCAATAATCGATACTCCTCCGGCTCCCTTAATAAGACTCACAGCCTCTTCAAGTTTGATTCTCTCTTTCTTGACATATCCCGGTTTACCATTCACAAGAAATTTTTTAAAAACCTCATTCATATTATTGGCATAACCATGTTTAACAAGTACACGGGCAACATGAGGCCGTCCGATGGCTCCTCCTGCACTTTCCAGAAGAACTTCCTCAACGGGAATCTCTACACCATGCTTCTCCAGATCTTCAATTATTCTGTAAATCCGCTTATCCCGTACATTCTGCAGATGAAGAGTTTTTTCAATGAGAGGGTTATACTGGTGGTCAATATAAAGTCCCACAAGGTGAAAAGATCCACCCTGATAATCAATACTGAACTCAATCCCAGGTATAAGAACAATATTTTTGCCGGAAGCATAATTTACAGCCTCTTCCAGTCCCGATACCGTATCATGGTCGGTTACAGCAATAATCCCGACATTTTTCTCAATGGCAAAATCTATAAGCTCTGAAGGAGTTTTTATTCCGTCAGAGGCTGTTGTATGGCAATGCATATCTATCATATTCATAATTTGATTTTTTAAAAACAGACATTATGTGTCTACAATTATTATTATAAAATGGCCCTTAATTTATAAAAAATATGATTTAGTAAAACAAGCTTATATAACTTATATTGTTTTGATATTGACATGTATTATTATTGAACATATAATAAATATGATGCGACCGGATATTAGCCGGAATTTCAGGTTCAGGATGCTGAATAATCTCCGGCCCGAAATCATGAATAAAACCGCTTTCATTTTCACATCATTAAACTGTTTTGGTATATAAATTAGCATATAAGAGGTATTGCAATGTACATTGGAATTGATATAGGCGGAACGAACATCAAAGGTGTTCTCACCGATGAAAACGGGAAAATATTATCTTCAGGAGGTATACAAACTCCTGAAACTTCAAAAAATATTGATAAAGGTATTATTTCTCTGATAGGGACACTTGCATCTGACGCAAAAATCGATAAAAACTCAATTAAGGCCATCGGAATCGGCGCTGCCGGCTCAATAGACAGAAGAAGGGGAATTACAATCAATAGTCCCAATATCCTCTGCTGGAAAAATTATCCTCTTGCAGCAAATATAGAAAAGATTTCCGGAATAAAAACTTTTCTGGAAAATGATGCCACTGTTGCCTGTGCAGGTTTCTGGTGGGAGAATGACGGGAAGCATTTTAAAAACTTTGTAATGGTTACTCTCGGCACAGGTATCGGAGGAGGAGCTGTAATTGACGGAAAGCTATTTACAGGTCAGAACGGCAGCTCACTTGAAATCGGTCATATGACTATTGATGTTAATGGGAAAGAATGTTCATGCGGAAACAAAGGATGTCTGGAGAGATATGCATCCGCCACAGCTCTGGTTGAATACACAAATTCAAATCTGAAAAAATACAAAAACTCATCTCTTCACAAAAGAGCAAAAGAAGAAGTCCTTACGGCAAAAATAATTTATGAAGAAGCAATTAAAAATGACGAACTTTCACTTAAATCCTTCGAATACATATCTCTACACCTTGGCGCAGGAATTGCAAACATTATAAACATCTTTAATCCCGAGGCGGTTATTCTTGGAGGAGGACTGTCCAACTCACACAAGCTTATCATTCCAGCTGTAAAAAAAATAATATCTGAAAGAGCAATGAAAGGAATGAAAGAGGGAGTGAAAATCATCGCAGTAAAAAATCAGTCGATTATACCGGCATTTGGAGCAGCAAAGATTGCAATGGATCGATTAAAACATATATTGTGATCAATACAGCCTATTGGCGGAGTTATTGTTTGTTATTAAATTATCTTATGAGAAGTTAATATTTTTTTAGAATACCGATCCGGTTGTCTAAACCATGATTCGTAAGATTAAAGGATTTACATGATCAACGGAGAGTGATTATCTTTTTAAATCATGTAAATCCTTTAATCCCTAAAATCAAGGTTCAGACAGACATTTTATAATCTTCAGGTACTGCTGTATTAAATCGTTTTTCCCCACTGCCAAACATTTTCCTTGACTTTTAACAGGGCTCCGAACCTATTGAAATGTTAAGAGACACTTAGCAAAGTAATGAATATTATAATAATTTCAGGATTTAATTTATGGAAGAGAAACTTAATAAAATAAAGCAGGAAGCGATTGAGCTTATAAACTCCTCAAAACTCATTGATGAAATTGAAGATATCCGGGTAAAAGTCCTTGGAAGAAAAGGGATGCTTACTCAGATACTAAGATCTCTCGGCGAGCTTACACCTGAATTGAGAAATACTGTGGGCAAAAAATCCAATGAGATAAAAAAGATCATTGAAGATGCTCTCGATGAAAAAAAAGATCATCTTACAAAATCGGGGTTCAGCGAAATCGCATCAAGCGAATGGATTGATGTGACTCTCAATCCGGAAATTTCAATCCGCGAGAGAAAAGCAGGTTACCTTCACCCCATTTCAAAAACACAGTATGAAATAGAAGACATTCTTACATCAATGGGTTTTCAGATTCTCGATGGTCCTGAAGCTGAAACTGAATACTACAATTTTGAAGCTCTTAATATACCGAAGTTTCACCCGGCGAGAGACATGCAGGATACATTCTGGACTGAAGATGGAAATCTGCTCCGGACTCACACCTCTGCGATACAGATCCGTGGAATGGAGGGGATGACTCCACCTTTCCGGATCATGGCACCGGGACGGGTATTCAGATACGAAGCAACTGATGCTTCACATGAACACACTTTCTACCAGGTTGAAGGAATGATGATCGGAAAGGATATTTCCGTCTCTCACCTTATTTATATCATGGAAGAGGTTCTTCAGGGTATCTTTAAAAGTAAAGTTAAAGTAAGATTACGTCCCGGATATTTCCCCTTTGTTGAACCGGGTTTTGAACTCGACTTCAGCTGTCTTATTTGCGGAGGTACAGGATGCCGTGTATGTAAACAATCGGGATGGATAGAATTTCTCGGCTGCGGACTTGTACACCCCAATGTTCTTCGCGCAGGAAATATCAACCCCGATGAGTGGTCCGGTTTCGCCTTCGGTATGGGCCTCAACAGACTTATTATGATGCAGGCCGGCATCAACGACATTCGCCATTTCATGAGCGGCGACATCAGATTTATTCATCAATTCTAAAACAACGAGGTAGTTTAAAATGTGGATTTCACTGAAAATAATAGGACGCATGGTAAATATAGCCGATGTGACTCCTGAAGCAATATCGGAAAGACTGACAATGTCCACTGCGGAGATTGAAGGTATAGAATACATTAACAGTTTTTATAAAACAATTTACACAGCAAAGCTTATAAGCGTCGAGCCGCACCCTGACGCGGATAAACTCACACTCTGTTTTGCTGACACCGGCACTGAAAAGATTCAGGTTGTCTGCGGCGCTCCGAATCATAAAGCCGGAGATATTGTTGCATTCGCAACGGTCGGCACAAAATTCAGCGAAGAGTTTATTATAAAGAAAACAAAGATCCGCGGTGTTGAATCAAGCGGTATGCTCTGTTCACTTAGAGAACTCGGCATGTCAGATGATCATAGCGGAATACATATATTTCCCGAGAACACACCCATCGGCAAACCACTTAGTGAAATGTTCATCGACTGGGTAGATGTAAGACTTAACATAGATAACAAATCTATAACTCACAGACCGGATCTATGGGGTCACATGGGATTTGCCCGCGAAATAGCCGCTCTAATGGGAAAAGAATTTAAAAAACCTGTAGACAGCTCCATACTCTCAGGTATCGCAAATAAAGACAGTTTAAAGGTATCGATAAAAAATACTGAAGCAGCTTCACGATACAGCGCGCTTGTTGTTAAGAATATAAAAATCGGAGAATCTCCGGATTGGCTTAAATCATCACTTACTGCTCTTGGCATGAGACCAATCAGCAATATTGTTGATATAACCAATTATGTCATGGCAGAAATCGGTGAGCCGATGCACGCTTTCGACCGGAAAAAACTAAAAGGCGACGAGATCATTGTCCGTCTTGCAGCAAAGGGCGAAAAGATCACTACACTTGATGGAAGGGTGCATGATCTTACGACTGAAGATATTGTTATAGCAGATGCCAGCGGTCCAATCGCTCTTGCAGGTGTAATGGGCGGCGGCAACAGCGAGGTTGAAGACAATACCACTGAGATTGTTCTTGAAGCTGCGACATTCAATCCGGTAAATATCCGCAAAACTGCGCAGAGATTCGATTCAAGAACAGAAGCTGCAATGAGATTCGAAAAATCTCTATCACCGGAAATTACCGTTGATGCCATTGCAAGATGTTACGAGCTTATTAAAGAAATCATACCCGGTGCGGAAGCAGTCACATCCATGGTTGACGATTATCCGTCACCAGTGAAACAGGCAGAGATAGATATAACATCAGAGTATATAAGAAAAAGAATAGGGCAGAATATTGATGATGATGCAATAATGAAAACTCTCACATCTCTTCAGTTTCACGTAAAAAATGATAAAGGGAATCTTCATATCACAGCACCTCATTTTAGATCGACAAAAGATATTTCAATGAAAGATGATATTGTCGAAGAGGTAGGGAGAGTTTTCGGTTACAGAAACATCGACCCCACCCCGCCACTAGTGGAATGTGTGCCCCCGATTAAGAATTTATTCAGATACTTCGAGAGAGATGTAAAAAATATTCTTACATCATCTTTCAGCATGACTGAGGTTTCAGGATACTCTTTTACAAACGAAGAAACTCTTAACTCACTTAAAATCAATGAAGATAAAGAGCTCCGGCTCCGCAATCCTCTCTCCATGGATCTCGACAGACTTCGCCGAAGTCTGATACCGAACATGATGAATTTTATCAAATATAATCAGAGATTTTACGACAATTTCGACATATTCGAACTGGGGCGTGTATATCTCAAGGAAGACCGCAAATCCTCAGATCTTGTTTCTGAGAATTTCCGTACTTCTGGTGCAGTGTTTATGAAAAAACCTGAAAATCCTGTATTCTTTGAGGCAAAAGCAATCGCAGTTGGATTACTTGATAAACTCAGGATAAAAAATTATAAGTTAATTCCTGCAACCAATTCACTCCCGCCATATGCGCATCCCGGGAGATCGATGAAGGTTGAAGTTGATGGTAAAGAAGCTGGATTGATTTTTGAAGTCCATCCCGAAGCATCTTTGACATTTGAATTTACTGGAAAAGCTGCGATATTCGACCTGGATCTGAACATTCTTTTTAACGCAGAGAAAACTCCTGTTAAATTTACTGAACTTCAGAAATATCCCGAAGTCCCATTTGAAATTTCTGTAGTTGCCGATAAAAAAACATACAGTCAGGATATACTCAGCATAGTCCGTAAATGCGATAAAAACAGAATTACCGAAGCAAAAGTAATCTCCATCTACGAAGGTTCACAGCTTCCAGATGATAAAAAATCAGTATCGATAAAAACAATATTCGCATCAAAAGAGAAAACTCTTGAGCCTGCAGAAATTGAAGATCTTCAGAAAAAAGTAATCTCTGCGCTTAATAAAGAGGGATACGTTCTCAGATAGTAATAAAGATTTACCGTCAGGTTACATATTAATTCAAAACATCATCAACCTCTACTGATGGAGACAAATAAAAAGTTACTCTATCAGTGGAGGTTGAAGTAAAAAAAACAATTTTTGAGAACATAGTAATTTATTTGTAATATAAAACAACCGGATAGAAATGTCAGGTTTTTTTGTTTTTTATTGTTGAATTTCTGCAATGAATGTATTCATATATCTATCAGATATGGATAACGGTAATTTAATATTTGTTCCTGAATTATTCGGGAAAGTGAAAGCCTCATGGACAGAAAGAGACTTTAAAATAGCTATTAATAAATTCAAACAAAACGCTCCTTCTGCTCCTACTCCAAGACTTTATGACGCATATAAATGGCTCAAAGAACAACTCGACACCGAAGATGAAGAATCAAACAAACAATTTACTTATTTCATTGAACATTTTCTAAGAATACTGGAAGATCGCGGAGCCGTAAACAGTGAAACCTACAGCGAGGTATTAAGAGATTCAGCTGAATATAAATATCTCAGAGGACTTTTTCACAGCGACGAATCTGAACAGGAACCCCTGATGATTGAGATACCGGAAGATACCGTAAGTACTCCCGCTGAGATAAAAAAAATTCACCTCAAAGATATACTGAACAAAAAAAATATTTCACTTCTTGATATTGATATCAACACTTGGCATAAACTCATCGAAGAATATCTCCATGTATTTAAAACCGAAGATTTATTTGTTAAAAACTGTCTGCATGTAGTAAACAATATAAAGAAAAGAACTGAAAAAGAATCTTATCATCTTGAGATAATAGTTGTATATGCATTTGAAAATCTGCTTCGTTATAAAAAACTTTCACTTCAGACAAAGGACTTTGCAATGCAGCTTTTAAATCTAATGATAAGTAAGGGCGAGATGTGGAGCACGCTTCACAAAGAATATCTGGAGATCATTAAAAAATAGATTCAGGAAAAATATTTCAACTCAAGGTAAGACCTTCTCTCAAACTTAGATAGTCCGAGTTTTGCAGCAGTATTAAACAGTTCTTTTTCTATATCATCTCTAAGTTCACCGATTTTTTCGATCTCAACAAAAGTTCCTAATCCATCAACATAATCGATTGTAATTTCCATACCGCTGAATGAAAAAGACTCTCTCTCTTTATTTACAATACCACTCTCTGTGAAACCCAGGCTCAACAGAATATTCCTTGTTGTTTCAAAATCACCCGCTTCTGTTTCATGCTCAATCCGCGCTTTAGTAGTGAGACTAACTTTAGGACCTTTGTAAGTAATCCTGCATTTATCATCAATATTCCTGAGTCTTAATGCTTCATCTGTTGTACCAAAATCTCTGGAAGGATGATTAAAATAGATATCAGACTCGCTTCGTTTTTCAACAAACCTGGCACCAATTTCTTCCAGAAGTTTTTTTACTTTTTCAACGTCATCGCAATAACATTTTATTTCTATTTCCATAACTTCATTCATATTATTCCAGTATTTATCCCTTAACTTTTTTGTCAGTAAGAATGCCTCTATGAGGCTGTCTCAAAAGTCTGATATTTCTGTTTTTGTCATTCCGGTTTTGCATCATCAATTCTTGCAAATACCGGAATCTCCTGATTGAATCAACAGTATGAGATTCCGGCATTTCGTTTCACTACAGCCGGAATGACAATGATTGTACTTTTGAGACAGCCCCATAGATTTATTACTGATATCATTCAAAACTCTATCTCCGGAGAGGACCTCCGATGGAGAAACCGTCTCCACCTATGGTACTTCGCCTCTTGCCATTAATTTTTATTATTATACTATCCACTGTATCGAACTGAGTGGCAGTATTTACAATCTGCTGAATTCTTTTTAACAGAATATCACCCGCGGCTCCTTCTTCGATTACACCATTAAAATCAATCTCTGCAGTTTTACCCTTAATTTCAATCCCTCGTATTTTCAAGTGAGAGGGAACGGCAGTAATATAACCTTTACTCTGTTCATAGGCTGACGGACCTTTTATCAGCTGTTCAAGAGTAAGAGAGAGAAGCTGTTTATCCTTAAGCTTTCTTTTGACAGTGCTCAGATATATTTTTTCACTCTTATCATCAAGCTTAAGAAAATAGAGAGAAACTTCCTTATCAGAAGCAGATGCCTTGTCCTCTATTTTTTTTTCTTCCGGATGGAGATCTTTATCTTTACCGGTTTTATCACTTTCTTTATCACTTGAAATTTTATCTTTAGCGTTTTGACCTTTATCTTTAACAGATTCACCCTTCTCTGATGCATTCTTCAAATAGGATATATTAAACTTCCCGTTTTCATAAAACTTGTTGAGAAGAAGAACAATAACTGTTACTAAAATGATAATGATCAGCACATAAAACGGACCATTACCTCCACCGCTATTCTGAGAAGGAGAGATTTTTGCCCCTTTCTTTGGAGCTGATTTAACCGTTGATTTTTTTTTACTTTTTTTTTCCAAAGACATTTGAATCCTTTCATAATTATAAGTAGATTTGTTAATCGATAAGAATGTAACAGCTCATAAACTGACTGAAAATTATGGTTTCCTTTTTTTTGAGCAGTTACATATTAATAAACAGATATTCCTAATAAATCTTGACTTTAGAGTATAATCTGTAAATATTATTAATAAAATAAATAATAAGAAGCCATATGATTGTCAATAGAAAATATTTCAGAATGAACAGATATCCCATTCTCTTTGCAGCACTGATTATGCTGTTTGTGATGCATGCCCCTGCAGTTTATTCTGAATCTTTAACAATAACCAGTAAAATGGATAATATCAACCTGGATCAATATCTCTTATACTTTGAGGATCCATCGGGTCTGATGAAATTTGAAGATATAGTTAAACTTAATCCGGATCAATTTCAGAAGGTTACAAAAGATAAAATAAATATCGGATATTCTAAAACTACATACTGGTATAAAATAAAAGTTCAAAATCCGACAAAGGAACCTTTAAACTGGATGTTTGAATCAAAATATCCTCTTCTTGATTATATCTCACTGTACATTCCTGCAGAATTCGGAGTTATTGAAATTGAATCAGGGGATAGGCTCCCTTTTTCCACGATGCCGATGAACCATTATAATTTTACTTCAAAAATCACCTCTGCTCCCGGAGATTCAACTATATATCTCAAGGTAAAATCCGAAGGTTCATTGTTGGTTAAACTTCGGGGATGGGATTACGAATCATTTCTCTATAATGCCTTTACCGAGATATCATTGCTGTGGCTTTTTTATGGCATAATTATAGCTTTATTTTTCTACAATTTCTTTATTTTCATAGTTTCAAGAGACAAAGCTTATATATTTCTTGCACTATTTATTTTGTTCACAATGATGTTTACATTTATCCATAATGGAATGGCAAGAAAATTTCTCTGGCCCGATATGACATGGTGGGCAAACTACAGCCACCCGCTTTCAGTTTTTTTATCCGCAATATTTCTAATAAAATTCACTCAAACATTTTTAAACACAAAAATAAATCTGAAAGTAAATCACAAAATACTTAACATTATTGTTGCAGCCACCATTCCATTAATAATAATTTCAATGTTCACTCCATATAATATATCCACAAGACTATCTGTTATAATTACAATTATAACAAGTTCGTTTCTTATTCTCTTTACAATGATCCCGATGTTCTGGATAGACAGAAGACTTGCTTTATATTATTTGAGTTCATGGCTTTTTTTTACATTAGGTGTTTTTCTCTTATCTTTAAGAAGTTTCGGACTTATACCGTATAGCTTCATCACGGAGTGGAGCCATCAGATAGGGTTTGCTTTTGCTGATATTTTTCTTTCAATCGGAGTAGCTGATAAACTTGGAGTACTTCGAAAAGAAAATGAACAGGTTCTTTCATCACTTAGAGAATCAGAAGAAAGATACCGTTTATTCTTTGAAACAGCTCATGATGGAATAATGTACTGTATAAACGATATACCAGTTTTTGCCAACAGAAACATGATAAAGATGACCGGTTATACCACAGGGGATTTCTATAAAAAAACTATTTATGATTTTTTTGCTTCATTAACAGATACAACCGATAATGTAATCGGACAACTTGAGCAGATATCTTCTGGTAAAATTCCAAATACACAATTTGAAGCTCTGCTCCTCGGTAAAAATAATATTAAGATTAATGTTCTGGTTTCGATTTCATATCTTGCAGCTGGTATCAACAGAGGCGTATTCCTGATAATAACAGACATTTCATCATTGAAAAATGCTTCAAACACAATTCACAAACAATATGAAAAAATTCAGACCCAGTTCAACAGCCTCGAATCTTTAAATAACGAGCTTGTCGCAGCACAGAGTAAACTCATCACCGCTAATATTGAAATAGAAAAGGATAAGGAATTTTTGTCAGCTACACTGCTTTCGATTGGTGATGGAGTTATAACTTATGACACTGAAGGAAAAATATTGCTGATGAATAAAGTCGCAGAAGATATGACCGGAGTCAGCAGCAATGAAGCGATTGGAAAACATCTTCGTGAAGTTCTCCACCTCACCGATGAATCATCAAAAGATTTATTCTTCGATACACTTGGAAAAGTAACTGAAAAATACAGATTCAATAATATTGGTGTTCCATTCAAAATGATTGATAAAGAAGGGAATGAAAGAATTATTGAAATAAACAGTGCTATAATCAACCTTGAGGGTAAACCTCTCGGAATAGTGCTAGCTTTGCGGGATATAACAATAAAAAGCAAAATCGATACTGAACTTATTAAAATGAGTAAACTTGAATCAATCGGTATATTAGCCGGCGGAATTGCGCACGATTTCAATAACCTTCTTACGGGAATCTCCGGCAATATTTCGATGATGAAAAATCAGGGTACTTTTTCAGTCGAAGCAACTGAAACATTTCATAATGTAGAAAAGGCTGTCGATAGAGCTTCTGCTCTGACAAAACAGCTGTTAACCTTCGCAAAAGGTGGAGAACCAATTCTCACCCCTTCATCACTCAAAGATATAATTAATGAATCCGCTAAATTTATTATTAAAAATTCTGAGATTAAATGCGAGCTCATTATTAGCGATGACCTTAAACCAGCGATGATAGACCCTAACCAGATCAGTCAGGCTATAAATAATCTGCTCATAAATTCAATACAGGCAATGGGTAAGACGGGCAGAATTACAATTGAGGCCAGCAACGTTGATGAAATTCCTCAGGAGCTTCCATTTAAAACAGGGAATTATGTTATTGTAAAAATAACCGACAACGGTTGTGGAATTTCCCAAAAGAATCTTAATAAAATATTTGACCCGTTTTATTCGACAAAATCTAACGGTACCGGCCTTGGACTTACAAGTACCTATTCAATAATAAAAAAACATCGCGGATATATAGAAGTGACATCCGAGGAAAATGTAGGAACTACATTTAAGATTTATTTAAAATCAGCCGGCACGCCGGTTCAGAATACTATATCTGACACTTCAAAACTCTCCGGTACCAGTACCGGCAACATTCTCATAATGGACGATGAAACATATATAATTGAGGTTCTGGTCAAAATGCTCAAACATCAGGGATATAATGTTGACTCCGCTAAAAATGGCGAAGAGGCGATTCAACTTTATACTGAAAAATTTATGCACGATAATCCCTACGATCACGTTATACTAGATTTGACAGTTTATGGTGGTCTGGGCGGCAAAGAAACAATCAAAGCTCTTAAAGAAATTGACCCGAATGTGAAAGCTATCGTAAGCAGCGGATACTCTGACAATCCAGTAATGGCAAATTACAAGGAGTACGGATTTACCGGTGTTTTAACAAAGCCCTATGCAATTGAGGATGTCATCAAAGTCCTTGCAAAGTCTGACTCATAGAGTGTTCACTTTTTTGATTGGTCCAGCTCTATCAATCCGAATGCTGTATATTCAAACGCAGCCCTGATAATTCAAATTTTACTCGAACTACCGGGCAGTAACCATTTTTTAACAATTACTTATCGTCTCATTTTTTTATCTAAAAAATCTTGACAGCAAATTCAATAAAAACTCAATTTAATATTAGAAAAAATGTTACTACTCAAAAACAATAGATAATTATTCTTTCCCCTGCTCCGACTGCACGGGGCAAGAAATTTTCCACTGAGTTCTGAGCAGATAAACTAAAAAATAAAAAATTTTCCAATTTTATGAGGATTATATGACTATACCTTTAAGAAGTGAAACTACAACTGTCGGAAGAAGAATGGCGGGAGCACGAAGTTTATGGCGTGCAAACGGGATGAAAGAGGAGCAGTTCGGAAAACCGATTATCGCCATTGTAAACTCATTTACTGAACTTGTTCCCGGTCATGTGCATCTAAATGAAGTAGGAAGACTAATAAAAAAAATGATAGAGGATCAGGGTTGTTTTGCCCCTGAATTTAATACTATTGCCATTGATGACGGAATCGCAATGGGTCACGACGGAATGCTTTACTCTCTCCCATCAAGAGAGATTATTGCAGACAGTGTTGAATATATGTGTAATGCACATAAAGTCGATGCAATGATCTGTATTCCAAATTGTGATAAGATTATCCCTGGAATGCTCATGGGTGCGATGAGACTGAATATACCTACAATATTTTTATCCGGCGGACCAATGGAAGCAGGAGTGCAGGACGGAAAAAAATACGACCTTATAGATGCAATGGTTATGAGTGCAGACCCATCAGTTTCTGATGAATTCATCTCGCAGCTGGAAAAATCTGCATGTCCCACATGCGGTTCATGCTCCGGTATGTTCACCGCTAATTCCATGAACTGCCTTACCGAGGCTCTAGGGCTGGCTCTACCGGGAAACGGCTCAGTTGTTGCCACACACTCCAATAGAAGAAAAATGGCAGAACGCGCATCAAAACGGATAGTTGAAATAACAAAAGAATATTACGAAAAAGGAAATAAATCAGTATTACCAAGATCAATCGCAACAAAAGACTCATTTATGAATGCCATGTCTCTTGATATCGCAATGGGAGGATCTACTAACACAATCCTCCATCTCCTGGCAGTTGCTGATGCCGCTGAGGTTGATTTCAACATGAATGACATTGACATGCTTTCACGAAAAGTTCCCAATTTATGCAAAGTAGCTCCAAGCTCACACTTCCATATGGAGGATGTAAATCGGGCAGGAGGGATACTTTCAATAATGGGTGAACTTGATCGCGCAGGTTTGATCAACACATCAGTTCCAAGGGTAGATTCACCTTCACTTAAAGATACCCTGAACCTTTATGATATTATGAGAGACTCTGTAATTCCCGAGGCAATCGCACTTTACAAAAGTGCTCCCGGAAGAATCGGCAGAAATCTTAAATTCGGATCTCAGGACAAAGCCTATGACGAACTTGATAAAAACAGAGAAACAGGATGTATAAGAGATATGAAACACTGCTACAATATTGAGGGAGGACTCGCAGTCCTTTCAGGAAATATTGCCCAGATGGGAAGCATAGTAAAAACAGCAGGAGTAGACCCATCAGTATATAAATTTAAGGGTCCTGCAAAAGTTTTCTTTTCTCAGGATGCCGCTTGCGATGCTATTCTCGGCGGAGAGATCAAAGCCGGAGATGTGGTTGTTATCCGCTTTGAAGGACCAAAAGGCGGACCTGGTATGCAGGAGATGCTCTACCCTACTTCATATATTAAATCAATGCATCTTGGTAAGGAATGCGCTCTTATAACCGACGGAAGATTTTCAGGTGGAACAGCGGGACTTTCCATCGGTCACATCTCTCCAGAAGCAGCTGCCGGCGGGAATATTGCATTGATAAAAGATGGAGATATTATAGAAATAGATATCCCTGAAAGAAAAATAAACATGCTTGTTGACGATAAAGAGATTGCAAAAAGAAGAGATGAGGAAACTGCAAAAGGTAAAGATGCATTTAAACCTCGCGGAAGAGACCGGAAAATCTCCAAAGCTCTACAAATTTATTCGCTTCTGGCGTCATCTGCAGATAAAGGTGCAGTGAGAAAACTACCTGAAAATATATGATCCAGATTCAATTAATAAAATAATACAAAAAAACCGGAATCAACAGATTCCGGTTTTTTATTAGAAGTATAATTTCAAGGCCACGGCTCCCAGTCACCCCAATTGTCATAGTACTCTTTAAGAGCCGGAATTTTTTCAATATTATTAAATACAAAAAGTTTAGCCATCTGAACAAGTTCCTGCTCTTTCTGAATAGTGATATCACCCTGCAGAACCCTTGTTCGTATAAAAACAAAATATGTATCAAGAACATCATGTATACAGTAATCATTTATATCCTGAACACGCCCCTGAAGGAACATTTCATATACCTGATCACCCTTTGTTGACATTTTCCCAGGTTTGCCGAGAATTTTCGCAAGAAGATTTAGTCCGCCATTCATTCTTATAGCATTATAATTGGACATAAAATCCTGAAGATCGATATGTTTAGTACTGAAACGGTTACGACCTGCCCATTTATCTTTAAAATGCCTTTTAACGGAGTAGCCATATCTATAGGCCATTAATTCCATAATGGGTATGTCAAAACCTCTCCCATTGAAGGTAACAAGGGCCGAATGATTATAAAGGTTTTCAACACCATGCCAGAATAATCTAACTATTTCGGAGGTTCTGAATGCCGGCTTGTCAAGGCTAACTATATCGATCAGAGAAAAATCTTCGGCAACTTTAGCAATGCACACTGCTATGGGGTATTGAAAAGTTACCGGGATAAAATCAGAAGTGCCGTTAGAACCTGCCAGAATCTCTTCCTGGTATTTTCTTACGGCACTCGTCTCATCAAAATCTTCTTCGGGATATTTTACTTTTTTAATCAGCTTTGCATCAGGTACAGATTCGACATCAAATACAAGGTATTTGACATCTTCATTTTTAGAACTCAATTATTTATTTCCCTTTCTCTTTTTCTTCCAGTTTAGCGAAAAGATCTTTTATATAAGGATCAGTTTCTGATTCTTTAGCTTTGAGTAATACAGGTTTAGATTTATCGGGCTTATTTATTCTCATGGCAGAAAGAACTGCTGCATATCTTACTGATGAATTTTTATCTGTAAGAATTACATTGTGTATCGCATCAAGATTATCTTCTTCGGCAATATAACCAAGAGCCATAACTGCATGAAGTCTTACAGCATCTCTGCCGTCAGAGAGAAGTGCCACAAGTTTTTTCGCGGCATCTGACTCTTTCCTTTCTCCAACCCAGTCTGCTGCCTGAACTATAGTTTTCTCATCCTTTGCCGGATCAAGATCTGCTATATATTTGTCTGAATCCGCCGAGGCAAAAGCTATTGTTGACATTGATAAAATAATAAACATTGCAAAAAGTCTTTTTTTCATAAATTTCTCCATCCTTATATATTGCTTATACTAATATAATGTTATTAAATAACATCTTTCATGTCAATACATTTATCGGTAACTACTCATAAACTAATAGTGAAATTGCTCTCCGCCCTGCCTGTGGCGCGGCGAAGACAAAATACCATTGATTTCTGTGCAGTTGCATTTATCCGCATAATGATATTATAACAGAGTAGAAATCGATTAAATTTCATGGAGATTTATCAATACAGAGGATTGTTCTTAAAAAACTTATTATTCAAAATAAACTGACATTTTATCCTAATTCACTGCTTTTTATAATTAAGATTTACTCTTTTCCAATTATACTATTCAAGCATACGGGTCATGAGATATTCCAGATCATCTATGTAGTTCTCCTCGTTGGTAATCCGCCACATGGTCGCAGCCCCCTCATATAGATGGACCATCCGCTTTGATACTTTATCTGTATCCATGGTAACAGGTAACTTATCCCTTCTTATCATATCTTTCAAAAACTCAGATACAAGATTTTCCCATCCGTGAATTATCTGCTTCATAAGATCCATCATATCCTGATCATCACTATCAAGTTGAAAGCCTGACTCTGCAATGGGACAGCCTCTGTAGATAATCTGAAAATTACCCTTTATTACCACAATCCACTTCTTAACAAAATCATTAAAAGAGATACTTTCCTGAACTACATTTACCATCTGTTTTTTTATAATCTTATCATATTCCATTATGCATTCTTTAATTAAATCTCTTTTAGAGGGGAAATGATTATAAAAACTGGCCTTTGCTACTTTAGCCTCTTCAATTATCTGATTTATTCCCGTGCTGTTGACTCCCTGATTATAAAAAAGCTTCATTGATGTCTGAAGGATCCTGCTTCTAACACTTTCTCTCTTTTTCATTGAATATCCTTTAATTTTGTTATTGACAAAAGACTATCTAGACGGTATTTGTCAATCTAAATTAAGTAGACAGACTTGTCTGTTCACTTAATTTAGATTTTGCCGGTTTTAAAAAAATAAAAAGATTCAAACAAAGGGGGGAAGTGTGAATTACACGTACAATCAGGAAACTGCGAATTTCAACTACAACCAGGAAGCCCTAAAAAACTTAAAAATCGAGGATCCTTCACTCCTCGACCGACTTGTGGACTACAGATCCGCAAGAGAGGCTCACCTGAAAAAAGATCATGCTCAGAGAGACAAGAGAATGTCACTATCAGAGGCCGTATCTGAATACGTCCACGATGGAGATATCTGGTGTGACAGCAGCTTCAGCTATGTAAGAAGCGCAATTCAGGCATGGTGGGAGATTATCCGCCAGGGTAAGAAAAATCTTCAGGCCATAGGTTCACCAAACACAAATCAGACTTACGGCGTGCTCTACGGAACTGTTTCACATGTTCACGCATCATACACCGGTGCCGAAATGAGAGGAATAGACAAAATGTTCTCACGCAATGTAAAAGAGGGCAAAGTCAAAATTATCTCAGACTGGAGTCATGGACTTATGGCTCAGGGATTTAAAGCTGCACAGCTTGGAATGCCTGGATGCTTTTCGAAACAGGGACTCGGCTCTGACATTATCAATCATAATCCTTACTTAAAGGTTATGCAGAATCCGATGTCTAAAAACAATGATCCCGTTGTGTTCGTACCAGCTCTTTTCCCGGATGTTGTAATCATCCATGTAAATGCAGCAGACATGTACGGCAACTGCAGATTCTACGGACCGGCGGTTAACGACATTGCAACAGCTGCTGCATCAAGAAGAGTTATCATCACTGCGGAGGAGATTGTTTCCAACCATGATATCCGCTATCATGCAAAGGGTGCTCAGATTCCTTTTAATAATATTGATGCCGTAGTTGAGCTCCCATTCGGTGCCGCTCCGGGATATATGCCTAACGAATATTACTGGATGAGATATTTCTGGGAAAAATTCTTCGGATACGCCAATGAAAGCGAAGAACTCTGTAGAGAGTTCTTTGATGAGTTTATTATGGGTACAAAAAATGTTAACGAACTCATAGAAAAAGTTGGCGGACTCGACTGGGTAAATAAAAGCAGAAGAAGAGCAAGAGCTGCCGAAGGGAACAATGAAACTGACGGTGTAAGCTTTGCATACAAAATATGGGAGAAAGGAATGGACGTCAGAGATATTGACTAATCCGGTCATTATCTTAAAATTCTGAATTAACTAGGAGAAAAATAATGTTAAATGATAAACCGATGAACCCCCTCGAAATGATAGCTTTTGTTCTTTCAAAGCAGATCGAGGATAACGAGGTTGTTTATATAGGAACAGGTCTGCCCATGGTTGCAGCCATTCTAGCAAAAAAAACTCACGCCCCACACATTACTTTTGTTTATGAATCCGGAGGACAGGATCCTGAACAGCTTGAGATGCCATGGTCCGTAGGCGGCCCAATGACATGGCGTAAATCTCCGATAATCATGGAGATGTCATATTCATTCGGCCAGGCGGCTGCCGGTATGGTTGACAAAGGCTTTCTGGGATTTGCCCAGATAGATATGTACGGTAATGCCAATACTCATCAGATAGGTTCTGATTTTACTAATCCAAAAGTCCGTCTCACAGGTTCGGGCGGCAACAATGACGTATCTTCACTTGTTGATAAACTTATTTACGTAGGGCTTCAGGATCAGAGCAAGTTTGCAAAAAAAGTGGATTTCATTACATCTCCAGGCTGGCTCGAAGGGGGAGATAGCAGAAAAGAAGCCGGACTTCTGAACGATGGTCCTCTTGCAGTAATAACCTCTGCAGGTGTATATGATTTCGATCCGGAAACACACAGGATGAGAATAAAATCTCTTCATCCCGGTGTATCTCCTGAACTTGCTCAGCTTGCTTCAGGATTCGAACTGGTGAGGCCTCAGGGAGCAATACCTGCAACGGAGCTTCCATCCAAAGAAGTTCTTCAGATATTGCGGAATGAAGTTGATCCAAACGGACTGTTTATAAGTTTGCCGTCGTAAATAAATAAAGACAAATTCATCAAAAAAACCGGGTGTAATTACTGCACCCGGTTTTTTATGATTTCATTTTATTCAGAATTACTCTTCTAACCATATTATACAACTTAGTATCACTCCTATTTATTGCCTCTTCAATTGATTTAAGTGCACCATTGATCTCTCCATTGCGGTATAAATATTTTGCAATATTATAATAAAGCAGATGAAAATCCGCATCTATTCTTATGGCCTTTTTTAAAACTATTACCGCATCATGATAACCTTCCCGCCTTGCATAAACTGCGGCGAGATCAATATACGCGTATATAAAATATTTATTTAGCTCAATAACATGTTTAAAACACTCAATGGCCTTGTCCCACTCTTTCTCAATCCGCCACTGACATGCTATATCATAATAATCATCCGCTTCGATGAATTCTAATTTATCCATATAAGCTGTACCTTAACATAAAAATTAACAAAGACTAAACATTTTCAAATGTGAAAATGTTTTAATAAAATTGACAAATTCAAATAAACAGCTTTCCTGTTGATAAACATTTATTTTTAAAGAACTCTATCATCCTTGCTAAGATGCTGATCCATGTAATTTAAAAATAAGTGTTTAGAGTTTACTTTTTATAAGATTAAGTATAATTTACATAAATCAGGATTAATATACATGAAAAAAAAGATAATAATAAGAAATTTCAACACCGCCGATAAAACACAGGTAATTAACCTTTGGCATCTATGCGGATTAATTGTGCCATCTAATAATCCGGAAAAAGATATTGAATTAAAGATGAAGTTTCAGCCGGAACTTTTTTTTGTTGCAGAACTCGACAAAATGATAATCGGTTCTGTAATGGCCGGCTATGATGGGCATAGAGGATGGCTTAACTATCTTGGAGTGCACCCCCTTCACAGAGGAACCGGCTGCGGAAAATCACTGGTGGAGTTTTCTCTGCAGAAATTTAAAGAACTCGATTGCCCCAAGGTTAACCTCCAGGTAAGAAGCAGCAATACTGGTGTAATCGATTTTTATAAAAAACTCGGTTTCCTTGATCATGACGTGATTGGCATGCAATTAAAACTCTGACTTGTAAATTTTAAAATATCATTATTTTCTATCGAGTGCTCTTCCCTAACCCATCCACCTGTACAAGCTTCTCATAATCCAAAACCTCATAAAAACAGGCTTAAGCATAGAATTGTATATTATGCCTGTTATGATCAGCCATAAGAGCAGGTAATTAGAGATTCAGCAAAGCCGGAATTATATTCTTATATATTAACCTCTTTTCATTCCGGAATTTACAACTCTCTAAAAAAAGGTTTACAATGATAAATGATATATAATTATTGATTAAAATTCAAATACTCAAAAACCAGTGGTGAAAATGCTCTCCGCTGCGCCTGTGGCGCGCCGGAGATATAATACTACAGTTTTTAAGCAGTTACATTAAAATAATTTCCAGGAATTGATAAATGAGCGATAAATTCAGCGTAGACGATTCAGAAGAAGAAGACTTTTCTAAACTTTTCGAAAATTCCTTAAAAGTAAGAGATGATTTTTCTGCAGGAGACAAAATAGAAGGAACCATAATTCAGATAGGTGCCGAGAGCTCCTTTCTTGATATTGCCGGCAAAAGCGAAGCCCTTATTGATACTATTGAATTAAAGGATAAAAATGGAAATCTCCTTTATAAAAAAGGTGATAAGATTACCGTTTATATAGTTTCTGTTAAAAACGGAGAGATAAAAGCCGGGTTAAAAATAGGATCAGGAGAAATTACTCCGGAACTTCTTTTAACAGCATTTAAAAATGAAATGCCCATAGAAGGTCTTGTTTCAGCCGAGGTAAAGGGAGGCTATAATGTAACAGTCTCCGGATTCAGATGCTTCTGCCCCTACTCCCAGATTGATGTCAAGGCCACAGATGATAAATCAAAATATCTTAATAAAAGCTTTGTTTTCAAAATTATTGAATTTAAAGAAAATGGTAAGAATATAATCCTTTCAAGAAGAGTTCTTCTTGATGAAACAAGAAAAGAAAAAGAAGCCAGCTTGAAGGAAAGCATGAATGTTGGTGATACTGTATCCGGTAAAATTGCATCGAAGCATGATTTCGGAATGTTTGTAAGCCTTGACGGAATTGAAGGGATGGTCCCGAAATCTGAAATTTCATGGAGCAGATCGGCCGATCTCTCCGCTTTTAAAGAAGGTGATGAGGTTAAAGCTAAAATCATCGCTATCGACTGGAACAAGAATAAAATTACCTTGAGTTTAAAACAACTTTTGGATGAGCCATGGACCAATATAAAAAATTACAGTGAAAATCAAATAATAAGCGGTAAGGTTGTGAATTTAATTCCTCAGGGAGCATTTGTCGAACTTGAACCGGGTATTGAAGGATTTATACATGTATCTAAAATGAGTCCTACAAAAAGAATCAATAAGGCTGAAGATGTACTTAAAAGAAATGATCTTGTCAGCGCGAAAATAATATCAATAGACCGTGAGAGTAAAAAAATCTCAATGCAGCTCATGACCGGAGAAGCTGATCCATGGCAGATCCCCGCAGAGAATCTTACAAATGAATCACATAAAGGTACAATTGAAGGTGTGAACAACAGCGGAGTTACGCTTAGACTCGATAACGGTATGCTCGGTTTTATACCAAAGAATGAACTTTCTGCGGCTAACGATATGCAGAAAAATTACACAACTGGAAAAGAGCTAACCGTAACAATAAAAGAAATACAGAGCTCAAGCAGAAAACTTATCTTAAGTGAAACCGGTGCAATGAAAAAAGAAGAGTTGAGCGATTACAATTCATTTCTGAAAAACGGAAACGAAGCATCCTCTTCAAGTCTGGGAAATCTGCTAAAAGATAAATTTGATAATTTAAAAAAGCAAGTTAAATAAAGATGATTAAACTCATAAACGGATTCGAGGTAAAATATACAGATGATTTTGATAAGTTTTTTCAGAATCTACTCGAGGCCATAATTTATGAATCCAAACAAGGTTCTATCTTAAAAAAATCCAATCCTGAAGAAAAAAAAACTGAAAAGGATTTATTTCTTCAGGAGGTCATGGATAACTGCATATTTGTAACTCATCAGTTATTCACACTTTACAGCACAAATGAAAAATTCACAAAATTTATTATTACAGGATTTATATTTAACAGTATTATTTTATCTTTATCTAACTTCAGCGATATAGTGGATATGAAAAAGCTGGACGACGACGGAACCGACACTCTTCACTAAAATTTAAAGAAACGAAAGAAGCTCCCTCAGTTTTTCAATTTTAATTTTTGACAACTTTCCCAATTGATCTACGCAATCCGATTTTTTATTAATATCAATTTTAAGAGTCACAAATCCTCTATCAAAATATTCCGGAAAATCAATCGACAGGCCTGATCCGGTCAACTCACCGACTAATTTATCTGTCTGCATTTTAAGTTTTGAAAATTCGGGGTATCTTATCCGGTAGATAGCGTCATGCAAGGCTTTGTCATCATTTAATGAAATCGAATCTATTGATGATATAGCATCACCCCTCCTGTAAATATCAAATATATTATCAATGAGCATTCTGAAAATATTTACTCTTACCGGAACATTTTTTATCCATTTGTCAATTACAGCAATCCAGTCATGAGGGAGTATTGAGAGATCTTTTATAACCTTAAAACTAATATCTTTTTCATCAATATACCCGATCATGGTCTCCGGAAAATCAAGGACCTTTTTCAAATATTCCCCATTCTCTATAATCTCCAGAGGAAGTTTAAGAATTTTTGTGCAGAAGTCTTTCCGCACCGACTCTGTGAGATTAAAAAATGTATTAAGAATAAAGAGAGTTTTCAATTTTCCAAAAGAACCTATTTCATTCCTATAGGCTTTTAAAGAAATATGATTCATAAATATATCAGCATCAGGAGAATCCATTACAAAACAAAATAATTCTGCAACTCCCGACTCTCGTAATATTTTTATTCTATTATGACAAGTGAGTACACCATAACCTGAACCTGATTTAAATATATAGGGGACTTCAAGCATCCCGGAGATTTTTAATGAAGCCGGTAGTGTATTTTGATAATTATGCTTACTTACCTTGAAGATCTCATCTGTGGAAATATCGGCCATTGAAACTTTTATCGGTTCAGAGGAATAAAGAACCATAGTTTTACACCAGACCCTTGAGTAATGCCGCCATATCTTCCGGGAAAATAACCTTAACTTTCTCAAGACTTGTTAGTGCGGCCTCTCCTGCAGCAGAGAGGGGTGATGTTGTGATAAAATACCCCTGCTTGGCCTTTGCATCATTTATCGCCTGTGCAAAATTCCGGAGCGGTATCTCTCCGATATTTGCCCCTTTCCATCTTCTGACCCATACAAGAGTTTTGATCTTACCCTCTTTCTGGATGGCCATAAAATCAACACCATCCGACTCACGATATGTAGTCATTATTTCATCTATACTTAATCCGAGTTTTTCACACAATCTATATGATACACTTCTGAAAGACTCAGCATCAAGTTTATAAATATCTTCAATACTCCCTATAGACTCTTTAGTGATCTTTGACTCTTCAACACCTTTTTTTTCTCTTGTTTCGGAAGCTTTCGAGGATGCAATTATACTCTTTATATCCATTTCATGTTCGCTTTTCAAACCGCAGATATCCCATAAAAACATTTCAGAAAAAGCTTTCTCTTTCCATGCTTCAGCTTCAATCAAAACAGGTCTCGATTCATCAGCTTTTGCTCCCGGCTTTACATCCATTTCCTTTCTTAATTTTGTAATTAGATCGAGTACATTTCTGAAATTTCTCTCCATCTGATAAAGCTGATTCCAGACTGCATAAGCCTCCTCTTTTCTATCATCAACAAGATTGGCAAACCCGAAATCGTATAGTGCTACCTTTATTTCATCATCAAAACCATTCTGAACACAATACTCTTTCAACTCATCAAATAATTTAATTGCCATGGCATGCTTTCGAAGCTCAATATAGATAAAAGCAAGAAGCCTCTTCCCTATTAGCAGAGCATTCTCGTCTTTTGAATTATCAACTATATATTTAGCATTATTAACAGCGGTTTTAAAATCTTTTTTTCTATATAGAGCAAAAGCCATGGCGATGTTTGCAATATCTGATTCAGGCTGGAGAGACAGTGCATCTTTAAAAAGTGCAATTGATTCTGTTGTTCTCTGGCTCTGCAGTGCTGCAATTCCTGCTCCGAAGAGAATTTCAAAATTCTTTTTCTTTAATCTTGAAAGTGCTTCGAGATATCTATAAGCTGTTTCAAACACTTCCTGCCCCAGAGATATAAAACCGACATGATACAACGCTTCAAAATCACTTGGATACTCTTTGAGAAGTTCGTAAAACTTTTCAAATGCCTTAAGCTTATCCCCTCTCTGCATATAAAGATCCGCAAGAAGTTTATAAACATCACCCTTTTCCACATCGGCAGTGTAACGGTTTATATCTGTAATTGCTTCCAGATGATTTACTGCAAGATCCATCTTTTCCTGATTCAAATAGAGACCTGAAAGCTGCCAATGTACCGCAACATCCGAGGGACGGTGTTCAAGAACTTTCTTAAATTCAACGATAGCTTCATCAATCCGGTTTTCTCCAAGAAGGATTTCGGCTTTATTTTTTGGATTAAGTTTAGGAGCAAGATAGTATAGATAAAAAACTATAGCCCCCAGAATAATAATCGCTGTTATAAGAAATGGTACTAACATAACTCTCTCTTGTTTGAGATTTTACTAATTTAAAAAGTTCAATACAAACAAACTATATAATCCCCTTCGGGAACTTTCAATGGGCTATCAACCCTTATACTCTTATGCATTTATAAGCATTGTTATACTTAATTATAATCGGCATATGGGATTATTAAATCAATAATTCTTTACAAGCAATTAAATAGGAGATCCGGCAGGTTCACTTTTTTTAGTGATGGAGAATCTTATAATTGAGGGCCATCCGTTTATAATATAACTGTTTCCGACCTTCCTTTTCAGGATGAAGTCATCAGATTCAATTAAATGAGTTTCAATCGGAAGATTAATCATTATATCTGAGGGAATGAATTTAGGTAGTCCCTTAAAAGTAAGTTTTATTTCATCATCCTGAGTTTCCGAAATAAAAGATATTTTACCATATCTGGTTGAAGCGTCCTCAACCTTTATTCTTTTCCCTGTTTCAAACCAGCTTTTTTCAGGTGCAGGAAATATTTCCAGCCGATCTGTTCTATCAAGGAATATTCTATTTCTGATTATTAATAATATCAGTGCTGCAGTAATTTTTAAATTTCCATCTCCCCAAACACCCCTTTTCAATATTGGATCTACAAACTCAGGAAGAGTGAAAAAATCATCTATTATCAAAAAGAATTTTTTAAAGAATGAATTGAATCTGGCATCTTTAAGAGTTATTAAATGTATTAAAACCAGGGCACTTGAAAAGAGATCTATCCCGGTAAGATTATCAAAAACAGGAAAATTTTCATCTTTCGTCAGGCTGGAAAAAAATTCTAATAACTCATCTTCTTTATAGCCGGTAATAATACTATCCGGAAAGGCAACTAACGATTTAAATGAATAAAAGTTATCTATTGATTTCTGCTTTCGTTTTTCTAAAACATTTTTAACGATAGATTGTATACGATCACTCTCGTTCTTATACTTAACTTCATCGCCGAAAATACCCATACATCGGCATAGGTAGGAAACATTTATCATCGAAGACATTATTATTATAAAATCTGATTCAGTCGGTTCTTTTATATAATAGTTATTCTGCGCATTCCCCTGAAGCTGTGACACGGAATGTATCTCTGTTGCAAAACTATATATAAAATCACCCAGCTTACGAATAACAGGAAAGTAACTCTGCAGGAATTCAGACTCTCTTTTATGAATATAACACTCATAAAATGAATTTATAAGATATGACGCGCTGATTACTGAAACATATCCCGGATTTTTAATATTGTATTTAAATTTCTCGAGCATTATATTAAAGAGTTTTTCGGCCTCTAATTGAAGACCAGCTCTATTCATTGCATAAGTGAAGAAATAGAGATTTCTGAATCCCTCTATCTTCTCAGCATCAAAATCATTGGCATTATTGTTAAATAACGTAATTTTTGACTGCTGGAAATATTTTGTTAAATTTTCATCGGGAATTTCCATTTTCAAACCTTCGTTCATTCTCATTTCTGAAAATGATTGAAACTCTTTGAATGATTTAACAAAATCAAATTTCTGCTGAGACAAAGATCTCCCTTTATCCAGAGAAACCCTTAGATTCAACAAATTATCACCCTTTTTAAGAGTGAATCCCAGTGCCATTGATGCCATTCCAAAACTGCATAAAGTAGAATCATTAAATTCTCTGCTTAAACACTGGACATCTCCGTTATTTCCGGAACCGGTTTCCACAAAATCAGGTTTTTTTTCAAAGCAAACGCACTGTTTTCCGTTAATTTTTAGAAAGTTCCCTGCTTTTTCAAAGAAGATATCATGCACTCCACCTATTGCATAGCAGTTATATGGGCGGATTACTACGAATAGCATATCCTCAGGCGAATCAGCATTAATACTGTATGACACAATAGCTTCATCAATATTAGATTTTGCTCCTGCAATTCTTTCTTTAAATTGTGCATTTCCATAATTACCGGTAATACTGATTTCACCTGTTTTATGATTTCTAACGGGCAAAATACTCTTATGGTATTTCTGAGGCTGATAAAGGATATTCCTGCTGTAAAACCAGAACTCTACTGACCATGAGGAATCCCCCGGGCCTGTTATCATACCGCCTCTGTCTATATGAATTTCATCATTGGATAAATAATTTGTAAAGGTCTGCCACTCCCGGAAGTTAGTATTCAGGAGTAGAGGGTTAGGTGTAGATCGATAATTGAGAGAATAAAAATCCTCAGCATCTGAAAGCCACAAAGGCCAGGTGAAGTTTCGAAATTTCTGATAAGCAACTCTATTCCCAAGACCAAGGGATATATCATTGAATATTATCTCTTCTTTTTCAGGATCGATAAAATCCTTAAAATCTGTAAAAAGATTACTGAAAAAACTTCCCTGTTTTTTTTTACTCTCTCTAATCTTCAATATATACCGCAGATTATGCTTTTTTCAGGAAATCAAGAGCCTCATT
>CAYVCQ010000010.1:59508-134752 GCA_964450405.1 uncultured Leptospirales bacterium | reverse complement strand
GCACCCTGAGTCCCTTTACCGCTCCCATTAGGACCGAAAATTAAAATGTTCACTTAATCCTCCAGCATTACTTATTTTTCAACACTATCAAAAATGGTGAATTTATTGTAAAGTCAATTTTTTAAACACTTGTTCAGCAAAAACTGTGCAACAAATTGTTTTCCCGTTTATAAAACTTCGCGCTGTACAGAACGAATATCTTTACCTGTTCCTGAATTTCCGGAAATTCCAATTTACTCCGGCTGATTTAACACAATGCGTGATCTCCAAACTTAAAAATTGTACAGTTTTCAAAGTTGTTATTGACATATAATCAGAATGATAATAAATTATTTAACTACTAAAAATGGCGAATTTACCTCTCGGGGAATTACACGGCTGAGGTAACTTTTTACTAAAAATTTTTTGAATCAAATACAATATCATTAAATATGAATATAGAGTGCAGGTAAAAAAATGTATCTAAATGAAAAGATTGAAACACTTCCCCGGAAAGAACTTGAGATTCTGCAGTTGGAGAGATTTAATAAATCCGTTAATGCAGCCTCTCAAACACCATACTACAAGAAACTCTATGCAGAAAACAAAATTGACATTTCAAAGATTAAAACTTTAGATCATATCAAAGATCTCCCCTTTACCACAAAAAATGATCTCCGCTTAAGCTACCCTGACGGGATGGTAGCTGTTCCTCAGTCGGATATAGTACGAATTCACGCTTCATCCGGCACAACCGGAAAATCAACTGTAATATTTCATACAATGAATGACGTTAACAACTGGGCAGACCAGGTTGCAAGAGCCATGTACAGTGCAGGGGCAAGAAGAGAAGACGTCTTCCAGAATATGATGGGCTATGGTTTATTTACCGGAGGTCTTGGCCTGCACTATGGTGCCGAAAGACTGGGCTGTATGGTTATACCGTCCTCAACTGGAAACAGTCTGAGACAGATCCAGCTTTTACAAGATTTCAACTCAACTATAATTCATATAACACCGAGTTATGCGCTTCATCTTGTTGAGGTCATAAAAGAACATGGAATAAATCCGCATGATCTCTCAATTAAGAAAGCATTCTTCGGCGCAGAACCATATTCTGAAGCAACTAAAGAAAAACTTGAAGCACTATGGGGTCTTGATGCCTATAACATGTACGGGCTCTCCGAAATGAACGGCCCGGGCGTTGCAGCAGACTGTATTTACAAGGGGGGCATGCATCTTTGTGAAGATTACTATATCGCAGAGATTATTGATCCTGAAACATGTGAACAGCTCCCCGATGGAGAAGAGGGTGAACTCGTACTTACTCACATATACAGAGATGCTATGCCTATAATAAGGTACAGAACAAGAGACCGTACCCGCATAATTCCCGAGCAGTGCAAATGCGGAAAGACTCACAGAAGAATAGAAAGAATCATGGGACGAACAGATGACCTGATTATTGTCGGAGGTGTGAATGTATTTCCATCCCAGATAGAATCCGTTCTAATGAATATTCCTGAAGTCGGAAATAATTATGTCATAGTTATGAATAGAGAAGAGGGACTTGATAAAATGCATATTCAAGTGGAATTATATTCCAAACTTTTCCAGGGTGATATCAAGGCATTGCAGAGGCTCAACAAAGATATTGTTGAAAAACTCCGCGCGCTGATTGTCATTAATCCGAAAGTTGAATTCATGGAGCCCGGATCACTTCCGCCCAGTGAAGGTAAAGCAAAAAGAGTAATTGATAAAAGGATAATATAGGGGGGAGTTATGCCACATCAGGTATCTGTATTCGCAGAAAATAAACCGGGTAAAATAAGCAGGATAACCGAAGTCTTGAGCAGAAATAATATTAATATAAGAGCTATAACAATATCTGACTCCGGCGATTACGGAATCATAAAACTCCTTCTTGACAAACCGGCCGAGGGTAATGAATGTCTCAAGAATGAAGGTATCACTTCAACACTAAAGGATATTGTAGCAATAACAATTGACGACACTCCCGGAGGTTTGCATAAAGCAGCAGCATTGCTATCAAACAGAAATATTAATGTTGAAGATGCATATGGTTTTACAATTCGAGAAAAGAATCAGGCTGTTTTCGTATTTCAGGTTGAGGATATACCGCTTACTGAGAAAATTCTTAAAGAAGCGGGCTTTTCGATCATTTCCGATAGTGAACTTTATTACTTATAGATGCCTTATTTTAGTGTAATAATTCCATCTTACAACAGAAAAGAGAAATTAAAAAATGCCATTGATTCTGTTCTTGCTCAGAGTGATATTGATTTTGAACTAATCGTTGTTGATGATGGATCGGATGACGGAACATCATCCTTTGCAGATGAATACTCCAACCGGATTACCTATATCTTTCAGGAAAATTCAGGAGTCAGTGCGGCCCGGAACAAAGGAATTGTATCAAGCTGCGCTCCAAACATTACACTGCTTGACTCCGATGACACATGGGATAAAAAAAAACTTAGTAAACACCGGGAATTTATTGCGAAGAACCCGCAGATACTATTACATCAGACTGAAGATATATGGATTAGAAACGGTGTAAGAGTCAATCCGGGAGTAAAGCATTTAAAGACAGATGGAAAAATATTCCCGCAGTCCCTCGATTTATGTATGATAAGCCCCTCATCAGTCTGCATCTCAAGAGAAATTTTTAATAAATATGGTCTCTTTGATGAAAAACTCCCGGCTTGTGAAGATTACGATCTATGGTTGCGAATTACTCCCTTTGAGGAGATTGGTCTGATAAGAGAGAAACTCATAACGAGATATGCCGGTCACGATGATCAGCTCTCTTCATCATTCTGGGGGATGGACAGATTCAGGCTTTATTCAATTCTTAAACTGCTTGATAACTCCGGTGAGAAGATGAATATATCATATAGAATGGCCACAGTAGATAACGCGATAAAGAAAGGGAAAATTCTGCTGAACGGATCAGATAAAAGAGGAAATGAAACTCAGTCGAAAATATTAATGAATATAATCACTCAGCTTGAAGCTGGATTCTATAAGCAAACAGATTATCCGAACCTCTTAGAAATATAAGTCCATCTTTGATACTGCTGCTCAAGAAAGACTCACCGGGATACTCTTTTGTATAAAATATCTCCCCGCTTTTTCGAAAAACAATCAGCTGCGATTCACCGGTAATTTTTGTATAGCCGAGTGCATAAATTCCATTTTCAAGCGCCAATGTGGAAAAACCTGCCCTTTTCTTAGGAACATTGAGTTTAAACTGCAGATCACAGTCATCGTCAAAAAGCAGAACTTTGTCATTATCAAAAATTGCGCCATATCCTTCATCAGATATATTCATTGCTGTTTTAACAGGATGAACATTTTCGATTTCTGAATCATCAAAGTCTTTACCTGCAATGTCGACAATTCTTACACCATCTTTCACTGTATTGCCGTAATGTACAAAACCGTACTTTCCATTACTGCTGATTCTGATCCCTTTGACAGCCGTTCCCGCCGGAGATGTTCCGCTATTGATGACAACTCCATCCTGATTAATAAAATGATACGATCCATCGATAAATCCGCAGGCACCAAAGTCATTCTTTTCTGAAAACTCAACAGATGTACATAGTCTTCCGGTAATTTGACCGGTTCCCACGGTGTTGCCGTTGGTGTCAAAAATTCTTAATCCGCTATGATCTCCGTTCAGAAGAAAAATAAGCTTTCCGTTATACGACAGAAAAGGTTTCTCCATGGAATCCTTCTGCCAGTATCTTTCACCGTCAATTCCGAAAAGACCTATCTTTGTACCGACCTGCCCATACTCTATATAGAAATTTCCATTACCGCTTAATTCCACAAGTGAACCTTTAAATTCAACCTTTTTAACTGCATTACCTGATGTATCGATGAGAAATGCTTTACCATCCATGGGCAGTACGAAAGATTCGGGGAGTTTACGATTATCAGAATTTGCTTTTATTTCAAGTGCTGCCAGTGAATTATAAAATTCGGGAATAATTTCAGAAGCTGAAACTCCCTGGAAAAAGAATATACCGGCAAGTGCCCCCGCCAGAATTCCTGCAAAAAGATATCTCATTTTTTTAGTCCTGCATAAAACTTTTTAATTTGCTGCTTCTCGAAGGGTGACGTAGCCGCCTTATTGCCTTTTTCTCAATCTGCCTGATTCTCTCTTTAGAAAGATTGAACTTGTCCCCTATCTGCTGAAGAGACATAGGTTCGTATCCGTTAAGTCCGTATCTCATACAGAGAATCTCTTTTTCGGAATCTGTAAGAGTTGCAAGAACCTCGTTAAGCGAGTTAACAAGAGACTCCTCAAAGACATGCTCATCGGGTGAGTCGGCCTTCGGGTCAACTATCATATCGAGTATTGTTGTATCTTCTGAATCACCAAGAGTTGAATCGAGAGAAACAAAATCCTGGGTTATATTACGAAGATGATTAATTTCTTCATTATCCATATCGAGCTCTTCTGCAATTTCACTGGCAGAGGGTTCACGACCGAATTTATTTTCAAGTTTCTTGTGGACTCTTTCAATTTTCTGAAGATCAGCAGTTCTGTTCAGCGGGAGTCTTATAAGCGATGCTTTCTGTGAAATCGCAAGCATTATGGATTGTCTTATCCACCATACAGCGTAAGAGATAAAATGAAAACCTCTATCGGGATCGAATTTCTCAGCTGCTTTAATTAATCCAAGATTCCCTTCATTGATAAGATCAAGAAGGGATATACCGCTGGTCTGATATTTCTTGGCAATGGACACAACAAAACGAAGATTAGATTTGATTAATTCATCTTTGGCCTTTTCACTGCCGTCTCTTGAAGCCCTGGCCAGTGTATCTTCCTGTACTCTTGTTAAGAGAGGAATTCTGTTAATCTGATCCAGATACCATGAAATTGAGGAATCAGTAAAATCTTTTCCCGAGCTTTTTACATTATCTTCATTTTTAAGATCTGAATCCTCCTGCATCTCAGCCTCATCCATTACATCATCTCTGGAATGAGACCGCGCTGCATCGGGATTTCTATCATCATCCGCATCATTAAAGTCGCTATTATTATATCTCTGGCTCATAATTGATCAGATCTGCACCAACCTGTATTACTTTTTATCTATTTTCTTACTTTTGGTACTCTTATAATCTGTCCCGGCTGGATTAAATCCGGATTTTTAATATTTTTATTAGCTTTCTGGATACCTTTCCACGCTTTTGCATTTTTATAATATTTCTCTGCTATTCGTGAAAGACACTCTTTATACTTTTCCCATGATTTCGCTTTGTAGTAATAGTAGTTCTCATCTTCTTCTACAAATCCGCTTTTAGTTTTTGTTGATACAACTTTATCTTTGTCTTTGTCTTTATCAGCATCTGTATTCTGATTTTTTACAGCGACATTAGATTTTTTTCCTTCTTCTATAACACTATTTCCAAGTCTGATAGCTTCGTTTGAATACGTTATAGATTCTTCATAACTTCCGTTGCTTTTAAGATTTTTAGCATTATTAAGCGCTTCTTTAGCAGCAGCAAGATCCTCCTGAGCAGATGCGGCACCCTTGGAGTTTTCTGCTTCACTAACAACATCTTCTGCCTCAGTCAACTTTCTGGAAGTAACTCCGTCCATTGTCAATGTATAGGCTTCATCAGCGTTAATTTTAGCTGTCTCAATAGATTCAAAACCTTCTTTCAGTGCATCACTGCTGAAGCCCTTCTCTGCAACTGCAGTTTTAGTTTTTGCTATACTATATTTTTCACCGGCATACTCTTCATAATCATACTGCTCAATTTTTGATAAAGTAGCGTGTACCTCGTCGATTTTAACCTGAAGCTGAAACTTATTATCAAGAGACTCCTCTTTCGCTTTTACAGCTTTTTTGTACGACTCTACAGAAAGCGCATTTGAAGCCATGTAATCTTTAGCTTCGAATTTCTCATTTGCCTGAGTGTATAATTCTTTTGCCTGAGTATAAAGTTCAGGAGAGAGTTTCTCAGCATACACAACATCAGCGGCAGTGATTGCATCATCCGCTTTCTTAAGTGCATCAGCTGCGAAAAGAACTGCAGATTTATTGTAAGCTTCCATTGCTTTAACATATGACTGTTCAGAATTTTTAACTGAATCATCAAGCTTATCGTCTTTTATTAAGACCTCATGAGCCTTTATCAGCTGATCATTAGCCTCTTTTAGTTCTGCCGGGCTATACTGGTCAGCCTTAACAGATAGAGCTAAATCGATAGCTTCTTTTGCCTTTGAGAATTCTTTAATTGGAATTTTATCCTCACATGCTGCAAGAAAAAAAGTTAAAAACAATACCAATGCGGTTGCAAATTTTAGTTTCATAGTTAAACCTCTGTATTAAAATATCTTAAAAAAATTACTGCTGGAAAGCCTTAACGGAATCATCTTCATTATCATAAATATCAAAAAATGATGTCAACTTTGTGAGCTCAAAAACCTTTCGTACGGAGGCAAAAACATTGATTATTTTCAATCCCCCCTGATACTTTTTGAGATTTGATAAACTCGAAATAAGCGCCCCTATGCCGGAAGAATCGATATAGGTTACTTCTTTAAGATTAATTACAACATTATATCTTTTCTGTTCAATCAACTTGTTAATAATATCTTTTATCTCGGGCGCATTGTACAAATCAATCTCACCTGAAATATCAAGTATGACGACCTCCCCTTTTGCTCTGGAACTTATGTCCATAGAGATCATTCCTCCTTACAGCACATCTATAGTAAACACTATAATCTCATATTAAATAGCTTGTCAAGCTTTATAAAACGATTCTTTATTAAGATTAATATAGTTTATTTAAAAAACATACAATTTTTAATATTAATGGTATAAGATTTTTTTAAAATTGATTGTTCTTCAAAACCATGGAAGCCCCCCGGATTTGTTCAGAATCTTTTTCATAATAAGTTATATAATCATAAATAAAATTAGATTTCTTATTTGAAAATTGGCGAGGAGGGAGCAAGGGAATAATACTAAAATTTAACTAAACACAGCGAGCCATTTTGCTTCAGTTTCACTGAAAGTTCCATCGATTATTGACTGTCGGATCTCATCCATAAATTGTTTCATAAAATGAAGATTGTGGTAGGTGTTATAAGTAAGAGCAGCTATTTCACCCGCCCTGAATATATGACGCAGATAAGCTCTGGAAAAATTTCTGCAGACATAACAGCTGCAGTTTTCATCAAGGGGACCAAAATCCTTTTCAAACTGTGCAGCTTTAATATTTACACGTCCGTTAGTTGTATAGAGAGTGCCGTTACGTGCGATACGCGTGGGCATTACACAATCGAACATATCGACGCCATGACGGATTGCAAAAAGTATTTCTAACGGGCTTCCGACACCCATCATATATCTCGGCTTATTTTCGGGCATATGAGGGAGAAGATTTTCCGTGATATCACGATATATCTCCTTAGGCTCACCTACGGATAATCCTCCGATTGCATATCCGGGGAAATCGAGGTCGACAAGCCTGTCTGCACACTCTTTCCGCAAATCTGTAAAAACACTACCTTGTATAATGGCAAAGCATGCCTGGAGTTCCCTGTCAAAGGTATTGTCGTAATATATTTTAGATCTCTCTGCCCATGCGATTGTTTTTTCCATTGCAGATACGGCCTTATTCTTTTCTATCGGATAATCGGTACACTGATCAAGCACCATCATTATGTCAGAGCCTATTACCTTTTGAATATCGAGAACCTTCTCCGGCGTAAAAAAATGTTTAGATCCGTCAAGATGCGAACTGAACTCAACACCGTCCTCTCTTACTTTGCAGAGATTGCTCAGCGAAAAAACCTGAAATCCGCCGGAGTCGGTCAGGAGCGACTTTTCATAATTCATGAATTTATGCAAGCCCCCTGCTGCAGATATCACATCTGTTCCGGGACGCATATATATATGGTATGTGTTTGCAAGAATAATATCAAATCCAAGGCTTTCGACATCGGCCTGTGTGAGCGCACGGATTGCTCCTCGGGTCGCAACAGGCATAAACACAGGGGTTTTTATTACACTTCTGGAAGTCTCAAGCTCACATGCTCTGGCTGAGGTTTTGTCATCTTTTTTAATTATAGATAGTTTCATAATGCAAAAGATACAACGGGGGTTTTTTGTGTCAACAGATTATGTTATTCAGTATTCATTTCAAGCTCAAGATCTCCGAATGAGAGAAATAGTTCTGCTATCTCCTCAAGGTTTGTCGATGCTACTATTGCACCGTAATGTCTGCCGGCCACTATCTTTTTTGTGGTACCGGAAAACATATTGACGATGTTCACGAACTCTTCAATATCCTGTTTCTGCATTTCTCCAACATTTCTTATATCAAAAATACATATTTTCCCATGAATCTGCTTCATGAAAAAATTATTAAATACAGTTTTCACATCCCTCTGGAATCCCTTTTCGTTTATACTCCCTCTCATTACAATTACGGACATCTCCCCCTTTCTGCTGATCTCTATAAATACATCTGTATTCTGCTGCTTTTTCATTCCGCCATAATTAATTGCAGCACGAATCTTAAGGTTGAGTTTATCCGGATTGTGCGGTTTGACAATATAATCAACAATTCCATGACGCATTGCTTCAACTACTGTCTCCTTCTCTTTGTTTGATGTTAACATTATAACCGGAATATCCCGTGTTTCCTTATCCCGTCTTAAAGCACCGAGCACAGCGAAACCATCCATAACCGGCATATTCAGATCAAGAAGTATAACATCAGGGTTGAATCCCTTTGCGATTTCCAGACCCTTTACGGCAGCTCTCTCTGTAAAGACTCTATATCCCAATCCGTTAAGCTGAGATTCAAGAATTCCCAATGTTGTCTTATCATCATCAATTGCAAGAACTGTATGCATATTAAACTCCCTGTTACTATAACCACTCTAGAAATATTTTTTAAGAAGATCTATTTCATTTAATATAATATCAAGCATTGCGGAATAATCAAAATTATTTTCAGATTTCAAAGAATTCTCCTCGAGCTCCGAGAAAAATTCCGTTAGTTTCACAAATCTTAAATTTGCCGATGCTCCCCTAATTTTGTGAGAAAAAGCGGTAATCTCTTTATATGTATCTGATTCAACTGCCACCCGGATATCATCAATAGCTTTCATTGTGTCCTCAAAAAAATCCCGCCCTATATTCAAAAGAACATTTACCGGAATTTTCAACTCGGCTGCGGTTTTCTTCAAATCATAATAAACGACAGATGCTGAATCAGCATCATTTCTCATAAGATGATCGGATTGTTTTTCCCGTTTTATACAAGGGAGGTATTTGAGCAGTACTGCCTCCAGTTTATCCATTTCTATCGGTTTTGAAAGATAATCATTCATTCCGCTTTGATCTATCATCTCACGATCACCCTTTAGTGCCTTTGCCGTGAGTGCAACAATCGGTGTAGCACCAGATCCATTTTCAATTTCATATTCACGTATCATATGGGCCGTTTCAATACCGTCTGCAACAGGCATATTTATATCCATCAGTATAAGATCATATCTGTTTTTGCTGAATTTTTCAAAAACTGCAAGTCCGTTGCCGGCAAGATCGACCTCCAGTCCATAATCTTTCAGAAGCAGCATCATAAGTTTCTGATTAATACTGTTATCCTCACCTACCAGAATTTTTCCTGAAAATTTTAAATTTATATGCTCTTCAGTTTCACCATATATAATGTTCTGAGGTCGGTTTAAATCTGCAACTTCGGATAAGGTTTTAAATATAATTTCAGGTGATAAAGGATGACTTAGTTTTTCAAAAAAAAGCATCTTAACATCAGGAGTATAATCATCTGTTTCATCACCATCTGCTACTGCAATTACCGGAGATTTCAGATTTTTAATATCTTCAACTGACACATTATACAGCGGCAAGGATGGTTTGATGATAAATACAACATCGCTCTCTTGTCCGGCTGCCGGCGGGATGCTCTCAAAGACTTGTATTGCGCAGCCGCATGCTGTAAGATATGCATAGAGATATTTAAACGAATGGTCCCCGGCATCCCCGGTTATAACCGATGCCTTAATATATGATTTTCTGATTAATTCCGCAGGAGAAGAATCAATTGTAACTTCAGCTTCCAGAGTAAAATAAAATTTACTCCCCACCCCCATTGAACTCTCAAGGACAATTTCACTCCCGAGCAGCCGTACCAGACTGGTGCTTATACTTAGACCAAGACCGGTCCCGCCGAAGCGCCGGGTGATTGAACTGTCGGCCTGTGCAAATGCTTCAAATATCTGCTTCTGTTTTCGTTCAGGAATTCCTATTCCGGTATCAGTTACTGAAAAATTAATCAGACAGAATCCATCCTTATTTCTCGATAGATTAATTTCAACTATTACAACACCGTCTTCTGGAGTAAACTTAATAGCATTACTTAAAAGATTGGAGAGCACCTGTTTAATCCGGAGCGGATCTGAAATAATACCCTCGGGTATCCCCGGATCAATGAAAGCAAAAAATTTCATCCCCTTCTCGCGTGCTTTTATGGAAAAGAGTCTCACCACAGACTCAAATTCGGTAAAGGGATTGAATTCTATTTTATTTAATTCAAGTTTGTGGCTCTCGATTTTTGAAAAATCCAGAATGTCGTTGATTATCCCGAGTAGATTTGAAGCGCTTTTATTTATTATACCAAGATATTCCCGCTGATCTTCATCAAGTCTGCCGCGCATTAGAAGTTCTATAAATCCAGTTATACTATGAAGAGGTGTTCGAATTTCATGACTCATATTGGCGAGGAATTCACTTTTGGAACGGTTCGCAAGTTCGGCTTCACGGCGCGCATCTTCAATCTGCATCATGGCAGTATGTCTTTCAGTTACATTGCGGAGGATTATCAGCACTTCATCATCTTCAATTGCAATAAATCTCGATTCATAAAATTCATTCTTTCCGGCAGATACAACCGGATATTCAAAAATCTGTATCTCCCGTGACGTAATAGCTGCCGAGATATATCGCACCGAATCAACCGCGATACTTTCAGGAAATACCTCGCTTATTTTAGTGCCCAGCATTTTATCCAGGTATATTCCCTGATTGTTTACTCTGAACATTATATCCGGAACAGCTTCGATAAGGGCGCGGTTTTTTGCTTCACTCTCGCGGAGAGCAATCTCAGCTTTTCTTCTCACTGTATGATCCGCCGCCAGTATAACATAACCGATTGGACCTTTTCCGCCGGTCATTAATGCCGCCTGCAGCTCAACATAGACTTTGCCGTTATTAATTATTTCGTAACTTACAATTTCACTGTAACCGTTTTTCCCGGCCTTTTCAAAAAGTGAATGTAAAAGAATACTCATCTTTTCATCGGCAACGTCGTATATGTTTTTACCGACAAGCTCTCCTCTGACGTCATGCCCGTGAATATTCATATATGCCTGGTTAACCTGAATTATAACACCAGAAAGATCGGTAACCGCAATGCCCTCGGGAAGAGTCTCAAATACAACTCTGAACTTCTCTTCCGACTGTTTTAATTCCTCTTCAATTTTTTTCAGGTAGGTTATATCCTCCTGAATAGATATATAATTAGCTATCTCATTGTTTTTATTGAAAATCGGCGCGATTGTTGCTATCACCCAATAGGGTGTTCCATTCTTAGTAATATTAAGAAGCTCCCCTTTCCATTTATCTCCCTCTTTAAGACTCTCCCTTATACTTTTTCTGAACTCTTTCTTCTGAAAATGAGAGCCGAGCATACTGATATTTGAACCTGTCAGCTCATCATAACTGTATCCGGTAAGCTGCTGAAAATTACTATTTACAAATTCAATATTTCCATCAGTATCAGTTATTAAAACAGAAGCGGGGCTGTTCTCAATTATCGTGCTGAATTTATTTATACTATTCATCAGCTCTGAATAGATTGTAATATCCTGTATTGTGCAGATATATATACGGTGTTCTCCGCTTTCAAAAAGAACAACATCCAGATCCGTTTCCCTGATCTTGCCATTTACCTTAGCTTCTACACCAAAAAAATAACAATCCTCACCTTCTTTGAGCGAAAGAATCCGGCTGTTTCCCTCAAAAATTATCGACGGTATAAACTCAAGTATACCTGTTCCGGTTAAATTATCCTGATGAAAAAAACTGACTGCAGATTTATTGCCTGCCAGTATAATACCCGATTCATCCGTTACAAGAACCGGGACATTAATTGCATTAATTATACGTAATGTGTGTTGATCAAGCAAAGGTCCACCGCCTTTAAACGTTAAGAAACGTACGCACTCATAAACTATTCCTCTCCCTCGCGATGGAGAGAATATCACTGTTTTTTTGAGATACTAGATTAAGAAACTATACTATTATAATAATAATAAATGATTTAATATCAAATTAAATTCATAGAATAAAAAAGCATTGCCAGAAATAAACCTTCATCTCAAATTAAGAATGAAAAATAATTAAACCTCACACCTTTCTATTTTATGACATGGCAGACAGAAACATAAGTGAGGTTCGTTTAGTACAATTATAAAGAGGAAAACAATATGACCGAAAGTGCATCTCTCTACATTATAGCAGCACCAATTGGAAATCCCGAAGATATCACACTCCGGGCTCTCCGTATAATAAAAGAGACTGTTGCGATAATCTACTGTGAAGACACACGGCAGACCGCGCGGATACTTTCGCATCACGGCATAAACAAACCTCTCCGTTCATTGCATATGCATTCCGATGACAGGAAAATTCTGTCGCTCATCGATGAAGTAAAGAATAATATCAATATAGGTTATATGACCGACTCTGGAACTCCGGGACTCTCTGATCCCGGAAGCAAAATTGTATCCATGGCGCGGAAAGAGGGTATAAACGTAATCCCGGTTCCGGGAGTTTCTGCACTGACAACACTTATTTCAGTTTCAGGATTTCCAGAGAAAACAGTTCTCTTCGGCGGATTTTTAAGTAAAAAACCGGGGAAGAGAGTTAACGAACTCAACAGGCTTAAAACACATGAAGGAATTATAATGATTTATGAATCTCCCCACAGAATAAAAAAAACTCTCAAAGATGTAGGTGAAGTCTTTCCCGGAAAGGAAATTGTAATAGGGAGAGAGATGACAAAAAAATTTGAGGAATATATCAGTTTCAACGCCGACTGCATGACCTCCATTATTGATAAATTAACAGAAAAGGGTGAGTTTGCAATAGGGATACTCAACAAGGATCTTAAATTCAGAGATGATGACGACGGAGAGGATGACTGATGCTCCCACTTTATAACTCATATATTAAACTTGAAAAACAAAACTTGATAAAATTAAGCACAAATTTCGTCATGTTAATAAACTAAAAATCCACCGGCCTGTAGGCTACCCCCTTTGTTAAAGGGGGTTTTACCTGTTGGATTTTTTAACCCCCTTTAACCAAAGGGGAATGTTGAACGGAGTGAAACGGGGGGATTTATAAGTAGATACCGGTAAATTTCCACCGTTTTTATTTTAATAATTGACAGCAAAATCCCGATAAAATCAATACTTTATAAATACATCTGTGTTGATTTACAACTCCCGACTGATTTAATCGAGCGGGAGTTATATGTGTTTTCAGAATCAGAGAGTCAAAGCATTCTTAATCTTTTCTAAACGGAGTTAAAAAGTGGGTTCATCAAAACTTACAAAAATTATGAACGACGACAAAGAGTTTCTTTTCCAGAATTACGGAGATAGACTCCCGGTTTCATTTGTAAAGGGTGACGGTTCATATCTCTACGATCAGGATAATAAAAAATATGTCGATTTTTTATCGGGCATTGCTGTATCCGCTCTTGGATATTCTGATAAGTCATATCAGAAGGCGCTTCACGGTCAGATCGACAAGTTAATTCACTCATCAAACCTGTTTTTAAATCAGGAACAGATTGAAACCGCAAAACTCATCTCGGAAACTTCATTTCCGGGAAAGTCTCTCTTCGTGAACAGCGGGACCGAAGCCAATGAAGCTGCTATAAAACTCGCTAGACGTTACGGATTAAGCATTCACAGAAAAAAATATAAGATAGTAACCTTTACAGGCTCATTTCATGGAAGAACTTTCGGATCGATGTCCGCCACTGCACAGACAAAAATTCATGGAGGATTCGGACCTATAGTTCCAGGTTTTATATATGCGCCATACAACAATAAAAAAGCGATCAGAAAAATATTAAAGCACGATAAACATATAGCGGCGGTAATGCTTGAGCTTATACAGGGTGAAAGCGGAATCAATGTTGCCGATGCCGATTTTGTAAGAGAGATTTTTGAAACCTGCAACCAGAAGGGAATACTTACAATCATCGACGAGGTTCAGACCGGCATTGGAAGAACCGGTCAGACTTATGTTCACCAGCACTTTAATGTTACACCGGATATTCTCACACTGGCGAAGGGTCTCGGCGGCGGTGTTCCCATCGGTGCAATTCATGCAAAAAATTTTCTCTCGGAACATCTTCCGCAGGGGACGCATGGAACAACATTCGGTGGCAATCATCTTGCATGCGCAGCCGCTTCAGCTGTATTAAATGAAGTAAAAAAGAAACAGTTTGTATTATCTGTCAATGCGTCATCAAACTACATGTTCGACAGACTGAAAAAGATTAAACAGAAGACCGGTTACATAAAGAGTCTTCGGGGAATGGGACTTCACATCGGAGTTGAAATAGCTGAAGAGGGCAAACAGTTTGTTAAAGATGCACTCGAAGAGAAACTAATTTTAAACTGTGTAGCCGGAAACGTTATAAGAATAATGCCCCCTCTGAACATAAGTATGAAGACTCTCGAAGAGGGTATGGATATTTTTGAAAAATTAATTTTAAAGAATGGTGAATCATATGAAAATTCCTCGAATAAGCACTGAAGATTTTCTTACACTTGCAGACCTGTCGAGAGATGATATATTCAGACTCTTCGAATGTTCAGCTTCTCTTAAGAAAGAGGTAAAGAAAGGTAAATTCAGAAAAGTGCTTGAGAACAAAACTCTGGCAATGATCTTTGAAAAAAACTCCACACGCACAAGAGTATCCTTTGAAACCGGAATGCTTCAGCTTGGCGGACACGCACTTTTTCTCAGCAGTAATGAAATTCAGCTTGGACGTGGTGAAACAATTGCTGACACGGCAAAAGTTCTTTCCAGGTACAATGACGGTATTATGATAAGAACTTTCGCTCACGATAAAGTTGTAGAGCTTGCAAAGCATGCGGATATTCCCGTAGTAAACGGACTGACAGACTCGTATCATCCATGCCAGGCACTGGCAGATTACTTTACTATTTTCGAGAGAGAGAAAGATATCGCAAAAGTTAAGCTCACTTACATTGGGGATGGAAACAATGTAGCAAACTCTCTCCTTATGGGTGCGGCGATACTCGGCACAGATATTACAATCGCCTGTCCGAAAAAATTTGAACCTGAAATGGCAATAGTTGAAAAGGCCTATAAGCTGGCTGCAAATTCATATTCAAAGATCGTTATCACAAATGATATTGACAAAGCCGTTGAAGGGGCAGATTATATTTATACAGATGTGTGGGTTAGCATGGGACAGGAGAAAGAAGCCGCGAAGAGAAAAAAGATTTTTTCAAAATATATTGTAGATACAAATCTCCTGAATAAAACCGGTAAAGATACAAAAGTTCTCCACTGTCTTCCAGCACACAGAGGGGAAGAGATAACCGGCGAGGTTATGGACGGAAAACAATCAATAATATTTGATCAGGCGGAGAACAGACTGCACTGCCAGAAAGCAGTACTCTGCGCACTGATGGGGAAATAAAAGAGAGGAACATATAAATGAAAAAAATAAAAAAAGTTGTACTTGCATATTCCGGCGGACTGGACACATCGATAATACTCAAATGGCTGGTTGAGACTTATGACTGTGAAGTAATTGCATACGCTGCAGACATCGGACAGGAGGAGGAGCTGGACGGGCTTAAGGCAAAAGCAAAAAAAACCGGTGCCAGCAAATGCTACATCGAAGATCTTACCGAAGAGTTTGTTACAGACTATATATTCCAGGCTATAAAAGCTAATGCAATTTATGAAGACAGATATCTTCTTGGCACCTCTCTGGCGCGCCCTGTAATTGCAAAACGTCAGATTGAGATAGCAAGAAGAGAGAAGGCTGATGCTGTGTGTCATGGCGCAACCGGCAAAGGTAATGACCAGGTGCGATTCGAGATGGCGTTCAAATCTCTCGCTCCTGATCTTCAGATTATTGCACCATGGAGAGAATGGGAACTCGATTCAAGATCAAAACTCTTCGATTACGCCGAGAAACACAATATACCACTACCGGTAACCAAGGACAAACCATACAGCATGGATAGAAATATTCTGCACATTTCATACGAAGGAGGCATTCTGGAGAATCCGTACCGTGAGCCTGACGAGAGCATGTTTCTCCTTACAAAATCTCCAGAAAAAGCTCCGGACAAACCTTTGTATATTGAGATCGAATTCAAAAGAGGTGAACCGGTTGCAATCGACGGGAAAAAGCTCAAACCAGTCGAACTGATGAAGAAGCTTAACAAAATTGCCGGCGAAAACGGAATCGGTCGTGTTGATATAGTTGAGAACAGACTAGTGGGAATAAAATCACGAGGTGTTTATGAAACTCCTGCAGGAACGGTTCTTATGATTGCACACCGCGATCTGGAGTCGATCACTCTAGATCGAGACACTCAGCATTTCAAGGATGACCTTGCGAATGAGTATTCCAGACTGATTTATAACGGTTTATGGTTCAGCAGAAAACGTGAGGCACTTGACCTGCTCATCAATAAGACTCAGGAATATGTTAACGGCGTAGTCAGATTAAAACTTTATAAAGGAAACTGCACGCTGGTGGGCAGAAAGTCCGAAGACACTCTTTATGAACCGGATATCGCAACTTTTGACGCGAGCAAACTTTACGATCAGAAAGATGCAACAGGTTTTCTTAACATCTACGGGCTTCCACTCAAAGTGGAATCTCTATTGAGAAACAAAAAGAAAAAATAATTCAGATGCCCCGACCTCCGGAGCCGACTTAATTTTAATCTGTCCAAATTAAACAATCACTTCAGCCTTGCCCCCGGAGGGGGCAAGGCATTGTTGATAAAAACTTTCAATTTTAATTATTACTATGATGAATTCAATACTCAAGTCCCACTCCGGGGGATTTAATAGGCCGTTGAGATACGGTTAATGACTATATATAAAAAACGCATAAAGTAACTAAATCAAATGTGGATATCTTAATGAAAAAATATTTAACTCTAACTATATTCCTTCTGATTTTTTCATCGGCATTTACTGATCCGTTAAGAAATGATAAACCCTGGAAATATTCCCGCACTATCTCTGATATAAAAATTTTCCATCGTGAAGGAGTAACTGACGGTATTTACGAATTTCTTGCAATTACAACAATAAACAAACCGGCTGATATTATATTGAAGGCAATTCTGGACATACCCGCAAATAGGTACTGGATGGCAGACTGCATTCACTCGGAGTTACTTGCAGGATCTAACTCAGGCGATAAGATTGCATACTATATCACAGCTCCGCCATGGCCGGTCAGCAGGAGAGATACGGTTGTAATTATAAAAACTGCTGAAGAATCAGGCACAATTACCTTCACGATAAGTGCTCTTCCAAAAGGTGATGCTGAAAAATATAAACCGGTCAATAATGAAAATGTGCGCATTTACACTATGTCAAGTACGGTCACTCTTATAGAAACCAACCCGGGATTGACAGAAGTTAAGTTTTCCGTAGCAGGTGAATCAGGGGGAACGATACCGGATTTTATGGTACGATTAGGAGGATGGACTATACCTTATAAAACACTTTCCGGATTAAAGAAATTTTTACTCCCGGAGAAATGATCTGTAGCCCTCTTCCATAACTATTCTATGGTTGAACTGCAGAAATTTTCTACCTAAAGGGAGCATCTCAATAAATTTTAAAAATACATTATCTGTTGTAACATTCCATTCAAAATGTGATTCCACTGAGCCTCCGTCACTATTCAGGAGCCAGGTTCCCTCCCCTTCAAGATCGCCGCTGCACGTAACCACCAATTTATCATAGGGAACAATCTCTTTTACCGTTACGGCAAATTCCAGTTTATAAAACATTGCGGCTCTTACCCTGCAATGAATAATACTTCCATATCGAAGATTCTTTTCATTCCCCTGAATAGCCACATACCGAAAGTACTTCCAGATGCCCGGCCATGATTCTACATCGACAACCTTCCGCCAGACCTCTTCCGCTTCTTTATCAATATGATATACATTAGTAAATATATAATTTCTTTTCATAAAACAAGAATCAGGCTCTCAATAAGCATGTAAAGCATTAAACTTTTATTCCCATAATCTCAATAGATCGCTTGACATTATCCTGCAGTTTTAATATTCAATACTACTGCTGTAAATTTTCAAAATTTAAATCGTAACTACTCAAAGACAGCAGGTAATTACGGTTTTCCCCGCGCCGAAGGCGCGGGTAAAGAAATTAAACTGCTGGTTTATGGGCAGATACTTTTAATCCTGAGATCAAAGAGGTGCCAACATGACAGAACTTCTGGAACTGATTAAGTCAAACTATCTGCAAAGAACCGCCGATATAGGTGAACAGAAGAAAATATGGACCAGTCTCTCAGGACAATTCAGACCGGATCTGACACTCTACAGAACAGGCCGGCCATCGATGCTTATAGCAAAAGAAACCGGCGATCTTGGGCTCTCGGTATTGTGGATTGTACAGGCGGCCCTGATAAGACCGATCCTTAAAGATATTGTACTAAAATCTGAGAATGATAAAGAACTATCCTCTATGCTGAGCAGAGTAGACCATAATTCTCTATGTGCTCTTGCTCACTCTGAAAATTCCGCGGCTCCTGTGATACTAACGGAGTCAGGTGATGGATTTAAGGTAACAGGAGAAAAAAAATTTGTCACTGCAGGAAAAAGTTCAGATCTGATGATAGTATCATGCCGGATGCCTGGAGACGCAAAAATCAGCCGTATTGCAGTGATAGATCCGACCTCAATAGCTGATGACTCTCTCCCCGACCTGAAACTTGAAATTCTAAACAGTGTCAGCCATACCAGACTGCATTTGAGTGACACATTTTTAAAGCACTTCCAGATACCGCGAATTAATCCATCGGAAGTAAGAAGAATGCTGAAAAAATGGGCAATACTGGAACGGTCATTAATCGTTGAGGCATTCCTTGCGTTTCTGCTTTATGCGGAAAAAATACTCATTGATGCCGGTGCAGAAATTTCTGAATCTGAAGAAATTTATTCTATCATAGAAACCCAGTCCGATTCAGTGACAAAACAGATTGATGAAGGTACATACAGCGACAGGATTGAAACTGAAAATATTCCGATCCAGAAACTTTTCCTTATAGTTGATACATTTAAAAAAGCATACTCAAAAGTTGAAGGCAATCTTTCTGAAGCAGAGAGAGTTAAACTCAAAGACGTATTCTTATTTGATAATTTTAAAGGATAGGTTTCTAATTTCTATTTATTAACATTTTACAGCTCCTTCCGGAATGTTTGGATAATTGACATTCCTATATCCCCCTGCCCCCCGGAGGGGGCACGCAAGAGAGAAATTATTAGTGAATTTATGAATCATAACAATATTAAAACTAACAGCGATATAACTGATATACCCGGTGCAACCGACCGGGGATAGGGGGCTTGAAGGTTTGAATTAAATTATTTATTTTCCCAACTTTCCGGAAAGAGCCCATTTTATAAATAAAAATCAGACATTGCCCCTTCAGATAAATCACATAAGTCATCTGGAACAACGGTGAATTATAAACACTCAATACAGATTGAAATATTCACGCCCGATAATGTTATTAAGTGAAGACTTGGCAATTGAATATGAAACAAGCGCCTGAATATAATTGCTTCTTGTTTTAATAAGCTGAATATTTGCTTCAAGAAGTTTACTATTGTCGATTACACCATTTCTGAACTGCGCCTGTGCGGCCTTCATATTCTCTTCTGCAATCATAACATTAGCCTTCTGAGAAACTATCGCGCTGTAAGCGGCTCTCATACTTGAGTAGTTCTGAATTACATCAAGGGTAATCTGTTTCACAAAGTCATCCAGATCATATTGTGCCTGTTTCTTTTTTTCTTCCTGCTGCCGCTTCCGCGAATTTGAGGCATCCCATGGTACAACGGAACCCCATCTGTAAGTAGCGCCCATTGCGACAGACCATGAATCAGTCCATTGTTCATTCATGACGCCCGAAGCAGTCAATCCGGACTCGGGATTATATCTGGATTTACTGTATTTTCCGTTTACAAAAAAAGAGGGCCAGAGATACGTTGCGGACTGAATTCCTTCATTATGTTTATACTGCTCTACGGTAGTTCTCTTTATTATAAGCTCCGGTCTGTTTTTTAAAGATTCAGATGCCAGAGTGTTTATGAACGCCGACCGTTTTTCCGGATCGAGCATCATAATTTCTTTTTCATCGGATGGAATTTCCTTAAAGGAGTCATCCTGTACAATAGCCATATCTACACTATTGCCAAGATTAATATTTAGTGCTGCCAGTGCAGTCTCGGCGCTGCTCTCTGCATTATGAAGATCAGTTTCGGAATTTGCCAGGGTCAATTTTGCAGTAAGAAAATCAAGACGGGATGCTCTTCCTCGTTCATATGCAGCAGAGACTAATTTTAAGTTTTCCCTCAGAGAATCAGCCGACTCTGTCTGGATCCTCACTGTTTCTCGGGCTAGAATCAGGTTGTAGAAAAGCTTAATTGTTGACTTCTCAATTTCTCCCCGCGTAACCCGCAGATTATTTTCTGCAATGATCCTCTCATCACGTGCTGCCATAATTGAATTATAAACTGTTCCGGGATTTAACGATATTGAACAATTTACAATATTTAAAAGGTACTGTGAATCAATCTTTGTCCCCGACGCGGACTCTTCACCTGATTTAAGATATGAAGCATCAGAAGCCAGCACCGGCCAGAGAGCTCCCCATGCTTCGTCAAGCTGTGCCTGAGACTCAGCAACCTTTGACCTGTTGCTTTTATAGGAATTGTTCTCGGTCAATGCCTGAGTAATCGCATCACGCAGGCTCAGCTTTCCGGCATCCTGCGCTGTAAGAATAATAAACGGCAGTAAACATATTGCTGCGGTTATATAAAGTCTCTTCATGAAATATTCTCCTGCCGCATATCAAATCCGGGTGTTTTTTTTCTTTTTGCGTTTCGGTTTCTCTTCCGGTAAATCAGGCAAAGGTGATATATAGATATTACTTATAACATCATCTGAAATTTCCGCATGGATCTTTCTTTTTTCAAGTATTGCTTCAACCCATTCATAGAGAACCGGTATAACTATCAGTGTAAGGAATGTAGAGGTTATAATACCTCCGATTACAGTGACCGGCAGCGCTTCCCGGCCGCGTGATCCTTCATTCATTCCAAGCGCAAGGGGGAGCATCCCGAAAATCATCGCAAAACTTGTCATTAAAATCGGTCTAAGCCGGATTGGACTCGCGTGAAGAAGAGCTTCCCGTATAGTCATCCCATCGTCACGCATCTTGTTGGTAAAGTCTATCAGTAGAATTGCGTTCTTTGCAACAAGTCCCAGAACAAGCAGTAGTCCTATATAACCGTAGATATCAAGATCTACATTTGTCAGCAGCAGTGCCAGATATGATCCGATAATTGCAAGCGGAATCGATGCCATGAGGACTATCGGCTGAACAAAAGAGTTATACAGCGAAGCAAGAATCATATACATAAATATAAGCGCAATGAATACTGCAAATATAATCTGCTTTTGAAGATCCGCGAATTGTTTCTGTTGTCCGCTGTAGTAATATCCGTATCCATTGGGGAATACTATATTTTTCGAGATGCCTTCGTCAATCCTGCTGATGACTTCGGTCATGGAAGATCCATCAGCAATATTCGCGCTGATCCGCACAATGCGCTGTTTGTTTTCACGGGCAATGCGTACGGGTGATGATGAATACGAAAAGTCTGCAATTGCCGACAGAGGAAGTTTTGTTCCATTTTTTGCGGTGATGATTATATTTTTTATATCTTCAACACTGTTCCGGTCTTCTTCTCTCAGACGCAGGATGATGTCATATTCTTTATCAGCAAGTGTAAAGGTTGATATCGTTGAGCCCTGTATAAGATCGCGAAGAGAAGTTCCAAGTTCATTTTCGTTAAATCCGAGTTTCTCTGCCTTAACCGGATCCAGTTTGATAACTATCTCCGGATTTCCGGGTTGAGACGATGAATTAGCGTCTGTTGCACCCTGCGTTGCAGAGACAACAGCAAATACTCTTTGAGCCAGTTCATCCAGCACCTTGAGGTCGGAGCCATTAAGAATCAATTGAATTCCGGATCCGCCTCCGCCTGTTCCAGTCATATTCACTGTCTTTTCAGATATCCGGATAACAAGATTTTTTTCAAGAGTGCCCTTTGTGAACTTCCGGAGCCGTGCAATCATCTGCTGCGTGGTTATTTCTCTATCTTTAATTGGTTTTAGTTCGATATCAACCGCTCCGGCATTGATTAGACCCTGATCGCCAAGTGTAGTGTAAAACACTGCCACTTCTTTCTGTTGTGCAACATATTCTTCTATTTTTTTCAGATACTGATCTACCTCATCAAATGAAGCGCCGGGGTATGCCTGAATATCAAATCCGATTGATCCTGAATCTGTATTTGACATAAAGTTGCTTCCTATAAAACGCGATGCATACATACAGATAACGAAAAGGAATATAATCGGGATCATAACAATTTTCTTGTTATCAAGACTCCAGTGAAGAACTCTATGATATAATTCATTTATTCTTTCATAAATTGTATTCCATTGGCCGGAAAGATTTATAAAAAAAAGACTCATCCCCTTTGCATGGGCCTTGTCGGTATGCCTGTACCAGTAGGCGGAGAGCATCGGCGCAGAGGTGAACGCATCTATAAGTGAAATTCCCAGAGCAAACGCAATTGTAAATCCGAACTCTTTGAAAAACTGTCCGATAACACCCTGTAGTAATGAGATGGGAATAAAGACCGCCATAATCGAAAGCGTTGTAGAGATAACCGCAAGGGCGACCTCGTTTGTACCCTTCACCGCAGCGGTCTTCGGATCATCACCAAGCTCTATATATCTGAAAATATTTTCCCGCACGACAATCGAGTCATCTATCAACAGCCCCACAGAGAGCGAGAGAGCCAGTAGTGTCATTGTATTAATCGAAAAACCTGCAGCATTCACAAAAAAGAATGCACCCAGAATAGATGTAGGGAGAGCGACTGCAGTAATAATTGTTGAACGGAAATTACCGAGAAAAAACCATACAATAATAATCGAAAGGAATGCTCCTAAAAGAATATCATGCTGTACACCCTGAATACTTCTATTTATTGCATCTGCAGTATCACTTACAATTTTTATCTTCACATCAGGCGGAAGAAGTTTTTGAATTGCCGGAAGTTCGTTTCGCAAGGCTTTCGAAACTTCAACTGTATTGCTACCGCTTTGTTTGTAAAGACGGAACATAACTGCGTTTTCACTTTTGACCCGGGCCCGGGTATCGGGATCGACCGATGACATTTCAACTTTCGCAACATCGGAAATCCTGATAATTTTACCGCTTGATGTTGAAATAGTTTTACCTGCAATTTCAGTTATCGATTCGGCCTTACCGTAGACCCGCAATGTTGTGAATTTGCTCATCGGCCTGATGTCACCCACAGGGATACTTACATTTTTTTTGGTAATAGCATCTTTGATCTGAGTATAACTGATTCCGTTCGCCCTTAAAAGATCTCCATTTACAGTAATTTTTATTATTTTCTGCTGAGCGCCCTGAATTGAAATTGATCCGACACCATTGATAGATTCAATCTTCGGCTGGATATTATTCTCCAGAATTTCACGCAGATCGCTGAGAGATTTATTCCCCTGAATTGACAGGAACATAATGGGACTGTCATCTGTCGAGAAGCGGTTGATTACCGGATCTGTTACATCGTCAGGAAGTTTCTGCCTAGCCTGATCGACCTTGGCACGAACCTTAAGCTCTGCAAATTTAATATCTACTCCAATCCGGAATGTAATATTTACTCTCGATACACCTTCACGCGATTGTGAAGAGAGAGTATCCAGTCCCTCAACATTGGCCAGAGCATTCTCAAGAGGTTTTGTGATGAGAGTTTCAATTTCAGCAGATGAAGCTCCGGGATATTGTGTTGTCACAACCAGCGTGGGAAATTCGACATTCGGAAGAAGATCAACAGGAAGTCTTGTATATCCGATAACACCGAGAGTGATAATCGAAGCAAGTATCATCACAATGAAAACCGGTTTTTTAATTGCAAGTTGAGCTATATTCATTTCTGCGTCCCTTTATCGTCACCTTTCTGCTGATCTCCCACAATTTTCACACTTGATCCTTCTGATAATTTGAAACTTCCATCAGTTATAAGCTCATCTCCCTCTTTAAAATCTCCGGATATCTGAACTTTATCTCTGCTTATATATCCCTGAGTAACAGCGACCTTACGCGCTTTACCTTTGTCATTTACAAAAACATATACCTCATTGATTCCCATATTAACCGCTCCCAGGGGAACCATGAAAGCGCTAATTTTTCCGGTTACAACACTTACCGTAACAGAAGAACCGATAGTCATACTCTTAACTCCCGGAGCTTTAACTTCAAATGAACCAGTAAGAGTATCACTATCTACAAATGGAGTTACAGAAGAAACGGATGAATAAATACTTATTGAAGAATCAAAAACCTGAGATATCCGTGCCTGCATTCCTTTTCTGATTTTTCCGATATTCTCCTGACCTATATTCACTACTACTTTTACCCTCTCCGTATTGGCAATTTCCGCAATAGGTAGAGCTGTGTTTACAGCAGCTCCACGGTCCGAGAAGTAAAGTTTCTTAACCATTCCACTGATTGGTGAAACGATCATTGCCGGCTGAAATTCCTGCCCGATGATATCCCTGTCTATAAAGGCAATAGCACCGCCCCTATTAACATACCCGCCTTCTGAAACTGCATTACGTATAAATTTTCCGGTGATATCAGAGTAAACTTTCACCTGAGGATCTCCCTCTAAAATACCGTTAAACTCATAAGAAATATCCACCATTTCCTTTTTTAGAAGCTGTACACCTACGGCAAACTCGTTTGACCTTGGAGCACGTTTGGACTTCTGTATTTTCTGATAGATGTTAAACCCTATTATCGAAAAAATGATTATCAGACAGCTGATAAACAGAATTTTCTTTTTCATAATGATTCCTGCTTTTATTTAATTTATTTTGTAATTATCAATAATCTAAATTGAAACTGATGGTGTTCTGATTAAGTCCGGTTTTTTTAAAAATAAATTTCACGATCTTGTTAAGTAGCATATTTACAAACTAAACACATCAGTTTTAAAACAGCTACCATATTTAGACCCTTTTTGCAATAGAAAAGTTCCATAATTACAAAAATTTCTTAATTATAAATATATTCATAGTAGAATTTTAATTAAAATAATTATTTCTTAAACAGGTTACTATAAGCGCAGGATTTGTTTCGATTGACAGAATGCTCTATTTATCTTGTCGAGATTAATATATCTACTCTTCAGACTTTTCTCTTTTTTAAAATTCGGGAGAATATTTACTGGAGAACCGGATTATTTTTTTAAGCGCTTTAATATTTATAAAATCATAGTACGTCAATTACCATCATTGTAATATCATCATCGAATGAGCTGCCGCCGTTAAATAACTCAAGCTCCTTCATGAGTTCTTTTGAAAACATTTCGGCAGACAATCCGGAATAATCTTTAATTGCTTTTATAAATCGCTCATCCTCATAAAGCTCATCAGAAGAATTGCTGCACTCTGTAATACCGTCTGTATAGAATATTATTCTATCACCGGATTCAAGCTGAATTGTTTTTTCTTCAATATGAATATCATTAAACCAGCCCAGAGGTTTTCCCTTGGTACGAAGCTCAATTAATTCATCATTTTTTTTACGATAAAGAATCGAAGGTGTGTGACCTGCATTTGCGTACCGCATAACATTTGTACTGATGTCAATCATTGCAAAAAATGCTGTAACAAAATGACTCTTCACAGTATGCCGGAGAATAACATTATTTAGTAGATAGAGGACTTTGTTTGATGCGGTGCGGACAGCAATATTATCAAGAGCAATTTTTGTCACTGTTGCCAGAAAAGCACCCGGAAGACCATGCCCGGAGACATCGGCAATAAACAGATTAAGAAATCCATCACGATTTTCGATATCGTAAAAATCTCCGCCGATTTTGTCCATTGGAATATAGACTGCATATTCATTATATCCGGAAATTTCAGGCATCGATAGCGGTAGAAGACGATGCTGCAGCTGTCGGGCCACTTCAAGTTCGCTTTCAATATCTGAATTCCTGCGGCTTATGATCTGCTGATATTCATAATTTTTCATAAGTGAAGAGATGCGCGTGATAAGCTCCATTGAGTTAAAAGGTTTATGCAGGTAATCATCAGCTCCATTTTCAAGTCCTGTTACTTTATTCATAAGTTCGGTATCTGCCGTGAGCATTATTACAGGGATTGTTTTTAGATCGTCATCGTTCTTTATTATCGATGTCATCTCAAAACCGTTCATTACAGGCATCATAACATCTGTTAGAATGAGATCAGGTCTCTGACTTCTGGCGATGCTGATCCCTTCCTCTCCATTCACTGCAAGTATTATACGGTAATGCTTCCGGAGAAGTACCTTCATGAAATTCCGCATGTCCTCATTGTCATCAACAACCAGTACAGTTTTTTTCATACCGGAGTTTAACATTTCATCGACCTGCACCCCGGCAGAAGGAACCGGTTCAGAATTTCCTGATGATTCAATCTCGCGGATTCCAATTAACCGGTAATCTTTTACATAATCATCAAGATTGCTCTTTTCGGAAAATTTAACATATGCCCTGTTTTCAAGGTGAGCTATACCCTTCGGCAGACTCACAGTAAAGACTGACCCGTGATCATCGGGGTATTTTTCGATATATCGGCTTTCCAGAGTGATCGATCCTCCGTGCAGTTCCACTAGTTCCTTCACCAGTGCAAGACCTATACCTGTACCTTCATACTTCCTGGTAGAAGTTGTATCCGCCTGACTGAAGCGGTCGAATATTACCTCCATGCTGTTCTCAGGTATTCCCTCTCCGGTGTCGGACACTACTATTCGACAATAATCCTCATCATCAATAAGATTGATAGAAATTGTTCCGCCCTCTCCGGTAAACTTTAACGCATTTGAAAGAAGATTCATAAAAACTTTATCCAGCCTTTCAGGATCAAAGAAGATCATAATCGAATCGGCAGATGATTTCAAATTCAGATTAATATTTTTTAATTTGCCTGCCTGCTGAATACTGGATATATAATGATTTGCAAAATAGACCATATCCCCTTCCTGTACATTCAAAACCATTTTACCGGCTTCAATTTTAGAAAAATCGAGGAGATTGTTCACAAGTTTTAATAGACTCAATGTATTACGATGAAGACTTTTAAAAAAATCATTCCCGATCTCTTTTCCATAGTCCCCCTGAAGGACAGATTCAATCGGCCCGAGCATAAGAGTTAGCGGTGTTCGTATTTCGTGGGAGATGTTTGCGAAAAAACGGGTTTTCGCCTCCTCCAGATCACGGCGTGCATCCTCAGCTTTTTTAAGATTGGAAATATCCCGGGCTATACCGTAAAATTCTATTTCTCCCTCATTATTTTTTATCATTCTGACAGTCTGACCAACCCAAACAATTTCACCGTTTTTCATTAGAACGGGAAATTCACAACGGGTTATTTCGATATTTTCCATCACCTGCTTTCGATAAAATTCAATCTGCTTATCACGATAATCCGGATGTACGATTGATAAAAAGTGTGCCCCTATTAAATCGCTCTGACTCATGCCGAATATCCGGGTAATTGCATGATTAATATATTTGAAATGACCATCAAGCTTGCAGATAAAAACACAATCACTTACATTCTCCATGAGCTGCTGATAGCGCATTTCACTTTCACGCAAGGCATCCTCAGCGGCTTTTCTCTCTGTTATATCGTGTACAATGCTGTCGAATTCGACAATTCGTCCGTTTTCATCTTTTACAGATCTTACATCCTGCTCAACCCATAAAATCTTTCCGGATTTAGTTATTAAAGAAAGTTCACGATGTGTTTCATCAATTTTATTTTTTAACTGATTTTTGTAAAACTCATATTCAGTTTCGCGGTTTTCGGGTGGAATAAAATCAAGATAATTCATATGACTGATTTCATCATTGCTATATTCCACCATTTTCTGACAGGCCGGATTTGAGTAAATGAAGTTACCGCGCCAGTCAGACTTATATATTATCTCATTTGCGTTTTCAATAAAGTGACGGTATTTTTTTTCACTTTCCCTCAAGGCATTTTCAACTGATTTCCTGTTGGAAACATCAACTGCAATTGTACTGAACCCTGTAACATTACCTGATTTATCTATTATCGCAGATACTGTTGTTTCAACAAATCCTAATGAACCATCTTTTCTTATTACTTCATGCTCAATTGATCCCAGTCCGACTTCTTTTAAAAAAACACGATGATATTCGGAAAAAATCTTTTTAGAAATTTCCGGAGTCATTATTTTTAAGAAGCTCATACCTATGAATTCCTCTTGAGTATACCCGGTAAAGGAAAGAACAACATCGTTGCAGGATACTATTTTTCCGCTTAAATCAATTTCGAAAAATCCCACGTTGTTGGTCTGAAGCAGTGTCCTGTATTTTTTTTCCGAATCCCGCAGTTTTCCTGTCCGTTCCTCCAGAGTATTTTCAAGTCTCTGAAGAATTCCTGCATTTTCAATATGCGGACCAAGAATAATTCCAAGCTGATAGAGAAATGCTGTTTCATAACTGGAATACATCGAACCTGAACTTTTCACACCAAGCAGTATTATAGCAGAGAGACGGTTCTCGAAAAAAACCGGGAGAATTATTTCGGCCCTCCGGAGTGGATCATTCATCTCCACGGCCCTCTCGTTATTGAGAAGCCAGAACTCAATATTCTCCTGTTTAACGGGAGAATACTTAGTCTCAACATAACCGAGAAGCGGATGATCGGAAGGAATTGTAATAAATGATAAACGTTCATCTAAATTCTTGCCGGAAATAAATTCATGCCTTCTGTTCATGAACTTGTTCCCTTTATATTCCCCTGTGTTTTCCTGGTGGATCAGAACAGAGCATTCACCGCAATCCAGATCATAAAAGAATGACTGTGAAATGCATCCGGCAATATCATCCAGAGTCCGGACTCTGGAAAGCTTATCACTAAGATTCTCCAGAGCAATCTGTAAATGTTTAATATGTCTGCCCGATATCCCATCACGAAGCCGGCGGAGAAAAAAATCAAAAATCAAAATACTGAAAATTGAAAGTCCGGTATATAAGGGTAAATATTTATCAGAGTGTTTTACAGAAAGTAAATAAACAGCAGCAAAAACTCCGCCTGACATTACTCCGAAATATGAAAAAGATCCTCCAAAACGGATCAGCTCAGGGATGTTGTGCCTGAAAAGCGCTATGGCGAAAAATGTTACCGGAATAAAAATGAAATTGCCTACAGGATAAAATCCGTACCCGTTCATCGCAGGTATATTCCCAAGCGACAAAATAGCAGTACTTGCAAAACCGATAAGAAGAAAAAGAAAACGGTGTCTGAAAAAACGGTTGCCGCTATGCCGATAAGCACTGATAAGAATCACAATATTGTATATGAGTGTTGAAGCTGAAACGACGCTCATTACATCAAACAGAATTGCCTTCTTTGCAAATAATCCCCATGAATATACATTCATCCCCTGCAGATAATAGTTAGATTGCGAAAAAGCTAAAAGAAATATTGATATGATATAATTCAAACAAAGTAATCTGTTCACAGAACGACGCCCTGTGACCACGCGTATCAGGTGCATCCCCAGTGCCGGAAGAAAAACAACAAAAGGATGACTGAACCTGCTCACCCGAAGCCCGATGACAGGATCCGTAATAATACAGTTGAGATAAATATCGATACTTAATAGTGCATAAACTAACATCAGAAGACTGAAGATAATTGATTCTTTGCGGTAATCCCCCAATCGCAGAGAGAGATAAGATAAAAAAACACAACACAGAAAAGATATGAAAGGAGGAATTCCATAATGTAAAGTTTTATCAATAATATGACTAAAACTATAACTTCCAATGGCCCAGAAGCCGATGGGTATTGCAGCTAAAAGCATCAGGGTAATAAATATACGCACAATAGTTCCGGCAATTCTCCGCTTTGTATAAAGATTAATCTTTATTGCGTCATGCCGGAAAATTCCCCACGCCATGAAGAGCATCGGTATAAAGGCAAAGTTCCCGGGCGGATAAATATTAATTCCATTCAAAGCAGGCATATTCCCTAATGTCAGAATACCTATAGCCAAAACGGCAAACATAATAAATTTTATTTTAAGACGGGTTTGAATATCAATATCAGTTTTTAATTTTTTTATAGATAACACAAAAGAATATACAATGGCACTCATGGCAAATAGGCCGAATATTTGAAATACATTCCCCCCCTTGGCTATGTACCCCCAATTGTATATCCAAATTCCAGAAAAGTAATAATCAGTAAAAACAAAAAGAGAAATGATAAAAGCAAAAATAAAAGCACCTATCTCTATGATTCTGTTTTTTTTATTAACCAGTGAATGCGAGAAAAGTATTAAAATTGCAGGGCCGTATACGTAGAGAACATGAATACATCTCTCTATTTTCATTATGAGAGATATATTCCCCTTAAAGATGTGATGAGATATAAAGACAGGCATAAGAAGCGAATACCAGACACATATAAGAGCGAATAAAACAGTCTCCAACTGACGCTTTCCCTTTATGAAGGAAAAAACACCGACAGAAACTCCTGTGATTAAAAATAGGATGGGCGGAATCATAAAAATATTAAGAATGTCTTGAATTCCCTGCATATTTTAATCCAACCGGAATATCTTATTTAAAGAAGTAGTTATGAGATATTATTACTGCAGAGAAAAAGATAGTCAATAATTTTATTTTTAGAGTCAAATTTATAACTATATACCTATTCCTTACCGCCCGTCATAAACACTGAGCCGATTTTTACACCCTTATCATTTACTGCAGAAAGAAGATATTCACTATTTACACCTGTTACATTCTCTTTATATAAGATATTGCAGAAAGTTGTATCAACCTCTCCGGTGTAATCCTCCTTCCCGTCTTCTGTAACATATAACACCTGTTTAACAGGCCTTTCGAAAAGTCCTTTGAATTCACCGGAGACAATCCTCCCTTTTCGAAGATGGAGTCTGCTGCTGTCATCGAAATATCCGATATGAGCGAAGTTTTTGAGTTCAGCGGGTATTGTCATCGCCTCGCGGGAGGGATCTTTTACTATGGTGAGGTTCCCATTATACTCCGTCACAATATAGAATCCATCAGGAAGTTTAAAGGCTTCACGGAAAGAGTTATAATCTCCATGGATTAGCGCTCCTACCTTATTTTTCAGTTCAGGAAATGAATTTTTATTTTTTTCAAAACAGCCGCATATCTCGTTAAATTCATCCGATGTAAATTCTGACGGAAATAAATAGTGATGCTGAAATACGGATTTCGGTTTTCCCGGTAAAAAATCTCTAACACTGATCATGTCCCTATATCTTTTTGCAGTTGGAAGAACTGAGATATTACCGGTCACCATTCGCGGAGTTTTATCAGAATTTTTTTTATATGACAAATCATAGACACTCTGATACGAGAGTTCTACAAATACTTTTTCAACTGTGAGGGAAAGTGTTGAATTATCCGAACACTGCAGCGTTCGTACATTTTTTCTACCAGAAGCACATTTTAAAAAAGTGAAAACCAGTATTATCGAAAGTACAGCCAAAAGCGGTTTATACAAGGCGGATTCAAACATCAGGTCTACCTTCCATTATTTTAATCAGTTTATAATAAACACCGGATGTGGAAAAGTCAACCTGATATTATCTATATATCAATTTACAAAACATTATAGCGGGAAACGATTGCTTCAGATCAAACTCATTTCGAATCGTCCTTCATTTTTCAGTTATGCGAAATGATGCAATTGGGATCATCAGATTTCTCTGCTGCTAAATGTATCATTATCCCATTCTTTTTTTTAATCCATTTTTAAAACAAATTAAAAAAGGATTTTTGAATTCGAACAATTCTCCTACATATTTCCAGCTAAACGATTTTCTTTAGAAAGAATCTCCCTTGTTATTTTAAAAAAGTGATAACCCATAACAGCCATACCAATAGCCTGAGGGAACCGCCTGTAATTATAACGTATCGATTTTATAACAAACCTCAGATACCAGTATCCGTATCTGCTGAAACTCTGCCTTAAAAGTGAGAGCATCAGAGCACGTATATCACTCCAGTAAAGTTTAGTGCTCCTGCTTTTATTTTTCGAAAGCCTCCTGATCAGAACCAGGCTTCGTTCAAAAAATTTTTGCGGTGAATAGAGTTCTGCAATCACACGTTTATAACCCTCTACTATTTTTCCCGCAGGCATCACAGTTTTGAAATTCATCGTCATCTGGTGTGTATTATTCCCGTTAGTTTCAGATGTCAGTCTGTGCTCACTTTGAAGCCGGCGATATAGCTGAGTCCTCGGTAAAGCAATCAGCAGACCTATCATCGCAATTGGTATTCCCGATCTCTGTATAAAATTAATCTGAAGATCAAAGATATTATCCGGATCTGTATCAAAACCAATTATAAATCCTCCACAAACCTCAAGCCCGCTGTTCTGAATTTTTTTTATACTTTCAAAAAGATCCACCGCTGCATTCTGATTTTTGTGTGTCACTGTTAACGTCGCCGTATCCGGAGTCTCTATGCCGACAAACACCATATCAAAATTTGCCTGTACCATCAACCCCATAAGCTCGTCATCCTCCGCAAGGTTTACACTCGCTTCGGTAAAGAATGTAAATGGAAACTTGTGAATCTCCTGCCACAATATTATAAGTTCCAGCAGTTTTTTAACCTCTTTTTTGTTCCCGATAAAATTATCATCAACAATAAATATAGGGCCACGGAATCCGGAATTGTAGACTATCTCCATTTCTCCTATAAACTGATCAGGGACTTTTGTGCGCGGATTCCTACCGAACATTTCAATAATATCGCAAAACTCACAGTTAAAGGGACATCCTCTAGAAAACTGAAGAGTCATATTCAGATAATCAGAAACATCAATAAGATCAAACCTCGGAGGCGGAGTCAGCGCAAGATCAGGTTTGGTTTTATCTTCATAAACTCTCTCTGGAATACCATTTTCATAATCACGGAGAAACATAGGGAGTGTTATTTCAGCTTCATTAAGTATAAAATGATCAACACCATCTATAATTTGATATGAAGACGTCGGGTATGGTCCACCGGCCACTACTGTCACACCGCATTCATTACACATCTCTATCACTCGATTAAAAGAATCTTTCTGGATTATCATCGCCGATATAAATACCATATCTGAATTCTCTATGTCACGGATGGAAATCTGAGAAGTATTCATATCAATCAGAGTTACTTCGAAGCTGTCCGGGAGCATTGATGCAATCGTAAGCAGCCCGAGCGGCGGCATTACAGCTTTTTTCCCGACAAATGGCATTGAATATTTGTAGCTCCAGTAAGTTGCGGGAAATTCGGGATAGATCATTAGAATTTTTTTCTTCATGGCCTAACCTTCATTTTATTGATAGTACAATAAAGGTCAGTGATACACGGTTATTGCATCTTAAATTTACAATCTGGCAGGTTATACAAAAAAACGAAATGGATGAAAAAGGGTTTTATTAACTATAACTCATCACAATTGCTCATTTATATTAAAGACAATTCTGTAATTATTCCGGTTGCAAAAAAATTTTCTACCTACTCAGAAATGGTGGTTTGTATCATTCAGATTATCCTGCCCCATTTCTCCGGCATCTATAAAGTGATTCATATTCTTTTCTCCGGTTGCCCATCTGTAAACTATGTACCACAGTTCATGGGTTACTTCTGTCTCATCTCTAAAATTTTTATTTTCAGTTAGAAAGGATGAATCGTTAGATGCTGCAATTAAAGTTTTACCATCAGTGGCTTTAGCATAAATCATGTAAATTGTTTCTGAACCGATGTTCACCGAAGCATCATCTCCAGGAATATCAGCATATTTGAAAGTTGTAGTAACACGAGTTGATACCCCACCCCCGGCATCTTCAACCCTATTCCCGCCGCAAGATATGAAAATGAAAGCTGAGATAAAAAATATATAAAATAATTTCATATTAAAACATTTAATTATACTTACAAATTTCATTAAAACCCCTTTTTAAATAATTACGCTTTTTTAAGTAGTTGAAATACAACAGGAAAATTGACAAAGTTTTTTCTAAATATATACTTTTTATTGAATTTCGTTATATGCTCATCATTAGCATATAACGAAATTCAGTAAAAATGATTCCGGCCGCCTATTAACATCCCCCTCCCATAAAACCTGGTTTTACCCACCCTTTCCGATTTATTTCTTGAAAAAAAAACTAACCAATACAATGTTGAGTTAAATTAAAAAATGATGGTGCGGTTATGTTTAAAAGTGTAGATGAAACAATTAAAGAACTTGAAAAAGTACAATATATCGCCTCCAAAGAGATCGCCACTACCGTATATCTCGCAATGAAGCTGGAGAGACCGGTACTGGTAGAAGGACCGGCCGGTGTTGGAAAAACAGAACTTGCCAAATGCATCGCCTCTGCCCTTAACATCGATTTAATCAGAATGCAGTGTTATGAAGGACTGGATGAATCAAAAGCCCTTTATGAGTGGGAGTATGCCAAACAGCTCCTTTACACTCAGATATTAAAAGATAAACTGTCGGAGATCATGGGCTCGGAACAGACTCTTAAGGGTGCCATTGCCAAACTTACATCAACCGAGGATGTATTCTTCTCGGAAAACTTTCTTATTCCACGGCCGATTTTAAAATCGATAACCAACAACAGAAGATCTGTACTTCTTATCGATGAAATAGATAAATCTGATTCCGAATTCGAGGCGTTTCTACTTGAAGTTCTCTCTGATTTCCAGGTAACAATTCCTGAACTTGGAACTTTTAAGACTGATGTAAAACCCTTTGTATTCCTCACATCAAACAGCCAGAGAGAAATGTCCGATGCATTGAAGAGAAGATGTCTTCATCTCTATATAGATTACCCCACAATCGAGCTTGAGGAAAAAATTGTATCATTAAAAGTACCTGAAAGCGGACCTAAAATGATAAGACAGATTGTTGAAACTGTTCAGAGAATTAGAAAACTCCAGCTGAAAAAAGAACCGAGCATAAGCGAAACTCTCGACTGGGCAAAAGCGCTTGTTATACTCGGGTACCAGGATCTCGATCCGGCCATAGCGATGGAGACACTGAACTTTATTCTAAAGTATGAGAAGGATATACAGCTTGCAGTATCCCAGTCCAAAGAGCTGTTCCTTAACTGATTTGAATTCATAAAAGATTTTACAGGAGTTGTCTAAAAGTTTGCATTTTAAACATTTGTCATTCCGGTTTTGCTGCTTCAATTCTTGCAAATACCGGAATCTCCTGATTGAATCTGTAGTATGAGATTCCGGCATTTCGTTTCACTGCAGCCGGAATGACAATGATTATACTTATGAATCAGTGCCGAATAGAGATTTTTCTATTATAAAAAAGTTTAGGGATTACTACTGAAAATACAATGACAAACGAAATGATTAATCATAGTTATATATCTGACAAACTCTTTGAATTTATAGAAATTTTAAGAGATGCGAATGTTACAATTTCTGCAGATGAAGTTATTGCTGTGTTTAAGGCCATAACAGAGATAGATCTTCAAGACAAAGTCATATTCAGACAGACTCTCAAAACTACACTTGTTAAAGATTACACCGACATTCCTGTATTTGACAGATGCTTCGAAGAATACTTCAGCAGACGCGAGAGGTTCCTCGACGGAATGGACAGCGATGACCTCCAGAAGTTTGCCGATAAAGTTCCCGGTAATCTGATAAATGAAATAGACTCTCAGCTTGATAAATTTATCGAGTCGCTCGATCCGGCAATATTGTTAGAGAAATCCGCAGATGAAATTATGCAGATGTTTCTCGATGACCTTCCCGAATCAGATGCTTCAGGCGGAGGAGAGGGAATGGGAATCTTCCGGTCTAAAGGTGGAGCTGCAGGATCATATTACTCAGAGAGTGAAGATGGAGAGCCTGACCAGAGAAGCAATGAGGATCTTCTTGCACTTATTAAAAGTCTTGTAAAGCTGAAAGTTTCAAAAAGAAATATTGGTAAGACACTTAAGAACAGAGAGGATTTTCTTCTGAATAAGTTTATCTACCAGTTGTCTCCTCAGGAAGTAAAGGAGATGAGAGAGATAATTAAAAGATTCGGACAGAAACTGAAAAACAGAATCTCTCTGAGAAAAAAAAGGGTTAAACATGGCGGAATAGATATTAAGCGTACTTTCCGTACAAATTTACAATATGGCGGAGTCCCATTTAAACTTTTTTTTAAAACTAAGAAAATAGACCGCCCGCAGCTGGTTGTAATGGTGGACGTTTCAAGATCAGTTAACCAGTATTCACGTTTTATGCTTCTCCTTACATATAGCCTTCAGAGTCTTTTTTCCAAGGTTAGAACCTTTGCGTTTATAAGTAATATGGTGGAAATAACCGATCTGTTCAGAGAAATGGATCCGGAAAGAGCAATAAATTCGATGTTTACTGATGCTAATTTTACCTACGGATGGGGAAGCAATTACGGAAGATGTTTCGATCAGTTTGTCGAAAATCACAGTGATTCATTGACAAAAAAAACTTCCGTTCTTATACTGGGAGATGCAAGAAATAATGACAACGATCCGGGTCTCAATTCATTTCAGAAAATTCATGATAAAACAAAAAATGTTTTCTGGCTTAATCCCGATAAAAAACATCTCTGGGACTGGAATGACAGCATTGCTTCAATTTATGGACACTACTGTAAAGAAATGAAAGAAGTTAATAATTTCCTTGATCTTTCCGGATTTATCGATAAATTATTTATTGACATTAAATAAAAATGATTGTATCTTAAATGTACTATTAGTAAACAAGTAATATTATAATTCCGTTTTTTATAACTGATCAAAAGCAATTTAAGAATATTTTAAAATATTTTATCTATCAAATGCATTAATAAAATTATTACTTTACAAATAAAACCCGTTATAACAGAGTAAAGTGATAATTAAATTCGGAGGAATTCGTGAACATCGAATTTAGAGACTTTAGTGAACATAAAATAATCGACGTAAGCGGCGAAGTCGATCTATATAATGTCAGTGAATTAAAAAAAGCCCTTTTCAGCATAACCGATGGACAGCATAATAGTGTTATTGTTGACATGAAAAAAGTGAACTATATGGATTCATCCGGTATAGGTGCGCTTGTTGCAGGCATGAAAAAAATGAAAGCTCATAATGGCAAATTTGCTCTTATGAACATACACGATGATGTTTTGAACATTTTAAAACTGGCTACTCTTGATAAATTTTTTACAATTTATGACTCAGAAGATGAACTGTTGTAAGAATACTATTTAAACTAAAAAATTAAAAACCGGTTATTAAACCGGTTTTTTTATATCTACTCAAAAACTGGTGCTGAAATTACTCTCCGCCGCGCCTAAGGCGCGGCGGAGATAAAATACCACTGGTTTATTAACAATTATTTATTTATCACGTTTAAATACCATTGCCGTAGTATCATCATGAGGAGGAGTTTCCCCACGGAATACTTCCACTTCACTAATAAGAAGCGCAAGAAAATCCTCGGCACTTAAATGGTGATTTTCCATCATCAACTTATGGACTCTCCCCAATCCGTATTCCTCTTTGGAACTATTCCTCATTTCCGTAATACCATCAGTATAAAGAACAACCATATCTCCCGGATGCAGCTTAACCTTAGCCTGTTTATAATCCACTTCATCCATAATACCAATTGGAACCCCGTCAAGTGATGTTCTGGTGCAGACATTCTCAGCAGCTCTGTAGCAGAAAAGCGGACCATGACCTGCATTTGAAAATGACAGTTCCTCTGTTTCCCTGTTATAAATCATAAAAAACAGCGTGGCAAATTTATCTATGGCGAAGTCTGCACTGAGAGAATCATTAATCGCCTTCACAACACTTGCACAGTCAATATCCTTTCTTGTAATATATGATGTAAAAACGGTTCGAATCATAACCATTACCAGAGATGCCGGTACACCTTTACCAGATACGTCACTAATGAGTGCACATACTCTGTTTTCATCAATATCTATGTAATCGAAATAATCCCCTCCTACCCCTTTAGCTGCTTTTGTATTACCCTTTATCTGTATCCCTTTTTTATTGTAATAACCCATTGGATTAAGCCCTTCCTGAATATCCCGGGCAATCTCCAGCTGTTCATTCATAATCCGTGATTCAATCTCCTTTTCCTTCGAATCCTGAATCATCTCCGTCATCTGATTGAATTCCGAGGCAAGCACCCCCAATTCATCAGAACTGTTTACTTCTATCCTATAAGAAAAATCCCCCTTCCCGATTACCGACGCACCATATGATATTTTTTTAATCGGTCTGATAATGATAAGTGATAGGATAACTGCTCCGATTGTGGAGATAACCATGTAGCCGAGGAAAATAAACATTATAAGACGCTTAATATTTGCAATTTCATTACGGATTATTATATCCGACATTCCTATAATTACAACACCTGATTTTTTCTTACTATCTGCTCTGTTGTAGACGACTTTAGAAAAATCGAAAATCGCCCCTTTTGATGCAGCATCTTTGTTCTCAAGGATATCAATAGAGTCATGATCAGTTCTATTATCAAGATTTCTTACTATCGAATCGTTGAATTGTTTTCTGACTTCATGCTTTACATCACCCTCCGGCCCTCTTCTGTCAAAGTAATATAGCACTTCATTATTACTCCCCAGAACAAAAACATATTTGTAATAGTCAATTTTCTTCAATTCATTTACTGCATCTGAAAGAGTTAGTTCTTCATAGCCTATAGTCTGCTGAGCGGTATTCCCAAGATGAACAATCTCCCTTTTAGTAAAATTAAAAACCTGTTCTTTAAAAAGACCGCTCTCCCTGTATACAATAAATACTGCAATGGTTAATATAATAACAGATACAAGGGCAATGATCGCAAGAGAAAACTTAAGACTTATCCCGAATCTGATTTTTTTATGTGCAGGCTTATCTGCAGAATGCTTAATCTTTGAAGAATCTTCTTTCATCTTATAGTATCCTTTTCTAATCAGTGTTTTTTCAATCAGTTAAACAAGTCTCCCTTCGACAGGCTCAGGGTGACAAACCATTTTTCATTCTGTTTGTCTTTCTATTTGTCATACTGCCTGTTATGCTGATTATTATTCTGAGCTTGTCATTCTATCTGTCCTGCTGTTTGTCATTCTATTTGTCATACTGATTATCATTCTATTTGTCATTCTGAGCCTGTCGAAGCATACTATAACCTCATAATTTTTTTTACAAAATCAATATGCAACTATATAAACTTTAAATTAACAGGTAACTTATACAACAACTACATCCAGATTATAATTAAAACCTTTTATACCTACTGACCCAGCAGCGCCAGACATTTTCTTATATTATTTTTTGCCCTTGTATGATTTGGGTCAATTGCAATTACTTTTCTCCACTCGGCAATTGCCCTCTTGAAATCGTTATTAGAATAATAATTAATTCCGTTATAATAAAACTTTCTAACTAAAATCTCCTGTTCCGGAGTAAGCTTGGAACCTTCACTCTTCGCTGTAGTTGACCCGGCCCTTGACTGTGATTCAATTTTATTAACAGCAACAACCGCCTTGATATTATTAGGATCCTTCGCGGCAACCCATTTGAGTTCAACTAATGCTTTCTTTAAATTGTCATCTCCGCCCTTTTGATAATATGCCATACCGAGATTATATCTTCGATCCAGATCACCCTTCTCTTCCTGGGTTAATGCAGCAGTTCCCGTAAAGGTCTGTTCTCTCTCTGCTTTTTTCAGCAGATTCTGTATATCCGGATAATCGGGATATATAGATTTAACCAGTTCAAATTTTCTGTAGGCATTTCTGTACTCCCTTTTTTTCAGAAAATCCTCACCCTCAATAACAATTTTTTTTACTACTGCATCACCCTCCGCCGGATTGAGTCTTAATTCACACTTGAAAATATATTCATTAGCCAGCCTGTTAGATGGAAACAGTTCGAGAATCTGATTCCATCTTTTTTTTGATTCTTCATATTTACCCGTTTCAAAAAGCCGGCGGCCCGACACAACAAGAGAATTTACCAGATCATAATAGGTGGAGTTTTCATCAACAACCTCCTCTTCCACAAGCTTCTGTGCGTCCTTCGCCCTTAGTATATAAATAGGCGCCAATTTGTTTCCCGGATCGAGTTTTAAAGTATTTTCAAAAGCGGAAATAGCATCCTGATATTTTAAATCGGCAAGAGCTATCAGACCGCTCTGAAACTCTTCATTTATCTGTTTTAATCTTTTTTCTTTTTCTCTTCTTTCAAATTCAAGTTTCAATCTGGGAATACTTGCAAGTTTTTCTTTAGCGTCCTTATAATTTGCAATCAGAGTAATGGTATTTTCCAGTTCATCTCTTGCTTCATCAAATTTATTATCTTTTAAATTTTTTACACCGGATATATAAAATGTTTCGGCCTCTCTGAGTCTCTGCTCGTATTTTTTCTTGCTGTTTAATATTTCTTCTATTTTCTCAATATAATCCTGAGCAGCAGTATTCTCCGGATCAAGCTGGAGAACATTCATAAAATCATCACGTGCAAGTTTAAAACTATTCAGCTCAAAAAAACTCTTTCCGCTGGCCAGAAATTTCTTTATGCTTTCGTATCTGATAATGTTATCTATTGCAATTTCGCACTGCCTTTTACCCTCGACAGCATCGATGTTTTCAGGCATAAATGAGATTATCTCTTTCCAGTATCCAAGAGCGTCCGGGTATCTGGATTCATCCATGGCAGCATTTGCAAGAATCGTCAGAGCTTTTGCTTTTTCACGCTGCTCTTTGGATAATGCAAGTCTCTTATTTTCAGAGGCTATTATCTTTTCTAGCTTCTGCATATCCTCCCGGATTAACTGCATATCTGCATCTTTGGGATCAATTCTATATGCAATAATAAAACTCTCAAATGCTACTTTTGCCTTCTCTCTCGACGCATTGAGATTTTCCTCAGCAGACTCAAAGGATACACCTTGAGTAAAATTCTTAACAATCTCCCTTTTGGCAATTTTGTAGTTCATTTTTGATTTTTCGAGTTCAAGGTCTTTTTTCTGCTTCGATTCATAAAGAAACTCAACCTTTTTCTGAACCTCCATATTGTTCGGATCAATATCAAGGATATTCAGCCACAGAGCAGCGGCTTTTGAAAACTCTTTATTATCAAAATATTCCTGTGCCTGTCTGTTCATCTCATCTGTACTCTGCGTATAAATCGGCAGCGGAGTTAAAAACAGTGCCGCCATCAGCAATGCCGGAATAATATTATATGTTTTTATTTTTGTTTTCATAAAGTTATTATATTATCGTACAAATATTAACATAAGAAGTTATAATTATAACTCTTATACCATATACGAAAAAAATATCAATCAATTGTTAAAGAAATAATTGAAATTATACCGTAACTGCTAAAAAACCGGCAGGAAAATACAGCTCCGAAGCACTTAGAGTTAAACCTTAACCGAAATAATACTTAACTTTGTAGTTAACCATTTTCAGATAAAAACTGATTCTATTTCCATATCCTCTGTAGACAACTGTAGCTGAAAATAGAAATATAATCATTGAAAAAACAATCGGGGATGAATTGAATTTTTTCATCAATCTGGCATAAATTCTATCAAAGGGTGTGATTACCGGATCGGGAGCAATTGTAAAACTCCTGTAGACCGGCTCGGTCCAGAAGTACTTTTTTCTTCCGTTAACAATTTTAAAATACCGGCATTTAATACCAAGGGTATAATTTCCCTTACTCAGCCCTGCAATGTTCAAAACACCGGACATCAGATTTATTTTATCGGCTGGAACTTTTTTTTCGTTTCCTATAACCACAGAATACCCGCTGACATTCTCAAGTGCAATATTAAGCGGTTTCAGCAGCGCAGTGAAACTCCCGATATTATATTTACCTGTATCTCCAAAAGGAAGATTCACTTCCAGGGCGGGGAGATAAATAATTTTTCTCTTCTCACCCTTATCGTAATCTTTATTTGCCAGATTCTTTAAATAATCTGTATTAATTGAACCTTCACCAACAACAAAACTATATGTTGAAATCCTGCTGAATTGATCTGTTGTACTCACTGCTGCTATATTGAAATAATACACCCCATTCTCAAGCTCGCTGAATTTAATCTCAAAGTCTTTAATAAACTTTTCCGGCTTGAGAGCGGTATCTTTTGATATGCTGTATACAAATCCTTTTAATCTTCTGGAATCATTTACAGCCCATCTGAAAACAGCATCAGTTGCCGGAGAATTTCCGTTCTCCGGATGTGTTGTAGATATTACAATCGGCATTGCAAGCGGATTAGAACTTACCTGAAGTCTGTAGTGAACTGTGCGGCTCATATTTCCAGCGCCGTCAATCGCTCTTATATGAAAATATGTTATTCCATCATCAAGACCTGTGACAAGAATGCTGGATGAATCACTCCGCTGGTTCTGTATTGTCGGATTTGTATATGGATTCTTATCTGTAATTGCTGCGTAGCCGGCAATTCCCGATTCATCAAAGGGTTTTTTCCAGTTTATTACTGCTGAATTTTCCCTGCTCCACTTGTCCTCCCTGTGAGTTGAAGAAAAAACTGCAGGTGCAGCAACATATGTATCACTATAGTTTGCTGCAATCCTTCCACCCTCCTCCCATAACACCACAAGTTTTTTTGCAGTACTTACACAGAGAGGATTTCTTCCGGCAGTCTGTTTTACCGAGAGTTTGCTTTCAGGAAGAAGTTCCTTTGTTTTGACGGAGTATTTTCTATAAAAAATCCTGCTCCCTTTTTCGCGGAGATCATGCCACGTGATAAACAGTTCGTTATCCGGTGAACTTGCAATATCCGGAGAGTAGCAGTTTGCATTTGTTGTGGAAATTTTTAAAGGTGCCGGGTCCCATCTTTCTCCAAGTCTGTACCCTCGAAGCATGTTGATGCTCCAGTTCTTGTCACTGTTGCTCATGTAAACAAGATAAATTATATCATCATATACTTCGATTGACGGGGCCTGATTATTAAACTTCCCTGAAGTTAGTTTTTCAACTCCGCTCCAGCTGCCGCCGTAATTATCAGAAATTGTAAAGAACAGATGATCCGAGTAGCTCTCCTCCTTCCCCTGGCACACCACAATGATATAATTTTTAATAAATTTTACTGCGGGAAAAAATGCTCCTTTGATACTTCCTTTAATTTTTACCACAGGTTCAGGTTTATCGAATACTTTTTTTTCATCCATTCTGGTGTGAAAAAGATTAAAACTGTTCCCGCTGTATGATATAAAAAACAGATGGAATCTGTTCTGATCATCAAATGCCGGTTCCGGGAGTATCTCCATCTGCATGCCGAATGTTATTACAGCCGGCGCACTCCATGTGACACCCATATCACCGGACATCGAATAGTATATACTGCTGTTTGATTCATCCCCTGAAAGAACATACCAGGTGGCGTAAATCTCACCCTTACTGGAAATTGCAATCCGGGGACTGTTGCTTATTTCAGATTTAAAATCAGCTATTTTTATAGAATCAATAAAACTTGTCCCTCCATCAAATGATAGAGTTACATATATTCCGGTATTACCCTTCGAAGCACCTTCAAATACTGCAGCTACAAGATTACCTTTGCGGTCTGCATGAACATTCCTTGCGGTAACACCTGCGGGTGAGAGTATTTTCATCTTATCCCAGCCCACAGGATCTGTTTTCACTTCATCAGATATCATTACCACAACACTGATAATGCTGAAGATTATAAAAATAATCATCATCATGAAAAACATTCTTATCCCGGGAAAACGGAAATAGAGGTTTAATATATATCCAGATATTCTATTCATAATTTTTGCATTATTTCTCTAATTTATATTATCGGATAATACATTTCCAGGATCAAGTCAAATTAATGGGTGGTTTCAAAAACTACGAGTTGGAAACTACAGGAAGCACGGCGGGGCTTATATCTAATTAGGAAAATACGATAATACACAGAGATTTAACATACCTCTCTGTGTATTAAATGATCATAATGAAAGTTATCGGAAGTTTCATACAATAACAAACATGTCATTAATCCTTCAATACGGCTTTTTTAAATTAAATTTAATCATTCTACGGAATACAAGCGGGTCTACTTTATTTTGTTCTCTTTTCAATAAGCTGACCTGTGATGTATTTATGAACTATGCTTTTGATGAATGTCTGGTATTTCAAACCAGCTTCATCTGCGAATTTTTTAATAATTTTCAATTCATATGGATCGATTCGAATATTCATCTTCGTTTCTTTCGCAATATATTGTCTGGCGGCTTTTTTAAAGACCTGCTGATCCTTTTTTGTCGGATGCTTTAAATCCTTTTTGTCAACATTTGAAAATGATTCGATTAATTCCTGTTCTTCTTTATCAAGATATTTTGTAGTTTTCATTTTTTAGTCTCCTTTAACAAATACATAAAATCGCGATTTGGAAAAATTGTTTTTAAAAATATTGTATCTTTATTTTTAACATACGGGATACAATAAGTATAATTATCATATTCAATAACAAGCATGTACTGATTCGGAAATTTTACTTTATTCGGATGTTCAATATTTAATAAAATTCCCTTTTCGGCAATTGTTTCTATGACCTGATAAAATGATATACCGCGTTCTTTTATCAATAATTCGTTTTTAGATTTATCGAAATTGTATTTCATAAATACAATTTATTGGTATGTGCGCACATTGTCAACTTTTTTCTATATGTGAATTTGGGTCTCCTTCTGCGGCAACAGGAAGCATATTTATTTTTATTAACCACGGCCAAAAATGCTCCTTGAAAGTTTATCAATGAAAAGCGGTGGGAGCTCATCAGTTGGGATAAGTTGTGGATTTAGCTGAGTCGTGCATGGTGCGTCAGAGAGCAATCTTACCAGCATTTTAAGAATTATTACAAATTAATCAGTTACACCAAAAGCCCGAACAGGCTGCAAAAGGATCTTCATCTATATAAATTTTTATTGCAACATTATTTAATTTATATAAACTAGGCAGATTAGTAACTAATCATAAACTGAAGGCAAATAATGCCTCCCCGCGCCATAGCCGCGGGGAAGCAATTTTTCCCACCCGTTTATGAGCAGCTACTGAGATTAAATATCATAGGATTACAAACTTTTTGAAATTTCAGAAAAGAAAGCATATATGAGCGTATTTGATAAAAGCGATATAATTATATTATTTCTCTCCCTTGCACTTATGCTGGGGCTTGCGAAATTAATCGGCGAATTATTCGTACGGATGAAGCTCCCTGCCGTTATCGGAGAAATTCTTGCTGGGATTATTTTAGGACCTACAATTCTTGGCCGCATATCACCCGGTGTTTACGCCTCTTTCTTCCCAACGGGAGATTCCAGAATATATTTTGCTCTTGAAGCTTTTATTCTTATAGGAGTTGTATTTCTACTTCTTACTGCGGGACTCGAGGTGGAACTCTCCTCCGTTATTAAACAGGGGAAATCTGTAGCTATAGTAAGTTCATTGAGTTTAATATTTCCATTTGCTATTGGAGCATGCGTGGTTCTACTATTCCCGCAATTATTCAGTGTGGAAAAAGGGAGTTTCTCTTTAGTTATTTTTATCGGAATATCTCTTTCAATTACCGCGCTCCCTCTTATTGCAAAAATACTTCTCAATCTAAAGCTTTTTCATACCGAGTTTGGAATGCTTATTATGGCCTCGGCTGTCGTTAAAGATCTCATTGGATGGCTTATCTTTTCTGTAAACATACAGCTTCTTCAGACAGGATCTGTTAATTTTTATGGTCTGATCAAGTCTATTACTCTTACAATTATAATAGCGGCGCTAACTCTTACAGTAATGAGATATCTTATCAATTTAACATTACCATGGATTCAGGCCAAAACTGAATGGCCCGGCGGTGTGATTACATTCACCATAGTAATAGGGCTGATTCTATCCGCCGTGGCGGAGTCCGCAGGAACCCATGCAATACTCGGAGCATTTCTTGCCGGAATAGCAATAGGCGACTCTCCACATTTAAGAGAGCAGACAAGAAACATCATAACTCAATTCATAGACAATATCTTTGCACCGCTCTTTTTCGTATCAATCGGACTACGTACTGACTTCATCTCTAATTTCAATCCGCTTCTTGTCATTATTTTTCTTGCCATAATTTTTGCAGGAAAATTCAGCAGTACCGTAATTTCAGGTAGAGTTGCGGGATATAATCTCAGAGAGTCGATGGCAATTGGTGCTGCAATGAGTTCAAGCGGAGCCATGGGTATTATACTTGGCGTTGTTGCACTCCGTTACGGACTGATTAATGGTCAGGTATTTGAGGCTATTATACTAACTGCTGTGATAACCTCCATGACAAGCGGACCATTGATCAAATACTTTCTTAAACCAGTGGAAAAACTGAACCTTCTGGAACTTTTTGACAGCAGATTCTACATCGGCCATCTTAAATCTGAAGACCAGTTCAGTGCAATTAAAACCATGTCTAAAACGTTAAAAGATAAAACTTCTATCGACTTCGAAAACGCCGCACTTCTTGCAATCGAACGTGAAAAGCTGATGAGCACAGGTATCGGACTGGGCATTGCAATACCCAACGCAAAATTAGCGGGATTGACAAAACCAATTATTGTTGTTGCAAAATCCGAGGCTGGAGTTGACTTTAACTCAATTGACGGCAAACCGGCTAAAATGATATTCATGATTCTAACACCGCTCCAGGACCATCAATCTCAAATCCAGATACTGGCGGATATATCTTCAGTCTTTCAAGACAGGGAAACACGGGAAAGAATTTTTAAAACTAAGTCATTCAATGAATTTATAGCTTCAATTAAACCGGCTTATTCAAAACTAAAGTGAGGACATTATGCAGCTCAGCGACATTATTAAAAGCAACTCTGACAGATTATTCATAGTAGATACCGAATGTTTTATTATTTTTACCGGAGGATCAATCAACGATGAAAGACCTTTTATCAGAATCGGTACATGGTATGACCTCCCGGTTGAGATAATACCGCTTGTTGAAAATATTATTGTTTCAGATAAAATTCTCGGTAATCCATCCTACGAACAGTTTAACATTGATGTGCGTAATCTTGAAGCTAACCGTTACATCGGTGGTGAATCCATTCTAAAAAGATTTCTTGAGTATCAGAGAATATTCGGTCTGGATCTTACAAATGTCTCGCTAGTAAATATCGAGAAGGATATTCCCGAGTTATCGAGCCAGAAAAATGTTTCAAACAGGGATCAGTTTATTGGAATTTTTTACAGTGATGGCAATATAAAAATCAATCATGGCGGAAACAATATCTTTGATCTTAATATAATAGATCGCGACAATCTTAACAACGCAGAGATACTAAACAGAATATCTGCAAACTCAAAAAACACCGATAGATATAAAGGAGCCGGTCTTGTAGTCATAGACAACAACCCGATTTTTTATCAGAAAGGATGTTTTACATCTTATCAGTTCCCTGACAAATGTCTTCTTGATTTTTCAACACTGCAGATTGATCCAAGTTATATCCGTGAACTGCTTCTCCCTTCACAAAATCTGATTAATATTTCCGGTTTTATGAAATTCAAAAATCAGCGCGGTGGAAAAATTAAATTATATTCAGACAATTTCGAACAGATAGGATTAATCAAAAAGTTATTTAAAAAGGCCACGGTTAGTGATGAAAAGTTTTCAAACCTGCATATGAATACTGGTGAAGGTTTAAAAATCAATTCATATATAAACTCTCCTAATATCAAACTTTCATTCAGACAATCAGATGAGAAAGATGATGAAATTATTATTCCGTTCATCAAATCTCCCGCAGATACAGCCAGGATTTTGAAAGAAAAATCAGATGCTGTACTGATTACATATACAGCTTATGAGGAATCTGCACTTCTTTTTAAATCTACCGAAGTTCCTGTATTAGTAATCGATGATGGAAACCGCAATATTAAAAAAATCAGCGACTCCGATAAAATTATTCTCAAATCCGGAATTCAATATGATTTGAAAAAATATAAATCTTTTGAAGAACTAATGAAGGAATTCACCGGACTGGATGAAATTAAATCTGCCATTGAAGATTTTGACCGCGAAAAACTGGACGGTTTAATCAGCTCACTTATCGCTAACAACCAGCAATCTCTGGAGCTCCTTAATCTTCCCGGTCTGTTAAAAGCTTACATGGGAAATATCACTGATAGAAAAAAATATTCCGCACTGAAAGATATTTATCAGAATTTTCATTCAACAATAATTTTCACTCCAACAACCGGAATGAAATCTTCAATAAAAATCATACTCGCATTGCATAATAATTTCTGCTGCACAATATTCAAACAGGTACCATCTCCAACGGAAGAGAGATTCATTGACGAGTACAACCAATCCAATGTTGAAGAAATTACACTAAACCCTGAACAGCGAATTCTAGGAAAAAGAATAATTGAAGACAGGGAAAGATTAAATAAACTTCTCAGTTTGTTTTATAGCGGAATAACACATTTACCATCTTTCAGCAAAATAGAAAAAGAGATGTCTCTTCTTAAAAATGAAATATCCAACAGAAAAGACGTTTACACCAGTGAATTCTATTCTATCAGCAGTTCTGAATCAAAAAAACAGAAGAAGAATAAGAGCAACAGCAATAGTAATAGCAATAAAAATAATATTATTGATGCAGATGTATCAAATAAATCTTTAAAGAAGAGAATAATTATTCCCTCTGCACTCCTGCTGCTTTTTCTTCTTCTCCTGGCTTCCGGATATTATATTGTTAAAATAAAAAAACATGAAACGGCAAACTTAGCTAAGGATTCTTCTTTGCAGACCTCTGAAAACAAAAACATTGTTGTTACGGTAAAAAGAGTTAATGAACAGGAGAAAGAACTTCTTTTAAAACATAAAGTAAAAATCAGCGAACTGGATATATATAACTACTCAAATGATGTTGCAGTAAAAAATGGATACCAGAAAATTTCTTATAAAGGATTAAAAGATAAAAATCCTCACTGGATTTTTCCATCCAATATATTCATCATGCTTGATGGAGAAAAGGTCGTTGTACAGAAAGGAGATACTCTCTGGGATCTTTGTCGCGCAAAGCTTGAGAAGATGAATGCTGATTTTTACACAATAATTGATCAAATTGACAAAACAGATTCTGCCGACAAGAATAAAATCAGTGCATTGATTGCCGAGGCCGAAAAATTTTCGTACATTAAACAGCAGATAGAGATTTTAAATATTTATAAAAAAAGAATCAAAGAATAAAAAATGAGTATTAGCAAAAAAAAATATTATGTTGAGCCTGTTGAAATTGAAATCTACCTGAAAAAAGCAGGTATTGTCCGTACTATAATAAAAGACTTAAAAATTGAATTGATCGATGTTGAACCGAACAATGAGAAAAGCCGCGAAATTTTTGAGCTGTTCACAACTATAAATGAACCGATCGATCTTATGGAAGTTCAAAATAATTTTCCTCAATATATCAAATTCATATATGACTCTTATTATAAAAATATGGAGCTGTTTGAAAAACTGAGTATGCACTTTAAGTCGGGTCTTGCCGGAATAAATGATTCATGGAGGAGTGCTCTTTACTTCACTGAACTTCTACTGAAATATGAACCGACAGTTGCATCCACTGAAATACTCGGGAGTTTTAACACCTACAATCTCATTTACATTATTAATAAACTGAATGAGCTTGGTGAAAAATTCCTTCTGGAAGATTCAACGGTCTACTATCTTATAAAAAGAAGAAATGAGGCGTATGAGAATAAACCATCTGATAGAGAATTTGATAAGCTTGTAGAACTATGGGAGTATAATGTAAAAGGAAAAAACTAAAAGAGTATTCGGCAGGATAAAATTATTTTTTTACTTCACACTTATCCTGCCTTTATTAAAAATTTCACAGAATTATTAATAAAAATACCAGTAAATAATATCCAGTGCAATCATAACAATAAAAAAGTACGTAAAAATCTTAAAAACTTTAATCGCAATATTCTTCATATATTCAGTCAATTTCCTATTTATAATTTAAACTATTAACCTGTACACCGTCATTAATTCTCTCTTTCAGCCCTTACTACTTCAAATACAAGGTTATCCGATCCGCGCCGTACATAAATGGTAACTTTCGTACCGGGTTTCCCGGAAAGTTGTTTAGAAAAAATATCGTCAAATCTCATTCCATTAGATACTATCAAATCATTAACCTGAATGATTCTATCCCCGGGTTTTATACCTGCTTTATAAGCCGGGGTATCCTCATAGACTCCACTGATTATATAAGGTGTATTTTCACTTACTTTTCCGATACCAACCGGAACCTCAATTCCCAGTATACCGTTACTGTTACGCTGTGTACATGATGGAAAAAGTAAAACAACCAGTAGCAATAACGGAATTACAGGATAAATTTTCTTCATAGAAATCCTTCTCAATGGCATCATTTATTTAAATCTTTATTATCTTTTATATCTTTTATATCTTTTATATCTTTTATATCTTTATTATCTTTTATATCTTTATTATCTTTTATATCTTTATTATCTTTTATATCTTTATTATCTTTTATGTCTTTATTATCTTTTGCAGCTTCTTCAAGTTTCTTATTCGCTTCAGCATCTGGGATTTTACTGCTGCTGCCTTCGATTTTTTGTATATCTTCAACTTTTTTGTCATCCTTTTTTACTGAATCGATAACCTTTACATCTCCTGTAACACTATCAAGTACAGATTTAGTATTAAAGATTTTATAATTATCATTATGATGCTGAACAAACTTTTTATAATCCTTTTTAGCCGTTGCAGCAGCTTCACCCTCTGTGTGAGTTTCTCCTGAATCAAGTGCTAAAAACGTAGCCGTTATAAGCTTGAAATTATAATCTTCGACATACGATCTGATTATAGTCTCAGCTTTATCAAATTCCTCATTCATAATGTATTGAGCAACTCTCTGTTCTTTTCTGAATCTGACACTTCTTTCCATTTTTTTTTCAAAAGCTGCGTTGTTTGCTGCATCGGGAGTTTCAGTTTTCTTATCTCCTTCAACAGGCTTAACATCAGTAATCCCGGCGGGGGTCTTCTGTGCTAACTCCTTTTCTGACTCTTCATACGTTTTGTTCATCTCGATAATATAGTCTTTTTCATTTTTATCTACAAATCTTTTAAAGAAAAGACCGCCCTTCTCGTTCTCACTTTTAAACATCTGATTGTAAATTCTCAATTTCCCTTTTGCATTCTGGCCGGTATATAAAGCAATAAAAGCATACCTTTTTGCTCTTCTGGCCATGTTTATAGCTTCGAGATATTTAAATATTTTATAAGAATAGAGTCTGGGGTGAGAGGCTTCTCCTGAAATATAAAATGTCCTGCTGAGAGTCCTGTCCCGGTACCCCAGTGTAAGGTATTGTTTAGCAGCGGTATTTTTTGATCTGATTATATCAGCAGCAAAACCATCTAGTATATTTTTGGAGTCCTCAAGGTAGTATTCAGTAAGTATTAACTCATACATTGCCACCATATCTTTTTGTGAATCATAAACGTTGTCAAAAGCTCTTTTGTAATCACCCTGAAGGAAAGCAACTTCAGCATTAAAATGTTTCTGGTATATAGTAAATAGTTCGTTTTTCTTTGCAGGAGCGAAATTTGTAACACTGAGATCTATAAAATCTACAAACTCCCTGTTTTCCTTTAATATCCTTTCAACAAAAGTCTGATCAACAGCTGCAAAAGAACTTGTTACCCCAAAAATTAATATAACTGCTAATGATGAAAGATATGTTATGATTCTCATTACTTATTATCCCCTTGAAATGAAATCCATGTTACTTGTTTAAGTCTGGATCTTTGCATGTATCTAATATATCGACTTTAATAAAGTAAAATAAAATCTTTTTATTGTAAATCAAAAATTATAGATTCAGAGCATTAATAACCATACATTGTAAAAACCATTGCAAAAACAAGTCACAGCAGCTGAGAATAAAGCTATGCCTTCTATTGCAGCCGGTTTTGAGCATACCCTTATATAACATTTGAGTTCAGCACTTCTTAATTTAGAAAAAATGTTTTAAACACAATAACTATTTTTACTGAGTTTTCAATTATTTTCAATAATTGACACTAAAAGATTCCATCCTCCTTATTAAATACAAGCTTAATAATTGTTTTCTCATGCTCTTTTTTATATTGACATTATGTTTCCCTGAGATAATAATTACTAATATTATGCAGTTATCCATAAACTACAGGAAAAACAATTTCCCTATGTTTTTGAGTCACTGCATATCTATCAGTTTAAAAATAATTTTCCGTGGTAAACAAATATGGATTCAGAATTATCAGCTCAGGCCGAAGGTAATATTCTTATTGTAAAGGGTCGATTCAAGTCTACTTCAATGAATCTCTATGGTCTTTTCCTTCTAACTTTCAATGCGATGAAAAGACTCGACAGCCATCATGCGATAGTCTCCTCATATTCTGATATGTACGATTTAGAGCCCGGCACATCCTGGCATAAATTCGAAGAATATATTGTCGACCGTAAATGGAAAGGCAACTTCAACAACAGCATGACAGCCTCGATAATGGAGGCATTTAATAACATATCAAACGATGTAAGAAGTTTAAAAGTTCTTTATGAACATGTATATAATTATGATTATGATAAGATGGATCTTATTATTTACGATTTGATAAACCGGATTATTCATGATAAAAACCTTGTGATGGAATCTCTGATACAGGAGATTTCGCTGCAGGAACTTCAGAGTGTAAAAGAGGATAGATCCAAACCACAGAATCAGAATGATGAAAGTGATCAGATAAAAAAAGATCCCCATGGTACAATACTGCAGGTTAAGCCTATACTGGCTCCCCTAAATGGTAAGCCGATATATGAATTACGAATTGGTGACAGGATCATGGTAAGAATTATCCCCGCCACCAACAAAGAGAATTATTACATTGACCTCTACAACCTGAAGGATGATAAAAGCATAAGGATGATCCCTGCAACTGTTGTTGACATCAAGTCATCGGCCGGTAAGAGCAATCCTATTGAAATCCTTGCCGAAATCATGCCGGGAGTTTTCGGCCTCTGCAGAGAGGATGAGAAACTTATTAAACTAAAAATGTATGACCAGAAAACAGACAGCGGAATAAATGAAAAACCAAAAGCAGCAGTAAAAAAAGAAAGTTCGGCCTCAAACTCAAACACAGATACTGCCGGATCAGGAAAAAGTATAGTAATAATGGCTTCTCTGTTTGGAGTTATACTATTGCTGTTTATAATTCTTATCGCGCTGAGCTGGTAAAATCTTATTATTACAAAGGAACAAAATGAATACCGACAAAGAATATATCCTCAAATTTGCTCACGAAAATAAAATAAAATTTATAAGATTATGGTTCACGGATACACTTGGCTTCTTAAAGAGTTTTGCCATTACTATTGATGAGTTTGAAGACGCATTAAATGAAGGTGTCCGTGTTGACGGATCCACTCTACTCGGCTTTATCAGATCAGATGAAGAAGAAATGATTGCAATGCCAGATGTATCTACATTCCAGCTTCTCCCCTGGAGACCAAAAGAAGATTCTGTTGCAAGAATTTTCTGCGATATTTATAGAATTGATAGAACGCCCTTCGAAGGTGATTCAAGATATATCTTGAAAAAAAATCTGAAAAAAGCTGCAGCAAAAGGTCTTACTTTTTATACCGGACCGGAAATAGAATTTTTCTTTTTTAAGAGTTTTGATAAACCCGAAGTCCTCGACCAGGGAGGATATTTCGATCTTACTCCTCTCGATGTTGCAGCGGATTACAGGAGACAGACAGTACTTACTCTTGAGAAAATGGGTATAGATGTTATCTCATCACATCATGAGGGCTCTCACAGTCAGCATGAAATTGATCTTAGACATGAAGACGCACTGACTACAGCAGACAACATTATGACATTTAAAGTGATCGCTAAGGAAATAGGACAGCTGAATAATATTTATGCATCATTCATGCCCAAACCTCTTAAAGGACAGAATGGATCAGGTCTCCACATTCATCAGTCTCTATTCAGAGAAGATGTTAATATTTTCTTCGATGAAAAAAGTGAATTTTATCTTTCAGATGAAGGAAAACATTTTATTGCCGGATTATTGCGACATAGCAGTGAATACTTTATAATAACAAATCAGTGGATTAATTCATATAAAAGACTTGTTGCAGGATATGAATCACCGACTCACGCGACATGGAGCAGAAAAAGTCAATCGGCACTGATACGTATCCCGCAATGCAGGCAGGATAAACCGGCATCAATGAGAGTTGAGCTCCGGAATCCCGATCCGGCATGTAATCCTTACCTTGCGTTTTCAGTAATGCTTGCCGCAGGATTGAAGGGTATCGAAGAAAAATATGAATTACCCGACCCTGTTGAATCAAGTATTTTTAAAAATAACCCGGAGAAATTCCCGCCACTGCCTCTGCAGCTGCATGAGGCTTTGACCAATTTTTCTAAAAGTGAGTTTATGAAAGAAACGCTTGGCGAATTCATTCACCAGAATATTATCGACAACAAAGTTTTCGAACAGGAACAGTTTAATAAATATATAACTGATTATGAGATAAAAACATACCTCCCGAGACTCTAACATGTCTCATACTGAAATATCACTTATCGGATGCGGAAGGATAGGTTTTCTTCTGGAGAATGACAGATTGCGGAATAAACCCTGCACTCACTTCGGTGGAGCTTCATCCATTGGCATGAAGATTACCTCAGCCTGCGACCTCAATATTGACAGACTGAATGAATTCGGTAAAACCTCCGGCATTCCAGGCGAATCGCTGTTTACAGATTACAAAAAACTGCTGAGAAACAAAAAACCGCAGATGGCTATAATCACGACATGGACAGATACTCATGCGGAAATTGCGCTGGAATCAATTAAAAACGGAGCTAAAATTCTTATCCTTGAAAAACCTGCATCATCGTCTCTCCCTCTTATAAAACAAATTATCACAGAGGCAGATAAAACCGGATGCCGGATCATTGTAAATCATGAAAGACGGTTTGACGGCAGATACAATAAAGTAAGAGAGATGATTAATGACGGAGTAATCGGCGAAATTAAATCTGTAAATGCACGGATACTTACCGGTTCGTACAGGGGGAAATCTCATATCGAAGAGGGAGGCGGACCACTACTTCATGACGGTACTCATCTTGTAGATATAATACGATTTTTCTTTGGAGAGATAGTTACAGTTCAGGGGGAGTTTACAAGATTTAACAGAAGTTCAGGGTTCGAGGATGCTGCATCAGCGTGGCTTCAAAGTGAAGGGGGAATTAATATTTTTCTCGAAGCCGGCGGAGGAAGAAAATATTTTCAGTTTGAACTGGAAATATGGGGAACAGAGGGTAAAATTGTAATAGGTAACGGCTGCAATAAACTCTTTTTAAAAAAGAAATCTGTTCTATATACCGGCTTTAATGATATAAACGAAACAAAATTCCCCATGGTAAAACAAAAGAACTGTTTTACAGAATTATATAAATCAGCATCGTCAATGCTTAAAGGTAAAGAAGTACAGGAGATATCCGGTATTATTGACGGTTACAAGGCCCTCGAAATTATTCATGCAGTGTATTATTCATCACATATTGGAAGGAAAAAAATTGAACTTCCTCTTAAAACCGGATCTATTAATCTAAAAAAGATTTTCAATCTTTCGTGATTAAGCACTAGGCAAAACCATTTTCCATAAGCTTACTCATAAGTTGAATATCGTTACTCTCATCATTTTGATTGTTTTTCCCATGCTTAAGCATCTGTTCAACATATCTTGCGAGAATATCCGTCTCAATATTAACCTCAGTGCCAGGTTTCCAGGTTTTAATAATAGTATTCTCAATTGTTTCCGGAATAAGATATAATTTAAAATCATTCCCGCTGGTAGAAACCACAGTCAATGAAATCCCATCAACTGTTATCGAACCTTTTTCAACTATATATTTCATATAATCGCCGCTTAAAACAACATCTATCTCTACACCCCTGTTGTCCTTTTTAATATTCTTTACCTTGCCGCGCAAATCGACATGACCCTGGACAATATGTCCGCCAAGTCTTGAACTAAGAGTCAGAGCCCTTTCCAGATTTACAATTCTTCCGGGATTAAAGTCCCCCAGAGTTGTAATATCAAGTGTAACTCTGGAAACAAAAACAGAAAAACTTTTCGGGGAGATATCAGTCACAGTCTGACATGCTCCATTAATTGAAATTGAATCCCCTATTGCAGTTTCTTTTAAAACTTTATCCGCAGCAATTTCCAGAATCTTACCTTCACCGGAATTTCTTATACTCAGAACTGAACCTGTTTCTTCTATTAAACCTGTAAACACAGCAGCCTCACATCATCTCGAAATTATATTCTTCTTTGTAGCCGTTAAACAGCAGGTTGTCTCCAATCATAACCGTTGATACATCTCTAAGATCAAGTGAATCTGACATCTTTTCACTTTCTCTCCCTCTGATTGGAGAAAGACCGCTTCCCAGCACTTTTGGAGCAATAACATACATAAACTGATCTATAGCACCTGCATCTAAAAATGAACCATTCAAGGTACCTCCGCCTTCGAGAAGAGCTGTCATTACCCCTTTCCCTTTAAGAATATCCAATGCGAAATGTATACTCTCTTCGTGCGAGGTGAAATGTCCTTTAACAATATTCAATTTATCAGATAAACTGTTAAAATCCTTATTTACCCGCAGTGCTGTGTTAAACTCTTCTTCACTTGAAATGATTATATAATTATCATCACGCAAAAAACTGCATCCACCTGAAATTTCCTGCGGCAATCCTACGAGAACTCTTAAAGGATCTTTGTAATCAGTTATCTCTGTTTTTAATAATTCTGCAAGAAAAAAATTATCTCTGCCGCTGATCCGGCTGCTGCTCTCTTTTAAAACGGTTCTTATATCGTTTCCGAAATCGTTAATCCGGACATTGAGCATCGGATTATCCTTAATCAGTGTATTGCTCCCGACAATGACTGCATCAACCTTTGATCTTAGCTTATGAACAAATAACCTGGTATATTCATTCGAAATCCATTTAGAATCACCTGAATTTGCAGCTATTCTGCCATCTAAAGTAACTGCGCATTTGTTAATAACAAATGGCAGACCTCGCAGTATATATTTTTTAAAACTTCTAATCAGGTCAGAAGCTTCATGAAAATAATTGTGCATTATCTTAACTTCTATTCCTGCCTCTATAAGCTTCCTTACACCACTCCCTGAGACAACAGGATTTGGATCAAGAATCGGTATATATACCTTGCTTATTCCACAATTAATAATCGCATCAGTACATGGAGGAGTTTTGCCAAAATGACTGCACGGCTCAAGCGACACATAGATCTCCGCACCATTAGTATCATTTCCCCTGTTTCGGGCATCCTTTATTGCAGTTACCTCAGCATGGTCACTTCCATATATACCAGTGCCCCCCTCTCCGATTATAACTCCGCCCTTTACGATGACTGCACCAACAGCAGGATTAGGAGAAGTTTTTCCTATTCTCGAAAAAGCGATTTCACACGCCCGTTTCATGTATAGATCATTTACAATCATTTGAATTTAACCCGAATTTAATATAAATCTCTTCAAGATCTTTTTCAGGCATTAACTCTCTATTAAGTTTCATTTCCAGAGTTTTCATGAGACTATCGTTGTATCTTGTTGTCTGCATGTATCCTCCAAGAATACTCCCGCCATAGAAAAAAAATGTTATTGTCCCTGAAATTATTGCCAAAGAATCCCAGCCATCTCTGTATGATGAATATGTGATCGCTGAACCGGCACTGATTAAAATCAGTGCAACAATACCGGTACCAGTCTCCCCGGCATAGATAAATCCCATTCCTGGAATTACTCCTGCCAATGCTCCGAGATATGGATTCTTTTTACTTCCGTAAATATTTTCAGAATATTCAAAAAGTTCATCATAACCTGAAAATTCATTTTTTTCATTTTTTAGAATTTTAATGTATGCAGATCTTTTCTTTAAATATTCGTGATAACTTTCTGAGTCCGCTCGTTTGTTTAGTACATCCAATTCAGATTCAGCTTCATCTCTTCTATTTAATTTAAAGAGACTGTCTATTCTAAACAGTGAGACAGGTATAAAAATATTATCAGCAATTCCGGAAGAATCAAATTCCAGCAGATCATCAAATCTTTTACTTTTATAAAATAGATAATTGGAGGTAATATCAAAAACTGAAACACTAAGAGATGACGGGTAATATGAATTAAGACGGAGAAGTTCTACATAAGCCCTGTAATACTCACCTTTTTCAATAAGTGAACATGCGAAGGTTGAAATTTTATCCGGTGTAAAATCGTCATACAATGGCGTCTCTTCTTTAGCAGACACCATTGTATTCAGGATTACAAAGATTATAAAAAAAAATACTTTTAAATTTTTCAATTAACTAATCTGTTATCCGGTTTTTGATTAAAATAAACCGGAAATTTATTTTACTATTTAGCTCTCCACTTTTCCCACCAGAGTACTGCGGGAGACGCAATATATATCGATGAATAAGTTCCTAAAATTATACCAAATAGAAGCACAAAAGCAAAATCATGCAAAGCCTCTCCTCCGATAAGATAGAGAACAAGTACAGAAAACAGTGTTGTAACACCTGTAATAAGTGTTCTTGAGAGGGTTTCTGTAATGGCTTTATTTATCACATCTTTAAAAGTTGTTTTTGCGCGAAGTTTATCGGTCTCCCTTATCCTGTCAAAAATAACTATAGTGTCGTTTATCGAGTAACCATACAAGGTTAGTAACGCTGCAAGTACTGTTATGTTTATTTCAATACCCATGATACCGCAAAAAGCAACTGTCATAGCCATGTCATGAAATAAACAGACCATTCCACCAAAGGCATACTTTACCTCAAATCTGAAAGAAAGATAAATCGACATCATAATAACGGCCATGAGAGTCAGTTTCCATGCTGACTTTCTGAGATAATCTCCGATTGATGGACCTACAGTTTCTTCACTCATAATTGAAATACCGGGAAATTTTTCATTTAAAGTCTTTTTCATTATTTCATATTTTGAAACTGAAGTCTGATCTGCAGAACCTTTCACCGAGGCTACGGCAGTATCTTCCAGCTTTGTTGTTATAATATACTGGTTTTTTGATTCCTCACCTATTTTTTGTACTGTAGGATTAAAATCATCTAACACTTTTCTGATTACATGCTCAGACACTGAGCTGTCCTGAAACTTTGCAATTATTTTATAACCACCGACAAAGTCTATTCCATAATTAAAACCGCCGCTGAGAATAGTACCTGCTGTCAGTCCTATAATAAAAAGCCAGGAAGCTCCGATAGCTATATATTGATACTTAAGAAAATTGATAGTCTTTTTCAAAATTCTCTCCTTATATACTCAATTTCTTCATTTTTTTATTGAGAGACAACAGTTCGTAAACAAATCGTGTAAGATAAAGCGATACAAACATACTTACGATGTTTCCAATAAAAAGCATTACTGCAAACCCTTTAACCGGTCCTGTGCCATACTGAAACATTATAAATGCGGCAAGCAGAACAGTGAGATTTGAATCGAAAACAGTCCAGAAAGCACGGTCAAAACCATTTTCAATGGCAATTCTTATTGATTTTCCTTTCCGCAGCTCCTCTTTTATTCTTTCATATATAATTACATTCGCATCTGTTGCCATCGCTATTGAAAGAAGAAAACCTGCTATACCTGGAACTGTCAGCGTAAAACCAAGTAGAGAAAGAACAGCAACTATGAAAATCATATTCAATATTAAGCCGAAAACTGCAAATACTCCTCCCATTTTGTAATAAGCAATACAGAAGAGCATGATTCCTATTATACCGATCATAAATGCCTTTGCACCTGATTCGATAGAATCCTGTCCGAGAGATGGCCCGACAGTTCTCTCTTCTACTATTTTCAATCTTACAGGAAGAGCTCCTTCTTTAATAATCCTCGATAGAGTTTGAGCTTCTTCATAAGAAAATCCGCCGCTTATATTACCGCTTCCTGATCCGATTGTCTCTTTAATGTTCGGAGCATTTCTGACTTTATTATCAAGAACAATGGCAAGTTTCTTTCCATGATTTTTATCCGAAGTAGCATCTGCAAATTTTACAGCTCCATCAGCAGTTGTTTTAAAAGAAACAACTACCTGGCCATATTCGTCTTTGTCAACAGTTGCTTCCTGGATATCTGTTCCGTTTAATGCAATGGTCTTATTCAGAACGATAGGATACTCTGGTACTACTAATCCTGTATTTTTATTACGATTATAGAAGAATAAAGTTTCAAGATTTTCAGGAAGTACTATACTTTTTGAAATTTCGGTTAGTATTACCTGCAATTCTTCATAAGTTTCGGGGAGAGGTTTATCCTTGTAATGCTGGGCAAACCATGCTGATGCCGATGCTGTATATTTATCATCAACCAGTCTATATTCCAGACTTCCGGTTTCACCAAATGCTTTTTTCACACCAGCCGGATCTTTTACACCGGGAAGCTGTATTTCAATCGCATCATTACCTCTTGGTCTTATAGACGGCTCAGCAACTCCGAATTTATCAATCCTGTTCCTTAAAAGTTCAAGAGCCTGCTGAGTAATCTCATTTTTATCTTTTTCAGTAAGTTCTCTCCCGAGTTTTGCCTTGATACTATCAAAATCAGCTTGAAGAACAAGATACATACCACCCTGCAGATCCAGACCCAGGTTAATTTTTTTTGCAAGAAATGCAGACTCTACCCAATGTTTCAGAAGTTTCACATCCGCAACGCCAGGATAAATTTTCATTTCATTCATTATAGCATCAGTTATATTTGTCCCTGAAACTGTAATTATTTTATCATTCATTTCAATTTTATAACTACTGGATTCAAAACGTTTTTTAACAATTTCAATATCCTGCAGTGTTGCTGAGTTATTCAGCCTGATCTCCATCTTCTTTGTTCCCACAGTTGGAAGAATAAGGAGTACAGCTAACGTAATCAGCAGTAATATAAAAATACTCTTATATACCATTCCTTTAGTCATTTAAATCCTCTATGAAATATTATTTCCTGTAACTATTCAAAACATTTCTTTTTTTTGAAATCTTACTGCCCGGACGGGACATTCTTGATTTGTATAAAACAAAAATCAAGAGTATAAGAAGAAGAGCTCCACCCTTGACAATTACGTCCGAAGCTGTTTTACTTAATCCTAAAAACCCGCCCGATGTGTTCGGTGCGGATTTCGGCACTTCTGCAACCTGAGTGTTAGATTCAGCAGCTTCAGGTTTTATATCTATCAGTTTAATATCGGGGATTCTTTTATATTTAAAATTACCCTCATTTATAGGAAGAAGATCTCCTTCCATTTTCACCTGATTAGTTTTCTCTTCTTTAACTTCAACAGCTACCGGTGCAGCTTTTTTTTCTACGTTTTTTTTGACTGTGTTTTTCCGGCTTTCACTTTTCTTTTCATTAGTCGAAGTTTTTTTTGTATTAGTTGTTTCCGGTATGACTTTAACAGTTTCAGTTTTCTCAACCGGAACTGTTTTTTCTATCACGGTACCGGAACCGGTATTCTGATCCACTACAGTATCTGCTGTACTGTTTTCCTGCGCTGATAAAGCAGAAAAACAGAGAGTTAGTGAAAACAAAACGATTGTTAATACTTTTAACAATTTCATAATTTATTCTTCACACCTGTTCTTCAGGAAATTTTTGCCTGGATTGCACTTTTTGCAAATTCGATATTAGTGTTAGATGCTACTTTAACTGTTATAATGTCATCTTTAATTCCGGTTACAACACCATACATGCCGCTTGCAGTAATGACTTTATCACCGTTTTTTAAATTATTAATCATTGCCAGACGCTGTTTTTCTTTTTTCTGCTGAGGTCTGATCAGAAGGAAATAAAAAATAACAATCATAAGCACAATCGGAACAAAACTCATCCAACTTGATTGTCCCTGTGCGGAAGCTGATCCAAACATATTACACATCCTATAAAATAAATTCTTTGAGTATTTTCAATACTCAATAACAAGGCGGTTATGTCAACTTATTAATTTTGACCTATTATAAATGCAGAATAACAGGGCTTATTCAGGAATTTAAGAGATTAATCACTTTTATGACAACATTAAGGATAATAATAAATCATTACTTATCATGTAAAATAATAACCGGCGAAGATAGCATTATATATTTCTCAAGATCTACAACATCTCTATTGAACATTCTAATACATCCGCTGGAACAGAGATTCCCTATTGAATCCTCATCATTATTCCCATGTATGGCTATACCATAACCTATGTCTGCAAATTTGCCATTAACTGAAGGTATCTCACCCTTAGCAAGAGCATCTTTGTAATGCTGTTTGTCTTCCTCATTCGGATAGTTTAACCCAAAGTATCTGGGACCATAGGCATTATCTCCAAGATCAAATTCCGGATGACCAAATCGATGATAACCCTTTGATTTTTTGAAAAATACCTTATTCATATTCAGCAGTTTTCTATAAGATTCAGATTCTTTTCCTGCATCCATACTTAGAATCTCATTTATCTCATAAACTCCCTCGGGAGTTCTATTATCATTCTCATAGAGTTTCGGCTTCATATCGGGATTATGAGCAAAGCCTATTTTATATGAAGCAACTTTTTCCAGACTCGAATTATATACTTCCAGCCTGAATTGTTTCTTGATAATCACCAGAGCATATCCGCCCCTATGAGTGGAGAAAACCTTCTTCAATGATTCCTTTTTGGAATCACCGCATGAATTTATCATTAAAATCACAAATAGTATTAAATATATTTTTTTCATAACACCTTTACCATTATTAGACCGTTGAACTGTGCTAAAAAACTTTATTCCATAGAACTTAATGAATTAAATACAGCAGTTTACGAATTGATTAGACCATTTTCTGTCATTCCGGTTTTGCGGCTTCAATTTTGGAGCAAACAGGATGTTTGCCTGCCTGCAAGTAACACGATGTTACATTAATGCTGGCCAAATACCGGAATCTAATTTATAATGCATCAACTGTGCGATTCCGGCATTCCGCTATCGCTCCAGCCGGAATGACAAACAACTAATTCAAGCGTTAGCTGCTATAGTGACAACCGGGCAGATCCTGCGGAGTTACGGTAAGCTGTACAATAAAAAGTCCCTTGCAGCAGGACTGCTATTTATAAACAGGAGATGTTCTTTCGTTAATACTTTTCAAATCTTTGATCACTTCATTTGTAAGATCATATGCCGGTCTTGAATAGACCACACCATCGCCTGAATTAAGGATGAAATCCGCATTATATTTTACTGCAATATTATTTACTGCGGTTTTTATCCTGGCATAAAACTCTGACTTAAGCTTATTTTCCTGTTCCTTCAATTTCGCGGTTTCACCTTTATAATAAACAAGTTCTGTTTTTGATATGTTTACGCCGGAATTATCAAGCTCATCTATTTTTTTATTCATTGAATCAATTTTTCTTTTTATATCCTGAGCCTCATTACTGTTATTAAAGACATATTCATAAATTGAGTTCATATTTATGTATTTTATAACATAATCACCGGAAGTATTATTTTTACCGGTTGTACATGAGAAGACAGTCAAAAAGAAAACAATAATAACTGTCATCGGGAAAAATCTCATCAGAATCTTACATCTCCTATGGAGAATTGGAACTTATAGTCTTTACTGATAGTTTTAAAACCATCTTCATAAATCATTTTCTTAGCAAACCAGAATCTAAGAGGCATCATCGGAACCTGCACTTTAAAACCGAAACCATATGAATAAATAAAATACGGAAGAAGATTACCTTTTGTTATTTCATCTATTCTTCTTAATTTACCCGATGCAATATCTTTATCAACATAAACCTTGTTTGTATCACTTAACTGTTCTTCCCAATACTTATCAGACCACAAGGAGCCTGCATCGAAGAAAAGAACCAGCCAGAGCATCTGAGGATGCAGAGGTATACGATATTCACCACCGTATAGAATTCGATGATAAAGACCTACATATCTCCATGAAGCAGGCATTGTAGAATCACTATAATCCCACCCCCTTACAGTTTCAGGTCCGCCTATATCCAATCTGTCCTCAGCTTCCAGCCATTCGTTTTTCTTGAAAGGTTTATTATTTTTGGTCCAATTACTTCCAAGCGGCGGAGTGATAAAATCAGCACTGGCTCTAAATTCAAAAACTGTCGGATGTGTTTTAAGAAACGGGATATGGAATGGTGAAAAATACAGATAAAACTCCGGTGAGTGCTGTGTAAAATGGTCATCCCCTCTCATTATAGCACCACCTGTAAAAGCAGAGGTAAACCCTATTCTATATCCCTTTGTAGGGTTAAGATAATTATCTTTTGAGTCGCGATAAACATATAATTTAACAGTTCTTTTTTCCTGTTGCCCGATACCGACAGTTAAAAAAACCTCATCTGGACTGTTCCCCGATGGATCAAAGTAGGTTTTAAAAGTGTGAACCCATGTAGCACCGGTTACCCAGTAATACCAGAATCTGTAGCTTAAACCAAGAGAGTACCCCAGGCCCTTTTTTTTGTAAGTCGATCTAATGTCAGATGCGGGAAATATCGAACTGGATTCATATTCATATATATAATAAAATATTGAGCTATTGAATCCAACCGGATAATCAAACAACCACCTTTCAGCAAAGCTAAGAGTGACCGAGGTCTTTTTGGGACCATATTCAAACTTTACACCTATAGTCTGGCCGTTACCTAGAAAATTGTTTTCGGTAATATCTGCAAAAATTGAAAATCCGGAAGCGGAACCGTAACCTCCACCCATGGATATTGTTCCTGAAGGCTGCTCCTCCACATCAATTATGAGATTCATATAGCCTTCACGTGTTCCAGGTCTAACATCAAAATTTACTTCTTTGAAATATCCGAGGTTGTACACTGTCTCACGCGAAACCTGCATTTTTGAAGAATCAAATAGCTCCCCTTCTTTAACAGCGAGCTCTCTTCTTATAACTTTATCTTTAGTTTTCTTGTTACCTTTTATAATTATCTGTTCTATATATGCTTTTTTACCTTCATCAATGGTAAAATCGATCTTAACAAACTTCCTTTTTTCTTTAACCCCATCAACTTCAACTTCACGTTCTGTAACAGTCCTATTGGGAACAACCCTTGCAAAAATATAACCACGGGATGCATATAGAAAACTAATAGACTGTCTGTCATTGAGAAATTTTGTATTATCAAATACTTCGCCCTTATCCTTAAGAGTGAATGAACTCTTCAAATCCTCAATTTCCTTATCTGTAAAAACATTACTCTTTCCGCCTGCAATTTTAATATCATATGCACCATCAAAATAATATCTTTCACCTTCGCTTAATTTTAAAACGAGATAAACACATCTGGTATCCGCCACAAGAGGATTGGTCCATTCGTACTCAATTTTCTCATCCACTATCTGTGCATCAAGGTATCCCTCCTGCTGATAGTAACCTATGATTTTCTTCTTATCCTCGTCGTAAACCTCTTTCTTAAAAGCTCCTTCCTGATACCACCAGTCTTCTTTGGTCTCAACAAGACCCATCAATTCTTTAACGTATATCTTTTCAGCTCCAAGGATAGCCAGCTTCTTGACTTTGATATCTTCACCTTCATCTATAATAATATCTATTATAACTGAACTTTCATTATCCCCATTTTTAACTTTATAAGTTATAAATGCATTGAAGCGTCCATCCTTATCATATTTTTTTTTCAGAGCTTTTATACTACCTTCGAGATAATCTTTTCTATATACTTCTCCCTCTTTTAAAAGCATTACATCGCCAAGATCAGTTTCAAGCAACTCCTCATTACCCTTAAATTCAATTTTTTCAACTACAGGCCTCTCTTCAAGGATAACCTTAAGTTTTACTCCATCGGCAAAATCATCTATCTGGACGTTCACATTTTCAAACTGGCCGAGAGCAAAAATATTCTTAATGTCTTCCCTTACCTCTGCTGACTTGAGAGGATAACCTTCTGTTGTAAGCATAACTTCTTTAACATCTTCCGCATCAAAATTTTTAAGTCCCTCAAACTCAATTGAGCGCACCATCTTCCCCTCATACTTTGAAGATTCTGAAGAGAGTACTTTAAACATGGCGGTAATAGAGATCAGGAAAACAAGCAGAGAGGTGATAAAATAAACTGATTTTGCTTTTATTAACATTATATTATTACTATTCCCGGTTGAATTTATGAATATTTTTTATATTTACTTAAAACCTGATTATAAAATTACTCCCGGTGCACCTTAGTGTGGAGTAAACCATCTTTACCGACGGATTTCGAGTATTTACAATTATTTATCTGACATATCAATCAATCCCTTTATATATTGATTAACAGTATGTCAAGAAAAATGATTTCACAGAAATTGAAGTATAAAAGGTATTTCCCTTTAACAAAGACATACCGGTTTTAGCGTTTTTTATTCCCATCGAATTTGTAAGAGGGGATATAAAAGCATTTTCTTATATTATCACCCGCAGACCTGTAAAAAACTGAACACCCGGTTCGGGATAATCTTCTCTTAGACTGTACTTTTCATTGTATAGGTTGATAATTCTTGAATGAAGATATAGAGTATCATAAAGTTTCAAATGAATATCAAGAGTTCCCAGAATGGATTTTCCAAGCTTTGTATCATCTGTCGGATGAACATAAACTTCCCCCCTGTAGGAATTAGCCCAATTTATTTCAAGCCACTTCCCCTCATAAGAAATATTAGCTGTAAAAATATTTTCCGGTCTGTAAGTAATTCTCTTATCTTTATACGATTTCTGAGGCATATACCTGAAATAATCGTATGCAAACTCTATATCAATAACTTGAGTAAATAAAATTAATGTGGTTACAAATTCAGCCCGGCCATTCAAAAAATTTACTGGAAAAGCTTCGGCACTTAATATCTTTTCAGGGAGCAAATAATAATTATAAAAATTATTACTATCCTCATATATTCCTTTCAGTCTAAGTCCTGCGCTTTTTATTCCAAGAAGTACATCTGTATCAACCCCTGTTTCACCCTCTAATTCACTTTTAAATTCTGTATGATATATAGTTGCCGGCGGAAGATTATAGACACCTGACATATACTTCTGTGAGTACATAACCTCTTCAGGTTTATATGGAGAAAGTTTTCGTTCACTCAAAAGCTCTAATGAGATATATTTTAAATTTATAGAGGAGATATTCCCTTTATAACAGAGATATTCAGAACCATCCATATTCCAGCATAACATATATGTAAGTGAAAGCATGGTATACTCAGTTACTTTAAAACCGGCATAAAATTCATTATTTGAATAAGAATCATCTTTATATTTTTCAGGATATTTATTTAAACCACTCTCTGATTTAATTCCAATTTTATTTGAAGCAGACCAGATATATTCCATTCCTACCACACCTTTCATGGAATGAAAGGTTTCACCTTCTTCCTCAGAGGTTGTAGTACTTTTTAATCCATGGTCATATCTTGCATAGTTTAAATCAAAATCCCATCTTGCAGGTACCGGCTTATATTCATTTTTCAGCCTTACTCGGATTTTGTCTTTATTTTCTCTGCTGTAATACGGGTTTTCAAACATACCGTACGAGCTGTTAGCTATCTCAAATTCAGGTATAATCTTCCAGGCATCAAACATAGAAAGTTCACCGGTAAAACCGGTTTCATTTGTCATAAAACTTGAATTATTATTGTTATCAAAATCATTATTATTGGAAACATTTGAATTCAGCTGGTAAGCAAAATTCTGCAAACCCTGTGTCATTGAAAGAGAAAACATGGAATCGCCATTTATTCCGGCAAGCATTCTTCCATCAAAATTTGTATTGGATGATGTTGATGCAACAGAATTATCTGATTTTACAGGATTCTTTTCTTTGTCATTCTGAGAATAACCGGCACTCTTAACAATCATTATAAAAGAAAGAATCAGGAAATACTTGAAAATTTCTATTTTCAAACCCTGCTTAAAAAAATAAACGGAGCCCCTTTGTAGAGCTCCGTTTATTTTTTTTTGACTATTCATATATAAAAACAATCCGGTCTTATATCCGTTACTTCAATACTTCATATTTATCTGTGAGTTCCCATTTAAAGCCTTCATCCTCTCGGCCGAAATGACCATAGGCTGCAGTTGCTCTGAATTGAGGTCTTTTGAGATCAAGAACTTTAATAATTCCCGTGGGCCTCATATCAAAAAACTCCCTTACCCTTGCTACTATTTCCGCTTCTGGAATATGACCTGTTCCGAATGTGTCAACCATTACAGATACAGGGTCAGCAACTCCGATTGCATATGCAAGCTGCACTTCACATTTATATGCAAGCCCCGATGCAACTATATTTTTTGCTATATAACGACCCATGTATGCTGCAGACCTGTCTACCTTCGAAGAATCCTTTCCAGAGAAAGCACCTCCGCCGTGTCTTCCCATTCCGCCATATGTATCAACAATAATCTTTCTACCAGTTAAACCGGTATCGCCATGAGGTCCGCCTACAACAAAACGGCCGGTGGGATTAATGAAAAACTTTGTATCACCATCAATCATATCCGCAGGAATAACTTTTTTTATTACTGTCTCAATAACAGCTTCTCTGATATCTTCATTGCTGACATCCGGTGTATGCTGAGTGGATATTACGATTGTATCAATTTTTTTCGGCTTTCCGTTTTCATATCTTACAGTTACCTGTGATTTTGAGTCCGGTCTGAAAAAGCTTACTTCTCCGCTTTTTCTCACTTCAGCAAGTCTTTTTACAAGCTTATGGGCTGCAAGAATCGGCATTGGCATAAGCTCATCAGTTTCAGCAACGGAGAACCCGAACATCATCCCCTGATCTCCAGCTCCCTGTTCCTTGTAAAGTCCCTCACCTTCGGTCACACCCTGAGAAATATCCTGAGACTGAGCGTGAACATAAAGCTGTACTTCGCAGTTTTTATAATCAAATCCTATTTCAGGATCATTATATCCAATATCTTCAACAACCTTTCTTGCTATCTTTTCGTAATCCACAGTCACAGCAGAGGTTATCTCTCCCGCGACAATTATTCTATTAGTTGTTACAAGAGTTTCACACGCTACCCTTGAATTTCCATCTCCTGCAAGATGTGCATCCAGTATTGCATCAGAGATCTGATCTGCAATTTTATCAGGGTGTCCCTCTGATACCGATTCAGATGTAAAAATGAAATCTTTTTGTGACATTTTATTCCCCTTTCTTCAACGATTTTTTATATTCATGATTCACCGGTGAGATATCCCTACAGAGAATACCTGATCACTTTTCGTTTTTTTTCTCAGTTTCTGGCTGAACAGGTGCTTTTTCAATCATTCCTGATGGTTTTTCCTCTGAACTAAAAATTTTATCTTTCAGAGATGAGGTCTTTTTTGATGCAAGCATAGAAAGTCCTAAAGAACCGATCATAAAAACTGCTACTAAAAATGTAGTAATTTTTGTAATAATATCTGCTGTTGAAGAACCGAAAGTAGATTGCCCGGCTCCGCCGAGAATACCCATACCTGCGCCTTTATCTGCCTGTAAAAGTATTATAATTACAAGTAACACACATAAAACTGCAAATATTACAGTTAAAACCGAAATAAGTACTCCCATTTTTCCCTCTTTTATATAAATAAATTAACTTTCAAAATTAATTGTGCAAGAACAATCAGAAGTCAGATTAATGACGGGTAAGTATGATGTCAAGAAATACTTACTTTAAAAATTAAGAGCTGTGACAAAAACTATGTTTTGTCACAGCAATTTAGATAATTATCTGCTTTTAATAGCTGAAATCAATTAAAAAACTGCATAATTTCAAGGAATTATTTTAGACTACAATTCCTTTGCAGTTCGCATCCAATTTGAAACAATAATTACTATATCTTAGACGTTGATTATTTCCAGAAATGATTTTACCTCAAGACTTGCCCCGCCTACTAGAAATCCGTCAATATTGCTCATTTTATTCAAACCGGAAATATTATCAGGTTTTACCGACCCGCCGTATAAAATCGGAACACTTGCAGCCATGTCGCTTCCATAAAGTTCTTTCATAATATCACGGATTGCCACATGGGCTTCCTCTGCAATTTCAGGGGTTGCAACTTTACCGGTTCCAATTGCCCATACAGGTTCATATGCAATTGAAATTTTTGCTGCATCAGCTTTTTCAATTCCGGAAAATGCGCCATGTATCTGACTTTTCAATACAGGGACAGTTTCACCCCTCTCTCTCTCCTCAAGAAGTTCACCGACACAGAGAAGAGGTTCAATTCCATGTGCAATTGCAGCTTTCACTTTTCTGTTTACATCTTCGTCTGTTTCGTGAAAAACATGTCTTCTCTCCGAATGACCTATAAGTATAAACTTCGCACCGCAATCCTTTACCATTAGCGGTGAAACCTCACCGGTGAATGCACCCTGATTTTCAAAATGCATATTCTGAGCACCGGTAACAAATGGTGTTGAGCTGCATAAAGATGATACTTCTCTAAGATAAGGTGACGGAGGGAAAAGAAGATATTCTCTTCCGTCAGTTTTTTTTAATCCGGCAGTGAGTCCGTTTACAAGTTCAAGCGCCTCACTATATGTTTTATACATCTTCCAGTTCCCGGCAAATATTTTTCTTCTTCCCATAAACAATTAGTCTCCAGATTATTTTTGTATGTGATATGTTTTTCTCAAAACCTATCGGTATCCTTTCTCCGCCGTGCCGAAGGCGTTGCGGAGACCAGTTTTATCACTTGCTTATATGCAGTGTAAGGTCAACACATCTCAGTGAATATCCCCACTCATTATCGTACCAGCTGAGTACTTTTACAAGATTTCCGCCGCTCACCTTGGTAAGTTCCGCATCAAATATTGAAGAATGGCTGTTTCCTGTAAAATCCACAGAGACCAGTGGTTCGTCACAGTATTGAATAATTCCCTTCATAGCGCCGAGTGAAGCTTCTTTTATTGAAGCATTAATCTCTTCAACTGTTACATCTTTTTTTACAACGCATACAAGGTCAACAATTGAAACATCAGGTGTCGGTACACGAATTGCCCCTCCGTCAAGCTTTCCCTTCAAATCGGGGATTACCAGAGCAACAGCCTTTGCCGCTCCTGTAGTTGTCGGAATCATCGATAGTGCCGCTGCTCTAGCGCGTCTCAGGTCCGAATGCGGTGCATCAAGAACCTTCTGATCATTTGTATATGAATGTATCGTAGTCATCAATCCTTTCTCAATACCGAACTTATCATTTATAACTTTAGCGACAGGGGCAAGACAGTTTGTTGTACATGAAGCATTGGAAATTATCTGATGTTTAGATTTATCAAACATCCCTTCATTTACCCCCATTACAATTGTAATATCTTCTTTCTTTGCAGGAGCTGTAATTATTACACGTTCGGCACCGGCAGTCAGGTGAGCTGCAGCCTTGTCCCGGTCAGTGTATTTACCTGTTGATTCAATAACAACTTTAATCCCTTCAGATTTCCACGGCAAAGCAGAAGGATCTTTTTCAGAGTGAACAAGTATTTTTTTACCATTTATTATTATGGATTTTTCATCATATGACACATCCCCCCCAAAAACGCCGAAGATAGAATCATATTTAAAAAGATGTGCAAGTGTTTTAGGGTCTGTTAAATCATTTACGCTTACTATCTCAAGCCCGCTATACTTCTCCGGGTACATAAAAATCGCCTTAACGATATTTCTCCCTATCCGGCCGAAACCATTAACAGAAATTTTTGTGCTCATATATTCCTCCTGGGAAACTTGGTTTTAATACAGCTTAAGATCTCTGGTTCTTAAAATAATACTCTGTCATTTCGAACCTCTGTCAAAACATCGGGTGAGAAATCATAAATTCACTATAAATTTAAGATTTCTCCGTCGCTATTGCTTCTTCGAAATGACACATGATTACGGACCATTAAGCATTCAACTTATTTAATTTTATCAATCTACATAAGCAAAGTCACCTAAAAACAGCAATTTCAGGCTATTTAGAGTAAACTTTACCCGGATCGTCTTTCTTTTCACTTTTAAAAACATTATTCTCAGCTGGAAATGCTCCGGATTTAACTTCACTGTTATAACTATTCAGCGCCCCTCTGATTATAGATGAAAGGTCTGCATACTTTTTTAAGAATTTCGGAGTAAAGGATTCATTCATCCCGAGAAGATCATTTATTACCAGAACCTGCCCGTCACAGTAACGCCCTCCGCCTATCCCTATTGTAGGAATAGAAATTGATTCAGTTATCTCCTTTGCAAGTTCTTCAGGAACCATTTCAAGAACAAGAGAAAAAGCACCGGCCTCTTCGAGCATCTTCGCATCCTGGATCATAATCTTACGCTTGTCCTCATCTCTGCCCTGTACTGTATATCCTCCGAGTTTATGAACCGATTGAGGTGTAAGCCCAAGATGGCCCATTACAGGAATAGAAGCCTTCACAAGAGCCTTAACTACAGGAACAAAATCCTCCCCGCCTTCAAGCTTTACTGCATGACATCCGGTTTCCTTCATTATTCTTCCGGCATTACGGAGACTATCCTCAACGGAAACATGGTAGCTCATAAAAGGAAGATCACATACGATGAACTTTGACGGAGCGCCCCTCTTTACTATTTCTGTATGATAGATCATCTGATCAACAGTTACCGGAATTGTACTTTCATAACCGGCAACGGCATTGCCAAGTGAGTCTCCAATCAGAATTACGTCAATATCGGTCTGCTCTACAAGGCGGGCAAATCCATAATCATAACATGTAACCATCGAAATCGGGGACTTCTCTCGTTTAGATCTGGCAAAGTCATTGATATTTTTAAAAACGGCCATTGTAAAATACCTCCGAATATTTTTTCTTTGAAACAGGATCAATCAGTTCTGGATCAAGTTCTATTAGATGTTCTATAATAAAATCTCTTTTCAATATTTCAGGGTGAGGAATCTTCAATATACTCTCATTAATTATTTTATCATCATATAGAAGAATATCCAGATCAATTTCCCGCGGGCCCTTCGAAAACCGGTAAACTCTCCCCATATTCTCTTCAATCTCTTTGAGAAAACCCATTAGAATCAGGGGGGGGAGTTCTGTCTGAATTTTTATTATCTGATTTAAAAAATCCGGCTGATCTTTAAAATCAACAGCTTTAGTCTCCTTTATCGAACTTTCAGCAATCAAGGCAGCGCTGCACTTTTTCAGAATGTTTACCACAGCACTGCGGAGATACAAATCTCTATCACCCATATTGCTGCCAAGTCCTATATAGACTATAGCCATTACTTTTTCTCTCTGTAATCTTTCCCGCTAAGTTCAAGAACTCTGCACATCTCCCGAAGGCGCGAGAGTATTCTTCCTCCGGAGAGTTCTTTCAGTGACTGCTCCGGATTGTTATTTGATGTGATTATTGTAAATTTTTCGTTTTCGTATCTTGCATCAATCAGATTATAAAGTGTCTCCTGTTCCCAGGGGGAATCCCTCTGGACACCGAAATCATCAATAATAAGGATATCTACTTTAGCAAGCTCTCTCTCTATTATACTCGATTCACCATAACGCTCAGAACCTTCTACAAAAGTCGACTTCAGAGTATTAAAGAAATCCCGTGAAATCTTGATGAATCTTCCATTTACTGCATGGTGTTTTATCAGCTCAGTGAGAATTATCACTGACAACAGGGTTTTTCCCGTTCCGGGATTTCCCCAGAGATAGAGGCCTTTTTTTACATCGGGGAAATTCATTACAATATCATAAGCAGCACTGTATGCTTTTTGTGCAAGATCACTCTCCGGTTTGAAATCTCCCCAGGTTTTCCATCTGAAATATTTTCCTATTCCCGATGAGTAGTAGATACTTATTACCCGGTCAATTTTCATCCTTACATCACGGCATGAACAGGGTAGTATATTTTCTCCATCATAAATGTAATATGGATCCTCCCCTTTGCATTTACATGAGGGAATTACACATTTAGGGCATGGATTCAGTACGTTCTCACCCATGAGTTCAAAACCCTGATTATGAACTATGCCAGTATAATCACAATACGGGCAGAAATTTTTTTTGTCTTCTTTTTTCATTTATATTTAATTGTTTACTTTTTCAGTATTTATTCCTTAACTTATTTAGAGAAAATGATCTATTATTCCCGTCACTATAGGGGGCGCGGATAATAAATAATTTATGATTAGTTACTTTTTGATATAAAACTAACTTAATATCAAAAGTAATTGTCAAGATTAATTGCCGTTATCCGTTAATTATTGCTGTAATTGCTCAAAAACCGCATACAATTATGTTTTCCCCGCGCCTTCGGCGCGGGGAAAACAAATTTCACCATCGGTTTATAAACAATTGCACAGAAAAATTATAAATTAAAATTGAGTAATAATAAAAAAATATAATTTTTTAATATCATAAAGTCGATTAATAAAATAAAGCTAAA
>CAYVCQ010000010.1:0-59408 GCA_964450405.1 uncultured Leptospirales bacterium | reverse complement strand
ATAAAAAAATATAATTTTTTAATATCATAAAGTCGATTAATAAAATAAAGCTAAACATATGGTTTTTAAAGGGGTAATATATGAAACTTAGATCAATAATTAAGAAATCGACCGCACTTATTTCCGGTATATTTTTTATATGCACATTATTTTCAGCATCGGCATTTGCTCAGACAGATCCAAAGGCAGATGTTAAAAAAGAGGAAGTCAACGTCAATGAAAAGTCTAAAGATGGCTGGATGACATCTGACTACAAACCATACATGTCAACAATCAAGGATCTTGAAAGACTAAGTAAGGAGTATTCAGAATTTCTTCTGAAAAGATCCGTTGATGAATTCTCAAAGGGCTTTGATACTCTTGAAGATATGCAGGCAGAGGTAATAAGATTAAAAGAGGTCTACAAAGGCGCGAAGTATCTCAATGAAAAATGGTACTGGCAGGAAGTTGACAGAAAAAATGCTCAGGACAGATATATCAGCAGATTGAAGATGGAAGCAAAGATGAAGTCTATTACATATTTCACAAGAGCAATAAATACTCTTGATGAAATAAAATCTAATGAACTGAAAAACAACAATCTCTTTATCGATTATAAATCTAAACTCTTTAGAATTTATGTTTCTGTTCAGTATGACCTTGGTAATATGAAGCCCTGTATTCCCATACTTGAAAGATACATAACCATGAGAGATGAAAACAGAAAAGATCTATGGGCATACAAATATCTTTCAAGCTGTTACGCTGTAATGGAAGCGATGCTTGACAAGAGCGGAAAGACAAACGAAGAAGACGTAATCTATTTTAAAAACAAGAAAAATCATGCTATTCTTATGGCAGTTGAAATGCAGTACGGCGTTGAATCCCCTGAATTTAAAGATGTTCAGAAAGTGGTTCAAGCTGATGAGAGAAAAGGTGCAGTGGTAAATTTTAAATAATAATATTCAGAAACTTTATAACATCCCATAATAAAAAAGAGCCTTTAACGGCTCTTTTTTATTTAAACAGCACTGATTGATTAATCATATAACCTGTTCCATTAAATTCAATTTTAATTTTAAGAATTCTATTCTCCGGAATAAAAATTTTCATTTCAGCCGGCTGATAAATATTATTCATCCGTGTATAGCGCCCCTTCGTTTTATCAAGTTCCCAACGTTCAGGTTTAATTATATGATATCTGCCGGTGGTCAGATTCGTATTAAAAGTTTTAATCAATTCTCTCATACCTATTTCAGTTCTATTTTCACCGGCTCCATCAATAAGTATTTCATAATAAATACTGTTGCCTGTATTCAAAGAAATACCGCTGGAGGAAATTTCATTCGAAGTTACTTCACTTTGAGTAATTGTATCTGCAAATTCCAGAATAAGATTATGCTCAGCAGGAAGCACAGGCACAAGGTTTTCTTTATACTGATAAATACTCTTTTCCGCAACAAGATCTATAAGTTCCGTCCCGGTCTCATCTGAAATCACAGCAATTCTTGAATCTATAACTCTTGAAATTTTAAGTTTTCCGGTTAGTAATAAAGGAATCAACGTTCCATTGTAATAGAGACTATTATTCTGGAGAACAACTGATTTGCCGTCAACCAGTATGAAATCCGACACCCCTGCGATTTTTTGAAAATTCATCTGGTAGGGATTAAATCTTATGAAGACTCTACTGTTTCCGGATTTCTCTACAGTATTTTCTTCCATGGAATTATCTTTTACAGGCTGTACAAGATAGTAAAAAATATTATTGCTGCCGGCAAAACTATAGAGTTTATCATACGATTCAGGAAGATCAAATTCACTGTTTAATGCAGAACTATCTTTGAAAAATCCGACGATCCACTTTTCCCCGGAGCTTCTTATATAATATATAGTACCTTTATCTATTGATATCGCAGCAACTTTATCGTATAACTTAGTTCTCCCCCCTGAATCTAATTTATACAAAACATCACCGCATAAATCAAAACTCAACGCAAAAGCAGATCTATCACGAGAATCAATCTGAGTTTCTGAATAAGCAGTGCTCATAAACAGATGAAGATTAAGAAATAAAATAAATAGTAAAACTGATTTTTTTATCATTTAAAATCCCTTACTTAACTCCCGGGTAAATAGCGGAATATGATTAAATCCAGCACTTCCTGGTGAGTTATTTCACCGCCGCAAAAGGCTGCGGGGTTATTAACTGCTCTGCTATTTTTTAATAGCAACTATTTCGTGCATGTGCGCTGAAACAGGAGGCGCTGATCGGTTCACCAGATCAAATCTATTTATTATGAAGCGCATAGTCCGGATCAGATATGCAGTACTCCCCATCAATAAATACCGTAGAAAAAAGATATGCCCGGCTATAAAAAAATGGCTGCCCGTGGGCAGCCATTTTAAAATTTTTTAATTATAAGTTTCAGATCCAAGATAAGTTACCGGTGGTTCATCCATAAACCATCTTAATGTGTTTTTCAGTCTCATCAGCTGTACAAATATATCATGCTCAGGCTCTTCATTCGGTGCATGCATCGGGCTCTTCCAGTAGAAAGCAAGCCATTCCTGGTTACCGGAAAGTGAAGCTCTTTTGGCAAGATCAAGAAATATTGCAAGATCAAGAACAAACGGTGCAGCAAGTATTGAATCTCTGCAGAGAAAGTTAACTTTGATCTGCATAGGATATCCTAACCATCCGAATATATCTATATTGTCCCAGCCCTCTTTATTGTCCCCTCTTGGAGGATAGTAGTTAATTGTTACTTTGTGATAAAAATCACCGTAAAGATCAGGATAAACTTCTGGCTCCAGTATCTGATGAAGTACAGATAGTTTACTCACTTCTTTTGATTTAAAAGATTCAGGGTCGTCCAGTACCTCGCCGTCCCTGTTTCCAAGGATATTTGTAGAATACCATCCCTGCATACCGAGCATCCTTGCCTTAAGTCCCGGAGCAAGAAGCGTTTTCATAAATGTCTGACCTGTTTTAAAATCCTTTCCGCACATAGGGACCTGATTTTTTTCTGCGAGTTCCCAGAAGGCAGGTATATCGTTACAGAGGTTTGGTGCTCCATTTGCGTATGGAATACCTAAACTCATTGCTGCATAGCAGTATATCATACTAGGTGCGATATTCGGATGATTTTCTTTAAGAGCTTTCTCGAAATTAGCCAGTGTATCGTGTACACCGGGTATCATCAGCTGGTGGATCTCAGTACTTCCGCACCATACCATTACGAATCTTGAAATATTTTTCTCTTTCTGGAATTTCAATATATCGTCTTTAACCATCTCTGCAAGATCCCAGTGAGAAGCTGCCTCTTTCACCCATTTACCGGAAAGATTTTTAACATATTTCTGATTGAAAACAGCTTTCCAGGGTTTAATTTTTGAAAGCTCATCTTTTATAGGATCTATATCTTCATTGGAAAGAACCTTGGCATTTTTAGCAGATTCATATACATTATCTTCAAACAAATCCCAACCACCGAATTCCAGATCTTCAAGAGTTGCAAGTGGTATGAAGTCTTTAATATTTACATCTTTAGCATCATCTCCCTTTCCGACTCTCAGTTTTCCCATTTGTGTTAATGATCCGATAGGCTTGTGCATCCCCTTTCTTATCAACAAAACACCAGAAATAAATGTTGTACTTACTGCACCAAGACCGGGAATCAAAATACCAAGTTTACCTTCAGGACTTTTTATATCACTCTTTTTTAATGTCACAACCGTACCCCTTGATCAAAATTTATAATAGATTACACCGCATAATTTCATTGAAATCTCAATTAATACGAATATAATGGATATTCTATATAATACAGAAATTAAAAGGGGCCATTTAGTCAAGAAATTTTAAAATAATTAACGCCTGCAGCGTAACGCATATCTAAATACTTGACAAATATTGAAATAAAACCGCATATTTTTTTATAAATCAGAGGTAAAAAATGAGCAGAGAACTAGCCGATCTAAAATGGTCTGAACTTCCATTCGGATATGTAAAAACAGATTTTAACATAAGATACTACTATAAAAACGGTAAATGGTCTGAAGGGGAACTTTCAAGCGATGAGAATATAACTATACATATGGCCGCACCATGTCTTCACTATGGCCAGGAGGCTTTCGAGGGTATAAAAGCTTTTGAAACCAAAGACGGAAGAATTGTTGTATTCCGCCCGGAGGAGAACTGGAAAAGACTTCAAAGATCATCCGAAAGGATTTCAATCCCTCCGATGACAGAGAAAATGTTTATTGATGCTATAACAAAAGTCGTATCTGCCAATAAAAAATTTGTTCCTCCCTATGGAACAGGGGCAAGTCTATATCTTCGGCCTCTGCTGATCGGCACAGGAGCGAAAGTAGGCCTTGGTCCTGCCGATGAGTATATCTTTATTATATTCGTTACACCCGTTGGCCCATACTACAAAGGGGGACTTACACCTGTAAAAGCGCTTATCGTCACAGAGTATGACAGAGCCGCACCGGATGGAGTTGGAGACTGTAAAGTTGGCGGAAATTACGCAGCCGGTCTTGCTGGAGCTGATTTCGGCAAAAAGAAAGGCTATCCGGTTGTACTGTATCTTGACCCGAAAGAAAAAAGATATATCGATGAATTCAGCACTTCAAATTTTATTGCAATCAAGGGAAATACATACATTACCCCTAAATCAAAAAGTATTCTGCAGAGCGTAACAAATGACAGTCTGCTCAAAATTGCTGAAAATCTCGGAATGACAATAGAAAGACGCCCTGTAGATGTCAGTGAAATTCAGGAATTCGACGAGATTGGAGCATGCGGTACTGCAGCAGTTGTAACTCCTGTCACTTTGATTCACTACAATGGAAAGGATTTCAGATTCGGTAACGACGAAACAGCTGGTCCTGTTATTACAAAACTCTATAAAAATCTAACAGGTATTCAGTATGGAGATATAGAAGATAAGTTTAACTGGCTGCTTGAAGTTAAGTAATTTGTTGTCTGAACCTTGATTAAAGGATTAAGGGATTTTCATGATGAAAGATTGATTTTGCAATACAAAATCATGTTAATCCTTAGATCAGATGAATCATGGTTCAGACTATTATAATTTCACTCAGAATTGGTAACTATTTTTGCCTGCATTGCAAGATATTCAACAAGTTTCTGCTCTGTAATTATCCCCTGTGAAACAAGAATAATCCCTATAAGACCACCCTCGCTATGCTGTACTTCAAGGGCTTTATTCATTTGATCCTGTGTGATTACACCATTTTCCACAAGCATCTCGCCCAGTAATGGTTTTGCCATTTAATTCCTCCGGATGAACCGTTTACTTATTATATACTATTAAGATCATAATACACATTCATTATATATATATTCCTGGAAAAAATCAAGCCCTGAAAAAATTTTAAAGAAGTCTTGCTACTGTTTTTTTCCATGTATCGGTCTGTTTTTCCCGTTCACTGCTGTTCATAACAGGTTCAAATCTCTTGATTATCTTGTTTTCCTTTGCAATTTCATCAATACTTCCGAATAAACCGGCAGTGAGACCTGCAAGATATGCTGCTCCTAAAGCGGTAGATTCTCTTATTTCAGGCATAAGCACCGGAACTCCAAGTATATCGGACTGAAACTGCATCAGAAAATTATTATCCGTTGCTCCTCCATCAACTCTGAGTTCGGAAATTTTCTTTTTTGTATCCTGCTCCATGGCGTGTATAACTTCCATAGATTGAAATCCTATTGATTTAAGAGCTGCTCTTACAATTTGCTCTCTTGTAGTGTCGCGAGTAAGACCGAAGATTGCTCCTCTTACATCCATATTCCAGTACGGAGCCCCTAATCCTACAAAAGCAGGGACAAATACAACATCATCATCTTTATTAAATAGAGAGGATGCCATTCCTTCAGATTCCGTCGCGCTGTCAAAAAACTTCAAACTGTCCCTCAACCACTGCATTACAGCTCCGCCAATAAAAACAGATCCCTCAAGAGCATATACAGGGTTTCCTTTATTATCCGGAGTCAGTGTTGTTAACAGTCCGTTTTCCGAGATTATGTATTCCGGGCCATTGTTTAAAAGCATGAAACATCCTGTCCCGTAGGTATTCTTTGTTTTACCGGCAAAAACACAGTTCTGACCCACCATGGCAGCCTGCTGATCTCCGGCAATACCTCCGATCATTATCCCGTCAGGGAGCACAGAGCAGCCGGAAGTTTTTCCAAATAAACTTGCAGACGGCTGAACAGCTGGAAGAATATTAAGAGGAATATCGAGTATTTCACATAACTCTTCCGACCATTTCTTCTCTTTTATATCAAAAATAAGTGTTCTTGAGGCATTTGTATAATCTGTAAGATGAGATTTACCACCGGTTAATTTCCATAATATCCAGGTGTCAATTGTTCCGAATTTCAGCTTCCCCTTCTTTGCAAGAGGCCGCGCATCAATTACATTGTCAAACATCCATTTGATTTTTGTCCCTGAAAAATAAGCATCTATAAGAAGGCCTGTTTTTTCTCTAAAGAGTTTGTCATATCCCCTTTCGTTCAGCTGATTACAGATATCGGTTGTTCTGCGGCACTGCCATACGATTGCATTGTGGATCGGTTTTCCTGAATCTGCATCCCACAATAATGAGGTCTCTCTCTGGTTGGCTATACCTATTGAAACGGCATTTGCAGGATTAAGCTCCCCTTTTTTTATTGCTTCAGGGATCAGACGAATAACTGTATCCCATATTTCATTGGCATCATGCTCCACCCAGCCCGGACGCGGAAAAATCTGAGTAAATTCAGTATATGAACTCGAAATTGTTTTCCCCTGCTCATCAAAACAAAAAACCTTATTTCCCGTTGTACCCAGATCAATAGCAATTATAAATTTTCTATCCGACATATCTCCCCCGAAATCCTGATATTCTTCTCACGATTGTAACATTAAAAAATATAAATTTTCATAGAAACGACGTGATACTGCATGGATATTTCAAAGGTATAAATCGAAGTTGTCAAACAATTAAAAAAGTCTTGAAATTACTTAAGGGAATTATTTCATAGTTTATCTGAAAGTTTTAATAATCATATATTGAAATTATAAACCCTTGAAAATGCTAGCTTAACTTTTTAAGTAAATTCTCAGTCATACCGACAAATGCCGGTATCTCATACAACTGATTTTCACTTGGAGATCCCGGTATTTGCAGGCTTTGATATCGCAAAACCGGAATGACAAGTTCTGAAGAATTTATTCCCGGATCACTCCGGATCTGTATCATTTAAGTTATAAGAAGACTCAATTATATAAATTTTACCGCGGGAAACAATGCTGAACAATATCTTTAATAATAAAAAAATAGTCTTTATAGCTGAAATCGGCCTTAATCATAATGGAGACGCAAGTCTGGCTGAAGAAATGATTGTCAAAGCAGCGGAGGCCGGTGCAGATGCGGTTAAGTTTCAGACTTTTCTTCCTGAAAAAATGAACTCCCCCTATACCTCATCGCTTCTGAAGAGTGGTGAAGAGATTAATCCTGATTATGGAATTATCGATTTTTTTAATAAGTTCACTTTTACACCGGATCAGTGGAAAAAACTAAAAAATGTTTCTGAAAAATGCGGGACAGAATTTTTCTCAGCCCCTTTTGATGCTGAATCAGTTGAACTTCTGGAAAGCCTGAATGTAAGGTTTTATAAAATTGCTTCATCTGAGCTTACAAACACTTCTCTATTGAGAAAAATCGGTTCAACGAAAAAGCCTGTTCTCCTTTCGACAGGAATGGCTTCTGAAAATGATATTGAATTGTCCCTGAAAAATTTGAAGGATGCCGGAACTCCGGATACAGTTCTTCTTCACTGCGTTTCGGTTTATCCTGCTGCAGCAGATGAAGCTAATTTAAAACGGATTATTTCACTACGGGAAAGATTTAAAATTTCCGTGGGATTATCGGATCACACATCCGGTTACGAATCCGCAGTTATTGCTACTGCTCTTGGAGCATCTGTCATTGAAAAACATTTTATGATAGATAAAAATCATGACTGTCCGGATAAAGCTGTTTCACTCACAACGGATGAATTTAAGGAAATGGTTGAAAAAGTAAATAATGCTCTTGCCATAATGGGCGACGGCAGAATCCAATATACAGGGAGAGAGGCCGATACAGCTCTCGCTGCAAGAAAAAGCCTTTTTGCTGCAAGAATGATATCTGCGGGTGAAACTATCTCTGAAAATTCAGTCATTGCCTTAAGACCCGGGATCGGGATATCCCCCAATATGATTGATGATATTACAGGAAAAAAATCTAAGATTGACATAAAAGAAGGCTCACTCCTTAAATGGGAATATTTTGAATAACCGGAGTAAACAATGCGAATTAAATTACTAATAATACTGATAATGCCTCTAATGCTGCTTGAATGTCAGTCATCTATATGGATTATGCTAACTAAAAAAGAGAGTAAACTATATACTGAAGTTGAGAAAATGATGCTTAACGAAACCACTGCATCTATAAATTTTAAATACGGCTATGACCCCGATCTTGAAATTGACTACGTTTACAAAGCAGGAATTTTTGCGGATAAAGATATAATTGCAAAATCACCAGAAATGAAAAAAGCTCTCGTTAAATACAAACCGGAGGAAATAATTTCATTTTATGAAAAGATTGTTCAGCTAAAAGAAACGCAAGTCTGGAAAATGAACTATCTCAAGAATAGAGAAAAATGGGTAAATACAACTTTTATTCAGAAATACACTCTCCCTGAAGCTGAACAGTACCTTGATATACTTGAGAAAAATGTTATACAGATAGATCCTGCCTACAGCGGAAACATTGAAAATAGAAAAAATGAGCTGAAAGTTATTGTTGCAGAGAGACTTCAGAAAGAACTTGATGATGCGGAAAGAAAACTTCGAGAGCGGAGCAGACCTTCCTGGAGATGATCAAACCCAGCAGCAATATATTCAACAAAAAATCCAATTCTATGTAATATATTGCATAGAATTGCTTGAGAAAAACAGATTTATTATCGATTAGTTATATATACCATATTTAAAGAGAGACTTCCTGTGAAAAAAAATACAATAAGAATATTTGTTTCCGCTATACTGTTTTTTACACTTACTGCACCTTCTTATTCAAAAGGGGTGTATATTCTATGTTACCATGCATTCCTTGAAAGAAAAGACCCGTATTCTTTTTCAATGGATCAATTCAGGGATCAGCTTAACAAATTAAAGAACAATGGCTTTACCTTTGTTAACTTTGAGGATGTTAAAAATAATAAAATTACCGGTAATAAAAATGTTCTTATCAGTATAGATGACGGTAATCACACCGTTTATCAGGCATACTACTCAATTATGAAGCCAATGGGGATCAAACCGCTTCTTGGAATATACCCTGCGATTATAAGCAGAATGAAATATGCCATGACATGGGAACAGGTCAAAAAGCTTGCTGATGACGGCTGCTACATTGCATCACATGGTTATCATCATATGTTTTTATCCACTAAATATTATAATGAAGATTCCATCAGTTTCAAAAAAGAGATTTATCTGTCAAAAAAAATCCTTGAAGAAAAACTGAACCGGAAAATCGATACAATGATATATCCATTCGGTGTGAACAGCGATATAGCAATAAGCGAATTGAAAAATGCCGGCTACACATACGGGATGACCATTGAACCGAAAGGTGAAGCTCTCCCTGTTTCAAACAACTTTCAGATACATCGTTATCTTATGACCAAGCCGGGACAGAAAGGTGTCATTGCCTCTATTACCAAAAATGCCATGAATGCCAATGCTATGAATGGACAGACAGAAAACAATCAGAGTCCGGCCAACCTGACTCAAAATATAGAAATAAAGAAGGAAACTAATAATGAACCAGAGCAGGATAAAGTCTCTATCATAAATTATCCCGATAGAATAAAAAAAATTATCGCTTCAAATATTTTAGTTTTACCTTCAAAAAATGAAACAAATAAAAAACAGAACCCTAAATTCAAACCTTTCACTCACACATCTAAAAAGATAACAGCTAAAAATGAAAAAAAAAACCATCGGAAAAAGAAGACAGTATAAAGCAGATTCTACATTCAAAATTGTCCGGATTCAGAGAGATGTATTATTCGATACATTCAAAATGGTCAGGGTTTGTTCTTTACCTGAAAAAACGAACCAGACTAAATTTTGAGATTGTTAAAGCAAAAACGGTTAAACTCTTCAGCTGATTCACTAAGATTGCATAGGTTTTAAAAATCCTCAAGCCTGAGTCTGATTTGTACCCGAATCTCAAATCATATACTATTATTTATTCAAACCATCCATCCCCAAATCCCCCGGAAGAGTGCTTTAAGATAAAAGTTTTTTTATTCTCTTTTCCTTGACATATAGTTTTTTAATTATAATATAATATACTATTAATATTGCTGTATTACTTTCCTAACCGGAAAAAATAAACCAGTACTGGAGATAAACTATGCTGCTCGGGATTGATGTGGGAGGTACTCATACTGATGCTGTTCTGATAGATGAAAGCGGCATTAAATCAACTTTTAAGGCAAAAACCGATACTCAAAATCTGCTCCATACAATAACTATAGCCTTGAAAGAAGTCACAACTGGAATCGATGTAAAAAAAATTAAAAATATAAATCTCAGCACAACCCTTTCGACAAACGCGATAATTGAAAACAAACTGGAAAAAACCGCTCTTTTTATATCCTCCGGGCCGGGGATTGATCCTGAAAATTTCATGATAGGAGAAAACACATATATCATCGATGGATCTATTAATCACAGGGGGAGTGAAGTTCTTAAACTGGACAATACCGGTCTTGATAAAGATATAAAAGCCTGCATTAAAGAGAATATTAGAGTTTTTGCCTCAGTGACTAAATTTTCAACAAGAAACAACATTCAGGAATCAAAAATTTCTGAATCGCTTAAAAATCATGCAGATTTTATTACAGAGGGGCACAATCTCTCCAGCCAGCTCGGGTTTCCCAGAAGAGCAGCAACTGCATATTATAACTCCGCGGTCTGGAGAATATATTCAAACTTCCTTGTGTCAATTATGGAAGCACTTAAACAAATGGGCATCAGTGCTCCGGTTAATATTCTTAAAGCTGATGGCGGCACTATGCCCGCCGAGGTTTCAAAAAATCTCCCGGTTGAATCTATTCTTTCAGGACCTGCAGCAAGCATAATGGGAATAATAGCGCTGAGTAAAATTACCGAAGATTCTGTAATTCTTGATATCGGCGGGACCACTACGGACATTGCCATATTCGCCTCGGGTGCGCCGTTGATGGAGAGAGATGGTATATCTCTTGGAGGGATTCCTACTCTTGTTCGCTCTCTGCAGAACAGGTCAATTGGAATTGGCGGAGACTCCGTTATTACAATTTCTGATGGCACGATTAAAGTTGGTCCAGAGAGAAAAGGTCCATGCGCAGCAGAGGGGGGGGAGTTACCAACACTAGTCGATGCAATGAACTTCGCTGGAATCATCAATCATCTGGATAAAAGCAGATCAATTGAAGCAATAAAACTGCTGGCCGGAAAGAACGGACTAACTCCTGAAAATGTCGCAAAAGATGCAATCTCCTTCAGTGTAAAAAAAATTAAAGATGAAATAACCAATATTTTATCAGAAATAAATCAGAAGCCTGTTTACACCATTCATGAAATGCTGAAAGGCAAGAAAATCATTCCTGAGAAAATATATATCATCGGCGGACCGGCAGCGGCGCTTGCTGAAGCCATGAAGGGAGATACTGAAATAATCGTACCTGAAAATTATAATGTAGCCAATGCTATCGGAGCAGCGCTTGCAAGAACAACTTTTGAAACAGAACTTTTTTCGGATACAGGAAAAGAGAAAATGGTAATTCCGAATCTCGGGGTGGAAGAAAAAGTTTCACGCAGATACTCTCTTGCCGATGCCGAAAAAGATGTTACAGAATATACTCGCAAATATCTTGAAAGTTCAGGCTATAAAGATAAAGATCTTAAAATCGATATTGTTGAATCATCAATCTTCCGGATGATTGATGATTATTCCGCTTCGGGAAATGACATAAGAGTAAAATGTCAGATACGCCCCGGCGTGATCATGAATCTTCATAAATAAAAAAGGGGCAATCATATGCTAAAAGCAAAAAACAGACTGGGACTGGTTTTTTTTCCTGCTTACGACTGGGCGATATCCCCCACTCACCCGGAGAGGGAAGAGAGACTCCTCTATACTCAGGATCAGCTGAAAGAAGAGGGAGTTTTTGACATTGATGGAATTGTTGAACTGAAGCCGGATATAGCCACAGATGAAGATGTTATGCGTTCACACTTCTGCTTTCCCGATGTGCAGAGTGTTATAACCGAATCACATATGATCTCAGCCGGAGGAGCAATACGAGCTGCCAGAGCAGTACTTGACGGCGAGGTGGACAAAGCATTTGCACTTGTAAGACCTCCCGGCCACCACGCAATGAAATCTGTTCACGGAGGAAGGGGTTTCTGTAACATTAACAATGAATCTATAATGGTAGAATATATAAGGGAAAAATACGGAAAGAGACGGATTGCCATCGTTGACACAGATTGTCATCATGGAGACGGCTCGCAGGATATTTTCTGGCATGATCCTGATGTCCTCTTCATATCATTACACCAGGATGGAAGAACACTCTACCCCGGCTCGGGACATCTGAGAGAACTTGGCGGACCCAATGCTAGAGGAAGAACAATCAATATCCCGCTCCCCCCAAACACTTCCGAGGGGGGATTTATTTACACAATTGACAATATGGTATTGCCGATACTGGATCATTTTAAACCGGAAATAATTATAAATTCCGCTGGTCAGGATAACCACTACACAGATCCGATCACAAATATGAATTTTACGGCACATGGATATGCCCTTCTGAATGAAAAGCTTAATCCGCACATCGCAGTACTTGAAGGGGGATATTCCATACAGGGAGCACTCCCCTATGTCAATCTTGGCATTGTCCTTGCAATGGCGGGAGTCGATTACTCACACGTCAAAGAACCGGATTATGATCTGAATTATTTCCCGCAAACAGATGAAGTTACAGATTATATTTCCAGACTTAGAGAACCTGTACTGAATAATTATTTTAATCCTCCTCCGGATATTGAAAGAGCTCCGGTGGGACAGTTTACACTGAGGCACAAAAATATTTATTATGATACAGACGGAATCCAGGAGAGCCAGAAAGAACAGATAATGACATGCAATGACTGCCGCGGAGTTCTTGTGATAGAATCAACTGCGTCAATAAATCCTCCATGCGTCGGTGTTGAGATTCCGGTGGATGGATGTAAAAGATGTCAGGACGAGGGATACAGACTTTATGAGAGAGCAATAAATTCGAAAGAGTATGTAAGCGTGCAGCTGACAGATAGAGTAAAGAAAGTTTACCAGAGAGTCAACGCTCCGGGGTATTAACTCACCCACCGGCCCCCTCTCTTTAAAAGAAAAAGAGGGGGAGACAGGATTTGAGCGAGAGGCTTAAGCCTCTCGTTTTTGTTTGCAGCACTTAAAAATATTATTCATTTCCCAACATTGTTTTCAACAAAAAGCCCCTCTCTTTTTTATCAAAGAGAGGGGCTCTGCATAGACGGGGATGAGTTTCCAGATCCCTGACTAAATATTTTTATTCGTTGATAGTACTAGATTATAAAAAGCATCTCCCAGAACTTCGGTATCGGCCAGAGAGAGTCATCCATAATTGTTTCCAGTTCATCTACTAATACCCGGATTTCATCCATAGTAACTTTCACCTTATTACAATAGAATTCAGCCTTTTCCTGCTCATGCTCAATACTTTTAGCATCTGTACAGCTATTGTTCTGAGCAGTCATTCCAGCCTGTATTTTCCCGATAAGTGCACATACTCTAGTAAGCAGATCTTTCTGCGGCTTAAGAAGAGATTCATCCACAAGACCGGCTGTATTTTTGACTGATCCCGCAACTTCATTCTGAAATTTAATTGCAGCAGGAATAACCTGTGATGAAACTATGCTGTAAAAGGTTCTTGCTTCAATCTCAATCTTCTTGATGTAATTCTCAAGATGTATATGATACCTTGATGCCAGTTCCACATTTGAAAGAACCTTATATTTTTCAAAAAGCTTTTTAGCTTTATCTGTGTTAAATGATTTTAGAGATTCAGGAGTTGTCTTATGATTAGGCAGACCTCTTCTTTCTGCTTCCTTGTACCATTCTGCTGAATAATTATCTCCGCCGAAAATTACCGGTTTAATCTCTTTAATCTCATTCTGAATCAGATCCATTATAGTTTTTTTCAGATCACCTTTACCGGCTTTCTCGATTTTGTCAGATAGCTCATCAAGGCTTTCAGCTACGATCATATTGATAACAGCAGCAGCAAGTGATATTGACTGTGAAGAACCCACTGCTCTGAATTCAAATTTGTTTCCGGTAAAAGCAAATGGAGAAGTTCTGTTTCTATCTGTATTATCTTTACTTACCACTGGAAGTGATGCAAGACCAAGATCGATCAGAGCTGCATCCATATCTTTAAGAATTTCACCTTTCTCTATTGCATTGAGGATCTTCTCAAGCTGCTCCCCAAGGAAAACAGATATGATTGCAGGTGGCGCTTCATTTGCACCTAGTCTGTGCTCATTACCTGTAGTTGCAACTGTTGCTCTTAGAATATCGCCATGTCTGTGAACCGCTTTTATCACCGCAACAAGAAATACAAGGAACTGAATATTCTCTGTGGGAGTTTTTCCCGGATTAAGAAGATTTATTCCATCATCAGTTCCGATGGACCAGTTAACATGTTTACCTGAACCGTTAACTCCTGCAAATGGCTTTTCGTGAAGAAGTGCAGCAAGATTGTGTCTTCTTGCAACTTTTTTCATTGTATCCATCAGCAGCTGGTTATGATCTACTGCTAAGTTAGCCTCTTCAAAAATCGGTGCAATTTCAAATTGAGCCGGTGCAACCTCATTGTGTCTTGTCTTTGCAGGGATGCCGAGTTTAAACAACTCCTCGTCAAAATCGTGCATGAAGGACTGGATCCTTTCTTTAATACTTCCAAAATACTGATCTTCAAGCTCCTGTCCCTTAGCCGGTGCAGCTCCAAGAAGTGTTCTTCCTGTAAGAATCAGATCCTGTCGTTTGATATAGAAACTTCTATCTATCAGAAAGTACTCCTGCTCAGGTCCGAGATTTGAAACTACTTTTTTTGAATGGTCATTTCCAAGTAATCTGAGCATTCTGATAGAGCTTGTGTTAACAGCTCTTACTGATCTGAGAAGCGGCGTCTTCTTGTCAAGAGCTTCACCGGTGTATGAGATATAAGCCGAAGGAATACAAAGTGTTATTCCAAGACCATTTTTTCTGATAAAAGCCGGGCTTGACATGTCCCATGCAGTATATCCGCGTGCTTCAAAAGTTGCACGTATACCGCCGCTCGGGAAACTTGATGCATCGGGCTCGCTCTGAACAAGCTGCGATCCTGAGAATCGTTCAATTACTTCATGTGTACCTGTAAATTCAATAAATGCATCATGTTTTTCTGCAGTTGCTCCTGTCATCGGCTGGAACCAGTGAGCAAAGTGTGTTGCACCGTTTTCCATCGCCCACTCTTTCATCGCGTGAGCAACCGCATTGGCAGTGTCAATATCAAGCTTTGTGTTCTCTTCGATGCAGGACATCAGCTTCATGTAAGTAGAGCGCGGAAGTTTGGACTGCATAACTTTCTTATTGAAAGTATACTCACCAAAAAAAGATGAAACAGGTCTTCTCTCTTTTTTATCCTTTGATATCTCCTTTACCTGAGAATTTGCAAATTCGTTTGTTCTCATAATTTATTCTCCTTTATTCTATTATTTTCTTTTTTTGAATCTGATTTTTCAATAAGCCATAAGATTTTTCGTAAAAACTTATGTCAAATTTTTGTTAAAGATAAATCCTGGTTAACAATAATTTAACAAAGATTTAACAAAGATTTAACAAAGATTTAACAATGAGTAAAATCAACTCTTACCTTACAAAGGAATAACAGTCGTTATAACAATTATTGGCAAGAAGAAAAAAAAATGAAATATTACATAAATGTTAAAAATAGCAATAGTTCATTTATAATTATCCGGTTAATTTCCTACAATAATGTAATCCAATCATAACTATTTTCAAACAAAACATTGACTAGTTACTAAAACTACGATTTATTTAATGTAAATTGAATTTACCTAAGAATACATTCCCCTTAATCAGGAATGTTGCAGTATACAATAATTATCAGGAAGAAAGTAATCGGGATATAATAATGAAAAAAGAACTTCTCAATGACATAGTAAATAATTTTTTTACATGCAACAGAGATGAAATAGTTCAGATATTCAATGAACTTCTGAACACCATGACGGCAGAAGAAACTATTTCCGCCTCTGATCTTATGTCGAGAAATTATGACACTGCTCAATCTAACCCTGAAATTCATTATATACCTGGAAATCTTAAGGATGCACGTGATGCGATATTCCCTTATTTCTGGGGAACAGATGGATGGTCTTCAAAACTTCACATGGAAAATGTAAAAGGTCCGGCCAATTATGCTTCACTAATCGGATCAATCGCCTGCCTGCTGAAAAATCCAAATCTCTGCGTTGACACTTACAGTCAGAGGTCAAACGAACTTGAACTTAAAGCAATTACAGCCCTTGCAAATCTTGTATTCTACCATACAGCTAATCCCTGGGGAGTATTTACAATGGGGGGAACCATTTCGAACCTCTACGGTGGAAAAATCGGCATTGAGAAAATTCATCCAGGTGCGATGAAAAAGGGGCTTTGCGGAATTAAGATGGCAGGAATAGTATCTGAGGCGGCTCATTATTCCAATGAAACACTGGCAGGATGGCTTGGACTTGGAACTGATAATCTTCACTCTATTCCCACAGACAGTTCCTGTGCCATGGATCTGACTCTCCTTGAACATAAAATTGAAAGTTTATATAAAGAAAAAATTTCCATCCCTTTTGTAATAGCAACATTCGGGAGTACCGATTCCTTCGGAATTGACGACGTTGCCGGAATCAGAAAAATAATTGATGAAAAAAGTTTAAAGTACAACATGCCGGTTCCACAACTCCATGTTGATGCTGCTGCAGGCTGGTCTCTATGTTTTCTCAATGAATATAATATCGGACAGAATGAATTCGCTCTCTGTCATGATGTTATTTCAGTTGTCGAAAAATTAAGAAAACTTTCAATGGGTATCCAGCATGCAGATTCCATCACTCTTGACTTTCATAAAATGGGATGGGGCCACTACCCATCCAGTGCATTTATAGTTTACAATAGAGATGACTTGAAGTATCTCTTCAGAACGATGGACCAGATACCATATTTCTCTGAAGCTGATTACAGACACGATCCGGCACTGTTTACGCTCGAGACTTCGCGCCCTGGGATAGGGCCATATTCTGTTATGGCGAGTCTTAACGGCATTGGACTGAAAGGATACCAGATACTCGTTGCTCACGCACTGGAGATGACTTCTCTGCTGAGAAAAAAACTCTCCAACCTCGAATACTGCAAGGTACTGAACGATGAATGCATGGGGCCAAGCGTTGTATTCTGGGTACTGCCAAAGGGGAGAAATGCAGAGCAGATATATAAAAGGCTGATTAATAATGAATTATCAGAGAAGGAATACTTAAGATATTTCGGAGAGATACAAAGACTTTTTGAAAAAAGAAAACATACCATAGATCCGGCAATCGATGCAAACTTAAGTTTTACTACATCAATGGGCTACAATCCCGCGGGGATATCTATACCGGCGTGGAAAGGTGTGTTTTTCAATCCGAAAACTGATGAGAATGTAGTGAAACAGATCATTAGAAGTATTGAGGAGCTATAAGAAATAAACATATCTTTTCAGAGCGTTGAATCGTCACAGAATATTCCCGCAATATTAAAAGAGTTTTACAAATGACAGAGTCGGCCCGTAGAAATAATCATTTTTCAGATCGCGGCTTCCACTATTTGGATAGTATTTTATAACCTGGAAACGTCCTCCGAGAGAAATCGTAGTACCTAATGAATCAAAGTAATAAACAAGGCCGATGCTGGAATTATTCCCGATTGCATTGTATTTGTTTATACCGGTCCTGTCATCAATTTTAACCTCACCGGGTGAGGACTCATACGCCTTAAGAATTGTTATTTTCGTTTTGAATGCGAGACAGGATGTTCCGAAACTCACACTTAGGCCTCCAGCAACCGGACGGCTGTACATGACACCCAGGGCCGGTGACAGGACCTGGTATCCGGTACCCTCACTGAAACCGAAATGATAGGACGAATTATCTATCGTGGAATGGCCGTCATCATTTTCACTAATCATGAAATACTTTATTCCTGCGAAGATCCGCATTCTCCCAACCACACGTCGGGATAGTGCAAGGTCAATGTCAGCCCTATCAACAGTGGTTTCACGGTGGACGTTAAAAGCTCCGAAAGAACCGGTAGAACCTGCCAGATCATAAGATGATTCACTCTTGATAAAAAGGCTCCCAATCACAAGAAGCGACAGGTTCCAGTTATCCATGAATGATAGTGATACCACCGGTCCCTGAAGGAAAAGATTATCGTTTTTATAATTATTGTACTCACCCCTCCATGAAGGCTGCCATACTGCATAGTAGTTGTAGATACCTGCTGAAAACTTCATTTCTTCAGCGCCTGCGGAAAGAAAAGGGAAAATAAGTAAAAGTGAAATAATAAAGATGATCCGACGATTCATGAAGACCTCCAGCTAAATGAAATAATTACTACAATCTGTAGACGATACCAAGCTGTATATACCATACAGGTGGAAAATTACCCTCAAAAAGATTGTTCCTCTGCTGAATTTTATCATAATACCAGTGATTGATACATGCAGTATCTCTTTCATAAGTGTTATTTATCTGAACATCATTATATAGAGCTGCCATAACGGGAATTTCTACACCCAATGCGGGTACAATACTTATATCGTTGTATATATTGAATGAATAGCCGAACTCAAACTCCAGGGAAAACACATGTGAAATTTCAGCACAGGTGAGTGTATAACGGTATTCGTTTGTATTGGGAACGTTGTCTACAAGAATATCCCGATGTGTGCTGATGTAATCCCCCTGGAATTTATACTTTGAATAACCTGCAGTAAATAAAAAGTAAGGGTAACTTCTTTCTGTGGTAATTTCGTAAAGTATTCCCGCTTGTATGCCAAATCCCATGAAAGAACTATCATGCGAATCCCCTAGAGATGAAGATTGATTAAACCATACTGTGTCTTGAGTATACACAGTTCTTGTTGAATCATATACAGCGGGATTCTGAATATACATATTTTTGAAACGGCCAATAAGTGAGTAGTTATCATTAAGCTGATACTCCAGCTGCAATACTGCTTCATTGATCTGAACATAATCCTCTGTTGATTTGAGAGTGGTTGCCGCCCCCCAATTCACCTCTGGATTAAATTCAGGCCTGCGCAATCCAATGCATAATCCTTGCCTATAGAATATACCCAGCGAAAATTGTTTGTCATCGGCAGTTTTCTCATCAGTAGTTTGTATTACAGGATTTTCCCTTGCGCTTTTGAGTTTTTCTGCAAGGCTGTTCTCCATAGATTCAACAGATACAGTCTCGTCTAACTGAACAGCAACAGCATCAAGCTGCTTCGCTATTTTATCAGCATCGGTCTTCCCGCCGATTCCGACAACAAATGTAAGCCATCCGCCTTTTTCCAATACACGTTTTGATCTTTTGAAAAATTCGTGATTAATTCCCTCTTTATACGGACTGTCAGCCGGGGGATCATTAATTCCGTCCGTAAGAAAAAAAATAATTTTCTTTTTCCCTTTATTTTTCATGTTCTCAATCTGACCAGTCATGCTTACAACTGAATTTACGAGGTCCGTATATTTACCTCCACCGTTTATTTTATTTAACGCATCATCTATCTCCTGCGGTGACGATTTTCCGGAAAGCACTGCCTGTATATAGAATTTTCCGTCAAAGGAGTAGAGATAAACTGTATCTCCGCTTTTTACAATTTTTTTAAATATATTATCCTTTATAAATTCTTTAATAGGATTTAGATTCCGAGTTATGCTTATACTCTGGTCAATATTGATAATGATATCAGCGTTTTCTTCAGCCATAACAAATCCGGAAAATAAATAAAAGATAAAGAAACATATAATAATTATTTTATTCAAAACCAATCTCCATTTACTCAATCTATCGGAACTACTTTAAAACATCAGAGAATGCAATCATAACCCAGAGATATTAAACAATTATATTGATACTATCTCTGTAAAATTGTTTAATATGAGATTTGAAAAGAATTAACGACATATCATTTAATTATTACTACCAGCTGTTAACATGAATCCGCGAAGCATCAAACTTATCATTCTCAGGTTTAACTTCATCCAGATAACCGACAGGAAGTACGGCAAATGGAATAATATTTTCCGCGAGATTAAAAATCTTTTTAATACCTTCAACTCTATCTTTCCGGGGATACACACCAAGCCACACAGAGCCGAGCCCTTTGTAATCGATCATAAGAAGCATATTCTGTACAGCTGCTGAACAGTCCTGAACCCAGAACCCTTCATGCTTTTCCAGCGAGAGGTCTCCGCAGATTATGATTGCAGTTTTCGCATGTAGAAGCATACTGGAGTGAGGATGGACCTTGTTTATACTGATAAGCTTATCATGGTCATTAACCACAATAAAATGCCATGGCTGTTCATTGCCCGCCGATGGCGCATTCATTCCAGCCATTATAATCTCACGGATGATCGAATCTTCAACTTCAGTATTTGTGTACTTTCGTATACTTCTTCTGGTAAATATACTTTTCATAACTCTCCCCTCATCAGCTCATCCCGATAATTTTTAATCTTCGCTATATCGCCAGGCCCGGTACGGCAGCAGCCTCCTATCAGTCTTGCTCCCTTGCTGTACCACTCCTCTGCAAGCCGTCTATAGTCACTGGCTGTTGGGTCATCCTCCCAGCAGGAACATTCGTTATGATAGTGTTCACCGGAATTCGGATAAACTGCGAAATTATTTTTATACAGGGGTTCAAGCGAATCAAGAACCGGTGTAATAAACTGCGGTGAAGAACAGTTAATCCCCGCAGCAATTAAATTTTTTCTTTCATGCAGGAGTTTAATACACTCTTTGAAATTATCTCCATGACTGGTGCTGACGGCGTCTTTAACTGTAAAAACTATCCAGTACTCAATGCCGCTGTATTGATCCATCAGTTCCGCCACAGCCTCAGCCTCTTCCATTGACGGGAATGTTTCAAAAGCAATAATCTCAGCTCCCGCTTCTACGAGTATATCAACCCTTTCCCTGTGAAACATTTTGTAACCGGCATGATCAAGATGGTAATCACCCCGATACTCCGAACCATTTGCAAGATAAGCCCCGTAACATCCGGCTGAAGCTGCAAAAAAAGGTTCCGGGCGATTACTCATGCCGGGCGATGAATCATTAAATATTTTTATTGCATCAACTGCAATTCTCACTGATTTACCAATCAGATCTACAGCCTCTTTTTTTGAATATCCCGCAGCTGCAAATCCGGGAACCGTAGCCTGGTAGGATGATGTTATAATACAATCTGCTCCGGCATTAAGATATGAAAGATGGACATCTCTTATAGCCTCAGGAGCCTCTGCGATCATTTTTGCAGACCATAACCGGTCATTAAGATTATAACCTTTTTTTTCAAGCTCAGTTGCGAAACCTCCATCTAAAATAATAAATGGATATTTGCTTAATATTTTTTTTACGGTATTCATTATCTTTTACACTTTTTATAATTTATTTACAGTTAATATATATGTGTGAAATGTTCAAGTATTAATTCAATCAGACGCCCTCTCTGGATGCCGAGCATCAGTCCGATAATATCTAATCAATACCCACATCTATATTTTTAACAACAAATGATCCTGCGAAGCCCCCGAACCCCCGGAGGGGGCAAGAAAATACGGTATAAAAAACTAATGATTCAAACATATAATATGAAGAATTATATTTTGAAGTCCCCATCCGGGGGATTTAGGGGGCTTTGCAATATAATGTGGATAATTATTAGATTAATCGCGATAGAGATGGCAGGAAATATTTCGCTTACAACTTCTACCATTTATGGGGAAAGGTGCCCATCTGGCGGATAGGGGCGGAGGTTTATAAGTTGCCCTACCCTTTAAAACTTAACAGGAATTTTTTCCGCGAGCTTAAGTAGCGAGTCGGGGATGGCATCCTCGCCATCTGCAATTACCGAGGTGTACATCAGCACTCTGGAATTTACGGTGTTTACAATCTTGGCCGAGATTCTGAAAGCACTCTTGTCACTGCCGGAAGTTTGAGATTTTTCATCGAGCTTAATAATTGATATTGAAAGAATTTTATCCGATAGATGATACTTGTCAAGCTTATCAGCCTTTATTGCAGCCTGCGCTCCGTTTATGTTTCGAAGTTCAAGAATTATTTTATTTGTATATTTTGAGAGCAGAGAATCCGAAACATCATCCATCTCCACAGGTGAGACCGCCATGGCGTATGACAATATTTCCTGAGAAACCGCCGCGGGATTGCCGGCTGATTCCATTTTTAAACTTTTTGTATTTTCAATCTTCACCGTTTCATTTGATATATGATGAACTAATTTATTGATAGAATAAACTCCGACAAAGGTAATCACGCCGGCACCAATAATCAGAACAGCAGAAACAGCCACTGCACTCTTTACAATTGATATCGATACACCGAATTTTTTAATCCATAGAAAAAATGAAACAACAGCAGTAATAAAGAGAGCACGACGGGCGTCTTTCCTGAGTATTTTCACAAGATTTTTTTTCCGGGATTTCTCCATGGAAATGCGGGCACTGACAGGCAGAGGCTCACTGAGTTTGTATTTATCTATTACAGATTTTAAAATATATTCATTATTCATAATAATTCTTCCAGATTATTTACGCCCTTCTTTTTCAGATAGTCCACAATTCTGTCAACTACCAGTTTATATTTATATCGGACCTTAGCGCCGGTTAAACCGATAAGTCCCCCGACTTCATCATAAGTGAAATTTCTAATTGCAATAAGTTCATATATGATCCTTTCATGTTCATCTTTGTAATTCTCCGACGCATCCAGGGCCTCCTGCAATATAATCCTTGTATCCCTGAAGCCGTTTACATACTGAATATTTGAATCATAAAAAATCTCATCTATATCAAAATCTTCCCCGCTATTTTTCCTGTAATGCTCAAGAAGTACAAAACGCAAAGTACCCGACAGCCATTTACGCGGAGTTTCAATTTCATCCATCTTCTCGAAGAACCGGGTAAAAACCTCCTGAGCCAGATCTCCGGCTAAATCTTCATCGCGCAGCTTTGCGTATATTCCGTTATATACAATGTGATAAAAATCACTGTAGATATCGGTAAACCTCTTTACTCTATTTGTTATAATGTTCATGCGTGTATTAGTATAGTGGCAATTTCTTAACTAAAATGAGGAAAAAAATTTTAAATATCAAAAAAAGTTAAAAAAGCATCTTCAGGCCAAGGCCGAGAGACGCAAACTGCCCCGCTCTATCCTCCTCAAAAAAAACATTATACTGCGGTGTAACAACAAGATACCATCTGTCAAAAAGCAGAATATCAAACTCCCCCCTGAGAACAACTGCAGGATTATAATAGAGACTTTTATTCTTCCAGTATAAACTATCAGTTTTTTTAGTTTCATCTATGGAGATTCTGGAAAAAACATATCCCGCTCCAGCAGATGGATGAAAATTTATATTCCGCGTAAGTGCAAATTTATACGAAACGGAGAGATAGAGTGGAACCATATAGAAATATTTCACTGCTTCAGAATCGGGGAGAAAGCTGTAGAATCCCGTAATCACCTGGGTATCAAATGGAATATCAAACGGTGTATTCAACGACAGAATACCCTGCAGCCCGGTCCCGGGATTGACCGCCTTTCCAAAGGTCCCCAGCGGAGTTAAATAATGAGCCTCCACCGCCATGTCATATTTTCCGCCGAGTCTGTAATAACCAAGACAATGCCGCTCGACGGAGAGCGCAATATCATCAAGAGCACCCTCGAGCTTCTCAATGGAGCTGATTTTTTTAGTCACATTAAATTCTATCTCGCCGGTAAGAGCGTTCAGTATTTTTACATCGATTACATACGAATCAAGATAAGTGATAGAGCCCGCAAGCATCTTATCCACTTTGAGTACCCGACCAAGTTTCGCAATCTGCTCAGGATCTACAATGTTAAATTCTTTAAACCCGTTAAGCCGGGCAATTTTGTCCATCTGGTTTTTTTCCATGAGGGTAAAGAGCTTAGAATTAAAAAGTCTCTCCGAAAGCATATCCATGCATGCCTTCCCGAAACCATCCTTTGTATTGATAGCACGGAATTCCATTACCGCAATGCTTATCTTTTTATTCTCCTGCGAATAGGCAATTCCGGTTAAAGAGAGGAATAGCAGCAGAGTCAGCAGTTTCTTTATCAAGTGATTTCATCCGAATATAAATTGATTATGTTTAGATTAAACAGGTGTAAAATCACTTCACGGGTACTTTTGTAAGTCAATATTTTTTATAATATTCACTCAAATAAATATGAACAGTATTTTTGTATTAATAAAATTTGAAAGATTACGCTAAAACACTCTCTTTTTAACTTAAATCATAGCTGCAGAAAAAATATCTATTCAAGTTCAGTTTTGCAGTAGCTTTAAAAAACTAGTTTTGATGGTTTAAGGTCGCTAATCCCCATTACATGCTCTGAAAAATCCCTTGTGCCCTTTACCTAAATTTTGGGATCAACCTATAATTAATATGAAGTAATCTGCCGATAAAGACACATACATATAAAAAGTGCATAATTTAAAAAAAAATAACTTTAAAAATTTTTTTCCTCAGTTAGACCCAAAAATCGTCACTACTATATGCACGATAAAAATATCGTTATATGTTTTTGACAGTGAGAGGATACGAATGAAATACTTAAAACAGGTTTTTGTTTTTACATCCATACTGAGTCTGTCCATTATATTCACTGCTTGTTCCAGTGGAACAATGGGCACAACATCTCAGGCAGAGATTGAAGAGGGGATTAGCAGAGGGGAGTATGTTAGATTAAACTTACACTCCAGAAACATGATTACCCGTGGTAAAAACGTTTTTGAGGCTGTAATGAAAAAGTACCAGCCGGTCATTGATTTTTATGGGGCAGATTCAACTGTATTTCAAGCGCTTGTTAATACAAGCTTAACAATTGAAGCGAAAAACCTTACACAGCCATCAGAAAGATTGTTTAATTATGACGCACTAAAGATCTGGGAAGATACGGATTTCGTTGTTGAATATGATGACGGAACAAAGGAAACACTTCCTTCTGCTGAAGCTCTGGTGATTACAGGTGGTAATAACCCTGACTGGTGCAGAAACGGGAAAAAAATTGTTAATTATTTAGTTAAGTTAAAAAAAGTCAATGATGTTATGGGCGAACTTTCCAAATGGAATGCGGAATTACAACTCCCAACAGACACATTTAATTCATTAATTGTTTGTGACAAAATTGACACTATAAAAAATGTTATAAATCAAACTGAACGAATGATTCAACTATCCAGTATGTTAACAAAAATCGGTAAATATTCCGGTTACGTAAGTATAGCCTTTGATGTGGCTCAAATAACAGGTATTGTAAATCATGGCCCAAGTGAAAATGAAGTAGTAAATATGAAACTCGGCCATATAAATCAACTTCTAGAAGGCATATATGGTAATCTTAAATTTATAGATACAAGGTTAAACCAGATCGAACAAACCATTAGAGCTGATGCTGTAAAGCAGAGACAGCTTGATCTAAGAAAAATAATGACTGATGCAAAAGGGATTATCGATGAGCTAAATACGACGAAGTCTTTAGAAAAGAAAATAAAAACTGCAGAAGTTTTAAGAAACCTGATCAATTCCTATTTGGAGAACTATACCGACTGGTCAATTGAAGTTTATAAAGACTATGTAAACTATCAAATGCAATATTCAGATGATAAAGCAGAATATCTGCCAATTCAGTTTGAGATCAACACACCTTATATGTATGGTTTTATGTATGACTGTATTATTTCAAAGTTCGCATTGCATAATCCGAACACACAGCTCCCGTTTACTTATGAAGGTCTTGAATTCCTTAAAAACCTTTACAGAACCAGATTCAGTATTAATTCTTTTGATGATAAAACAGATTCCGATGTAATTGCTAATAACAATTCAGGTTTTGCAAAAAAATATCTGGCCAACAATGACGATTCATATATAAAAAAACTTAGAACCTCGATTAACAAAAGTTATGTATTGTTAAAACAGGAGCTTGAAAAAAGCAAAGTAAATCTAACAGGAAAATTATCCAATACAGCCAAAAATAACCTTGCTATATTGATAGAAAAAAATAATCAAACGACCATTTGTGCTTCGTGCAAGGCGCCAAATTATTATTCTATTCCAGGAGTAACCTACTCTCACCCAAATTATATTTCTGATCAATATGGTTTTCAACCAACTTTTTCATTACCTCCATTTGTTTCTGGTGGATATTGTGATCATAGAATATCTGAAGATCCATTTGTATTTGGGTATTACCACTCAAATGATTGGTATATGGTCTCTTATGGGAATCCATCTGTTAAATTTAAAGCAAATTTATCTAATATTTTACTTAGCGATGATACAACAGTAGTGAATTCACCTATTGAACTTAAAAAATTTGTAACTGATGATAATATGTTGGATGATGCCAGCACATCGATTGATATTTATTACAAAGCGCAGACACAGAAATTGCTGGAATTCGCTGCATCTCTCGCTGCACTTGAGGTTCAACTCGCGCTGTATCTTAATGATGAAGATTACAAAGCATATGATCCGGATTATGTACAATAGTTAACTCAAAATTTTTAATGTAAGAGGGCTCCCACTAACGGCAGCCCTCTTACATTGTACTCTTCAGGATTACCGGATCTCCTAACCCGATAAAATATCGATTTTAATTCTTTATATAATTGAAGACTCCCACCAACCGGAAAATTTCTGAACAGGATTTTCGTGATTTTAAGGATTTACATGATTAAAAAACAAACAGCAAGTTCCCAATTTAATCCTGCCCATCCGTTAATCCTGTAATCATGCTCATCCAAGATCACAGCCGCAGTTTTCATTAACATGATTTCGTATTTTTCAGAAAAGATTCCCTGTATCATGCCAATTACCCCATGAAATCAAAAATTTTTTATTAAATACAGCAAAATCCCCTCATTTTAAAAAATTTTTGTCAATTTAACTCTAAAATCACAACTACAAATTAACAATAATACTACCAAAAGGAGTTATCAATGAAGTGCTTAAAACATTTTTATATTTCTATATCTATTATAAGTTTAGCATTTTTGTTTTCAGCCTGTGCCGCAGACATTAATGCCGATGCCGGAAATGGTCAATCAAATGCACCTGAAGATGTGAAAGCCTATCCCGAAAACGGTTGGGTAAAAATTACCTGGGCCGGCGTATCTGATGCAGATTCATATAATATTTACTGGTCTACAACACCTGGTGTAACAAAAACAAACGGTACAAAAATAACCGGAGCCGGCAATCCTTACAGCCATAGCAGCGCAGTAGAAAATCTTAAGGTTTACTATTATACTGTTACTGCTGTCATTAACGGTGAAGAATCAGATGCATCATTAGAGGTGAGCGCCATGCCGCAACCCGGCGTTGCAGGCGATTACATTACACAGTGGGGAACTCGAGGCAATGGAAACGGACAATTCTGGAACCAGCAAGGTATAGCTGTCGATACGGCCTTCAATGTATATGTGGCTGATATGCAGAATAACCGCGTACAGAAATTTGACTCCATGGGAAATTTTATTACAAAGTGGGGAACCCAGGGTGTCGGGGCTGGCCAGTTTCAATATCCCACCTTTATAGCAGTCGACAAAAACGGTTGTGTATATGTTACCGAAAGTAATACTTATCGAATTCAAAAATTCAGCACCAATGGAAATTTTATTACCCAGTGGGATATAGGGAGTGTCCCTAGCGGCATTGCAGTAGATTCGAACTGTAATGTTTATGTGGTTGAATTGCAATATAATCGCATAGAAAAATTTGATTCATCGGGAAACTTTATTACAAGATGGGGATCTTCCGGTGATCAAAACGGCCAGTTTTATAATCCTTCCGGTATAGCAATTAACGGGAGCGGGAGTGTATATGTAGTGGATAGCTATAATAAGCGTATACAGGTATTTGACTCCAATGGAAACTATCTCAGAAAATGGGGATCCGAGGGACTAGGTAATGGTCAGTTTCAGAATCCAACCTCGATAGCACTATATGATGGTTGTGTACATGTGGTAGATACCCGCGATAATCACAGAACTATGATCCAGAAATTTGATGTGACAGGAAACTTTATAAGTAAATGGGGAACTTATGGAACTAATGATGGTCAATTACTCGGACTTAGTAGCATAGTAATTGATTCAAGCGGTTATATGTATTTATCTGATAACTATAAGAGCAGCATACAAAAATTCAGATAAGTCTTAATATTATATTTGAGATAAAGAGGGCTGGCACAATGCAGCCCCTTTTGTCCCGACAAAGCCATTTAAAAACATCCTATATGTTTGAATTCAGAAGAAACGATTTTTATTTTTTTTATTTAGAAACTTCTACCATCAGAAAATTGTCTGAATGGTATTTTCGCAATTTTAAGTATTCACAGGATTATGATGCAAACATCAAGTTTCCTTTTTATCCTGTAAATCCGTTAATCATTTAATCCTGTAATCATGTTCATACAATTTTTTACAGTGAATTATCAAAAAACCAACCGAAATTCCACTAAACAAAAATCAGGAAAAATAAAAATGAAATAATCTGAAACTAAAAATATATTAAATAGTACTGCCGTCTGTAAAGAAAAAGTCCTGAAGCAGAACAAAACTTCAGGACAGAGGAGTTTACATTGAAAAAAGTTTTTAGTAATAGATATGTGTGTTTGATCATAATATGTTACAAAAATAATCTCGATTAAGGGCGGGTTCATAAAAAATCCGTTTCCGGAAAAGCCATTAAGCCCCGCAAAGTCTTTAAGGGAGCTCTCTCACGATTGAGCACGACTATTGCCTGACGGCAATAGCAGGATGTTCTAAATAATGCCGGCCTTATACCTTGTAAATCTGATTTTTTAGAACATCTATTAAATAAATAAATTGCTTTATAGCTTTAATTTTAGTAATATATATGCAACATTCTGTTACCAATTGATTACTAACGAAACAGAAAGTGAAAAATTTGTATAAGACCGGGCAGAGTATGCCGGATATAAATAGTTATCTGCGGTTTATTATCAGACACGTTAGCTCCAGTAGTTAACGAGTGAATAGGACCGCCTTCCCCTCTGCACAGTGACCGTTGTTTAGGTTGATTAAGCGGAGCCGGAAATTGGAGAATGGACTATTTCATTTGTGAAATACTTTAGATTATCAAAAAAATATACGGGGAAACAATTATGGATGATATAGTATTTATTAAAGAAGATGGTGAGAAAAAGAAGGGCGAGATAATTATTTTTGCTCTGTCTACCTGCGCGTTCTGCAGAAAAGCTTTAAAGTTTCTCAGGGAAAATTCCATCTCTTTCAGTTATGTATATGTAGATGAATTCGAGCATGATAAAAAAACTAAAATTAAAAACGAACTGAAAGAAAAATATAAAAAAGATATAGGTTTCCCTTTTCTGATTCTGAACGGAACTGAAGTTATAATCGGATTTACCGAGGACGAATATAAAAAATATTTCGTCGAGGATTGATTTTATGAAGAATAAAACATTTGATGATGCTTCACTCTTTATTTTAATGGTTTCTGAAAAAAACAAATGGAAACTTAACAGAGATAAAGAACACATAGAAATGATAACCGAAGGTTTGATGAAAAACTTCAACAGGTACGGTTATTTTTCATGTCCCTGCCGCGATGCCGATGGTGTCCGGGAAAATGACAAGGATATGATCTGCCCATGCGATTATTGCATTCCCGATCAGAATGAGTATGGTCACTGCTACTGCGGGCTTTATCTTACTGAGGAATTTTACAATTCGGGGTCAGAACCTAAATCCATTCCGGAGAGGAGGAAGTAATTCATTCATCATCACCCCGCACCCCGAAGGATGCGGGTTTAATTGATTGATATTATTGAAGCCGATGCATCTTAATCCTGCTTATTACTCCTGGTCCATATCTTCATCTTCAGAGCTTCCTTAATAAGATCTTCCCTGAAATCGGGATGAGCAATATTTACAAGAGCCTCTGCTCTCTGCCATGTTGACTTACCCTTCATCATTGCGATACCGTATTCTGTAACAATATAATGAGATATTGACCTTGGAACTGTTACTATAGCACCAGTCTGCAGTGTCGGGACAATTCTCGACTTAAGAGAGCCATCCTTCTCTTTATAAGTGGATGTTACTGCAATTATCCCCTTACCGCCTGATGAGTTAAACGCCCCGAAAATAAAATCGAGCTGTCCGCCTGTACCGGAGATCTGTCTGTAACCAGCGGACTCTGAGCATATCTGGCTGAAGAGATCCACCTCAACGGCGTTGTTTATTGCAGTAACCTTAGGGTTCAATGCGATCATCCTCGGATCATTTACATAATTTACAGGGAACGATGCACATGTTGGGTTGTGATGCAGAAAATCATAAAGTTTTTTTGTACCCATTGCGAATGTATATGTCATTTTAAAATGATCAATTTTTTTCATACGCCCAGTGACTTTACCTGCATCATAAAGATCCACACAGGAGTCAACAAGCATCTCTGTATGGAGACCAAGATCTTTCAGATCACTCTCGGCAATGAGCTGACCTATAAGATTGGGCAATCCCCCTATTCCAAGCTGAAGTGTCGCTCCATCTTCAATCTCATTCATTATATACTTTGCAATCTCTTTATCTATTTCACTGGGGGCTGCAGGCTTGACTTCAGCAAGCGGAGAGTTTGCACCCTCAACTATATGTGAGACATTTGAGATATGTACTGACTCAAAATTTCCTCCAAGACAGTATGGAACATTTTCATTCACTTCAACAACTATTCTTTTTGCTTTACTTAAGTTTGCACCGGTAATCGAGTTAGCCAGGCCAAAATTGAAATACCCGCTTTCATCCATAGGCGCAGTTGTGATGAAAGCAACATCCGGTGTAAGATACTTTCTTATAAATCTCGGCACCTGATGGTATGTGATCGGTATATAATTACACTGATTATTATCACTGAGCTTTCTTGAGACTCCGCCAAAATGATAATCATTTACTATGGCGTGTTTCCCTTCAGGATCCTTTTCTATCACCTTTGGTGCTTTAGTATAACATATACTTCTTATCTCTACGTTCTCAAGCTCATGAATCCTATCTGCAAGAGCACTGTCGAGCATATGAGGAAAAAGTACAAACTCCCCGTAAAAGACATGATTCCCTGAACGCACAACTTTTACAGCCTCTTCCGCAGTCGTCAGCTTAGATCTGTATTGATCCATAAAACGTCCCATATTTGCCTCCGCATATTTTTCTTTTTTTTATTTCTGTAATCTGTATAAAGAGCAACTTCTGACAATGAGTAAAATCAACTTAAAATTTCAATAACTAATTTTATCAGTAAATTATGAAAAATATAACTTCTCATAAACAGCAGGTCATTATGATTTCACACACGCCGCAGGTGCGGGGTAAAGGAATTTTACCACTGGTTTATGAACAATTACTGAATATTACTACTCATAAGTAAGTTTCCTAATTTTATTAAGTTTAGAACTTACTCTTGTATTGTTTTCCCGCCGCCAGAGGCGGCGGGATTGATCGGATTGAAACTTATATATTTGTAATAACTGCCCGCAAAATTTGTTTTATACTGCTTTATTGCTTTCTACCCAGAGATTCATCTTCTGAGCTTCTCTGACAAGTTCATCCCTGAAATCCGGATGTGCAATCGCTATAAGAGCTTCTGCCCTCTCCCAGGTCGATTTACCCTTCATCATTGCAATTCCATACTCGGTTGCAACATAATGTACTATTGATCTTGGAGTAGTAACAACAGTTCCCGGAACAAGGGATGGAACTATTCTTGATTTAACCTTACCATCTTTATCTGTATATGTCGAACTTAACGCAATTATCCCTTTCCCTCCGGTAGAATTAAATGCACCGAAAATAAAATCAAGCTGACCGCCTGTACCGGAAATCTGTCTTGAGCCTGTAGACTCCGATGCCACCTGACTTAACAGATCGACTTCCATGGCATTATTGATTGCAACCACTTTCGGATTCAGACAGATAATGCGCGGATCATTTATATAGTTAACGGGATAGGATGCGCATGTGGGATTAAGATCAAGAAAATCATATAATTTCTTTGTACCAAGAGCAAAGGTATATGCCATTTTATAATGATCTATCTGTTTTTTTCTGCCGGTAAACTTTCCTGCCTCGTAAAGATCTACGCAGGAGTCGGTCATCATTTCTGAATGAAAACCGAGATCTTTCAGATCACTTTCGGCAATCATCTTGCCTACCAGATTCGGCAATCCCCCAATACCAAACTGCATTGTCGAACCATCTTCGATCTCCTTCATGATGATCTCTGCAATTTTAACATCCACATCATTTATTTTTGCATTAGGAACCTGTACCAGCGGAAGATTTTTACCTTCAATTATAAAATCTACTTTTGATATATGTACAGATTCAAAATTCCCGCCAAGACAATATGGGACATTTTCATTTATTTCAATTACTACTTTTTTTGCCTTACTCAGACAGGATCCGCATATTGAATTTGAAATTCCGAAATTGAAGTAACCGCTTTTATCCATTGGAGCAGCAACAACAACAGCAACATCAATCTCCTGATATTTTCTGACTATTCGAGGTCCCTGATGATATGTTATAGGGATATAACTTGCAAGTCCCATTGTGTGGAGTTTTCTTGATGCGGGACCAAAATGCCAGTCATGGAATTTAATATGCTTTCTTTCCGGATCGTTGAGTACCATTTTCGGGAGCGCCGTAATACTGGTGCTTCTGAGATAAAGATCAAAAAGCTCCTCCATTCTCAGAGCAAGGGCTTCATCAAAAGCTTCGGGAAAAAGCGAAAATTCACTATAATAAATGTAATCGCCCGATTTTACAATTTTAGCCGCCGCTTCCGGAGTTACTGATTTTGCCTTGTAATCATCTAAAAAAATTTTCATCCAGCTACCTCTTTAAGTTTATTGTGAAGTCTATATTTTATTTAAGTACAACTGCGCTCAAAAAAAGTTCAACAGTCATGTTTATAATGGCTTCTACATCAATTGGAGAACTGCTTCTTCTGGACTTACTGTCCTGAAGCTGAACCACTCCGAATAATGATCCTATAAGAATATCAACAAGCTTGTGACGATCCACATTTCTAATCAAACCACGACTCACCGATGTATCAAAAAGACTTCTCATCTCTTCCATAACCTCTTTTGATGCACCGGTTATCGAATCCTCAATATGATTATCAAGATTCCAGAGCATACCGGCCTGCTGGTAAATCTGACCAATTCTGAAAATATCCGGCTCTGCCCTGTACTTCTTAAAAAAAACATTTACTACAGCCTTTATTACATCAGCACCAGTTCTGTACATATTCAGCTGCATCTGAAGATTGACCTCCTCCATATCATGGAGAGTCTCTTTTATTACAGGAACAATGAGAGAAAAATAGAGATCCTCTTTCGTCGGAAAAAATTTATAGATGGTCGGTTTACTTAGAGCTGCTTCAAAGGCTATTTCATCCATTGTTGTTTTAAGAAAACCCTTCTTAAAAAAAACCAGTTTTGCGGCCTTTAATATATCATCAACTTTCTGCTGCTGCTCCCTGCTCTTCCGGGCCTTTAATTTATTTCTCTTCTCCATCATAATCCATCAAATTAACGATACTATTAGTATTATTGCTACTATCAGTAGTATTTATAACTTACAGTAAAAATGTCAACATATTTAACATGTTTATACATATTTACTTGCCATTGTGTAAATATTTTTGACATTATGTGTAATAATCTCATATAAAAGTTTTGGCTTTTTCCGGAATGTTTGGATAATAATTAATTTAATTCAAACCTTACTGCCCCCTATCCCCCGGAGGGGGCACCGGGTATATCAGTTATATCGCTGCTAGTTTTATTCTTATCATATTTTTACAATTCCAATATTATTTACTACATCTTCATCTTTAATCCGCAATGTATCGACTCCAATACTCATCAGGAATTCATCCCTGTATCTATCATATTCTTTTTATGATTCATAAATTCACTAATAATTTCCGTCTTGCGTGCCTCCTCCGGGGGACAGGGGGATATAGTAATGTCAATTATCCCAACATTCCGGGATGAGCTAATGTTTTTTATTGGCAAATCTATCTCATGCTCTGGCCCTCCGGAAAAACAGGAGATAGAGAAGTGATCAGGTTGTTGGTAATTGGTGATTAAAAGATGATAATGATGGTGGCGATGGTGGTGGCGAAAAAAATCAAATAAATGGAATTGATCCCCCGGATTAATTATCGCTGAATATGATTTCTATGGTAACTCCATTGTCGTTTGTGAAGGTTATTTTCCCCCTCAGCTGCTTGGCAAGTGCATCTATAAGCTGAAAGCCGAGATTCCCTTTTTGAGGATAGACAACAGATTCAGGTAATCCAACTCCATTGTCGGAAATTGTTAAAACATACCTGTCTTTTACTGTGTTATCCGGTTTAAGAAATATTTTAACCTCCCCCTCGCGTCCATTAACAAATGCGTGTTTAAATACATTTGACAGAACTTCGTTAGCCAGCTGCGCTAGAGGAATAGCGGTATTCAGGCTGAAAAAAGTATCCAGGGCATCAATCTCAATTGCAATTTTTGTTTTATCAACTCTATATGACGTCATAAGCATGGGGACCAGACTTTTCATATATGCGTTAATATTGATAGATGTGAAATTATCGCTGCTGTATAACTTTTCGTGAACCAATGCCATTGTTCTTACACGGTTCTGACACTCATTAAGTATATCACGAAGTTTATCATCACTCTGACGTGAAGCCTGCAGGCTTATTAGACTGATGATCACCTGCATATTGTTTTTTACTCTATGATGAACTTCTTTTATCAGAAGCTCCTTCTCGTGAATTATATTTTTAAGATTTAATTCATATCCGATTCTATTAAGAGCTATTTCAATACTCTCAACAATTCCATGATAAAACACAATAAGCTCGTTATCAAAAAAATCCTCTCTCCTATCAAGAAGCATAAAGTATCCTGTAACTTCATTTTCATTTTTTAGAGGGATAACAGCACATGAAAGAAAATTCTCAAACACCAGGGAACCTTTGAATTTGTCCATTGACTCTATGGAGAACTGATTAAAATTATTTGTCCAGAAAAGTTCATCTCCGGCAATCTCCCTGCAGAAAGACATATCAAGACCCGTTATTACCTGATTCTTAGTAGTTTCCGGTTCTGATTTACGGGTGATGTCATTTCCGGAGCCCTTTAAATTTTCAAGTAAACTCAAAGATGCGAATTTACAGTATTGATCTCCTGCTTTAAGATTTATAACCAGGGCATCAATTCCTGTTTTACCACGAATTAAATTCAGGATGTCATTGATAAGATCGGAGTCGGTTTTTTTTCTGTTGATGAGCTCAAGAACTTCAATGGATATTCTCTGCCTTTCGGAAGCTTTTTTCTGAAGGGCATCATTTCTTTTCTGTTCGCTGATATCCCGGAAGCTTAAAATAAGATTATTTATTCCGGATTCAGTTTTTAGAGGATAAAAGTTTATCAGATAATAATTACCTTCCATATGATCATCATGGAGATAGACCCCCATAAAGACACTCTCTCCGCAAAAACTTCTTAATGCATTCTCCTGAAACTCTTTCATCTTGAGGTCATTATTCAAAAGCAGATAAACATTGCTGATATCCTGTTTCGTTGAGTTAAAAACCCTGTTAAAAGAATCATTCGTTAAAATAATATTAAATGATTTATCAATAATTATAACTGCTTCCTGAATAGAATATAGAATATCCCTGTATATCTGCAGATGAATCTGCCCCTTCTGAATATATCTCAGATATGAAACAGTCATCCCCACAATACAAAAAGATAAGGAACGGATAAGATCATGACTTATTAGAAAGGTTTTACCGGAGAAAAAATCAGCAGCCAGAAGTGAAACTACAAGATACAGAATAACCGGAATTACCCGGTACTGCCACCAGAATGCTGTTAGAATTATCGGGATATAGAATAGATGAGTGAAAAGGTTATCGTCCCCGGGCGTAAATCTGAAATAATATATCAGAAAGCCTGAAAACAATAAAACAGCGAATGTTATTATAAATTTTAGTTTTTTCATATTCCATACCGGTTGATTTTTTTGGCATGAAATATTCAGGATGTCAATAAGATTCTTGTATATTTAAATTAAAAAGCAACGGCAACATTAGTCTTAGTTTCCAGAAGATCCATGGTTTCCTTAGGAATTCCTTTAAAAATGATTTTCTTATTATCAAGCATGGCAAATCTCTGAGCTATAGCTATAGTTTTTATAAGGCCGGGTTCAAATGTCTCAAGTCTGGTAAAGTCAAAAACAAGCTGCCCGTCATTACAGCCGATGCTTCTTACTCTTCTGAAAAATTCCGAACTATTTTCAAACTCCACACCTTCGATAAAATCACAGCTCATAAATTCCCCCCGTTTTTATGAATTAATGCAGCTTTTTATAATCAATTATAGTATTAGCAAGCTGTTCAAAGTCATTTGACTTATCAAAAAAGTAATCGGCTCCATACTCTTTGCACTTATTTATGTAATAGTTGTCAAAATAGTTGCTGAGCATTGCAATCGGCATACATGGACATAATTTTTTCATTTTCCTGAGAATATCAACACCGCTTCTGTTTGTGAGTTTTATATCAAGAATAACGAAATCCGGCCTTAATCCACCGATGAGACTCCAATCCTCATCACCTGTAATACCAAGAACACTTACACCTTCAAAAGACGAAAGCATTGAAAGGATTCTTCCACGTATAAGAGAGGAATCATCAACAACAAGTACTCTCATATTTTTCCCTTCTCAATCATGAACAATATTTATCACATAAGGAAAAATAACTCAATCGGACAAAGGCTAATTAATATCAGGTTATTTGCTATTTTAAAGGTAAGACAAAGATAGGGGGAGAAGTTTATGTTTGTCCTACAGCTTGTAGGACAAAGGACTACATATCGAGAAGGTTGTTTTTAATTGCGTAATGGGTAAGTTCTGAATTATTCTTTAAATTCATTTTCTCAAGAATCCTCTGGCGGTAGGTGCTGATTGTCTTTACACTTAAGAACAGTATTGAGCCTATATCTGTAACTGTTTTTCCCGATGCGATCATACACATTACCTGAAACTCTCGATCTGTGAGCTTTTCGTGCGGGAGGTCAACTCCGCCTCCTGCGACACTGTCGGCTAATGTTTCGGCTAGTGTGGGACTGATATATTTCCCTCCACCCACCACCCTTCTTACTGCAGAGATAAGATTTTCAGCGGCTGTTTCCTTTGTCAGATACCCCGAAGCTCCAGCTTTTATTGTACGCACCGCATACTGATCTTCAGCATGCATACTCAGCACAATTATAGGCAGGTCTGGTTTTATCGCCTTTATATGTTTAATGACATCGATACCGCTTATTCCGGACATCTTAAGATCGAGAAGAACCACATCGTAATCATTTTTCTTAACAAGCTCAATGAGATTTTCTCCGTTATTAGATTCTCCAATAACCTCCATATCCTCATCATCAGATATTATCTGCTTTAATCCGGCCCTTACTATTTCATGATCATCTGCTATTACGATTTTTATCATTATTCTCTCCACACTACATCGGTATCAGCACATGTACCGATACACCATCTTCTGTTCCTGAAATATCCAGTGTACCATTAAAAGATTTTACCCTTTCCCGCATTCCAATTATTCCAAATGAACCCTTATTAGTAAGATTTTCGCTGCTGAAACCGCGGCCATTATCTTTTATTCTCATTTCAATATTTTCATTTTGCTTACCGAGAGATATATCTACCCGGTCAGCATTTGAATGCTTTATAATATTTGTAAGAGACTCCTGGAAAATTCTGAAAAGGGCAACAGCCTTATCTTCGGAGATTCCCGGAATATCTTCACAATTTACATTGCAGGTATAACCGGTTCTTTTTTTAAACTCATCACTCTGCCATTCAATAGCCGCTGCAAGACCAAGGTCGTCAAGTATACCCGGTCTTAAATGTGCAGAAAGCCTCCTTACAGTTACAATTACATCATTGATAAGCCCGTCCATCACCGCCGTTTTATCAAGAAGTTCCGTCTCTTTGGGGTTCAGCTTTTTTCTCATCCATGAGAGATCAATCTTAAGTGCCGTGAGTGACTGCCCCAGTACATCGTGAATTTCCCTTGCAATGTCAGTTCTTTCTTTCTCTCTAAGAGACTCGACGTGCGATGTAAGATTTCGAAGCTCCTGCCTTGATCTAATAAGTTCTTCAAAGTACAATTTATACTGTGTAATATCGCGGATGATACCCTGATAGCCTCCGCCCTGCTCCTTACTGTAATCATATTTTTTTAGAGTAATCTGTACATCCATGATTTTTCCTGACTTTGATTTCATCCGGCATTCAAAATCACTGACAACTCCTCTTTCAACGGCAAGATAAATTAATGCCTCATACTCGCTGAAGTCGTAAAAAAAATCAGATGCATTATGCCCGAGTATACCCTGAAGAGGATACTCGAAAAGATCAATCATTGCCTGATTGGCATCAATAATCAGAGCTGATTCATCGGCAATAAAAATCGGATCAAGCGACTGTTCAAAAAGAGTTCTATATTTTATTTCATTTTTTTTAAGTTCTTTATCTACACTGAATCTATGTAGAGCAATCTCTATTGAAGTATAAAGATCCCTCTCTTCAATCGGTTTGACGATGTATCCGTAAGGGCCGGTAAGATTTGCCCTGAGAAGCGAGTTCTCATCGGAGTGAGCTGTAAGATAGATTATCGGAACATCAAATTTTTTATGAATCATCTCGGCGGCGGATATACCATCAATATTTCCCGAGAGCATTATATCCATTAAAACCAGATCAGGTTTCTCATTTTCGAAATAGAGAAAGCATTCCTCAGCCGTTCCGGCGATGCCTATTACTCCGTATCCAAGTCCCTCCAGTGTCAGTTTTAGATCCATCGCTATAATCAGCTGATCTTCAACTATCAGAATATCTTTTTTAACACTTTTTATTTTCATCTGGACTATTTCAATTCCTGAACATTTTTTTAGACGGTTACAAAAATCCGTTTTTAAAACCGCAGTGAGCCCTGCAGAGCTCATAAAGGACCTGAGTCCCTTTTGCCCCAAAAAAATTGAGTTTTAGAAACTCCCTATAATACAATAACAGAGTAGATTGAATACTTTGAGCTTTGTCATTTCGAAGGAGCTGAGTTAATTTTTTTTAAAATACAATTCAATTTAATAATAAAAAAACTATTTTTTTAGGAAACAGTTTCAAAATGACAATCATCTACCTGATTTATTTACTGCTATAGTTTGAGGCTTTTAATGACTATTTTATTTTGACACACAATTCATTCATTGTCAAGGTATTATTTTTTATGAGCCGGAACTCTCTCCCCGCATCTCAAGAAATAACCTTCCGGTTCCGCTTTCGGGTCTGGTAATCATATACACAAGAAGAGTAAAATCCATATACAATATTGCAATGATAGAGAGATACGACTCCAGAAGATAGATTCTGTAGAAAGTACTTACAAGAGTATCATTAAGTTTTATAATTATTCTGTCTATATATCTGTAATTCCTTGCACACTGATAATACACTGTACCGCATGTATTGAGAGCGGTTTTATCTCCGAGAAAAGACCTCATTAGAGCTTTCCCTCCTCTACCCCCTTCAATGTCGAGCGGAAGCAGTTTTGTAACTCCCCAGAAAAGAGCCTGTGCGAGTTCACGGCTCTTTTCATCCACTGCGGGGTCTTTACTTACTGATGACAGATGAAAAATATGGTATTCGACAGATCTTTTAAGTATCCTCCTCCATCTCCCGAGCCGGAGTTTCCGGTAGATCAGCAATGTGAAAATCACTGCAGTATAAAATCCCCAGTCACTTGCCCGGGGATTGGTTTTAAGATAATAAAATATATTTCCAAGGAACTCCATCTTCACCTGCTGCTGTTTATTTTTGAAAGAATCTTCTGCAGATCCTCTGTCGCTTTCTTTACGTTTTCATCCGAGCCGTATATTTTTACTTTGAAGAATGCATCTCTTAGCCGCACTTCAAGTACCTCAAGCATTGCAGATTCATTCTGAAGTTCCGCCGGCGCCGATATATTAAACTTTTCAAGTTCCGGGTATTTACTGTTCATTCTCTTCATTTCGGGGATCAGCTTGTCAAGCTCAAGGGAAAAATTTTTCACAGCATCGGCTATTAATTTTGGATCCTCTGTTGATTCTATTTTCAGAATAAAGTTTTCGTAGAGTTTTATCATCTGCAGCAGAATTTTTTTTGCATCTCTATATTTTATGCTGCTGTTTAATGAATCGGAATAGTACACATTTTCACCGGCGTTTAACAGAGTTCCGGCTGCAGGACTGGTTACGACACATCTCAGATATTTTCCATCAACATCATCTGCTTTAAGAATAATATTTTCATTACCTCTTTTTATAACAAGGAGTACGCCTTTATTTAAAAGATATGCTTTATCCGGAGAGTTTAATACTACAATTCCCTCTTTTCCGCTTTTCTCGATGAATTCAATCTTACCTATTACAAATTCATCCGAGGGATTTTCTTTCCCGTTTGCAAATACCGGATAGCTGATCATGATAAAAATAATTAGTTTTATTGAAAGACTCTTCTTCACAGATACTCCTGATAAAATACAAAATGATATAATTCAACATAACTGATACTCCCTCAAACAGTTTGTCAAGAATGTTACTGCTTTTGAAACTGCCATCATTCAATAAACAATCTTTTTTACAAGAAGTAATGGCCAAAATCTGTTTGATGGAGTAATCATAACCCGATTGATAAATCCTTACCGCCCCAGATTCGACGCGGCGGAGACAGAATACAAATGCATTTTGTCAGCAGCCAGTTTATTTTAAATTTTTCTGCGAGAGTTTTAATTCTGTTTTTAATAACAATGAATGTTGGGTTTTAATATTTATCTGCGGGATGAAAATTTTATTTCTTTTCCTGATTTGAATCGTATTTGCTGAATATGTTTTTCATCATTGGATCAGTTACTGAAGAGAGAACTATCTTCTTCTCCATATCATCTATAAAAATATGCTCTCCATCAAAATACTCTACTGCCTTAACAGGATCGGGCATCTCTTTCACCATACTTACAATGAGAGATATTCTTGACATATCCCTCTGGTTGAATGGAAGACTCCTCTCTTTTTCATAATCGGTTGTCTCCCTGTATTTGCGTATCATATCATTAAGCCTGCTGAATAGCTGTATATCCTTCTGGTATTTCTCAAAAAATTCCGAGGATACCTGATGAGTCGATTCACTCTCGGACATTAGAAGAAGAATATATTTGAAGAGGTGGTAATTACGGGCTATTATCCCTCTTAGTACTTCTTCAGGAAGTTTCAGAAAATAGTTTATTAATCCGGTAATGTCCCTGACCTGTAAGAAATATTTGTTAAGCATCGGGACATCAAATCTGGAAAGGATTACAAAGAGGAGGAGTTTATCCCCCTGAATATATTTAGATTGCAATGTAAGCTCAAAGAGCCTATCCATGCTTATGAAGAAGAGCACCTCCTCCATAATATTCTCCGGTGTACTATCGTGCAGGTTACAGTAGACAAATGTAAATATTATGAACCTTTCAAGTATACTTATGGTGAATTTTTCGGAATTTATATATTCCTGTATATTTTTCATATCCCTGAAAATAATCAGGAAATAGAAAAACTGCTGGGAAAGATCATAATCATCTATGCTTATTACCTTTTCTGTAAGAGTTATAAACTCCTCCAGGCTCATCTTTTCGAATAAAGGCCTTACCCGGTTAATAAATGGGAATGAAGAATCGTTCATCATAGTTTCCACATAAAACAGCTGGAATTTGCTGAACCCTGCTTCTGTAAATATATCGTTAGAGTGATCGTCCGCCATTATCTTACCGGTTTTATATGATAATATATTTTCAATTTATAATAGAACAGATCTTTAAAATAGCAAGACATTCTCTGACGGAACAGATTATGACTATAATAAAGTTGTCCTTTTATAAATTTATGTTCTATTCCTATAAATGATTATCCCTCTTCCAATCTGCAATGTTCTATATAAAAAAGTTATCTATGAAACTAAAAACATTGTGTAAGACCTCATCAATTTAATCCCCATAGAGACGATGAATTAATTGATTTTTATGCAGATAAATTAACAATTAAAAAGCCCGCAGTCAACAAAAAGTGAAAGTGTAACTGGATATTGGATTGCCGATGAAACAGTATTATAAGATAAAACGAAAATCTCTTTCTCTTTCTATCTCCCTAAATATTTAAAATAAAATTAAAGCTTAACGGTTGTTATACCGATATTTCAAGTGTAAATATTGATGCAGCTATACTTTTTTTATTATAAAAACATTTTGGAATTTTAAAAAAAATTAAAAGGAGAATTTATGGCAACTGCTAAACAACTGGAGAACATCATCAAAAGAAAGACTGTGAAAGTGGCTAAGTGTCAAAAAGAAATCAAAAGTGAGACCGCCGCAATTGCAAAACTAAAAGGTGAGCTTGTTACTGCAAAGAAAAAAGAAGCTGAAGTAAAAGCAAAAGCAAAAACCAAAGCAAAACCGAAAGCAAAAGCTAAGCCAAAAAAATAATTTGAATTGTTTTAAATGTAAAAAGAGGGGATTTACCCCTCTTTTTTGTTTTTAGTAATCTTCTTTAAATCCTGCACGACACCATTGAACCATACTTCGTTTTAAGCGCCATTGAACTTCAATAGAACAACCACAAAAATTGATGTTATCAATGTTAGTATTAACGAAAAAACAAAGGCAATACGTATAACTTTGCTCTCCTCACCTATCTTATCAATAGATGCGGCAGCATTCTGCAGTTTCGCAGGAGAGATAACGCTTGCAAGTCCGCCTCCGAAGGCAAGTCCTGCCGTGGTAATAATGAGTCCAATGAGCGGCATAGAGAGATTCTTTCCTGTTGTCAGAGTATATTTGCCGAACATTGCAATTGTTGATGCTTCACTGCCCGTGATGAAACCGCCGAACAGACCGATGAAAGCGACTATACTTCCATAGCCACCCTGGAAAAACTGCGCGGAGTAATCAGCAAGAATTTTAACCATGCTTGGTACAGCAAACTGTCCGGTTGCCATGCTGAAACCTGACATATTCATGACCTCGCCGATTGCAAAAAATATTGCAGCTGCAAATACAGGTCTTGGAGCACGTTTAATCCATACAGACAAAGTCTCCTTAAGCTGTGAACCGGTCGGCTTAAGAATTGGAATCGAAAGAATAATACTTACAAAAATCCATGTATAAGCCTGCCAAAGCGCCCGTGTATCAAGAGGTTTTCCGTCAGCTGTAATTCCTAGAAGAGGAAGTTTAAGTGTTCTATACAAATAATTAAATATATTCTGTGGAACATTCAGGCATAAAATAAGAACTATAAGAAGTATCCATGGCATTGCAGCCTTCCACAATGGATATGCTTTTTCATATTCAAGCTCCTCTTTTGTAAGCCTGCTTCTATCTATAACCTTTTTACCGGTAATCTTCAGATAAAGAACCATTGTTATAATAACTGCGATACCACACATAACACCTGTCAAAACAACAAGATTATCGTACTGGTTAGTAAAATACGCCACAACACCGATCACAGCACCTGTCAACAGACAGACAAACCATCCATCTTTAATACCCTGCCATTTTCCGACAATCCATAGCATACAGAAACCTATAAGTATTGATACAACCGGCAGAAACATAAAGAATACCATACCCGCCTGATGCAGACTTATCTCATTCCCCTTGCCTAAAAAGCTGTTTGCTATATCAACAAATACAACGATAGGAGCTCCAAGCAGAGCGTATGTACAAAGTGAGTCATACCCGATAGCAGGCAGTGCTATTGCAACATAAGTCGAATATCCCATTGCAATAAGTATAGGGGGAAGAAGTGAAACCGGGGTTGCTCCCACCGCAACCATGAGCGTACCAAAACCGATATTGATCATCATTATCTGTACAGCCCTGTTTTCACTGGCAATAGTTTTAACAAAGATAATAATCCGTTTAAGAGCTCCTGTTTTTTCCATATAGGCCATCTGGAGCAGTGATGTGGCAACTATAAGTGATACAGAAAATGAACGGATAAACCCGGCCGCAGTTGAACGGAGGATTACCTGAGCTGAAGTTTGAAAAAAGAAAAAGGCAACCAGCGAGATTGCGATCCATCCGACTATGCCGCTAATATCCGCAGATTTACGCAAAACAATGAGCATAAAAAGCAATATCACAATTGGTAGAAGTGTGAGTAATAAGGACGTTATAGACATACCACTCTCCAGGAATTAATTATAAGATGTTATGTTATTTTATTTTTCTTCCAAGATATATTTTTTAATTTAAACCCTGGGAGCTGAAAACCGCAGAGAAGAGGAAAACATATCATTAAAAGATAACACTATGTTGTTGCAGACATTTCAGGAATGTCAATTAATTTAACACATTTTTGACACTTTAGAACAAATATTCCAGCAATTTTATCACACCAGGTCATGCTACAGTTCAAATTTCCATTCATATAGAAATTCAACGCGCATTTGAAATAAGAGAAACTATCTGAAATAAATCCCCTTACCATCATTGCGGGAAGGGGATTTCAAAATACCATATTAATTGATTATAATTTTCAATCCATGTCCTGAATTTTCCGGAGGTCTGATCTTTTCCCCAGGAACAGAAGTACTGAGTTTTCAGGTATAACTTCGTTAGCCGTAGGTGCGATTCGCATGTTTTCCCATTCAGGTTTATCGGGATTCCAGCTTTCATTACCCTCGAGATATTTTATACCAAGAATCTGGCACTGAAATCGCGCTCCGATCTGCAGATCTCTAATGCTCACTCCAATGAAGCTTTTTGGCGGTTTTACATTCATCACCACGTACTCTCCGGCAAGTGGAATATAATCAAGAACGTTCTTCATTGAGAGCTTTTTACCAAGCCAGGCCGCTACATCTCTCTGCGGAAAAATAATTTCCTGTACGCCTATCTGCTCAATTATTTTATAATGATTTTCAGAATATGCACACACAATTATCTTTTGTATTCCAAGCTTTTTCAGATTCAAGGTCACAAGAATATTTAATCCGAGATCAGTTCCGGCGCTGACAAGAACTCCATCCATAGTTTTTAAATTTAACGATTCTAGAAATTTAGGATCGGTAACATCACCCTTTACCGGGTTTTTTAAAAATTTACCAGCCTGAGCCAGTTTCGCAGTATCAATGTCAATTCCCGTTACTTCGCTTCCATATTCAGCGAGAGATTTGGCCATGTGCATTCCAAAATTTCCAAGACCAATTACAGCATACTTCTGCATAATATTCTCCTTAATTATAATTTCCTGATACTTCTCCATCAGGGCTTTTTTGGTAATTACTCAAAAATCAGTTAAATTGTTTTTCCCCCGCGCCAAAGGCGCGGGGAAAAAACAATTTATCGCCAGTTTATTAATAGATACGTTTTAAAGCAGTGCAACTTTTATACCCTATAACAACTAATCATATTTTCTGATTAAAAAAAATGCAAGCCCAATAAGTACGTTAAAAATAATTTGTTAACTTATATGGGGGCACTAAATCAAACGGGCTAAATGTCTATGCAGACCATGCAGATATCATCTTCAAGATTTTCGGACTGGCAATAATCTATAAGCTTCATATTAATCTGCAGGAGAAAATCATGTATTGGAAGATCACGGTTTTCATAAAGAAATTTTTCAAGTTCAAAATCTCCGAACATCTCTTTTGTGAATCTTCCCTCTCTTGCCTCTATGAGTCCATCAGTAAATAAAAACAGCCTGTTTCCTTCTTCCAGAGTTATGCTGCTGTTGCAGTATTGCTTCCCCGACTCCTCAAGCTCTTCATTTTTAAAAATTGCCAGAGGAGGCATTCTATTTATAGAAGAAATCGACTCCACACCATTCCCGGAAATTATATATGGAACAGGATGACCCGCATTGCAATACAATAGATTTCTCTCTGCAGGATTATATATACAGTAAAATGCCGTGATAAAATTACCCGCTGTATGATTGATCAAAGATTCATTGAGATATGTCATAAGCTGCTGCGGATTCTGCTTTTTCTCTCCCGACTGAAGAACAAAACTTTTAAGCATTGAAGTTATCAAGGCCGCGGGTACACCATGCCCAGAAACATCACTTATCAGAATTCCGATGGATTCCTCGCGCATTTTTATGAAATCAAAAAAATCACCGCCCACTCTGTTCATCGGTCTGTAGTAAAAAGAAATATTCTCCCGTGGAGATTTAACGGGGATGAGACCTCGCTGAATAGAACGGGCCATCTTCAGTTCTTCATCCAGTACTGCACTCTGATCACGGAGATTATTCCTTTCAGTTTCAAGTTCTCTTGTTCTCTCTTCCACTTTCTGCTCAAGAGTTACATTGGTCCTCTCAAGCTCTTCAGTAAGAGTCTCGTTCTTGACAAAACTCATGGAAAATCTTTTCAGCATGATGAATGACTGGGCAGATACAAACACTGTAAAGCCCACTGGAAGATAGAATCCAGTATGAAGAAATCCGGTTTGATTCATCATATCATTCAAAGCAAAGAGAAGTAGAGTAAAAATTCCAATGAAAAAAATTACTGCACCTTCTCTTCTTTTAAAAAATGCCCTGATTATAACAATCATACCTACAATAAAATAAAATAGTGAAACAGCAATATATAAATTAACAAACACTCCAAGCTGAAAAGCCGGAAGAACCGCAACTAAAATGACCGATACAACCAGTAGTATCCTGGTCATCTTTTCAACAATATTAAAACCCTCCGAGGGATAAATTGTCCGTAGAAAAAAGTAGAATACTCCTCCGGCGGTAAAAAAACTCAGTAGTTCAATTCTATATGAAATATCCCATGAAAAACCAAGTATCTGATAAAGAAGCCGCTGCTCTCCAAGTGATAAAACCCGCACAGCCATGATCACGCAAAACAACCCGAACCAGAAAGCTGATTTTTCTTTCATCTGAAAAATATAGAATCCGATATGGTAGAACGCCAGCATCAGAAGTATGCCGATTAAAAAATTATCGAATGACACCTTCGTTCTTCTTAGCGAAGCGATGTCATCACCACGGCCAAAGCCCACGGGTGTCCAGAAACCGCCAAGGTCGCAGCGAAAATTTGAAATCTGAATAACTATTTCTATTACACCGGATGATGACTGAAAATAATACTCGCCGGGAATCCATCTGTGCTCCATTGTCTCATCGGACACACCAACCTTTCCAGCTTCAGCAATGAGGTTTCCATCTGCCCAGATTTTGTATGCGCTCATTAAAGAGAAAACTCTGATGCCGTATATGACGCCTTTCTGGGGCACCATTATTTTAAGCCTGTATGTTGCATATCCCTTCGGAGCAGCATCAAGCCCGTTTTTTGAAAGATCACCCCATGTTGCCGGAACATCTGCATATTGTTTACCCGGCAGTTCATGCGCACTATTAAAATTTTCAGGTGTAAGTAGCTGCTTCCAGTAGAACTCCCACTTACCGTCAAGATCAATTACACTCTGCGATGAAAAATCATAGCGGGTAATATCAATTATACCATTAACGGCTGATGGTGAGTTGTCATTTTTTTTAGAACATCCGCAGAAAAGCATGAGTAAAATAATAAAGGGAAATATAACCGGTACTGCCGCTCCCCGCAGATAAAAATCTCTTTTCAACAGATGACTGCTAATCATATGCTGAGATCACTTGAGTTATTGTTTTGCACCCGTCAGAGATGCAGCTTTTATATCTTTCCAAATGAAGTATACCATGTTATCATTATTAATTTATTAAGATTAACCATGAAACAGGAAAAAGTCAATTTTTAATGGCTTTTTCCAATGACTGGATTATATTAATTTAAAACTTTAAAGGAGGTATTTCTATGTCACCATCAGTTAACAGGAAAGATTCTAAAAAAGATCTTAAAAAAATTGTTAAAGATAAACAGCTGCATGAATCTGAAAACATAGATCGTGACAGATTAGTAAAGATCAGGCGGACACAGGAATATGAAAAACCGCTGCGGGATGAAATAATTACTGAGAAACGGATGCAGGAATATGAACTCAGCGACAGGGAGCGGATCATTAAAATAAAAATGCTCGAAGAGGATGAGAAGAAGATCCGTGATAGAATCATTGAAGAGAAAAGATTGCACGAACTCGATGTCAGCGACAGGGACAGATTGATTAAAATCAGATTACTTGAGGAGAATGAAAAGAAAATCCGTGATGAGATAATCGAAGAGAAACGGATGCACGAACTTGATCCTCCTGACCGGGACAGACTCATTAAAATACGGAAAATGGAAGAGAATGAAAGGAAAATCCGCGACGACATAATTAAAGAGAAACGTAATCATGAGCTGGACCCTAATGATAGGGATAGTCTTATTAAAATAAGACGCCTGGAGGAAGATGAAAAGAAAATCCGTGATGAAATAATCGAAGAAAAGCGGATGCATGAACGTCTACCCAATGATAGAGAGAAATTAATCAGAACCAGACTTATGGATGAATAAGCTTCTTCTATCAGAAGGAATTTAATATCGGACAAAAGTGACATAATCACTTATTTAGTTATTAATATTTTTCCATTAAAAAGTGCATTTTTTGTTGACTATGCAGTTAATTTATATTAGGGTATTCCAATATAGTTAATTATTAATGATTTGATTATAAATATTATATCATAAGTTAAAAATTAACTATAAATTTACTGTGTTCATAATATTAAACGGAGGTTTTATAATGAATCAGATGGAAAATCTGGAAAAGCTTCAAATATCTCTCAAGAAAAAGGAGTTTGAAGCCAATGAAGCAAAATGCAAAGGCCTTACCACAGCTTATGGTAATCTTCTGCTTGAGATTAACCTGATTAAAGCTAAAATGAAGAAATTTCAAATGGGAAGTAAGAGCGAATTAGCATAATTCCTTCATTCATATAACTCATCTCAATTTCAAAGCAGTTTAAAAATGTCTGCTCTGAAGGGCTGTGCTTTGTCCGGCGGCAAAACACATTCCAGCAGAAAAAAATAATATACTGATTTTATTTCAAGACCGGATAATCAGTATATCCCTTAGCTCCGGGAGTGTAAAAAGTCTTATCATCCCATGGTGCAGCTTCAGATTTATTTTCGAATCTCTCAACCAGATCAGGATTAGAAATAAAAAGTTTTCCATATGCTACCAGATCTGCACTCCCCTGTTTAATAACCCTGTTTCCCTTTTCTCTATCGAAGCTGCTGTTTATAATAATAGTTCCTTTATATACAGGTCTGTATCTTTCTGCAATATGCGGTTCTGCACCGGGAACATTCGTTACATCTGTAAACGGCTCGGAAAGATGAAGATATGCAAGATCATAATTATTTAATTTTTTTATTATGTAATCAAAAGTAGGAATAGTTTCTTCATCAAGTGTCATTCCGAATACTCCATGAAGAGATGGATTCAGTCTTACTCCGATACGGTTTTCAGGGACATATTTTTTTATTTCATCAATGACTTCGAAAAGTATTCTTCCGCGATTTTCAATTGATCCCCCATATTCATCGGTCCGGATATTTGAGGTACGGTTGAAAAACTGGTGAAGGAGGTAACCGTTTGATGAATGTATCTCCACTCCGTCAAATCCGGCAATCATTGAATTTTTTGCGGCTCTTCCGTAGTCTGCAATTGTTTCTTTTATCTCATCCAAAGTCATTGCTTTAGGTGTAACAGTATCTTTAAATCCCATAGGGGTATATGATTTTGAATTTGGATTTAACGCTGAAGCTGAAAGAGGGAGTTCCCCATCGTGAAAATCGGGATGAGACATTCTTCCCACATGCCATAGCTGAATAAATATTTTACCACCCTTAGCATGAACTGCTGCAGTTATCTTTTTCCATCCATTTGTCTGCTCCGTAGTGAATATTCCCGGCGTATTTATATAGCCCACTGCACGTTTTGATATCTGCGAACCCTCTGTTATAATCAAACCGGCTGATGATCTCTGTGCGTAATACTCCGCCATAAGATCAACGGGAATATTTCCCGGATTATCCGCACGGCTTCTTGTCATCGGCGCCATTACCACACGATTTTTAAGCATAAGACCCTTCATGTTATATTCTTTCAATAATGATTGCTCATTTAACATTTTGCACCCTCTTTCTATTTAATTTAATAAATATTTATTCAATATAACAAAGTGAGGGGTTTAATAAAACTATTAGTTACATATATCTTCAAATCGACATGCTCCGGGGCGAAAACAAAAAAACACATACCCGGTATATACTTTTGCAATTTGTACTCATTCAACGCTCAGCGCCTGATAAACAACAATTTTATTAAATTTTAATCACTGAACAGCATTTGCAGTAGACATATTTTTATCCTACAAGTAATAGTTTATTTCTGGAAAAAGATTTAATTTCAAATATAGCAGTTTTATAAAATCACTTGTTATTATTTTTTTGAAACTTTTAATGAAATGCATACTCTTTTTCTATAAATATCGTAAATGCTTTGATTAAATGGAAACAGGAATACAATGAAGCCACTCAAAAAAATATATATCTTAGCAGCAGGAATAATTATGACAACAACTCTTTTGTATGCTCTAAGCAGTGATTCACCTGACAGTTTTGATGAATCAGGCTGGGAAAAAGCAATCAGCTCCAATGACAGTTCTTTCTTTTATAAACAGCATGAAAGCGAAGGAAGATATTATAATCCATGGATGCCTATGCCGGAATACGGATTCTCCAGACTTCTTAAATGGAGAATTTCTAGCAAAGCCGAATATACAGATGATGAAAAAAACTTCCTTCCCGAGGTTACAAACCTCACCGCCGAATATATAAACAGTAATGATAATTTTATCACATGGCTTGGACATGCATCGATGCTGATAAAAGTTTCAGGCAGAGTATTTATGGTAGATCCTGTCTTTGGAGATATCACCTTTGCAAAAAAAAGAAGAGTTCAGTCAGCCCTGAGCAAAGATGAGGCTGCTCTGATCACTGGAGATGTAACTGTTCTTTTAACACATAATCATTATGATCACTTCGACAAAGCAAGTATCGAAAGTCTGCCGGTCAACACAAGGTTTATTGTACCGAAGGGTCTCGGTTCATCAATAACAGATATTAGAGAAACCGAGGTGCGGGAGATGGACTGGTGGGAGGAGTTTAACATTGGTGAGACAAAAATTGTATTTCTTCCATCACAGCACTGGTCAAAGCGCGGACTTTTCGATACTAATAAATCTCTATGGGGATCTTATCTGATTGATTCAGGAAAAAAAAGGTTGTTTGTTTGCGGAGATACCGGCTACTCTGAAGTCTACAAGGAGATCTCTATAAAATATCCCGGTATTGAATACGCATTTATGTCAACTGGAGCGTCACAACCGAGATGGTTTATGCACTACGCGCATCAGGACGAGTCAGAGGCTATACGCGGATTCAAAGAACTTGGAGCAAAAAAAATGATTCCGATTCACTGGGGTTCATTTACCCTAGGGGACGAGCCGGCTGGATACCCCGCAATTCACACAAAGAATAAATTTCCCGATGCAATGATTGTCGGAGGCGGTGAGATTATTAAACTATAATTGTATGAAATTATATTTAAAAAAAATCAAAACTGATCCGCCCCCTCTGGCCGCTGGCCATCTCCCCCATGAATGGGAGGAGAGTAAATAGTAAATATTTCGTATTCCCCTTGCCACATTCATGGGGAAAGGTGCCCGACGGGCGGATAGGAGCGGAAAGATCCGTTTTCTGTAATTTACTCCTACTTCACGCACTCAACTCTGTTTCTTCCGGAATCTTTCGCCTTATAAAGAGATTCATCAGCTTTCTGCTTAAATGCCGGGAGATCCAATGCAGTTTCAGGAAATGAGCTCACTCCGATACTTGTCGTAATTTCAATTCTGTGCTGGCCCAGGTGTTTTGAAAAATTAAATGTTTCAACACTTTCCCGAATCTGTTCCGCAATATCCAATGCGCTTTTTAAATCGGTTTCAGGAAGCAGAATTGAAAACTCATCTCCTCCATAACGCGCCATTATTCCATGTTTGCTTATTACTCTTTTAATAATTCCGGCGAATTCAATTATCACACCGTTACCTGCATCGTGACCTATAAGTTCATTAATCTTTCTGAAGTTATCTGTATCCAGCATAAGAAAAGATAATGGCTTATTGTTGCTTTGAGAGATATAAAAAAAGTTTTCAAGCGCATCATCAAGAAATGCACGGTTGTACAGACCAGTTAGCTCATCAGTTATAACCCGCCTGCTGGCCTTCTCTCCCCACTCAACAACATCGGCGAGAAATCTGCTGGACTTTCTGAACTCCGTGATTGTATGGCTTAAAAGCTTTGATATCAGTTTTATTGAGTGCCCGGGAACTGCCTCAATAAGTTCAAGAAAATCATTTTCTGTAATCACAAGAAGTTCGCTTGCATTTAATGATGTATATGAATCAAAAACCGGTTTGTTGCCGAACATCGATAATTCCCCGAATGCATCACCCGGATTATATTCAACATGTTTACGGTCAATACTTCCGGGAATTTTAAGTGTACTGAAAATTATTCCGCTTAGAACAATATACAACTCTTTCCTGATCTCTCCCGGCATTATTACAGGTTCATCTGCATTAAATTTTTTTATTTTAAAATATTTCCCCAGAATTTCCAGTTCACTATTTTCATATCCTGAAAACATTTCCAGTTTATTTAAAATCTCTACCATTGTATAACCTGTTTCATGGAATAATTTTATTTCCGCCCTTTGCGCGTGCCGTCATCATCTTTTCATGGGCAATCTTCACCAGATCTGCACTGCTCTCTGTATCGTCAGGGTACATTGCAATCCCTACACTGACCTTTATTTTAATGTCAGCAGAACCGGTTATTCCGCTTAAGTCCATATTATAAAAAGCAGCGCCGAGTTCACCTGCCCTATCTACAGCTTTTTTTCTGTCAGTATCAATAAGTATAGCGGCATATTCGTCTCCTCTGAATCTTACTCCTATATCATTCTCCTGAAGTTCCGACTGAAGAAATATTGCCATTAGATTAAGAACCTGATCACCAGCTTCATGTCCGAATCCATCATTTATATCTTTAAAATTATCAGGCTTGATCATCAGCAGCGCCGCGTTTTTCCCGATTTCGGGGAGTAGATTTACAAAGTCCTCTTTCAAAAAAATCTGATTGTAAAGTCCCGTCATCTTATCGCACAACAGCTGTTTTCTCAGATCCTGCAGCCAGTGGGTTTTATCATAGAGCATTTTATTGACATTCCAGATTCTCTCAGAGACAACTCCCAGCAGCCTGTAAAGAAGACGGGCAAATATTACAGGATGTTCATGAAACAGCTCTTCCGGAGTATATTTTATTGCCGGAAACTTCAGGAGCAGTGAATCCTCCTCGGCAAATGCGGCTGCACTCCGGACAATTCTGCCTAGAAAATCGAACTCACCAAAGGATTCATCTGCTGTTATCTGAGCAATCCTTGCGTCATCTTTTTCAAGACTTATTATACCAACTCTTCCGCTTCCAACAACATAGAGCTCATGAGCTGCTGAACCCTGACTGAATATAGGCTGGCCTTTTTTTAATTCAATGAACTCACTGTACTTCGCAATTACATCGAGCTCATACTCTCGAAGATCTGAAAAGATATCAACCTTGCGGAGTAATGCTACTTTCTCTTCTTTCAGTGCCATATTATTATTTTTTATCCGGATCATTTATCATGATTTTTCAGCTCTTTGATATAATAAAAATTCAATACAAAATTTACACTCACTGCTTATATATCAATTTTGATTATTTAACATACCTGATATTATAGTAATCGCTGTTAAATTTAAAAGCAAGAATTTTATTACTATAGTCGAGTATTAAATTTCCAATCTCCTTTTATTATCAAAAACAACAATCCACAGAACCTGCTTGACACATTCCAGCCTCCATGTTTTTTTACCTGAACTTTTTAAATACTAATATAGTGGATTACTGAATGAAACCTAACCGGATATTTCTCACAGGCGCAACAGGATTTGTAGGCAAAGTTGTATTAGAAGAACTCCTCAGACAAAAGGATAAGCTTAATATATCAGAGATATGTCTGATTATAAGAAAAGGACGGAGCGGTTTAAGTGCACCTGAAAGATTTGAAAAAGAAATAGGCAAATCACAATGCTTTTCACTGCTTCCTGAAAAGTGGACTCAATATGTCACTATAATTGAAGGTGATCTGATATCACCCAGTCTTGGCATAGAATCAGATATTTGCGAAGGGCTGCAGCAAAGAATAACCCATGTAATCAACTGTGCAGCCTCGATTGAATTTACTCTGCCTATTCAAATGGCAGCTCAGGCAAATATTGAAACAGCTGTTAATGTCCTGAACTTCGCAAAAAAATGCAGCAATCTTATTCGTATGGTTTCAGTCTCCACCGCATATGTAACTCCGTTTGAAAACAACACAACGGAAATTTCTGAAACTCCGGCAAGGCTGCCCTACGCAGCACGTGAGATATATAATGATATACAAGCAGGGAAGATTACCGAGCAGGCAATCTTAACACTCACCGGACATCCTAATACATACACCCTGACCAAATGTCTGGCGGAACATATTCTTAATGAAGAATCCAGAGATTTTCCTCTAAGTATTGTCAGACCCAGTATAGTATCTGCCTGCTGGACATACCCATTCCGCGGATGGATCGACAGCAGCGCAGCATTTGCCGCCTTTATTGTTGCATTAGGAACTGGTTCCCTCCGGGCCCTTCTCTGCAAAGAAGCCACATCGCTTGATATAGTACCATGTGATCACGTTGCTCAAAAAATTATTGAGACTGTTTTTAAAAAACATGAAAAGTCCGAATCTCCTGAAATCGTTTTCGCAGCCGCAGGTGAAAGAAATCTATGCAATATAAAGCTATGCGTAAAGGAAATCGGGGTTTATTTTAATCGAAATATAATTCATCGCAAACCTGTTCTTCATTACGTCGGGCCAAAAACAATCTCATACAGGTTTCATCACTTCCGGCATAACAAGCTGCCATTGAATCTTGCTATCCTCGCTGCACGGATAAATCAGAACAAAAGAAAATTAAAAAATTTTAAAAGAGTAAGGGGATCGCTATTCCAGCTGAACGACATTTTTGAACACTTTACACATAACACTTATTTATTCAAATCAACTCATCCATTTGATGATAAAACTTTTTCACCGGATAAGTATATCGCAGCAGTATGTGAGGGTGTTCACATGTTTATTCTTAAAAAGAGAAAATAGAAGAGCATACAAAAAAATCTATGACTCTGTCCGCATGGCTAAAGGCTTTTCGAACAGAGTCGGCCCAATCCCCCGCTGCTCCTCCCGCTTAAGCCTTTTCAGCATTCCCTTAAAGACAATTATGATGTTCAGATTTCAGGAATGAAAATCATCATTATTCATCGAAACATCTGCAATTGTAAAATCACCCCCGGAGAGGGGGTGATCATCGTATCAAAGCTGAGATATTAATACAAAATACTGAAAAATTAAAAGCAGGACAGATCCAGGTCCATAGACAAACAGAACTTTTTTAAACTCTTTTTTATATTCAGTCTCCCGTAAGTATAGAAACCTTATTCCCTATATCAGAGTTATGCTCCATTAAAATTCCTTTTTCTGTAATGATCAGATCATTTGACGAAAACATATTCCCCGCTCCGATTGTAACTGATGACGGGAAATCCAGTTCACCTTTTAAAATTTCACTTATCAGTTTTCCGCTCTTATCAAGCAGCAGCAGAGATCCTTTTGCAAAATTCGCTACAACAATTCCTTCGACTCCTTTGTAGCTGCCTGCTTCAAGATCATCAAATAGACCTGTCTGAGAATAAAGAGTAGTTACGCTTCCGGGATTTCCATTAATGATATCAACCTTCTTTACCATTGCTTTTCCGGTAGAAATTTTGAAATCGGTAAAATAGAGAGTATTGCCCCTGATGGACATTCCGTTTGGTGAACATACGTTATCCGCAGTTGAAAGCCATTTTCTCTGTGTTATACTATCACCTGTTATTGTTAATTTAACTATCTGCCCTAATGTTAAAAACGTTTCATCCGCGATATAAAGATTTCCCGAACTGTCAGCAGCCATTCCATTGGGTAAAAACATATCCTTCAAAGTATATACCGGAGTAAATTTCAGCGGTGATTGATTCAGATCCGCACGAAGCAATTCCTTCTCCATTAATAAATCGCTTAACTGATTGTATATATATTGAACTAAACCCTGTTCTATTAATTTTGCCAGGTCGAGCTGCTGCACCGGTTGAATCCGGATTGTGGAACGAATCAGATATAAATAATTTCCATACTGCGCCATACCTAAGAATTCAGCCTTCGGAGTATACTGTACCACCTCGGCGCCGCCGTTCTCGGTGTATTCATAAACGTACTCAGCTGCAGAAATGAATAATCGTCCGTCTGATGTAAAAAGCAGGTTTTCCGCATCGGGAATATTATCAGCAAGAGTAGTTAATTTATCATTACATCCGATCAATGCAAATAGTGCAAAAGAGAATAAAATAATAAGAAACCTTTTAGTAAATTTTGAACGCTCAATCAATCCGGTTGTAGTCATCCTAAATGTCCTCCCAAGAAAACCCGAAGGTAATCAAATAACATATAAACCGACTAGACGGTCTTTGTATTAAACCCAAAAATTGATTTATGTCCAGTAAATTTTCTGATTCACACGACTATATATATAAAATATTTGAATCTTCCTCTTACTACCGGCTCTTTACCTCTTTCTTTGCCTGACTATTTCCGAATTTGATAATCAGCCGCTTTCTCATCTTAAGCTTTTGCACACGGTATGCCTCAATCTGATATCACGATTATATAACAATCACTCTCAAATAAAGACATATGATTTTGAGAAGACAATAATTTTAGAGTGTGTTATTTTACTCCACGAACCGGCTAGACGGTTTCAGACGCTTAACTTAACAAGATACTTAAATGGAATATATACAATTCATAAATTCAATAGTATAAGAGGAATAATATGATCAAAAAGAATCACTTTTTCATTCCGGCTCTTATGATAACAATACTGTTAATTGTCGGCCTATTCAGCGGTTGTGAAATTCAGAACGATGCGGCTCAAAACAGCCAGACAACAGAGGATGTATTACAACAGGATGCTGTATCATCTATTAATGATGCGCAGTACAGCAAAGATTATCCCATCGTTCTGCTCCATGGATTTTTAGGATGGGGAAGAGATGAAGTCGGCGGCTCCTTTGGTCATTATCACTGGGGCGGGTATGACGATCTCCAGGAGATTTTAAAATCAGAGGGACATGACTGCTACACCGCAGTTGTAGGGCCATTTTCAAGCAACTGGGACAGAGCATGCGAACTGTACGCCCAGCTGAAAGGTGTAAAAACTGATTACGGCCTTGCGCATTCACAATTACATAGACATGACAGATACGGCAGAGATTACAGCGGTAAGGCTCTTCTTAAAGACTGGGGAAAACCCGGCTGCAATCAGAAAATCCATATAGTAGCTCACAGCCAGGGTGGACATACAGCCGCCATGCTCGCTCAGCTGCTTGAAAATGGTTTCGATGATGAGAAGAATACAGCATATCCGGCTGATGAACCAATCTCCCCTCTCTTTACCGGGGAAGCCGGAACTAAAAATAAAATTAGAAGTATTACTACAATGGCTGCACCGCTTAATGGTACAACTCTTGCAAACAGTGTTCTCAAACTTGTTCCTATGCTAGAGACTATTCTTGTAAATGTTATTTCTGCAATCGGTATAGATTCCAATGACACATTTTTCAACATCTATGATTTCAAACTCCAGCAGTTTGGACTTAAATCACGGCAGCATGGAGAAAAACCGCATGACTACATGGCTCGAATGAAAATAGCAATGGAGTCATTTCTGGGAGGAAACAGGAAAGACACCTGTGTATGGGATCTCAGCCCGGAAGGCGCCAGAGAACAGAACAAATGGGTTCACGCACAAAGTAATATATACTATTTCTCATTTGCCGGCGAATCAAGCCATAAGGCGCTTCTGCCAAGCGCGCTTGACAACTGGGAAAAGTACCAGGTTCCTGATCTGAATAATCCAATCCTTCTTGCACCCATGGTGGTATTGATGGGAACATTTACATGCAATGACAGCCGTTATCATGGATTGTGGAGAGCTTATGATCATGATTTCTTTGATATGCATGTTTCAGATCGCCCCAGAATAGACAGCAGCTGGTGGGTGAACGATGGTGTAGTAAATACAAAGTCAATGAACGGGCCATGGCTCTATCCTGTAAATTATTCCAAAGAGCGTGATGTAATTGTCAACTGGGACAAAAAAAGCACACCAGCAAAAGGTGTGTGGAATTATGGCGGAGTATTCACCAATGTTGATCACTGGGACATCACAGGTATGGAAATATTCTGGTACGACAGAGATAATTTCAAGTCTCCGGAGTTTACTGCACATGCAGAGGACTGGTATTTAAACTGGGCTGATTTTCTGAATGCACTTTAATAAGATCAGCTGTATATAAAAATATGACTCTTTCCGGAATGTTAGGATAATAATTAATTTAATTCAAACCTTCCTGCCCCCTATCCCCCGGAGGGGGCACCGAGTCTGATATGGTCAGGTAGTGTGCAAATAATTGTGTCTGATGGCAGTTTCCGATAATTAAAGCGACC
>CAYVCQ010000009.1:93611-139030 GCA_964450405.1 uncultured Leptospirales bacterium | reverse complement strand
AGTTCTCCTAAATAAAAAAAGTTTGGTCGCTTTAATTATCGGAAACTGCCATCAGGCACAATTATTTGCACACTACCCCTGTGTAGCCCCCTAAATCCCCCGGAGGGGGACTTGAAGATTGAAACATCTATAATAAATATTATATTTCTTAATTCAAAAGTCAGACCACCTGAGTAATCTAATATCGTGGTTTTTTTGAAGTCCCCCTCCGGGGGATTTAGGGGGCTGTTGATATGCGGGTAATGATTAATTCATTAGTGAGTTCAGCCGATTTTTTCCATGGGAAAACTGATTTTAAATTCAGTTCCCCCTATTTTATTTATTTTGATTGAAGCATTTATCTGCTGTATCATCATTTTCACAAGAGTGAGTCCGATTCCGCGATTGTTTGAAATTTCAAGAGCGTCCGGGAGTCCTATTCCGTTATCTCTTATATTTATCTCTATATATTTTTCATCCTTCCTGATTATTCGGACTTTTATCTCACCCGATCTGCCGCCTGGAAATGCATATTTAACGGCATTCGTAAGAAGCTCATTAACTATCATACCAACAGGAAAAAGGACGTCTGAATTTAGAATCATTTCATCTATTTCACTTTCAATTTTTATCCGAGTTGATGCAATGTACGTGGATGAGATTTTATCTATAAGATCCGAAAAGTATGCTCCGGCTGCAACAGCCCGATAATCACCGGATCTATAGAGGATATCGTATATGCCCATCATGCTTATAACTCTGCTTCGTGCATCCTGAATCGCATTAACCGCAGCTGAGTTATCTATGGTATCCATCTGCAGATAGAGAAGCGCCGCGATTGATCCCATATTATTCTTCACCCGATGATGAACCTCTTTAAGAAGAAGATCTTTTTCATTGAGGAGTGAAAGAATTTTCTGTTCAGCCTTCTTGTTTTCTGTTATATCAAATATCAGCGAGAAAAAACCGTAAACCACTCCATCCTGAACATGAGGAACATAGTGAGCTCTGATATATTTCTCTTCGCCTCTTTTGTTGTGAGTGAAATTTTCGAAGACAACCCTCTCACCGGCCAGAGCTTTTTTATAGTACAGAGATGCCCGTTCATAAACATCCGGGGCCACTATATCCTTTAATTCTTTTCCGACGATTTCACTTTTCGGAATTCCATGCCATATTTCATATCCCTCATTTACATAGACATACCGTTCATCAGTATCAACATAGGAAAGAAGAGCCGGAACTCCATCCATCACAAGGCGGAGCTTCTCCTCACTGTCTCTCAATGCTTTTTCAGCTTCTACACGGGCGGTAATATCTCTTGAAGATGACATTATGCCCCTTATAGATCCATCAGGAGCCATTATTCTTTTACCGGTTGTCTCAAACCATTTGCTGCTTCCATCAGAGAACGTGAGCCTGTGACTGAATGTCACAATATCTGACAACTCCATAATTCTGTTATATGCATCAAGAATAAGAGCTCTCTCTTCGTTTTTGTAATAATGAATTATATTTTTACCTATAAGATCTTCAGAGTCATAACCTATTATAGTTTTGCAAAGAGATGAGATATAAATAATTTTACCCTTTGCATCCAGTTTTATTATGAGATCAGTGGAATTTTCAGCGATGAATTTGTACTTCTCTTCACTCTCCCGGACTATTTTAGCTGAATCGAAAAGACGGAAAGCCATATTAATAGCAGAGAGAATTACAGGGTTACCTGAACTCTTAACAACATATCCGTAACGGGCAGCGCCGTTAACTCTGTTTATAGTATCCTCATCGCTGAAAGCAGTGAGGAAAACAACCGGCACATCACGTACATCCGATATCTTTTCCGAAGCAATAATACCATCTATCCCTTTACCTAAATCAATATCCATAAGTATTAGATCTATCACGGTATCAGTCTGAACAAGTTCAACGATCTCTTCGCCAGAGGACAATGTAACCACATCAAATCCCTTCTCTCTTAAAAATTTTGCCTGAGAGAAAGCTATAATATTATCATCTTCAACAAGAACAATTTTCTTTGTAAAGTCACTATTCATTTAATTTCCCAATAAAGAGCCTGAATCAAAACATGGCTAATCCTACAAACTAAGAAAAAAATTACTACAAAATATTTAAGAAAATTTATAAAAACTTTTCTTTCAGCATACTAAATACTATCAAATTATTACTGAAATATATTTCATGAATTTAATACATTGGACTTTCAATCAATCAGCACTGCAAATTAAAAGCGGTTTCAGCAGGATTAAGAAAGGATTGGAAAACCTGATATGCCGATAAAATACAATCCGGTTATCTGGTCTTGGAGATATTCAGATCAGGGTAAAGTTTTGCTGTGCAGTCGGGACAGATTCCATGAGTAAATTCCGCATCTGAATGTTCTCTTAAATAAAGCTCTATCTTTGTCCAGTACCCCTTATCATTTCTTATATTTTTACAGTTTGAACATATGGGGAGCATCCCCGAAAGAGTCTTTATTTTTGAGAGAGCATCCTGAAGTTCGCATATAAGTCTTTCCCGCTCCTCTTCCCCCCTCTTTCTCTCTGTAATGTTTTTCGAAATGCATACAACTGATTTCACCAATCCGCTTTCATCTTTTATCGGCTTTACCGAGGTGATAAAAAAAATATCACCCGACTCCAGCGGAACACATACATCAAAGACAATAGTCTCTCCCGAAGCAAATGCTTTTTTGACAACAGTCATCCGTTTCTCCGCCTCGGCAGCCGGAAAGACATCCCAAATTTTTTTTCCGATTATATCTTCAGGCTTAAGTTTGAAAGGATTTGAAAATGCATTGTTAACGTAACGGTATGTACCGTCTTCCAGTATATTAAATATCGGATCAGTAGATTCATCAAGAACGATCTTCAGCACATCCATTTTATTTCTGATAGATTCGAGTTCTTCTTTCAGTGCATCAGTTTCTTTATCTGAACTATTCATATTTCTCTCAGTGTTATATTTATGTTGATATCCTAAATATAAAATTGAATTTTGTCAATCCCTTAACTCCTAAAATAGCAGCCCGGCATGATTAAACTCATCATTATATGTTATATTATTCAATCACCGCTAACAACAGCAATTTGATACCACTCGCAATCATGCAGTATCTCTTATTACCGGTTTTTAAACAATTCAGGAATATAGATTTTATATTGAATAATTTGTTTACAAATCAATTTGTTTAAGATACCATGTTAGCTATATTCAATCAACTATATAAAGGGAACAAATAGATGAAACTGAGAACTAAAATATTTCTAATATTTGCTGCTGCACTGATTATCAATATTTTTGTCATTTTCTTTGGAGTCACTTTTGTACTTGATAGTCTTTCAACAAAAATGATGAAAAAACAGGCCGAGAATATAACGCTTTTTCTCCAGCATAGAATCACCTCCGCCCAGCAGGATAGTGATCATGAAAAGGTTTTAAATACTATAAATTCCGATTTTGCTATAGCAAAACATATTTCAGATGAGAGCAAGGGATTTGAACTGAAAAAAATCCTGCTCATTAAACCTGATTATAATGTTGAGGCTGCATATCCGGAAAGTGAGACAGGCACAAGCTACGCAGCACATGATGATATACGGAAAGCATTTATAGATAAAAAAATTGAAACTGTTGTTGAATCATATAAGAACAAAGATAATACAATCTCGAAGGATATAGATGTTGTTTCATATTTTACACCCGCAGAAGGCTCTCCAATGGTAATTGAAGTTAAACTCGACTTTGCGGAGAGTATTACATTACTGGAGGCTCAATACACGGCAATCGAAACAGGCGCAATTATAATAGCCATTACACTTCTGACCGGTCTGCTTGGAATACTTCTTTTCATTATGGGACGAACTGCTATAAAACCGGTAATAAGAGTAACCCATGCAATGGAGGAGGTTGGAGGCGGAAATCTTGAAATTTCATTGCCGGAGAATTCAAAGGATGAGTTTGGACTTCTTGCAAAAAGATTTAACGAAATGGTTAGCGGACTAAAAGAAAAATTCCGCCTTTATAACTATGTATCACAAGGCACCATAGATGCGGTCAAAGATTCCCTGAGTGAAGGCGGCGGTCACCGCACAACACGCAAAGTACTTGTTCTCTTTTTCTCCGACATCAGAGGCTTTACAACATACTCTGAGTCCAGAGATCCTGAAGTTGTAATTAATTCTCTAAATAAAATATTATCTCTTCAATCGGAAATAATAAATACATTCGGCGGAGATGTTGATAAGTTTGTCGGAGACGAGGTTATGGCTGTATTTAAAGATCCTGCCTCAGCGATAGATTCTGCGCTTGCGATTCAGAAAAAGATGAGACTGGAGCGGAACAATTTTGAGGAGCTTCATATAGGCATAGGAATTCATATCGGCGAGGTGATGCAGGGAGATGTGGGATCCTCCGACATGCGCGATTTTACTGTTATTGGCGATAATGTAAACACTGCGGCACGCCTTGAGTCAGTCGCAGGAAAGGACGAAATCCTCATCTCTGAAAATATTGCGAAGGATGAAAAAGTCCGGCACAGTTACCTCCTTCAGAACAGAGGTGAACTCAAACTCAAAGGTAAGGAAGTTGCGATAAATACATATCTTGTCACCGGGAAAAAGAGCTAATCGTTCACCGGACTATCATGTAAAAGATAAACAGCACTGCAAGCATAAGAACAATAAGCATTATTCCGCGTATAAATTTCTTTTTTCTTTCCTCCAGATGCTGGCGGTAAACCTTCACCCCTGCTTCTGTGAGAGGATATCCCCCCTGATAAAACAGTCCGGTTACATCCCTTTTGTATTTTGTTATATTGAACGAATCCTTGTTAAGATATCCGATATCTATAAGCTCCATGACAAGAGCCATCTGGCTGATATCGGTCATCTCTATGGGGAGATCTTTCTTTTCAGTTCTTTTCTCCACATAAAGGAGCATTTCAATTAAAGGGAAATATTTCTCTCTGTTTGCTTTTAGTTCATTTATTTTAGATTTATATTTTACGTCAGATTTTTTTTTCATGATAGTTTCCTGTAGTTCCGTATACTTTTATTAAACTTCGAGTATACTATTTTTAGAGGGAAATATGTCAAATAGAATTAAGGGGAGACTCTATTCTAAGCCGGCAGAAACTGCACATCGGCATGAAATAATAAGAAAAAGTCCCGAACATCCCAAGACGCTCCGTACTTCATTCGTATATCATTCGATACTCCTTATATGCAGAGCATATATTTGTATTATGCTCATCCCTCCAGTATCTTTTAGAAATACAACTATCAGTAATAATGTCTGAACCTTGATTCACCTGATTTGAGGAATTTCCTGATTTCTGTTTAAAATACCAATAACCGGATCATGGATATCCTGTATTCCTTTAATCATGGTTCAGACAAAGTGCGTAGCGCGCTGCGAACCAGCTTTCCGTAAAAACATCTTTTTTATTTATTAATTAACTAAAATTCTCTAAAATTAATTTATTGACACATAAAACCCCGCTATGCGTCCAATATTACAAAATAACAAGTACAATGATAATACATGAAAAACAAATTTAATAAAAGAATACTCGATATACTCGAATGGCCCCTCATTGAAGAGAAGATAATCTCTCTTTGCGTCTCCGACTCGGCAAAGCGTATGGCTTCAAAACTGAAACCTGTTCCCGAACAGAAAGTAATAATTCAGATGAAGAAAATCAGCGCGATGAAAGACCTGATTCAGAGGGGAACATCTCCTCAGCTTACCGGAATCAGCGACATCTCGGGGCTCACGGCAATCGCAGGGAAAGGGGGAGTACTAGATCTTGAGGAACTCCAGCAGATCAAGCGGTTTACCATCGCCTCTGAAAGGATAAAGAAATATCTCGCAACTCATAGAGAGGAGTTCCCGTCTCTTGAAGATGAATACTCAAGAATAAATCCGCTCAATGAGCTGAACAAAATACTAGCCGAAGCAATAACCGACGACGGACACCTCAATGAGGATAAATTTAAAATTCTAAAAAAACTGAAGAGCGATATACACAGCACAAAGCAGGATATTGAAAAACGTTTAAGTAAAATAATTCACTCCCCTGCTAATGAAAAGATAATTCAGGAAAAAACTTTTACTACGATTAACGGAAGATATGTTATTCTTGTAAAATCCGGAATGAAGGGGAAGATAAACGGAAACGTACATGATATCTCGGCAAGCGGATCAACGGTATATTTTGAACCATCCGAGATAACACAAATCAATAACAGCATCATCATGCTCGACAGGGAACTTCTTCAGGAGATACAGAAGATTCTTGCAGAGCTTACAATCGCTGTTGCAGCACACGGTGAACTGCTTGACTCAAATTTAAGAGTGCTCACCTTCTTCGACTTTATAAATGCCGCGGCAAAATTCAGTATTATGACGCGCAGCAGCGAACCGGTAATCTCCGACAAGCCGATTCTAAAACTTTACAGGGCTCACCATCCCCTTCTTCACATAATGTCTCCCGACACTATTGTATCGAACGATGTTGAACTTGGAACAGACTATAATGCACTTATAATATCAGGAGCAAATACCGGCGGAAAAACTGTAATGCTAAAAACCATCGGTCTCTGCACACTATTTGCGATGTACGGACTCCATATCCCCGCAAGCCCCGACTCGATAATCGGAGTGTTCAGCAATATCATGGCCGATATTGGAGATGACCAGAATCTCTCACAGTCCCTTTCAACTTTTTCCGGCCAGCTTACGATTATAAATGAAATTCTGAGAGAGGCCGACGACAGAACTCTTGTTATAATAGATGAAATAATTGTAGGTACAAACCCGCGCCAGGGAGCCGCACTCTCACAGTCAATACTTGAATATATGATAAACACCGGAAGCCGTATTGTTGTTACTACACATTATACCGAACTGAAAGAGCTCGCCGTAAATGACAGCAGGTTCCGCAACGGATCGGTAACATTCAACCTTGAGACTCTTAAACCGACATACGAACTCCGCATTGGGATACCGGGAGTGAGCCATGCCGTTGAGATTGCACGGATCTACGGTGTTCCTGAATCTATACTTTCCCGCGCCAAGGAACTCGTGGACAGCAGGGAATCCAGCGTCGAAGCTCTGCTCGAAAAAATTCAGACCTATGAAGATGAGATTAAAGACGAACGTGAAAAAGTCCGTGCTCTCACTACAGAGATTACCGAGGACAGAGCAAAGATAAAATCGAAACAGGATGAACTTAACCGCCTGATAGCCGAGACAAAGAAGGGAAAGGGACTTGAATTTATAGATGAACTTAATTCCTACAGGGAAAAAATCGCAGGAAGAATAACAGAACTTCAGACACTTGACCAGAAAGATGCCGGGAAACTTAACGAAGAGATAATGAAACTTCGCGCTGAGATAACCGCAAAAATGAGCGAAGAATCACGTGAAAAATACTCAGACACATTAAAGGAACTTGTACCGGAGGATGCAAAAAAAGGGGACAGAGTCTTTATCGCATCGATCGAAGCAGAGGGAACAATCGAAGAAATTGACGGCTCCGGGAAAACGGCGCTGGTACTCCTTGGCGGGGCAATCAGATCCCGTTTCCAGATTAAAGATCTGTATCTCATTCCTCACAAAACCGGCGGCAAGACTAAGGGAAAAGATTATAAAATGCCTTTAACCTCAGGGGGCATCGCGGAGAGTGTTATCGGCACAACAATTCAGACATCATACAATACAATCGATCTCCGTGGAAAGAGAGTAGATGAAGCACTGGCGTTTATGAATTCATCACTAGACAGGATGGACCGCCAGGGGATTAAAACTGTAATCATAATTCATGGACACGGCACCGGTGCGATGAAGCAGGCGGTCCGCGAAGAGCTTAAGATGAGTATCTATGTTCGCGACTTCAGGCCCGGAGAGATGGGTGAAGGGGGTGATGGAGTTTCCGTCGTGAGCTTGAGATAGATACAGTTTAAAAAGCATTTCTTAATCTGTCATCTATATAAATCTTCAATCTGTTACAGAAACAATTTTAAAAGATGTTTATCCGATATTATCATAATGATAACATCGTTTCTGCACCCGATAGCTTCACAAGCTCAACACTTGTATTCCAGAGTTCATCCGCGTTTTCTTTTTTGTACGATAATACTGACGATTTAATTATTTTTTTCCCTTCGAAATATCTCCCGGTAACCATATTTAATAAAGGATCTGTTACCAATGAAGCCAGCGCCCTCCCCGACTTTTTTACTGTGTGGGCGTTTATCGGGAGCAGAGTCATAACCGGCATAATATACTTCCAGATAAAAAACAGAAACGGACTTTCCTGTCTTGCAAGACCGGTTCCCGGCATAAGTCCAGGATCAAATGCATTGACTGTAATATTCTTTCCGGTTTCTTTTTGAATCCTCTCAGCAAATTCATAAGTACAATAAATATTGCATAGTTTAGAAGTGGAGTACCTCCTCCTTCCTGCATGTGAATTACTTTCCTCTGAAAGATCTGTATCAGGATAGGCAAGTTCGCAGGCATTCAGATAGACTGGTGCCGGCATTCCGGTAACCTTATCCGGATCATGAGTACCGCTGCTTACAAAAACAATTCTTCCCGGTTCACACATAACTTTTAATAAAAGATTAACGAGTAAAAAATGCCCCAGATGATTGACGCCAAATGTCATTTCAAATCCGTCAGTTGTAAACTCGGTACCATTAATAATCTGCAAACCGGCATTACACACAACGGCATGAAGAGGCGGTAATCCTGCCATTGCAAAAGATTCAGCGAAGTCTCTTACGGAAGAGAGTGAGGCCAGATCAATTTCCATTGTAGAAATATTTGTATTTCCAGTCGCTCTCTTCAGACTGTTGACTGCTTCAATACCCTTTTCATGATTTCTGCAGGCTATGACTATATGCCAATCATTATCAGATGCTGCAATATTTAAAGCGCATTGATATCCCAGCCCGGTATTGCCCCCTGTGATAATTACTGATTTTTTATTTAAATTCATGTATTTTCACCTCCGGATTAAAATATCTTAGTCTTCCGTCAGTTTTATTATCATATTGAATTGCCTGCTGCGGACAAATATTAATACACTTTAAGCATGCTTCACAATGATTATTCCAGACCGGTTTTTCTTCAAATTTTATATTCACCACTGGACAATACTTTTCACACAGTCTGCATCCATTACAATTATCATTGACGGTAAACTTCGAATCAAACACAGGAAATGTTTTCTCCCAATTCGAATATTGATGCTTAGCATTGACAATTGCAGAGTATAATCTTGAATCTTTTTCTAAATGATTTTTTTCTGTTTTAATAATTCCGATTATTCTGCTGAGTTTCTTTTCAGATTTATTTAAAACTTTCTCTATCCCATCTGATTTAAGCATCCTGGATTTTATCAGGTAATTCGTCGGCATCTGCAGATAAAAACAGCTATTCAGATTTACATTTTTTCTTTTACAGATTTCTTTCAGCATACCCATAGCTAATCCATTGGGATATTCTGCAGTAAAAATAAATGAGAAATATTTAACTTCATCGAAGTTGAGATGCTCAATGAATTCCTTTACGATGTGCGGCATTCCATAAAAATAGATAGGGCATATTATCACCAGTTTAGAATCGTTAACCTGAATATCATTATTATTTATTAAATCCGCAATAGATTCAATTGTGCTTTCAGGAAAATTCATCTGAATCTTTTTTGCTGCATAGTATGAGTTGCCTGTGCCTGAAAAATAATATATCTTCATTTGATCATCTCTCTACTGAATTTTTTCAAGCTTTCTCAACAGTCTTTCTGATTAAAAATCTGAACAAACTAAAAGGGAGAATCTTTCTTAACATCAGAATCATAACACCATCAGAACCGGCAATATATCGAAGACGGTTACTCTGATCGGTTGCCGCTTTAAAAATTATTTTTGCTGTATGCTCCGGACCTGGCGCTTTTACAGAAAATTTACTGCTGTTCTTTGTTGTTAAATCAAAGTAGGAGTTATAGTCAGATAATTTTTCACCAGTTACAACATCAGCTGACCTGTTATAAAAATCAGTTTTCACCACACCCGGTTCTACCACTTTGACCTTGATATTTAAAGACCGTAGTTCATAAGCAAGAGACTCCGAAAATCCTTCGATTGCCCACTTTGTACTGTGATAGAGACTGTACAAAGGAAAAGTTACCAGACCGCCTATTGATGTTATATTTATAATTGTTCCGTTTTTCTGTTCACGGAAATATGGCAGTATCTCACGGATAACATTCATTACACCAAAAACATTTACATCAAACTGCTGTTTAATCTTTTCATCCGGAACTGCCTCGAATGGTCCGCTCACCGCATATCCCGCGTTATTAACTATTACATCGATCCCGCCGAACTCTTTAATTGTTTCTTTAATTCCAGTGCGGATTGACTTTACATCTTCAACATCCAGCTTAATGCACTTTACATTTTTTAAATTTACTAATTCTTTTTCATTCTCCGGCTTACGCATCGTGGCTGCGACATTCCATCCTCGCGCCTGAAAATATTTTACCGCAGCCTTTCCGATACCGGAAGATGTTCCTGTTATTAATACTGTTTTCATCTTTTTCTCCTCATTTTTTATTTATGGTATTTAACAAGATTGATAAAACATTGTCATTGCGAACATAGTGAAGCAATCTGTTTCATGAACATTAGTTTCATTATACAAAACAGGAATTACATAAAACAGACTGCCGCGGCATTGCATGCCTCGCAGTGACAATAAATGTACTAATTCAATCGTTACCGCTATAATGACAGGTCTTTGAAACTATGGATAATTCTCTAAAACACTGCACAACTGTCTATGCCGGGACCCTGCCGTAGTAACACTTTACCGGTTTATCCTTTGCTCCGAACATGCAGAGACAGCAATCAATGCACTTTGAAGAATCCTGTTTCCCTTCTTTAAATTTATTTACTATATCAGGCTCAATGATAAATGGCCTGCTCATGGAAACATAATCGGCCTTCCCTCCGATGATTAATGAATTAATGTCATTTATGTTTCTGATCCCACCCACAACAATAACGGGTATTCCGATCTTCTTCTTAATCTTCTCAGCAGCATCAACATTGAAATTGTAAACTGGTTCATATCTTTTAGCAAGAATGGGGATAACTCTTTTTGCAAAACCCCTGAGCAATCCGGATTTTATTTTCATAGATGAAACAATTGCATCAACGGGTATTTTCGGAGCCCTGATACTGTTCAGTCCATCATTTGCTCCGCAGGAAACCTCAAGCGCGTCAATTCCTGCTTTTTCAAACAGAACTGCCAGTCGAAGAGCTTCATCCATACGGATTCCGTTTTTTAAATTATCCTGCGCACTGAATTTTGCCAGTATCGGATAGTCCCCTACCCGTTCCCTTGCTCCCTTCATTATTTCGGAGATTATTCTGAATCTGTTTTCCGTAGAGCCTCCCCATCTGTCTTTTCGTGTATTAAGCCCTCCAGTAAGAAATTCCGAGAGTAGATATCCGTGCGCTGCATGAATCTGAACTCCTGCAAATCCGGCTTTCTTTGCTCTTTCAATAGCGCTTATAAAACTTTCGATTATCTCCAGAATATCTTCTTCCGTCATCACTTGTGAAAACTTACCGGTTTTACTATATAGTTTTTTCGATGGTGCAAGATTAAAACCGCCCGATGCAATCTTGTCAATCTGTCCGCCCCCATGAGCAAGCTGTGCGATGAGCGGTACGCCATATTCGTTAAGCATTTTATTTATTTTTTTATAGTCTTCAATAAAATCATCACGGTCCATCATACACATCTGGAATGAACTTCTCCCGTTTCTATGTACACCGATTAGTCCTGTGATGATTGCACCAGCGCCCCCTTTCGCGAGTTTTAAATACATATCAGCAAGTTTCTCAGTTGGTCTTCCATCATCATCAGATAATCTCTCATATGTCGCAGAGCGGATTATTTTATTATTTAATTCGATTCCGGCGATTGTACTCTTTGTAAATACTGCTTTCATTGTACTCATCCTTAATATTTTTTTTAAGAAAATATATCCTGGTGCTCAGACCTGATGAATTTGATAAATTTTAGAAATAAGCCTCAGAGATACAGAGATTTAATATTGATTATATCTTAACATTTAAAAATATTATCCTCTGTGTCTCTGTGCCTCCGTGGCAAATATTTTCGTATTCATATAGTCTTTGTACCGATATTGAATACCCATCTGCAAAGTTTAAAGAGTTAACTCCTCCGGTTCTTTAATCACAATATTATTTCTTTTTAAAAATTCATTAAATCCATATACATCTTTCCCCATGAACTTCATCTCAACGGCAGATACAGGACAATTATTCACGCAGCCGAGACATGCTATGCACTTACCGGTATCAACAAATCCCTTATCCGGCACTATGGCATTCACCGGACATTTTTCAACGCAAGTCCCGCAGGAGATACATTTATCCCTGTTGACGTGATGACCGGTGATCATAAGTTTTGTTCCACCTATCGCTACGCCCCCGCTTATAATATTTCTGAAACTGAATTTATCGGATGCTTCAAAGCTTTCACCATTCTTAACCCTGGCAAGTATTTCCTTCGCATATTTCCTGACATCTGAATAGACCGAATTATCAGGCTGATCTTTGTATTTAAGAACGCGTTCCACGTTTCCCGATGCCCATGTTAAAGCAAAGGCCGACATACTGCCGTACATGCCCATCCCGACCGGCACCCCTCCTCTGCCTGAAATCAGTTCAAGGAGACTGAATGCTGTGTTATACTGATTTCCACCTTCACCTCCGAATGTTACAAATGATGCAGCAGGAGTTCCCTCCAGATTTGATATCCCTTCAATCCACTTCCTGAAATTCTCCGGCACTTCATAATAATACACCGGAGATCCCACAGCGATGACATCATAATCAGCCGGATTTATCCCGGCTAAATCCCGATAGTCACCCGAGTCTGTTTTAATCCCTTCCCTTTTCCAGGTCGCTGCTATCAGCTTGCCTATTCGCGCAGTATTCCCGGTCTGACTATACCAGACAACAAGTCCTCTTTTAACTTTATTAGTTTTCATTTTTCTTCCGGATTCCAATTCATTTCCCTTTAATACACCTGAAAAATACAAACCAGCCGCGCCGGCAAGAGCCATCAGCGTAAACTTTCTCCTGGTAATTTTCATATATCATTTCCCTTCCCATGTTATACTGTACTCCCATCCGGCAGGAGCTTTTATTTCAGCGGGATTTTCGTTTATCCATTTACCTTGAAGTCCCGATTCTATTGCCGCACACTCAAAGTGACACATTGCAATCCCCATATCTATCTTCTGCAAGTCGGCATATTTCATAAGTTTAATTATTCCGGTATACACAGATGATCTCTCAAGAAAGAAGTGAAATAAATTTTTTCCATCCTCCTTCACCACTCTCCACGGCTGTCTGTTCGATGCTGATGGCGCCAGTCGAACCATTTCAAGCGCCTTACCATATCTTTCATTAAAATTTATACTTAACTTGCGAATACTGCTGTCGAAAAAAAGTTCATCGGCACTTTTCCTTTTTTTTGATCCTGCACCGGCCCTCAACAGACGGTCTGTGCCTGTTTTTTTCTCTGCTATATAACCTATCGATGCCACAGCCGGTACACTCTCACCATCACCAATCCCCGCTTTTTCCGCAAAACTGCTTCTTTTAAAACTTCCGCCGAGCCAGCACGACCCGAGTCCCAGCTCAGTGGCATGAAGAATTATTCTCTCCATGGAATAGCCATAATCCTCCGGATTCATCTCTGCCTCTTTTACTACTCCGGCGACAAAAGCTGCGGGATTTTTAATAAATCCATATGTACCAAGCCCTTTAAGCTCACTGCTGGCAGATGATTCTGCTGCAAACAATGTAAACCTTGCACTGCTCCCGAATGGACCTGTAATGTTTTGTGAAATATACTCTGCTAGTTTGTCTCTGTCATTTTTTGTAAGAGAGGTTTCCTTATACGATCTGCAGGAGTATCTCTTTCTAATAGTCTCCTCAATGCTGTTTCCGTTTAACATGCTTTCAGCCATCAGTTTTCTCCTTTAATTTAATGTTTGTAGAATTTGACAATTATCGAACTATAATTCCAAAAAAAATCAGCTTTTATCAACTGAGAAAATATCGATCAATTCTCTGATAAGTTCATCGTTGATTTTCGCCGTGAGAAACTTCCCCTTTCTTTCTGTGATGACAAGACCGGCATTAGTAAGCTCCTTCATATGATGAGAGACCGTAGGCGCACCGATATTCAGAGTACCCATGATATCGGTTATGAAACATTCCTCACACTCAGTTTCAAAATATGTCCCGTTTATCCTTAATATCTCAAGGAAAAGCTCAAGCCTGTTCTCGTTTGAGAGAGCTTTAAATATCTTTGTAATTCTTTTTATATCTACAGGTTTTTTTGCGCTTTTCTTCATGAGCTCTTAATATTCCCTATCCGCTTAAATCTTTTAAAATTTATAAATATCCAACACTTTGATATTTATCAAACTATAAAACTTATATAATTTTGTCAAGATAAATTTCAGTTTAAATATTGACAGAAAATTCAGATCATCAAAACGTACTGCTCCATGAGAAGATATCTTAAACAGAAAATATTCCTCCCCATAATAGATCTGCTTAAACAGGGAGTCTCCCCCGAAATGTTGGCTCTCTCAATAGCATTCGGATTTATAATAGGTATAATCCCCATGATGGGCGTATCAACGGCAATATGTGCTATTCTTGCGCTCTGGTTAAGACTTAATATTATCGCAATACAGATTGTAAACTATATAGCCTACCCTCTTCAGCTGATATTCTATATTCCGTTTATAAAGGCCGGGGAGAAAATACTGGGGTATACCAATACTCAATTTACAATTACTGAAATTGTTAAACTTTTTAAAGGCGGATTTTTCTCAGCAGTAAAAATACTATGGGTTGCAAACCTTCAGGGACTTTTTATCTGGATGATAATTACAATTCCTGTTACTATAATTCTTTACTATATTTTTCTTTTTGTTTTACGAAGATTTATGCCGGAAAAAATTTCTCAGGATTAGCCCAAGCCCTCCCACGGCTGACTTAATTATCTACTATCACTTCCGTTTAAGTTTAAACACTCTCAATGCTTCTGACTTAAGGATCGATGCCGTATCCTGCTTGAATATACTTTTCATGATATTATAAAGCTCGGGACTCCGCTCTTTCATTTTTTCAGGATGCTCAAAAAAATATTCTCCCGCTACAGCTAGAAATTCGGCTTCACCGGTTAATGCATATGAATCAAGATCAGATTTTCCAGACTCAAGCAGTTCCATTTCAGATGATCTTATCCTTTTCCATTCAGCAAGTTCAGACTTAGTGAGCATAAGCACGGGAAGCCCGTCTATCAGACCATCCTCTTCATCCATTTTATGAATGAATTCATGAATTGCAGTGTTCCCCCCTTCCATCGATCTGAATCCTCTGAAAAGTTCTTTTTTAGAAATAATTAAAGAAGAAGTATGCTGCACCACCATTCCGAGCACATCTCTTTCGCCTGACTTAAAGTTATAATTATGATCAAACCTGTCGGGATAGACAAGAATCTCACCCATAGTATCATACTCCCAGTCATCAATTTTGAAAACCGGAATAATTGCGGCAGATGCTATTAGTAGTTTTGTACTGTCATCAACCTCAGTCTCAATGCCGGTAATTATTTTTTCAGCCAGAAAAATCTGAACCTTTTTCTCAAAGCAGTATTTTTCATCATCGGAGAGCAGCTTATAGAAGAGAACCAGATCGGATAATATAGACCTCCAATCTTCGGGGAATGATACAGATACAATTTTTTTCCTCTTTCTGTATTTGCCGGTTATAAAAAGATGAAGTAAAACAAACACAGATGCCGCAGCAATACCGCCGATATTTTCTATACCGGGAAAAATATTCCTCAGTAAATATGGAGAAGCATATGCTGTAAATGCGGCTGAAGAGAGTGAAATAACAAGTGAAAATATCAGATTTATTTTATATCTTTTAGTAAATACTAATTCCATATGACGTGACCTGTTTTATCCCTATTTAATATAAAAACTTTGACATGAACATATATGACACTAACTTCTCTCATAAACAAAATTCCGCATGAGATCTTCAAAAGAATCCCTTCGACGAATAAGACGTGCATTTCCATCTAATCCGATAAGCACTTCAGCCGGCCTCAATCTGCCGTTGTAATTTGAACACATGGAGTATCCGTAGGCACCTGCATCTATAACCGCAAGAATATCGCCCTCCGCAAGAGACGGCAGCATTCTCTCTTTTGCAAGTATATCTCCTGTTTCACAGATATTTCCCACAACAGTTACTTTTTCGTTAACGGCATTATCCGCGCAGCCATCCTTTTTGTAAACTTCAATATCATGCCAGGAATCATACATTGCCGGACGTATTAAAGTATTGAAACCGATATCACTGCCGGCATATCGCGTTAAAGCATTCTGTTTTAAAGCATAAACAGTTCCAAGCAGGACTCCGCACTCTGCCGCAATATATCGTCCAGGTTCAATTTTGAATGTTACATTCCGATTATTTTCGACGGCCCATTGAAAAAGAATATTATTTATTTTTTTCTGAAACTCTTTAAGTTCCAGCCTCTGTTCACCATCCTGCTTGTGATAAGGTATGCCGAATCCGCCTCCGAAATCAACAAACTCAAGATCATCAAACTTATCTGCAACCGACAATAATGCCTTAACTCCCTGTATATAATTTTCTCCATCCATAAAAAGAGATCCGATGTGCTGATTGATCCCGATAAGCTTTAAATTATATTTTTTCAGAATCTCTTTCATTTCTGAGATATATTCCACGTTGACTCCGAATTTCGTTTTATCTCCCCCGGTCACTACTTTCTCATGATGACCCGCACCGACTCCCGGATTAAAACGCACCGAAACTTTACCGCCCGGATTGACATTTCCGAATTGCACAAGCTGCGAAATGGAATCAACACTTACCATTACACCCTTTTCAATTGCATAGAGCATCTCATCGCGTGAAACATTGTTACCCACATAAAAAATCTCTTCCGGTTTAAATCCCGCCTCAAGGAGGATATGAATTTCGCCGGGGGACATAGCATCAGCCCATGAACCTTCCTGTCTGATAATCTTAAGAAGTTCCAGATTTGAATTTGCTTTAATTGAATAGTTCATTTGAAACGGCACATCAGTTATCAGATTCACCATTTCTCTGCATCTCTCACGTAAGATCGATTCATTGTAAACATATAACGGGCTGCCAAACTCAGAGAGAAGACTCTCCGGAGTTCTGCTGCCGTAGAAAGATGCTGCTTCTGTGTAATAATTAGTCATAAAAATCCTCAATCAGTAAATATTTTAATTATAAGTAAGTCACTCAACCAAAAAGTATTCAGCAATTTCCTGTTACTTATTCCCCCGCAATTTAATCAGCTCCATCTCATTAGTAAGAGAATCTTTGATCAGTTGAACAAGGTTGCTGTTCATTGAATAAAGTGAAGCTGCATTACTTTCTCCGTCAATCTCGCCTGTAAGCACATGTGCGCTGTCAGCAATAAGCCTTATCTGACCCGGCCTTTTTTCATTATAATAAATATCCGCGCCATGCAGTACAAACTTTCGTGATGTGATAATGACAACTTTTCTTCCTTTCCCGATAGCCTGTTCTATTTCAATTTTTACATGATCAATATCATCCGCTGATGCTGAGATATAGATTCTTTCTGAAGCATCGATAATTATATTTTTCATTTTATTTATAATATGATTCTTCCCTTTTATTGTTACAAAGGGGTCTGTCACTGTTTCTTTCTCAGGAATATTATTTTCAATAAATTCAAATGCTTTGTTAATTTCCCTTCGGAGATTACCGGTCAGTTCTTTCACGGGAACAGGAATATAGCTGACCGATTTCCCCTCGATCCGGAACGCTCCCCCCTTTTCAACAAGCCCTGACAGCGCAAGATATGCATTGGAGCGCGAAATACCCGAGATCTTTGCAGCTTCGTATCCGGTGAGTTCCCCCTCTCTGCAGAGAGAAAGGTATAGTGAAGATTCATGTTTAGTAAATCCGGCTTTTGTAAAACATTCTATTAGATTCATTTTTCATCTCATTTAGTGATTTTATTTAGTATCACTATTATTGAATATATTAAATTTGTCAATAAAAATTGAGATTAGAGGGTCAGAGCATTAAAAAGAATAAAAAATAACCGTCAGGGTCAGAGCCCAAAATCAATAAATAACTTTTTCCGATAAATCAAGTGCTTGATTACTTAATCCCTGCTCAATATATTGTCATAAAATAGAGATTCATATTACTCGTGTCTAACAAGGGATTCTTTTATATGACTGAAACTTTAAGTATTGTAGAAAAAACCGAGCGGATAATAAGCCGTGATATGATAAAAGCATTTGCTGCTGCACTTTTTGAGACAAAAGGTGTTGAGGGTACTTCGGTTAATGACATCGTAAAACAGGCTGGAATTGCAAAAGGAACATTCTATCTCTATTTCAAAAATAAAGATGACCTGATAAATGAAGTATTTGAAAAATATGGTGAAGCCTTCTTTCAAAATGTGATTTTGAGAAACAAAGATCTCCCTAAAATCATCTTCTTTGCAGAATCAATTATTGATTTTTTCTCAGCTAATAAGATGTTCCTCATTGAACTCCGGAAGAATATGGGCAACCATAAAGATTATCCGTATTATAAGAAAACAATGACTGCTTTTTCCGGTGTAATTTTAAATTTTCTGAACCTAAACGAAAATTATCCCATAACTCAGCTTGATGCTTATTCTGAGATAATAATCAGTACCATTCTTGAAATATGCTACAGATTAATAATAGATGGAACTATTAAAGACTCAGATGAGGCCAGAATAATGCTGGAGGACTTTTTAAAGAGATTTTTTGACTGCGAACAGTTTTTTTCTTGATATTTATGACCGCCGGTCATATGGTTGCATTAATACCGGTTCACTGAATAAGAACCGGTTTTTTAAACACACTCAATGACCGGCGGTCATAAAAGGAGAAATAAAATGAAAGCAACCAGGGATATCGCTGCAAAAATGCTGGATAATGCTGATGATTTTAAAAATGACTTTTTCAAACGATTTACACTAAGAGAGGCTCTGACCCCTCTTAAACTCACCGATTCAATTTCAAAAAACTATCTTTTCCCTACTTTTTATGGTGACGTCACCTGTGCACTTGGAATTTTTCACTGCTCATATGAAAAAGCGGCAAAGCTGGTGGCTGAGAATCTCCACCCGAAAATCAAACCCGTAAAAATGACAAGAGGAAGATCGATCATTGCATTTTCATGTTATGAGTACAAAAATGTAATGGGAGTTGCCCCCTACAATGAGATCGCAATGGCTATTCCCGTCATGGTCAACACAAAACTCTCTCCCCCGCTTCTCCCGATGATTATGAGCAGTTTTAAACATTCCGGATACTATATTGCCGGAATGCCGGTTACCTCATATGAGAACCAGATCAGGGGAAATAAAATCTGGGGGCTGCCGAAGGTTACCCAGGACATTGACATTCAGAAAATTGGAAACGATTCTGTTGCAACCGTTTATGATGAGAACAGTAAAGCTTATTTAACACTAAAAATACCAATGGATGGGACTCCGCAGAAGTTTGATGTCACATCGAATCTTTACACAAGACTGAATGGGAAAATTTTACAGAACGAAACAAATTTCGAGGCAACATTCAGAGTTAAAAAGTATATGAGCCAGCTTTTTAAAAAAGGGGCAAAACCAGACAGAAATTATATTCAGATTGGTGATTCACCATCTGCACAATTCCTGAGAGATCTTGAGATTGAAGAACACCCGTTTCAATTCAGATATGCCGAGCACATGTCGAGCTGTTTCGATCTGCCGAATGCTAATACTCCGGCGTGGCTTAATGTACTAAATAGATGATTATATATTCCCTCAGCCTTCGGCGGCGGGAATACCAGGGCGTTTTTTAATATAAAAAAGTTTAGCGATTATTATTGATATATTATTGAAATGGAGACCGGTATGAAAAGTAATATGAAAATTGTTTTCTTCGGAGCAGGCGCAATAGGTCAGTCAGTGGGAGGATGGATAGCGCCTCACCATGATAATGTCTATTTCTTTGACCAGGGGGATGTGGCAAAGACCATGAAAGAGAAAGGAGTCACTCTCTACCGGAAAGATGAGGAAAATAAAAAAGAACATGTAAAACTTAAAGTAATTGATAACATCAAAGAGCTGGCCGATGCGGATGTAATAGTTATCGGTGTTAAAAATTTCAGTCTCGATGTTGTATCTAAAATAATCAAAGATACAGCCGGCGACAATCCTGTGATTATCGGGATGCAGAACGGAGTTGAAAATCAGAGCATTCTTCCGAAATATTTTTCAAAGGTAATTTATTGCGTACTGGGATATAACTCATGGTTTGATGAACCGGGGGTTATCGGCTATCAGCAGAAGGGGCCGCTTGTATTCGGTACAATTAACAATGAGCTGCAGAAAGAGATGAAAGAGATTGCTGACATTTTTAATAAGGGTGTTGAAACCGTAATTGTTGACCATCTTCAGGATGCGGCGCATTCAAAAATGATAATCAATCTGACAAATTCAATTACAACCATTACGGGACATGGATTTACAAAAATTTCAGACCAGAGTATTTTTCAGACTCTCTTTACAAATCTGCTTTTTGAAGGTGTACAGATAGTGAAGGCCATGGGATTTAGTGAGTGTAAAATCGGTGGTATGCCTCCATGGAGAAAAATATGGATGGGGGCAAAACTCCCTCAGATTCTAACAAGCGGAATGTTTAACAAAAATACTAAAAAAATGGTAATGTGCAGCATGGCTCAGGATATAATACAGCGCGGAGGCCACGATTCTGAACTGGAAACTATAAACGGATATTTTGTTAAGATGGCTGACAGGTTCAAACTGAAAGTCCCCTACAACAGAGCGATATACGATCTCTGCAGAGAACAGTTTTCAAAAGAAAAATTTGAACCGCTGGATGTAAAACTCATCATGGATGAAGTTCGAAAAAGGATGTAGGGGATTACCAGGGACTGACTTAAAAATTTCTATTTTAGCATTTGTCATTCCGGTTTTGCAGCTTCAATACTTGCAAATACCGGAATCTCCCAATTAAATCTGGTGGATGAGATACCGGCATTACGTTACACTTCAGCCGGTATGACAATGAGAAAACTTTTGGGTCAGAAACAGGTAATCCATCATAATACTGCAATAATTTCACCTTTGAAAAACAGATTTTTCTGCGAAATCTTTCTTGCTTTTTAGCACTCATTTTTCATCATTTACCCGATTCCGGGAAATTCCGGAAGTATAATTTAACTGAAAATTCGTATCTGCTTAAAGAACCGGCTGTGAAATTTATATCCCCCTGCCTTCAGCTCGAGGGAAACGAAATTACCAGAGGTTTTCAAGCAGCTGCAAAAATTCACCGGAGATAAGATGAAATTTTTATTTGAGATGTTCCCTATAATTCTTTTTTTTACAGCTTTTAAACTTAAAGATATCTACGTTGCTACTGCAGTTGCCATAGCTGCCAGCATCATACAGATAACCTTTGCATATATTAAAAACAAAAAAGTTGAAAAGCCGATGATCATAAGTCTAGTTGTAATAATCTTCTTCGGAGGCGCTACGCTTTTAGTTCACAATGAACTTTTTATTAAATGGAAACCTTCTGTACTATACTGGATTTTTGCCAGTGTACTCCTCATCGGACGCTACGGCTTTAATAAAAACTTTGTTCAGTCCATGCTTCAGAAACAGATCGAAGTTCCTTTGCACATATGGGAGAGGCTTAACCTCATATGGGCCGTATTTTTTACAGCAGTAGGTTTTGTTAATATTTACATTGCATATCACTTTTCAACTAATGTATGGGTAAATTTTAAACTGTTTGGTATTCTTGGATTTATGCTGATTTTTGTGATAATCCAAAGTTTGATTCTTGCTCCGCACATAAAAGAAACATCAGAAAAAACTGATTGAGCAGCGGAATATTTAAACTTTAAATCACCGGGGTGATGAAGCTAAATGCCTAAGTCCCTGAGGCTGACCAGAAAGTTTACTAACTGTCATACCGGCTGAAGTGTAACGTAATGCCGGTATCTCATACGCCAGATTAATCATGAGATTCCGGTATTTGCAAGAATTGAAGCTGCAAAACCGGAATGACAAATACTTAATAATAAGGAGAAAACTTTATGAGTTACGAATTTTATTCTGTAGAAAAAAAGGGCCAGATCGCCTGGGTCTGGCTTAACAGACCGGAAAAAAAGAACAGCATGAATCCTCCGGCATGGACTGAGACAATTCCAATATTCAAAGAACTTGATGAAGATGATGAAATCCGTGTTATAATAATGGCGGGGAAAGGATCATGTTTCTCCGCAGGGATTGACCTTCCAAGCATGGTTCCACTATTCAGTGAACTTATGGAAAAGCAGCAATATGGAGGGATTAAGAGAAAATTTTTTGAAAAGATTCTCTCTCTGCAGGATGGAATTTCGGCTATGGAAAACTGCAGAAAACCTGTAATTGCCGCAATTCATTCTCATTGTATCGGCGGCGGACTTGATGTTGTTACTGCATGTGATATCAGACTTTGTACAAGAGATGCGATATTCTCCTTAAGAGAGGCAGCTATCGGATTTGTTGCCGATGTTGGAGTACTTCAGAGAATTCCTCAAATTGTCGGTCAGGGCGTTGCAAGAGAACTTGCTTTCACAGCGGCAAATATCGATGCGGAACGCGCAAAAGAGATAAATCTTGTAAATAAAATATATGAAAACTACGACGAACTCCTTGCCGGAGCTGAAAAAATGGCGCAGGAAATTGCCGATAACTCACCTCTTGCAGTACAGGCATCCAAAACTGTATTAAAGTATGGTATAGGCAAATCGATCGATGATTCATTGAAATTTAATGCAGCGGTCAGCAATTACACAATTCCATCAAACGATTTAATAGAGGCATTTCAGTCATTTGCCCAGAAAAAGAAACCTGTATTTTCGGGAACCTGAGAAAAAATAGAGACTGTATCAAATGAAGTTTTACTCCTCCCTCTCCCTCCGGGAGTGGGGAGATGAGACTTATTAGATTGTCCAACATTTATAATCATCCCGATAATTATAAATTTTTTATATTGACATCCCGTTATTTTAAAATGATATTATTAGCATTACATTAAAATTGCGTTCTGAAAAGATGACTGGAGTATTTTATTTTATATGAAAATAAACCTGAAAAAGAAGATTATTCTTTATTCGATAATTACCGATCTGATAATTGCAGTATCTCTCGGGGTTACCCTCTACGTTTATGTAGGAGAATTATATTACCAGTCATTCCTCGACAGTAAAGAGTCCCTTGCGCGCTCAATTGCACTTTCTATTGATGGTGAAAAACATAAAACACTCACTACACTTAATTCAAGTAAAGACAGTGAGTATAAACGATATCTTAATTATCTGAATAAAATCAGACTCCACGAAGATTATATAAGTTATCTTTTTACAATAAACTACGATCGGAAAAATGATAAACTGACTTACATCATCGATTCAGATATTATGAAAACTGACACTATCTGGATTACAACAGAATTCTTCGGATTAGCACTATCCATCGGGAAGGATGATGAAATCACAATTAAGTATGATGAAGTTCTATATAAAAAGGATTTTGTAATACATATTGGCGATAAGAAGTATCTGCTGAAAATAAATGAAAACGGAACACTTTATCTTGGCGATAAGGAACTGGCCAGAATTGTTTCAAGATCCCCTCTTACTCTCGAGGTTAATGGAAAACAGCTGAGCATCAGCAATCGGATACTATCTTCAAAAACAGATATTGGAGACAATCAGGTCGGCCTATATTGCGTATTCACTGCAAAAGGTGAATCACAAAGTATCCCGGGCGAGCTTTACGTAGAATCTAAAGATGTAGTTGAAAGATGTAAAAGGATAATAGAAAGCCAGAGAAATACAATTGTAAGAAGAGATATAAAGACAAGCATCTATGGAGAAAACACTTCAACAGTTTATGGTATAATAACTGACAGTAAGGGTGTGGCAAATGGACTTGTTGTTATTGAAATTTTTCAGGGTGAGGTTTCAAACTTTAAAAGATCGATCGTAATAATCTGTGTCCTGGCATCTCTTGCTGCTTTTTTATTAACTATTATTCTTACTCTGATACTTGCTGAATATATTATAATCCCCATAAGAAAACTTACCCGTGGTGCAAAAAATGTCAGTGACGGCAACCTCGACTGTAAAATAAACATTCAAAGAACAGATGAATTCGGTGTCCTTGCTGATACTTTCAACAGCATGGTGGGGAATCTTAAAAAAGCATACGTCGAAATAACTTCGACAAATGACGATCTAAAAAAAGCCAATAGACTTAAAGATGACTTTCTTGCCAACACCTCTCACGAACTGAAGACACCACTGACCGGCATAATCGGAATTGCCGAATCACTGATCGATGGAGCTGCCGGCAGTTTAAACGATGACCAGAAATCAAATCTACAAATGATTGTGTTCAGCGGGAAAAGACTATCTCATCTTGTAAATGACATACTGGATTTTTCAAAAATGAAGAACAATGATATTGTTCTTCACAAGAAAGCAATAGACATGAGACAGATTACAGAGCTTGTGTCCACTCTCCTAATACCGGTCATCGGAAGTAAATCTGTAAAAATTATAAACAAGATTAATTCCGAGATGCCTCCGGCTTTTGCTGATGAGAACAGAATTCAGCAGATATTGTACAATTTAATCGGTAACGCTGTAAAATTTACAGATTCAGGTACAATTACTGTTTCGGCATCCCTTTCTGATACTGAAATGGAAATCTCCATTGCTGACACAGGTATTGGGATCCCCGAAGAAAAGTTTGAAGATATATTTGAATATTTCAAACAAGTGGACACAACTAATACCAGAAGTTACGGCGGGACAGGACTTGGTCTTGCTATTACAAAAAATCTTGTTGAACTTCACGGCGGAATTATAAGTGTCACTTCAAGACAGGGCTCAGGTTCGGTCTTCAAATTCACAATACCCACAACATCAAATTCTGCACTTAACCAGATGAAGACTCAACCTAAATCATACCTTGATGACATGTATAAATCCGGCGGAATGCTCCTTAAAGAAAGTGATATACAATACATCGCAGACAAAAGTTTAAAACACAAAGCATCTAACAATGCAACTATACTTATTGTCGATGACGAACCGGTAAATGTCCAGGTACTTGTCAACCAGCTTAAACTTGAAGGATACAATATTATAACTGCTGAAAACGGAATGGATGCAATAAACATTATTCAGAACAAAACTGTTCCGGACCTGGTTATACTTGATATAATGATGCCTAGAATGACAGGCTTCAATGTATGCAGCATTATCAGAGAACGCTTTTCTCTCTATCAGCTGCCGGTGCTGCTCCTCACTGCAAAAAATCAGATACAGGATATAGTTGCAGGATTTGAAGCAGGAGCAAATGACTATCTTTCAAAACCTTTTGACAAGAGAGAACTCATAGCCCGCGTTGATATGCTTCTTACTTTGAAAGAAGCTGTACGCAAAAACAACAGACTCGACAGTCTGCACAAAGAACTTGAGATAGCCAGAAGAATTCAATATTCAATTCTTCCAGACAAACTACCCGATCTCCCGGGTCTTGATATACAGGTGTCATACAAACCGATGGATCTTATAGGTGGAGATTTTTACGATTACCATTATACAGATACCAGAAGGATTGGAATACTTGTAGCAGATGTATCGGGACATGGAATCCCTGCTTCACTAATTGCATCCATGGTTAAAATTGCTTTCTATATGCAGGCTCTGCTTTATGATCAGCCTGATAAACTTCTGATGAATATACACAATACTCTCTATGGTAAATGTGAAACTCATTTTGTAGCTGCAAGTTATATTTACATAGACCTTGACCGGATGAAACTTGTTCACTCTAACGCAGGTCATAGTCCTCTAATCATTCTGAAAAAAAATACCCTCGAAATAGTAACAATAAAGTCCAGAGGCAAGATACTTGGAGTCTTCCCCATTGTCAGCTGTGAACTAATTGAAATTGATATTGAACCTGGAGACAGAGTAATACTTTATACAGACTGTGTTACCGAGACCAGGAATGTGTCGGGAGAGTATTTCGGAGATGAAAGATTCCATGAGTATGTAAAAAATAATGCAGATAAAAATGCTGCAACGTTTACACACGGTATAAAGACTCATCTTGAAGAGTGGTCCGGAAATAAGGGTTTATTTGAAGATGACCTTACTGTTGTTGTAACAGATATATTATAAATATCCAGAGTAGAAATAATGAGAACTGTAAACATAGCTTTTTCACCTTGCCCGAACGACACTTTTATTTTTCACGCAATGCTTCACGGTCTTGTTGATACAGGAGATTACGAATTTGTCACTCACCTTCATGATGTTGAAACTCTGAATGATTCTGCCTTCACCGGCAGATTTGATATTACCAAGCTGTCATTTCACGCTTACCTCTATCTTAAAAATAAGTATGATCTGCTCAATTCAGGATCAGCTCTCGGTTTCGGATGCGGTCCGCTTCTGGTTAAGGCTGATTCTGATAAATCAATTGAAGATATGAAAATTGCTATTCCCGGTGAATACACTACTGCCTATATGCTCCTGAGACTCTGGAATCCCGATATAACAAATATTATTCCCACAAGGTTTGACCGTATAATGACTGGAGTTCAAAACGGAACATATGATGCCGGATTGATTATACACGAAGGAAGATTTGTTTATCAAAATTTCGGACTCAGTTCAATTGTTGACCTTGGAGAATGGTGGGAGAAAGAAACATCATACCCTATACCGCTTGGATGCATAGCAATCAAAAATGACCGCTTCACAAAAGATGAGAAAAATGAACTCAATGCAATTTTAAAATCATCAGTTCAGTATGCGCTCAAAAATCCCGACGCTTCGGAAGAGTTCATCAAAAGGTACTCTCAGGAGCTTGATGATGAAGTGATCGAAAACCACATTAAACTTTATGTGAACGATTTCACAATCGACCTCGGAGAAGCGGGACATAAAGCTGTAAAAAAACTTGAAGAGATGGCAATAGAGAGACAAATCATATCATGAACGGCGGTACAGCAACAGGAATTGTAATAGCAACACGCCTCGAAGCAGCGCCATTTATTGATTCCGGACTTTTCACCTGCATAGAGGAAAAACCCCTGCCTCTTTATCAGCACGAATCAGTTTATCTTATTTTATCAGGAATAGGTAAAGCAAGCGCCGCCATTGCGGCAACATATTTAATTACGAAATATAAAGTAGAAATTATGTACAACATTGGCGCCGCAGGTTCGACTTCGGAGAGTTTTAACCTAGGAGATATTCTGCACATAGACTCAGTGATAGATTACGACCGGCCCACCCTGATTGGATCAAAGCCGAGATATTTAAAACCGGAGACTCTCACAGGTTACAAGACGGTAACTCTTGCCACTCAGGATGTAGCTGTTGTTTCATCGGAGGAGAGAGAAAAAGTTGGAAAACTCGCTTCGCTTGTCGACATGGAAGGCGCCGGCTTTGTCCAGGCATGCAGAACATTTAAAGTTAAAAACTATCTGTTCAAGATCGTTACAGATACTCCGGCTCATACTGTGGATAATCAGATTATAGAAAATATTAAGAACACACGAGATTTACTTTCTCAATTCTTTATTACAAATTTTCTATCTTAAATAGAAGATGTTCATCCCACTAACATCTTCTTTCAAAAGAGAGGGGATTATCGCCAATATTTAATTTAATACTACTTTCCCCTATCCTCCAGTTGAGATTGTAAAAAACCAATAAAGAAATGTTTAAGCTATTATTCATTTTTTTACTTTTTACAAAATCCTGATAATCACTAAATCATTTAATCCTGGTCAAATCTTTGAACAATCCGATACTCCGAGTCGCGAAGAACCGGCTCCTTTCCGGAATTTTTTATAATTTCAATAAGTTCTTTCATGTTCGTTGAAGTTTCGACACCGGTTGCTTTCACAACGACCTCTTCCATGAGAACACCACCCATGTCGTTAGCACCCATAGCAAGAGCAATCTGAGCGAGCTTAAGCCCTTCTGTGAGCCAACCGGCCTGGATATACTTAATGTTATCGAGAAATATACGGGCAATTGCCACCATTTTAAGATAGTCAACTCCGGTTGCCGGAACTATATGTTCCATGTCTGTATTTTTCGGAGAGAATGACCATGGAATAAACGCGCGGAGTATTCCGGTTTCGTCCTGTATTGAGCGGATTACATTCAGATGTTCAATCCTCTCTGCATTTGTCTCTCCCATGCCGTAAGTCATCGTAGCTGTTGAGCCCATACCGTTTACCTTCAGAGCCCTCATTACATTACACCACTGTTCTGTTGTACTCTTTTTAGGACTCACGATGTTTCTTATTCTGTCAACAAGGAGATCCGATGCTCCGGGTATTGAATTAAGTCCTGCATCTTTCAGTGCTTTGAGTATCTCCTCATATGATAGTCCGCTCTTTGCGGAGATATGAACTATCTCTGAAGGTGAAAAAGAGTGAAGGTATATATCCGGAAAACGTTTTCTTATTGCTGATACCATCTGCACATAAAATTCAAGTGTCGCATCGGGATGAAGTCCCCCCTGCAGCATAACCTGCAAACCGCTGATATTATTCAATTCCTGAATCTTTTCTAAAATTTCATCAAGCTGAAGATTATATGGATCGATTCTCCCCGCTCTTGAATGATATGCACAGAATCTGCACTGAGCCTCACAGATATTTGTATAATTGATTATCCTGTCAATAATGAAACCGGCTGTTTCATCAGGGTAGATCATCTTTCTACGAAGATCACCCATTGCGCCAAGCTCAACAATATCCCAGTCAAATAGAGATTCACCCTCTTCAGAAGTTATTCTTTTACCTGCTTTTATTTTATCTTTTAAGTCTTCTTTATTTATCATAGAAATTTCCTTTATCCCACGTAAAGTCCAATACCATGGGGTTGTCTCAATGTCCGTAAATCCCTCCCCCTTGACGGGGGAGGTTAGGTGGGGGTGATATAGTTCATGATTTAATCAGGACTTGTAAATCACCCTCCCCCGCCCCTCCCATCAAGGGAGAGGAGATACTAATTTTAAGACAGCCCCCAATATAATGTTTTGAACATTACTCATTATTTCTTAAATACTCAATCCTCTTAACGGGTTCAAGCAAGCCCATCGCAGCAGCCTCTGCAAAGTAAAATTGAAGAGCTTTTTTCAGATCTTCAGTAAAATCAAACTTTAGAAGATTGTAGTAGTGATCTATATCGTATGTAATGTGCGGATACTTCTCGCCTGCGTATTTTACTACATCAGGTCTATTGTCGCGCAGATCATTAAGAGAGAGTCTGAACGAATCTGAAACTTCCCGCACCTTGTCAATATGTTCAGAAGCAGTTTTCTTCTGAACAGCAATAACTGCGAACACTACGGGATATCCGGTCTTTCTAAGCCAGAGGTCACCAAGATCATAAATGTACGGCATCGGTCTATCGGTCTCCACCATCGCCTCGTTACCGATTACAAGCGCCGCATCAAGATTGGCCATATCGGGATTCGGTGTGCATGAAATATACTCCGGCTTGAGATGATAATATTTTTCCAGCAGAATTTTAAGCAGTACCATTGACGTTTTAGACGCTGAAGTAAGACCTATTTTTTTTCCGTTTAGATCTTCAATGGGGAGTTTACTCTGAAGCACCACTGAACGGACATAGCCTAATGAGCTTAGACAAAAATCAGGAAGAAGAACGACGCTATCCTGCATCTCGGGATAAGCCCCTGCTGAAATCGGGCTCATATCGAGAGAACCCTCTTTCATTAAAAGATTAAGTTCTCCGGGATACCGGGGTACAACTGTATTATCCAGCGGCTCTTTCCGGAACATATGGTGGTAAAAGGGATAACAGTTAAGATAATCAATATATCCAAGTTTCATTTTTTTACCTCATATGCTGCTGTAACTCGCTCAGGTTCAAAACCTGCAGATTCAATAAGCCGTCTGAGGAAAACCTCTGACCCGAAATCAGCAGTAGCTGCCCCCGCAGAATGTACAACCTTTTCATAATTATATGTCGCGCCGATATCATCCACTCCGAAGTTCAGAAGCACCTGTGCCATCTTCTCTCCGATATACATCCATAAAGCTTTTATATGTGGAATATTATGAAGATAAATCCGGGATGATGCGTAAAGCCTTATATCATCAAAACCTGTACTTGACTTTTTCTTTGCTTTGATTCCGGTATTCTCATCGTGATACGACAATGGGACAAATGTTTTAAACCCGCCGGTTTCATCCTGCACTGACCTTAGCTGTGAAAGATGATGAACAATATCATCCATATCTTCAATATGATTATAGAGAAGTGTTGCATTTGTCTTAAGCCCGAAGCCGTGTGCAATCTTCATTATCTCCAGCCAGCGCTTCCCGGAAATTTTCTTCGGAGCTATAACGCTTCTTTTTTCCTCGGCAAATATCTCTGCACCGCCACCCGGCAATGCCCCAAGCCCTGCATCGATAAGTCTCTTGAAAACCTCTTCAATTGAAATATTATTTATCTTTGCAAAATAATCATACTCCACCGCAGTGAATGCCACAATAAACATATCGCTTTTTATCTTCTTTATACGACTGAGCATCTCTTCAAAATATTCCAGTTTTAAATCTGAATGAAGCCCCCCTACAATATGAACTTCATCAATACCATTTTCAGCCTCTGCCCTTATCCTGTTTTCAATTTCATCAAGAGTATAAATATACGCCTGCGGGTCGCCTCTATCGCATGAGAAAGCGCAAAGCGGACATCTCAGCTCACAGATATTGGTGTAGTTGAGATTCATATTTACACCATAAAAGCCCTTTCTTCCGTTAAGCTTATTCCTTACATAACCGGCAATCGCCCCCAACCCCATGACGTCATCAGTGGAGAGCATAAGACGAAGGTCATCTTCTGAAACAGGAACAGATGTCTTAACTTTATCCCATACTGGAATAAGCTTTTTATCTTTAATAATATCTTCCGGTATATTGCCTGAATTCATAATCTGATTTTCTCCCCTTTAGTAAAATATTTAACTTTTCATGCCATGCAATGAATTATTAAAATAATTTACTTATTCATGACAATAGTTACCCTGATATAAATTAATCAACTTAAATTCATAAAATATTTCTGCTATTTAAGCAGGTGATCATTAACCGGAAGCATTCTTTCTCCGTCCAGCCAGAGGCACGGCGGAGAGCAATTTTACCTCAATTTTTGAGCAATTTCTTATTTAAAAGCTACTATCCCGCTGAATGACTCTCCGAATAAATTAACAGTTTTGACTCTTGTGAATCCGCATTTTTTCATATCGCTCACAATATCATTGATGTCCGGAAGCGGATAGAGTCCCTGTGTAGCAGAAAAAATCAGATCATAATAAGATGACGACAGGGTTTTACATTTAAAGCCTGTTGCCAGCATAAACCTTCCATTATTATTCAGCAGTTTATGTATTGATGCAAAAAGTTTTATCCTCTGATCAACTGAAAAATAATGCATGTTTGAATAGGATGTAACAATATCAAATGATTTATCTTTTAGGGTTTCAGCTTTCATTATATCATCATGCATTACTGTGAAATTTTTTTCTATATTATTTTCTTTTAATTTTTTACGCGCAATTTCTACTGCCGAAGAGTCGATGTCAATTGCTATGCCGCTATTGTTTTTGTTTATATCGACATAGTATTTCAGATATTCACCTGCACCGCAACCGAACTCGAGAATTTTCAGTGGACCAGACTTTTTTAAGGTATGATAGATAAAGGCCTTAATCATCGGCTCCATTATTCTTGAAGATTCGGCAATCATTCCGCCGAAGTCTTTGAGGTAATTACCTTTTTTATTTCCTGAAAGATAAGTGTCAAGTTGTCGGGCCACATCTGCATGATATTGGACTGTTTCTCTAATGAGTTCTCTAAGAGGTGCATTATCAGTAAGCGCTTTCGACATCGTTCCCTTTAATCTGTATATCCCCTTTTTACATGAGATCTCCTTCAGCGAGCAACCCATATCCAGCAATGATGATAAAAGTTGTTTATTGGTTATGTTTGATTTATAAGCGAGATCCTCGAGAGTTGATGGTTTTTCCAGATTTTTAAGTAATCCTGTTTCAATGCCTGCATGGTAAAATATCAGGCTCCCTTCAAGCTTCATTATTTGAAATGTTTTAAGTTGAGCAGATAAATTTTTTGATGTTACCAGATTCCTGATTGATTGAAATATCATATAGTCCCTCCATAATTTATAAAACAGGCACTGCCCGGCCTATCTCGTTTTCATGAAATATATACCATAAATTACACACTGTCGCCCGTGTTACTGAACCCGGACTTTTTTATATTGATAAATCTGCGCGGTATTCCCGAGGTGTCTTACCGGTCATTTTTTTAAAAACAGTGTTGAATGTCGACTTTGAATTGAATCCGGAACTGTAGGCAATAGATAGTATGTTCTGTTCGTTGAAATCTGGAGAAGCGAACTTCTGTTTTACATCATCAACGCGGTATCTGTTTATGAAATTATAAAAATTCTGTTTAAAATGAATATTAAGTATCATCGATAGATGGTGTGTTGATATTTCAAGATCCAGGGCAAGATCCTGAAGAGTCAATTCCTCCTTAAGATACGGCTTCTTCTCTGACATATAATCACGAAGTCGATTAACATAAAGCTCTTCCTCAGACTCCGGTAGTCTAAGTTTTTCATACCTGGGTAAAGATTGCAGTTCATCGGGCACCGCAATCTCCATAAGCCGCACCCTGTTAAAAATTTCAGGCTGTATCATAGCAGCCAATGCAACTCCGAACCCGAGCCCCACACTGCCGAGTATGACAATAATATCAAGGAGCTTATACTCCCGCCTGATTTGGCCATTCCTGACGAGTGATACAAAAATAAAAACAACCACCAGAATAAGGAACACCAGGGCTGCCCGGAAAAGCAACAGCTTCAAAGCATCAATTGCAGAAAAATATTCCTTCAGCCTTTCTATATATTTATGAATCATGTAAAGGGCTGTTATATAAAGAAGTGCTTCAAAAATCAGTCCCCCTCCATTAATTATCAGGTTTATATATACCACTCCCCGCGACACTGAAGTCATATCGTATTTAAAAATCAGTATAATATTAACTGCAAGTGCAATAACGAATGGCGTATATAGCAGTAAATATTTTTTTAAAAAGACTTTGATCCGTGCAGTTAAAAGAGCAGTATATAAAAAAATTGATGGGCCGAAGATTAATGAATATGGAATTATGCTCAACCGGTATGGGCTGGACGCAAGGATATGTCCTCTTGAGCCAAGATATAATTCGAATGCATCAATTGCAGTAAAAAACATAAAAATGGATAGATACCGGTTGGCGCTTCGATTGCTTCTCTTTATGATTAATACAAAAAATAATAGAATGGTTTGTATTGCGCCCGCCAGACAGATAGTCCCAAATATTTCCCGCATTTTTTATGACCTTCCCTAAGGAGATTTCTTTTTTAATTTTCTGTCAAGAATTATTGAAGTAAATTGTTTTCCGCACGTATGTACACTTCTCAATCATTTACCTGTATTAAATGAATATCATTTAAAACGATCTTGACAAATCAATCACGATGGAATATTAAAATGATATTATTCCAATGATGATTCACTGAATTATTGATAACCCCCTGAATAAGGTTTACCATATAAAAAATTATAAATACTTATTAACTGGTTTCAAAATTGCCATCCGGTTTTTTAACAGTTACACAATATTAGATATAATTGATAAAGGAATTTTAAATGAATAAGAAATCAAAATTATTTTCTATACTTCAGATTGCCGGATATTTTGGTCTTATACTTTTTTTATCCTGCAAAGGATCAAAGAATATTATTTTTGATAAAGTAAAGCTTCCGGAAAAAGGTGAATTTATTTTTATTTCGGGTGAGATTGCTGAAAGTGAAGATGATGCGATAAATTCAAACATAGCACCATTAATTATTTTCCCGGATCAGAATAAGATTTTTTCTCTAGATCTGATTAATAGAAACTCCCGGGAGAATCTTAGTGACTTTATAATTTCTTACAGAGAGTTTTTGATATTCCGTGATAATACAAAGTTTACACTTCTCCCTGAAAAAGAAAAAAAAACATATTCAGGCCGATATATTCCCTACCCTTTACCGGTTATGGATACATCAAAAAGCAGATTTATATATCCTGAAGGAAATCAGACAATGGGAATTTTTGACCTTTCCGGGAATCTAAAAAGTACAATTGACATCAATACTTTAGCACATTCTGCATCATCGGGATGGCTTGATGATAATACAATATTCTTTCTTGATGACTTTGATTTAAAAACAAACCTCACAAGAAAAACAGATCATTCTATTTTTAAAATAAATATTAACTCCAAAAAGAAGGAACTTATTTATAAATCGGGCATAATGCATATTACAAATCTGGCAATAAGCCATGACAAACGCTTTCTCGCCGTCGCGGAGTATAATGACTCTGCAACGGTAAATCATAAGTACACGGTGAAAATAATAGATCTGACAGATGGAAAAGAGAAAAGTAAAAAAGAAAATTTTAATCATATAAAAATGCTGAAATGGTCACCGGATGGAATTCTCGGAATATGTCATGAGTTGACCGAAGCGCACACATATTCAATCCGGATATTAAGCCCTGATGGCAACATTGATTATGATTTATTGAACCTGCCGATTGTAAAAGAGAATCCCGGATTCTTTTATGGTGATGGATATCTCGGAGTGGTCGATTTCGCATGGTCTCCCGATGGAAGAAGAATTGCTTATCTGGCATCGACTCCCGGCGATTGTTATATTGCCGATGAAGGGGGGAATGTTCATTGTCTACTTGATATTTTTATGATAGATTTAAAAAATAAAAAGTTAAATAGAATTACAGAGATAAAAAGAGAAAAATTAAATCTGATCCAATGGCATCAGATTAATCCCCCGGGTCAGAGTAAATAATGATGTAATAGTCGATGATCTTTAGCATAGAGGGTCAGAGCCCTTTATATTAAAAAAAGTGACTTTGTGAATCTCCTCTTTTATTTTTTTTACAATTTATGCAAAACTCAGAAAAAACCATCTAGTGAACAATCTTGTTTAGTAAAAAACTCCGGACACATCTTCCATTTTAAGTATTAATACTTAATTCTTTGCTCTAAACAGCCAAATAAATGACCTTTTTGTGAATTTTTGCACTAAATATTTCATATCAATTAAAGACATCTTGTATTGAGAAGACAATTATAATTGACTTGTGATTAGCTTGCTTTACATTCCGTCCAGACGGTTTTTGTATTATGAATATTTAATGATTAAAAGAGGGATCATCATGAAGAAAACAAATGGTATTTACAGTCTTATTTTTATTTCCTTAATGATATTTTCAGTTTTCGCATTCACCGGCTGCGAAATTGATACCATAAATGATGATACTCCCGATATTGCCGATGCTGTACTTACACCTGATGTTAATTCCGCTTTACCTGATGACAATGCCGAAAAAGTTCCTTTGTTTGTAAATGATTCTCCAATGATGAGAGCTGCCGCAAGCGATAAGGGTTACGCAAACAGCTCTGTCGGTTTAACTACCGCTGAATTTAATAATGTTTGGCAAATGGCCAATCTTACATCAATAGTTTATCATGATCTATGGGATAAGGCTTTGGCAGGTATCTCTCCGACATTAATACCTGCTCTCGATTTTAAAGGTAATGCGTCCAGATATATAGTGGTTAGCACATATTCAGGAAATATGGGATTTTATGCTGAACTCTTCCGTAATCTAGACACAAATGGCTACGTACTTGTATACCGTGGAACAAATGCACTGAGCGTTGTAGACTGGGTAACAAATCTTACACAGGCCCTTACTACTTATACAGGCATACCAGCTTCTCAGTATGATGCAGCGGTATATCTTGCCAGAAGTGTTAAAGCCCAATATCCCAATCTTCAGATTGCAGGACACAGCTTAGGCGGAGGCTTAGCCCAACTGGCAGCTCTTGACACAGGATTAAAAGCAACATGTTTTAATGCAGCAGGTTTAACTTCAGGCACATTAACACGATGGGGCATAACAACAACTAAACTAAACGCAAACAAAGTAAATATTACACATTATAATGTTAAATATTGTCCACTTGCAGATTCAATGGGTTATATGAATAGTAAAGCTCCAGATCTTCCCGGATTTTCAGGTTATCAATATGGCGGAAGAACACGCTGGTTGAGAAATATATGGGGAACTGCTTATGTATTGAATCCACTAAGAGTTGCAAACCATTTTTATCATGCATATGTTTATCAGCTTAAATATACTTACAGCAATACAGGAAACTTTCTATAGGCCGACAATATTTGATATACAAACCCCCGTTTTATAAAAAAAAGCCTGGTCTATTGGACCAGGCTTTTTTTGTTTAATAGATATTGAAAACGTAGAATATTTTATAATATATTTCTAATTTTATCATTCCGGTTTTGGGGTTACCGATCCAGGCGCATTCCCTTTTGCATCTGTCTTAATTATCCAAACATCTGAAGAGTTTGCAGCAGATGAAACAGAGTCCCCCGCAATAACAAATCCGACATCAGCAGTAAGTTGAACCGCCTTTGCTTCTTCAGTCTGTTTTTCATTTCCGCCGAAGGTTTTGTCCCAGATTTTGTTTCCATTTGTATCGGTCCTTATAAGCCATGCGTCGCCATATACAGATCCGAAAGAACTTGTACTCCCTGCAAGAATATATCCGCCATCTGCAGTAATCTGAAGATCATTTATTACATCTGTGTTTCTTATAGTTCCGCCGAATATTTTATCCCAGATCTTATTTCCATTTGAATCGGTTCTCATCAGCCAGCCATCTCCCATATCACTGTCGGTAAAAATATTCCCTGCAAGGATATATCCTCCATCACCAGTCTGATGTATTGCCCAGGCCGAGCTAAGGCCGCCGAATGTTTTTTCCCAGGTTTGATTTCCGTTTACATCTGTCTTTATTATCCAGGCTTCATATGAATAAGGATCGGATGCATTTAAGCAGGTGTTCCCTGCAAGTATATATCCGCCATCTTTAGTCAGCTGCAATGCATGAATAATATCCTGTCCTGCAGCTCCTCCGAAAGTTTTGTCCCAGATTTTATTTCCATCTGCATCAATTCTCGCCAGCCATCCGTCAGTAGTTCCATTTACCGCTGAATAAATACTTCCGGCAATTACATACCCGCCATCACGAGTCTGATGAAGCTCTTCCACCATACTTCCTTCAAGAGTTTTGTTCCAGACTTTAATTCCATTCTGATCAGTCTTAATCAGCCAGGCTCTATCTCCGTTAATACCGGCACCAACAGTTCCTCCAGCCAGAATATATCCGCCATCCAGTGTCTGCTTCACCGTTAGAGCCATTTCAAAATAAACATCACCGAATGTTTTATCCCAGATTTTATTTCCCTCTGAATCGATCTTAATCAGCCAGGCATCACCACTACCCGCTCCGGTTGATTCAGTAAATCCTGCAAGGATATATCCTCCATCTTTCGTCTGCTGAATATCACGAAGATAATCATTTCCTGTTCCGCCGAATAGCTTATTAAATATCCCTGTGAGAACCAGATCAATTGAATCTGATCTCTTATAGACATTGTTTGCACTATCCTTAAACTCTGCATATACAGTTTTTTGTCCCTGTAGTGAATCGAGTTTCCATGATCGCTTATCTGCAAATTTTTCCCATGCGGAAAAATTTATATTATCATTACTGAATCTCATAACGGCAGGTTTTTGAGAACTGTTCATGGTTAATACAACATCCAGTGACGTTGTAAACTCATCATCATTATTAATATAAAATACACCGGAGGAGTTATCGCAAGAGAAGGAGAACAAAATGCAGCTTATAATGCCGCACATTGCAAAATTGCTTTTAAAACTAAATAGTTTGTTCAAGGTAAATCTTTTGTTCTGTGCTGAAACCTGCATCATCTATCACCTTCATTTGTTATAATATTTTCAGAATCAGAAATTCTCTTTTAGAAATGAAATTTGTATAAATTTAAAATTATTAGCTTAAGTGAGTTTTAAAAATTCAATCTTCACAGAATCAATTTTTACATTGAGCATACTTAAGTTATTAGAACAATGAAAATAGAGTCCGTATTCAGTCAATAAAATATTTAATATATTAAATATTTTATATCTTTTATAACATGTTTTGAATATTTATTTCATATATACTTTTTTGAAATATTTTTCAGCTAAAGCGGGATTTGCAACTTGAAGAAAATCTCTTCCGGTTGATAATCTTTTCTTCAAAAACAGAAGCGGTATTATTTGGAATAAAAAAAAGGCTGATCCATGACGGAACAGCCTTTTATAAAAAATTATTATTTAATCAGAATATTGATTATTCTTCCCAATTTAAAATCTTAAAAAAATCAAAATCTTCAGGATTCTCTATATATTTTTTTGCAGCCTTATAATCTGCCCTGGTAATATAATGAAGATTGTTGCGGTAAATTAACTGCACATTATCCGATTCAACATTAACCAGTCTTGGGCGCACTTTCCCTTTTTCATCCTCCACATCTTTCAGAAACAAAGGTGAAATCTCACCTTTGCGCCCCACGGTAACCATACACCCGGTTTTACCTTCTTTGAAGAGTTTGAAAACTCCTAAACCTAAGCGGGTGGCGTAATTAAGATCATAGGCAATCGGGCGGCAGCAGCGCAGTTCATAACCTAATTCATTAGGACGGCTTTTAACCACGATTCTGTGCTTCTTAAGCTCCTGTTGGGTAAGCATATTAAATATGTGCGATTTGCTCACATTACCCAACTCCGGGTGTCCATGTTCATCGTAGGTAAAATTAATCTTTGTATCGATTACTTCTTTTTCTTCCATAAAATGAAATACACCTTCGCTGATTATACATACACCATAATCAATGTCCATAAGACGGCGTTTCACCATGGATGAAATAACCAGTTTGATGATTTTATCGAATGAAATTTTTGTTTTATTGAACATTTCAGGGATGATGATCATCGGATAATGACATGCGGTGCCGATACCAAATGCCAGATGACCGGCTTCGCGGCCCATGGCCGAAACCACAAACCAGTTACCGCTGGTACGCGCATCCTCGTAAATGGTGGTTGCAAGTCTTACTCCTTCTTCTTTTGCCGAATGATAACCAAATGTAGGAGTTCCTTCTTCCAGCGGAAGGTCGTTATCAATTGTTTTTGGAACATGAATATTCTTAACATCCAATTTCATTTGAACTAAGTATTTTCCCAGACGGTTTGCAGTTGATGCAGTATCGTCACCTCCAATAGTTACCAGAATTTTCACCTGATATCTGCGGAAAAAATCGTCGTTAAATTCATCGTCTTTTGGTTTATAACGGCTCATTTTCAAGGCTGATCCACCACGGCTGTATATCTGGTCGGCAAATTCGAAATCAAGGTAATCGAATTCAGGTTCTTTTGCAAACAAGCTCTTATAACCGCCGTGAATACCTAAAACATTGTATCCATTCTGCAAAAATATTTTTGTTACTGAACTTATTACAGTATTAATACCCGGGGCCGGACCACCGGCACATAAAATAGCTACGGAATCTTTCATATTATCCTCATTTAATAAATTTAAATCTGATTTTTTTTTCAATTTTAATCCTCTTCAAGGTTGGTCACAAAACTTTTCTGAATGTAAATTCAATAGCAAAATAGTTTTCCAGACAGGAAGCTATGTTAAAACTGAATAGAGTTAATACCATGTGCATGCAGTTAGAGAAATATAAAGCAGCTAATCATTAGAATGATTCAATATTACTGAGCCAATACGAGGTTTGCCTGCCGGAACTTTAAATGGGTTATAGAAAACCGGCGCGCTATCACGATAATTGTCTGAAGCCACATGACAAGATGTCAATAAAATGGTTTCATTAAGATAAAGTCAACAGAAAGTCACATTTACACATATTTTTTTATATTTCCTGATTTTCTCCTGAAAAATAAGTTATAAATTATGTTCTTTCTCTTTTATCAGAGAATCTTTCAGAATTTTCAGGCTCTGAATCATTTCAACTTTAGTAATATTCAGTGCCGGAAAAATTCTAATAATATTTCCATGGGTGACATTGACAAGCAGTCCATTCTCTAAACAATCTTTCTGAATTGCTGATGTTATTCTATCATTTGCAAGTTCAATGGCAATCAGCAGACCTCTTCCTCTAACATCGATAATTATTTCCGGAAATTCTGCTTTCCACTCATTTAATATTTTAAATGTTATTTCACTTATTTCATTAACATTACTAATCACATCTGTATCAATTAAATGTTTTATAACTGAATACGATACTGCACAACCAAGCGGATTCCCGCAGTAAGTACCGCCATGGTCACCTGTTTCAATTTTATTTGCGAGGTCTTCTGTCATTGCAAATGCACCGAAGGGGAAACCTCCGGCAATACCTTTTGCCATTGTCATAAAATCTGCCTTAATATCATATGGCGACGAACAGAAAAAAGAACCTGTGCGCAGAAAACCTGTCTGTATTTCATCAAGAATTAAAAACACATCATTGTCTTTACACAAGCGGGAGAGTTTTACAAGATAATCATCATCTGGAACAATGATTCCTCCTTCTCCCTGAATAGGTTCAACGATAACAGCAGCAACATCATCCATTATAATTTTTTCAACTTCTGCAATATTATTGAACGGAACAAATAAGTAATTCGGCATTAACGGAGAATACTTGTCACGATGAGAAGACTGCCCGGTGGCAGAGGCTGTACTTATTGTTCTTCCATGAAAACTATTATCTGTAGAGATAACATTTTTCTTCCCTGAAATTTTTCTGGCAAGTTTAATTACAGCATCATTTGCCTCTGCGCCGCTGTTTGTAAAAAACACTTTGTTTAATTTATGCGGAAGTATTCCGGATAATAACTGAAGAAGTTTTGCTCTTTCAGGAGAGTATGTCTTCCCTGAGTCGGGATTCTGTATAATTCTTTTACTCTGATGAAGCAGAGCCTCTGTAATAACAGGGCTGGCATGACCTATACAGGTCACTCCCCATCCGGAGGTTAAATCTATATACTGCTTTCCATTCTCATCAAAAACATAAATCCCCTCACCCCGATCTATGGAGATTTGAATTTTTTTAAAAACCGGCAGAAAATATTGATCTTCTATTTCAATTGTTTTTAAACTTTTATTCATTATTTAACTCCGGAATTAAACATATGTTTTGTAGATCAGCAATAACATTCTGATCTATTAACTTAGGATATGTTTTTACAATTTTTGCATAAAGGGAATTTCGTCAACTCTGAATTTCATTTTTCTCTTGTTTAATGTCTGCAGTTTTTCTTTTTAAGATTGGAATAGCAGAAAAGGGGTTAACCTGAAAGATTACTCACCGTCAAATCGGCTGAGATGAAACATAATGTCCGTATCATATAAGCCTTGTATAAGTAGTTTATCAAAAATATTCCTGCGATCTCCGGAATTCGGCCACCATTTTAGCATTTCTGTAACTGCCGGCTTGCGAACTTCAAGTTTAATAAAAAAATTGAAGTTGCAGTACCGGATTGACAGATTCTTAAAATATATACTTTTAAGACAGTTCTTTAAATTAAAACTTACTCTTACTTCAAACTCAATTAAGTATCTTCTCAAGTATAACTCTTGTGATCATATATGTCGGTTTAATTCCCTCATCCCCCAGAGCCCCTGAAGCGAGCGTCTGACCGCTGATTAATGGATTATCCGAAGCGTAATAGGCATATCTGACACGTACATCGCGTGGTATGTGGCCTCTTATTACCGCGGCATTTACAGCCCGGTGATAATGTCCCCCCTCCATCTCGAGCCCCACGGCTTTCCAGCTTGATTTCTGAAATTTTTCAAGAACATCAATATTCTGCAGAGAAGTACCTAGCACTGTAACTATCGGCCCCACGTAGACCGGAATTGTTCCGTCAAAGTCTCTCGGGTCGAGATCGTTCTCCACTATATAGTTATGCGGGTTCCCCTCAAATACATGCGCCGTGGGTAACATGATATCACCCTTCTCCCCGGTAAGTATACCGGCCTTCCCCATAATCGATATAGATTTAAAATGAAAATAATGATCGAGATCATTAATTACATGCGGACTGAGAAGTTCATCCATTACCTCATATGCCTGGGCTCCGAATGCATAATCGATAACCAGAATTACCGGTTTATGTTCAGGTAATTGTGCATTCGTGATCTGTATCTCCGGATGAATATCTATCCCGTTAAACGCAGCCATATCAATTAACTGGCAGTCAATTGAAAAACCGGAGTTATCAGGGAGTTCATAGAGTCCGTGATCGACTGCATATTTTTTAGTCTGACTTTGAAACTCCCTGGCTCTGCTGATAAATTCGTAAAGGTCCTCTTTAACTCCCCCTCTCTTATCCTTCAACGCCTCCCATGCATACAGAGCATTCATCACACTATGCATATTGGCGCTGATGATATGAAGCGGACGCTTCTCAAAACCGAGCTCAAGTATTTTTTTCTTAACTCTATCCGCCCAGACAGTTCCGAATTTATGCCGGCCTATCATATCACGAAGGGATGGAGTAAAATATATCATCATCATACTGTCCCGGTCGTTTTCATCATTGAGGGCGCGTATACCAAGATCATAAATTATTTTAAACAAACCGTTGTTGCTCTTCTTATCTTTCTTTGAATCTTCAAGATACTGATATGTATCTCTGGTCTCACTGAAAGTTCTTCCAAGAATTATACTGAGATTCCATAAAGCTCTGTCAAGATCCGGGCCCTGCGGAGTATTGTTTTTCACATCTTTTTCAAGAATTACCCACTCAGCAGTCTTATTCCCTGATGTATCGATAATCTGATTTTTGATTTTATGAGCCTCAATGTTAAGAAATGTCAGGTGTGTCAATATATCATATATTTCACTCATCCCTTGAGTGATGATAAAATTCATTTCTTTTTCACTAATCCTGTATGAAACCCTTCTCCGCTTAAGAGGAACTATCTTTTCAAAATCAGTGTGATCAAGCTTCTCCTCTGCAGTGAGTATTATTCGGCTGCACTCCTCAATACCCTTTGGAAGCCGGTCCATTACATACTCAAGCCCTTTTAGTTCAATAATCCGGTGATCATTCATTGTTCCGTAAATTTCCGGCGAGAGCATCTTCAGACTCTCCTCTAGTGTCTGCCCTGAACGTCCTGAAGGTTTATAATATCCTCTTACAGCGAGAGCATCCGCCACTACTTTAAATGTGCGGATTGCAACTCTCCCCCTCTGAGCCTTTGTCATAGTTTCCAAAATAAGCACCTCTCTAAATCAAATATATATAAAATATAAAAAAATTCAAGAATATAAAAATTGAAAAAAAAGTAACCGATAAAAAACCGGTAGTAATCATGTTTTCCCCCGCGCCGAAGGCGCGAGGGAAATTCATTTCGCCATAAGATTTTGAGCAAATATGAAAATACCTTTATAAATACCTTGACGCAAAATAATATATTAATAAATTAAATCTGTTGGGGTGGTTCATTTATGAGCCTGAGATTATACCCGTATAACCTGATCCGGATAATGCCGGCGTAGGGAACAAAACCGGAATATACATTCTCTCTTACCCCCCTATATTTAATAAAAGGGGACTTAACATGCAGATCAACTCGCTACTAAATGAAATCAGAGAAAAACAGCCGCTTGTTCATCACATTACAAACTGGGTAACTATATTCAATTGTGCTCAGGCAGTCAAATCTATTGGAGCATCTCCGGTAATGGCCCACGCGCCGCAGGAGGCTGCGGAGATAACGTCAATTTCATCCGCACTTGTACTCAATATCGGAACCCTTACAGAAGAGCTTATTGAAAGCATGCTAATCTCTGTAAAATCCGCCTCCGAAAAAATGATACCTGTAGTTCTCGATGTATGTGGAGCCGGTGCAAGCTCCATGCGGAATACAAGCTGCATACGGCTGATATCCACAGGGGGGATCAGCATCATAAAAGGTAACGCATCAGAAGTGTCATGTATTGCCGGACTTGACGTAACCACCAAAGGTGTAGACAGCACAGAGGTTTCTTTTGATCTTTCAGATGTTGCACTTAATCTTTCAAAAAAACTTTCATGCACAATTGTCATAACCGGAAAAAGAGATTACATCGCCGGTGACGGCAGACTTTTTACTGTGGATAACGGATCTGAACTAATGGGGAAAGTTGTAGGGACAGGATGCATGGCAGCTTCAATGATCGGATGTTTTGCCGCAGTTCTGCCCGGAGATCTACCGAAGGCCGCAACTGCAGCACTTGCCGCATGGGGAATTGCAGGAGAAAAAGCGACAGAAAAAAGCACCGGCGCAGGAAGTTTTCTTGTACATATATTCGATGAGCTGTCATCTTTAACTGAGGATGATATTGTTCGAGGAGAAAAAATTACGGCGATGAAATAGAGTTAGATTTTAAATGATACATTAATTCTTGTCTGAACCTTGATTTTCGGGATTAAAGGATTACTTGATTTTGGAGGAGATTACTTCCAGTAAATCATGAAAATCCTTTAATCAGGTGAATCCTGGTTCAGACAAAATGGTAGAATACCATTCCCTGGAATCCTAATCCTGACTCTTTTTTCTTTCAAATCCTATTTTTCTTTCCGGTTTTAAATCTTCTGTGATCAGTTCTCTGATGGCATCAAAAACAATTTTGAACTGACTGTCGTATTTTTTCTCCATAGATTCAATTTTCTTTCTGATGTCTTCATGAGCTGACAGCATCTGGCGGAGTTTCGAAAAAGTTCGCATAATTTGAATATTAACATTGATCGCCCTTTCGCTATTGAGAACACCGGAAAGCATTAAAATTCCATAATCTGTAAAAACATAAGGCAAGTGCCTGAGACCCTTGTTGTCAGAATTGGACATCACAATTTGTGACTTCCAATTTTCAAACTCTTCTTTATCCAATTGAAACATGAAATCAATAGGAAATCGGCTGATATTTCTTTTAACTGCCTGATTCAATACCCTTGTCTCAACTCCATAAAGTTCAGCCAGATC
>CAYVCQ010000009.1:0-93511 GCA_964450405.1 uncultured Leptospirales bacterium | reverse complement strand
TTTTAACTGCCTGATTCAATACCCTTGTCTCAACTCCATAAAGTTCAGCCAGATCCCGATCAAGCATAACCTTTACACCACGGAATACATAAATCTTGTTAACAATATTTTCAACTGGAATAATTTCCGGCATACAATACTCCTCTTTAAAGTTAACTATTACATTTTGATTCATTGCTCAAGATGTTTTTATCGATTTTAATGTATATTACGATGCAAATTGATGATTTTTAAAATTTTTTTAGAAAATAATTTTTATTGATCGATGCCGAGGATATGTTTAGCGGATTAGAGAGTTTATCGAATTTCATTAAGTTTTATAAAACTTATTTACTTGAGAAGGATATAGAATATTGTCAGAACAGAATTCGTTAGATTAAATAGATTATCAAGATTAAACCTCAAAATTCTGTTCCGCAAGAGCATTCCATATAAATAATATTAATACTCTGAAAATCTACATAACCACAATAAAACTTTCTATCAAATCTGCAAAATCTAAAAAAACCGCATAATCAGAGTAATCAGCGGTCCAGACATTGTGGCAGATTACAGTTTAATCTTAAAAAAAAAATGCATAAAAAAAAGCCCGGCATTTAAGCCAGGCTTTTTCAGGTTTTAAGTATAACTTTGTATTATATTACAGAGACCTGAACTGCTCTTGGTCCTCTGTCAGTTTTTTCGATGTCGAATTGTACACTACATCCCTCTTTCAGGGTTTTAAAACCATCTCCAAGTATACTTGAGTGGTGTACGAAATAATCATTACCGTCTTCTGCTGAAATAAATCCAAAACCTTTTTGGTCGTTAAACCATTTTACTGTTCCTTGCGCCATTGTTGAGCTCCTGAGTTTTTAATAAGGGTTTCCCCCCGTGTCGGATTGAGTATTAAATAGTGCTAGGTGTTTACCAAGAGGTAGAGAACTAGAAGAATTTAGTGAACCTAATCTAACTTGATGACATTATAATATAGCATTAGGATTTGTCAATCCAATTAGTTTCATTTGGCAATTAAATGCAATAACTCATAAATAAGCGGTATAATTTAATTCAGCACTTTCCTGTGAATAATTTCACCGACACCCTGTGCGGTTATTAATGACCAAAAACCGCAAGTTTAATGAATTGCATAAAACAACTGTTAAATGATCAGAATGGGCCGGTATCCCGATTATAAATCGTTTGTCAGTAGTTTTAATATTAAACGTGTACTAAAAATCTTGAAAAATAACAAAAACATTACTATATTTAGAATGATAAATAATCTGCGGAGTAACCATAAATGATTCTTAAAATTAAAAATACCGTTTTCATGGCCTATATAATTCTTTTTATACCATATTCACATTCCATAGCTGAAACTCTTGCCAAACCAATTGATGTTAAAAACACACATATTCTCTATATAACCCATCTTTTACTCCCGGTAGAAGGATCTTCAACTCTTCAAAACGGAACAAATGATTTCAGTATAAACGTGATCGAATCAAGTACAAATTTCGATCCCTATCTTTTTAAAGAACGCAAAAAAACAGGGAATTTTGATCTTGAGACAACCTCTATATTTTTAAACTATATCCATAAATTTGGAGAAAGCACTGAACTCAAAACAGCACTCCCCTTTTATCGGCATGGCGGAGGCTTTATGGATCACCCCATCGAGACTTTTCACAAAGCATTCCCTGCCGGCGGCCTTGCAAACGGCGGGAGAGAGTATTCAAAAGATAACGAGATTCATATTCAGTATCAGCCGCAGCTTGGAGGACCAAATATCAATGAGGCTTTCTATGGACTGGGCGATCCGTCATTCTTTCTCAAACAGGTTCTGCTCGATGGCAATTTCGGGATATCGGTTGCCCTCGGAGTTAAGCCTCAGGTTGGCAAAAAAGCTTTTATCAACTCAAAAACCACTGACTTCGGAGCTACTCTCAATGCTGATTACAGATCCGGTATGTTAAATATTTATGCAATGGGGGGATACAGCTATTTTTATGGAGATGGAATATACAGGAAAGAACTTGAACAGTATCGTGACTACATGATAAATTCAGCAATAGGTGCCGGGGTTACACTCTTCGGATCACTCTATCTTTCAATACAGTTTTATGTTCATAGCAGTTTGTATGATACCGGAATTCCAAGGATCGACAATCCCACGGTGATGAACTCCTTCGCTGTGAGATGGCAGATGACTGAACAGTCTATTCTCCAGTTCTGTTTTGATGAGGATTCAATAACATATGCTGCTGCGGACATAACGTTTTCATTAAGAACTGAATATACTTTTTAAAAACATTTAACTGCATAGAGGTAAAAAATGCCTGAACTCAAACGACTGAACATCTTTGAAAAAATGCGTGGTCTGTATACCGATGTGATGAGCATAAGGCGCAACACTCTGGTTGAAATAGTAAAAATGATACACGAAGATAAAGCTCCTGAATATGTCGAGATGATTCCGTACAATGTAATAAAGAAAGATGTTCCAACCTACAGAGATTCGGTGTTTGCCGAAAGAGCAATCATTCGGGAGAGGGTGCGCCTCGGATTCGGCCTTGATATTCAGGAGTTTGGAAAGCACTCTCCGGTTATCTTTGATGTAAAAGAGGCTTTTACCGGGAATAAAATTATTCAGAAACCCATAGTAAATGTCATCAAGATCGGATGTGAAAGATGTCCCACGGACTCATTCATGGTCTCAAACCTTTGCAGGGCGTGCATGGCTCATCCCTGCACAATCGTCTGCCCCAAACAGTGTGTTTCCAAAGATGACAATGGGGCAGTAATAGATCAGGAGATCTGTATAAAATGCGGGAAATGCGCGCAGGTTTGTCCCTATAATGCAATTATATACCGGGAGCGCCCCTGCTCTGCGGCATGCGGAGTAGACGCAATAAAATCTGATCAGTACGGATTTGCAGAGATTGATCAGGACAAGTGTGTAAGCTGCGGCCAATGCATTGTTTCCTGTCCATTTGGAGCTATTGGTGAGAAATCTGAAATTGTACAGATACTTTTTGCTCTGAAAAAAGCAGCAGCGGGAGATGGTCCTCCGGTTTTTGCTCAGATTGCCCCTAGTTTTCCAGGCCAGCTTGGAGACAAAGTTTCAACCTCTCAATTTATCGGAGCTTTAAAAATGCTCGGCTTTGCAGGAGTTATGGAAACAGCATACGGCGCGGATATTGATGTACTGCATCTTGCAGGAGAGCTTGCCGGAATTACAACGAGTAAAAAAAACTCAGAGAAATCCGGTTTTATCGGCACAAGCTGCTGCCCATCATGGGCACAGGCTGCCAGAAACAATTTTCCTGAATTCAGCGGATCAATAAGCAAATCATCTACACCCATGGTTGAAACAGCAAAGAAAATCAAAGAGACAACCCCGGACTCAAAGATTGTATTTATAGGGCCATGCATTTCAAAAAAGAATGAATGCTTTGATCCCGAGGTTAAGGAGCTCGTTGATTATGTTATGACATTCGAGGAACTTAATGCCATGGTAACCGGAATGAATATTGACCCTTCAACTCTTATTGAAAGTGAAGAAATTAAAAATGCATCAGCAGCCGGAAGAAATTTCCCCGTAGCAGGTGGAGTCGCAAGTGCAATTATTGCGCAGGCGAAAATAATATCCGGTGATAACAGAGATATCCCCTTTGCTGCTGCGGATACTCTTGAAGATTGCATGAAACTTCTTAGAGATATAAAACATGGGATCATAAAACCTGAACCTCTTCTAGTTGAAGGAATGGCATGCCCCTTCGGATGCATCGGAGGACCGGGAACTATCACCACACTAAATAAGGCGAGTAAAAGCGTAAAAGACTTTGCAGGGAAAGCCTCCTGGCAGATACCTTCGGACTATCAGAAAAAATCTGATTAGAGGAAACAGTAAAATTCCGGCTATTGATAACAATGCAGTTTGTCTTGACAAAATCAGTTCCGGATCATTAATATTATTAATAAAAATTATGAAACCGGAACTAATTAAAATCAGTGAAGATCATCTTTTCGAATTCCTTAAAGAGAAGAATATACCGGTTATGGAATTTGATATTATAAAACATTTCATCAATTCAAAAAGTGATATCTCCGATGAGCACACATTATTCGTTAAACACTTTTCCATCTACCATGCCCTTTACAGGTTAAAATTCTCAGCCGGATTGAAAGGCTTCTATCTTCACCTTGACTGTATGAGAATAAGACTCATCAGAATACCTGAACAGGGTACATGCAGACATTACGACCCCGAAACGGGAAATTTCTGCGGAGAAAAAACCGCAGCAGATTACTGTACTTTTCATAACTCGAATTATAAAAATTCCCGAAACAGTGCTACATTCGATATCCTTCTGGACTTTTACACTGATCCCGAAAATATAACTTTCGGAGATTCCGAAATTCTCAAAAAACTTATGAGCGGAATTAAAGTTTACTGTTTCAAAAAAAAAGACATTGATGAAGCACTGAGATTCTTTGATATACACAACCCGGCGAAAAAAAGAATAGTAAACCGCTACAGGGAACTTGCCGGAAAGTATCACCCGGACCGATGCGGTGGATCTGAAGAAATGATGAAGAAACTCAACAGCTCATACATGATTCTGAAAGAGGTTTTTATACTTTAAACCGTTAAACATAACAGGTAAACCTATGACTGGAAAACTGAAATTTTTCATGATTATTGCCGTAGTATTCTGCTGTTTTTATAAAACAGTAAGTTCCGGAGCGGAATATACTGTTGAAGATATAAGTATTCCCGATAAAGCAAACATGGATTTTCAGCCCCCCTTTACTCCTGTACGTCTTACAGCAGATCCAATGTATATCTACAATAAAGATTCTGATTTTCAGGGAATTGCAGCATATACAGCAGAAATTGATTTTTTGAGATATCAATATTATGTGTTATCGTTTTCAATGAATCAGGCATTATATTACAAAGATTCAGAATCGGAAAATTTCAATTTTAATAAAATTCAATACACTCTTGAATATCTCAATCTACGAAAAGAATTTAAATCAGGATCCCTATCCGGCTTCCTTGATCACAGATGCACAAACTTTATCAATACCACATCATCAGATGACATAATCACCAGATGGTACGGAATCGGCCTACGATGGGAAACTCGGGGAATGACGATAGGAAATAAGAATAAACAGAACGGGGTTAAACTATTTTCATCAGATAACTATATCAACTACAGTATTGCTCTGAGAAAATCTATCGCAACGATAAGTTATCCTGCAACCTGGACATCCGATTTCAAAATTAGATATGACTACTACATGACTGATTTTTTTGCGGGATATCTTTATGGTTCAGCAGAGTATTTTGTATCGGATCAATACAGCTGGAACCGCTCTATAGAGGGCGGTGTAAGATTATCAATGGATATGATAGAAATATCTCCATATATAAGATATGAATATGTGACTGATGATATTGGCGAAACTCCAAAAGGAAAATATCACAGAGTTGCAGGTTTACGTGCTGAAACAGCTCTAAGCGATGCTGAAAATAAAAAAACACCTGAAAAAAACCGTAAGAATAGACAATTTGAATCTCCCGAGCTTCATTTTACCGGCTCATATGAATATTATGCAGGAGATATAAAAAAAAATTTCAGGGCAACTACATTGTTTGCACTTGATTTGATAAAATATGGAACTGATTCAGCCTTTTTTAATGCTTCACTAAAACATTCCTCATCTAAAGAAAATTCCGGAATGTATCCAGCCTATATTGATACATCTTATGAAGGGGGGATATCTCTACTTATCTTCAAAAAGATTTTCATCGACCCATTTTACAGCTACACGGCATACGATGAGGGCAATATCATCAGAACAGGCCCATGGAACTATCATCTTGCAGCCCTGAGAATCCGCACTACCGGCATGAAACCGGGATTTATAGAAAAAAATACCAGGGGAAAAGCAGATACAGGATTTAGTTTTATCAACAATTTAGAACTGGAGATGACCGGAGGAAATGTCATAAAAACAGAGGGGATTGATGCGGATTGGATGATAAATTCAAATGTAAGATGGGATATCTTCAGCTATAACAGTAATATTGTTTTTCTGACTCTTGGAGAGAAATGCCTTACAGGAGAAAAGATATCTTTGTCATTTATATCTGAATTCGGCATAAGATTAAGCAAAGATCCTGTAATTATGCTGTTCTTCAGTAATGAATTTAATAACAGTAATGCAGCCATTAACGATGTTTCGAGAGTTTATCACCTGATAGGAATCCGCCTAGATTTTTAGTGATATTTATAAACCTGGCGCCTATTTAATGCCTTTAACTTTTTCCAAAAAGATTTTTTTTAGTGGAATTTTTTTACCCATACTGACACTTTTGTCGTAATATTGTACAATTCACTGAGGTAAAAATGAAAGGAATTATCCTCGCCGGAGGGTCCGGCACAAGACTTTATCCTGTTACACAGGTTGTATGCAAACAGCTCCTTCCAGTTTACGACAAGCCGATGATATATTACCCTCTATCCACTCTTATGCTGGCAGGAATAAAGGATATTCTGATAATCTCAACTCCGGAGGATACCCCTGTTTTTGAAAGAGTCCTTGGTGACGGATCAAAATTCGGTATGACATTTACTTATGCAGTTCAGGATAAACCAAGAGGTCTTGCTGACGCTTTTATAGTGGGTGCTGATTTTATCGGAAAAGACAGCGTCTGCCTGGTTCTTGGAGATAATATTTTCTACGCAAACGGTCTTTCAGAACTGCTGCAGCGGGCGGTAAAAAACGAAAAGGGCGCAACAGTTTTCGGATACTACGTGAATGATCCGGAAAGATACGGAGTAGTCGAATTCAATTCCGCTGGAAAAGTCATATCACTTGAAGAGAAACCTTCTGTCCCCAAATCGAACTATGCAGTTGTAGGTTTATATTTTTATGATAATAGCGTTGTTGATATTGCAGCGAATCTTAAACCATCAGCCCGCGGTGAGATTGAAATTACAGATCTTAACAGGGAATATTTGAATCGTGGAGAGATGAATATTCAGCTCATGGGTCGAGGTTATGCCTGGCTTGATACAGGTACACATGATTCAATGCACGAGGCTTCTACATTTGTAAAAATTATAGAAGATCGTCAGGGTCTTAAAGTAGCATGTATCGAAGAGATCGCCTTTGAAATGGGATACATCGATGAGAAACAGCTTAGAAAACTTGCTGAGCCGCTTATGAAATCGGGATACGGAAAATATCTTATTGATATTATTGAGAAAAAGTCCCCTATCTGATATTTGAATTTTCTATTATAATTTGCAGTGTGTTGTAAGCAGAATATTTGCAACAAATTTTATCCCGGAGTTTAGATAATGCCATTTAATTTTATTAAAGCTGATATCGATGGAGTCATTATTGTTGAACCGCGTTCATTTGGCGACAGCAGAGGTTTCTTCCTTGAGTCATATAAAAAAAGTGAATTCGTAAGTAACGGTATCGATGTGGAGTTCAAGCAGGATAATCATTCTTATTCCACTAAGGGTGTACTCAGGGGACTGCATTATCAGAAAACTCCGGCAGCGCAGGCAAAGCTTGTCAGAGTGATAAAGGGTGCTGTGTGGGATGTTGCTGTTGACATAAGAAGAGATTCCCCAACATTCAAAAAGTGGATAGCTATGGAACTCTCGGAAAAAAATAATACTATGTTTTATATTCCTGAAGGTTTTGCACATGGATTTCTGGCTCTAACCGACGAAGTGCATTTAATATACAAATGTTCAAATGAATATACTCCGCAATGTGATGCCGGTATAATCTGGAACGACCCGGAGATCGCGATAAAATGGCCCATAGAAAACCCTCTCCTCTCGGACAAGGATACTGTACTTCCTCTACTTAAAGATGCAGTGGTATTCTAAATGATCTGGATTAGCGGAGGCCGGGGTATGCTCGGCAGACACATAGAGGAAAAACTTAAGAATGCTGATCTGCCATTTATCTCCACAGATATTGAAGTAGATATAACTGACAGGGATGCAGTGGATGTTTTCTGCAGTGGTAAGAATTTTAAATGGATTATTATCTGTTCAGCATATACAGCTGTAGATCTTGCTGAAGATGAAAAGGATAAAGCCTTTGCGGTAAATGCATTTGGCGTAAAAAATATTGCCGAAGTCAACAAGGAAAGCGGAGCAAAAATAATAAGCTTTTCTACTGATTATGTATTCAGCGGAGATAAAATAAACGGTTTCTCTGAAAATGATAAGACCGGGCCGTCGGGAGTTTACGGAGCCAGCAAACTTGAAGGTGAAAAACTTTTAACATCCCTGTATGAAAAATATTTTATCTTCAGAATCTCATGGCTCTATGGTCCTCATGGTAAAAATTTTGTTCACACCATGCAGAATCTTTTTTCTCAGAGGGATGAGCTTAATGTTGTAAATGATCAGGTCGGCAGCCCTACTTATACCGGCGAACTATCTGACTTTATTGCTGACCTCATCAGATCGGATTCAGAAAAATATGGTATTTATCACTTTTCAGGCGAGGGTATGATTAACTGGCATGAATTTGCCTCGGAAATCTATAAACTATCTCTAAAATATAATCTGACTGACAGAATGGTAAAAATCAATCCAGTTGATTCTACACAATATCCGACAAAAGCGAAAAGGCCTGCGTACTCCTACATGCTTAAGGATAAACTATTTCAAACATTCGGTTATAGACCTAAAATGTGGAAAGAGACTCTGGAAGAATATATTTCAGAGATAAAAAATAAAAGCTGACAAAAGAGGAATTTTATGAGAAAACTTGAAAACATTCTGGTTACCGGAGGTGCCGGATTTATCGGTTCTAATTTTATACGGTATCTGTTCAAAAAAACAGATTTCAGCGGAAAGATAATTAATTTTGACAAACTGACATATGCCGGAAATGCGGAAAGCCTTACGGACATTAACGATGAGTTCGGAGGGAACCGTTATTTTTTTGTACATGGCGACATCTGCAATAGTGATGACATTGATGCTGCATTTAAAAAATACAATATCGACACTGTTATACATTTTGCAGCAGAGTCCCATGTTGACAGATCAATACATGGACCGGCAGAGTTTATGAACACCAACATCATGGGGACATTTAATCTTCTTGAGGCTGCAAAGGTTTCATGGAACGGAAGAGAAGATGTTCTTTTTCACCACATCAGCACCGACGAAGTATACGGCTCACTTGGCGACAGCGGATTCTTTTTTGAAACGACACCATACGATCCGCGAAGTCCATATTCAGCATCAAAGGCTTCATCTGACCATATAGTTATGGCGTATAATCACACATATCATCTCCCGGTTACTATAACCAACTGTTCGAACAACTACGGCCCGTATCAGTTCCCGGAGAAACTGATCCCTGTAATTATAATGAATATTATGGACGGGAAGAAACTCCCGGTATACGGCGACGGAAAAAATATCCGCGACTGGCTATATGTTGATGACCACAACAGCGCAGTCTGGGCAGTTGTAAATAACGGTAGAAATGGCGAGACATATAATATCGGCGGAGAGAATGAATGGGAGAACATCAGGCTTGTTAATGTACTCTGTGAAAAGATGGCTCTACGCATGGGAAAGGATAAAGAACATTTTAAAACACTTATCGATTATGTTAAGGACAGGCCGGGACATGATAGACGTTATGCTATAAATTGCGACAAGATTAAAAAAGAACTCGGCTGGACACAGAGTTTTGATTTCGAAAAGGGCCTTGAACTTACAATTGACTGGTATTTTTCCAATGACGAGTGGATAAGCCGTATCAGAAGCGGTGAATACCGTAAGTGGATAGAAAAAAATTACAGTAATAGATAAACCTCAGCCGTTCAGCGGGGATTCCGGTATTTCTGAATCCCTCTGAACGCAATAATGCTTCAACTCTCTGTACGGTTTCTCCCCAGCTCCTTCGCCTTATACAGAAGCTGATCGGCCCTTTTAACAATCTCCTGAATATCTTCACCTTTATATTCAACAGTACCCGAACTGATTGTAATATTCAAAGTTTTATTCTCAACCTTAATTTTCGCCACTTCCTCTCTGATTCTCTCAGCAACAGTAACAGCTCCCTTAAGAGTAACCTCAGGTAGTATAACCATAAACTCCTCTCCGCCATATCGCGCAGCTACATCCATTGTCCGGATAGTCGACCTGATAATATCCGAAACTTTTTTAAGTATAACATCTCCGAATTGATGTCCATATGTATCATTAATTTTTTTAAAATGATCGATATCAAGCATCAGTAATGAAAATGCAGTTTTATATCTGCCAGACTTCTCAATTTCCTGAGAGAGCCTGAAAAAGATGTGTCTCCTATTATGAAGCTCTGTGAGATAATCGGTAACAGACATCTTCTCCAGCAGATCAGTTTTAATCTTTACCTCCTGCAGAAGTAAATAATTTCTTATGTTTGTTTTGAGACGTGCAATAAACAGGTCATAATTAAAAGGTTTTGTGATATAATCATCAGCTCCGATTGACAAAACCCTTGAAATAGTTTTAATATTATCAATTCCGGAAATTGTTATTACTACGCTTGATGCATCATCCTCTCTTAATTTCTGAATAACTTTATCACCTGTAGTTTCTTTCAGAACAAGATCAACAAGATATACATCATAGTGAGTGATTGAAGTAAATAGATCCTGCTCGCTTTCAAAATAGTCTACATTATTTATATTATTCATTGCGAAGATCCGTTCAATTATTTTTCTATCCATACGGCTGTCGTCGATCACTGCATATGACAGCTCGCTCATCTTAAGAGAAAGCGTATCGTCTTTCCTGTATCCGGTAAGACTCTGTTTGATCTGATCCCGGCTCGATTTTTTCAGAATAAAATCAACTATTCCAAGATCGTACATTTTTTTTCTATCTTCAAGTGTATCATTGCCTGTAATTACAACTACCGGTATATTTCTATATTCAGATTCATTGAGAGACTTAATAAAATCGAGAGAGTTCCCCTCTTCCAGTTCAAGCGCAGTGAGTATCAGGGAAATATCCTCTTTTTGTATGATTTCCAGCGCCTCTTCAGAACTCCCGGTATTGAGATACTTTGCACTGATTTCAGCAGAGATCTCTTTTATCAGGGTTTTGTAAAGTGTACTGGTTTCCAGGTGAAGTATTGTATACATTTAGTTCCTCTGAATTCTGTAAGATAAAAATTAAGTTTTCTTAAATTTCAGTTTAATATACGCATAAAAAAGAGTCCGGCAAATAAAATTATGGAATTGCAGTTTTTTTATGATAGATTGGGAGACGAATAAATTCATCATTTGACTGCGCCTCTCTGGCATACCTTGCCTTATGCGCATCTCTTATTTCAAACTGCATTTCATCCTGTAAAGCCCCCGCACCCCCAGAGGGGGGCAAGGCGTCATTAAAAAAACATATGATTTAAAAAAAAATAAAATGAAGTGTTATCCATTTAAGTCCCACTCCGGGGTATTGAGGAGGCTGAACAAAAGGATGAAGGTAATTCATAGCCTGACGGCATAATAGAATTCCATTAATCCCATCTCCCCGTCAGATAAAGTTTACAGAACAAAAGAACACAGGTATCACAGAGTGTAGAACAACATTTAGAACACCCAGAGAACTGTATGCTCTGTTTCACCTTTGTCATTTATGTATTTATAGAGTCCTTTGAGAATTGTAAATTTGGTAAAGTCTGTCTCCTCTTCAATCTCGTAGTCCCAGAGAATTCCCCACAAACTCCCCCTTGCATGATATTTTCTCTCAGGAACCTTTACCTCATTGTAAAGAGCTCCCAGAAGCCACATCCTTCTATCCTCGCCTGCATATTTATTTTCGTTACGGTAATAAACCAGACCCAGAACACCAAGATCAAAACTTCCGTTGCTGTCTTTACTGAAATAACTCAGCACCGGAGGTACAACAAGAGTTGTCTCATACTTATCCGACGAGTACCAGTAGAGTGGTAGTACTCTATTGTGGAAATAATCCCCTTGTCTTTCAATTCCCGCCAGCCATAGAACTGCATCAATATCATAATTTTCCGAGTTTCTGTAATCTTTGTAATTGAGCAGAGTTCCCCATAGAAGACGCATCTCTTTTATTTCAGGGGAGACATGAAGCTCCATTGTTGTAAGGAGCAGAGAATATTCATCTCGAGGATAGCTTTCATCGATATATTTCTGATGATCAAAGAGATAGAGAAAGTTCTGTCTTTCGAATGTCGGAGACTCATGCCAGTACGCACCGGCCACGAAACGTGTTTTTTCTCCCGGCTCACTGTTAAAATAAGAAAGCAAAGGAAACAGAACAAGCGTGCTGCTCTCTTTGTATCCGCTCCACCAGTAAAACGGAAACACCATGGATGTATCTATACCGTTTTCGCTGCTCCACCAGTCTATGATGCCGAGAATATTTTTATGATATTCGCCATTCTCTGCAGTGGAATAATACAGCGGAAAGAGGAAGAAACGGCTGTAGTTTTTATCACTGCATTTATCAAGTAAACCAAGCAGGTTCCAGTGACTATATTCACCGGAATTGCTGCTGTAAAAAACCGGCAAAAGCGGAAGCCATAAAGTTGAACCGTTTAGAACTCCGCCAGTCTGAGTTATCGCTTCACTGTTATAGTAGAACAGAGGTGTAACAGTTGTACTCGATATTGTATTCTCTTTCGATTCAACACCATGATAAAACAGCGGAAGCAGAGGAGCAAACAATGTGTATGAATAATCTTTTCCAAAGGCTTCAGTACCGGTTGTTTCCTCATCGAGATAATATAGAGGATTAATTCTGCTTCGGGATTTAAACTCTCCAGTCTGAATATTTTTTACATCTTTGCTGTAGTATAGCGGAGCAAATGTTCTGGAGGATTCATTTCCATCCTCTTTCCAGTTTCTGTGCCATACAATTGGAAAGATTCTGAAACCGCTTTTTTCCGGGGAGCTGTACCAGTTTATAAATGGCCAGAGAATGGTCTTTTCATAATAATCAGTTTCCGCCTTATACTCATCCCAATAGAGATTTATCAGATAGGCTTTCGCATATGATTTATCCTCTTTCTGCGCTGCATAGAACGGAGCCACCACAAAGTACTCCTCCTTTTTTTCTTCCGACTTATATGAAAGAAAGAATGGAAGAAACACATAGAGTTGATCATTTGCCTTTTCGTCCCATGTAAACCATGTCAGAGGCAGAAGCCTGAAGTGCCTCTGAGTATCGGCCTGCTCATACGCCATCCATCCGAAAAGAAGTTTCCATCCCCAGAAAAACTCAGAGTTCTCCCTGCTCATCCCCTTTTTGCCGGAGATCCCTGCGGAACTTTTTAATTTTTCTGAAGCGATGTTTTTCTCTGCTTTAATATTACCTTTATTTTTCTTATCTTTGATTGGATTGATAGAGTTGATTGAGGAGATCTCCGTTTGATCCGCCACGGCAGTTTTATCAACTGGAGTTATATCTATTTCAGATGAATCACCTCCGGAAACACTCTCCACCTTTGATGCAAATGGATTCCGTATGGCTACTCTGCTTGAAACACTCACAACATCATATAACCATGAATAGTCGCTGTCAAAATACCAGGTATCATCTTTCTTCTCAAGCCCCACTCCGATATCCGGATTAAATGGACCCATAACTGTTTTTCTTGCAAAACCGGAAAGGTCAACATGAATGTCAGTCTGCTTATCTTTGTAATTATACCAGAGAGGGAAAATGATCTGCCCGGTACTCTCCGTAGTCTTCCACGAATAATATACCGGAAGAAAATGCGTATAGTAGAACTCCTCTTTCTCTACAGGATCTTTACTCCCCTTAACTGCAGGCTTTGGTACAAACTCCTCATTGCTGTAGTACAACCATGACCACACAGTACTCCCCGATTCACGCCAGTCATAATAGTGGAAAAGACCGAAGGTATATCCGGACTTTTCTGTAGCGCCGGAGGGTCTGCAGTAGAATGGGATATAGTATTTATATCCGCTCTCCCCAGTCTGATGAAACACAAGCGGAGCCAGTGCAAAACTCTTCAACGCCCCGTCTTTACTGCTCTCCCAGTCAAGAAGCCAGGCAATGTTTGTATGAGTTCCCTCTTCGCGATCACTGCTTCTGAAGAAAAGAGGAATTATCGGGAACCAGAAGTTTGAGTAAGTCTGCTCTCCGCTTTTTTCCTCTACAACTGTGCGGCGTGTAAATAAAGGTGTAACTATCTGTTTTGTTTTAACAATGTTTTCATTTAAACCGTAATAGCTATCTTCCCATTTTGCAAAAACAGGGAAAAGATGCCAGTAGTAATCACCATTAGAATGTCTATTGTTTATGTAGAGCGGATTTATTGCCGTGTAACCATCATCCCCTCTTGACCATAGAAATAGCGGAAGCAGCCAGAATCTCTCCATCTGATCTTTACCGTCATTTATACTCCAGGAATAATCCATGAGCCATAGAAAATTTCTGTGGCCATAATATCTGTCCACATAATGAAATGTCAGAGGAACAATCGGTGTCCACCAGAGATGTTCTTTCTCCTCTACATCGGAATTTCTTTCTCTCCAGCTGACGAATAAAGGATTTATCCAGAGATACTCACCTGAACCTTTTTCAGAATATTCTTTACTGCTATGATAAAATACAGGGAATATTGTCTGATACGAATTAGCGCCGGAAGAATACTTCTCCCTACCCCACCAGAATAAAAAGAGGAGGGAACGGTCCGATTCATCTGTATCAACAGATGAATAATACAAGGGAAATAGAATGTAACTGGTTTTCTCAGTACCGTCGGTTTCAAAATATGAAAGAAGAGGCGGGATTACGGTCAGAGATCTGTTATCCACCTTACTGTCCAGCCCGTAATAAAACGGAAGCAGACGGGTGGATTTATATTTCGGATAATCTGTATGTTTATATAACCAGAATAACATGAAGGAGTAATGATTCTCCCACACCTCCTTTTCCATGAAGAAAGCTTTCAGAGGAAATTTTTCCTCCCTCTCACTTCCATAGATATCACGTTCTCCCTCATCAAGGTCATCCCATGAACGGCAAATACCTGATTCATAGTTAATTATTAATGAGAGAAATACTGTTATTATGATAATATACTTTTTCATAGGGCCTGCATTTTTCTTTTATTTTTTAAAATTCAAGCAGCAGGGGAGATATTCTCCTCCATTTGTCTATAGTTTATTTTAACTATTTTTCGGAGTAATATCAAGGAGAAATTAATGGAGAAGTATTTTTTTACGGGATAGAAATTACTAAATTTAAAGCTCACCACATCACCAACCACAGCCCCCTAAATCCTACCCCGGGAGTACTTTGTCGCTACGCTCGGGCGCCCCTCGGGGGACTTTAAAATGAGCACCGTTATATTTAGCTCAATCCGGAATGTTGGGGTAATTCACATTCCCATATCCCCCTGTCCCCCGAAGGGGGCACACAAGAGGGAAATTTTGTTGAATTTATGATTCACAAAACGAATACGATAGATACAGAGATGAATTCCTGATGAGTTTTGGAATCGATAAATTGCGGATTAGAGATGAAGATTTATCAAATAATGTTGGAATTGTAAAAGAAATGATAAGAATAAAACTAACAGCTATATAACTGATATCCCCGGTGCCACCGACCGGGGATAGGGGGCTATTTTTCGGAGACTGTTGAGTTGCGGGGAATTAAAAAATCAATTCCCGCCCTTTACTCAAGATCAAATCTGATAGTAAGATAATGAGCCATCTTTACACGCTTTCCGCTTTTATAACCTGGTGAAAAACGCATCCTCTTCACTGCTTTAATTGCCTGCTCATTGAATCCGTAAGGTGCTTTCCCGGAAGATATATTTGCAGTTATCAGAGTTCCGTTTTCATCTATCTGCAATAGTAATGTAACAGGGTATTGCTTTATGTTTGCAGATTTTGCCTCTGCAGGAAAATATTGTCTCAGATCAAAGTCTACAATCTCCTTAGGAGGCATATCACCATTGAACGAAAAGAGATACCCGTTTTTATCCGTACCATCACCGGAGATCTGATTAGTATTGATCTCTTTCTCTTCGGGGTCTTCACCTGTTTTACTGCTCCCCTCTACCCAGTCCTGTCTTTCAACCGGTGCGGGATTTGAATCTCCTCCGATTAGTTCAGGAGGTATATCGATCTCGAACTCCTGACGCTCAAGATCCATGGCGTTCTCCATTGACATTGTTGATGACGGGAGATTCTGCGTTATCAGATAACTCCCCGCTGCTGTAATATGCACAATAAAGGAGATAATCAGACTCAACCTGAAAAGATGTTTTATCAGAAATTTATGATTTCTGATATGTATTATGAGCGATTCATCAAGCACAGGTCCCCCCTATTTTTTTACCGAAAGAGCTATTCTTGTGACTCCGCATCTTCGAAGCACACCCATTATTTTAGAGACACTTCCATACGAAAGATTCTCATCCGCCGACAGTGTAACTCTCATATTCGGCCGGTACTTTGCCTCTCTTGTCATTTCATTTGCCAGTGCTGCCTCAGTAACAAGATTCCCTTCAAGATAAAACTTACCCTCTCTTGTCACGGCAATCTGTTTGGATTCCTTGATATTCGGATCTGCAGCTGCAACCCTCGGAAGATTGATGTTAATCGATTCCTTCTTCAGAAAATTTGCTGTAACCATAAAAATTACAAGAAGAACAAGTATTATATCAACCATTGGAGTTATGTTGATATCACTTATAACTCCATCTTCACCTTTATCACTTCCCATTCCCATGATATTCCTCCTTTAACTTCTACAGTCTACTTCTCATTCTTCACTGAAGCTGCTAAAGCCTCTTTGGATAATATCTCCAGATTCTGCATAATATTCTTCAGACGTTTGCTGAAAAAGTTGTTCATCATAACTACCGGAATTGCAATAAGAAGACCGGATGCAGTGGCAAGAAGCGCTGTGGAGATGCTTCTCATAACAACCTCTGCGCCTGTATTTCCAAGAGTTCCAAGATTATAGAATGCTTTGATAATTCCAAGAACAGTCCCCAGAAGTCCGATGAATGGAGCATTGTTACCCAGAGTTCCAAGAATTATAATTCTACGCTCAAGATAAATCCGCTCCTCAATGAGCTTACCCTCCATCAGGTGCGCTAGAGACTTTTCTCCGGAGCTGAAGTGCTCTTTGATAAATGCAGCAAACCTCGCGTAAGCCGACTCAGGATATTCTTCTATATAACTGCCGAGAGAATTTGTGTCACCGGCTCTGAGTTTTGCTACTATTTCGCCGAAGATCATCCCGCCGATCTTCATGTTGTGACGGAATATAAGTCCGCGGTCTATTGTAACTGCAACGGCAATAATACTTGCCAGCCCCATTACAGAAAAAATTGCTCTTTCGCCTATTGTAAGTAAATTTTCCATTTCACTCCTCTTTTTGCTTCTTAATTTTATTATGACGCTTTATTAAATCAACTCAACCGCTCTCTTCTGCCCCCGCACCCCCGGAGGGGGCAAAGATTAATAAATATATTCAATTCGGGAACCCATCCCAAAACACTTTTACTTTTGTGCCCTCCGGGTGTGCGGGGGCCTTACATCTGTTACTTATACTGAATATATCTAATCGCTTTACCTTTAACATAAATATTGTTCACAGTACCTATTATATAGACCTTGCTCTCACGTGTAAAAACTGCCTCAATGATATTATCTCCGCCCTTGCTCTTTACAGCATCATCAACCGCTTCTTCGCTGCTGACAGAAGGTGTTACAGGAATGAACCAGAATAATTTAAAACTGCTGGATATCCCATCCGCCTCACCAAGCACCTCGTAGTATGGAGATGTCATATATCTTGCACTCGGTTCAACTCCAACTGCATTTGTCTTGAAAGAGAGGCATCCGGTAAAAATCAAAAGCACCGCAGGGAGAGATAGAATCAGAAAACGGAAATTCTGTTTCATTTCTTTTTATCCTTTTTTGCATCATTTTTCTTATCAGTTGACTCAACTGCATCAACAGTGAACTTAACCGCTTCACCTTCAACTTTTACTGTAGTAATGCTGAAAAGTACAAAATACGATACAGTTTCGTAACATCTTACATTGATCAGAGTATCGCCCCCTTTCTGCTCCAGTGCTTTATCAATCGCTCTGTCAAGATCAGGACGGCCGATCATATATAATCCTAAAAATGAGAAAGCAGAATCTGTCCCATTAGTTTTACCGAGATTTTCCGTAATAACCTTACCCTGCATGGGTGTTATGGATGACGTGATACATATCGGCGATGTACACGCATTAAAGAATAATACTGCACCGAGCATTATTGTAAATAAAACTGTCTTTTTCATAATATTATTTTTCTCCTCAAATTCAATTCACTGCAACAGGCTCATTAACCATTCATGTTCACCATGTCATGCTGAGCCTGTCGAAGCATCTTCTTCAACGTTTTTCTATCAAATTAAGCCTCTTAAACAGCCTTCAACTCCCCGCCGGCGGGCTGGGAGGATGTTCGGTTTGTTATCTTTAAAACTTAGCCTCTACACCAAAATTCGGAAACATTGCAAGCCCGTTTCTTTTTTTAATACGTGGATTACTTTCCGATTGAGGCATACGGTAATCAAAAGTATACTGCTCTCCCTGATAATTATCAGCATTTATAACCTCTATATACCAGCTGAGGAATCCCCATTTGTAATTTGTTTTATATGTATATCTAATATCAATCTCATGACTCGGTTCAAGACGCGATGTATTCGGTTTACCATAAACAGGTTCATATCTCTCACCCGATCCGGAATATAACCAATCCTTATTACTGCCGACAATAGGTGTATATGGTGTAGTAGAATTCATTTGAAACTTCGCACTTAACGTATGATTCTTATAGGTATAACCTGCTACAAGTTTGGCAACATGAGTCTGATCATAATCTGAATAGAGCCACTCGTCATTATATGGTTCAGATATTTTATTTGATTTATATTTTGACTGCGAATATGTGTAGCTCATCCATCCGAAGAGACCCTGATCGCTCTCATCACTTATTTTCGCCATAAGCTCAAATCCACGAGCTTTGATTTCACTTCCGTTATGATAATTTCTGCCTGAAATCACTTGCGCGTAAACTATATCCCAGAAATTGTTGTAAAATCCCTCTGCTTTAAAAGTATAATCTGAAACCTTCTGCTCCAGGCTCAGCGCTCTATGGATAGATCTCTGGGGTTTAAGGTAACTTGCGGCTGCAAGATCCGGAGAGTCATTGAACCAGCTGGCATTTGTCTGCATAAAACAGCTGTAATAACCACCTGCCGCACCTATAGTAGTACCCGTTGGAAATGCTATACTAAGTGCCCCCCGGGGATCGAAGGTCTGCTTCTTTGCGGCAGCCAGATACTCCGCGTGATATCCCGGAACAAATGTTACCCATCCGATGGTAAATTTATTTTCTATATAATGAACCAGAGTATGATTTTTAGTGGTATCATTAATGTTTACTTTTGCAAAACTTGTTGGGTCACTTAGATTAAGAGGATAATTAACAGGAACCAGGTTAACACCCTCTGTTTTAAAATAGTAGTAGTTAAATTCAACTCCAGCTCTCAACTCACCGTGAGATTTCCACCACTCAACTTTCAATTTATCTTTAAGTCCGAAAATATAAGGTTTTGTGGTAGTACCAATATCATGCGCCCAGGGGATACCCGATCCCACTGACGGAAGATCAAGCCATCGGTCAAAATCTGTCAGTGCTCCATATGCAATCATCGTATTGGAGAAAGATTCCTTCGGTTTAAAGGTATAATAGATACCGGCATTGTTGGATTTCTGACTCTGCTGCCATGTTGCATTAACCCAGTAAGGATCAGCACCGGGATCAAGATAAGCATCTTTTAAAATAAGCTTCATGGTATCGCTGCTTCCGAAAGAGAGAACAGTTAAAGAGTTACTCTCGTTGATATAGTATTTTGCCTTGAACTGATAATCCCAGTACTCGGGAACCTGATCAAGCTGTTGATTAAGAACATACTGATAAAAAAGCGGAATAAAAAGTGACAGATAGCCGATTCGTGCAGAGGCTATCATATAACCCTTGTTTACGCTTTTTTCTTTACCATCTATAAATATTTTTTCAGTAATAGGTGTCTTTATAAGCGAACACGCCGAAATAAGTCCAACATCGACATTCCCGCCAGGCTCCATAACTTCATCTATTGTATTTATGTTAATAATTGCACCCTGGGCATTGGCAAACTGTGACGGGTATGATGACGCGTAAAGATCAATCTCTCTGATAAGATCATTATTTATAACTGAGTGAAAACCTCCGAAGTGCATCGGATTATAAAGAGGGATATCATCCACAAAATATCCGTTCACTGCATCATCTGCCCCTCTGATTATCAGCGGACCGAAGATACCTCCAGGACGCGACACACTGGGGAGGGCAGTAAGAGCATTCATGGAATCTCCGAATGACGCCGGGACCTCCTTAATCTCCTTCTTACTCATTGTATGACGCGATATTTTCTGTATATCCTTCTCCCCTTTTATAACGACAACACCGGAACCTTTTGACTTATACGGATTTAAAATAAAATTGCGTGTAACATTACCCTCGATAGTAACAAAGGTGGTTATGCTGTCAAGACCTGGAGACTGCACCTTTACCACATAACGACCGCTTTTCGGGATATCCATATAATAATTTCCCTGAGGCGCATTAACTACAAGTCCCGCCTCCTGAATTATTATGATGGCAAAGTTTACAGGTTTCTGTGTCGATCCGTCTATAACCTTTCCCTGCATGGAATAGACTGCGGCTTGTACAGGAATAAAATTCGACGCCGAAAATAGAATTAAAACAGAAAGTAAAAACCGTACATATTTTATAGGCATTTTAAAAGGATCCTTTCTCTTATTTATAATCATGATTACATTTATAATATTACTTTAACACAGGAAGCTTTAATATCTGTTACTTATAGTAAAATTTTTTTAGAGCCCGTGACTGATCAATATAACCGCTTACTTATTATTTAGAAAGCAGATATTATTTTCTAAGCTGTTCCCCTTTTATTACATATTGATAAACAGGTAATAAAATGCAGAATATTTTCTGATAAGACAAGTAATGACATATTACTTTTTATTATTAAATACAAATATTTTCAATACTAATTTATTAATTTTCAAATAAAACACTATTATAATGTACTAAATACAAACTATAGAAGCTCAGTTTGACCAAAAAGTATACCTTTTAAATTTATATAATTTGTACTTCAGACTTAATCATTCTCTTGACAAATATTTTTAGATGTCAATAAATGTTGAAAAATATCAGACTTTAACGTAAATAGCAAGAGCGGGTATAGAATTTGACTAAAAATAAATTCTCAGTAGATCATATAGTAATGTCAGTATCCCGAATACGGATATTGCCGATACTGTCTTTACTCTTTCTTTCAATTTCATGCTTCGATGGCCTTGGCAGACTTGCAGATGAGCCCCGGCAGATAGATACACCGCAGACTCCATCAATCAGCTTTTCAGCAGATGCTGACAGGGATGAAGACCAGATATCCGGAGTATTAAGTGTTGTTGAACCCGAACATTCCGATGATATTAAACTCTACAAAATCTACTGGGGAAACAGTTCCGGTGAAAAACTTGATCTTATCTGTGAACTAGTGAAAGGTGAAAATCTCCCTGAATATACATTCCCTGAAAACAGTGCTGTTCCCCCGGGAGCAACACAATTTATTGCATATTCAGTAAATAACAATAATCAGATTTCTGAACCGGCAGCAATTGACATAGAAGATGTAGCAGTAAAACTTGTTTCACAAACATGCTATGCCGGAGAAAATTCAAATTCAAAAACATATATGGCTGTCTTCAAAGACAAACTTTATTTTAACGGCGGCTACCCGGAAACCGGCACCGGCAACGGTGTGGAGCTCTGGAGTTATGACGGAGAGAGTGAACCTGTTCAGGTAGTTGACATTAATGACACCACCAACTCCCGCCCTGCACACTTATATCAATTCAAAAACAAGCTTTATTTCAAGGCTAGAGGAAACAACAACGCCGGTGATGAACTCTGGAGCTACGACGGTAAAACTGCTTCCATGGAATACAACATAGCCGCAGGTAATGACGTTTACGGTGTACCAAACAACTCTAATCCTTCATTTCTTACTGAATACAAAGGATCTCTCTACTTCAGCGCCAATATTGTGAATCATGGAGTTGAACTGATCGTTTATGACGGAAAAAAAACTTTTGCGATTGCAAGTGAAATTGTCGATGGAACAGCAGGATCAAATCCGTCCTACATGACTGTGTACAAAGGGAATCTCTACTTTCAGGCCAATACAACTTACGACGGAAAAGAGATATGGATGTTTGACGGAATAGGTTCAACAATGAAAACTGTAATGCCCGGAGTATTTGACCCGGCATTTATGATTGAGTACAAAGGTGAGATTTTATTCAGCGCCCTCATTGATTCAACTAAAGGAATTGAACTCTCATCATATGACGGAGAAACAGTTCCTAAGGTAAAATATGATATAGCACTCGGGGCAGCTTCATCCGAGCCCAAATATCTTACTGTCTATAACGGGAAACTTTATTTTCAGGCCAACGGAAATAATGGAAGAGGAAAAGAACTCTGGTGCTATGACGGAAATAAAGCATATATGGCTGCTGACATTTTAAGCGGCTCTGCAGGATCTGAACCTGAAGGATTAACTGTCTACAAAGGTAAACTTTACTTCAGCGCATATACTTCATCCGGAGAGAGAAAATTGTGGGTTTACAGCAACAAAAAAATTCAGAATTTATAAACTGCTCCTATTGATAATCCGGCTCCATGCAGAAGTATCCGTTTATCATAAACATAAAGATACGATAGATTTAAAACTCCCATAAAATTACCGAATGGATACTCATACCCCGATGAGACCTTTGCTGAGATAGTCGAGCTTGTACCATTATAATCTTCATCTTTTATTTTAAGATATGTAACACCGGGAAGAGCATGTAAAAAAATATTCCCCCATCTTCCGCCGGAAATTTTCAAATCCCATCTTGGGCCGATATAAAGTGATAAATCATTCACCGTTGATTTATCGCCTTTAAAAAGAATATACTCCGGTTCAATATAAAATTTCGGCACCCAGAATGCCGCACTATCAGAAAACGGCTGTGAATAACCGAGAGAGCCTCCCCACGCAGATGGAACTACATCGGCTAAAGGGCCCATAACATGGTAGTAACTGAATAACAGCCGTAACTTTTTGCTGAGATTATCATTTTTAATGCCGGATTCTAATTCATTTTTATCGATCCCTCCCGGCGGCAATCCCTCTACGCCGGCAAGATAATTGCTAATAATATCTTCATCTTTCATTACATTACCGAGTGTTTTATGAAGTTTTATATCTTCAAACTGGCTCCCGGTAATATAAAGTTTAACCAGCTGATTTTTCTTTATTGCGAAAACTCCGTGTGAGTTTTTTATAATAATATGATTCTCATCCCACCGGATAACTTTCCCCACAAGATATGTTCCGTCAGATAGAAGAATTGTATCAGCCTTCAGTACTGAAACAAAAATCAAAACTGCGGCAAAAGCGATGAACAGATTATTCATCTTCATTCAAAATCACTCCTTAATATATCTTTCTTTTTTATAACAGCATCACCTACAATCGTATTCACTGTTATGCTCTTTTTATTTTCATCAGTTACAAGACCTTTGATTATATTGCCGTCAGATGTGATTATTCTTACTTTACGTCCTGCATAGCGTATACTTGCAGATAAGGCTGCATCTGACTCTTCTATTTTTTTAATCAGCGCCTCAACATCCGGAGGAGCTTCATCAGCCGGCCAGAGAGATTTTAATGCTGATTTCCTCTTAAGTAAAGAACTCTCTTTAACCAGACGATTGAAACTCTCATCTTTTATGATACTGTTATTTTTCAAAGCAAGTTTATGTGATTCTGAATCAACTCCGGTTTTTGTACTTATCATAAATATACGCCTGTTTGCAGATTTAGCAAATTGTGAACGCGGATTTTTCAATATAATATCCTGGTAAAGTACAAGTGCATCTGAAGGATTACCCGTAGACTCCAGACAGCGTGCCTTAAAAAAATTTAAACTATCCGGTGTTTTATGTTTTCCTTTTTTTTCTATTGAATCTATAATTGAAAGGGAATCTCTGAAAGCCGTCAGATAAAAAAGCCTCTCCCCTTTTTCAGGAGTATCGGGCATCACCTTTACAAGCTCAGTCTCTCTGATAAAATCTTCAAGGTATCCAAGCAATACTGATGCTGTCACAGATATTACTTCATCGGGATAATTTTTTATTACGTCTGAGTATTTATTTTTTGCCCCATCAATATTCCCTGCCATAGACATGCAGAATCCCTGATGAAGCATAATTCCTGCTTTCTCTGACTCATTTAAACTGCCGGCTTTTACTGCCTCATTATATTTTTCGAGGGCCTTGTTATAGAGAGAGTTTCTTTCAAAATAATATGCACTTTCAAGAACAAGCCCGTTTCGTTTAACAGCTCCCGCCATCAAGGATTTCTTCCCCAGCATTGACTTCATGATATTTACTGCAAAAGAAACCGGAGATGATATTTCTCTCAAACTTTCCTCTTCTGCGAAATCTGATGCGAAAAGAGAGTCAGCTCTTAACTCGATTATCTCGGCGTTGAATAAATCAATTTTTTTTCTGTACAAATCCATTCTGAGTCTATACTGTACAATCAATCCTGCATGATCCACTGTTCCGGAAACTGTTTCTGAACCGGAAAGTAAAAACCGTATCTCCGCTAACCTGAATTTAATATTTTCGTTATTGATTACAACCATAAACATAATTGCAGCAATAACAGATATTCCTAATATTACCTCTCCAGAATATCTATACTTTAACAGCTTCATTTAATCTCTATTCCAATAATTGTTGCATCATCTTTAAGCTTATTTATATCTGTAAAATCTTTCAGTCTCCTGACAATAAGTTCAACATTATTCTTAACAGGAAGATCAATCCCCTCATTTATTGCCTGAAACATTCTATTCAAACCGAACTGTTCACTCCCGGAATTCACAGCCTCAATTATTCCATCTGTTAAAAGAATCAGTTTATCTCCCGGTTCCATCTGAATTTTTTCTGTTATAAAAGTATCACTCATCTCCCTAATTAAACCGACAACACCACCGCCGGAAACAAGAAGACTATGATTCTGATTTTTCCTCGAGATATAAACCGGCAGAGGATGTCCCGCACTGCAGAAAGATACAGAATAGTTTTCTTCAATAATTAAATAAACACCGGTAAAATAATGAGAAACCAGCTTGTCTGAAGTAAGCATATCAAAAATTTCACGGTTAAGAATTCTAAAAATCTGCGCAGGATCAGCAATCGAAGGCGCATAAAGATTAAACTTCTCCTTTAGCGTCATGGTTAATAATGCAGCGGAAATACCATGCCCGGAAACATCTGCGATGAGAAATGCAAAACGATTGTCGCCAAGATCAAAAATATCATAATAATCACCGTTAACACTACCGCATGGCTGACTGAAAAGAGACAGGCTGAATCTGCCGTTATCTTTAAAATCGGGATAAATGAGTTTCTGAACATCTCCTGCAAGCTCAAGTTCAAAGTCCATCTTTTTGTTATAGTCCTCAAGAGTCCGGACCTTATCCTGTATCGAACCTGCCATGGAATTGAATGATTGAGAGAGTTCTCCAATTTCATCCCTGCTCGCCAGCTCTACCCGGGCAGAATAATCTCCGGATGAAAGAGCAGCACTTTGACTATGAAGTTTTGAAAGAGGTTTCACAAAAATTCTAAAAAATAAAAAAGCAACTGCAATATGAAACAATGCCAGACAAAAGATCACAAAAATTATCTGCCTGTAGAATGCTTTCATCTGATCATTCATTGCATTAAGACTTCGTCTGAAAATAAGCACCGAGTCAGACACGCTGCCTGTCTTAAGCGGCATATAAAATGTTATATCCGATCTGGTTTTTTCCACGCTTGAAAAGTAAAGGCTTCCAGAGAAATCTCTTGCTGTAATCGCCCTGGCGCAATTAGCAATATCTCTTTCTGACACTGCTTCGTTAACACCTTTTTGAAATAGCACCTTCCCGTCTTCAGATATTATTATAAAATTATCTAAACTTTTTTGGATAATTGATACTGCATTATTCAATCTGCCGTCACTGCCGGAAAAATCTTTTGTGTTAACATCATATGCTGAGAACTGCAGGGCTTCAGCAACTCCTCCTGCAAGCTCCTTGTATTGATAAATAGTATTATCGACAATAAGTTCTATCTGATTTTCAAAAATGATAATTGAAAAAAAAGCTATATTAATTAGAGCAAGAGACATATATAGATAAAAGATCTTCCCGCTTACACTTTTTAATCCAAGTTTCATCTGAAATACCGTTATTTATAAATTTTATTAAAAAAAATAATCTGTACTATGTGAATTATCAAAACCGCTGCAATATCTTGTACAGAAGATGAAAATTTAAACAATCAGCGGCAAGGCTCATGAACCATTTAAAATACCCATAAATATAATTCTGTCAAGTTACTTATTTTTTGGAAGCCGGATGATAAGCTAACTATTCAAAACCACCTCTGATCATGGTTTACTTCACACCGGAGGCGCACCGGAATTAAATTTTATAAACCGATACATTATAAATTATTTATACACATTATGATTATACTTGATTTTCATATGGAATTTATTACTATATAAATACAGGCTCCCGCTCCATGCAGGTGGCTTGATATGCATTTTTCTCCCCGACTGCGGTGCCGGGTGTTCAAGTACTCAAGATGCATTAAATTTCTGTTTCTTTCTGACATTGACGAAGACCTGACAAATTTTTCACAGGATAAAACATTGGAAAACAGTACACTAACCAGTCTAAGCAGATTCAAAATATCAGATGAACATCTGATAACAGACAAAGTTGTTAAGGAGTCCATATCCAGAGCATATGCTGAAGGAAGATGTTTCGAGTTTTACCCCGATTCATATATTATTGAAAGAATCAAAGCAGATGATCCCGTGGAACTATTCAGAGAGAGATTCTTTGAAATGGCCAATGTTATGCTGGACAGTTATACCGATCTCAGTGGCTCATTCCGGGAAAAGATGACAGGAGATACCAGATTATTCGGAAGAATAATAAATGCCCTGGCACTATTTCATAGAGGAGCAGCGGGAAGCGGCAACAAACTTATAGGCACAAGAAGAATTATTCTGGTACAGGAACTACCCGGGAAAGCTACAATTCACCATATTTCAAAATCGACAACAGTAATTGCCCACGTAGGTCAGGGACCGGCATGGGCAGAGGTTCCATCAATATATCTTGGATTGAAAATGTTTGAGACTCTTAATCAATGGAACAACCGGCAGGATCCTAAATTTTTTGAAGCATTCAAATTTCTACTCGAGGTGGAGGAGAGAGCTATAGAGATAGGTTTTTCACACTCCACGGTATATCCTCCCGCTTCATTTGAGCTTCTTAACACATTTGTAGACGCTGTAATTGATTACTCCACAAAGACTGAAGACAGATATAAAGAAGAACTCCCCATTGCAGCAGTTGAGAAATTCAGTGAACAGACAAAAAACGAACTTATAAGCAAACTAAACTGCAGAGTTAAGAATGACGAACTCAACTTTGATTATGATACAAACATCGAAGGGATGAAAGATCTGGAAAACTACGCCAGAGAATACAAAAAAGGTCATGACACAGTATCACTCCGTGAAATAATAAAACTCCTGGTCTCGGCATCGGGTCATGATATACATGAAATCAGAAACAAGGCGAATCTTATTCTCGACAGAGTATTGGCGCCCAAGGAATTTGATGCGCCCCTTGCGACGAGATTCATAAACCTCTCGGTAAATGATGAATACAATTTTACATTCAGTCTTGCCGAAGCCGAAGCAGGTAAAGGCTACTTCCTCAGAGTTTACAAAAATGACATTTCCAAAGATTACCAGACTGAAGAAAATATAATTGCAGAAGAGATTCCTCTTACTGAAAGTGAACCGGGGATCTTCTCCGCCCTTTATAAATTTTCTTCATATGGACATTATGACTTCTGCGTTATACTGCGCGGAGACAGAGAAATGAACTGGATTACCGAACAGGGTACATCGGGAAGAGTAAATGTTCTGCCCAACCTTCAGGGAGAAATTATACTCGAGGTCTTCGTTGATATCCACGGCCACACAAAAGTATACTGGAGAGATAATGACGGTCATCCCGGACTGGTGTACAATGAAAATGGAGAGGTCATCCGCCTTGGCAATCTTTATGATATAACAGAACATCTGGAAGATCTGAAGTCGCGGTATTTTTTAAGTTCAATTTATCTTCTGGGCACTCAGCAGCGTGGCTCAAACAGAGAGGACTGGGCTCCTGAAGCAACATCTCCATCGCCATTTTCACCAATGAGCCTGAAAGTCATTGAACCGTCAATCGGAGGTGATGAAGCTCTGAAAAAACTCATTGCTAAAGCTCACTCACTCGATATACGGATTATTGTAGATATTATTCCTCATCTAAACAGAAAGAACACCGAACTCCCGCGTGAATATTCAGTCATGACTTATGATGGCGGCGGAAACCTAGTTGAAAGATCATCTACTGACGGAAGATACGGAACTTGGGATGACGGAAAACTTTTAAACTACAGACTCTTCGAAATATGGGAATGGCTATCCGATTCAATTTCAACATTGATCGATGAGTTCGATATAGACGGTATAAGATTTGACTCGGCCCATGCAATTCCCATCATGATGAAGAAGAACAACTACACATTTTCCTTTCATCAGAAAAGATCAGACATAGACATGCTCAACGGAACAATAATTGTAAATGACCGTGAATACGGACACTTTATGACAACGGGTTTCTATGACTGTGAGTGCCGTGAGAGAATTGCCGTTCCGCTGCACTACTTCCTGATGCTTAATATTGAGAAAAGAATTAAAAGAAAAAATAAATCTTTCTTTATCAATATTGCGGAGTGTTTCTGGGGACACGAAAAATATCTGACACGAACCGGACTTGTTCCTTACAATGCGTCGCTCTTTAAGATATGCGAAAATATTATGCATGGTACAAGTGACGTCCGCGAAATTTATCATCTATATGACAACTATTACCCTTCAGTACTTCCCGAGGGTACCGAACTGCTTGGAATTCTAGGCAACCATGACGAGCGACGGGCACTGAACACTTTCGGGCACAGAGGATTACGTGCCGCTGTTGCAATCACATCGTTCCTCAGCAATATCATCATGGATTATGAAGGGAGCGCCGAGGGTGAAGGATGGAAGGTATTTCTTGATAATATATATGTTAACTGGAATCAGTTTGAGTATGCATCACACCGGAGTCTTGATTCATTCTACAAAGATGTATATCAGTTCCACCGTACTCAAAAAGGTAAAGGTCATCTGATCTGGGCGAACAACAATGAAGCCGCTGCAGCTATTAAATATACCGATAAAGTGTACTGGATTGGAATTTTTAATTTCAGCGAAACCAATCAGAACGTATCACTTCAATTTGACAATCCCAGACTTAAAATAAATGATGACGATGCGTTTATACTCTCCGATCCTCTTTACTCAACAATTACAGGTAATTTCAGATACTACACAGGTAAAGAGCTTAAGGCTTCCCGCATCAATGCACCTGTTGCATATACTGACCGTATCAAAATTCTTAAACTGGAAAAGACTACTCTCAAAAAACATTATGAAGAATTTTTCATCGATTCATTTAAGAGATTATGCGAATTTGAAAGGACAGATAAACTCTTTTTTAATTTTGCATTCAATGAACTCTCGGCAAATTGCCAAACCTATAAAGCATGCTCCGGATTTATAACAAAAAAACTTCTCAAATCTGACATCGGAATTGAAACTCTTGAACTCGGACTGAAAAGAAGCATTTTTCATCTGCACAAGAATAATGTGCTCACAATTGATCAGATCAAGGATTATATCAGTAAAATGTCGCAGGAGAAAAATTTCTTCTCTAAACTCGCTGAAAGATTATACTGGCATTACAAGAAAGGTTCAATCGTTTTCATGTCAGCCGAGGCTGAACCCTTTTCAAAAAGCGGAGGTCTAGCCAACGTTGTGTATGAACTCCCCAGAGAGATGGCTAAAAACGGCGAGGATGTTTATGTAATCACACCGCTCTACCGTAATGGAAATCCTAAGGAAAAAAGAAAGATGGATGAGGCGCTGGAAAAATACGGCGCGGTGTATACAGGTAAAAACGTACGGTTTAAAATTATGGATGCGGATTATGAAGTGGGGGTCCACTACGCTGAAGTTGATGGAATAAAATATTATCTTCTGGATCATGGTGAATTTTTCAACGGACTCTACTGGGGTATCACATCTGAAGAAAAACTTAGAAGAAGAATCGCCTTCGCAAGGTCAAGTGCCGAGGTTATACTCACCTTCGGGATTGACGTAAAATACACTTTTACAAACGATGCGTTTCCGGGTCTCTTTAACGGAATTATACGATGCGATCACTATTACGACAGCAACCCGGTTTTCAGAAACTGCACATTTATCCATATAATCCATAATGGAGGATGGCAGTATTTTGACTCGTATCATAGATTTGAAAAAGATTTCGACCTCTTTAATCTCTTCAATCTCCCATCATGGCGGGCAGGAGATTTCAGCGACCCCGTACATGGAGACAGATTAAACTGTATGGCTGCTGCAATAAGATTCGCAAGAAAAAATATAACAGTGAGTCCATCATATGCAAAACAGGTTGAGATAGCATCTGACGGTCTTGAACGTATTCTATTTAATGTCGGGGGAATAAGTAACGGTATCGGATCCGACTTCAGACAGAAGACTGAAGAGAATATGAAAAAATCAAATTTTGTTGAAAACATGTATCCGGTACTTATTCAGAAGCTCGCCTACGATGCTGAATTGAAAACAAAAATCGAAAATCGATATCCTGAAATTATAAAGGGTAACAGCTTTATTGAGTCAATGCCCGATTCGCGGAGAAAAAATATCGTCAAAAGAATGAGAAACAAACTCCTTCTTCAGATTGACCGGAATCTGAAAATAGATCCGGATATTATACTGGCGGTGATGATTCACCGAATTTCCGAACAGAAAGGATTCCAGCTTCTACTTGAATCATCAGAAGGTATTTTTAAGAATCTTAATTATCAGATAATAGCAGGTGGAAGCGCATCGGCAGGTGACACAAGAGGTGAGACTATTGCTCATGGACTATATCTTATGAGCCAGTATTTCCCCGACAGATGCAACGTCTCTTTCGGATATCAGGATGTAAGTATACCTCTTCTTTCATGTGATTATTTTTTAATGCCGTCAATGCATGAGCCGGGTGGAATATCACAGCTTGAGGCCATGGCTGCAGGATGCCCGGTAATTGCAAGAGCAACAGGAGGTCTTCGTGATACAATTAAACCTGTTAGCGGCGAAGGCAGTAATGTGGAGGGATATGGTTTTCTCTTCTCCGACTTTTCTCCATGGTCATTCTATGATGCGATGGAGAGGGCCTCTCATTTTTTTAAGAATTCTGATGATGAAACATTTACCAGATTAAGAGAAAATGCCGAGAAAGCAGCCTATTACTGGGACAAACCATCGAAGGAGTACATCAACACTATCTATGATTTAACAGAGACAATTAATATTGAATAAAAGAATTTGTATGGAGCTGACATAAAAGTGATTTCTCCCCTCCCTTGATGGGAGGGGCCGGGGGAGGGTGATCTACAACTGGGATTAAATCTGGAACTATCTCACCCCCTCCTAACCTCTCATATCAAAGTGGAGGCATTTACGGACATTTGAGTCTTCCAAACAATTTTTATTTCAGTTTATACGCAAAAAAAAACGGGATATTGCTATCCCGTTTGTTGTAAGAGACCTACCCTGACTGCCTTAATTTTCAAGGAAGACCATTGGAGTGTAAAATGAAATACTTCTTCATTTGTATTCTTAATCGGCTCTTGTGAATATTTCTTTAGTATTTTTTTAAGAGAATAAACTTTTTTCTCTTGTAAAGAAAAATTTGAAATGGACATCTATCATAAGCAAATAATTCATTATTAAAAATAACTGACAAAAAATATCTTATCCTTAATCGGCAAGGAAAGGCGGAAGTGTTCTTTATGAAGTTTCAACTGTAAATTCTTCATAAAAGTCTCCCTCCCCTAACCCCTCCCGTCAAGGGCAGGGAATTATAAACTCATCCAGGGAAAAATTTAATGGCACTAAAAAAATATCAGACTTCAAAACAGTTTGCCTCTGAACTCTCAAAAGGTGTAAAAGAGAAAGTATTTCTCTTCCTTGGAGAGGAAGAAGGTGAGAAAGATAAAGTAATAAATACAATACTCAGCGCTCTTTTCAAAGAAAATGAAGACAGGCTGCAGAACACAGGAAGATACTACATAAGTGATGATAAAAATGCCCAGGATGAGTTTACTGCTGCGGCAGATTTTGCACTTTCCGGATCCATGTTCTCAAACAGCAGAGCATGTATTATCCGTAACATTGAATATATTAAAATCACCGATACGATTAAAAACATCATGGATGATATGATGACCTCAACTCCCGAGGGAACAATAATCATTATAACTTCCATGGCAAATCAGGCGCCAGCCTTTATTGAAAAAAAATATGAAAACCTAGTCCGTATAGTTCAATTCTGGAAAAATTTTGACAGCGATCTTCTAAACTACATTAGAAAAAATCTCACGGATAAAAAAATCTCATTCGATGAAAAAATAATTCCACTGCTGATTGAACTCACCGGAAATGATATAAAAAAAATTGACGAGATGCTCGACATGATTTCATTAACTTCAAAAGATATACCGCTCAATGAAACTTTTATACGGGATATTGCAGGAGAGACTAGAGAGATAACCGTTTTTGAATTTGTTGATTCTCTTTTTCTGAAGGAGAGAAGGGCCTTATCTTATTTAAAAAAACTGATCGATGACGGAATTGCCGAGCTTCTTATCCTCAACATGATAATCCGTCAGACAGACTCCATAGAAAAATATTTTACACTGCTTGACGAAAAAAACAATCAGGAAGAGGCCTTTACTAAACTGGGACTTGCTGTTTCAAAATTAAAACGGGAAAAGTTTGCCGCGATGTTAAAAAGAACAAACAGAGAAACCCTTAGTAAAATCTATCCGCTCATTGCGAAAACTGAATACAGCATAAAGAGCAGCGGGCTAGGATCATCGCTGATAAGCAATCCGGTATTTGTATTGGCTTCGGAGATGCTGCTGATTAAGTAGCCACTCTGGCGTACCATGCATTACCAACATCTCTTATTTAACAGCAAATCCTCCTGCAAAGCCCCCGCACCCCCGGAGGGGGCAAGAATTTGCTTTGCCCCCTCCGGGGGTGCGGGGGCCGAAGGGATAAATGTTTAGTTTATAAACTACGCTGTAATACTCACCGCAGGGAAAAGACAATACGGCATAAGAGATGATCCACGTCTTTCAACATCTTTCGAAACAGTAAACTCACCTTTCATCAGATCGATTATATTTCCGCTGATCATACAGTCCTTAATTCTTCCTATGATTTTACCTTTCTCGACAAGATACGCAAGGTCCATGTTCGCAGAAAATTCGCCTGTCAGAGTATTGGACTGACCAAGACCGATAAACTGCTCGGCAATGATCCCTTTATCTATACCTGAGATTATTTCCTCGAATGATTTCTCTCCCGGCTCTACTGCAATTCCGTGAAACGACGGCGAAGGAAGAGATGAATAACCACGGGAAGCGTTTCCAGTTGGTATAAGTCCCAGTCTTTCAGAATATTTTAAATCGTTTATAAATGTTTCAATGACACCATTCCTGATCAGAAAATTTTTTGATACTGAGACCCCTTCTCCATCAAATGGAACATTAAACGGCGAATTCTCAATAAATGGATTATCCGTCATTGTAAATGATTCACTGAATATTTTCTCTCCCATCTTACCGGCAAATGGAGAAACACCTTTCCATACAGAAACTCCACTGAAGCCGGAAGCGATAAAACCAAGAAGTCTGCCAAAGGCCTGAGGGGGGAAAACAACAGGATACATCCCGGACTCTATCTTTTGAACATTAAGTGCTTTTTCAATTTTATCAATTAAAATTTTTGTTAACCCGGAACAATCAACGGGTTTAAGCTCTGATCTGCTCTCATAGGTTTCAATTCTTGTTCCGTTAGGAAGAGTATAAGAACACGAAAGGGAAAGTCCATAGTACGACTCACGGTACGAAACATCTACTCCCCGTGAATTTATAAGACGTACTGCTCCGGTTGACGACGAAATCCCCATATCAATATTTATTTCGGGGAACACCGATTTTATTTCATTAATCATTTTCTCGGCGCCGGCTATCTCGCTTTCGATATTAAATTCTGCAATTCTATCATCATACGGTTCAAATGAAACTGATGTATTATCCGGCAGAGTAAAATTCTCCAAATCTCCGTATCTGCACATATCATGAGCTCTCTTTACAGAATCCGAAATATTAGAAAGCTCATTGGTGTATGAAAAACCTGTTCTGCTTTCACTATTATTTATCCGTATCCCGAAACCGGAATTTTCACTTTCCGAAAGAGAGTACAATCTGTTATTTTTAAAACTGACCGGAGTACTTTTACCGGTAACATGAACAGCATCATACCACTTCAATCCCGAGGGAATTTCTTTCTCTATGAGATCTCTCATTTTTTACCTCCCACAAGAATGTCTTTAATCTTCATATGTGGTCCTCCGAAAGATACGGGTAGAGGGCTCTGACCCCCTTTACCGCAGCCGCCGAGTCCGCCGAACATCTCACCGTCATTTCCTATCATGGATATATTCTTCAGTGTATTAAAAACATTCCCCGACAATACAATATCACGGAACATTTTACCCGGTTTACCATTCTTCACCATATAACCATACCCTGCTGTAAAGGTAAACATCTCGAGGTTTGTCTGTCCGCCAATAACATCCACTGCATAGAGTCCGTCATCCATTGAACTGAAAATATCATCCTTCGACGACTCTCCGTTTTCAATATACGTATTTGTCATTCGGACTATCGGCTGCCTCATAACACTGATGGCTCTTCCGTTCCCGGTAGCTTCTTCATTCATTTTACCGGCAGTTTCGCGAGAGTGTAGCCTTCCGGAAAGAAGCCCGTCTTTTATCAGAGAGGTCTTCTGCGGAGAGATACCCTCGTCATCAAATGGAATGTAACCAGCACAATCCTGCATCGTTCCGTCATCATAAACATTGAGTATCTTTGGACCAAACTCTCTCCCCAGGACCATTACATCTTTCATTCTTGGATTTTCATAAACAAAGTCCGCTTCCGACATATGCCCGAATGCTTCATGTATAAACACACCGCAGAGTTTAGGATCGACAATTATATCGTACGTCCCGCCCGGAACCGGCTCAGCATCGAGCATATCAACTGCAGTTTTAACAACGGCCTCTGCGAGATGATCTTTATTTTCTACAATTTCAAATCCCCCGAATCCCGAGATCGATTCATGGAATGGCTGAATTACGGTACCCCTTTTTGCAATAGATGCAAGCGAAATCCCGCAGTACATTTTATCGTACGATAGAAAACTACCCTCTGAGTTCATAAATGTATAGCGAGTATTAACATCTCTATATCCGGCACGTGTAGTCTGAACCGACTCCGAGCCTCTTAGAATATCATTGTATCTTTTCAGCAGTGTATACTTTTCGTCAGGAGTGATATCCATAAAATTGCGAAGAGATGTTGTCTTAAACTCTCCGCATGACGGAGTCCCCCGGGCGATAACACTTTTCTCCACAGGAGAAACAATTGCCGCAGATGAAACAGCTCCGGCAAAGTATCTCTCCAGCATTGATAAATCGTTAAATGTTGCAAATCCCCAGGACCCGTTCTTCAGCACACGTACCGATCCCGCCACAGACTCGCCGATTGTGAATGAATCGACATTCTCACCCGAGAGAGATATTCCTGTACCCACACTTGAAGATAGCCGGATCTCCGCGTAATCACACGACGCTGCTTCAAGAATCCTTCTCCCCTTCTCAACTGCTTCTGAATATTTATTGTTCATGTTTTATTCCTTTTAATAAAAACTTTTAATTCTTAATCCCATCGGGATACTTCATCCACTGAACCGCAATCAATGAAACAAACCCGAGCACACTTCCCGCTGCGAATGGAATCCTGAAATCAAGAAGCCATAATGCTCCGCCAAGTACCGGCAGTAGAACCGCGACTATATGATTAATCGTAAACCCGACCGCCATTGATGATGCTATATCCGCCGGATCTGCAGTCTTCTGAAAGTATGTACGTATTCCGATGGCAAAGTTAAATAAAATATTATCTATAATATAAAGTGCAGCTGCTACCAAAGCACTGTTAATAAATGCATAGGCCATGAAAATAAATATCACACTGAAATATTCGAAAGAGAGCATCCTCCTCTCTCCAAATCTGTTAATAGCCTTTCCGATATATGGAGATACTATATAGTTCACAATGTTATTAATTATAAACAGTATTGTAACTTCCTGTAAAGAAAACTTATAACGATCCACAAGAAGGAAAACCGCAAATACGATAAATATCTGTCTTCTGGCGCCGCTTAACAGATTTAAAATGTAGAAGAGTGTATACTTTTTTCTGAATATAAGTTTCTTGTGCTGCGGAGGTATATCTTCTTTTACAGGATTGATCTTCATTGTATAAACTGTAATAGCAAGTACCGCCAGTCCGGTCAGAGCAAAGAGCCACTTAATCTGTATTATATATGACAATCCCCATATTAAAAGGCATATTGCAACATTAGCCAGAGCGTTATAGCTTCTCTGTTTTGAAAGTACTACAGGGGCCTCAATGTGATTGAAGTATTGAAGAGTTAGAGATTGATTGGTCGTTTCAAAATAGTGGAATCCCATGGACATAATAAATGTAGTAACAAGAAGTCCGGTGAATGAAGGGAAAAGTCCAGTGACAAGCACCGCCGCGCCTGAAATCAGAACTGATAGACTTGAAAGTCTGTGCTCCTTCATTATTAGAAGAACAAATATAACCAGAAGAGATATAAAACCGGGAATCTCCCGTACAGATTGAATTGTCCCCACCTGAAGACCGTTAAGTCCCGCGTGATCAACAGCAAAATTATTGAAAAGAGTATTCCAGCCCTGCAGCGATACGGCTGAAGCGATAGTGAGCAGTATCAGATAGCTGTACATCGGGTTCTGTTTTATATTTTTATACATTATTTTTCCAATGTCATTTCGAACCCGCATCAATTAATCGGGTGAAAAATATTTTTTATAAAATCTCACAAACTTTTTTACAGTAAACTATAGCCGTTTAAGATTTAATTGCTCTTTACGGGATGTTGGAAGAATAAATAATTTAATTCAAACCTACCCGCCCCCTATCCCCCGGAGGGGGCACCGGGTATATCAGTTATATCGCTGTTAGTTTTACTTTTATCATCTCTTTTACAATTCCAATATTATTTAATACATCTTCATCTTTAATCCGCAATGTATAGATTCCAATACTCATCAGGAATTCATCCCTTTATCTATCGTATTCTTTTTGTGAATCATGAATTTTTCCATCTATTTCAATAGCAAGAAGCTTTTCATAACAGTAAAAATCCAGAATATAACGATATAAGCAGGTATTTTAATATTGTTATGATTCATAAATTCTCTAATAATTTTCCTTTGCGTGCCCCCTCCGGGGGACAGGGGGATATAGGAATGTCAATTATCCAAATATTCCGGAATGAACTAAAAGATTTTATTAAGGCTCATCCGGAATAACATACTTATACACAATAATTTTAAAGATCTAAGCCTACTGATATATAATCAGACCAGGTTCCGGGGTAAGCCTCAGAACATCCAGAGGTGTCATAAGGGGTCTGTCGTAATGCACTCCATGTTTGCTGGAATAATAGTACCAGAGTTTGAATCCTTTGTAGGGAATATTAACAGCCAGCGCATTCCTTGCATGTGTACTCATTTTGCTTTCAGGACTCCCCCACCCTGATGTTGCATGTACAAGAACAACAGGATCGTAGTTCGTCTTAACATCTTTTATATCCCTGATCATTTTACTCTGAAACTGATGAATCACCAGCTGACGTTTCCCGGGAATTTTATTTGCCGCCATATATTCCTTAACCTTAAGCTGAGCAGCATTAAGTTCTTTTCCTGTAATTGAACCAACCTCTCTCATTGGTCTTTTTGTTCTCCACTCCACATCTATAGCAAGATGAACATTGGGGTACTTTAAAAATGGAAGGAGTTGATCCAGCGCCTGGTCTATTGTATATTTTCCAATCTGATGGTCCAGATAAACAAGAAAACCATTTGCAAGGGCATATTGAATGTATGTTTCAACAAGCTGCCGGTTAATAATGTTGATCTCTCCGCCAGGCTGGCATGTACCGTAGATCAGATAAAAAGCTGGAAGTATACCTTTGTCGCTGTTTGGTGAGTCATAGTTCCGTGCCTCTTTCTTCAGCATTTCAGCTAATTCCGGTATTGTATGCCGTCCCACTATTCCCATTATTTTTGATTTAGGATGACCGTAATAGGCAATGATATGATTATTTTCAAAGATAGATGGAGATAGAAACATGACATTGAGGAGCTTACTATGAATTATCGCAGCATTTTTACTCTCACCGGACCATTTACCTGAAAGTTCAATCGCTCTCTTTAAAAATGAATTAGAATAATCAGAGTTAAGAATATTTCCCGGGATAAAAATTGATAAGAAGATAATAGTCCTTATTATATGTCTGTTTCGTTTCATTTAATGCCCTCAGTGAAGTGATAGTATTATATCGGATAAAATTCCAAACTTCTATCTACAAAGATTTATAGATTATCATTCCATTTTAAATTTAGAACTCTTTAATAGTTTCTCCGGAATACTGGCATCGAACATCTGATAAAGTATTATACAGAGAATAGGTAAATTTATACCGGAACTGATTAAATAAAGATGATAAATCGGGCTGAGATTGGTCAAACATTATAAAATTCAGTTTATAAAAAAATCATAAAACAAAATTTTTTACAAAGAAATTCCTTGAAAAAATCAGCAAGCCATATGATGAAGATCTAATGCCGTAGTGATTTATTTTATGGAACTTCATTTCGCTTTGCAAGAGAGAAATGGAGCATACTCACCCATGAAAATCAGTTACTATTTATTAGATTGTCTTTGATTAATACTTAATCTCTTTTCATAAAAAATAAATTATCCGGAGAGTCTTTATGCAGACAATACTTGAATATAATAAAATACCGGGGATTCTACCTATCTATTTAAAAATACTCTTTTCGAGAAAAAAAGGATTCAAGCCCGGGGATTCATTTCCTGAAATTAAAGCTGTTGTTAAAGATATTTCTATCGATCAGGAAAAACTCAAGGCTTATCGGGAAATCTGCGAATTGGAGGATGACGGTAACCTCCCGGTTCTTTACCCCCACGTCTTCTCGGCGCCGCTGCATATGGCAATATTAAGCAATAAGGATTTCCCGATTCCGCTACTTGGAATGCTTCACTACAGAAATCATCTGATTCAGCACCGTCCGATAAAATCTGATGAAGTACTCAACGTTGAAGTAAAACTTGATGAGCATAGAATCGTAAAACAGGGATTCGAGTTTGATTATATTATCACAGTAGAATCAAAGGGTGAAGTTGTCTGGAACAGTATTACAACATATTTAAAGCAGGGTAAATTCGGAAAAGATTTCCAGACACCTCAGAGAGGAGATTTAATCGAACCGATATCTGACGCAGAGAAAATTTCAGATTCTGTTATTCATAAAAAAATCGGCAAGAGATACGCAAAAATCTGCAGCGATTACAACCCGATACATATTTCTAAATTTATGGCAAAACTTTTTGGATTTAAAAGAGATATAGCTCACGCCATGTGGGCCACAGCCTATTCTATAGGAAAACTGAATCTGAAAACAAACAGCAAGCCGCTAAGAGTTGATCTTGCATTTAAAGGACCTCTTTTTATTGAGAGAAAAAGTTATGTAATGCGATCAGTGAAAAACGATATTACACGATTTGATTACTGCATAGAGAAAAATGATAAGCCCTGTATTATCGGAAAGGTTTCATATGTAAACAAGGGAAGTCTGCTCTAATAATTATTCATCCATAATTTTTTGATCGGCACTTTCCGGAATGTCGGGAAATTAATAAATTTAATGCAAACCTTCCTGCCCCCTAACCCTGGAGGGGGCATTTTCTTCTGACACGGTCATGTTGTTTCGAAGATCTTTTGAAAGCTCAACGATATAAGCAGATGTTTTAATATGTTATGATTTATAAACTCACTTATAATTTCCCTTTGCGTGCCCCCTCTGGGGGACAGGGGGATATAGTAATGTCAATTATCCCAACATTCAGGAATGAGCTTTTTAATTACATTATCTAATATGAATCTATTCATATTAGATAATCCTCATCCAACTGCATTTTTACCTATGTCCTTGATTTTAAACATCGCCCTGTCGGCAAGAGCTAGCAAATCACCAATGTTATTCGCATCTTCGGGATATGTGGCAACTCCGAAGCTGCCGGTAAGATGTATATCAAGCCCCTGCTTTGCCAGATATGTAGCCTGACTGATGCATTTCCGGATCTCCTCCGCTTTAAGTACAACCTGATGACGGTCAAATCCCGGGAGAACAACTACAAACTCATCGCCGCCGTAACTGACACCAAATGCCGGATCGTGCAATGTACTTAAGATTGTCTGCGCCACTTCATGTATTACAAGACTTCCATTAAGATGACCGTAAGCATCTACGGTTTTTTTGAAATTATCTATATCAATAAAAATCAGCGAAAAATGAGCTTCGGTTTCACGGCTAACCTCAATAATTTTATTCAGACGCTGATAGAGGTAGCGGGTATTGTATAAACCTGTAAGATCATCCTTCAGCGCAAGTGTTCTGATACGGTTGTATCTTTCCATATTCTCAACGGCAATTGCTGTATATTCTGCAATGATTACAAGCAAAGCCAACGCCTTTTCGTCAAGTCTGTCGGGATTGATCGCCTCAAGCACACCAAGTGTCCTTCCGCCGAATATCAGCGGAACGCACATGATAGATCTTGTTGTAAAACCTGTGGAACGGTCTATTGTATCATTAAAATGTTCACTCTTTGTAACGTCGCTTATTATTATCGGCTCCTGATTAAGCGCCACCTGTCCGGCAATCCCCTCCCCCAGGCGAAGGCGGATGTCCTTTATCTTTTCAACCTCAAGATCAACGGTAATCTTGAAATGCAATTCCCCCGTCTCATGATCAAGAAGAAGCAGCGACCAGTTTGTCGCGGGAATCATCTCCGACAGTTTTTTCAGAATAACATCAAAAAGCATGTCAGAATCGAGTTCGGCAGTGAGGACTCTCGCAAGATCAAGACATGAGATAAGCTCCTCGTGAGAAAGCAGATTTATATTTTCCATATTACCTCTTAATATGCATATCTACTTCCCTGGACGGATTAAAAACCGCTTGTGAAAGCAGGAGATGATATATCTCCGGATTACTCTTTTTTTGCAATAAGAATATTATTGACAAATTGCCGACAACATATATCTTTTATTAAGCAGATACTAAAAAAGTCTAAGATTAAATAAATGGAGTTCATCACGATGAAAAAAATTATTTCTGTTATTATACCTCATGCAGCTGGTCTTCTTATTATTACCTTCGGATGGTATATCACCATAAATCAGGTTATTGAAAACATTGCTATGGCCAAATCTAATGTACCTATTACAAAAGGAACCGGTTCTGGTCTTTTAATTATTATCGCCGGAGCTTATCTTCCATGGATATGGACATGGATTCGCGGGAAATTGAGTAAGGACTGATTATTGTTTTTGTTTCAAACTATTGAGGAACCGCAGATCATCAAGGTCTTTATAGCGACCCGATGCGATTTTATTCTTTATTAAGGGTTCTAATCCGATATAAAATATTATGGTTCCGGAATCTTCAGCACCTATTTTCTGCGCCACTCTCGAATCCCATGCTTCATTGAAGGTTATACCGTCAACAGCGTTGATCAAATCAATTCTGTTGGGAGGTTGGCCAAATTGGATTATGGAGCCTAATTCCAGAAATTCCTTTGCGGAATCAATACCTGGAATATCCCCCCCCCAGAATTCATTCAATGCATCAAAAAGTTTCAACGAATTTGACTCAGAAAGTTCATAATAAAAATCAATATCGCCGGTAAGGCGTGAATATCCGTAAAAAATAACAGCTTCACCTCCGACTATAACATATTTTACTTTATACTTTGTTAAAAGTCTAATAAATTCAAGAGTGTCGCTCGAAAAATAGTTTTCTTTCATTTCTGCCTTATTGATGACCGGATATCTGGAGAATTTTCTCCGTAAACCCTTAATTTCAAGGTTTTGGCAATATCCTGCCTTTCTTCAGAAGAGAGGTTTATCTGCTGAAAAATATCAGCTTGCTCAGCTTCTTCAAAACTATTTAATTTCACAACAATTCTCTTCATACTCACCATTCTTATTTACAATGTATATTGAATTGAATTATAATAACACCAACGGTTATTTCAAGAATATAATTTTTTAATTTTGAGGATTTTCTCAATGTTTTCTAAAAAAATCCCTAAAATCATAAAAAACACTAAAAAAATACTTATTACCTAAAAAAAAGTAAAAAACCCTAATAATAAAATTAGAACACTCCGATAATGAAGCATAGACAATGAACAAGGAGGTTCTGGTCATGAATATCAACATTCAATCCAACTACGATACAGCTGAAGCGAATAATATCAGACTTTTTGCTGATAAATTGAAAAACAGGGAAGTTGACTCCGCTAAAGCAGATATGGGAAATGTTGCTAATGAAACACTTAAGCACGAAAAAGAACATATCACGGAAAAAATACAGCAAGCTGCTACAATGGATGTCAATGAAGTAAAAGACTTTCTCTTTATGCTTATTGGAGCTGAAGTAAAAGTTAAATCTGAAAGTGATAATTCAGGTGCTTTGATTAACAGGCTCGCCTAAGTCTGTTAATCAATACTAAACTCACACAATTACCCCTATTTATTCATTTTTTATCCTCCGGAAGAAAAATTTATTGACCTTTCTGACAAAAATTATAAATTTTTACAAAATTTAGGTTCCTTAACCATTTTAAATTATATATAAATTAAATTTTCCTATATTCAGTTTTACAAAATTATTCGATAATATATTTAAATGATGACGACTATAATTATAGATGATTAATAATTATATTTAACTTATCTTTTAAATAGAAACTTTAAAATTATCAGTTAAATAAGCCGGTATCTAAAGTTTCTCTTGAATTTAAGTTAATTCACAGATATGTTATTAATAGATATTTAATCATTAATATTTAATAGGAATGATCTAGTATGAGTAAAGAACTGCAGGAAAAGGCTGATAAAATAGTTCAGGAGCTTCAGGAAGCGCTTATCCCGATCAGAAAAGAAATTAATACTATAAACAGCAGAAATAACGGCGGAAGAAGAATCTAGCACAACTCCTATTATCCCGCGGCAAAACTTATGATATTTCTAAAAGTTATATAAATGGACAATGAGGTAATATTCATGCCACCAAAAGGTGAAAAACGCAAGCAGCAGATAATCGACACAGCAAAAGACATGTTTATCAACAGAGGGTTTCAAAGCACTCATATAGGTCAGGTCTGTGAAGAGCTTGATATAGCACGAGGTACTGTTTACCAGTATTTCAGCAATAAAAAAGAGATACTTTATGCTATTCTCGAAACTGTTGCGGAAACAATTGAAGATATTCTCGATCCGGATGATCTTAAAGAATTTCTAAGATTGAAACCTGATAATGAAACAATCGTGAAATTTATCGATAAAAGAATATATTCATGTCTTGGAGTCTTTTCAGCTGAACCAATCGTTATAAGGCTTATATATAGAGACATTGTAGGTATTGATGAAGAGGTATCAGTAAAAGTATCTGAATTCCTTGAAAATATTACGCAGATAATTTCTAAAGAGATTGAGGTTCTAAGAATTAATCACATCTTTAAGAGTGAAATTGAAGCCGACATTGCCGCATCCATGCTTGTGGGCGGAGTAATGATGATTGTATATCAGTATAGCACAAAAAGTAAGGATTATCTCGATAAGGCTGTAACGAAGGCTATGTCTGTATTATATCTTCACGGTGTCTATGAAAGTATTTCCTGATTATGCTGAAATATTCCAGACACATAGTTTTACTAATTCTCCTGTCGCTTTCTCTGAATATTTCAGCGGCGGAATTGATCAAGGATAAAGACCTTTCTTCCGCCATTACTGATGGGAATCCTAAAGAATTTCAGGACGCCATCGAATATGTTAAACAGAACCATCCCGACACACTCCCCGGCATACTGAAAAAAGAGTATCTTGATGACGATGATGAAGATGTCAGATTAAGAATTATCACGGCTCTTAAAGAGTACCCTCTTCCGGCACAATCGGCTTTATGGATTGAAATTCTCAGATCTACAAAGGATAAAAAAACAGAAATAGAACTAATAGATTTTTTAAGCGGTTCAAAAGTTGCCTCTTTCACAATACCAATCGCAGAAAAATTAATAGTACCAAGAAGTGAAGTTCGCGAGAAAGCAGCCATAATGCTGAAAAAATATGGTGATGACAGAATGCTTCCCGTTATCCTTTCACTCGGTCAGAGTAAAAATCCAATTGAGCGAATATACTTTCTGGAAGCGCTTAACTATATTTATGATGTGCGATTTCAAAAACTTGCAATTTCGATGCTGGAAGATGAAAATAAATCAGTCAGAATATACGCAATTAAATGTGTAAATTATAACGAAGTTAAAGAAGCACTTCCGTCACTGAGGAAACTCGCAGCTAAAGATGACAATAACGAAACCAGAAAGATGGGAATAGCATCCCTTGTGTCATTTAAAGATACCAGCTCCGGATTTATGCTCAGCCAGATTTTAAAAGATGAAAGCAGCGAGATGAGAATGGAAGCTGTTAAAGCCCTTAAGGAACTTAAATTCTACTCAGCAGTAGTTCCTATTTCTGAAATGCTTTTGAAAGAAGAAAATCCGGAAATTAAACAGGCTGTTCTTGATACTCTGATCGCGTTTAAAAAGTGCGGAAATATAAACGGATTAAAACATATTATAAAAAATGATCCCGATTCAAAAATGAGAATAAAAGCAGTATATGCAATCGGTGCCGCTGGTGATGACAACAGTTCTCTGGAAGTTCTGAAAGAAGCAGCCCTTGATGAAGATTATAGAGTACGAGGGGAAGCCGCAAACGCACTGGGATCGTTAAAAAAAGTGGTGGCATCTGAATTTCTGATAAATCTGATTAAAACTGATAAGACAAGATATGTAAGAAGCGCCGCCCTTTATTCAATCGAGAGAATCAATGACACAAAAAATATAATAAAGCTCTTCGATATATACTCAGTTGAAGAGGACAGAGTTTTTAAAGAGATACTACGTCTGATGATCAGAAACACTCTTCAGAAACATATTAAATAGTTCCCCATAACTTCTGTTTAAGTCCGCTCATCCTTCTTGTTGGAGTTAAAATCATCTCTCTGACAATATCACTTCCGGCAGAAATTACTACGCTATTACGTGCCCGTGTAACCGCAGTATACAGCAATTCCCGCGTCATAACCATATTCCATTGATCAGGCATTACAACAAGTACATTGTCAAATTCCGAGCCCTGGCTTTTATGAATAGTCATTGCAAAGGCTGTTTCATGCTCCGGCAGTCTTGACGGGTGGACAATGCGAGGCTCTCCATCCGCTCCCGGAAAAATAACCTCAACTGACTTGTTACTTGAAATAATCCCTATATCTCCGTTAAAGAGCGAGAGTGAATAATCATTTCGGGATATCATAACAGGTCGGCCATTATAAAACCTTTCCACCGGTTTAATAATTCCAAGATTAAAGAGAACACCCTCCGCCATTAAATTCATTCCCTCGGCACCAAGCGGTCCTTTTCTGGTGGCGGTCAATATTGAGAAGCTGCGGATAAGAGATGAAATTTTATCCTCCTGAGAACAAGTCAGTTCTGAAACAACAGATGATGCCGCATCACTGTAGATTTGACTTATCTTTTTTAATGAATTTCCATTTGAGAATTTAACATCGGGATAACTTTTATCATTAAGGATTTCCAGAGCACCTTCAGCATCACCTCTTTTAATAAGATCTGCCAGAATTCCTATTCCGCTTCTTCCGCTGAACCTGTAACTCTTTTTTAAAACTACAAGAGCATCATTCATAACTCCGGGCTCATCACCACCCTTTGATATATCCGTGAAATTTATACCGAAGATTTCTCTTCCCTTTTCTATAAAACTCTGACTATAGACACCCTCTTTGTTCCCGCAGAGATCTCCAAAAACCGCACCGCCCTCAACTGAAGAGAGCTGATCCTTATCTCCAAGAAGTATAAGCTGACCGCCTGGCTTTACAGCCTGAACCAGTCTGCACATGAGAGCCATATCCCCCATTGAACATTCATCTACGACCACAACGTCATGTGGAAGCGGATTATTTAGATTGTGCCTGAACTCATGGGAATTGCGAATTGAGCCGAGCAGTCTATGTATAGTAAATGTTTCAGACGGGATGATTCTTTTCACATCACCGCTTACCGGGAGATCTTCAATGGCAATGTTAACCGCCTCGCGAAGCCGCGCGGCTGCTTTACCTGTAGGTGCAGCCAGCGATATCAGCGGTTCTTTTCCTGATTTAATTCCAGACTCGGCAAGCAGAGCCAGTATCTTCACAACTGTGGAGGTTTTTCCTGTTCCCGGTCCTCCGGAGATTACCGTTATTCCACCCGAAAGAGCCGAGTATACAGCAGCACTCTGCCAGTCAGTTTCACCCTCAGCGGTTTTAAATAGAAGCAGAAAAGTCTCCTTTACCTTAGAGATATCTGCAGGGAGTAATTTACTGCCGGCCATTCTTTTTATATATTCAGCAAGGGAGTTTTCAAAAGAATAATACTTTTGAAAATATAGTTTATCATCATCATCGAGAATCAGAGGAAGATAGCTATCCCCTTTCCCCACTGCTTTGCTTTTTTCCAGGGAACTAAGTATTTCCTTTTTTGAAGGGATTACAATTCCACTATAAACACCGTTTTCATCATCTCCAAAAAAATACGATAAAGGTTTATTTTCAATATCATCTAATGAAAGACACACATCTCCGCCGTTTAACCTGCTGCTCAGCATCAACACTGTGAGATAAAATTGAACAGAACTCAACTCCCCTTCCTTTGATAAAAAATCCGCAAGGTGAATATCTATATCACTGAAGCATCCTGCATTTTTCAGATCATTTATTGACAGATTCATTTATTTTCTCCGGTAAAATACTGGTCAAGTTTTTCTATTACACTCATCGAAGGCTTGTCTCTGAATATTCCGGGACTCCCGGCTGCATCAGGATTCATTCCACGAACAAAGAAATAATATACTCCGCCAAAATGATCATCGTAGCTGTAGCTGTCACCAAGCCGCTGTTTCAGATATCTGTTAAGCGCAGCAGAATAGATATAATACTGAAGGAAATAATTATGCTTCTCCATTTCATCAGCAATACTATCCGGCAGATAATCATCGTATGAGTTCCCAAGATGGTTTGATTTCCAGTCTGCAATATAATATTTTCCGTTAAATTCAAAGATAAGGTCAATGAAACCTTTCATCATCCCTCCCGGTTCTGAGTGGTCAGATGTCAATCGCTGATAGATCTTATCGCAGTATGGCGATGTGCTTTTAAATACATCCCTGAACTTAAGTGAATCAAAATAATCCATGGGAAAATTGAACTCAAGCTCACTAAGTCTTGAACCTTCACCTATATCCGCGAGTTTCAGGCCTGTATCTTCATCAAGAATAGAATTCACAACATTAAAAAACATATCCGTAAGATGAACCTTCGACGACAAATCATATCTGTACTTCTCAAGAATCTCTCCGCATTTTTCCGAGACAAGAATTCTGTCACTCTGCGTAAAATCAATTTTTTCGAAAATCTCATGAATACATAGACCCGCCCTTGCACCGGAGGCAAAACCGAAAATTCCCTCCCCTCTTTCATGCTTTACAAAATATTCCGACTGAAAATCTTTTTCTTCACTCTTACCGTGAGAGGAAAAACGCAGCACAATTGAACTGTAGCTGTGAGTCTTCCAGCTATCCCTCACCTCACCGGTAAAGTGGCGAACTCCTATCTCTTTACCTGAATGTTTTTCCACATGATAAATTCTACCATCAGAACTTGAGCCTTCAGCAAAACAGATTTTTCCATCAGACTTTTCCGCTAAATCATTCAGTGCAGTGACAAGAACTTCTCTGCTGAACTTAACCTGTTCAAATCCCGGATCCTTTACAAATATATGATATGCAGCCGACTTGCCGAAATTGTTATTAGGAGCAAACATAATACGGCACCCGGACTTTGCCCGGGTAAGAGCAACATAAAGAAGCCGTATGTTTTCAGCAAGGTCCTCATTCGCTTTAATCTTCTTTAACTCATCGGGGATATTTTTATCAAGATATAGAACGGTTCTATTATCATCCTCGAGATCATGGTAAATCACAAAGTTATCTCTGCTGTCTCCCGAGTGAGCCAGAAACGGACAGTACACAATGGGGAATTCAAGTCCTTTACATGCATGCATTGTAATAATATTTACAGCATCATCATCCCGCTCCAGCCGCATTGAGTATTCATCATTATCCGGAGGAGATGCAATTGTATTTCCAAACCATGCAACAAGCTCTTTCGGAGAAAAGCCCTTCTCATGCTCCACACCGTGAAGGATCTCAGATATATGATTTATATTTGTTATCATTCTCTCTCCGCCGCTCAGAGCAAAGATTCTGGAAGGAACAGACTCCCCTTCGAGAAATTCAGTAATCATATTGAGGAATCCCCCGGCATTCCATATCTCCCTGTAATCGTAGAATCTCGACGTGATATCATCCAGCGCATTTGAATCCTCAGCAGAACTATGACGGAAGTTATACAGAACCTCCGCACTGCCCCCCATGGCAACTGTTGATGCTGCAGCCTTTACAAGACTGTAATTTGACGGCTCTGCAATTGCTGATACAATATAATATAGAGCAAGTGCATCTTCAGTTTTAAACACATTATCCATCCCCCGTGAAACAGAAGGTATATTATATCTGGCAAAGGCATCTCTTACCTCTATCCCCTGGCGCCCTGTTCTCACAAGTACAGCAATATCGCCGGGATTGATTCTGTTTTCTCCGATGGTGTATGGATTGTCACTATCTCTGTTTATTAAAAGAGAAATTTCAGCTGAAAGTTTTTCAATAAGTGCATTACTGCCGGTGCCCCTATCCTCCGGGGCTAGCCAGATATCAAGAGGCGGAACAGGTTTTCCGTTATTAAGAAATACTTCACCCTGGGTATCTTCTCCAGGCCTTACAGGATGAAATTCAATCTGACTGAATATAAAAGGATTTACGCACCTTACGAAGACTTCGTTAATGCATTCAATCAGCTCCACCCTTGATCGCCAGTTCCGGGCAAGTGTATAGCGGTTTTTCATTTCCTGCGATGCCTTTATGTATGAAAAAATATCTGCACCGCGGAATCTGTATATCGCCTGTTTCGGATCTCCGATTAGAAAAAGTATTGTTTTATCGTTATTGAACAAACGGCTGAAGATATCAAACTGAAGATTATCGGTATCCTGAAATTCATCAATCAGAGCGGCCATATACCGCGCTCTCACCTTGTCTCCGAGAAGTTTTCCCGACAGGCCGTTTAACCCTCTATGCGCATCCTTTATAAGATCGTCAAAGGATCTGCCGCTGCTTGTATTCTTTTTATTTAGAATAAGCTCATCAATTACATCAAAGAGTCTTTTTTTGATACTGATGAGAAGAGATGATCCTGAAGCCTGATACTCAAGAAACGCCGTGTAAAGCTTTTGACAGATTTCAAATACTTCAGACTCCGGGTAATCACCACCTTTTTTAAGTGAACTGATTATTTTATCAGATGTATAATTTTCAAACTTATCGAAAAGCGCCAAAGGATCATCACCGGCAATGTAATAATTCATATCTTCAATAAGCGAATCCATTGAATCCTCTTTATAAATATTTCTTTTGAGGGCAACAGATTCATGAAAGATAGCAGCAACAGAGCCTGATTCAGTTTCCCATAGGGCAGACAATTTGTCGTAGTATTCAGCTACTAAATTATTTGAAGTCTCCAGAGATTCAATATCAGCATCCGAAATTTCAGGTTCTATTCTAAGCTCTGGGGAGAGCGGTCTTTTTTTATAAAGTTCAAGAAGTTCAGCGACGCTGCAGTTATCCATAAAGTACGACACCAGCGCGGGAGACGCATTGTACAAAGTTCTTCTGCATAAATCATTAACACCCTGTTCTACAATGGCTCCATCATTGACAATTTCAGAAGTAAATAGAGATCCGCTCTCAAAGGCGTTATCTACAAGCATCTGCTGACAGAATGAGTGAATGGTATACACCGAGGCCTGGTCAAAACTTTTCAATGCAGTCAATATCCGCTGTTTCATTACACTGTCGTTTTTATATCTATCCATCAGTTGGCTTACAGTCTTATCTTTAATCTCCACACTTTCGATAACACTAACAGCATCCCGTAATCTGTCACGAATCCTCATACGAAGTTCCATTGTTGCCGGAATTGTAAAGGTCACAACAAGGATATCTTCAATCCTGAAATTATTTTCCACAATAAGTCTCAGAAAAATTATTGATATTGCATATGTTTTCCCGGTGCCTGCACTTGCCTCAATAAGATTTGTCCCGGATAGAGGTGATTCAATTACATTGAATTCATTCATAGCTCCACCTCAAGCTTCATATTTTCATAAACAGGGGAGTAGACTTTCAGTGTAAGATTCTGAAACTCACTGGAAAGAACATATGAATCGCCGAATAACTTCCTAATATATGGATCATCGGAGTCTCCGCCAAAGCGCGTGTTGTTATATGTGCCGTTAGCCGCTTTAAAGGCTCTAGATGCAGGCTCACCTTTTTTCCCGTCATAATATGTTTCTGCAAATTTAAGTGAACTCTTCGGAAACAGCGGAAGAGGTTTAGTCATACCCTCTTCATACAATTTCAGCAGTGACGAAAGAATTTCTCTGCTTTCAGAAATATTACCCCAGCCCGTGGTTAAGTTTTTTGAAATTAAAATTGTATCACCTGAAAAATTTCCGCTGGAACAAAGTGCAAGATGTGTAATCCACGCGATGAGAAAATCACTCCCCTTCGCTGAAGCGTACCTGAAAAAAACTGATCTGCCGCTATAGATACTATCAGCTGTTCCGACTAACCTGAATCCATTGATATCAAGATCTATCTTCACCTCAGTGCTTTTATTTACAAGGAGATGACTGAACCTGTTATAAAATACTTTAACCTGCTTAAATGAATTGTCATATGTTAAAACACCCGGTGTACTATGAGGAAGAACTCCCGATGCTTTAATCAGTTCAAAGTGGGAATCGTGACTCCCCCCGTTCTGCAAAACGTTCATTATTTCAGAATTAAGATTATACTGATCGAGAAAATTTGAGGTAAAGGGTTCCTCCTCTATATATTCATCACTGCGAAGACCAAAATATAAACCAAGTCGTCTGGTCATTAGAAATTTCGACGGATTTATAAGAAATGATGCGAGTTCACTTATGCTTATAGTTTTCTCATCATCACCGAGAGGCGGGAGAAATTTATCCATAAATTTATATTCAGATTTTTCACCAAGAGCGTATGACTTTGCACCTGCAACTTTCGTACCCTGATATGTAAAGAATCCGCTGCCGGGAATAAAATAAACCGGATTATAAGGCTGGATTCGATGACTTTTAAGAATATACTCTCCGATTTTTTTATTTACAGAGTCAACTCCGTAATACTGATCAATATATTCAAGAAGTTCACTTACCACTACAGATGGATTAAGCTGATTATTGCTGTTCAGACTCTGCCCTGTATAACTTATATAGATATTCTCTCTGGCGGAAACAACTGTTTCAAGAAAAAGATATCTATCCTCATCCCGTACAGATCTGTCTCCGCGTCTTGGACTTGCAGAGGTTAAATCAAAACTTAAAGTTTTAGACTTTCTCGGAAACGCGGAATCGTTCATTCCCAGGATACAGATTACCCTGCAGGGGATGCTCCTCATCGGCAGCATTTCGCAGAAGGTAAGACTTCCGCTTACAAAATCCTTTCCCGACCCGGACTCTCCTAATGCCTTATCCAGATACCCGGCAATAACACTTACATTTACCTTTCCCGTGAAGAGCGAATCGGATTCTATTTTTTTTATTTTTATCGCAGCAGCGGAAATAGAGTCCAGCCCCGCAGGAATTTCATCTTTTACAAAGAGTGAATCAAGAATAATATTTATAATATCGCACCACTCTGAGAGAGTATAATCTTTTTTTAATCTGTAATAGATATCACGAAGTGAATCAACAAATGATATAAATCTCCCCAGTATCAGAAGATCTCCCCCTTCTATCTCCGGATATGGAAGAACTCCCAGAGAGGTTTTTGCATCCCTCTTTTCATAGTTCATGATTCCGCCCATAAGCATTCTCTTAAAACCGAAACTCCAGGTGTTCTCATGGATCCCGGGAAGACCCAACTCCTCCTTGTACGATGAATCTATTCCCCAGTAAATGGAGGTCTCGCGAACCCATCTTCCTATTTTATCCATATCCTCATTACTGAAACTGAACTTTTCTTTTATCTCGTCACACTCCGCAATGCTGAGCACCGACGCCGATGTAAATCTCTCCTCAGTAAGGGAGAGCACTCTGAAGAATGTTTCAATTCCGACGCTGGTATTCTTCAGCTTTCTATCAACAATCCTGAAGGGAATACGCGGGACACCTCCACCCTCACGGCTGAATATGCCATGAATAGAACTTGAATACTCCTCAATGTCGGGAGACATGACAAGAATATCACCCGGGGCAAGTGTTTTATCCCTGTTTAACAGATCAATAATATAATCATGAAGCACCTCAACTTCCCTCATGGAGCTATGGCAGGAACTGATAGTAATCGAGTTATCATTCTCTATTTCAGTTTCAGTAAAAACATATTTCTCTGCATCCGGAGATCCGTTACTCATTGTATATATATCGTTCTGTATCATCGAAAGAAGAGACGTTCTTTCAGGCTCAGTAAAGAGTTCAACAGTATCCAGCTCCGACATAAATATATTAAATAAAAAGTCCCTCCCCACCCGGCCAAGTGAAGCCAGGAGAGCATTCCCCTGTTCTATATGAAGGTAATCTTCAGGATCACCGGGAATTATCGGTGATGTTGAAATAATTTTCCGTTTCTCTTTTTCGGTTACTATATTACCCCAATATTCAGACGAAGGGTTGAGAATAAAAAGATTTACATCGGAATAAAGTGACGCAGCCCGCAATATATTCAGGTGATACATCGGAAGATATGATATTCCAAAAACGGTTATACGTCCGGGGAGTTTTACAGGTAAAAATTTTTCTTCTGCTTTTAATAAACTGTAAACTTTATAAAGAAGTGCCGGAGGATGGTCTCCAATCATGCCATTCGTAAGAATTCTCCAGAGTTCAGCCTGCCAGTTACCCTTCATACCCCCGTTATCCCAGTCAATAATCATTTCGGGTCTGAAAGTCATATACTGATCGAAAAGGTCAATAATCTTTGATGCAATCTGGTAAAGTTTAACACCTGTTATGTCATTCTTTATATATGATGAAATTTCCGAAAAGCACGGGTTTTCTTTTTCTTTCAGAATGAGATCTATACATTTCCATGTCATTATATCTTTATCAAAAAATCTCTCATCGCCTTTTCCCGGAATAAATGAATTCAGAATATTCCCCGCCATTCTGTTCGGGAAAATATATTCATAATTAGACCAGATTCCGAGGCGTCTGCTCATCTCAACAGTGAGCCATTTCATCATCCCCATACTCTGAAGCACAATGGACTCCTTCGTCATAACCGGGAGAGGGAAAGACGAAACAGTCTGGGCAAATTTATCCGCCAGAATTTCGAGTCTGTTTCCAGAGTAAAGCGTTATCCCCATAATAGTAAACCCTATTCCCTCATAAATCTTTTTCAATCTGACGTTTTTGGGACAGTAAATATTGTATTATCTTAGCTGTAAAAGAATATGTGTCAATATCAAAAAATGCAGGGGAAAAAATCATTCTTAGAATTTATGAAGCCGTGTGTATTGATTTAGTAGATACCGGTTAAAACAAAAGAATGCAGCAGATACGGATAATTCAACAAAGTAACAATTACTCCGGGGATTCTCCCTCTCCGTGCGGAGAGGGAGTTCTATGTGAGAATTATTTAAATCTACTTGTATGGTTTATCAAAACTTTTATCAAGAGCATTATTCTTCTTAAATCTGCCGTCCCAGAGAAAATTATTCACCATGGGAATTACCTTTTTTAAATCTTCAAAAGTAAGCTGTTCCGGACGTGCAAGTTTTGTAATGAGTTCAGAATTGAGTTTTCCGGTTTCACCGAAAGACTTGCCTACGTTGTAAAAACCCGCGAATACCTTATCTACAAGCACCGGAGGCTGAACATCTAATCCTTCACATCCCCCCTTGCAGATTGATCCCTCATATATACAACCAAGTCTCTTCGCAAGTTTTTCACAGTATCTCTCCACAAACCTGTTGTGAAAAGTTTCCGGAAATCCATTCTGAATTACAAACATCAGACGTAAATCGGGACGTTTATTTTTCAATACTTCAAGCGACTCGATAAACTCCTTTACAGATCCCGGCATGGCATCTACGTAAAGCGGAAATGCAATCATAAGAATTTCCGCATCAAGAAATACTCCCATTAACTTTTCGAAAGTAGGTCTTTCTTTTATTGAATAATATTTTTCAACACTGTTTCCACTGGTCTCCGTAAAGCCCTTAATAAAATGTTCCAGAAGTATTTCGGTATTTCCGGATGCTCCGCGGGGAGATCCATTAATTATTGATAATTTCATTTACTAACTCCTCCGAAGATGTTGTTGTTAATTTTACAAATTTCAGACTGCTCTGAAGATTAAGCGCTGCACGCTGAAATATATCTGTTATTATTGTTATATCCTCATCATCGGTATCTCCTGTTTTCTCAAGCAGAAGTCCCATGACTGGAAGTTTTTCATATCTCTTCATGTGGTGAACTTCACCATCGAGGTCTTCAAGGTATGGATGCACAAGAGGGATAATACGATCAAGGGCGTTTTTAATCATCGCTGAGGGGTATCCCATCAGTACAGGTGAAGCAAGAATAATAATGTCAGAGTGTAGAACCTCTCTGCAAAGTATATCTCCGTCATCTTTAAAAACGCAGAGTCCCGGTGTCTTCACCCAGCAGTTGAAGCAGCCTCTGCATGGGGAATATTTCATATCGCGCAGAATAAGCTCCCCCGTCTCGACACCCTGCCCGGACAGCTGACTCTTCAGATTCTGTAAACTGCTGTTCATGGCAGAATCGCCGCTGAAACTGTTTAAAATCAATGCTTTCATCTTTCCTCCATATTATATGCAATATGTTGCATATAATATCAGAAGGAGTAATTTGTCAAGAGAAATATTGCAATCTACTTCATTCCCCCCAGATCTCCTCCTGAAGGGTTCTGGAAAAGCCGTAAACCGAATTCAGGAACAACAGCAATGAGATGTTCAAATATATCAGCAACAGTAAGCTCATATTCCACAACATCGATAATATTGGTAAATACATATATCTGCAGAGGTATACCTTTTTCTGTGGGCTCAAGAAGTTTTGCCATGAGATTTTTTTCTATATTAATTCCGGAGTGACTTACAAGATAACGTTCAACATATTTTCTGAACAGCCCGATGTTTGTTATACCGCTTTTATTCAGCCTCTCACCCCTGTCAGCTTTCACAGTTTTTGAAAGAGCCTTCATTTCATCACTACCCTTTAAGAGTGTTAGTTTCTGCATCTTCTTAAAAATTTTATCATCGGGGAGAGTTATGCTGTTTATATCAATATATATAACGCGTTTTATTCTTCTTCCGCCTGATTCTTTTACTCCATGCCAGTTTTTAAAAGTTTCAGATATAAGTGAATAGGCAGGTATCATACTTATTGTGTTGTCCCAGTTTTTGACCTTTACAGTACTGAGAGATATATCAATCACTTCACCGCTTACTCCATATCTCTCCATCTCAATGGAGTCTCCGATTACAACGAGATTGTTTGCATTTATCTGAATGCTGGCCACAAGACCCAGTATCCAGTCTCTGAACACCAGTATTACCAGTGCAGTCATTGCGCCAAGTCCGCTTATAACTCCCCAGGGCGATTTATTAAAAAGTGTAGATATAATAATTATAAATCCGGTTATACCGAGAAATATCTTTATCATCTGAAGATAACCCTTTATCGGATTTTTCCTCGAGACCTCAAATTCCTGATAGTAGTGATCAAGCGCATCAAGAAAAGCATTCATTGTATAAAGTACGAGAGCAGCGAGTATAGAGAATAGTAATCTGTCCAGCATCCCTCCGAATCCCGGAATATCTGAAAATAAAAACTCGGAAGAAAAATAAAGGATAATAAACGGGAACATCCTTGCCAGACGTTTATACACATCTTTCTGAATAAGAGAATTATTAAAAGGAATCATATTATTTTCAGCAGATCTTCGGACAACTCTGAGTAAAATCCTTCCAGCTGCTTTACCTGCAGCATAACTTACAACAAGCGCGATCAGTAATCGTATTCCAACATCACTCATAAGGAGAAACTTTCCATGCCAGTCAATGGAATATATCCAGATGCTTAATATTTCTTTCATCAGTTAAACTCCATAGTTATATTTATCTGAGCGTTCAGTATAAAAATTTGTGAATGTGTATACTGAAAATCCCCCCTGCCCCCTTTGTTAAAGGGGGTAATCGAGAATAAAATATATACAGATTCATTCATAATTCATTAAATCTTAAAGTCAACCCTATTTATCAAAGGTCGGCTCCTGTACATCCATGTACCCGCCGACACTAACACGTCCATGTGTGTCGGGGGTGGCCGCAGGCCGGGGGATTTAGTTTTATAACATAATCCATTTAATATAGATAGATCCAATACTATCTCCAGAATTATTACAAGAATTATTTTGCTCTACACCTCTGCATCAGAGGTTATCTGTCTTAGAAGACCCATTGCTGCTTCATCAGGACCATTCATTTCAAACCCGGAAATCCCCAGACGCGTCCTCATCTGACCGACAAATATATTTCCGGAAAAGAACGCGTTAAAAAATTTTACTGCCAGCTCCTCGTGTTGTTCCCTGTATTGCGGAGGTCCGAATATATTTGCAAAGTATGAATGAACTATACCGGTTGAGGTAGTGGTGCCTTTACTCATTACCATTCCCTCTCTGAATACATGTAAAGCCTGATCAACAGTTTTAAATCTTTCGATTATCGGATGCTCTTCATCCAACTGTTCATAATTGTTAGCATAGAGAACCATATCTATCTTGTGGCCCTTTATAACTGTGTCGTATGTTGTAACCGGAAGTATTATCCGTGCATTAACTTTTGTGGCACTCATAAGAATTGACCTGTCTATCTGTCCGAATGCATATCCCGGTTTAAGATCATCAATGCGAAGAAAGGCTCCAGTCTCTGTCCCGTAGGCAATTACATCACCGTTCTCTTTTAGATCAAGTGAACCCATATCATCGGCAATGATAATCATATCACGAAGATAATCTCTACCCAGATTACGGAACGCTTCAAGTGTTTCAGATTTACCGGCACCTGTATCACCCATTAGAAGAATAGTAGACTCTTTCCCGCCCTTAAGCAGCACCTTAACAAGAGCTCCATGAAATGGAAGTATACCTCTTTTAATCATTATTGCATTATGCAGAGTGAGCACCATTTTCTTGAGATAGCCGAAGTATCCGAACATATCGCGGTTTGGACATGCTGCCACCATTACGCCATCCTTATCATCATCAAAAAAGACTGCCGGAACTTCATCAAACCTGTCGAGTTTATCACCCGGCACTCCGAATAGATAGATCGCATCGGGCGCCTTTGAAAGATCTGCATCATCGGCAAGCTCAAATAAATTACAGAGCGAAAAACCCAGCTCATAAAATGATTCATGAAAGTATATATTTATAACCAGCTCGCCTACTTTTGCTGGGTAGCATATCCATTCAATGCTGTTTATATCAATCAAATCCAGCGGATTTTCATTGATTTTCACAAAACTCCCTGTTCGCTTGTTGCTCTTCGGTTCAAGTATAACCGGAGGATTAAGAAGAATCTGCCGGATAATTCTGATGTCGGAAAGCTTAGTAAATGACCCTTCGGGATAAGGTATCTTCCATGGTATACCGATTGCTGCAATCCCGGCGCCGGCCGGGAGCTGCCGGTAAATTCTCGGGTGAGTTCCGGTTATATTCTCCTGTATGTCGCGGTAAGCTCCCATTACAAGATCTGTAAGCTTCTCCACTGTCTGATTGAAAGTTCTGTAAGGTCTCCGGTCAAGAGTATCTCCCTCTGAGTCGCATATCACATAACGCTCAAAGCTTCTCCAGTAGTTATACAGGTTTTCAATAAAATCATTAAGGAGCTGTACATCACGAAAGAACACTGCCGCTTCAGGAACTATCTTGGGGATATAGCTTCCGTCCAGACGTATCAGATTCTTTAAAGTTATATGCAGCACATGAATTTTCTCTTCACTTGTTTCTCCATCAAAAATATTCAGAAGACGCGACTGGTGTCCTGCCAGTTCATCTATAAAACGATTCAAAACCCGTGCAAAAAGATCACTCTGAAGAAGTTCCTCTTTTGTTTCACAGAGTCTCCCCTTTGTATGGATAATAATTTTATGTTCAACTTCTCTAAAATTTGTTATAGTCATTTGCAGCTCCTTTAATAAAAATATGTAGTTTGAGTCAGATCAAAAGATAGCTTTTTGTCATTCCGGTTGCAGCGTAGCGAAATACCGGAATCTCATACACCTGATTTAATCATGACATTATCTAAAATCTTCCTTCGGTCGCCGGTATTTGCACGGTAGGATATTGCAAAAACCGGAATGACAGAACCTCAATATTGCCTTTAGAACAACCCCGTCGTTTTATAAAATCCAGGCCAATAAAAAAAGCCGGCATTTATGTATCCCACTCCATTTAAAAAGGAGGTAACATAAAAGCCGGCTTACCATCAACCGCCTCTTCAGGCCTTTGATAAATCTTCCGTGTTCAGTTCTTAACTGATATTGATAAAAAACATCACCGTTAAACGGTCAACATTTTTTTATTTAAATTTTTTATTTTTTAAAAAGAGTAAGCTTTTACGATATCCATCCCCCTTGATGGGGGAGGTCGGGTGGGGGTGATAGTACTTTATATTTATTCGTATTGAAAAATGCCCTCCCCTAACCCCTCCCATAAAGGGCGGGGAAAGAACAGATAGTAATCAATACTAATTATTTTTTCCGTTTATCTTCAAAATTCTGATCAAGGGTAAAGAGGATAATTCTTTCATTTGTATCGGTACTCAGGTCAGTATGCAGACTCCGCACCTTCAGTCCGGTTATGTCAAAAATTATAGCTTCAAGGAGAGGCCTGGCATTTTCAAGAAGCATAACCCGCACCTGTTTAATCAGCGAGTGCCCTTCATCGTTTTTAGTCAGCTGCTCCTCAGCCCTGGTGAGCACACCTTTAAGTCTAACGACGATCATATCGTCAATTATATATGTCTTTGTTTCTACAGGACCACGCCCCATATACTCTTTTTCAAATCTGATCATGGCATCGCATATCTCAGCCTCAACCATACCTTTTGTCTTTAGTTGTGTCATTTATACCGCATTCATAATATCATAATTTTTAAAAATATTTTTCAGCATCGGATCTGTAACAATTGCAAGAACAACCATCTTCTCCATGTCATCTATAAAAATCCTCTCCCCGGCAAAATATTCAACAGCCTTTACAGGATCGGGGAGATCCCTCACCATATTTACAAGGAATGATAGTCTCTGCATATCCCTCTGCTGAAAAGGAAGATCTTTCTCTTTCTGAAAATCAGTTCTGGCTCTGTACTCTTTTATTATATCGCTGAGCTTACCGAACTGCTGCAGATCCAGACTGTATCTGTTGACAAATTCTGCAGAGAGGGCTTCTCCGGTATCAACCTCCGCCATCATAAGCATTATATACTGAAAGAGATGATAATTTCTTGAGATTATAGATCTTAAAACTTCATCGGGAAGTTTCAGGAAAAAACTGATAAACTGCGAAGTATCCTTAATTTTAGAAAAATATGTATTGAGCATTTCAATATTAAATTTTGTCAGTATCATGAAGAGCATCAGTTTATCATTGTTGACGAATGAAGAAGTAAGCGCCAGCTCAAGAAGCTTTTTATTGTCGAGGAAGAAAAGAATCTCATCAAGTACCCTGTCTATCGAATGGTCATGCATTGTGCAGTAACCGAATGTAAAAATCAGAAGACGTTCCAGTTTGTCAATGGTGAACTTTTCTGAGTTTATATAATCCTGAATATGCTGCATGTCACGGAAGAGCATAAGAAAATAGACAAACTGCTGAGTCACCTCATAATCCTCAGCAATAAAAACCTTATCAACAAGTGCAATAAAATCATCGAGAGTAATATGCTCAAAAATCGGCCTGATCTTGCTAATCTGAGGGAATGAGGAATCATTCAGGATTGCTTCAATATAAAAAAGCTGATACCTGTTCAAATCCTGATCTATAACTTCTGTTTCCATTTAGTTTTCCATTCTGAAATTTTAAACTCCGCTCAACGGCCCCGCGGTGTCCCTTTTTGAAGCTTATCAATAGCAAGCCAGAAGTTACGATTGTCTATGCCGTTTTTAAGATACATTGTTATAAGATCCCTTATATCCTGAGAAAAAGCATTCCAGTATTTTTTCGCCCAACCATCGGGCAGCTGTGCCTGATCCTTTTCAGACATTGAACCGGTGCTGTATGTGACAAATTGAACTATCATACTCTTTAAAAGTTCCGGTGGAATTTTTTTTGAAATATCATTATTCTTCTGATCCGGAACCATGAGATTTACCATTGCAGAGAGCTCTTGAGGAGTTATATCAGGTTTATGCTGTCGAGCCATCTGAACAACCATATCTTTAGCCATTTTCTTTATATTTATATCCGCCATACCAAGCTGTTCATTTATCTGACGCGACATGTTCTTCGCCAGCTGATTTACATCCATATTTAATCCCTGATTTTCAAAACCTTTTACATTGCTTTTCTCCCTCGATTTAAGAAGCCTGTTAAGTTCCTTTCTCTCCTCAGGAGTTGCGAACTTTATGTAATCATCAAGAATTTTTTTCTTTTTGTCATCAATGGTCATATAATCTCATCCGGAATAAACAATAACAGATCTTGAAATATTGTAACTAGACATAAAACAGAGGCCATTCGCCTTCCCCCGCGTCTTCGGCGCGGGGGAAAGACATTTATCATCTCTTTTTGAATAGATACGAAATCTGCTCATTATAACCATACTACCGGCTTTACACAAAAGCAATTATTTTTTATTTGAGATCAGTTATTAAAGAATTAAAACCGGTTTTATTCGAGGTTAAGCTTAATTGAGTTAAAAATAATCTTATCTGATAAACAGAATTAACGTTTGAAGATGTTTTATTAGAGTTAAAATCCGGATTAGAGAAAATATTGAGAATACCGGCTTAATAAACCGGATAATAATTTTACTCTATTATGCCCTTTGTATTTCCGGTTAAGCCTCCCCTCTCTTTCTTTCAAAGAGAGGGGCCGGGGGTGAGTTTAAAAATTTAATGATTATGTAAGTTAAATCTCTAACTAAAAAATCGAGTTCCAGCCTCCTAAAATCCCCCCCATAATTGTAAAGGCAAATGTTGCATATCCGCAATCGATAAAATAGAGAGCAAGAGGTCTCCGTTCAAATGTATAAATAATAGAAATAAACATACTTACCCAGAAAAAACCGGCTCCGAATCCTGCGATCACTCCATGTTTAAACGTAGGCTCTGCAGTCATAAACATCCCCAGAATAAATGCTGCAGCTAAATTCATAATAAATGTAATCACATAGACTGACGGAGTATTCCTTTTCCGGAGCATCTTTCCGGTAATATGGCTTTCTTTAGTCCATCTCTCGCCGAACATAAAAGGTGAATACCACAACGCCATGAAAAAATAAGATACAACAGCAGCGGTTAATACCGCTCTTATGCTTAATGATTGTAATGCAGCCGTAAATTCCATATAATCCTCCTGAAGACTCAAGCCGTGGATTTGACATATGCAGCCCCGGCAATTCCATGTAATTATAATATACCGTAATTTATATAATTTACTACAATTATTTGGATTTATATCATTTAATACGGGTAACTGCTCAAAAACCTTTGATAATAAGACTTTCCCCCGCGCCGAAGGCGCGGGGGCAATACATTTCACCACCAGTTATTTAAATAAATACTAATGCTGAAATGATTCAGATTATAGTTACTGTGAAACAAAATACTTTTTTTATAATTATATTATGATGCGGTCACTGAGCCTTTCGTAGCGGGATTGTGAGACTACGGGATAAACTTTTCCGGCTGATTTTTCACTCTCATCATTATAAATATAAACAACATTGAAGGAGTGAAAAATTTTTTAGCCGGAATTAACATCAGACTTTATACAGCAATTAAAAATTTTATTCTTTTTTAGCTTTTTTGTCTTTTTTTTCTAAGCGCTTCTCTTTCAATGATTTTTCCGGTTTTTTCTTCTCTTCCTTTTTTTTGTCTTCACCTTTTGCCATTGAAAACCTCCTTTTTCGTTTATGTTAAATACTAAAATATAAACAACTCAATCTATGATAATCAAATCGAAAAATTTGTCCAGAATAATTATTCATTTTTTAAAAAAGTATTCGTAAATACTAAAAAAATCTGCGGCATTCAGTCTTCATCTCTGCGGAGGCGCAGTGGGTGTAAATTTTGCCACCGATTTTTGAGCACAATGAACCGAACGATCAATTACAAAGATGCATCTTCATAGAGCCTACGCCATCTTCTCTCCTCACGATCCATAAATGTTCTGAATTTTTCCGGCTCATCAATTTTTATATTTAATGGTAACCCCGTAACAGGATGCGTAAGCGAGAGTTCAACCGCGGCAAGAAACAGCCCCTTCCCCCTGAAGAGATCCCCGGCAGCACCGTACTTTTTATCGCCGATAATCGGATGTCCCGCATCGGCCATATGCCTGCGCAGCTGATGAGTCCTCCCCGTTCCCGGATAAAGATCCATGAGGGTAACATGGTCATTTTTTATAGAGGGTACACTTCTCACCGGGACATATTCAGTTTCGGAACTACGGCCATCTATATCTGCGACAATCCGGCCGCTGCTCACAACTCTCCCCTTGACAACAGCTCTGTATCTCTTTTTAATATTTCTTGTTTCAAACTGCATTCCAAGATTAATCTGTGCAGTTTTTGTCTTTGCTATAAGAAGAAGTCCGCTCGTGGGAGAGTCGAGTCGATGTACAGGTGCAGGACGTTTAAGTGCATCAGCCTCTACTGATCTGCTCAGATTATACGGAAGAGCATTTTCAACTGTTTTAAATCTGTTTCCGCTTACTGTTATACCGGCTGGTTTATTCACAACGGCCAGGCAGCTGTCTTCATACACTACTATAAGTTCGCTGCGGTATACGGGAATATCAGAACTTTCTGATTCAAAAAGTTCTATTATCTGACCCGGCTTTACCCATGTCGCTGTTTCAGCCTTTACTCCATCGATGAGGAAATCTCCCCGCTTAATGGCCTTCTTGATACCGTTACGCGAAGGAATGATCGTAAAAACCATAATAGCATAATCACTGAATCTTACCGGTTCAATCCCTTCCGGAACTATGTGTGTTTTTATTATTTTCATGTTTCCCGATGAAGTATATTAAAGTGGCTGATCTAAAAGTTTACTCACTGTCATACCGGCTGAAGTGTAACGTAATGCCGGTATCTCATACGCCTGATCTAATCTGGAGATTCCGGTATTCGCAAGAATTGAAGCTGCAAAACCGGAATGACAAATGCATTACAAATGCATACTTTTAAGACATTCCCTTTGGGGGCTTATTGAAGTGTATTCTGCTTCACTTAAAAATCTCACTTCAAATCACCCCCGGAATTAATTCTATTTCTGCTTATTCACTCCGAATGTTGAAATAAGACCTTTAATCAACTCATCTTTCTCATTCTGTGTAAGTTTAGATTCAGGATGTGCCGGGCTGTAAAAAAACGGCGGCATTCCACCCTCTTTTACTTCATCCGCAGCTTCATTTCCTTTATTCTTTGAAGCTCTTCCCCACTCTGAAACATTAAAATTCTCACGACCTTCATCAACATCAGATTGAACAAGCCATGAAGCGGGAGCAATTTTGCTGTACCATGGCCAGGTAGTCTTATTGCTGTGACAATTTGCACATACACGATTAAAAAGCTCCTGCGTTCGTGCACTATCCCACTTCGGCTCTGAAACTACAGGAGGATTTTTATGATTTTTACCATACGGTATAAACTGAATAATTACAAGCAGGACAATAAGAATAACAACAATTTTAAAAACTTTCTTAAGATTCATATTATACAACCTCTTATTTAAATATAAATACCATCATTAATAACCATCTCAATATATGACCTTGAAGATTAAGTGTCAAGTAATGATTTACTAATAAACCGTCCGGGGAAAACCGGTCTTTATATTGATTTCTCCTCCGTTAAAAAATCCAATTCTATGACAAAAAAATGTTTACATGGACAGTATTATTGTTATTATTTTAGAGGGCGGTTACAATACTCCGGTTTTGTCTCCGCGAAAACTCCGGTCTTCTATGCTCAATGCATAAGTCCGGAGGCTTTTAAGGGTTTACTCTACCTTAGAACCTGTAAAAATTTAAACCATTACGGCTGTTTTGATATATGAAAAAACTAATTATTATTTATACCGCATTACTACTGATGTTTTCATTTGTTGTTATCCAGCCGCTTAAGGCCGAACTCTTTACCGACTTAAATGGTGCATTTATCGATCTTGGCAGTGAAGGCTGGGTGACAGGAGGCGGGCTTACTTTTTTATGGGATATGCCCCGTCTTTTTGATAATGAAAAAGTTTTCTTCTATTTAAACTCAACATATGCCGTCAGCCAGAAAGATAAGGGGAAACCGAAAGAAACCGCCCGGACATATATTCCTGTGTCTGCCGGATTTGAATACAGATATCAGGTCCTTGAAATACCTCTATATGTAACCGGCTCGGCCGGAGGAGGTATATCCTATTTCAGGAGAGAAGGTCCACTATATATCGGCCCGTTCATGGATCCTTCTCAAACTCAGATAGATTCCGATACCGGTCCTTATGGAGATCTGATGCTGGGTGTAAATTATGTGTTATCTCAGAACGTAGCCTTTTTTGCCAGAGCCGGATACCAGATTTCTTTTTATAATAACGACAAGATTGAATCTCCATCGGGCTTTCAGTTTACCACGGGAGTAAGAATCCCGATATTCGGAGAGCACAGAGACTTTGGCGGAGTTGAAGAAGTATATGAAGATTCTGATCCCATAATATTGCCGCACAAAAAGAAGAGAGCCAGAGGTCAGACCTTTTACGGATTTACACCTGGAGGAATTATACCATTTGGTAAATTCGGTGAAATTTCTGATTTTGGTTTTGGAGGTTTATTTTCCATCTCCAGAAAGAATCTCTTTTTCAAAAACTTTGAGGGTGGAATAGCTCCAGGTTTTTACACAATGCATCCGAAAGATAAAGATTATGACAGTATATTTTTTGCTCCAATTTATTTAACAGCGGGATATAGAATAGGTATCGGAAATAGTTTCTGCATCAAACCGGTTATCTCGCTTGGCGGCGCATATGTCGATGCAAAATATAAAGACAGAAAGAAATCAATATCCGAAGGTCAGGATTCACATCTTAAAACTTTTGAACCGGCTTCCAAATCCGGTTTAACAGCAGAATATTCAATTACAGATTCCCTTACATCAGCCATTGGATGCGAATATGGCGGCGTGTTTGAAAAAGACGGCAATCTGAACTTTATTGTAGTAAGCGCCGGTTTAAACTATTCCTTTTAAAGAGAGATAATTTTGAAGAAAACTATATTGTCTATAATACTGCTCATCGCAGCAGGTACTTTATCCTGCTACGATGGATTACTTGAAACACGGAATAAAACATACAAACTCCGCGACATCGGCCCCGCCGGCGGATATATATTCTACATAAATCCGAACTACGAAGAGGACGGATGGAGATATCTTGAGGCAGCGCCTTCAGATCAGGGTTCCGCTGTATGGGGACAGATCATGACTATACCAGGAGCTGATGGGACAGCAATTGGAACCGGCAGACAAAATACACTTGATATTGTAAACGGCGATGCTTCTGCAAATAAAGCTGCTGATTTTTGTAAAAATTTATCTTTAGGCGGTTACAAAGACTGGTTTTTACCATCTAAGGATGAACTCGATTTAATGTGCTGGAATCTTCACGGTATTAGATATAATTCAAGTAATCCACCTATCCCAATAGTTAATCCAGATGTTCCCAATCCCTCAATTTATTCATTTGGTTCCAATAATTATTGGAGCTCCTCTGAAATCGTCAGTACGACTGTTGCATGGAGTCAGAGTTTTATTGATGGCTCACAGAACGGTGCTACAAACAAAGGTAATGGTGATTTTGTCCGTCCCATCCGAGCTTTTTAAAAGTTACTCGTTTTAATTAAATGCCTTTATCAATTATAACTTTCAAAGAGAGAACATATTGAAAAAAACTATATTGTTTATAATACTGCTCATCGCAGCAGGTTCTTTATCATGCTACGACGGATTGATTGATACATATCATGTTTACAAACTTCGCGACATTGGTCCTGGCGGGGGATGGATATTTTATATCAATCCGAACTACAAAAAAGACGGCTGGAAGTATATGGAGGCTGCGCCGGTGGAGCAGAGCACTAGCACATTTCAATGGAGTACAAATACATCGATTAGTGTTCCCGGTGCGAATGAATCCCGAGTAATTGGAACGGGACTTCAAAATACTGATGCCATAATTGCACAACCAGGTCAAGGTGGTCCAAGTGCAGCTTCAATATGCAGAGATTACAATGGAGGGGGCAAAACAGACTGGTTTCTGCCATCATATGAAGAATATTTACAGATATACTACAACCTCTACTTATACGGAATTGGTGGTTTTAGTATTGGTAATGATTATTGGTCTTCAACTGAATCCAATGCAACTGGAGCGTATGCCTTTTCATTTTATCCTGTTTTTACATTTGGTCAAGTCCCTAAAAATTATAGTGGTTCTGGTAGTAATCATGATCCTAATCCTATTTATGTTCGTGCAGCTAGACGTTTTTAGTTTTATGATTAGAACATTGTCTGAACCTTGATTTATAGGATTAAGGGATTTTCATGATTCAGGATAATTCATTCTGTCCCCTGTCAGAACACGATTCATATGATTCACCAGATTATCAGGATTAGACTACTCCCTCTTTCCATTGTCAGTTAACTAAATGTGCATGGTACACTGAAGACAAAATACTGTTACTCAACCGGATTACTTGTGTTGTAAAAGGTTCCCTATTTAATCGTGTAAATCCTTTAATCCGCGTAATCGTGTTCAGACACGTGTCAGAACAGGATTCGTAGGATTCAATAGATTACCGGTATTAAACTAGTTTCCTCTTTCTTTTACTGAGAAGTAAATGTGCACAATACTCTGTAGATAAAATTCAATTATTCAGCAGGATTCCCTATAGTGCAAAAAGTTCTGTATTTAATCGTGAAAATCCTTTAATCCCCGTAATAATGTTCAGACAGGTGACAGATTTAAGATAACTTACCAAAATTAAATCCGCACCAAATCAGCGGTATAATCTGCGTAATCAGCGGTCCAGGTATTCATTCACAACTCTGCTCAACTCGCTGCAGACTCTCTGTTTTATACTGATTCTTTTCAGCTATCCGGAGAAGCTCCGCCATATCCTCTTCATTGATCGAAGGTGTACGGCTAAGTATCCATAAATGGTACTTTAATGGTGAACCGAGTATTGCATAACCCTTAACTGCATCCATATGAATAAGAAGGTAATCTTTTGTGACCGGCCAGATGAACTGTATCTTAATTTTATTCGGTTCTTTTCCATCGGGAATCCATGCTCTTCCGGTGAGAGATTTTATATCCTCCGGGTCACTCTTGCTTCTCCCTTTACTAGTAACGGTCATTACCCCTTCATCCTGAAATCCGTATGTCATTGTAACACATATAAGCCCCTCCTCAACAGGATTCGGGAGCCGGGCAATTTCATACCATTTACCCTGATAAAGTTTGTAATCGATAACCACGTCATCTTTAATATCAGTTTTAAAAATTGAACATGAAGTCAGCAACATCAGTGACAGAACAACAAAAAGTGATTTAATATTCATAAAGACCTCTAAAATATAGATAGATAAGCATTATCCTTTTTATTGAAACTATATGCAATAAAAAAATAATCTTTGAATTCAGCATATAAATCCGCGACAAAATTGCACTCCGCCGCGTCCGGGGCAAGGCGGAGAGTAAAATAACACCGGTTTTTGAGCAGTTGCCAATTTTATATTGACGGATCATCTTGTATGGATTATCAATTAACCAGATGCACCAGAACTCGAGGATTTACATATTTTCAAAACCAGAAGAGATTAATCTGTTAAAACTAAAGAGGTGATATATGAAAGAATATTTAAAATGCAAGGCATGCGGTTTTATAATGAACAAGGATAGTTCACCGGAGATATGCCCTGCCTGCGGAATTTCTAAAAAAGTATTTGAAGACTACAAATACAACATATCTCTCCGCAGAAAATTTATAATGGATCTTGACTTTCACCCGATAATGCTGCACCTTCCTCAGGGAATAACCGGGATGATCCCCTTGTTCGGAATTCTTTCATTAATAACAGACGCAAGCTGGGGAATTAAATTTCTTTATACTGTTGAGATTATTACATATCTTCTCCCGCTTTCAGTTCTTGCAACTATGCTCACCGGAATGTTCGACGGGAAAAACAGGTTTAAAAAACTGGGTACACCGGCACTGAAGAAAAAGATGATTCTTGCCGCTATACTTCTGATTTTCACATCAGTAATGCCTTATCTTGTTTTCTCAATGGGAATAAAAGATGCGCTTTTTCCGCTAATTGGCCTGTCAATCATAGCGCTGGCTAATGAAACTATGCTTTCAAAAGTAGGAATCAAACTGATTTTTGCGTTTCTGCCGGGTGAATAATTCCTAATAACTGTATCATTGAGTTATCAAAGATCAGTTGCCCGGGATAATAATATTTTAAAAAATTGATGATTCCGAAGTGTTAGGATAATAATTAATTTAATTCAAATCTTCCTGCCCCCTATCCCCCGGAGGGGGCACCGGGTATATCAGTTATATCGCTGTTAGTTTTATTCTTATCATACATATCCACTCAACTATATAATAAGGTTTTTTAATATTGTTATAATTCATAAATTTACTAAAATTTCCCTCTTCCGTGCCCCCTCTGGGGGACAGGGGGGATATAGGAATGTCAATTATCCCGACATCCCGGAAAAAATAAAAGGTTGATCGTACACCCAACTTCCTACAGCTCAACTCCGGGGGGCTTAATTTTTATTCCTTTTTAAACCATTTCTCTTTCCCGTAAAGTTCAGCAGCACAACTAGGGCAGAGGCTGTGACTGAATTCAGCTTCTGTGTGAGTCCGGATATATTCCTCTGTCTGAAGCCAGTACCCCTCGTCATCTCTTATATTCTTACATCTTGCACATATAGGTATAAGTCCGCTGAGAGTTTTAACATTCTCAAGGGAAGCATTAAGTTCTTCAACGGTATCCTGAAGTTTTTTTGTTCTCTCTTCAACAAGTAGTTCAAGCTTGTCTTTATACTCATTAAGCTCACTTGTCCTCTGGCGGACTTTTATGCTCAGGACTCTGTTCCAAATTAAAAATATCCCTGATCCGGCAACTATAAGGAAGAGAAGTCCCGCGATCGCCATCCATAAATTTCGTCCAAGAACAAAAGGATCAAACTCAAGATGAATCCACCTCTTCTTAATAGCTCTTCTCTCTTCATCAGTAAAACTTGCTACACCTTTTATCATAATGCTGGCAAGGATTGTGTTTTTATTATTAATACCGAAATGGAGATTGTAATCCATTCCTGTCTCTGCCGCAATTCTGAGATTTGTAAAACCCAATTTTTCAATAAAATATGAAGCAGTTGCATAATCACTTGCAACTGCATCCAGCTCTCCGGATGAGACTTTTTTCAGGCCCTCAAGATCATTACTTACGGGTACGATAATAATAGATGGTTCTGCGCTTTTCAGATATTCTATAACAGCGAATGATTCAGTAGCGGCAACTTTCTTATATCTCAGATCTGAACGGTTATTAATATTTTTGTAATTTTTTCTTGTTATAAAAACACTGGGGGCATCGGTGAACCCGGGAGTAAAAATTAAAAACTTCAGTCTCTCAGGTGTAACAGCAATTCCTCCAATGATATCAATCTTCCCGTTCTTTATCAATTCTAAGGCTTCTTTCCAGGTTTGTGCGTATACTCTTTTAAATTTAATATTCAGTCTGGATTCAAGAAGCCTGAGGTAATCTTCATTAATGCCGGTATAGCTCCCGGTATTGTCTACAAAACTTATAGGTGGGAAATATGAATCATTTATGTATGTAATACTATTTTTATGATCAGCAAGATACTCTTTTTCAGAGGTGGTGAGGTCGATGTTTTTAATTACGGAACTGCTATCTTTTCTTTCTTTAAAAAGAAAAACTGATATAACAATTGCTGTTACAAATAATAGTATTAAAAATATATAGAATCGCTTTCCTGACATATATATACCTTTTATTTAGTATATATATGTTTTACCGGATCGTCAATTCAAAAACTGCTTTTCTTCAGCACGTCAATGTCTCTCTCAAGCTTGGCCAGATGCGCAGTGAGTTTATCAAGCGACCTCTCAACCCTCTCCTTCTCCGATTCGAGATATGAGAGTCTGTTTGTAAATTCAGCCTTGGGATTTAAATCAGCCTTTATCATGTCAGGGCTTCGCTGATCCAGGAACGCCTCCTGTACTCCCTGACGCAGACCTTCATCTTTAATCCGGGCCACAGTCTTCATATTTTCATATCCGATCTCGGGCTTTATATCCATAGTATATGTTTTCATTATTGTCTTCGCCTCGTTTCTATGGAGACGGAGTACCCGGTCAACATAATCTTCAAAGCTTGTGTGATACCTCTGACAAAGTTCTCTCGCTTTTAGAAGAAGGCTGCCGAACTCCTTCATCAGATGGCCGTTCTTTGAAAGATACTCATCGCGCAGCCTGGCTGTAAGCTCTTTGAACTCGTCGTTAGTTTCAAAAATATTTTTGTATATCCCCAACTCCTCAGCCCTGAACAGCAGAGTATGGAAAATGCTCCAGAAATCATTTGAGTGCGCCCTGGCTGTAACAGGAACCGTAGTCCTTGTAAACTGCACATGATGAGCAAACTCATGTATGGCTGTGTACATTAGCTGATTGTCATCAGTAAAATTCTGATTGTGAATTATTATCTCGCACTTGTCGGGATAATAAAGCCCGTCAACCTTCTTGCTGCTCTTTCCGGAGAACGTCACCTGAAAGTCAACTTTAACCTGCTCCAGCTTCAGCAGTTCACCCTTAACCTGATCCTGATTCATATTATATCCCGTTTAAGTATTCTATCATATCATCAGGAGAGAACACAAGCCCCGCTCCACCCCGATTAATCGCTTCTCTATTCATTCCAAATACCACCGATGATTCCTTGTTCTGAGCTATAGTTAAAAAACCACGTTCCCTTAATTCTATCATCGGCATCACTCCATCGTCGCACATTCCTGTTAGCATAATTACAATTATTCTCTCAGGAGAATGATTCAGAGCTGATGTAAAAAGCACATCTATTGACGGACGGAACCTGTTCACATGTGGTTCAGAATTAACCACGAGCGACAGATGCTCCGATTGATCAAGATACATATGTTTGTTGCCCGGTGCTATATATGCATGACCGCATCTAACCGGTTCCCCGGAGCTCCCCTCTTTAACAGTGAAGGGTGTAGTATTATTAAGTCTCTCGGACCACATTCCGGTATAACCCTCAGGCATATGCTGAGCGATTAATACAGCATACTTGTCAGGTTTAATCCCTGAAAGAAGTTTCTCAATTACAGGAAGTCCGCCGGTTGAAGAACCGATCATTATAATTCTGAAATTTTCGTTTATTGACTCTGTCATTTACTATTTCTTAAATTTAAGATTTTAAAATAAGGCTCTTCCCGGAATGTTGAGAAAATAATTAATTTAGTTCAAACCTTACTGCCCCCTATCCCCCGGAGGGGGCACCGGGTATATCGGTTATATCGCTGTTAGTTTTATTCTTATCAATTCTTTAACAATTTCAATATTATATAATACATCTTCATCTTCAATCCTCAATGTATCGACTCCAATACTCATCAGGAATTCATCCCTGTATCTATCCTAATTTTTTGTGAATCATAAATTCACAAAAAATTTCCCTCTTGCGTGCCCCCTCCGAGGGACAGGGGAATATGGGATGTCAATTATCCCAACATTCCGGAATGACAAATTATGAAAATCCGATTTTCAGTATACCACTAAACTACTCAGTTTATTTTTCCGAATACACTTTCAATATTAATCAGAGAATATGGTATAGCGCTAGCCATAACTGTACTATCCTTCTCTCCCTTGACTGTTTCAAAATTTACCAGCATAAAATCATACTGCCAGAAACCCTTCTTTTTTCGCATGGAAAGACTGTTCACAATATTATACATCTGTATTTTTCTATCACCTGCAAATTGATCATTATTGAGAAGAAATCTATCCAGCGCCTCTTTCCTCTCCTCGCCATCTTTGAAGTAGGAAAAGTTCCATGATACAGCAGCGAAATAAAGCATCAGCTTAAACTGAAACCCGTTCTCCTTGTCAATATTAGATAGAAGCGGAGAGGCAAACTCCAGAAGAATATTTGAAATCCTTCTCCCCTCAAATTCATGAAGAATCGCATCCTCGGGAAATATATCAATGGGTAGGAGATCTATCCTCTGCATGTCTATTTCCCTTCGTCTTTTTCTAAAATTTCCCTTTGTCATAAATCAAACCCTTCCTTAATACCGTATGGACAACCCTAGGGTTGTCCATACGGTATTAAACACCAATTCATAAATAAAACAGCTTTTTGTAAAGCAATAATGTTAGAGATCTATCACCTCCTCTTTTAAAAAAAGAATTGAATCATTTGCCTGCATATTCATATTATCCGGAGAAAAAAAGTAAGCAGATTTTGAATATAATTCCAAATCCAAAGGAAAACACATGAAGGCAGTTCTCTTTGATATCGATGGTACAATCCTTAACTGCAACAGCGCCGGAAGATCAGCTCTTGTAAAAGCAACTCTTGATATTTTCGGTACAATCGGAAAGATGGATAGAGTTGACTTCCAGGGTAAAACCGACCCGCTAATTTTAAAAGAATCCCTATCCATCATGGGATTTTCAGATAAAGATATTGAAGAGAAATCGGATTTACTGAAAGATAAATACTTCTTCTATCTGCAGGAGAATATGAAAACTTACGAAGTTACAGTTTACCCGGGGATAAAAGAAATTCTTTCAGTTTTGTCAGAGAGAGATGACATCATCCTTGGACTTCTTACAGGAAATTTTACTGAAAGTGCAAAGATCAAATTGAGCAGTCATGACCTGAACCGTTTCTTTAAATTCGGTGTTTACGGTGATGATGCTCCAATAAGAAATCTCCTTCCCGAAATAGCACAAAAAAGATTAGTCGAACTCTTTAATCTTCAGATAGATTTCAAAGACACTGTAATCATAGGCGATACAATATACGATGTCAGATGCGCAAAATATTCAGGATCTGTTTCAATTGCAGTGGGCACCGGATGGAGTACACGGGAAATTCTAGAGAATGAAAATCCTGATTTTTACTTTGAAGATCTTGGCGATACCGGCGCATTTATGAAAATTCTGCTACCTCCCCCGCCCCCGTACGGACAACCCTAGGGTTGTCCCTGCTGTGCCTTTTCTTTTATCTTTCTGATAAAATACATCATCTCTTCAGAGCGGAGTATGTAACAAACTGCAAAATAGACTCCTCCTCCTGTAAAAACAATTATCATAAGAAATATACACTTAGCTGCAACTGATCCGCTTTCCCAATCCGCAAATGATCCTATCCACACAACCACAGCTGCCATCACTAAAGAAGCAGTAACAAACTTCATCAAAGATTTAAGAATCTTTGCAACATCAATCCCCCCGGTCTTCTTATTCAGCATCACCATCAATATCCCCATCTGCACTATCGCCGAGAGGGTGTTTGCCAGAGTAAGTCCAGCGTGTTTAAGCGGAGTATGCATAAGAATATATCCCATGATTATATTCACAAAAAGTGAAGCCGCCGCAGATATAACGGGAGTTTTTGTATCTTTCATCGCATAGAAAGCCGGAGTAGTGATCCGCAGAGCAGCAACAAAAATTATTCCTGCGCTTGCCGAAACCAGTGAGTAATATGTAAGAAGAACATCATTATAACTGAACTTTCCATGCATAAAAATTACCGAGATAACAGGAATACCCGCAGAGATAAGAGCTGCAGCAGCTGGAACAGCGAGAAACAGCGCTGCAGAAACCGAGTCTGAAAATAATTTTTTGAACTTTAAATTATCATCAAGCGCGTTGAGTCTGGACATCTCGGGAAGAATAACATTACCGATTGAAACAATAAAGACTCCAAGAACCAGTTCAGTAAGCCTGTTCGTATAATAAATATATGAAACACTCCCCTCCGGAATCATCGTTGCAAGCATATTGCTCACGAGAATATTTATCTGATAAATAGCAATTCCGAAGAGTGCAGGTGTAAGCATTTTGAATATTTTTTTTATTCCGGGATGTTTGAAATCCACCGAAATCCTGAAAACAAATCCTTCTTTAACCATATATGGAATCTGAATTACAAGCTGAAGTATTCCGCCGATGAGGACTCCAAATGCTACACCGTAAACCGGTTCTTTGAAAAATCTGCTGATATAAACTATCCCGGTAATTATTCCTACATTAAGAAAAACCGGAGCAATGGCCGGAGAAAAAAAATGTCTGTGAGAATTAAGATATCCCATTGCAAATGCAACAAATCCTACAAAAAAAAGATAAGGAAACATCAGCTGTGTGAGTTTTATAGAGAGAGATAATATTTCCGGAGAATCACTTCTCCCGAAAAAAAATTTCATAAATACAGGAGATAAAATTATCCCTACTGTAATAATAGTCAGCATGAAAATTGCCTGCACTGTCATTACCTTCTGGGCAAGTTTCATCGCCTCATCTTCACCATCTTTTATAAGTGTTCCGGTATATACAGGTATAAATGATATTGTAAGAGCACCTTCAGCGACAAGCCGTCTGAAAAGATTCGGAATCATAAAAGAAATATAAAACACATCGGCAGTTCGTGCAGCACCAAAATATGCAGCCATGAGAACATCACGCACCAGACCAAGAATCCGGCTGCATAAAGTAGATAGAGCGACAGTACCGAATGACCGCAATACTGATGACATAGCAACTTCCTTATTATTATATTATTCACATGAGATAATTATTCTTAATATGTCAATCTATTCAACAGTACTAAACTGCAGTTTAAATATTATTCAAAAAAACAATAAGCAATTATTTACAATGCATTCAGATGATGAAAGAAATTTAAACATCTGTTTTTAACTAAATACGATTAAATCTTTTTTCAAAAAAATTCCTGTATTTTTTTAAATCCAACTGCTTTGTACTAGATATACTGCATAACCGGCAATTAAAATAAACTTAAATAATAATTTTAAAATTTCTCAATTTTACAAAAAATATTGACAACTTTGCACGATTATTTCTACTGAGGTAAAGTATCATCGGGGAGTCTTTTTTTATTTTCGATGAGATTTAGGATTATTTAATAACTGCTCATATTCCAATAGATACTGGAAGATAAGATCTTCCAGTATCTAATTTTTTAAACCTATGAAAACAGAAAAACAACAATCAATAAAAATACAAAACCACCTTAAAAAACCGGGTGTATTACTGTTATTATTTATTTTCATTTTGACCGGGTGTAAATTTTCAAATGATGTTTCGCTTGGAGAATACACCAATGCCCCGGGTGAGATTGGAGGTTTTTCTCAGGATAATTACGGTTATGTTATATACGATATTGAATCCGGAAAAATTGTAAAAGGTCACAACATCAATAAAGAGTTCACCCCTGCTTCAGTTACAAAACTATTCACTGCTCTATTTGCAGAAGAAACACTCGGCATGGACTACACTTTCACCACCACTCTTTCATATAATGGAAATATATCAGATAACATTCTCACTGGAGATATTTATCTGAAGGGTTCCGGCGATCCTGAATTTTCTCTTAGCGAACTGCTTCAGATTGTGAACAGTTTAAAGTTAAAAAAAATAAAAAAGGTGAAAGGAAACTTTTACTATGATGAATCGTTATTCGCCCCTCGTGAGGCTCTGGAGAAAGATATGCCTCTTGATGCGTATTACAACGCAGGACTCAGCCCGCTCTCTTTCAATAGCAATATTATTTATGCAATACAGCGCAGAAACAATGCCGGGAAAATTTCAGATGTCGATATGCTGCCTTCTCTCCCGGCCTTTAATTCATACATATACAAAGAGAACCTCCCGTATCCTTTCATGAAATTCAATTACATAGAAGGAAGAGAAACATGGGGACTCCCTGATAAAAGTTTATGGGACAGCAGACAGCAATTACCGGTAAAACATCCCGGCTTATTCACAGCTCAGACTTTTCAAAAGCTTTGCGGAATTCACGGGATAAAACTCCCTCTCCCGAAAAGCGGAAAAGCTGATTCGAATGCAAAGATTATTTTTGAATACAAAAGTAAACCTCTCACTTCGATAATAAAAAACATGCTTTTCACTAGTAATAATATGACTGCTGAACTTATTGATACAGTTTCTTCAGGGGTATACTCAAATAAAGAAAATAAAAATAACAACGTGAATAAGGTTATAGAGGATTTTTTCAGCAGTAATTTCACCTCAATCAAATGGAATAATTTCAGAATTGGTAACGCTTCGGGATTAACAAATATAAATAAAGCTACACCTGAGCAGACTTCTGCTGTACTGCTTTTCATTGAAAAAATGAATAAAGATGATTTTAAACTTGAGGAAATACTCCCGCTTTCCGGTTGGGACGGCACGATGAGAGGGAGACTTGACACACCCGAAGCGGCATTCAGAGTATACTGCAAAACCGGTAGTATTTTCTATGCATCAGGTCTTGCAGGAGTATTTTACGGCAGATCAGGGAAAAGATATATATTCACTGTTTATATTAATGATAATGTTAGAAGATCACAATATGATTCAAAAAAAGATAAGACAGCCGAAGATTTAAACACAGGTGGAGCCTGGTTAAAAAAAGCAGCTTCATCAATCGATGACTTCATGTTAAAGATTATTCAGGAACTTTAACTGCCCAAAAATATGACAAATTTTCTCTCCGGCGCGCATTTCACGCTGAAGATATACTTTTAATCAAAAAGCCTGTTCTTATATATATTCAAGCCAATATACTTGACAAAAGCACTAAAAGAATTAATGCTAATAAAAAACAATGAAGAATAAAAAATGAAAAAATCACTATTAACCTGTTTAATTTTAATCACCGCATACACCGGGTCATTTGCTGCTAATTATCACGGCATGGGACGCAATGCCTATGTATACAGAAATTTTGACAAAGCGCGCGAATACTTTCTTCTCGATGTAAAAGATAATCCCAACAGGGGCGATTCATATTATTTTCTTGGCGAGCTTGAGAAAACTTTAAAAAATTACGATGAGTCTTTAAAATATTTCCAGATAACAGTTACTAAAAACACCACGAGAAAGTATTTATTAAATGCATACTGGAATATAATAATTCTTTATGAAGAAAAGGGTGATTACAACAATCTTGTGAAATACTGTAGACAGCTATGGTTCCGCACAGGAGACAGCTCTGCAAAAAAGAAAATAGAAACAATCGTAAACAAACTGCTCTGGACAGACAACGAACAGGCTATACAAAAATATAATCAGGCAGCTGAGCTATCTAAAAAAGGAGACCAGAAAGGTGCTATGCAGCTTTACAGAGAGTGCCTGAACATTGACGGATCATTTCTTGCTCCACGATTTGAGCTTGGCATGAGTGCGTACAATTCCGGTAATGAGAGTGAAGCATTAACACAACTGAATTACATCGGCACAAAAATTCCTTTTTACGCAGAAGTGCACCTTATACTTGGCGGAATCAATTTTAAAAATGCAAATTACAACGCGGCAGTTGAGAACTTTTCATCTGTGATAAATTTCGGATTTATCGACAAAAGCACTGAATACAACACACTTCTTAAAAGAGGAACATGCTACTACCATTTGAATAATTTTGATGAAGCCGAAAAAGATATTGCATCTTCACTCGATTATATTAAAAAAGATATTGATCCTCTTTTACTTCTCTCTGCAATTTATATTAAAAGAAAAGATTTCGATAATGCTTTAAAAATTCTAAGCAAGGCGGAATCTATTTCCAGCAGCAATCCGAATGTCCTTTTCCAGACTGGAAGTATTTATTATTTTAAAAACGACCCGCGATTTTCGACATATTTTGACAGACTATATGATATCACAAAAACAAATGATGATGGGATTAAACAGTATCTTAAAGCGTTTAAACTACTTTTAAATGACAATTTTGAAAAAAAGAATTACAAGCGTTCATTAGAAATTTCCGAATCAATAAATAAAATTCAGAAAGATACCGACGTCATACTTATCTCGGCTAAATCAAGCTATTACCTTCAGCAGTACAGCAAGACCATTGACTTTTATGAAAAAATCCCTTTAAACAACAGCTCCCGCCTAATGCTTGCATCAGCTTATGCGCGGAATGATAATAAAAGTAAGTCAATTGAATTATTGAAAATTATACTCACTGACGAACCTATAAAAAGAGAAGCCATGAAAGATTCACAACTTAAGCAATACATTGAAGAAATTGGACACGATCAGGAACTTAAACGAAAGCAGGATCTTGAACTCAAACAAAAGCAGGAACTCGAACGCAAACAAAAGCAGGAGCTCGAACTTAAACAAAAACAGGAGCTCGAACTCAAACAAAAACAGGAGCTGGAACAATCAGAAAAATTTAAACAAAGCCAGACTGATACAAATAATAACAATGTCATAAAACAGTAGCTTTGCCAGCACATCATTCAAGATTATTCTGATAAGATATTACCTGCCGGGAGAAGAACTGAATGTTATCGGTTAAAAACGTCACTTATAGTAACAACAATAAACTATTATTAAAAAATTTATCTGTCACTTTTAACGATAGGGAGATAATCGGTATCATTGGTGCTGCGGGATCAGGTAAAAGCACTCTTATCAATCTAATCAGGAATAGAAAATTTAATTACAACGGCAACATCTATGTTGATGATAATGACATTAAAACGATCAGCAAAAAAAAAATGAAGAGTATGATTTCCCATTATACATCATCACAAAATATAACAAATCCTGAAGCAATCGTAAGCGAGTGGATTCTCGGCGGAAGACTTAATCATAAAAAGTTATTCAGCAAATACACAGAAAAAGATATTGATATCGCAAGCCATACAATGTCAATCTTCGGACTGGATCAATTTTCAGGAATCAGACTTAAAATGATTTCGGAAACATCAAGAACAATGGCATCTCTTGCAAGAGTTTTTTCCGCTCAATCAAACATTCTCCTTCTTGAAAAACCTGATGCCGGACTCAATGTGAACCAGAGAGTTCTACTTTCAAAATGCATAAAAAAATATACCACTTCTGAAAACAGTATAGTTGTTATAACTTCATCTGATTTAAATTTTGTTGCATCTACATGTGATAGGATTATAGTTATCGGTGATGGAGTTATAAAAGAATCCGGAACAAATAATATCATTACTGCGGATTTGATAAAAAAATATTTTAATGTAGAAGCCATTGTGACAAAAAATATATTTTCCGGCTTACCGGAAATCCAGATAATTGAAGAAAACTAAGTATAATACTCAATTTTTGTTTTCCCCTCTTCCTGACTTTCTGCAAATATAAGATGGCTGAAAAAATCCACATAATCAATAAGATCTATTATATCAGATCCGGGACTCATCAATATAACACGATTTCCACGTTCTCTTGCATAATATGAAACATCAATTAACGCATTTAGACCTGCTGAAGTTATAAAATTAACATTCTTCATATTAATAATTAAACTTCCTCTTTCTGTTAAATTATGTACAACGGATATAAAAGCATCTGAAGTGTGAATTGTAAGAGTACCTGACAAGTCCAGAATGTTAAAACCATCAAAATCACTTAGAGAATAATTTATTCCTGAAGAGATCATAAAAACGACCTATTTATCCTTCCATAATTTACCGATGTATTTACCGCTGACACCGCTGTCCATTATTGAAATTAATTCATCATTAATCGGTGGAAAAAGTTTTATCTCATGAATTTCGTCTCTCTTGAAAAAACTGAAACCATGAAGCCGCTCTTCATTACCGAGGAGGTACTCCCCTCCTGTATAACTGCAGATAAAACATATATTTACAACATGTCTGTCTCCAGCAGGGTCAATGGAATCTGAAATGAATGCAAGATCACTTACGACAATATTGATATTCAGCTCTTCAATAAATTCGCGCACAAGAGCTTCACTTAAAGATTCACCATAATCAACACCACCGCCCGGTAATAACCAGTAGACATCATTATTTTTTTTATGGGCTATCAGCAGAATACCTTCTCCGGTAATTAAAATACCGGCAACTCTGACTCTAAGATCTCCCCCGGATTCCGTCAAAACTCAGCCATCCCTTTATCGATTTTTTTCAAAATGTGCTCCGCGGCAGTCATCTCTGCTTTTCTTTTACTGCTTCCAGTTCCTTTCGATACCTCAGCACCATTTATAATCAGGCGGACAATAAATTCTTTTTTATGATCAGGCCCCTTCTCCTCAACAACTTCGTATACCGGTCTTTCTTTATATTTTTTCTGAACATATTCCTGAAGTGTTGTTTTGGGATCTCTCAGATAAGTCATTCTATCAATTCGTTCAATATCTTTTTTCAACAGTGCAAGTATAAAATTCCTGCATTCTTTCAAACCCTGATCAAGATAAACAGCTCCGATAAGGGCTTCAAAGGAATTAGCAAGAATTGAAGAACGGTCTCTTCCACCGCTTGACTCTTCACCTTTCCCCATTAATAAATAATTACCCAGTTTAATATCACGGGCAACTTTTGCCAGAGTCGGTTCAGAAACAACTGCTGATTTAATTTTAGCAAGATCCCCTTCGGGATATTCTTCAAATCGTTTAAAAAGATATTCATTAACAATAAGACCCAGTACTGAGTCTCCAAGATATTCCAACCGTTCGTTATCCTTAATTTTTCCTGCTGAGGATTCATTGACGTAAGACCTGTGAATTAATGCTCTGTTCAATAGATTTTTATCCTTAAACTTCACACCAATCAGATTCTGAATCATACTAAGCTGCTTAAACCGGATTTTTTTACTATCAGATTCAGTTTTTTCCTGGTTTTTTTTATTTATATTCATAAATTAAACCATTAATTATTTGCGATTCTACTCTCAACATACGAATAGATATCTTTTAGACTAAGAAGTTTTTCAGCTTCCTCTTCGGGGATTTCAATATCAAATTCAACTTCAAAAGCTATAACGAGTTCAACTGTATCAATAGAATCAGCACCAAGATCCTTAAAAAGTGTCGCCTCTTCTGTTAACATCTCCTCTTCTACTTCAAGCTGATTTGCAATAATTCGTTTTACGCGGGTTTTTATATCATTCATAAATTCAATCCGGAATTAATATTTTTATAAATTACTTTTTCTAAAAGTCTTACTTTACATTCAAAAGTCGGATTAAATCTACCCGGACATCAACGTATTGGGATGGAAATATATCGCCACTTTTAAACTGTTTCTTAATAAATACTAAACAAAAACACTTCTGTCAAGACTTAATAAAAAAAGGGATACCCATCGGAACCCCTTCTTTATAAAAAAAATGATTAAAAATGAAAATCAGTCACTAATTTTAACCTTTTTTTCAACCACAAGTACATCTTTATAATACCCGCATTCAGTACATACTCTATGCGGCATTACATATGATCTGCATTTTGGACAGGGTCTTAGATTTGGAACACCTATCGCTTCATGAGCTCTTCTCATTCTGGATTTGGACTTCGATTTTTTTCGCTTTGGAACTGGCACTGTAGTTCTCCATATATTATCAAATTTTGAACCCTTAATTTATCTTTAAAGAAAGGGATATTTTTATTCTAAACAACCTTAGAATTCCGTATCATACACTTAAACAAAATAATAGACATTCATGTCAAGATATATTTTAAGTGAAGTAAAATTATTTCGCTGATGACAGCAGAAAAAGTCTCTCTTTTGAGCGTTCCGCATATACAGATTCCGGATACCTTGTGATAACATTGTTAAAATATTCTCTGGCTTTAATCTGATTATTCTTTAATGAATAAAGTCTGGCTGAATTATAGAAAATCTGATCCATTGCAATACTATCAGAATTTTCCTCTTCATATTTATTTAAAAAAGTTATAGCCTCATCAATTTTGCCCTGCTCTTCAAGACATACAGCCGCTTTATTTACTGCAATAGGAATATAAACCGCTTTATCTGAAGATTTTTTAATAAAAGCTTCAAACATTTTATATGCTTCATCATATCTCTTTTCAGAAAACAAAATATTCCCTAAAAAATAATGGCTCATCTGATGTACAAATCCAAATTTTGTAGTAGAAATAAGACCTTGTAAATCTATAATTGCCTTATCTTTTATCTCTTTATTTGCCGGATCAGATCTGTAATTATCAATTATTACCTCAAACCTAATCAGTTCTTTCTCGGTAGATTGTGTCAATAAAACATACCCTGCTAGAGAAGCAGACACAATCAATACAAATGATAATGTAAAAATCAGCATTTTTCTGCTGTTATGCTTTGAAAAATTTTTAATAAACATCAACGACTTTTCTATAGGGTTTCTTTCTATTTCGATATTGCTTTTCATTTTCATATTAGCCATTGCTATTTTTTATCTCCAAGTTCTATGTTAATCATATCCCCAAGAGTAACTCTATTAGGGCTAGTTTTTCTTAATATTTTACTTACTTCATCTTTTTCCGACATTATTTCATAATGTTTTATACTTAGAGATAATCTTTTTTTCTCAACATCTACATCAAGAACTACAGCCTCAACAGAGTCACCTACTTTAAAATATTCATCCAGTTTTTCTATCCTGTTTCTTGAAACTTCTGAAATATGAACTAATCCCTCTATATCATCTTGAAGCTTTATAAATAGACCGAAGGCTGTTATCCCTGAAACTGTCCCCTGAACCTTTGTTCTGGGGGGATACTTTTCTTTAACAGCTTCCCATGGAGATTTCATCAACTGTTTCATACCACAGGAAATTTTCATTTCCCTTTTATTGATATCAAGAATTTTTATTTCCACTTCCTGATTACTTTTAAACAATCGGGAAAGATCCTTAACATCATCCCAGGAAACATCTGAAATATGTACCAATCCATCAATCCCATCTTCAAGCCCAACAAATAGTCCGAACTTCACAATCTTTTTAATATTTTTTTTATGAACTGAACCAACAGGAAACCGCTCATTAATGGTATCCCATGGATTCTGCATAAGCTGCTTATATCCAAGATTTATTTTTTTATCGTCATTATTTATGTCAAGTATTCTGAATTCAGCCTCTACACCCTTTTCAAAATAATCCTTAACATTAGCGTTACTCTTTATCCATGAAAGCTCCGAGTTGCTGAGAAATCCTTCAACATCCTCATCGATCTGTACAAAAGCTCCTACTGGTGTGATAGTAACGACTTTACCCTTTATATTATCCCCGACACTATATCTTTCGGATATGCCGAGCCATGGATCGTTTTTAAGCTGCTTCAATCCCAAAGAAACTTTATTTTCATCTTTGTTTATAACAAGAATTTTGAAATCCCTGATTTCTCCCTGCCTGAGGAGTTTTCTCTGCTTGAAAACCTTCTTCCATGAAATATCGTTTCTGTGAAGTAGAGCATCAATACCATCAACTTTAACAAAAGCGCCAAATTCAACAAATTTAATTACTTCACCCTGGACAACATCACCCTCTTTATGCTTCTGTATAAAATCTGCCCAATGCTTTTTGTTTTGATCATCAAGATAATCTTTTCTTGATATTATAACAGATTTTTTAATAAAATCTACAGTTTTAATAATAAAGGTATACTCTTCATTTGATTCAGATATTCCTTTCAAATCTCCAGTAAGCGAATATGGCAGAAAGGCATTTATACCAAGGCAATTGACAATCTTACCTTTAGGACTTGCAGAGATAACTCTGCCATTAATCTCTTTTTTCCCTTCATTATAAAACTGAATAAAATCCTTCCAACCCTTCTCTGTCTCGGCAGCTTTTTTAGAAAAATGATAAACTCCATCAACAAGTTTTTTATTCATGAGTTTAACAATAAAAGTCTCTCCAACTTTTGGAGTTGTGTCAAATTCTTCAATGGCAACACGTCCATCGGATTTTGTTCCGACATTTACATATACAAAACCGGAATCAACTGTGACAACCTCTCCTTTTACTATCATACCCGCTTCTAAGTCATCGAGAGCGGAATCTGCCACGGATTCCATATCTATTACATCGAAGTTATCATCTGTAATTAGGGTCATACCTGCACCTTATTCTATATCATATTCAGTTGCTGAGTTTTATCAAATCTTTAAGCTTTTCTATTACTTCGGTGAAGGACATATTCGAAGTATCCAAACTAACACTATCCGCAGCCTTTTTTAGAGGTCCGAACTCTCTATGTTCATCTTTATAGTCTCTCTGTATAATCTGATTTCTGATAAAATTTTCGTCAACATTTTTTCCCGAATCGGTATATTCTTTAACTCTCCTGGCTGTTCGCACATCAACAGAAGCATCAAGATATATCTTCAAATCCGCATCAGGAAAAACCACTGTTGCAATATCCCGTCCATCCATTATTATTGAGTTTTCACCTGCCCATTTTCTCAATAACGTACTTACAAAACCTCTAACCTCTTCATTATTTGAAAAATGACTAATCTTCTCTGCAACACTTTCCTCTCTGATAATCATTGAAACATCCTGACCATTTAGTATTGTCCTGACTTTACCATCAGATTCAAAAAGCTGCCTTATCTCTACATTTTCCAGTTCTTCAACCGGATTATTAACAGATAAATCATCTCCATATTTATCCATAAAGTACCAGGTTATAGCCCTATAAATTGCCCCTGAGTCGATATATTTCACGCCAAGATCAATAGCAGCCCTTCTGCAAACACTGCTTTTCCCGGAACCGGCGGGACCATCGACTGCAACAATTATTTTCCGGTTATTATTCACTTTATTCACTATCAATTGAAAATTCTTTAATTTCAGACAATTTCGGAAGATCTGAAAGCTTATTCAGACCGAAATAACGTAAAAATTCATCCGTTGTTCCATACGCAAGAGGCCTGCCCGGCAGATCTTTTCTACCAACAGGTTTTACAAGGTTCCGTTTCATCAGATTTGCCACCATCATTCTTGAGGAAGCTCCACGCAGCTCATCAACGTCTGCAAGGACCAGAGGCTGTTTATAAGCAATTATAGCAAGAGTTTCGAGCATCCCCTTAGATAAACTCTCCCGTCTTCTGAGACCAAGTGCATGACGCAACTGTTCCGCAAAACGGGCATTTGTTACAAACTGATAACCATTGGAAAGCTCGGCGAGTCTAATACCGCCATCTCTCTCTTCATATTCATCAACAAGTGAATCGATTATTATTTTTGCCTGAGTTGGATCTATCATGAAGTTTTTAACAAAAAAACTTATAGGCACAGGATCATTACTGAGAAAAAAAACTGCCTCAAAAAGACTTTTTAGATCATGCTCTCTGTCAATCTCATCTTCGACAATTTCATCTACATCATTTTCTGATATCTCTTCACTGTTAATCTGGTTGTTATTTTCTGAATCACCCATAATTAACCCATTATCTTTGTATAATTTTAATAAACCAGTGAAACATTTATATTAATGTCATTTCGACAGGTTCAATACATCGCAATTCGAAAGACTAAAAAAATCTCAATTCAAACCTGCTTCAGGAGGTTAGGCAAAAAATCTTTATTAATTAAAAAGCAGATTTCTCAGCCGCGAAGTTTTTTTAGGTTTTTTCCAGGTTTCTTCAAAATAACAGAAGATTTATTACTTATTTACTCATCCGCTGTAGTCATCACCAATAATTATTCCGCTATCGAGTCTTTCAAGAGAAAAATTCCGGAGTATCCTTATATCACCGAAAACCCTGTGCTGCTGCACTCTTATCATGCATGTCTTTGACATCTCAAGAACCGCCAGAAAAGAAGCTATTATTTCGGCTTTTGAGGGTTTAACAGAGAATATTTCAGTAAAGATTATTGATTCATTTTCTTTAAGTAATTCAGTGATATATTCAATCCTGTCACTAACGAGTATTTCGTCAAATACAATTTCCCGTATATCAACTGTAGCCGTGGAGTTTAATACACTTGAAAATGCCTTCAGAAGCTCATATAATGATACCTCAAGATAGAGCTCTTCCTCTCCAAGATTTTCACTTATATTATTTCTTACATATACATTATTCTGTATTTCGTAGATTTCTTTAAATTCATCAGACATTTTCTGATATTTTTTATATTCAAGAAGCTTTTGAATCAATTCAGGGGGGAGAGGCTGGGTAAAGTATTCATCTTCCACTTCACCTGTCGGTAAAAGCGCCCTGCTTTTATAATATATTAGCTCTGACGCCATAAGAACAAAATCAGATGCAACTTTAACATCCATGTCCTCAATCATTTTAATAAAAGCAATATATTGTTCAGTTATCTGAGAAATAGATATTTCTGTAATATCTATTTTTGATTTTTTTATCAATTCCCATAAAACATCAAGAGGACCGCTGTATTTTTCAATATTTACGATATAAGAATTCTCTTTTTCTGATCCTTCCGGATTTATTATTTCGTTTTCTGACATGTCGTTTTATTTTATTTCTATTCCGGGAAAATACCCCTTAACAATCTAAGGGGTTTGAGGGCTCTCTAATGCAAGAGAAAACAATAATCAACCTGTTTTAAGACAAAGCTTTTTCTGCTGCTTTTTGAAGTCTCTCTGGAGGAAAGGGTTTTACGACAAAATCTTTCACTCCAAGTTTAATCGCCTTAGTAAGAAGACTCTCCTGTCCAAGAGCAGTTACCATTATTATTCTTGCGGAAGAGTCTGCAGCTAGTATTTCTCCTGCTGCTTCTATTCCATCCTTTTCTCTCATGGTTATATCCATAGTAACAAGATCAGGCTTAAGTTTCTTATATAATTCGACCGCCTCATTCCCGTTTTCAGCCTCACCGACTATTTCATGTCCCGCTGGAACGAGAGCGTCTTTCACAAGGGTTCTCATAAATTTTGCATCATCTACAATCAAAACTCTTGCCATCACAATACTCCATTCTATTTTATTTAAATATAGATACTTATAATTTATATGTCAATCTATTATAAAAAAATTCATTCATTTTTCTAAATGCCTGAAACTGCACGGAAATCTCGCTACAAATACTATGCTAATGCCTGAGTAAATGATATAACAGCTTTTTCTGACTTTTAAATCATTTTAGCATACTTTATTTTCACCTGTCAGGAAATCAATTACTATTATTAAATATGCTTAACAATTTTGTCAGTAATATCTGACAAAGATACTATTTCATCAACCGCACCTATATCAACTGCAACTCTATTCATCCCATATACTACTGAAGTCTCTTCATTCTGAGCAATGGTATAACCGCCTCTTTCTTTGATTTTCAATAAACCTTCAGATCCATCTTTGCCCATTCCGGTCATTATTACACCTACAGATCTGTTTCCGGCAAACTCTGCGATAGAATTAAACAAAACATCTATCGATGGCATGTGACCAGAAACCTTCTCAGACTTAAACACCCTCAACTTGTATTTGTCCCCTATTTTCACCAAGTTCATATGTGAATGCCCGGGAGCTACATATCCATGACCTGGAAAAACCTCATCGCCATCCTCAGCTTCCTTAACCTCAAGATTAGAACTATCATTCAACCTTTTAGAAAAGGCTGCTGTAAATCCTTCAGGCATATGCTGCACAACCAGAACCGGGGAGGGAAACTTCTCAGGAAATTTTTTAAAAACATTTATTAAAGCTGATGGTCCTCCAGTTGATGTACCGATTGCAACTATCTTATCTGATACTGTTTTTAATATCGGCTTAATGTCCGATTTTAAATAAACTGAATTATTTTTTTCACTTTCAATTTTATTTATATTAAGCTTGGATTTATAAACAGATTTTACTTTTTTTATAAGCAAATCTCCGATTTCTTCAACCGACATAGACATCAGTGTAGAAGGTTTCGGAATAAAATCAACAGCTCCAAGCTCAAGAGCCTTAAATGTAGCATCTGCACCATGTTGTGTCAATACGCTCATCATTATCACAGGCTTAGGTTTTGTTGCCATTATCTGCCTGAGCGCTGCCAAACCGTCTAGAATGGGCATTTCAATATCCATAGTGATTACATCAGGATTCAATTCCTGATTTCTGAAAATTGCAGTTTTACCGTTATTGGCAGTTCCGACAACTTTTATCGCCGGATCCTTTTCCAGAATATCTGTGACTATCTTCCTCACAAGAGAGGAATCGTCTACAACCAGAACCTTAATCTGCTCTGACATTGCTTTTAAATCCTTTAACTAAATCTTTTAATGATGTAGTTTCAGGTAATATCATAAGATTACCCATTACCTGATCATTTTCAAAATAAAATGCTGTTTCCATTACAATGGCGTAATCATGTTCAATATTATGCATTATAAGCACGGTATCCATAACTGACTGAAGATAATCATGAACAAAGGTAGGGACATTCGGCTTAACAACCATATTTGATTTCTCAGCATATACATTTAATATTGAAGCGCCAATAATATTAGTGAGTTCTTTCAGTGCCGAAACACCATCTTCACTCAATTCTTTTGTTCCGCTAGAATCGGTCCCATACAGCATATCAATAAGGTCAAATCCTACTTTTTCCTGCAGCAGAAGAAGCAGTGTACCGTTAATATCCCCTTCAATGCCAAGCAGCACACCCATATATGGCTCATCTAAATTTCCGAAAAATTCAGGAATTTTTTCCACCGGAGTCAGTTTAACCTCCGGAATAGAAAGATCTATTCTTTTGTTTAAAATTTTAGAAAGTGATTCTGCCGCATTTGCAGCACCCATATTTGATAAAAGATTGAATTCATTAAGCTCTTCCTTACTAATATTCAACTCGTCAGAAATATGCGCATCATGCACACCGGATTGTACCGCTTCACTTATATTTTGTTTCAACTCATCTCTAAATTCAGAGAGAGCTCCCTTGACCTTTGATTTAACTTCTTCAGTCAACTCTTCATCTTCAGCAATTGCCTGCATTTCAGTTTCGGTGTTTTGTTCACTTTCGACAGAGACAGATTCAGGCTTATTATCTTCTAAAAACACAACCACGGAGGACTTTTTTTCTTCCACAGCAGCAATAACCGGTTTTACTTCATCTTCACTTTTTTCTTCGTCAAAAATAAAAACATCCGAGATAAAATTAGGGCTTCCTTCTTTTTCCGATGTTCCGGTCATACCCCGGGTTTTCCCTGGAGTAGGTATATCTGAAAAAACAACCTTATCAGCATCTGCAGATAATTCCATCGGTTTAACATCTTCTTCTTCATCAGCTTCATCTGAATCGACCAGACGTGACTTCATGATTTTAAGTTTTTCTTCCTGAGTAAGTTTATCCTGTTGTGAAATAACTTTATTAATCATTGTTTGAATATCGAGTATCAAACATATACTTCCATCTCCAAGGATTGAAGCTCCAGCAAGACCTTCGACATTCGTATAATTATGTTCAAGTGATTTTATTACTATCTCCATTTTCCCTTCGAGATAATCAACTATCATTCCTATTTTTCTGTTTCCATATCCTACCACAACTACAGGAATTTTCTGATTAGCAGAAAGAATACTTTTCAAACCTACAAACTCATTAAGTCGGAGCAGAGATAGTATTTCACCCCTAAGATTTATTACTTCATGTCCTTCAATTGTTGCAATATCGGATTGTGAAATTTTGATTGTTTCAATAACATCTGAAAGAGGTATAGCATAAACCTCCTTGCGGACCTTAGTCATAATAGCAGGAATAATTGCCAGAGTCAGCGGAAAGGTAAGAATAAATTTTGTCCCCATCCCTTTTTCCGTTTCTATGCTCACATTACCATTAAGCTCATTCACAGTTTCTTTAACTACGTTCATCCCGACGCCGCGGCCGGATATGTCAGTAATTGTTTTAGCGGTTGAAAATCCCGGAATAAATATAAAATTAAAGATATCTGCATCATCCATATTAGCAAGTATCTCAGGGGTTGACATCTTTTTCTCTATAACTTTTTCTTTAATTGCCTGAACATCTATCCCCTTCCCGTCATCAGTTATCTCAACGAAGATCTGATTACCGCCCTGGTATGCATTAAGGGTAATAGTAGCTATCTCTGCCTTACCAAGTCTTGCTCTCTCCTCGGGAAGTTCAACTCCATGATCAACGGCATTTCTTATAAGATGGAGAAGAGGTTCGCCGATTACATCTATAACTTTCTTATCAAGTTCTGTCTCTTCACCCTTGATTATCAATTCAAGATTTTTATTATTTTCTTTTGCAAGATCACGCACAAGTCTGTTGAATCTGGTAAAGACCTGACCGATTGGAACCATTCGTGTCTTCATTATACCGGTCTGAAGATCTTTAGCAATCCTCGACATCTGCTCCATCCGATTTTTAAATTCACTGGAAATTGCTTTATTTCCTGCATATTTACGGATTTCTTCATAAAGCCTGTAGAATCCTGAATTTGCTATTACAAGTTCACCAACATTATTCAATAAAAGATCAAGTTTCTCTACCGATACTTTTACAGTCTTAAGCATCGGACCTTTTCTTCTATCATGATCTACAGTTTTCTCACCTCTTCTGTGATCAACAATATCCTCATCTGAATCATCTGAGTCAGATGAATCATCTATTGAAAACTCGCGGGCGTAAGTATTATCATCATTTGGTTCAGAATCAGTATCAATATTCTTTTCATTTACAGCTTCGATCTTGCTATTGCCCGGCTTTTCAATCTGAATAACCGAACCTATTTTCAATAAGAGCTTGTCGTCTTTCCTTACTGAAGTTATATCTCTTATTTCAATTCTCTCTATCTGATCAATATCGCAACCTTTGTAAACCTGCTGAGGGTTACGGTAAGTCAGAAGAATCAGTTTTAACATGGAAATAGTTTCGTCGGAACTCATATCATCAAGAGATGGAAAAGTTTTTACAATATTTCCGTCCTTCTCAAGATTGGCTGCAATCAATTGCCCCTTTACCCATTTCATCTGTGCAGATTCTTCAATTATGATGGTAATTTCATAACATACCATACCATCAGTTAATGCTTTTTTAATCTCATCACTTTCGGCAAAAGAAAATGTAGTTTTTAATTGAGGCGCACTTTTTGATTTAACTGTCTGAGCAGTTACAGCAGCCGGTTCGGCGCCTGTACTGATCTTTGAGTTATCATTAACATTATTAATTCTGTCTATTAAAGGCCGGAGATCATGATGCGGTTCAACACCTGATGATACAAGTTCAATAACTTCACTTATTGTATCAAAACATTTGAATATTACATCAACAACTTCCGGAGTAATGACATTAGTTTTATCCCTTATCCCCTGAAGAAGATTTTCCATCCTGTGCGCAAGATCACTTAAATCATTCAGCCCCACAAATGCTGCCGAACTCTTTAGTGAATGAGCAGCTCTGAAGATGTTATTAATTATCTCTTCATCCTCAGGATTCCTTTCAAGCTCTAAAAGGTTTTTGTTGAGCTCCTGAAGTAATTCATCCGCTTCTTCTAAAAAAATATCCTGATATTCACCGAGGGAAAAGGACATAATAATCTACCCCTTCATTTATTGAATGTCTGAAGAATGAGATAACAACTCATGAGCTATCTCTTTTTCTTCAAGAAAAATTATATGAGACATGTTGAGCAGAACAATAAGTCTATCCTTCATCCGTCCGATGCCGGATATAAACTCTTCAGAAACTCCGATTATCAGCTCTGATGGCGGATCAACATTTGCAACAGGTATTCTTACAACCTGATAAACATTATCAACAAGAAGGCCTACCTGCTTTCCACCGGTTTCAACAACTATTACACGGGTTAAATCAGTAACATTACCCTTAGGAAAACCGAATCTCAGGCGCACATCAACCACAGGAAGAACATTTCCCCTGAGATTGATAACTCCCTTTATAAAGGATGGAGTATTAGGCAGTCTGGTCATTTCAGGATATCTGAGAATTTCATGAACAGAAAGAATATCCACTCCATATTCAACATCATCCAGCATAAAACTCACAAGCTGTATTACGTCACTATCTTTAACCTCTTCAACAGCTGAATCTGAATTCACTGAACCTTCACCTTTTGCCGATTTTAAAAAAGTATTAATATCCATTTAACTTACCTGTAAAATCAAATCTATTTA